>CASESJ010000001.1 GCA_949290575.1 uncultured Clostridia bacterium
GGATCACATATTGTTAAAAAACGAATTGATTTTCAGGCATATTATGTCTTTCTGAACAGATATAAAACTTAACTTTTGAAATTTTTAAAGTTATTAATATTATACGGCGCGCCGCCCTAAAACGGGCGGCGCGCCTTATAATATTAATAACTTTAAACATTTCAACAGTTACGTTTTATATCTGTTCAGACAGACATAATCTGCCTGAAAATCAATTCGTTTTGTAACAATATGTGATCCGCCCCTTGCAAACAGAACGCCCCGCGCAAACAGGACACCCCGAGCAAACAAAACACCCCGAGCAAGCGGAACGCCCCGAGCAAGCGGAACGCCCCGAGCAAACAGAACACCCCGAGCAAGCGGAACGCCCCGAGCAAACGGAACGCCCCGAGCAAACGGAACACCCCGAGCAAACAGAACACCCCGAGCAAGCGGAACGCCCCGAGCAAACGGAACACCCCGAGCAAGCGGAACGCCCCGAGCAAACGGAACGCCCCGCGCAAGCGGAACACCCCGCCCAAGCGTAACACCACGCCCAAACAGAGGAGGCTGCCTTTTTAAAAATTCCAAAAAACGCAATGTCGGAAAATTTAAAAAATGCAATAAAAAAGCGGGATTGTGCATCCCGCTTTTTTTGTTCAGACTGATTTATTATCAGTTGTTCTTATCGTCGTCGGACGATTGTTCAGTTTTTTCGGACTGTTCGTCAGCCTGTTCAGTCGAAGCGTCTTCCTCGGTCTGAGGCTGAGTTTCCTGAGTTTCAGCCGCGGTATTTTCTTCCTGAGCGGGCTGTTCGCCTTCTGCGCCCTCGGTCGCGCCGTCGTCAACGCGGGTTTCGCCGTGTTCCTTGACATAGGACCTTACATAGCGTTTATTCTTGTTGAAGTTGAAGGTGTTCTTGCCTGCAGTCTTATTGAGTTTTCTCTTCTTGAGAACATCTCTTGCAACGAGTGCGCCGATAGCCACAAGAATTGCAACTACGAGAACTATGGAAGATACGAGCAGCCAGACGTTGGTATCGCCGGGCGAAGTGGTCGTCGTGTCGTCTTCTTCTACGTCGGAGGTGGAGGTTATTGAAATATCCTTGTCGACCGTCGAGTAGTCTATGAACATATTCATAGCGGGCGAACCGTCGGACAGGTCTTCAACCTTGAGCACTGCAAGGCTCTCGGTGTAATCGCCGTAGACGTAGTTGTAACCTCTTTCGTCCTCATCCGCGGTATTTTCGTTGAAGGGAACGTAGGACTGCGAGTCATACAGAGTATAGGTATAGTACTGCGCCGTATAATTGTAGGCATTCACGCTTACGCCGTTTTCCTCTGCAAGTTTTTCGTAGTAAGCTATATTTTCCTCATTCGAAGCGAACTGAATGTCAGGATTTTCCCCGACGAGTGCGTCTCTGTATTCGTTAATAATCTCGTCGGAGTAGTGCGATACGAGCGAATTGTAGGTGTCCTCGTCAATGGTTACCGCGCTGTAATCAAACATTACATAGCTGCCTTTTACAACGCCGTCTTTGGCGAGTTTTTCGTCTCTCGAGCCGCTCCAGACTTCAAGTCTGTAGGGAACGGCTTCGCTGCCTGTGTGAATGAAGAAGTTTACCGTAATCCACTTGTCTGCAAGGTCGCTGTCTGCAGGTGTTGCGTCGATAGTGAAGGAGTAGGGCGTCTCAGCGGCGGAAGCCGAGGTGTATCTGGGCTGAGCCACTTCGAGGTCGAAGCCCTTCACGCTGAGTGAGGTATCTGCGGCGTTGTTTACAAGGTAGTTGTAAACTCTGTCGTTGCCGAGACCGGAAACATAGCTGTAAACTCTCGTGCCGTCGTCTGTTACGAGGTAGTGGGGAGCGTAAGCCGTGCGCTCGGCGTCGGCGTAGTAAATCTTGCCGGCGTCGATGTTGTCGTAGTTTACGCTGTTGCCGTTTTCATCGTAGTAAGTTACTTTCTCGTCGAAGTATTCGTGGTCAAGGTTATAGATGTTTGCGTAAAGGTTGCCGTCCGCGTCCTCGTACAGACCGTCTGCGCGCAGCGTGTATGCGATATTCTCGCGCTGCTGAGGTCTTGTTGCGTCTTCGTCGGGTTCGCCCTTTAAGACATTTCCGTCGTTGTCATACCAGAAGGTATAATCGGGAGTTTCGAATGAGAGCGTCTGTTTGTCTGTGGTGTTTACTAGGTATACGGTTGCGTACGCGCCTGCAGAGACTTTTACCTTGACGCTGACTGCAATGTAGCTGTCGGAGGATGCGCTCTGGTCTGCGCCGTAATAGCCGTAGTTGTAAATGCCTTTCTGACCTGCAAATTCTCTGACGGTGTTGACAATGAGGAGGGGCTGATTGGAAGATGCTCCCACTGCTTCGTTCCAGGTTGCGTCTTCGCCGAAGAGTGCCTTGAGAGGGCTGCTTATGTCGAGGCTTGAAAGAATGTCTGCAAAGTAGGTCTTGTATTTTTCGAAGTAATCTTTGTTGATGAGACCTGCATAAGCATAGTCGTTGGTGTTGTCATAGTCGGAAGTTTCAACGACTATGTCCTTTACGGAAGCGGAATCGCCGTTAATGCCCGTGTAGTTTGCGGGGCGGGCTGTGCCCGTTTCGATATCCTTGCCATTGCCGAAAGTCGAGTCGAAGTTGTTGCTGCTCGTTTCGGAAGCCTCCGAAATTTCAATCGAGGCTGCGCGGGTGGAGGTGTCGGCGTAGCCGTAAGCCGTTTCGTTTACGGTCACGCAGGAAATGTTGCTCACTGCAACCCAGCCTCCGCGGTAGGAGTTGGCTGTCGTGCTCTTGATCGTGGTGTTGCCGAAGTTTACGACTATTTCAAACTGCTGGTCGGTCTCCGTAGTGTTCGAGACGAGTGCAAAGCACTGAACCCAGCCGTTGTAAACGTCTTCCGTGTCGTTGATGGTGGTTGTGTCAATCGTAGTCGAGTCAACCGTGAAGTTGGCAGAATTGCTGTCCTTGCCGTGCTGTCTTACGGTGACGGTTGCGGCTGTGCTGCCGCCCATGTCATTCGTCTTGACCCAGAATGAGACAATCTTGTATTCTCCTCCGCCGATAGTGAAGAAGCTGTTATTCTCGTCGGAAAGGACGCTCTCGTAAGCTGCGCCCTTTGCGCTGAGCATAAGCAGAGTGCTTGTGCCGTCTGCGTCTGCGCCGGGAAGCTCAACCGCCGTGCGGATTGCCTCGTCTATTTTAGTCTGATACTTGCCGCCTATGCCGCTCGACCACGAGGTCGCGTCTGTCACTGTGAGGTTTGCAAGCACGTCTTCAGAGAGGTCGATAGAGGACATCGCAGAGGGCAGATATACGTTTGTAGGATAGATCGTAGGAGTTACGCCGTTGCGATAAGTGATATCCGAGCTGTTCTTGCTGCTGATGTAACCGTCCTCGTCGACGGTCAGACCTGCGGTGAGGTTGCTTGTGCCAAGCGTCAGGGTGTCGTTGTAGGCTTCGGAAGCGAGGTCGATGAAGAACTGCTGATATTTGCTGAAGTGCTCAAAAGTATCCGAAAAAGAACCAGTCTGGTTGAAGATTTCCTTGTCAACGCGGAAAATCTTGTCCTCGGTTTCGCTGGTGAGAGAGCAGGTGGTGTTGATTGTCTGACTGCTGAATATATCCTCGCCGCCTGCGGCTTCAACCATCTCGTTGTAGTCGTAGTACTTGGTGAAGGACAAATCGTCGAAGAAGGCGTAGCCCTCGACGGTGTAATTTTCAGCCTGACCCAGACCGACGGTGATGGTTACGGTCGTGGACGCGTAGTTGCACGCGCTTACGTAAATGGTATATTCAACCCAGCCGTTGTTGCCCTTTTCCCAGGTGCCGCTCTGCTCGTCGTATGCGTTGAGCTTTTCGGTGTTGATGTTGGTGATGCTGAAATTGTCTATCGAGTTGCCGCCCACGGTCTGTTCGACTGTGATGTAAGCACCGCGCTGGTCCTCGACTTCGGTGCGGGTGTCATTGTTGCTGCCCCAATAGAGGTCGCTCGTCTTGACCCATACCGTAAATTTGCCTGCGGTGTTCGCTTCGAGCGTGAGGGTTGTGGAGGACGAATACATTGTCTCCGAGCCCTGTTTGTTGTCGTCGACGTAGTTATGGATCATAAGCACGTGACTTTCAATCAGGCTGTCCTTAGACATATCGGAGGAGGTGTAATAATTGCCCTCGTCGTCCGTCCAGTATTCCACTTCGTTGCCCTCGTTGTCGTAAAGAACGGTTTTGCCGTCCTTTTTGCCCCAGCGGTACAGGTGGGTATAGGGGTTAGAAATATACGCGGTGTCCTCGGGATTGTCGCTGAGGATGTAATCGTCCGAATCGTCGTCCTTGTCGTCGTCGGGATTTTCTATGATTGCGGCGGCAGGATTGGCAAAGGGTAAATCTTCGGGCGAAAGACCGTTGTAATCCACATAGTTGTCGTCGTCGGTGTCGAGCGCGTTGTTCTTCCAGAGCGTTTCGGGAAGGGACGTGTCGGTGAGTTTAGCCCACGCGTCGCCGCTCGTGCCGATTATGCCCGACATGGAGTCGGTGGCGTCTGCGCCGCTGCCCGATGAGGACGACCAGTTATCGGGAGTGCTTATGAGGTAGGTTCCGTCGTTGTCGTCGAAGTATTCGAAGTTGCCGTTGGGCAGAACCTGCTCGTCCACGCTGGTTGCGGCGTTGTCGTCTTCTTCTGTCGAAGAGGAGGTCTGAGCGCAGGCCGAGGCAAACATCACGCAGGAAGTTGCTATTGCGGCGAGGCTGAAGACAGCCGACCTGCAGGCGGATTTTTTCGATTTGAATTTACTGCTCATATTCGTTTCCTTAAAAAAAGTTGCAAAGATTTCCTTGTTCGCCCGTACGCACACACAGCGTGCGCGCACGACCGTACTTTTACATTTTAATATAATTCGACCTTTTAAGCAACTATTTCCGTGTGAAAAAGCAGTAAAAAATTAAATAATTGCGAGCAATCTGCTCAAACTTAAAATATATGAAAGAAAAGACTGTCAAAGTGAGCATAAACAGGGGAATAGCGGCTGGAAGTCTGACGGGCGCGGTCAACGGACTGTTCGGAGGCGGCGGAGGCATGATAGCCGTGCCCGTTCTCGGCGGCTGGCTGGGCTATCCCGAAAAGCAGGCTCACGCCACGGCGATAGCCGTAATCGCGCCCGTCTGCGCAATGAGCGCGGCGGCGTACATTTTCGGCGGATATTTTGACGCCTCCGTGGTAATTCCCGCCTCGATAGGCAACGTCGTCGGCGGACTGCTCGGCGCGCGCCTGCTTTCGGGCTTGTCCGTATTCTGGATAAAGGTCGTGTTCGCCGCCGTTATGCTTGCCGCAGGCATAAGAATGGCGGTGGGCTGATGTCCTTTATCATCTTTGTCGCCGCGGGCTTTTTTTCGGGTCTCCTCGGCGGAATGGGCATGGGCGGAGGCACGGTGCTCATACCCGTGCTCACGCTCTTCTGCGGAGTAAACCAGCACGTCGCGCAGGCGGCAAACCTCATATCCTTTCTGCCTATGGCGGCATTCTCGCTCTCCGTCCACAGAAAGCACGGTCTTATAAAGACCGACGGGCTGCTGTGGCTGATACTGCCCGCCGTCGCAACGTCCGCCCTCGGCGGACTGTTCGCCATGATGCTTCCCGCAATGCTCTTAAGAAAGCTCTTCGGCGTTTTTCTCATTGCTCTGTCTGTCGTCACGGCGTTTGCCGCGTTTCCTGAGGCGGGAAAGTAATCTTTTCATTGTCTCCGCGGGCATAAGTCCGAGGGCGAAAAAGGCTGCGGCGGTGAATGCAAGTACGGCTATGCCGCAAACAAAAATATTGGCTGCGGGCGGCATTACGGACGAAGTCAGAGCGGAAAAGAACTTTCCGAACAGACACGCCGCCGCGGACGCGGCTGCGGACAGCAGAGCGTACTTCAGCCAGCGCGCGCCCGGACACATTTTTTTGAGCAGTCTTATGTTGAGCGCGGAGGTAATTACATAACTCGCCGTCAGACCTGTCATGTATGAGTTTATGCCCATCACGGGCGTCAGAGCAAATATGCACGCGAGCATGGCGAGCGCGCCGATGAAGAAATAGATGAGCGTCTTTACTTCGCAGTTCATCGAGTTGAGCACGGTGGTCGTAATCATTGAAAGGCAGAGGGGCAGCAGCATGAATGAAAAGCGGGTGATAATAGTGCCGCTGAAGGCGTTGTCGTAGAGCAGCACGCCGATATCCCCGCCGAGGGTAAACAGGACGGGTATTAGCGCGGCTGCGATGAATACGGACGAGCGCAGAGTTTTCTCTATGTCGGAGCGGAGTTTTTCTCTGCGTCCCGAGTAAAAATTTTCGCTCATTTCGGGGGCGACGACGACTGAAATCGAGCCTATCAGCGAGCAGGGGATGAATAGAACGGGCAGGCTCATTCCCGAAACCGCGCCGTAGACGGCGAGGGCTTCGGAGTTGGAAAGGTTGCACGCGCTTATGAGCAGAGCGGGCAGGAAGGTAGCCACGACGGAGTTGAGCAGGGAAGTGGATGTGCGCATGGCGGTAATCGGCATTGCAGAGCCGAGCAGCGGGCGCACATATTTTTTGGGGTTGACGAACTTGCCGCCCTTGTGCAGATACCACCCCACAGAGACGAGGAAGGAGAATATATACGAAACGAGCACGGCGATAGTGGCAAAGTACGCGCCTTCCGTGGGGGTCGAGGCGAAGAAGATGAGTATGCTGCCCAGAACGACCATGACGCCGTCCTCGGCGAGTTCTATTATGCTGTAGGGCAAAAACTGTTTGTTGCCCCAGAAAGTGCCGCGCATGACGGCATAGACTGAGGTTAGAATGAGCCCGGGCAGGAGCAGGACAAAGATGTCAAGACTGCTGCTGTCGGGGAAGAGGAAGGATAAGAGATTGCGACCGAAAAAAATAATCACGGCGGCGGGCACGGTGAATGCGAGGGTGCATAGAACGCCTGCGGAGACGACGGCGTGTTTTTCCTCTGCCGAGCCTGTCGCGCTCTGTTTGGCAATCATGCGCGAAACGGTGACTGGAATGCCGCTCGAGGCGGTGGTCAGAAAGACGGCAAAGACCGAAAGGCAGATCTGATATATGCCCACGCCCTCCGCGCCGATTGCGCGCGAGAGAATAATTCTGTAAACGAAAGAGAGGGTTTTTTCTATTGTCGAAAACACCGTAACCTGAGCTGCGGATTTGTAGATATTGTTTGCCATTACGCTTTATTCTACAAAAAACGCGCGCGGAATATGAACAAAGAGCGCGGAAAGGAGAATATAATGTATAAAATGTTTACTCTCGAGGCGGACAGACCGCTCTATCTGCGCATAAGAAAGGGCATGAAAAAGAGGACGGCGGAGGAGCTTTACCGCTGTCCCGTCAGCATAGAATTTGCAGGTCAGATAGTAAAGCTGACCGAGCGACCCTGCAACGAGTACACGGCGAAAGTCGGGGACGATTTCGCCTCGCTTGCGCGCGCGTTCGGCGTCGGCGAAGAAGAGCTTCGCTCGCTCAACGATGGGGTTATTTACCCCACCCGCAAAATTTTCTGGTTGTCAAAAAGCGTAAATAATTCATAGTATAAAGTAACCCTGAAAAAACAGGTTTTACGGAGGTTAAAATGTCATTTTTTTCCAATTTTCAGTCAACGCAGTGTCCCGGCACGATAAGCGGCAATCCGCTCAACGGGCTCTGCGAAAAAGTATGCATTCAGGCACAGAAAATTTTTGATGCCTGCATAAAGCAGATACAGATAGAGAATTACACTCTCACCCTTACCGATATGACGCCCGCCGACCCTACATACCCGCTCACTTTCATAAGCGCGCGTTCAACGTCATCGGCAGGCACGATAACGTCGCTCAGCGTCGACAGACAGACGGATAAACCTGGCTGCGCGCGCGTTCAGGCGACGGTATCAATTCCCGTAGAAGTCGCGTACACCGACGCCAACGGAACGGAGGGAGTGGCACAGGCAACCATATCGGTTTCGCAGGACGTCCTTTTGTATGTTCCCGCACCGTCGATAATGCCCTACAAGGTCACGGCGGAAGTTTCTGCCGTCTGCGCAGAGGGCAAGTTCAATGCGGATAACAACACCTTCACGGTCAACGCCTGCATAACCGTAATTCTCAAGATAGCCATCGACGTGGAGATACTCGTTCCCGCCTACGGCTACTGCGCAATCCCTCCCGCACAGGACTACTCGCAGGAAGTGTGCGCAGGCTTTTTCGAGCTGCCTTTGTACCCTCAGGGCAAGAGCTGCAATAACTGCAAATAATCACCCTTTCGGGCGGCGGAACTACCCGTTCCGCCGCCCGAATAACTGTTTTTGCACCCGATATGAAGTATTATGTCAGACATAATCGCCTATTTAATAGACACATATATAATAATATGTCTATTATTGTGGCGGCACATAAAAACGCTTTAAAAGATTGAAAAAATGTGTTAAAATAGAGACATGAAAGTTTTTGCTATAAGCGATCTGCATCTTTCGGGGCTCAAGGACAAGCCCATGGACATCTTCGGTCCGAACTGGGAAGGGCACTTCGGAAAGATAAAAAACGACTGGCTGGAAAAAGTTTCGCCCGAGGACGTCGTGCTCATCTGCGGCGACATAAGCTGGGGAATTACTCTCGATGAGGGGCTGTACGACCTTGAAAGTTTAAAGGAACTTCCCGGCAGAAAGGTATTCATCCGCGGCAATCACGACTATTGGTGGAACGGCATAACCAAGCTTCGCCGCGCCGCGCCCGACGACACTTTTTACTTCCTTCAGAACGACTGCGTAAAGTTTGACGACGTCGTAATCTGCGGTTCGCGCGGCTGGACGTGCCCGGGCAGCGCGGACTATACCGAGAGGGACGAAAAGCTGTATAAGCGGGAGGCTGAGAGGTTTAAGCTCTGCTTTGCCGAAGTCGACAGAATGCGCTGCGAGGGGGACAGGCTGATAGTCATGATACACTACCCGCCCATGGGACTGAGACTGCAGCCCACGCTGTTCACGGAGATGTTTGAACAGGCACGCGCGGACAAGGTGGTATTCGGTCATCTTCACGGTGAGGCTTACTTTCCGTTCAGGCACGTAAAAAACGGCATTGAATACGTTCTCACCTCGTGCGACAAAGTCAACTTTTCTTTGCAGAGAATTTTATAAAATTTTTTGTGTTTTCCCTTTACTTTGAATACAGTCTGTGATATACTCTTAAAGAAATAAAGATGTTTTTCGGCGGAAAATAAATGGCTGTTTTCAAAAGACAAACAACTTCACATAAGGCAACATTGCAGGCGGATAAATTACCAATTAAAATTTGGTAATGTTTCCGCTTTTTTTAATATTCAAAGGGAACACACATGTTGAATTCAAAAGATTTGTTGGGACTGAGAAACCTTTCGGCGGAGGAGATATCGAGCATACTTTCTCTCGCCGCCGACTACAAGAAGAAAGTGCTTGCGGGCAAGAAGAAGTTCGACCTGCTTTCGGGCAGAACGCTCGTCACGCTGTTCTATGAAAACAGCACCCGCACGCGCACCTCGTTCGAGCTTGCGGGCAAGCTGCTCGGCGCGCACGAGGTAAACATTTCCGCCTCGTCGAGTTCGGTTCAGAAGGGCGAAACGCTCATTGATACGGGCAAGACGCTCGACGCGCTTTCTACAGATTTCATCGCCATACGCCACCCCATGGCGGGCGCGCCTCACCTTCTTGCAAAGACGGTAAAAGCATCCGTCCTCAACGGCGGCGACGGCATGAACGAGCACCCCACTCAGGCACTTCTGGATATGCTTACGCTCAAGGAGGAGTTCGGCGGGCTCAAGGGGCTCAAAGTTGCCATCCTCGGCGACATCAAGCACAGCCGCGTGGCAAAGTCCAACGCATTCGGACTTAAGAAGATGGGCGCGGAAGTGTGGGTGTACGCGCCTAAGACGCTCATTCCTTCGGAGTTCGAAAAACTCGGCGCGCACGTCGCTCACTCCCGCGAAGAGGCGATAGAGGGAGCAAACGCCGTAATGGGACTGAGAATACAGTTAGAGCGTCAGTCGGGCGGACTTTTCCCTTCGCTTTCGGAGTACTCGACGTTCTACGGCGTCAAGGACGAACTTCTCAAGGGCGCGGCAAAGGGAGCAATCATACTTCACCCCGGTCCCGTAAACCGCGGCATAGAGCTCACGCCCTCGCTCATTGACGGCGCGAACAGCCGCATAGAAAGTCAGGTCACTTCGGGTCTGTGCGTGCGTATGGCTGCGCTCACCCTTCTCAACGAATACAGGGAGAAACACGCATAATGAAAACTCTTATAAAAAACGGCAGCGTCGTTTTGAAAGACGCCGTAAAAAAATGCGATATTCTTATAGAAGATGATAAAATTTCCGCGATAGGAAAGGACCTCGGCAATGCGGATAAGGTAATAGACGCGTCGGGCAAGACGGTAATTCCGGGAATTATCGACATGCACGTTCACCTGCGCGAACCGGGTTTCGAGGGCAAGGAAGACATTGCCTCGGGCTCGCTCGCGGCTGTTGCGGGCGGCGTTACGCAGGTCTGCTGCATGCCCAACACCAATCCAGTGTGCGACAACGCGGTTGTTGTAAGATATATCAAAGAGAGAGCAAAGGAAGTCGGGCTCTGTAAGGTTCACCCCATAGGCGCGATAACCAAAGGCGAGCAGGGCGAAAGCCTTGCCGATATAGGCAAAATGGCAAAGGCTGGCGCAGTCGCCCTTTCGGACGACGGCAGGTCGGTAATGAACTCCAACATAATGCGCCTTGCAATGGAATATGCCTCCGACTTCAACTTAAAGTGCCTCTGCCACTGCGAAGATTTAACTCTTGTCGACGGCGGCGTCGTCAACGAGGGGTACAACTCGACGCTGTGCGGGCTCAAAGGTCAGCTCCGCGCGGTTGAAGATATAATGATTTGCCGCGACATCTGCCTTTCTCAGAGCCTGGATATTCCCGTGCACATCTGCCACGTTTCGACCTATTCGGGCGTAGAGATTATAAGGGACGCCAAAAGGCGCGGCGTAAAGGTGACGGCGGAGACCTGTCCGCACTACTTCATACTTACGGACGACATAATCACCGACTTCGACACCTATACGAAGGTCAGCCCTCCCGTCAGGGAAGACAGGGACAGAAAGGCGATAATAGAAGGGCTCAAGGACGGCACGCTCGACTGCATAGTCACCGACCACGCGCCCCATTCAAAGAAGGATAAAGAGGTTGAATACAACCTTGCCGCATTCGGCATGAGCGGAATAGAGACGAGCTTCGCGCTCAGCTATACCTATCTTGTAAAGAGCGGAGCAATGACGCTGCCCGAGCTTATGGAAAAAATGAGCTATAACCCCGCAAAGACTTTAGGTCTCGAGGGCGGCGAAATAAAGGAGGGCGGCGTGGCAGACCTTGTCATAGTCGACCTCGAACAGAGTTACGAAATCGACGGCGAAAAGTTCCTTTCCAAGGGCAAGAACACGCCGTTCAACGGCTATAAAGTGTACGGCAAGGTGTGCGCAACGCTTGTAGACGGACAAATAAAATACGAAAACAAATAAGAGGGAATATAAAAATGATAGACAATCTTATTGACAGAATAATTGAAATGCAGAACCCCACGTGCGTGGGACTTGACACGGACTTCAATTACCTTCCCGAGGAAATGCGCGAAGGCATGGCGACGTTCGAGGGCGTGGCTGAAAAGATTATCGAGTTCAACATGAACATAATCGATAAGGTGTGCGACATCGTGCCCGCGGTCAAAATTCAGGTTGCGTACTATGAAATGTACGGCTTTGAGGGACTTCGCGCCTTCGACTACACCGTAAACTACGCAAACGGCAGAGGCATGTACGTAATAGCCGACTGCAAGCGCAACGACATAGGTTCCACGGCGGGCTGCTATTCCAAGGCGTATCTCGGAGCTACGGACATCAACGGCAAAAAGACCAAGGCATTCCCCGCAGATATGCTGACGGTCAACGGTTATCTGGGCACGGACGGCATCTCGCCTTTCGTTGAAGATTGCAAACATAACGATAAGGGCATCTTCGTGCTCGTAAAGACGTCCAACCCCTCGTCGGGCGAACTTCAGAACCTCAGGCTCGAAAACGGACAGTTCCTCTATGAGAGAATGGGCGACCTCGTCGCCGAGTGGGGCAAGGATACCATAGGCAAGTACGGCTATTCGGATGTAGGCGCGGTAGTTGGCGCAACTCATCCCGAGGAGGCGGAAAGACTGCGCAAGCAGCTCAAAAATACATTCTTCCTCATTCCCGGCTACGGCGCGCAGGGCGGAAACGCTCAGATGCTCAAGTGTTGCTTTGACGAGCGCGGTCTGGGCGGCATAGTCAACAATTCGCGCGGAATAATCTGCGCGTATAAAAAGCCGCAGTACAGCGGCATGGGATACGCCGAGGCGGCAAGAGCTGCCTGCATAGACATGCAGCAGGATTTGCAGTCGGCAATCGGCAAGATGGGCAGATAATGAAAGAATTAAAGGCAAAAGTTAAATCGAACGAGTGCATAGCGCAGGGTATCTGCGCTATGACTTTAACGCTCCCCGAAGAGGTCGCAGTGCGCGGCGGACAGTTTCTCAATATATCCACGGGCAACAAGGCAAAGCTTTTAAAGCGTCCCTTCGGCATAATGAGAAAGGACGGCGCGGACGTCACTTTCTGCTATCAGATAAAGGGTGAGGGTACGGAGTGCCTCGCCGCGGCAAAGGTCGGCGACGAGCTGGACGTACTTCTTCCGCTCGGCAACGGATTTGTCATACCCGACGACGTAAAAACTGTCGCCGTAATCGGCGGCGGAGTGGGTATTTTCCCTCTTTTATCCGTAATAGAGAGCGTAAAGGGCAAGGACTATTATTCATACATAGGTTTCCGCGGCAAGCAGTTCGCCTGCCTCACGGAAGATTTCAAAAGAGCCTCAAAGTATCTCAAAATAGTCACAGACGACGGCAGCATAGGCGAAAAGACCAACGCAGTCGCTGCGTTTATGGCGGAAAGGGACAAAGTAAGGGCGGATATGATAATCGCCTGCGGACCTCCCGTAATGCTTCGCGCGCTCAAGGCTCAGCTCAAGGAAAAGGGCATAACCACGCCCTGCCTCGTCTCGCTCGAAGAGAGAATGGGCTGCGGCATAGGCGCGTGCCTCGTTTGCGTATGCAAAAAGAGCGACGGAGCAAATGCCCGCGTGTGCAAGGACGGACCTGTTTTCAGTATAGACGAGGTGCAGTTATAATGGCGAATTTATCGGTTGAAATCTGCGGAGTAAAGTTCAGAAATCCCGTAATTGCGGCGAGCGGAACATACGGCTTCGGCAGGGAATTTGACGAAGTTTACGACATATCTCAGATAGGCGGAATTTCCACAAAGGGTCTGACGGTCGAACCCCGCCTCGGCAATCCCGTCCCGAGAATAGCCGAGGGCGACAGCGTTATTTTGAACGCCGTCGGGCTGCAGAACCCGGGAGTTGAAAAATTCATAAGGGACGATCTGGACTTCTTAAAGAGCAAAGGCATTGTCATAATCGCCAACGTCGCAGGCAGAACGCTCGAAGATTACGCGGCAATCTGCAAGCGTCTTGACGGACTTGTCGACATGGTCGAGCTCAACATTTCCTGCCCCAACGTGCGTGCGGGCGGCATGGCTTTGGGCATTAAACCCGAAAACATCAGGGAAGTCACTTCCATAACCAAGGAACAGCTCAAAAAGACGCCCCTGATTGTAAAACTTTCGCCCAATGTCGAAAGCATACCCGTAAATGCGCAGGCTGCGCAGTCAGGCGGAGCCGACTGCATTTCTCTCGTCAACACCTTCACGGGAATGGTCATTGATATCGAAAGGCGCAAGCCGATAATTGCCAACAACACGGGCGGCGTTTCGGGCGCGGGCATAAAGCCCATTGCCCTTCGCATGGTCTACGAGGCGGCTCACGCCGTAAAAATTCCCGTAATCGGCATGGGCGGCATCTCTTCGGGCACGGATGCGATAGAATTTATGATGGCGGGCGCAAAGGCTGTTCAGGTGGGAACGGCAAACTTCACGCGCGCCGACGCAATGCCCGTTATTATAAAGGAAATGAACGACTGGCTCGATAAGCACGGCATAGACAGCGTAAACGATATCGTCGATACGCTCACACTCAACTGAAAAAATAAAGAGAGGTAAATATTTATGGCTCTTACTTATAAACAGCAATTCATAAAATTCATGGTAGAAAGCGGCGTTCTGAAATTCGGCAGTTTCACATTAAAGAGCGGCAGAATTGCGCCCTACTTCATCAACACGGGTAACTATAAGACGGGCGCGCAGCTTGCAAAGCTCGGCGAATACTATGCCGCATGCATAGCAGAGAACAAGGTTGAGGCGCAGACATTGGTCGGTCCTGCCTACAAGGGCATACCCCTTGCCGTAACGACGGCGGTCGCGCTCTACAACAATCACGGCATAGACATGAGCTATTGCTTTGACAGAAAAGAGGTCAAAGACCACGGCGAAGGCGGACTTTTTGTAGGCAAGCAGTTGGAGGACGGCGAAAAAGTGCTCATCGTCGAGGACGTAATGACGAGCGGCAAGGCACTCAGGGAAATTCTTCCCAAGCTTGAGGCTGAGGCAAAGACAGAGGTCGCCGGCATGGTCATCTCCGTCGACAGAATGGAAAAGGGTCTCAATTCCGACCTCTCCGCCGTACAGGAAGTATACCGCGATTTCGGTATAAAAGTGTATGCAATCGTCACGATGTCCGATATAATAAAGGCAATCGAAGACGGAATTATAGAGGGTAAGGAATTCCTTGAAAGTATGTACGCATACCGTAAACAGTACGGAGTTGACTGAATAACATAAAAAATATCGCCCGCCCGCTTTAAAAAAGCGGGCGGGCTGTTTTTAAAATGTGCAGAAGGCGTAGCCGTTTATGCGGTAATAAGAAATTAGGTCTTCGAGAACCGAAGCGGTCATGGTTTTTGTAGTGCTGTCGTGACATAAAAGCACAATGTTGTTGACGTCGGACGGCGTGCTCTTTGCCGCGTTCAGCAGTTGCGAGGCGGAGGGGTTTGAAAGTTCGGCGTCGCGCAAGGACGCGTTCCAGTCCACATATCGGTAGCCCGCGCCTGTCACGCAGTTAATAAGTTCCTGCCTCAAGCCGTAGCTGCCGCCCGGGAAGCGGTAGATTGAACTTCTCTCGCCGGTAATTTTTTCAATCAGGTCGTTACATTTTTCTATGTCGTCAAGCAGAGCGGCGGGGTCGGCATAGATAGATTTATATTCATGAGTATAGGAGTGCACGCCTATGGTATGACCTTCACGGTGCATGCGCTCGATGATATTTTTTCTTCTCTCCGCGCTCTTTCCCACTATAAAGAAAGTTGCCCTGACGCCGTTTAATTTAAGGGTATCGAGTATCTTAGGCGTAACCCTGTCGCTCGGACCGTCGTCAAAAGTTAAGTAAACGCATTTTTCCATAGTATGAGTATCTGCCTGAGCCAAGGTGATGTCAGAGCGTGGCAGCATATAAAACATATTCATTACAATGGCGGCGAACAGCAGCATAAAAGCTGTAAACGCGGTAATATTTCTGTTCATACCCATATAATGTGCATTTTTCCGTCAAATAGGCGCGCAGAAAAAAATAGTTTGCCTCGGGACATTATTTTTCTAATGGTTATCGTAAAAACGCTTGCATTTACAAAAAATTTTGTTATAATAGATAATGCTTTTGCAAGCAAGACAAATATGCTACTGTGGCTCAGCCGGTAGAGCAGCTGATTCGTAATCAGCAGGTCACCAGTTCGAATCTGGTCAGTAGCTCCACAAAAAAGCGGAAAGGTTAACGCCTTTCCGCTTTTTTTGTCGAATTGTTGTCGTATTCGAACTGTACACCCTGCTGATTAAAAAGACGGGGTCCCCGAAAAAGTTTTTGAAAGAGTAAACTGATAAAGAGGACAGAGTATTTCACAAAAAGTTTTTTGGGGTGACAAAAGGTCACCAGTTCGAATCTGGTCAGTAGCTCCATTATAAGCCGTTTTGCCCAAGGCAAAACGGCTTTTTTTCATTGCAATCTAATAAATAAAAAGATAAAAAAATTTATAATTTATTATTGACAATATTTATGATATTGTATATAATCAATATATACAATATAGGAAAATTAAAACAGTGAGAATATTTATATCAAACGTATCGGGCAAAGCGTTATACGAGCAAATTTATGACCAGATAAAAAATCTTATACTTGAGGGCTCTCTCAAAGAGGGCGAGGCGTTGCCTACAATACGAGGGCTTGCAAAGGATTTGCGAATCAGCGTCATAACAACTTCGAGGGCTTATGCTGATTTAGAGCGGGACGGTTATATTTATTCCGTTGTAGGCAAAGGCAGTTTTGTGGCTGAAAGGAACGGTGAGTTCGTGAGGGAAGAGAATTACAAAGAGCTTGAAAGGAATCTGTCTGTCGCTGTTGAAGCAGCAAACAGGTGCGGGATAGACGAAAAAGAGTTTTTACAGATAGCAAAAACCATTTTCAGGAGTTAATATGAAACAGTTGGAGATAAAAAATTTAAGTCAGGCTTACAGTAATTTTGCAATTTGCAATTTATCTTTTAAAGTCAATGGTGGTTCTATAGTTGGTCTTATAGGTGAAAACGGAGCGGGAAAGAGCACCATTATCAAATCTATTCTAGGACTTATTCATCCGAAGAACGGGCAGATTTTGTTTGACGGAATGGAGATAGATAAATTAAGCAAGGTTGACAGACAAAAAATAGCTTACGTATTGGATGATGTTGGTTTGCCCGACGAATTGAATTTATATGTATTAGGCAAAGTAATGCCGAAAATTTTCTCCAGGTGGAATTGTATAAGATATAAACAGTTACTAGATAAGCTATGTCTGCCGCAAAACGTTCCTGTCAAAAATTTGTCAAAGGGTATGAAAATGAAGGCTGCGATAGCCGTAGCTTTATCTTACGACAGCGAACTTCTTGTGCTTGACGAGCCCACAAGCGGTCTTGACCCTGTCGTAAGGGACGAAATACTTTCTATGCTGTACGAGTACAACTCTGACGGCAATCGCGCCGTACTGATATCTTCGCACATTACATCTGACCTTGAAAAAATTTGCGACTATATTATTTATATTCATAACGGAAAAATTGTCATTAACGAAGAAAAGGATGAGTTGTTGAAAAAATACGCCGTGTACGGAGTAACCGACAATCAGCTTGAAGAACTGGACAAGAGCGCGGTATTAAAGGTCATAAAAAGAGATTTCGGAACAGATGTACTTGCGCTTAAGGATAAAATGCCTGAAAACTTTGAATTCAGACCTGTAACATTAGACGATATAATGCTTTTTTACTCTAAAGGAGAGGACATATGTTAGGGTTACTTTTAAAAGACTTTTACAATATAAAAAAGCTCGCTTTATGGTACATTGCATTAATATTCATATTCGGCATGCTTTCGGCGTTGTTAAGGAATATAACATATTGCGCGTCGGTCGGGATAGTGAGCTGCATGGTGCCTCTTGCAACGATGGCATACGAAGAAAAGGACAAATGGGATAAATTTGTTGCGGCAAGCGGTACAGAAAAAGAGATAATTGCCCTGGAAAAATATATTATCGGGTTGATATTTGTTGCTTTATGTTCTTTGAGTTATCTTATCGTTTTTCTTTTTTTCTATGAAAATAAAGGCGGTTTTGCAGAGTATGTTTTACCTGTCTGCTTTCAAATTATAATTATTGCAATTATTATGCCCATAATATTCCGTTTCGGGGTTGAAAGAGGCAGAGTTTATACTACCGTGACATTAGTTGTAAGCATGGTGCTTTTTGTTTTGATAATGATGACAGTTTCGGACTTTCTTGAGAAATCGGGAACAATTTTTTCGGCTATACTCATAGCGGTCTCGGCAATAATTTTATGCATATCATACATTATTTCAGTAAAAATATTAAATAAAAAAGAATATTGATTAAATTTCAGTAAAAAACGATGCCGCGCCGACATTATGTCGGCGCGGCATCGTTTAAATAAATACATATTGATTTTTATCAGATTTCTGTTACAATAAAGTTGTAACCAAACAGCGCGGAAAAAATATGGGACTGCGCGAAGGCAGGGATTGTATGAAAAAATTATTTGTGGCGTGCATAGTCTTGGCGGCAATCTGTATAGCTGCGCTGTTTTGCGCCTGCGCAGATTTTTCAGATATAGCAGGCGGTGGCGGAAACAGCGGCAAGACTGACTTGTCCTCGCCGCTCATAGGTTATCGCCTTACTTCCGACCCTGACCCCGTCTATGACGGCATGCCCAAGACGCGCGCATTCGTCATAACCTACGACGGTGGGAGAGTTGCCCAGTCTGCAGGCATATCGGACGACAATTTCGATATTGAATACTCCGACAACATAAACGCGGGTACTGCAACGGCGGTTGTTACGGCAAAATCTTCTTCCGCATTCAAGGGCAGCATGACGATAAATTTTGAAATTCTTCCGTCGGACGAGATGATGACCGTCCTTACAACCGCTCAGCTTCAGAGCTATGCCTCGAGCGGAAACTATTCGGACGTCCGCCTCGGTGCAGATATTACAGTTGCCGAGGGCGAGAGCATAGAAATTTCTTCAGTCTGCACGCTCAGCTTTGCAGGGTTCAACTTTGTCAATAACGGTTCGGTTTCCAACGCCGGCAAGATAGTAATAACGCAGAAGGAAGGCGGGGAAAAGTACGAAACGTACAACTGCGGCACATTCAGCAACACAGGCAGAATAACAATGGATGACGACACCGCGTTTTTTAACAGCGGAAAGTTTGAAAACAGCGGACAGATTTCATTCAGTACAAAAAGTTCAGGCTTTTACAGCGATACAGAGGTGGTAAACAGCGGATTTATGAGCGAATGTTATGTCCGCCGTCCCATAACAGAAGACAATGTAAAATTATCCGGCACGTCTGTTCAATACACGGGTGTTGAAATTAAACCCGAGGTCGAGGTGCGTTCCGACGGACAGATTATATCCTCTTCGGGCGAGTATGAAGTGTCCTATCAGAACAATATCAATGTGGGCGAGGCTACGGTCACGGTAATTGCCGAAAAGTATTCCAAGCATTTCACGGGCGAGCATACAATCAAATTCGATATTGTCCGCGGTCAGATTACCGTTATAACTCAGTCCGCTCTTGAAATTGCGCTCAATGACGGCAATTATGACAGAATAACAATCGGAAGTTCGCTTAAAAGTATTTCGTGCGACTTATTTATTGCCGATTACATCACGCTGGTCGTCCAGGCTGAAAACATTAAGAGTATGGGTTGCATAACGGTGAAAGGCACGCTCGAGCTGCAGAGCAATTTCACGCAGAGCGGAACATTCATAAACGACGGCTCTGTAAAAAATACAGGCATAATGTATAACGAGGGGCAGTTTGTAAACAACTCGCAGTTTGTCAACGAGGGTAAAATTTACAATAAGGGCAGCTTTGAAAACTGCGGTCAGATGAGCTGTACGGGCGATATATTCAATTATGATACTGCGCAGCTTCTGTCGGACAGCGTTGTAGAAATCGAGGGCAATCTCTATGTTGACGAACCTCAGACGATGTTCACGGGCGGAGTTGTGGTAAGGCGACAGCTAACTGCGGACGAAGTCTCGCTAAGAAAGTCAAGCGAGGTGTATGACGGCAAGATGCAGTTGCCTACAATAGTATTCAGTCTGCAGAATGTGGACGTCGGCTATAGAGTAAGTTACGAACTGAGCGACGGCACGCCCGTCGAAGGCTCAATGGTCGATGCGGATAATTATAATGTGGTAATCGCATTCAACGGAATGTCCGAAACTTATAAAGGCAGTATAAAGCTGCCGTTCACAATAGAGTGCGCTCCCTGCGAAATATCTTCGCTGTCCGACTTTTTCGCGGCAGGCGATAAAAATTACGGCGAGCTGACGGTTGTTTCGGATATGGAAATAACGGGCGAAATATATATTGCCGCTCACCAGAAATTGACCATAGCCGAGGGAGTGAGCATAGTCAATAAATCAGACTATTTTGTGTTGTCGGGGCAGATGGTAAACAACGGCAGATTTGTCAATTACGGAGAGAAAAATTATATTGACAGAAGAGGGACTGCCGCAAGCATAGTAAACAACGGTACGCTCTATCTCAACGCCGATACAGAGGGCATAGAGGGAGATGGCACAATTTACGTTCGCAGCCACATATCCTCGACCCGATTTGCAAATTCAACTCCCTTTGTCGAGTACAGCGCACAGGGTACGCCCAAGCCGCAGTTTGCTCTTTACGACGGCACATATGCCTTAACGAACGAAGATTATTCTGTAAGTTACGACAACTGGCGGGAAATTTCTCTGCCTTACAATAAGGCGAAAGTCATATCTTCGGCAAATACCTTTTCTGCAAAATATTACGGCGTGCGCGAGGATGAATACGAAGTGCGCGCGGGCAGTATCGAGGTTAAAACGGCGGACGAACTTTTAACCGCCCTCGGCAATGTGCGCGAGGGAAGTCAGCTGTGCAACTACGGCTCGGTAACCATGACGTCGGACATAACTGCCGTCAACGATACCTACAATACCATAACGATAAAAGTGTATTCAAACACCGTATTAAATATCGGCTCATACAAACTTACATTGCGCGACGGCGAAAAATACCGCGGGTTCAAGGTTGTCAACGACGGAGAAATAATTATAAGCAAACAGGACGAACTCCGTACTTCTGCCCTATACAGCGGAAGCGGAAAAATCGTTGCATATGTCTCAAGCTCGGACGACGTCTATGAAGTTGTGCACAGCGTCGACGTCCTGCGCCTGAACGGGGACGTCGAAGGCAGGATTACGGTCTATCCTCACAGCGGGGTCAATCTTGAATTTGACCTCTGCGGTTACAGTATAGGCGAACTGTATGTGAACGCAAGCTGGAACAATATAAAAATAACTTCTTCCGCAGGCGGAGCAGAGATAGGCGGCGCGGAACATACTTCTGCCGCACTCATAATAGAAGGCGTCGGAGCGGGCAAGAGCGTCGCTTTGGAAAAACTTACAATCTACGGCATAGAATATGCCGACGAGGGGTATGTCGCAGGCGTAGACGTCGACGCCTCCTGCAACGTAGTGCCCGTCGCATAAAAAACGTCTTAAAATCTGAGGGCGGCGCAACCCAACGGTTGCGCCGCCCCTTTCATGCCGTGAATGCATATTGGCATTATATAGTTCTGCCGCAGACAATATAATATACCGTATGAATGTCAGATTTAAAAAATTTATGCTCGTCTGCCTGGTTGCAATCGCGCTTGTGCCGCTTTTTGTCTGCTCGTGTGCGGGCAGCAAAATAACATTCACGGCAAAATTTTATTTTGTGTGTTACAAATCGCAGGACGACGCGCACTCCGCCTCGTCGGTGTCCTCGGCGGTTCAGAGCCTTGGCGGCGCGGGCTATGTTATAGACAGCGACGGCAGATATTATATCGCTTTCGCCTGTTACTACGACGAGGATAAGGCGCAGAGCGTGTGTTCCTCGCTGAAAGAGAGCGGGCTTGAGTGCACGGTGCTTGCTGTTGAGACGCAGAGCTACGACATAGCGGACGAGGAGCACTCGGAGCTGTATTCAGGCTGCCTTGAGACGCTCTGTCAGATAGCTGATATAATGTATAACTTAGCAAACTCGCTCGACGAGGGCAGTCTGAGCCAGCTGGGAGCGAGGGATATAATTTTATCCTGTATGTTGCCCCTTCGCGCACTCTGCCGTCAGCCCCTTACAGAAACTTTGAAGGAGAATATCACCTATATCCTTGACGAAATGGCGGAGGCGGCAGAGGGCTTTGTGTATGCGCGCGACGTGCGCGCTCTTCAGATTGCGCTGTGCGACTGCGTGATAAACGCGCAATTTTATTAAATTTATGTACAAATCGGGCGCGGCGTGGTATAATCTCTGTATGGAATACACATTGATAAGCGGCGCGACGGGCGTAATCGGCAGAACGTTCGCGCTCGCCTGCCTCAAGCGGGGCGAAAACCTCTTTTTAACGGGCAGAAGCGAGCAGAAGCTGAGTATTTTAAAGGACTACCTGCTGACGATAAATTCAACAGCCGAAATTAAAACTTTTGCGTGCGATCTCTCTAATTCTAACGGGCGCAAAAAACTGTTTGAAGCGGCGGAAGAGCTGATCTTTTGCCGCCTTGTGAACGTTGCGGGCGCGGACACGCAAAAGGCATTCTGCCTCTACGACGAGGACAAGCTGACCTTTCAGACGGGCATAAATTTCGAGGCTGCGGCGTCGCTGTGCCTGTTCTGCATAGAGCATGCGGCAAAGAGGCTTAAGATAATAAACATTTCCTCCGTCTGCGGCGAGATGCCCATGCCCTATTTCGCGCTCTACGGCGCGGCAAAGGGCGCGCTTACCGCCTTTTCCGTCGCGCTTTCGGAGGAGTGCAGGGGCACGGGGATAACCGTGACGGCAGTGCTGCCGGGTGCGGTATATACCCGACCCGACGTGTGCGAGTATATAAAAAAGCAGGGTTTGTGGGGCAGAATTGCGGCAAAGAGCCCGCAGTTTGTCGTCGAAAAATCGCTTAAGGCGAGCGACAAAGGCAAAAGAAAGGTGGTTGTCGGCGCGGCCAACAAAATCGCGCTCGCGCTTTCGAAGACGGTTCCCGCAACCGTTAAATTAAAGATGAACGGCAAAATGCGCAAAGACGTGTCAAAGGACGCCTTTTAAGTTTGACGGACGGAATTTTGTGTGGTAAAATATTCAAAAATTACGGAGAAAACCAATGAGCAGAGCTGACGAAATATTTGTCGCCAATATGAAAGAAATAATGACGGAAGGCGTGTGGGATACCGACCTTCCCGTCCGTCCGAGGTGGAGTGACGGAACGCCCGCGCACACGGTGAAAAAGTTCGGCATAGTCAACAGATACGACCTGTCGAAGGAATTTCCCATACTCACCGTGCGTCGCACCGCGCTGAAGACGGCGATTGACGAACTCTTATGGATATGGCAGAAAAAGAGCAATAACGTGCACGATTTGCATTCCAAGATCTGGGATCAGTGGGCGGATGAAAACGGCTCTATCGGCAAGGCGTACGGCTATCAGCTGGGCATAAAGCACCACTACAAAGAGGGCGACTTCGACCAGGTCGACAGGGTGATTTACGACCTTAAGAACAACCCCTCGAGCCGCAGAATTATGACAAATATCTATAATTTTGCAGATTTGCACGAGATGAATTTATATCCTTGCGCATATTCCATGACGTTCAACGTATCGGGCGACAGGCTTAACGGCATATTAAATCAGCGTTCAAACGACATGCTCACGGCTAACAACTGGAACGTTGCGCAGTACGCGGTGCTTTTAATTATGCTCGCGCAGGTCAGCGGATTTAAAGCGGGCGAACTCGTGCACGTCATAGCCGACGCGCACATATACGACAGACATATCCCCATAGTTGAAGAGATTATAAAGATGCCCATGTATCCCGCGCCCAAGCTCGAAGTCGACCCCGACATAAAGAATTTTTACGACTTCACGGTGGACAGTTTTAAACTTGTCGACTACAAGTGCAACGATAAAAAATATACAATTCCCGTAGCGGAATGAGGTAAAAAGATATGAAAGCCATAGTGCAGGTGGACGAGCAGTGGGGCATAGGCAGGGATAACAATCTGATGTTTTCCCTTCCCGCAGACATGAAGTTTTTTAAAAACACTACGTGGGATAAAGTCGTTGTAATGGGTGCGAACACGCTCAGATCTTTCCCCGGCGGCAAGCCGCTTAAGAACAGAACGAACATTGTCCTGAGCAAATCTCTGCCCGAAAGCGAGGATAAAATTGTTGTCCGCAGCCGCGAAGAGCTGATGAAAGAGCTTAAAAAATACCCCTCGGACAGTATCTATGTGATAGGCGGCGCGCTCATTTATTCCATGCTGCTGCCCTATTGCGAAAGCGTGCTCGTAACCAAGGTAAAAGCGGTTGGCGGCGCGGACAGATTTTTCTGCGACCTCGACAAATCTTCGCGCTTTACGCTTGCGGAAACTTCCGACCCCGTCGAAACCAACGGCTATATCATAACGTTCTGCAAGTATGTCAACGGCGACCTTCTGCCGCTTGAATAAATATATTTTTTTGTAAATTTTCGCCGCCGCGCATTTTAAATGCGCGGCGGCTCTCTATTTATGAAGATTATTGTATATAACACGCAAATTCTGTTCCTGTAAGCTTCAATTATATGTAAAAGCTGTGTCAACGATAGTTGCGCGCGGCATAAATTGGAGTATAAAACGCTTTTTACGGGGGATAAAATTTTGGATTGGTTTGTCGGTTTGCAGAGCTGGCAACAGGCTGCGCTCGCGTGCACTTTCACGTGGGCGATGACGGCTGCGGGCGCGGCTTTGGTGTTTGTCTGCAAAAAAGTAAACGGGTCGGCGTTCGGCTTTATGATGTCCGCCGCCGCGGGAATAATGATGGCTTCTTCCTTTTTCTCTCTGCTTCTGCCTGCATTGGAGAGCGGAGGGGAATATTCATATATAGTGCTGACGGGCGGCTTTATCGCGGGCGGACTTCTGATAGTTTTAACGGATATAGCCGTAGAAAAACTCAATTTGTTTTCGGGTGACAAGAGCGCGCGTTCGGGCGCGGTCACCTGCGTTGCGGTAACAATACATAACATACCCGAGGGCATGGCTGTGGGCGTTGCATTCGCCGCGCTGACGGGGGGAAATGCAATCATTTCCGCGCTCATGCTCGCAATAGGCATAGGCATACAGAACTTTCCCGAGGGTATGTGCGTTGCCTTTCCTTTGAGAGCAAACGGCTTTTCGCGCTTCAACAGCTTCTTCATAGGTCAGCTCTCGGGCGCGGTGGAGATAGTGGCAGGGCTTGTCGGCGCGCTGGCGGTCAGCTTTATCAGTCAGGCTCTTCCGTTCGCGCTTGCGTTCTCTGCAGGGGCTATGCTCGCAGTGGTCAGTTCGGAACTCATACCGCAGAGCTTTGAGGGCGGCAAGATAAAGGCGACTTTGGGCACTGTCGCGGGTTTCGCGCTCATGATGATACTCGATATAGCTTTCGGTTAGGTATAAATGCCCGCCGTCCTGCCCAAAATATGGGTATGAGGCGAGAGATAGATTTATCCCGCCGCGACGAGCGGGAAACTTTTATAAAGCCGCCCAAAGAGGGGGGCGAAAAGAATGACAGGTAAGCACAGGGAAAATTACAACCGCAATTACCTCGAATACGTAAAGAGCCGCGAGCCCAGGACAAAGAACTTCAAAAACTGCCTCGCGGCTTTCGGCGTGGGCGGACTTATCTGCTGTATAGGTCAGTTCATAAGATATATGTTCGAATTTGCAGGACTTACGGGCGACGTGCTCGCGGGCAGCGTGTCTGTAGTTCTTATATTTATCGGCTGCCTTCTGACGGGTCTGGGCGTCTACGACCGCATAGGCAGATACGCAGGCGCAGGCTCAATCGTGCCCATAACCGGCTTTGCAAACTCGGTTGCGTCGCCCGCAATCGAGTTCAAAACCGAGGGCTGGATATACGGCATGGCGGCAAAAATGTTCACCGTCGCGGGCGCAATCATAGTTTTCGGCGTCTTTTCGGGAGTGGCTGTCGGTCTTATATATTATTTTGTGTGAGTTAGCCATTGCTAACACAATATATTGTGCGCTGTAAAAATTTTTCATTCAACATTTAGTGAGAAACTTATTGACATAACCAAAATTTAATGATACAATACGATTGACTTTGATAGAGCCGTCGCGCAACCGACGAATATGAGCGGATAACCGCAGGGGAGCGCGGAGGGGTGTAAGAGTGTCGTTCGTCTGGGCAAATTTATCATATACGGGGTAAATTGCCCTTATTTTTTTAAGGAGGCGGCGCATGACCGGCAATATACATTCTTTCGAGACGTTCGGCACGGTCGACGGACCGGGAATACGTTTTGTGGTATTCATGCAGGGCTGTCCCATGCGCTGTCTGTACTGTCACAATCCCGACACATGGACGGTCGGCGCGGGAGAGAGTTTCACTGCCGAAGAGGTTGCCGCAAGGGTGCTCAGGTACAGAAACTACTTCACGGGCGGCGGTGGCGTAACCGTCTCGGGCGGCGAGCCGATGTTGCAGCATGAGTTCGTGACTGAGCTGTTTAAGATATTGAAATCGAGCGGCATACACACCGCGCTGGATACCTCGGGAGTGATGTTCGACAGGGAGAACGAGCATAAGTTTGACGACCTTCTGTCGGTTACAGACCTCGTGCTTCTGGACATAAAGCACATCGACGACGAGGCGCACAGGCGGCTGACGGGTCACACAAACAGCAATATTCTGGCATTCGCGCGCTACCTTGCGGACATGGACAAGCCCGTCTGGATAAGACACGTTCTCGTCCCGGGAATAACCGACGATGACAAATATCTGAAAGAACTGTCGACCTTTCTGAGGACGCTTACAAACGTAGAAAAGACGGAAGTTCTGCCCTACCATACTATGGGACAGGTCAAGTACGAAAAGCTCGGCATCGACTATCCCTTAAAGGGTGTAAAACCGCCCGAGAGGGACAGGGTGCTCAATGCAAAGGAAATATTGGGATATGAGCACAAAGTTTAAAATTATAGAGATAAGCGGCGACAGCTGCGCGAGTTGTCACGCAATGGCGCGGCAGGCTTACGAGGTTGCAAAAAACCTTAATATGGACTTCGAGCGGATAGATATAGAAACTTCGCCCGAGGCGATTGAAAAATATCAGCCCGAGCGCATACCGACCGTGTTGATATGCGACGGCGACAGGATAATAGCAAAGTGTTCGGGCTATCAGCCCGAAGAGATACTCTCCCTTTGGGCAGAGGCAAAGACAGAAGAATACATGAGAGGTAAAATATGATAAACAAGGCATGGGAGGGCTTTGTCCCCGGATTATGGAGCGACGACGAGGTCAACGTCAGAGATTTCATACAGCGCAACTATACGCCGTATGAGGGAGACGACAGCTTTCTCGAAGGACCGACCGAAGCTACAAAAAAGCTCTGGAACGAGATTTTGGAGCTCTCGGCAAAGGAGCGCGCCGCAGGCGGCGTACTCAAGGCGGACAACAAAATTGTCTCCACGCTGACAAGCCACAAGGCGGGCTATATAGATAAGGAACTCGAAAAGATAGTCGGACTTCAGACGGACGAGCCCTTCAAGCGTTCGTTGCAGCCCTTCGGCGGCATAAAGATGGCTGAACAGGCGCTCAATATGTACGGCTACGAGATTGACCCTCAGGTCAAGGAAATCTTCACCAAGTACCGCAAGACGCACAACGACGGCGTGTATGACGCTTATACGCCCGAAATGCGCCGCGCGCGCAGCGCGCACATTCTCACGGGTCTGCCCGACACCTACGGCAGGGGCAGAATAGTGGGGGACTACCGCAGGGTTGCGCTCTACGGCATAGACTATCTCATAGAGTGCAAGCAGAGGGACAAGCTCAATATGGACGGCGACATGACGCCCGACAAGATACGCGACAGGGAGGAACTTTCCGAGCAGATTAAGGCTCTTGCCGCGCTCAAGGAGATGGCGGCAAGCTACGGCAAGGATATTTCCCGTCCCGCCGAGACTGCTCAGGAGGCTATACAGGCACTCTATTTCGGATATCTCGGCGCGATAAAGGACCAGAACGGCGCGGCAATGTCGATAGGCAGAAACTCGACTTTCCTCGACATCTATATCGAAAGAGACATAAAGCGCGGCATTCTCACGGAGAAGGAGGCGCAGGAACTTATCGACCAGTTCGTAATGAAGCTCAGAATTGTCAAGTTCATGCGCATAAAGGAATATAACGAGCTGTTCTCGGGCGACCCCACATGGGTTACGGAATCCATAGGCGGCATGGGCGTGGACGGCAGAACGCTCGTTACAAAGAACTCGTTCAGAATACTTCACACTCTTAAAAATCTCGGACCTGCGCCCGAACCCAACCTCACCGTGCTCTGGTCGAAGAACCTGCCTGCGGGCTTTAAAAAGTTCTGCGCAAAGACCTCTATCGAGACCTCTGCAATACAGTACGAAAGCGACGACCTCATGCGTCCCGAGATGGGCGACGACTATTGCATAGCCTGCTGCGTAAGCTGTATGAGAGTGGGCAAGGACATGCAGTTCTTCGGCGCGAGGGCAAACCTTGCAAAGTGCCTTTTATATGCAATCAACGGCGGCAAGGACGAAATCGCCAAGGACAAGAAGACGGGCAAGGCAATGCAGGTTTCGCCCATGTATGCACCCATTTCAGGCGACGGTCCTCTCGATTACAATGAAGTCATAACAAAGTACGAGCAGATGATGGATTGGCTTGCAGGACTGTATGTCAACACGCTCAATCTCATTCACTATATGCACGATAAGTACAGCTACGAAGCTTTGGAAATGGCTCTGCACGATACCAAGGTGCGCCGTTTCTTTGCGACGGGCATAGCGGGACTTTCTTGCGCGGCGGATTCGCTCTCTGCAATCAAGTATGCAAAGGTATATCCCGTGCGCAACGAAGAGGGCATAGCGACAGACTTCAGGATTGAAGGCGACTATCCCAAGTACGGCAACAACGACGACAGGGCGGACGAAATAGCGGTATGGCTGGTCAAGACCTTTATGAACAAGGTCAAGAGTCACTACACCTATCGCGAGAGCGTTCCCACAATGTCCATACTGACTATAACATCCAACGTCGTCTACGGAAAAAAGACTGGCAACACTCCCGACGGCAGAAGGGCGGGACAGCCCCTCGCGCCCGGAGCGAACCCCATGCACGGCAGAGACAGTAACGGCGCGCTCGCGTCGCTCGAATCTGTGGCAAAACTTCCCTATGAATACTCGCGCGACGGCATATCGAATACATTCTCGATAACGCCCGCCTCGCTCGGCAAGGACGACTGATAACAAAGAATTTAAAAGGAGAAAAACCATGTCAAGAGTAGATAACCTTGTAAACATGCTCGACGCATATGTGGCTGACGGCGGACATCATCTCAACGTGAACGTGTTCGACAGAGACACTCTGCTCGACGCGCAGGCTCATCCCGAAAAATACCCCCAGCTCACGGTGAGGGTATCGGGCTATGCGGTAAACTTCAACAAGCTCACCAAGGAACAGCAGGACGACGTCATATCCAGGACTATACACGAGTCTTTCTGACCGATAGTACGCGTGCAGACATATCGCATAAAGCTTAAAAGTGCGCGCGCGACCGCCTGAAAGCGGTCGCGCGCGCTTTTTTTGCCCTTAATATAGGCTGTGCTGTTTACAAATTACAAATAGTGTGATAAAATAAATAAAGTTAAAACTTTGCGAGGGGAAAACATGGCACAGAATAATCCCGCCGATTTTCGCATAGAAGACGGCACGTTGATAAGTTACGTCGGCACGGACGCGACGGTCTCCATACCGTCGTCGGTAAAGCGCATAGGACCGGACGCCTTTAAGGACAACAAAACGCTCGAAAAGGTAGCCACGCCCTATAAGCTCGTCAGGATAGGCAACCGTGCATTCCACGGCTGCGATAAATTAAAGGAAGTTCTTATTCCCGGCGCATTGTTCAGACGGGTAAATTTAAGAAAGATTTTTTCTGACCCCGACAAAATTTACTTCCGTTTCTACGCCTCCAACGGACTTGAGGCAGAGTTCGACGACAGCGACTACGGCGAAGACTGGGACAATCTTCTCGCCGAAAACGACGAGGCTCAGTCGGTGCGCGTCGGCAAGGTTTCAGGCGCGTCGACGCTGCTTATGGAAGTCACGGAGGAGAGCGAATATTCTGAGGAAACTGAGCAGGAGAGCGTAAGTTTCAGACCTCTTCCGGACGACGTCGCCGAACAGCCGCTCGAGACGCTGCGCGAAAAAATCGACGCCTGCGCGCCCAAAGTGCTCCCGCCCGAGGAGCTCACTATAGAGCGCAAGCGCGAACTTTTAAATCTTACCGATTTTCTTATAGACGAAACTACGCTCGTCAAGTACATAGGCGAAGGCGAGCGCGCCGAAGTGCCCGACTTTATAAAGACCATAGGCGCGAACGCATTTTCAAACAGCACGATAAAGCGGGTGGTTCTGCCCGAGGGTCTGCACACAATTTCTTCGGCGGCTTTCGCGTGGTGCGAACAGCTCGAGGAAATACAATTCCCTTCGACGCTTAAGATGATAGACGAAGTGGCGTTTGCAAACTGCTCTTCGCTCAAAGAGATAGTCCTGCCCGAGGGGCTCGAATTCATCGGCGCGGGCGCATTCCACGCCTGCAGTTCGGCGGAAAAGGCAATACTGCCTTCTACGCTCACCACGCTCTCGAGGAGGGTTTTCGACTTCTGCGTATCCCTTAAAGAGGTCATAATTCCCGACAGCATAACGGCTATACAGGACGGCGTGTTCTCGCACTGCGAAAGCTTAAAGAGCATACACCTTCCCGACGGCATTTCGCGCATATCCAACTGGGCGTTTGCCGACTGCACCTCGCTTACCGACTTCAATTTCCCCGCCTCGCTCGAGGAGATATGCGACGTTGCGTTCCTCAACTGCGCCTCGCTCAAGAGGATAGATATTCCCGCCACGGTTACAAAACTCGGCAGACAGTGCTTTGTGGGCTGCAAGGGACTGATACTCATCTCCGCGCCCTCCGCGCTGCGTTCGCAGATAGAAAGCGGCAGAGTGTTCCGCGGCATAGGCGACGTCGAGGTGGATTACAACGACTGACGGACTTAAAAACTCAAAAAACCCGCAGGTTTGGTCAAAAACCTGCGGGTTTTCGTTTACAAAGCCCCGCCGTTATTGTATAATATATTCTGTATAATTATAAGCGGGGACTGATTTTTATAAAGTGACGAAAGATAAGCGCAAAAAATTATCCAAGGGCAAAATAGCCGCCATAATTTCAGCGGCGGCGGTGTTTGCGGTATTTCTCTCTCTGCTGATAACAAATTTCTTCATACCCGTAAAATATCTCACGGCATATATGGTCATTGCCGATGACAGGGAGGATGGCGTACTGACCGTCACGTTTGCAGACGTGGGCTACGGCGACGCGATTTTGATAGAACTTCCCGACGGCAAAGTCGCTCTTATCGACGGCGGCGACGGCTCTTACGGCAACACGCTTTCCCTTCTGCGTCTGCTCAATTCGAGGGGAGTGGACTGCATAGATTACTTAATCTGTTCGTCCGTCCGCGCAGAGCATTGCGGCGGGCTCGCGGAAATTATAAAATACAAGCATATCGGAAGCATTTACGCGCCCCGTGTCAATAATACATACATAACCGACGCCTACCGCAGTTTCTACGAGCAGGCGAATAAAACGGGCTCGGGTATGCGCGTTTGTCAGTACGGCGAGGGCATATTCAGCGACGAATACGGATATTTTCTAACCTTCCTCTCGCCGGGAATTGCCGAAAATCCCGAGGGGTATTACGCCGCGCTGAATAAAGAGCCGACGGCGGAAAATATTCTCAACGCCAGCGCGGTTGTGTGGCTGTCCTACGGCGGAGTTGACTTTGCGTTTACGTCGTCTGCGGGCAGGAACGCGCTCGGGAACATAGCGGAGGATTACGAAATTGTCACCGCTTCGGGCGATAAATATGCCGCGATCGGTAATTTTTCGGTAAGGCTGGAGGAATGCGACATAGTGCAGGTGGCAGGTCACGGCAGTCAGGACTGCACCTCGTCCGAGTGGTACGACATTCTGAGCCCCGACGTAGCGGTCATTTCGGTTGGCGATAATTTTGCCGGCTGTCCCTCGGCTCAGGCACTTTCGGACGTGTGCAATCACGTAAGTCAGCCTCTGTCCACGCAGAGCGAAGGCGACATAACAATAAGGGTAACGGCGGACGGATATTCCGTCCTTTAAGGAGTATATATGAAATTTACAACCGCAGGCGAATCGCACGGCAAAGCGTTGGTGGGCATACTTGAAGGACTGCCCTCGAACATGCCGATAGACGAGGACAAAATAAACGAATATCTTGCTCTCAGACAGAGCGGATACGGCAGGGGCGGCAGGCAGAAGATAGAGCGCGACAAAGTCGTCATACTTTCAGGCGTGAGAAACAGGCTTACTTTAGGCAGTCCCCTGGCTTTTGAAATATGCAACCGCGACTATGCCAACTGGCAGAGCGTGATGGCTCCCGAGGGTGCGGACGTAACGCAGAAGAGACTTACCCGCGTTCGTCCCGGGCATGCCGACCTTACGGGCGTAATCAAGTACGCACAGACTGACGCGCGCAACATCTTAGAGCGCGCCAGCGCGAGGGAGACGGCGGTGAGAGTTGCGGGCGGCGCAATCGCAATGCAGTATCTTTCAGAACTCGGCATAGAAATTTCGGGCTGCGTGAGAAATGTCTGCGGCGTAGAAGACGGCAACAGCTATACATTTGAACAGCTTGCAGAGGCAAAAACTCATCCCCTTTTCATGCTTGACGAGAGCGCGGAGAGGCGGGCAATGGAGCTCATAGACAAACTCAAAGCCGAGGGCAATACGGCTGGCGGCATAGTCGAAGTCAGGGTAAAGGGCTTAAAGAGCGGTTTCGGCAGCTGCATGCAGTACTCTACCAAGCTCGACGCCATACTTTGCGGCGCGGTCATGAGCATACAGGCAATCAAGGGCGTGGAAGTCGGTCTCGGTTTCGAGGCGGCGCGCCGTCCCGGGTCGGAAGTGCACGACGAAATCTTTATAAAAGACAACAAAATTTACCGCGGCAGCAACAATGCGGGCGGCATAGAGGGCGGGATGTCCAACGGCGAGGAGATAATTCTTCGCGCCGCAATGAAGCCCATACCCACCCTGATGAAGGGGCTTAAGACTATCGATTACGTCACGGGCGAGCCGACTACGGCGGCGGGCGAGCGCAGCGACGTCGCAGCCATATGCGCCTGCGAGATAATTGTCGAGTGCGTGGTAGCCTGCGCGCTTGCGGAAGTTGTTTCTGCAAGGCTGGGCGGAGACAATATGACGGAGGTAAAAGAGCGGTACGACCGCTTGCCGTAACATGAAAAGCATAATACTCAACACCCCTTCGTGCGACAGCACTATCTATTGCGGAGAGGGCGCGTTTAAAGAGAGAACGCAATATCTTAAGGATAAAAAACTCTTTGTAATAACCGACAGCAACGTGCACAAAATCTATGCCCCCCTCATAAAAGAGGCTTTCGGCGAAAATTATGTGTTCGTCATGCCTGCAGGCGAGGGCAGCAAGAACCATACGCAGCTTTTTAAAATTCTTTCCGCCATGCTCGAAAACGGCGTGACGCGCTCGTCCGTCGTCGTGGCTCTGGGCGGCGGAGTGGTGGGCGACGTGGCAGGGCTTGCCGCCTCGCTTTATATGCGCGGCGTAAAGCTTGTGCAGATACCCACAACGCTCCTGTCCCAGGTCGACAGTTCTGTCGGCGGCAAGACGGCGGTCGATTTCAAGGGCGTAAAGAATGTAGTCGGCACTTTCTATCAGCCGGGCGAGGTCATAGTCGACCCCATGTTCTTAAATACCCTGCCCAAGCGCGAAATCCGTTGCGGTCTCGGCGAGATTATAAAATACGGCGCGCTCGACAAGGGCATATATAAAAGCCTTATTAAAAACCGCGCTCACCTCAAGGGCATAAAATTTCTCGAGGACATAACTTTCGATTGCATAGCTCACAAGGCGGAGGTCGTCCGCGCGGACGAGCGTGACGTGGGCGGCAGGAGAAAGACCCTCAATTTAGGTCATACCACGGGACACGCGTTCGAGCTGTACTACCGCAGAAAATCTCACGGCGAGTTCGTGTTAATTGGCATGTATTACGAGCTTTTCATAGCCCGTCGCATGGGCATATGCGGCGGCAGGTATGCCGACAATTTAGAAAAACTCATAAAGAAAGTCATAGGTAAAATTCCTGCATACGAGGACGCGGAGAGGGCGGCAATCTTTGCAAAGTACGACAAAAAGAATACCGCAACTACTCAGGTTTCTGTAATCGTCCCCAAGTGCGAGGGCGAGAGCGAAGAGATAAAACTTCAGCTCGAAGAGTATGCAGGCTTTATAGCGCAGTGTCGCGACAGCCTTCTTGAAGGCTGAAAGGGAGAAGAGAATGAAATTAGCTGTAATAGGCAAGGACGTGTCAGCGTCCGACAGCCCTAAAATGCACACGTTCATTGCCAAAAATATGGGCAATGAAATCACATACGATAAAATTTCAATACCCGAGGGCGAGTTTGAAAGCCGCATAGGCGACATAATCGCTAAGTACGACGGCTTCAACGTCACAATACCATATAAGTTGAGCGTAATGCCTCATCTTAAAGAAACAGTCGGCGACGCGCAGTTGTTCGGCGCGGTAAACACCGTATTAAAGAGCGATATGTCTGGTCATAACACCGACGGCGCAGGATTTATGCTCATGCTTACAAATAACGGCATAGACGCCTGCGGCAAGAGGGTGCTTCTGCTCGGCGCGGGCGGCGCGGGCAGAGCGGTAGCCAAAAAGCTTGCCGAGGCGGGCGCGCAGCTCTTCGTCTATGACCGCAACGGACAGAGCGCGGCAGCTCTCGCCGCCGAGTGCGCAGGCATTGAAGTGCTTTCAGAGGTCGTGCCTCAGGATTACTACCTCATAATCAACGCAACGGGCGTGGGTATGCACAAATCTGTGGGAATATCGCCCGTGGGCGAGGACGTGCTCTCGCGCACGCAGGTCGCCGTCGACCTCATATATGTCCCCGCCGAGAGCGAGTTTTTGAAAATTGCCCGCAATCTCGGCAAAAAGACCGTCAACGGTCAGGCAATGCTCTTCTATCAGGCATATTTTGCCGAGTGCATCTATTTCGGAGTTCAGCCTCAGAACACACAGGCGAAAGAGCTCTTCGAAAAATATATAACGGAGGCTTAAAGTATGAAATTTCTGTTCATAAACGGAGTAAACCTCAATATGACCGGCAGGCGCGAAAAGGGCGTATACGGCACGCAGACGCTCGAAGAGATCAACCGCGACATCGCGGCGCACTTCAAGGGCGACGAATGTCACTTCTTTCAGAGCAACATAGAGGGTGAAATCTGCACCGCCATACACACCGCCGACTGCGACGCGATAATTCTGAATGCCGGCGCGTTCACGCATTACAGCTATGCCATACGCGACGCCATATCCTCGGTGGATATTCCCGTAGTCGAAGTGCATATGTCCAACGTGCACGCGCGCGACGAGTTCCGCCATACGTCGGTAATTTCAGCGGTATGCAATGGCGTAGTGGCGGGCTTCGGCAAAAACAGTTACATTCTCGCCGCGGAGAGCTTTAAATTATGAACATAGTGCTCTGCGGAATGATGGGCAGCGGCAAGACGACGGTCGCAGCCGAGCTGCACCGCGCGTACGCCCTCGAGTGGGTGGATACCGACGAAGAGATAGTAAAACGCCACGGCGAAATCAATAAAATATTTGCTCAATACGGCGAAGAGCACTTCCGCGATATAGAGAGCGAGACGGTAAAAGAGGTGGTTTCACGCTACGACAATGCCGTAATATCTCTGGGCGGCGGTTGCGTTTTAAGGCAGGAAAATGTAAACGAGCTAAAGAGCAACGGCGCAATATTTTACCTGCGCGCCCGCCCCGAGACGATAATATCAAGAATATCGGGCGACACCACCCGACCGCTTCTTCAGGGCGGGCTTGAGGAGAAGGTGCACACAATTTCCGCTGCGCGCTCGCGAATATACGAGGGCGCGGCAGATTACGTCATAGACACCGACAATCTCACTCCCGCCGAGATTGCCCGCAAAATAACGGAGATAGTCAACAGATGAAAACTGTGCTCATAACAGGCGGAACGCGCGGAATAGGCAAGGCTATCGCCGAAAGATTTCTGCGCGCGGGGTACGAAGTAATTTTAAATTACTGTCACGACGAACAGTCCGCGCTCGCCGCGCAGAACGAGTTCAACGAGCAGGACTATTGCCCCGTGCTCATGCGCGCTGACGTCTCGGACGAGGGTCAGGTCAAGGCAATGTTTGCAGAAATTTTCCGTATATACGGAAAGATAGACGTGCTCGTCAACAACGCAGGCATTTCCAAAATCAACGTCATACAGGATACGACTTTAGCCGACTGGGAAGAAATTATGGGCGTAAACCTGCGCGGAGTGTTTCTTTGCAGCCGCGAGGCTGCGCGCAGCATGATAAGTTACGGCGGCGGAGCGATAGTGAATATTGCCTCGATATGGGGCGAAGTGGGCGCAAGCTGCGAAGTTGCCTACTCTGCCACCAAGGGCGGGGTGATAGCGTTCACAAAAGCTCTTGCAAAGGAGCTCGCCCCCTCGCGCATAATCGTCAACTGCATATCCCCGGGCGTGATAGATACGCAGATGAATTCCGATTTCACGCAGGACGAGATGGAGGACCTCATTGAGCGCATACCTTTAGGCAGACTTGGCAGCGGCGAGGACGTAGCCGAAGCCTGTCTGTTCGCAGCGGAGAGCGGCTATATAACGGGCGAAGTCATCTCTGTGGGCGGCGGCTTTGCAAAGTGAGACGAGGGCGCACAAAACGCATTTCAACGCGAATAATGACATAAAAACGCAAAAGTGCCCGACTGCGGAAAAATTTTATAAAAATTTTGCTTAAATAAAGGAAACGCGGCATTTTTTTCGTATATAAAGGTAGTAATGGAAAAATCTATACGTCAGATGATACAGGAGCGCGAAGAGCAATATCTCTCGCCGTATGCAACCCTCTCTTCAAAGAGCGCGGGCAGGCTGCGCGAAGAGCAGCCGGGCGCAATGAGAACGCCCTTTCAGCTCGACAGGGACAGAATAATCTACTGTAAAGCTTTCGTGCGTCTCAAGAACAAGACGCAGGTCTTTTTCTCGCCCGAAGGCGACCATTACGTAACCAGACTTACCCACACGCTCGACGTATCCCAGATAGCGCGTTCGCTTGCGCGCTCGTTGAGGCTTAACGAGGACCTCGCCGAGGCGATAGCCTTGGGTCACGACCTCGGGCATACGCCCTTCGGTCACAGCGGCGAGCGCATACTTGACAAGCTCGCGCCAACAGGTTTCCGTCACAACGAACAGTCTTTGAGGGTTGTCGACGTGCTCGAAAAGGACGGGCGCGGGCTCAACCTTACATACGAAGTGCGCGACGGCATAGTCAACCACAACAATCATAAGGACGCGGACAAGCCCGTCACGCTCGAGGGCAAGTGCGTCATCATAGCCGACAGAGTGGCATACATAAATCACGATTTGAACGACGCCATACGCGCAGGCGTGCTGACGGCGGACGACGTGCCGAAAGATATCGTAAAGGTGCTCGGCGCGACCTCGGGCGAGAGGATAAACACGGCAGTAACGTCCGTCTGGCTCAACAGTGCGGACAAGCCGTACGTAGTAATGGGCGAAGAGGTGAAAAAAGCGAGCGAAAAGCTGCGCGAATTCATGTTTGAAAGGGTATACCGCACGAAGTACGCCATGGGCGAAGAGGAAAAGGCAGAAAGAATGCTCTCTGCAATGTACGAGTACTTTGTAAAGTATCCCGAAAAACTGCCCGAAACCTATCTTAAACTCATGCAGACATGCCCCCGCGAACAGGTCGTGTGCGACTACATATCGTCCATGACTGACAGGTACGCGGTAAAGGTATTCAATTCAATATTCGTGCCGCGCGGCTGGACGTTTGTCGAGGGATTAAGTTAAGGGCAAAGCCGCGCGTAAAAAGGAGAGCCGCAGGGCGCAATGGACCAGGAATTTTTGCGAACGCTTAAGGATAAACTCAATATCGTCGATGTCGCAGGCGGCTATTTCACGCTTGAAAAGAAGGGCGCGAACTATTGGGCGTGCTGTCCGTTCCACCACGAAAAGACGGCGTCTTTTTCGGTCAACGAGAGCGGACAGTTCTATCACTGTTTCGGCTGCGGAGCTTCGGGCGACGTAATAAAACTTGTGTCCGAGATGGAGAGCCTCGACTTCATGGACACGGTAAAACTGCTTGCCGAGCGCGTAAACCTGCCCATGCCGCAGAGCGATTTCGACAACCGCACCACGGCGGAGGCAAAGCGCAAGAGGGACACGCTTTTAAAGCTTCTCAATGACTGCGCGCACTTCTATCTTGACAACCTCAACTCGGGCAAAGCCGACGCGCATATACAGTACATACTCAACCGCAACATACCCTCGCGCGTAGTGCGCTCGTTCGGACTGGGCGCAAGTCTAAACTTTACAGACCTTCCTAAATTTCTGCTATCAAAGGGCTATACCAAGCAGGATATGCTCGACAGCGGCACGGTAAACGAGGTCGACGGCAGACTTGTCGACGCGCAGGGCGGCAGGCTGATTTTCCCCATAATCAACGCTCTGGACGAGGTAATCGCCTTCGGCGGACGAGTGCTCAAAAAGACCGACTTTGCCAAGTATAAGAACACAAAAGAGACAATAATTTTCAACAAAAGCAAGACTTTATACAATATAAATCTTTTAAAAAAGCTCAAACGCAGCCAGACCATAAAGGAAGTGATTATGGTCGAAGGCTACATGGACGCCATTTCGCTCTATTCATCTGGCTTTAAAAACGTGGTCGCCAGCATGGGCACGTCACTAACGCAGGACCAGGCGCGGCTGATAAAGAGGTATACCGACACCGTGCTGATATCCTATGACGGCGATACGGCGGGCAAAAAGGCGAATATGCGCGGACTTGAAATACTCAAGGGTGAGGGACTGAACGTAAAGGTCGTGCCTCTTCCCGAAGGGCTCGACCCCGACGACGTCATAAAACAGCGGGGCGAGGAGGGTTACAGAGCCTGCCTTGAGGCGGCTATGCCGCTCATCGACTACAAACTGTCCGTGCTCGGCGAGGGAGTGGACTTCACAAAGCCCGAGGAAAAACGCAAATACGTTTCGGACGCCATAAAGATTATAAAGACGGCGGACAGCTCGGCGGAGCAGGAAGAACTTTTAAAGAAGCTGCGCGACAAGACGGGCATAACTTATGAAAGTCTCAACCGCGATTTGCACTCTCTGCCCAGTCAGATGGAGATAAAATCTGAAAGGCACGAGGACAGGGCGGACAACGCCACGGCGTCGCTCAAGGCTTCGCGCTTTGTAATAGTCAGCTACCTGTTCGGCGCGGACTATACCGCCGATACCGATATAGCAACAGTTCCTTTCATCAATCCGATACACCTCATACTCGCGAAGTATGTAATTAATAAAAAGCTGCTCGGCGAACGCATTCACCTGAGCGAGATATTCGAATTTTTCGAAGAAAAGACGCCCGAGTACGAGGAACTCACGCGCATACTCGACTATTCCGACGGCGACAAGCTGTCTGGCGACGTGGCGGCAAAATATTTTGCCGACAGCGTGGTGAGGCTCAGGACAGATTACATAGACGAAGAGATAAGCGCGCTTACGGCAAAGACCGCCGCATTGACGGACGTCGAAGACAGAAGGGAATGCGCGGCAAGGCTGAGCGAACTTTTCAAACAAAAGGAAAAACTTAAAAACGGGGTACGTTAAATGAATTTATCCGACCAGAAATTAAACGAAATACTCAAAAAGATTATCGACGACTTTTCCAATAAGGGCTCGATAACCACAAACAACCTCTGCGACATAATGGAAAAATACGAAACCACGCCCACCCAGATGGATTTCGTATACAAGTCGATAGCCGAGGCGGGCATACAGATAATCGACGAGGCGGAGAGGGACAACGAGCTGTATGAACAGGCTCTGTCCGACATAGGTTTAGACGACCCCGTCAAGATGTATCTCAAGGATATAGGCAGAGTGCCCCTTCTTTCCGCCGACGACGAAATCGAGCTTGCCCGCAAGATGCAGGAGGGCGACGAGGAGGCAAAGAAAAAACTTTCCGAAGCCAACTTAAGGCTGGTCGTATCCATTGCCAAGAGGTATGTCGGACGCGGCATGCTCTTTCTCGACCTCATTCAGGAGGGCAACCTCGGACTTATGAAGGCAGTCGAAAAATTCGACTATCAGAAGGGTTTCAAGTTCTCGACTTATGCAACCTGGTGGATAAGACAGGCAATCACCCGCGCCATAGCCGACCAGGCTCGCACCATACGCATCCCCGTGCATATGGTAGAAACTATAAATAAGCTCACAAGAGTTTCCCGCATACTTCTGCAGAAGTACGGCAGAGAACCGACCCCTGCCGAAATCGCGCAGGAGATGAATATTTCCGAAGAGCGCGTGCGCGAAATACAGAAAATCGCGCAGGACCCCGTATCTCTCGAGACGCCCATCGGCGAAGAGGAAGACTCTCACCTCGGCGACTTCATCGAGGACGACAGAGCGGTCACGCCTTCGGACAGCGTATCTTCGACAATGCTCAAGGAGACGCTGCTTTCCGTTCTGAACAGCCTCACGCCCAGAGAGGAAAAGGTTCTTCGCCTTCGCTACGGCGTGGACGACGGTCGTCCCCGCACGCTCGAGGAAGTGGGTAAGGAATTCAACGTTACAAGAGAGCGCATACGCCAGATAGAGGCTAAGGCTCTGAGAAAGCTGCGCCATCCCTCGCGTTCCAAGCACTTAAAAGATTTCCTCGATACCTGATGGGCAGAATTGAGCAGATATGTTCGCGGCTGGGAAGGTGCGGCGTGTTTGCCGACGTCGGCTGCGACCACGGCTACTGCACGCAGTATATGCTCAAAAACGACCTCTGCGACCGCGCAATAATTTCGGATATCAGTTCCAAGAGCCTGAATAAAGCCCGCACGCTCTTAAAAAAACATTGCGACGAGGGCAGAGTTACCGCCGTCTGTTGCGACGGACTGACGGGCGTAGAGGGTGCAGACCTCGTGCTCATAGCGGGCATGGGCGGCGACGAGATTATAAAGATACTTAAAGAGAGCGGCATACCCGAAAGGTTTGTGCTTCAGCCTATGAGCAATCTTCCCGCGGTGCGCGCATACCTTCTCGGCAGCGGTTGCGCCATAGAGGAAGACAATATCTTCAAAGACGGAAAATTTTATTTCATAATAAAGGGCGGCTCTGTCGGGGGTAAAGAAAGTTATACAAAATCTCAACTCGCATTCGGCAGGGACAGCCTTAAAAACGCCGTACTCAGAGAGTACATTTCAGATGAGGCGGCAAAGATACGCGGCTATCTTTCAGAGCATATGCTCGAGGAAAACAGACGCATGCTCGAAGAGCGGCTGCAATTTTTAACGGGGGTGTATGAGGGTGAAACTTAAGGAGGCATTCGACGTAATTGAACGCTTCGGCGCGCCCGTCGCGCTGAGCAACGAACTCTGTTCGAGATATAACCATTACGACAACAGCGGAATATTGGTTGAAAACGAGGGAGAGATTACAGGCGTTCTGTTCTCACTCGACTTCACGCCCGCCGCCGCTGAGGAGGCGGTCAGACGCGGATATAACCTTATAGTCACGCACCACCCCGCAATCTACCACGGACAAAAGCGCATAACCCCGTCCGACGACCTCATTTCCAAAGCTCTTGTAACATGCATAAAGAACGGCGTGGGCGTTATATCCATGCATCTCAACTTCGACAGTGCTGAGGAGGGTATCGACTACTATCTCATGAAGGGGCTTGGCGGAAGCGAGGCAAAGATTATGGACGAGCTCTCTGCAGGCGGCTACGGCAGAGTTTACGAAATTCCCGAAATCAAATTTGGCGATTTTGTAAAAAAGATAGGCAGAACGTTCAGCACAAAGCGCATATTTTCATACGGCGACCTTTCAAGGCGCATAAAGAAAGTCGCGTCGTTCTGCGGCGCGGGCGCGGACGAAAACGCGGGCGGTTTTGCAATTTATAACTGCGCGGACGTCATTGTGTCGTCCGACTTTGCCCATCACATGATAACGGGACTGTACTACAACGGAGTGAACGTCGTGCAGATGACGCACTACGCATCCGAGGTGTACGGCTTTACACGCATGGCGCAGAAGCTCATACCCGAGCTGGGCGTGCCTGCACACGTCTTTATCGACGAGCAACTTTTGTAATTCAAGGAGAAACATTATGTCACAGGTTGAAAAACTTTTAAAATACCAGGAGGAAGACAGCCGACTTTTAAAGCTCGAGCAGGAGATATCTTCCAGCGAAGAGAGAAAGAAGTATGTTCAGTCGCGCAATTTCCTGACCAAGGCGTCCGATAAGCTCGACCAGCTCGAGAGCAAGGCGAGCGAAATCAAATCGCTCATCGACCGTCTCGAAAAGAAATATGCAGAGCTTGTAGAGACGCTCAAAGATTTCGACAACCTCGACAAACTCGTCGAAGCGGGCAACGACATATCCTTCTACAAGCGCAGCGCGCAGACGCTTGCCGACGCTTTCAAGTCCTTAAAGGGCGAAATCGCCGCGCTCAACGCCACGGCGAAGGAGACGTCCGAGGAGTATCAGAACCTCAAAAAGAAGGTGCTTGCGGCGCAGAAGGAATATCCCGTCCTTCAGGACGCGTTCAAAAAGTATAAGGCGGAGAGGCAGGCGGAAGTCGATAAGATAACCGCCGAGCTCAAAAAGCTCTCTGCGGACTTAGACGAGGAAGTGCTCAAAAAATATCAGGCAAAGCGCAGCGAGAGGGTGTTCCCCATACTCTGCAAGCTCAACGGCGATATCTGCCCCATGTGCGGCACTTCGCTCTCGATTGCGGAGAAGGAGGCGGCTTCCTCGGGCAAAGTCGTCGAGTGCGAAAACTGCCACAGATTTTTGTATAAAGGCTGAAAAAAGCAGACATAATCTTCAAGCGCGGACATATAATAAATAATGTGCTCCGCGCGGAGGAAAACCTGCGGGAGCTTCTGATCTGCGGGCGCGGCTTTAAGCCGCGCCCGCAGTTGTTTTTGTCAACGCGAGTATTGACACGCCGCCCGTCGGGTAGTAAAATAATAAAAAAGTATTCAATTACAAAAGGAGCAGATTATGAAAGTATTGATGATAAACGGCAGTCCCCACGAACACGGCTGTACCGACGCCGCGCTCAGGATAATCGCAGGCGAGCTCAGAGCACAGGGCGTTGACAGCACAATTTTCTGGATAGGCAACGGAGCTGTTCATTCCTGCATGGGGTGTCTCAGCTGCCGCAAGACGGGCAGGTGCGTCTTTGACGACGATGTGGTCAATAAACTCGGCGAAATGGTCAAGGAATACGACGGCTATGTCTTCGGCTCGCCCGTGCACTACGCCTCGCCCGCGGGCGCGATTGTGTCCGTGCTTGACAGGCTCTTCTACGGCTACGGCATGTATATGAAGTACAAGCCCGCCGCAAGCGTCGTCTCGGCAAGAAGGTCGGGCACTACCGCCGCATACGACGTGCTCAACAAATACATAGGCATATCCTCCATGATACAGGTCCCCGCAACCTATTGGAATATGGTTCACGGCAGCAAGGCTGAGGACGTCGAAAAGGATGAAGAGGGCGTAAGCGTCATGCGTGCAATAGGTTCTAATATGGCTTGGCTTTTAAAACTTCTGCAAAATGCCAGGGGCACAGAGCTCGAAAAGCCCGTAATCATCAAAAAAGTCATGACAAACTTCATAAGATAAAGGAAAGTAAGGAATATCTTACAATTATATTCACGCCCGACTATGCCTTCAAAGCTGTGCCCTCGGACGGCAATACACTGAAGTAATATTCCCGCCCGACGACGCTACTGTCTGCGGCTCTCGGACGAGAAAGTCTGATATCAATAAAAAATCCCCGTCCGGACAGGGCGGGGATTTTGTATTGGTTTATTTTTACGGGGTAACTCTGTTGATGTCTCTGGGGAACATAGCGGCGTAGCGCACGTTCTTGAAGCCTAAAAGGTGCATTGTAAGTCTCTCGAGACCGAGACCTAGACCGCCGTGAGGGGGTGCGCCGTACTTATGCAGCATGAGGTAGGTGTCGAAGTCGTCGGGGTTCATGCCCAGCTTTTTCATCTTTTCTACCTGCATGTTGTAGTCGTGAATTCTCTGACCGCCCGAGGTAATTTCTATGCCGCGGAACAGAAGGTCGAACGAGAGCGTGACTTCGCTGTCTTCGGGGTCGTCCATCGTGTAGAAGGGACGTTTTGAACTGAGGTAGTGGGTGACGAAAAGGAAGTCGGAGTTGAACTGCTGTTTAGCCCACTTGCCGAGGAAAGCTTCCTCTTCGGGCTCGAAGTCCTTCATATCAGTGATATTCTTGAGCTTTTTGACGCACATTTCCTTGGCGTCCTTGAAACGCACGCAGGGAATGGAGGTAATTTCGGGGATATCTACCTTCAGAAGTTCGATTTCGGGCGCGTATTCCTCCTTAAGTAGCTTCATAATGTACTTCAGAACGCCCGTTTCCATATTCATAATGTCGGTAAAGCTGTCAATAAAGCCCATCTCGAAGTCCATCGAGATGTACTCGTTGAGGTGACGCGAGGTATCGTGGTGTTCGGCTCTGAATACGGGACCGATTTCAAAAACTCTCTCGTACACGGGCACGAGAGCCTGCTTATAGAGCTGGGGGCTCTGCGCGAGAAAGACCGTCTTGCCGAAGTAGTCGAGTTTGAACACGTTCGTGCCGCCCTCTGCGCCCGCAAAGTTGATTTTAGGCGAGTGAATTTCGGTAAAGTTCTGGCTCATCAGGTATTCTCTGAACCCGCGCTGAATGCCTTCCTGAATTTTGAATACTGCGCGCTCTTTGGGGTTGCGCAGCGTGACGGGGCGGTAGTCGAGGTTGACGCTTAAATCGCAGTTGACCTGCTTTTTGGATATAACTACAGGCGGAATGGCGGCGGGAACGGAGAGAACCTCAATATTGCTTATCTGCAGTTCATAGCGTTCGCTGCCGTCGCGCGTCTGGCTTTTTACGACCTTGCCCGTGACCTTTGCCGAGCACTGTTCAACGACGTCCTCCGTCAGTCTGTAGTCCGAAAATTCGGGCGAGTACACGCACTGAATGAGGTCGCGCGCCGTCCTTACAATGATAAAAGCGAAGTCGCTCATATCTCTTATATTGTGAATTGCGCCCTTGATTGTCACCTGCTCGCCCACGTGATTGCAAAATTCAGAGTAGGGAGTGGAAGTACACTCGATGACGCCTGTCATATCCTGCATAAAAAACCTCCGATAAAATCGATTACGACATAAATTTTACTTTAAAAAAGTCTAAAAATCAAGTATTTACGGCAAAGCTGCAAAAATAAATGCCGCCATGCCGCATAAAAGCGTGCAGACGGCTGTCGGAACAAAAATTTGCGCCCGCTGCTGAAAGCAGCGGGCGCAAAAAGTTACCTGCTCTCTCAGATATACCGCGGGTAACAGTTATTATAAACTGCCGCAGGGCAGTTTCTGAACAAGAAAAATCCGCTTATGCCGTGTTATGAAAAAGTATTAACCCGCTTCTCGCAGGTGGGTGCGCCGAGGTGCAAAATATTCGGACTTTCCGTAAAAATACAGACCTTGCCTATTTGCGCGAACGAAACGCTCCCTGAAATATTTTGTGGATTACGAATTTCCCATACCACGCACACAGCAGACTTATATATAGTATAGCAATAAACAGCAAAAAAATCAACAAAATAATTTTAAAAATATAAATGCATTATTTTACATGTTGGCGAGAATTTTTCTCATTAAAGATATTTTGAGTTTTATATAAGATTTTGAAAAAGAAAGTTTAAATCAACAATTGATATATCATTGTAATTTTCAATGTCAAAAATTGAAAAAGTATCACAAAAATTGGTACAAATTAATCTACATACGTTGACATAAATTTTTTATCGTGATAAAATAAACAGGAAATAAAAGTTATCTTCTTCAAATTATTGGGCTTATACAAGCAGTTTAATATTTATAATTTATTTTGTTTTATTTACCTCGTCTAAATTTATGAAATTTTGCGCATATGCGCGGAATATAGGAAGTGAAAATCTTCCGTTATAAAAATCAATGGAGGAGCATAATGAAAAAACTCAAAGTTCTGCTCTCAGCGGTAATGGCTTGTGTTTTGGCATTTTCGTTTGTGGGCTGTGCATCGGACGATGACGGTAAAAAGCCTTCAGGCGATGTGTTGACGCTTTCAAGAATAGCGATTAATACAGATGCAGTAAAAACACAATACTTTATCGGTGAAGAATTAAATTACGACGGATTGGTGGTTACAGCTACTTACCGTAATGAAACAACAAGCTCGATACAGACGAGCACTGTCAGTCTCAGTAACGTAGTTGTTGATTCATCTGCTTTCAATAAAGATGCTGTCGGTACATATAGTATAGGCGTGTCTTATACTTACGGCAAAAACACCGCAGATGCAAGCTATACGGTAACGGTTGAACGTGCTGTTCGTCCTTATGAACTTATTCTTGACGATAGTTCTGTCAAAAAGTCATATAACATAGGTGATTCGTTTGATTCAACAGGTCTTAGCGCAACGATAGTATATTACAATTATCAGACCGGAGCTGTTGCAGACAGAACCGACGTAAGCGACAAAGTCAAAATTGATTCGTCGGCATTCAATAAAGATGCGGTAGGAGAGTATTCAATCAAAGTAAGCTATCAGGAAAATGAGACGACGATTGAGGCAACCTATACTGTAATTGTAAAAATCGGTGCGGGACTTGATTTCGACATCCCCAATGATTCGAGCGATTACACCGTTGAAGCAGATGATTCTTTAACGTATACTCTTGCATCATCCGGAACCGTAGTAGATTTAAGCACTTGGGTCGTTAATGTTGTTGACGCTAACGGCGTAGTTGGTGCGGAAGTAACAGATGGTTGCACATTCGAAGCTTATTATGGTTCTGCCGAAAACAAAATTACCGTAACGGACAAGCAGTTTATTGCAGATAAGGCAGGCTCTTATAATGTTTGGGCATATTACGATAATTACAGCGTACCCGGTACAGACAAGACTTTTGATTTGAGTGCGTTTGTAGTTGTAAATGTTCAGGACGGATTGAGCTCAATAACGTTCAATCCTTCCGCGACAGGCACGCTTACCGAACAGGAAGCCGGTTCTGATGTGATCAGTTCTACATGGACATTCACTGTACAGTATGCAAGTGGCGCAACCAAGGTCGTCACATCCGCAGATGTTGAAATTGAGGGATTGGATACTGTAACGGTTACGAACAACGGTGTTGCAACGGTTACATTTACCGAGATTGACGCAAAGGGCGTTGCAAAAACCGTAAGCACCACTGTCAACTATAAAATAACCGCGGCTACGGGCGACACATATGCTGATGTTATTATCGGTTCTGACTTGTTACCCGCAGGTACTTACACGTCTGAACTTAAAATAAATGATTTTGTCAGCATACTTGCGAGTGCAGATGGCAATGTAGTTATTGAAGCTAACAGCAAGAGTTATGGGGATAAGTCTTTCACCAACAGAGTAAAACTCGGCGGCGAAGGCAAAGTAACACATAGAAGCATTAAGCTTACTACTATGGCAGCTGCAAAAATAGTTATATATTGCATGAGCTCGAGTAGTAAAGCGGATGCGGTAAGAACTGTAGCTTTGTATAACTCTACGTTTGTTGATAAGACCAGTACACCCGATGCTGTAGTAGGTGAAACCGCTTCCGTACCTGGCGATAAGCTCTATATGATTGAGTTCAATGTGACGGAAGCAGGCACTTATTATTTTGCAAGCCAGGCGAGCGGACTTAACGTTTATGGCATAGAAATACTTTATTCTTAAGGCGAGGAGGGATAAAATATGATTCTTAGTAAAAAGAAAAGATTTATATCGGTATTAGCGATGCTCGCTGTAACAGCTACTGCAACGCTCGGAGGCTTTTCGCTTTTAGGCGGTTCACCCGCTCCTGCCATTGTTGCAAATGCAGATACCACTATTGTAAACAAGACGTCGGAAGCTGAAGCTACAAAGTACTATATCGGTACTCCTGCTGAAGGTGCGGCGCAGACGGGTACTTCCGCAGATGATCCCATGGCTCCAGACAATATCGGTTCGTTGTTGATGGAACTCAAACCCGGAGATATTGTTTATGTTCTTCCCGGAGTTCATAAGGCTAATTTTACATGGTCTATCGGTAAGACCAATGCGAGTGAGACAAACGGTACTTACATAAGCGGTACATACGATGATTATATTGTATTCAAGGCTTTGGATCCTTCGCAGGAGACGGTGTTAAGTTTCTATGACCAGACGTTTGCCGGAACTAACCGCGGCGTACAGATATACGGCAACTATTATTATTGGAGCGGCATAGATATCTGTGGTGCCGGTGACAATGGTATGTATATCGGCGGTAATTATAATGTTATCGAAAACTGCGAATTCTATGATAACCGCGATACAGGTTTACAGCTCGGCAGAAACTTTTCAGCCAACAATACAATAGATTCGTGGCCTAATTATAACCTGATAAGGAATTGCACATCGCACAATAACTACGATAACGAAACAAAAGGTGAAAATGCCGATGGTTTCGCAGCAAAACTTACAGTTGGCTACGGCAATATCTTCGACGGATGCATAGCATATCGTAACTCAGACGATGGTTGGGACTTGTTCGGTAAGGATGAATCCGGTATAATCGGTACGGTATATATGTACAACTGTGTTGCGTTTGAAAACGGTTTCCTTGAGTATTCTCAGGCTGAATGCAATGAACGTTATACAACCGCCAACCAGTCTGCACTTGAAACCAACCAGAATATTTATACTACGGCAAATGGCGACGGCAACGGTTTCAAGCTCGGCGGTTCTACGCTTGAAGGCGACGTATTCATGTATAACTGCTACTCATTCAATAACCGTATGCACGGCGTAACGGACAACTCCAACCCCGGTGTTATTTCCGTAAACAACACTACCTCGTATAACAATTCGGCTATTGTTGATAACGATCCTTCAAGTCCTACCTTCGGACAGATAATAGGTTGCGATACAACTCACAACAATATTGACCTTGCCCGCAGCGAAGGAAGCTACAATAACCTTACCGGCGTTCTTTCGGTATTCAATAACAGAACAGGCAGCGGAAACGACGCTTACCTTGGCTCAACGGAAAACTGCTTGCTTACTGCCGGAACGAAATGGAATAAAATCACGACCCCTTATGATGCGAATACCATTACAGGCAGAAACGGCGAAAGCGTAGCGGCAGTTGCGGCAAGCGATATCTTCGTTGCTCTTCCCACTAATGATTTGGGTGTGAACCGCGACATTCACATACATTCGCTTTTCCGTAATGCTGACGGTTCGTTGAATCTTGGCGATTTGCTCAAAATTAAAGATTATTCCGTACTTGGTTTTGAACAGGGCGAAATAGGTGGTAACCTTTGGGGAACAGAGCAGTCTGCTTATACGTTGCCCGATTATACATTCCTTACAAGTGAAGAAATCACATCCGAGGCAGAAGCTAATGCAAAAGCAGTCGAGAATATGATTTATCTTCCCGTAAAGCAGAATGCAGTTTATCAGGACTTTGACTTGTCGACAAAGATGGTTGGCGGCACAACTGTCAGCTGGACATCATCTGACAATTCTCTGATATCTATCAGCTCTGAAGCAAGCGTATCCATATCCGGCGTATCTCATATAAGGGCAACCGTAAATCGTGATCTTACAAGCGATAAGGTCGTGACGTTAACGGCAACTGCGGTCGTTGGTGGCGTACAGATAGAAAAATCTTTCAATGTAACGGTTAAGCAAAATGAGTATATAGTTGGCGATATTATTATTGAAGGCGTTAGCTTAAATACCAACTCATATATTGTCAGCCAGTTCGCTCTTGAAAAAGAGCCCGAAATGTCAGTACGCAATGCTGCAGACTACAATGGCAAGACGATACCTGAAGAGGATTACGTTGTTAAAACCACATATAAATATTCATCTGTAAAGGGTGGAAATTTAGTTGAAGTAGCAGCGTTCACTCCTTCAAATGCAGGTATATATCAGATTACTAAAGACGTAACCTGCGGTGCAACTTCCAACTCTTACACATATACGATTTATGTAGTAAACGACGGTGCGGCAGTTGACTTCATGGACGAGCCTGCGGTTGCTGTAACCTACGGCGGATTTACGATTTCAGGAGAACTCAACAACGTTAAGGGTACTCTCTATGCTATGGTTGCCGATGAAGAACCTACAATGGCAGAATTCAGACTGAATGGTCAGAAATTTGACATTATCACGGATAACATAACGGCTCAGTTTAATGCAAGCAATTCAGAAGCTTACAGCGTTTACTATGTAATATGCAACCCCAACGGCGTTGCAACTTCGCAAGTATATTCTTCCGACATAACTGTAAATGAAATAAGCACGCCACAGCAGTTCCAGGATCTTATTGCTGGCAAACCTGCTACAAATGTTATCTACAAACTTACTCAGGATCTTGATTTCGCTAAATTCGGAACATGGAATTCCGGCAGCTCCGGTTTCAATGGTTACATTGACGGCGACGGTCACACCATTAAGAATCTTACTGTTTCAAGCAGCACAAAGGGTAAGGCAAGCATCATTTATCGTCTCAGCGGCGGTACAATAGCAAATATTAACTTCAATGAGATTACCATAAGCAGCACTGCTCAGCAGGTTGGTATAATCGGTCAGGCTTACAGCGGTAACCTTATCAACATTAAGATGACCAATGTAGATGTTCAGTCGAGCGACCAGCGTGTAGGCGGTCTTATCGGACAGGTATTTGAAGCAAACGGTACATTGCCTCTTGTAATTGACAGAGTTTCGCTCGTCAATGACGCAAATCATGCAATTACTTCTGCTGACAGACGTGCCGGAGGTATAATAGGTTTCATTCAGGTTAACTCCACACCTGACTCAGCGACAGTTGATATCCGCATTTCGAACTGCTTTGTTGATTCGTTAATCGGTGACAGAAATGCCCTTGTCGACGGAAGCGCAACTTATTCTGGCGAGCAGTTCGGCGGTATAGTCGGCACATACGACGCTTCAAGTACAGGTGCAGCTCTTATCGATAACTTCTCGATGACTGTTGATAAGTGCTACTTTATAGGCACAACGGCAGGTAAAAACCGTGTTTCAGGTATAATCGGATATCAGCAGGGTATGACAAAACTTACAGTAAGCAACTGTGTAAGTAACGGCGATATCTATTATATTGACGCTACTGCACCTATAATGGTGGCAGAAAAGAATGCATCCGGCATTTTCGGCGGCTATGCGGCAAACGCACCTACGAATGTAACCAACTGCTATGCTAAGTTTGAAGAGCACAATGCAAACTACTTTGTAACGATATTCACTGACAGCACAATCAATAACGAAACATTCTGGTCAGGATGGTTAGGATTTGATTTGAATGATGTTTGGAAATTCGATGCAAATAATCCTACGTACATCACATTAAGATAATTTTCATATGTGATATCAATCGGCGGACTAGACAGTCCGCCGATTATTTTTTGGTTTTAAATGTTGTAAAAAATAAGCCCTCCGCCGAAGAAATAAGGCGGAGGGCAATAATAAAATTAATACTTATATATTAATAATAAAATTACTGAATGGTTTCAACGTTGATTAAGTTGGAGTTGCCGCTCTTGCCGTTGGGAGTGCCGCCGGTGAGGACGATTTTGTCGCCCTTTTTGACGAGCCCGGACTCGATTGCGGCGCGCTTTGCGTAGTGGAAGAGCACGTCTACGGAATAGAATTCCTCGCTCATCACGGGAATGACGCCCCACGAAAGACCGAGCTTGCGGTACGCCTTTTCGTCTGTGGTCATGCCGATTATGTCAATCATCGGTCTGAATCTCGAAACCGTTCTCGCTGTCGCGCCCGTTCTCGTGCAGACGACAATAACTTTTGCTCCTATGTCCTGCGCGAGGGTGCAGGCGGAGTGCGAGAGTGCCTGAGCAAGATTTTTGATGCGGTAGTCGCTGTCCTTGATGTAAGCGATGTACTCTGTGTTTGCCTCAGCCTGTTTGGCAATTCTCGACATTGCCTTTACAGCCTCGACGGGGTAGTGACCCGCAGCCGTCTCGCCCGAGAGCATTATTGCGGAAGAGCCGTCGTAAACGGCGTTAGCCACGTCGGAAATTTCCGCACGTGTGGGGCGGGGCTGATTTATCATTGATTCGAGCATTTCGGTAGCCGTTATAGAGCGTTTGCCGTGAATTCTGCAGGTATTTATAATATGTTTCTGAATGGCGGGCAGTTCCTCATAGGGCACTTCAACGCCGAGGTCGCCGCGCGCGACCATTACGCCGTTGCACACTTCCATTATAGCTTCGAGGTTCTTTACGCCCGCACGGCTCTCGATTTTGGCTATAATTTCAATTTCGTCCTTCGTGTCGCCGCATTCGCGCAGCCAGTTTCTTACGTCCGTGATGTCCTGAGCCTTGGAAACGAAGGAGCAGGCAACGAAATCCACGCCCTGTTCGACGCCGAATTTGAGGTCGTCCTTGTCCTGTTCGGAGAGGTAGACCATATCGAGTTCCTTGTCGGGGAAGAACATGGACTTTCTGTTGGAGAGCACGCCGCCAACGACCGTCCTGCAGACGACTTCGGGCTCTTTTACGCTCTCTACTTCAAAAATCATAAGACCGTTGTTTAAAAGAATTTTGTCGCCCGGCTTCATCTGCTTGCAGATGTTCTTGAAGGAGACGGAAACCTTTGTCTGGTCGCCCTCGATATCCTCGGAGGTAAAGGTGAACTTGTCGCCGTCGTTGAGGGTAATTTTGCCGTCCTTAAAGGTCTTAATTCTGAATTCCGGACCTTTGGTGTCGAGCAGAATGGGGAGGGGGACTTTCTTTAAGTCCCTGACTTTTTTTATAGTTTCAATTTTCTTGAGGTGTTCTTCGTGAGTTCCGTGAGAAAAGTTCAGTCTGGCAACGTTCATGCCTGCGTCAATCATTTTTGAAAGAACTTCTTCGTTTTCGCTCGAAGGACCGAGCGTGCATATAATCTTGGTTTTTTTCATTTATAAACTCCTGTGCAAAATCATCCGTATATATTTTAAAATATTTTTGCGCAAAAATCAATAAAAGTAAATAAATACTTTTGCATAAATTGTAAAAAGGTGCTAAAATAGTTGAGCAATCCGAGTTAATCGTGCGGTTGCGGGCAATGAAAATTGCGTGAGGAAAGTCCGAGCATCGCAGAGCAGGGTGCCTGCTAACGGCAGGTGAAGGCGACTTCAAGGAAAGTGAACAGAAATATACCGCAGACTTTTGTCTGTAAGGTTGGAATGGCGAGGTAAGAGCTCACCGTGGCGACGGTAACGCCGCCAGCCAATTAAACCCCACCCGATGCAAGATTGGGGCGCAGGCTGACCTGAACGTCAGGGCTGCTCGTCCGTTTGCGTCCGTCAATATCGCTTGAACTTGCAGGCGACTGCAAGTCTAGATAGATAACCGCACCAGACAGAACTCGGCTTACAGATTAATCTCGGTTTGCATAAAAAATTCCGCTAAGATGGCGGAATTTTTTTGTGTCTCAGAATTATGTTTCGGCAATATGAAAGGTTACTTGGGCAATATAAGTCAAAATAAGCGGGCGACCGCGCGTTATTACGCGCGGTCGCCCTGTTTTTGGCGCATTACAGCCCTTTTTTTGCGATTTATATTGCAATTTGAAGTGCGCTATTGTATAATTAATTCATTAAGCGGGCTGTTTTTCGCCCCCAAAGGAGTAATATGATAAGGTTCAGACAAGGTTTCTATGCCGACGTCAGGATAGAGGACAGGTTCTCGACATCCGTGCGCTACATGAACGGCGCGCTTGAAGAGAGCAAGTCTTCGTCCGTCAGAAAGGCATTCATCCGCGTGTTCGACGGCGATATGTGGTATTATGCGTCTACTTATAAGCTCGAGGATATCCAGAGCGAGCTCGACGCGCTCTATAAGAACGCAACGCCCAATTTAAAAATTTACGAACACCCCATAGTTAAAAATTTTCAGGTTCACACAAAAAAGCTTTCAAACTTTGCAGGCGATTGCGTAAAGGACGTTCCCATAGAGCAGAAGCAGAAACTTCTCACCGACAGGTTTGAGATGCTTAAGTCCGACTATGTAAAAATGACGGTTGCGCGCTATATCGACAGATACAGCGTCTACGAGTTCATTTCATCCAAAGGCGCGGATATAAAGTACGATTTCCAGCTCTGCGGCGTCATTTACGGCATATCGCTCTCTGACGGAGAGAACACTTTCGATAATGCCCTTCAGCGTTCGGGCTATAAATTCAGTCAGCTGAACGTCACGGACGAAGATGTCAGAGGAATGGTTGACGAGAGCGTAAACTATCTTCTCAACGCCAAACCCGTCGAGCCGGGCGTGTATCCCGTCATACTCGCGCCCATAGTTGCGGGAGTGTTCGCGCACGAATCTTTCGGTCACAAGTCGGAAGCCGACTTCATGATAGGCGACGAAACCATGCGCCGCGAATGGGAACTCGGCAAAAAAGTGGGTTCGGACATACTTTCAATATACGACAGCGGCACAGATTTCGGTTCGGGCTACGTGCCCTACGATGACGAGGGCAACAAGGCTGGCAAGGTCTACCTGATAAAGGACGGCGTGCTCTCGGGCAGATTGCACAGCTCGACGACGGCTGCGGACCTCGGCGAAGAGGCTACGGGCAACGCCCGCGCGATAAACTGCGACTATGAACCCATCGTCCGCATGACAACGACTGTAATCGACAGCGGCGACAAGACCAAAGAGGAACTCTTTGCAGGCATAGAGCACGGCTATTTCATAAAAGATTTAAAGCACGGCTCGGGCATGAGCACATTTACCATCGCGCCCTCGCTCGCATACGAAATAGTAAACGGCAAAATAGGCGACCCCGTAAAGATAGCCGTCATAACGGGCAACGTGTTCGAAACGCTCAATTTAATCGACGGGCTTTCGGACAAGGCAGAGATATTCTCGTTCGTCAGCGGCGGATGCGGCAAGATGGAACAGTGGCCCCTGAATGTCGGTTTCGGCGGACCGTATGTAAGCATATCGCGCATGAACGTCAGTTGAGTGAGGGGCAGAAATTATGTATTACGAAAAAATTGTCACAAAAACAATCTCTTACAGCATAAACGTTGCCAACAGCAAGGTTGAATCTCTGCGCGTCAGCAACGATTTGAAGACGGTGATAAGGGTTTATGAGGACGGAAAGATAGGCATAGCGGGCAGAATAGGCGAGGGCGACGACGATGAGCTTTTCGGCACGGCGCAGTCGAACCTTTCACAGGGCGTGCCATATCCCTGCAACCTGACAAAAGGCGTGCAGCGCAGCGAGGACGCTGCGGCTGAAATCATTGACGGAGAGCAGATGGTCTCTGTCTGCCGCAGCCTTGTAAAAAGACTGTCCGAAGAACATCCCGACTTCATTTTCGCCAACAAAATCAACACCGAAAATTATTGCGTAAGCTATACGAACAGCCAAAATACGTCATACGAGTTCAGATCTGACAATATTGTGATATCTCTCACGATAAAAGCTGCGGAGAGCGCGAATATAATGGATCTGGGCTACGGCACATATCAGAACTATTACGACGAGGACGCAGTCTGCCGCGATATAGATAAACTGCTTTCGGTATACCGTATAAAGCAGGATATACCCGAGGACGTGCCCGTTATCATCTCTGCGGATATAATTCAGTACGCATTCCCCGACCTCATAGCCGAAAAATATCTTTCCGGAGCGAGCATATTCAACGGCAAGCTCGGACAGCAGGTGTTCGACAGCAGGCTGAATGTCGCAGTCGACCGTACCGTCGGCAACAAGATGAATACATGTTTCTTCGACGCCGAGGGCACAGTGTGTCAGGACGATAAGTTCTATCTGATAAGGCACGGGGAAATCTGCGGGCTGTACACCAATAAGCGTTCTGCGGCAAACTTCAATCTGCCCCTTTCGGGCAATGCCGCCGCAAATTTTGACGGCGTGCCCGCATTTTCGGTATCTGACACAAAGGTTTATATCACCTGCGACAGTCTGAAAGATATAGTCAGGGGCAAGGCGATATACGTCGCCGTGACGTCGGGCGGAGACATGACGCCGAGCGGCGATATGGGTATGCCGGTAATGCTCGCCTATGTCTACGAGGACGGAAAACTGACTGGCACATTGCCCGAGTTTACGCTTTCGGGCAACATTTTCGATGTGTTCGGCAAGGATTTTATAGGCATTGCGCAGAACGACGCGTTTGAATTTATGGACGAAACTGTCGTCGTAAGCAGATTTAAAATCAACAAATAAGGCTCATATCAGCTAAAAATGACGCGCCCGAGCGGGCAGAAAAGCCCGCTCGGGCGCATTTTACATAAATTTCACATTGATAAAAACCGCCTCGCCGCAAAAAAAATTGTATTTTTGCCTCAATTTGTGATATAATTAAATTTGAAATAAAATGTCGAAAAAATAAGTACAGGTAAACAATGTCCAAACTGATGGGTATCGACGTCGGCTCTACCACGGTAAAGGTGGTTGCAATCGACGAAAATTATCAAATAATATATAAGTCTTATGTCCGCCATTTCGCGCAGGTCAGACAGACGGTGCTTGCCGAGCTTGAAAAGGTCTTAAAGACCTTCCCGGGCGACTACAGCGTGTCGATAACGGGCAGCGCGGGTCTGGGACTTTCGCAGCGCAGCGGAATTAACTTTGTGCAGGAAGTTCAGGCGGCATACATAGCTATAAGAAAATATTATCCCGACGCAGACGCCGCAATAGAATTGGGTGGCGAGGACGCAAAAATAATATTCATAACGGGCGGCGCGGAACAGCGCATGAACGGCAGCTGCGCGGGCGGCACGGGTGCATTTCTGGACCAGATGGCAACTCTTCTGAACATAACCGTCACGGATATGGACGAACTCGCGCTCAGGGCAGAAAGGGTGTATCCGATTGCTTCGCGCTGCGGCGTGTTTGCAAAGTCGGACATCCAGCCGCTGATAAATCAGGGCGCAAAGAAGGAGGATATCGCTGCTTCAATCTTCCAGGCAGTCGTCGACCAGACGGTGTCGGGACTTGCGCAGGGCAGAAAGATAAAGGGCAAAGTTCTCTTTCTCGGCGGACCGCTGTACTTCCTCAAGGCTCTTAGAAAAGCGTTCAAGACCACTTTGAAACTGTCGGACGAAAACGCAATTTTCCCCGAGGACGCCCCCTGCTTCATGGCGATAGGCGCGGCTCTGCACTCTGCGGGAAACAGGGCTGAAAGCCTCTCTTCGGTGATACAAAAGCTCGGCAATGTGCGCGACAGCGACGAGATAGTCACGGGCGAACCGCTGTTTTCGAGCAAGGAGGAGTATGCTCAGTTCGTCGCGCGCCACCGCGCAACCGACCTGCATTTTGCAGAGATAACTACATATTGCGGCGACGCATACCTCGGCATAGATTCGGGTTCAACGACAACCAAACTCATTCTGATAACCCCCGATTGCCGCATACTCTATTCGCACTATCAGTCCAACAACGGTCAGCCGCTCGACATAGTAATAGATAAACTCAAGGAAATTTACGCCCTCACGGACGGCAGAGTTAAAATAAAGGGCAGCGCGGTCACGGGCTACGGCGAAGACCTCATAAAGTCGGGCATAAAGGCAGATTTCGGCATAGTCGAAACGGTCGCTCACTTCAAGGCTGCGCTTCACTTCAATCCCAAGGTAGACTTCATAATCGATATCGGCGGACAGGACATAAAGTGCTTCAAAATCAAGAACGGCGCGATAGATTCCATAATGCTCAACGAGGCATGTTCCTCGGGTTGCGGCTCGTTCATACAGACCTTTGCCCGCGCAATGGGCATGGAGATAGACAAGTTCTCTCACGAGGGACTGTTTGCCGCTCACCCCGTAGAGCTGGGCTCGCGCTGTACAGTATTTATGAACAGCGCGGTAAAGCAGGCTCAGAAGGAGGGCGCGACCGTGCCCGACATCTCGGCGGGGCTGTCGTCGTCCATAGTCAAGAACGCCATATATAAAGTAATCAGAGCGGCGTCCGCCGACGAGCTCGGCGAAAACATAGTCGTGCAGGGCGGCACGTTTTTAAACGATGCAGTTCTGCGCTCGTTCGAAAAGGAGACGGGCAAGCAGGTGATAAGACCGGGCATAGCGGGGCTCATGGGCGCGTTCGGCGCGGCTCTGTTTGCCAAGGAGAACACGCGCGGCGAGAGCACTACAGCAACGCGTGAAGAGCTTGAAAACTTCTCGTATTCCTCGCGCTCTGTAAATTGTCACGGCTGCACGTCCAACTGCAACGTAAACATAATAACGTTCAACGACGGAACAAAATACATCTCTGGCAACAAGTGCGAGAGGGGCGCAGGGCTCAAGCCTGCGTCGGATGAGCTCGACATATATGCCTACAAACAGCAACGCCTTCTGGAAACCGTAACGGGCGCAAACTCGTCCTCGCCCCGCGCGAGCGTCGGACTTCCCCTGCAGCTCGGCATGTACGAACAGCTTCCGCTGTGGGCGGGCTTTTTCGAAAAGCTCGGTTGCCGCGTCGTGCTGTCGGAAAAGTCGTCGAGAAATCTCTACTTCAAGGGTCAGCACACCGTCGCTTCGGATACGGCTTGCTATCCTGCAAAGCTGATGCACGGACATATCGAAAGTCTGCTCGATAGCAATGTCGACTTCATTTTCCTGCCCTGCGAGAGTTATAATCTGGACGAGCACGATTCGGTAAATCACTATAACTGCCCCGTCGTGGCGTACTATCCCGAGCTTTTAAAGGCGAACAACGAGCGGCTCAACGATGACAATTTCTTAATGCCCTATCTCGACCTCAACGAGAGGAAGAATACGGAGGGCAAGCTTTACGCTCTTCTTGGAAAGAAGCTTAAAGTAAGCAGAAAGGACATATCCAAGGCACTGGACGAGGGCTTTGACCGCATGGCAAAGTACAGGGCGGACGTATGCTCAAAGGGCGACGAAATTTTAAAAAAGGCGTCGGAGCAGGGCAAGCAGGCAATCATACTTGCGGGCAGACCTTACCACCTCGACAACGAAATCAACCACGGCATAAACAAGCTTTTAACTTCGCTCAATATGGCGGTTCTTTCAGAGGACGCGGTATATGACAAGGGCAATATGGTGCAGGTCAACGTGCTCAATCAGTGGACGTACCACGCAAGATTGTACAGGGCTGCGGAGTTCGCCTCGCGCACGGAGAATGTCAATCTCGTGCAGCTCGTATCCTTCGGATGCGGCATAGACGCCATAACTACCGACCAGGTGCGCGCCATACTCGAAAGGAGCGGAAAACTGTATACGCAGATAAAGATAGACGAAATCAACAACCTCGGCGTAGTAAAAATACGTCTTCGCAGCATGCTCGCCGCCATTGAGGAGGCGAAGCGCAAAAAGGTATGATATGGAAGATAAAATTACAGTAGATTACCGCGAAAACTTTCCAAAGTGGAAGGACGAATATAAGAGCAGCTATAAAATATTGATTCCCGACATGTTGCCCTGGCACTTCGCCATAATCGAACAGCTCTTAAAGATGGAGGGGTACGATGTCGAAGTGCTCAAAAACGACACCCGCGTCGTCATAGACGAGGGGTTGAAGCACGTTCACAACGATACCTGCTATCCCTGTCTGTGCGTAGTCGGACAATATATAGACGCGCTAAAGAGCGGAAAGTACGACCCCGACCACACGGCTGTAATGATATCGCAGTCGGGCGGCGGCTGCAGGGCGTCCAACTACGTCGCGCTGATAAGAAAGGCTTTAAAGGCGGAATTCCCCAACGTGCCCGTGGTATCTTTGAATTTTTCGGGTCTGGAAAAGGATTCGTCCTTCAGGATAGGTTTAAAACTTCTTTTAAAGCTCGCATATGCCATATTCTACGGCGACAGCATAATGTGGTGCTATAACCAGACCAAGCCCTATGAGGAAGAGGCGGGCGCAACCGACAAGGCGCGCGCCGACGTAATGGCTATCGTGCTCGACGCCTACAAAGAGGGCGGATATAAGAAGTATAGGCGCATAAACAAGGCAATAATCGACCGTTTTGCGCAGGTTAAGCGCAAAGACATAAAGAAAGTAAAGGTGGGCATAGTCGGCGAAATTTACGTCAAATATTCCTATCTCGGCAACAACCATCTCGAAGACTTCCTGCTCTCGGAAGATTGCGAACCCGTCGTGCCCGCGCTTATGGACTTTGTGCTTTATTGCATAGTCAACAACATAAACGACCAGCGACTGTACGGCAGGAAGGGCATTTTCTATACGGCGAACAAAATATTATATAAAGTTCTGCACGGCATGCAGAAAAAGATAATAGAACAGTTTGAAAAGGAGGGAACGTTCGAGCCCATTCACGACTTCGAACACCTTCGCGCCTGCGCGGATAAAGTGCTCAATCAGGGCGTCAAGATGGGCGAAGGCTGGCTCATTCCCGCAGAGATGGCTGCCCTTGCGGAGACAGGTACTGAAAACATAGTCTGCGCGCAGCCCTTCGGCTGTCTGCCCAATCACATAGCGGGTAAAGGGGCGATACGAACGCTCAAAAACATGTACGTCGACGAAAATATCGTCGCCGTAGACTACGACCCCTCGGCAACCAAAGTCAATCAGGAAAACCGCATAAAACTGATGCTTGCCACAGCCCGCGAGCACCTTTCAGCACAAACTAACTGCGTTAATTCAGAGAATAAATAATTTCTATAATAATGCCGCCCGCGCTTTTGCGCGGGCGGCATTATTTTGTGAGCGTATTAACTGAAGAAACTATTTTTGTTTCCGATAAAGTCTGTTATATCCTGATAAGTTATATCTTTCAGACTTTCATATGTAGTTTTCATTGTCTCAAATACCGAAGTCATCGGTGTTGCTGAAGGCAATATTGCGCTTGTCAAGCAATCGTTTTCGGCAGTTACATCGAATGAAAAAGTGCTTACGGATTTTGTCTGTACAAAGAGCATTGGCACAAGCTGTTTTACTTTTTCGTATGTAATGCTGCCGTCGTTCTCAGTGACTTCAACTATGTACCAAACTTCTTTCATTTCAATGTCATAGCGTCTTGAAAGAGTGTCCAGTCCGAATCCGCCAATGTTCTTTGTCTTGAACGCGGTTGTTGAGTTATTTATGTATACGGTATCGGCGTTGAGACCGTTGGCGGTATCTTCGACTTTAACGTTTGTAAATCCGTAAGTGTCAGAGAGGTGGAACCACAATGTATCAAAATCAACGGCTTTGACAGTTTCGGCGACCTCGCAACCTATCATCTTACCTGTGCGCGAGTCATAAACTTCTTCATAAGCCTCTATAAGAAGGTCATCGGTTTCGCGCTTGTTTCCGACAATAACCGTATAGATTTCATTGCAGGAGATGAGGGCGGTAGTTTTAATTGCAGTATCGCCTACGCCATAATATTCATATAAATAACCGGCTACAGCATTGTTACTGCGTACAAATTCTATCGATTGAGCAACCTTCACCCCGCTTATTTCAACATCGATAGCCAATTTGAGCGTAGTTGCGGATGATTCATATTTAAGAACGCCGCTGGCAATCTGTATTCTTCCTATATTTATATTGTTTTCTGAGTCGGCAGTGAGTTCGACTGAAATTGTATCGTTACCTATAAGTAATATGCTTACATCTCCGGACAACGCTATTTTTAAATTAAATTCAACGCCGCCGATAGTAATTGTTTTAGTGAACTGAGAGTATGAATCAGGATTGTCGTTTATGAATGTCTGATATACGGAAGCAATAGTTTCGCCCGCGCCGAAAACTACATTTGCTTTGGAAAGAATTGACTGAACCTGATTGAGGAGGTCATAAACAACATTTAACTGTTTGCCTATGCTCTTTGTTTCTATTTTATCTACTGAAACGAATGAGGAGGAGAAATCTGACTGAGGTGCGGCGGTATATGCCATGTTTTCAGGCAGGAAGGCGTCGGGCATAAAATTCCAAGCATTCGGTCTTGACAGAAGATTGACAATTATGTTCAGAGCATCCGGCAATGCCCTGATATTTAACTGAGCCGTAAGCGTTTTTGTTATGTAATTGGGGTTTTCGAGTATAGCTTTTACGGTGTACTCGCCAGCATCTGTTCTATCGTTGTTTTCATACCTGACAACTGTATTAGGTGGCAGGGTGCCGGTTATCGCCAGAGAATGAACGTTTCCGTCGTAAATAATAGTTTCGTCAGGCAGTTGAATATCGTTGCCGAACGTAGCCTTATTTATTTTAAGGGTTGCGGTAAGAGTAAGAGTATTATATTCTTCATTGGTAAGAGTTGCTGTTGCATTGTAAGTACCGGCATCGGTTGCGCTGTTGTTAGTGTACGAAACGTAAGTGTTATCGGGTAAATTTCCGCTTATAAGTATAATGTGTTCAGCAGCATCATATGTAAAAGTCTGGTCTTCAAAAGTTATTCCTGAAAAATTCTTCAAAGTATCATCGGACGGAGTTTCTGTGTTATCAGGAGGAGTTGAATCGGAATCATTGTTGCATCCTACAATGCATGCGGTGCATGCAAGCATAATGGTCAGACATAATAAAATAAGAAATTTTTTCATTTTGCATCCTCTCTTAAATTTTTTAAATTCCTTTGCCTTTTTCAGAGACCCTCATCATAGCAGGAATGAATGTGAATGGGCTGCAAATTAAGGCAAAGCATGCGGCGATAATAAAAGTAAATATAAAAATAGCCATCTTAATCAGCGCAAATAAGATTTTAACGCCGATAAGAAAGAAAAGTCCGTCAAGGTCGAGCGTAAAGATTACTCCGGGCATGCCGACTATTTTCCCGCCGAATAATAACGTTTCAGGTATAAATCCGCCCCAGAACAGTTGGGAAGTAAAAGTAAACGACAATATAACTAAAATTACAAGCCCGCCTATTAATGAGCCCTTCTGGGCTTCATCGGATGAGGCAATAGATATAATGCCTATAATTAACAGGGCTGCGGCAATCACAGTTCCCCATATTAGTCCTTTGTTTCGTTGAGCGGCGCATTTGCGTCTAAAGGCTAAAGCTTCGTTTTTTTGTCTCTGTTTTTCAGCTTCTTCTTTTGCGCGTCTTTCTTTTTCTTCCCTTTCATTGCGCCTGTTTTCCTCGTCAAGGCATTGCTTACACAAAAGAGTTGGCCGTTGACGCCCCATATTGTCTTCATGTACTGCGTTTCCGCAAACGGTACAAAAGCCCAAAATCTCAGAAACTTTTTCTGCCTGCGTCGATGCTTCAGACTGCGTATCTTTATCACCATTATTAATAAATACAGTTAAAGGTACGTTAAAAAGTTCAGCAATTTGCACCATTGTAGAAAAATCCGGTTGCGATTGGTCGTTTTCCCATTTGCTTACAGCCTGATAGGTAACATTCAGTTTATTACCTAATTCAGTTTGCGTCATATTGTTTTCTTTTCTAAGTTTTGCAATTATTTTTCCATATTGTTGCATTTGTACATTCCCTCTGAAATTTTCAAGTTGCAGCTTGTAAAACAATTATAGCATTTTTTTACGTCGTGTGAATTTATTTCTTCTCAACGATTGGTTGAATTATTTTCTGTTCAGTTGAGTCGTCTGAAAACAAGTCAAAAATTACTAAAATTTGTTTATCTTTACGCAATAATAGTATCAACATGATAATTATAACATCTATTTTGGTGTTTTTCAATAGCGGTCGGTAATTGTTTAACTATTTTTTTAATTAATGTAAATGATTGAACTTTTTTGCTCAACGAACGGTTGACGGCAAAAAAAGCGGGCGACTTTGTTAAGTCGCCCGAAAAAAGTTATATTAATTTTTTAATGCTTTCATTCTCAGCCGTACATAGTCGGCATACCAGACGCCGTCGTGCAGCAATCTGTCTTTAAGAGCCGCCTGAGCGTTCATTTTGATTTGGTCTGCGACTGCCGCGTCAATCCCGTAAAAAGGAGCTTTGACAAAAGTGTCCATCCATTCTTTCAGTCCGTTTTCGCCTTCGAGAGGAGTTGGTCTGTCGAACAGCAGAGCATAGACTACCCTGAACCCCGCGCCTTCGAGAACGGATGCGTACTGCCCGACGGAGGGGAAGAAGAAGGGCATTCTGTATTCAAGTCCGCGCGCGGCGAACTGTCTTTCAAGCTCGCCGTGAATGAGCGCGTTGTTTCCGATGCCGCCCATTTCAAGGACGAACTGACCGCCCTTTTTAAGACAGTTGAAAACATTTTTTGCCACAAGCGGCTGATTGCGTTCGTCAATCCAGTGCAGAACGGCGTTGGAAAATACCGCGTCGAACTTCTGATTGCAGTTCAAAGTCACGGCGTCGCTCACAAAAAAATTTATCTCAGGGAAGCATTTTTTTGCATATTCAATCTGACTTTCGGATAAATCTGTGCCCGTGACGTCGTGCCCGCGGTCGCAAAGCTCCTTTGTGAGCATTCCGCCGCCGCAGCCTAAGTCGAGTATTTTCAGCTTGTCGCCGATAAGAAGTTCAAATAAATCTCTGCCGTATTTCGGAACGAACGAAAAATGTTCAGCGTAGTTTCGGGCGTCCCAGTCTATATTCATATCAGTATTCATATCAGTGCGAAAATCTTCCGAGTTTTACGTTTTCAATCGAACGCTTTGCCTTTTCAACGACGTTTTCCGCCGTGAAACCGAAGTATTCGAACAGCTGCTTTGCAGGACCGGACGTTCCGAAGCCCTGCATTGCAATGACTTCGCCGAAGTCGCGGCTGTAGCGGTACCAGCTGTAATGCGAAGCCGCCTCAACGCAAACTCTCGCCTTTACGTCCTTCAAAATTACGCTGTCGCGGTATTCTTCGCTCTGGCGTTCGAATTCCTCTATGCAGGTCATGGAGACAACTCTCGCCTTTATGCCCTCTTCAGCGAGTATATCCTTGGCTTTCATGCACAGTTCGACTTCCGAACCGCTTGCAATGAGCAGGACGTCGGGAGTGCCTTCGCAGTCGGCAAGTACGTACGCGCCTCTCTGCGCGCCTTCATAGCCGTGTTCGTAAGCGGGCAGGTTCTGCCTTGTTTCCACAATGACGGTGGGGCGTTTCTGTGAAAATGCCGCTCTGAAAGCAGCATAGGTCTCCGTGCCGTCGCAGGGACGGTAAACGTTTATTCCGGGAATGGAACGAACCATGAGGAGCTGTTCCATAGGCTGGTGAGTGGGACCGTCCTCGCCGACGCCTATCGAGTCATGCGTCATTACGTATACGACGGGCAGCTGCATGAGCGCGGTCATTCTGATGCCCGCTTTCATGTAATCGACGAAGGAGAAGAAGGTGGAGCATACGGCTTTCAGACCGCCGTGCAGCTGAATGCCGTTGCAGATGGCGGACATTGCGTGTTCTCGTATGCCGAAGTGTATGTTGCAGCCCTCTCTGTGTTCGGGCGAAAAGTATTCGCAGCCTTTGAGCTCGGTCTTGGTCGAGGGAGCGAGGTCGGCAGAACCGCTCATTACGTTGGGCAGGTTCTTGGCAATCGCGTTGAGCACCTTGCCGCCGCATGAGCGGGTAGCTTCGGGCTTGTCGAATGCGGGAAGACTGTTTTCAACCTCAGTCCAGTCGGGCTCCATGCCGTTCATGAAACGCTTGTATTCTGCTGCAAGTTCGGGGTAAGCCTTTTCGTATTCAGCAAAGAGCTCATTCCATTCGCGCTCTTTAGCCGAGCGTTCCTCTGCTATGCCGAGGCAGTATTTTTTCACGTCTGCGGGAACGGTGAAGGGCTGTTCGGTCCAGCCGAGTTTTTCCTTGGCTGCGGCGATGTTTGCCTCGCCGATGGGTGCGCCGTGGCAGTCTGCCGAGCCTGCGAGGGGCGAACCGTAGCCGATGACCGTTTTGCAGATGATGATTGTAGGTCTTTCGGTCTCTTTTTTAGCCTTTTCTATGGCGTCACCGAGGGTGAAGAGGTTGTTTGCGTCTGCAACGCGCAGAACCTGCCAACCCTGAGCGATAAATCTTGTTGCGACGTCCTCGGAGAAGGTGTTTTTCATATTGCCTTCGATGGTTATATCGTTGCAATCGTAGAGGAGAATGAGTTTGCCGAGTTTCTGCGTGCCTGCGAACGAGCAAGCCTCATAGCTTATGCCCTCTTCGAGGCAGCCGTCGCCCGTCAGAACATATGTGTAGTGGTCGACGACGGGGAAACCGGGTCTGTTGAACAGAGCCGCAAGGTGCGCTTCCGCTATGGCGAAGCCAACCGCATTGCCCACGCCCTGACCGAGGGGACCGGTGGACGTTTCAACGCCTGCGGTCTTGCCGTATTCGGGATGACCGGGGGTGCGGGAACCGAGCTGGCGGAAGTTGATTATATCTTCCATTGTTACGTCGTAACCGAACAGGTGCAACAGCGAATAAAGCATCATGGAGCCGTGACCTGCGGAGAGGACGAACCTGTCTCTGTTATCCCATGCGGGATTGCGGTAGCTGAAGTTGAGGTGTCTTGCAAAGAGCTCATAGCCGATAGGTGCCGCGCCCATGCAAATGCCGGGGTGACCCGACTTGGCTTTTTCTATGGCTTCAGCCGAAAGAATTCTGATTGTGTCTACGCTTTTCTGCTCAACGGACATTTTAAATTTCTCCTTTTATTTGAAATCTTTTCCCGCCGTACTTAATTGGGTGGGTCAGATCTTTTGTATGAATTTTTCAAGATTGGTCTTGTCTAAAGAGGGGTAATTTTGCAGCAAATCGAAGAGTTTTTTTGCTATGATTTTGTTTCCGCCCTCTTTATTGCTCTCAAAGTTGATGGGCATTACGGGGTCATGCACGCTCATTCTCACAAGGAACCAGCCTTTGCCGTCATTTTCGCCGAAGCTCACCTTAACGCCCTCGTAGTTGTCGGGCGCAAGGCGCATTGTCGTATCTTTTGCCGCCCTGACTTTGATATCCTCTATAATTTTATTGCCCTCCGTCCTGTAATCGTAAACCGAAGGGAGGAACGTAATTCTGACTTCGTCCTCTTCGAGGGGGTGAGCGAGGTCAGATATGAGGTCTTTTAATTTCTTTCCGTTTTTAGTCTGTTCTGCAAGGCAGATAAGTATTCTCGTGACGAGGTATGCGCCGTCGTCGAGGAAGTAGTTGTCGAAGAACGCCACATGCCCGCTCGTCTCTGCGGCAAGGGGACAGAACTCGCCCGCATCGCAGCGCGCCTGCGCCTCGTTGATAACGTTCTTGTATCCGCGCTTAAAACGTATGTGCTTCCCGCCGAGTTTTTCTATGAAAGCCGTCAGTCCGTCGCTCGTCACGCTGTCGGTGACAACAGTGCCGCCGTTATCTCTGAGCACCATAGTTGCGGCGAGAGCAATCAAGTCGTTTCTGTTAATCTCGTTGCCTTCGTCGTCTACTGCGCCGGCTCTGTCGACGTCGGTGTCGAAGATAATGCCGAGGTCGGCTCCCGTCTCAAGCACAGCCCTCTGCAAAAAGCCTATCGCCGTGCCGTCCTCGGGGTTGGGTATGTGGTTGGGGAAATTGCCGTCAGGCTGCAGAAATATACTGCCATGCGTGTCCGCGCCGAGGGGCTTTAAAACGCTTTCCGTAAAAAAGCCGCCCGCGCCGTTGCCCGCGTCTACAATTATCTTTTTGCCCTTCAACGGCTGTTCTTCGCCGCAGGCGGAGCGCACTTTTTCAACGAGGGATAAGCAGTATTCGGGCATATAATTCAGCCTGAAATTGTGCGCCTGCCTGTCGCTTTTTTGCCATTCGCCCGCCGCAAGGCGAAGAATTTCGTCTATATCCCTGCCGTCAGGACCGCCTTCGGGCGTAAAGAATTTAAGTCCGTTTCGGTCGTAGGGCAGGTGCGAGGCGGTTATCATAACCGAGGCGTCGCATTCCGCTTTCCCGTCCTTTAAAAGCATGAACATTGAGGGGGTGGAGCATAGTCCGCAGAGTGCGGCGTCCATACCTGCGTCGTTTATGGCTTGTACAGTCTTGTTTTCAATGCGCTGCGCCGAAATTCTCACGTCGTGACCGACGGCTATCGCGCGGGGCGAGTAACCCTTCTCTTTCAGCCATGCGATAAAGCCGCGCACTATGCAGTATACGGCTTCGTCTGTAAGCGTTACAGCTTTATCCTGAGACGCCACGGCAATGCCGCGCACGTCGCTTCCGCTCTTAAGTCTTCTGAGTTCTTCGTAGTCCATACATTCCAATTATACAATATTAATCTTCCATTGACAACTATATCGGCGGAGTTTATCCGACTTTTAAAACTTTAAAGTTTTACAAAAATGCCCTCAAATATTTTGCCTATCGCCGCGGGTTATGCTATAATAACGAGGCAATAACAGTTTCAGGAGAGTAATATGGCAAAAGAAAACGCCCAGAATTTTGTCGAACAGATAGCAGACATAGACGTCGACTTCCCCAAGTGGTATACCGACGTCGTAATAAAGACGCAGCTGGTCGACTACGGACCCGTAAGGGGCACAATGGTCATACGTCCTTACGGCTATGCAATCTGGGAAAACATACAGAAGGAACTCGATAAACGTTTCAAGGCAACGGGACATAAAAACGCATATTTCCCTCTGCTCATACCCATGTCTTTCTTTACCAAGGAAGCCGAGCATGTAGAGGGTTTTGCGCCCGAAGTTGCGGTTGTCACGCATGCGGGCGGCGAAGAACTTGCCGAGCCCCTTGCAATCCGCCCCACTTCGGAGACGATAATAGGCAATATGTACTCAAAGTGGCTGCAGTCCTACCGCGACTTGCCCATATTAATCAATCAGTGGGCAAACGTAATGCGTTGGGAAAAGACGACGAGACCTTTTTTAAGGACTTCCGAATTCCTCTGGCAGGAGGGACACACCGTTCACGCCACCGAGGAAGAGGCAATGGAAGAGACGCTTAAAATGCTGGGCGTGTACAAAGAGTTTGCCGAAAACTGCCTTGCAATTCCCGTACTTACGGGCAGAAAGACTGAAAAGGAGAAGTTTGCGGGCGCAGTTGCCACCTTCGGAATGGAGGCAATGATGAAGGACGGCAAGTCTCTTCAGGCGGGCACTTCGCACTATCTCGGACAGAACTTTGCAAAGGCATTCGACATAAAATTCCTCGACAAGGACGGCTCGCAGAAGCTCGGCTACACGACGAGCTGGGGCGTCTCCACAAGACTTATAGGCGCGCTCATAATGGCGCACGGCGACAAGAGGGGTCTCGTTCTTCCCCCCGTAATCGCGCCCGTGCAGGCAGTGATTGTGCCCATAGCCGCAAAGAAGGGCGGCGTCATGGAGGCGTGCGCAGATATCAGGGCGAAGCTTGAGCAGGCGGGAATGAGAGTGGAGCTTGACGACAGCGACAACTCGCCCGGCTGGAAGTTCAACGAGTGGGAGATGCGCGGCGTTCCCGTCAGGATAGAAGTCGGACCCAGAGACCTCGAAAACGGCAAAGTTGTGCTCTTCAGAAGGGATACCTGCACAAAAGATTTCTATGCCCTCGACGACGTCGTGGCTGAGGTTTCGGCGTTGCTCAAAACGGTGCAGAAGGATATGCTCGAAAGCGCGCGCGTACGCCGCGACGAGCGCATAACCGACGCCGACGATATGGCAGGAATACTGTCTGCGGTCGACGGCGGCAAATTTGTCCGCGCAGGCTGGTGCGGCTGCCGAGAATGCGAGGACGCAATCAAGGCTGAAACTGCGGCAAGCGCAAGAATTATGACCGAAGAAAGCACTCACGAAAAGTGTGCCGTCTGCGGCAAGCCCTCAAAGCACACAGTCATATTCGCAAGGGCATATTGATGTGCCAATCGTAAATTTTCATTACATTAAATCAGCGAAAACGGTATAAAATCCGTTATGAACCGCCCGTCCGACGAAAGACGTCGGACGGGCGGTTTTATATTCTTACGCATTAAAATATATGCTGTTTTTTTACGTAAACCGAGCTCTTTTTTTGCGCGTATAAAAGGCGGTCGTCATTTATTTCCAGAGCGCGATTTGAGAGGGTCGGTGCAAGGTCGGCATTGACAACGCGTCCGCCTTGTGTTAATCTATAGACGAACAGAAAGAGCGCGGTTGCCTGCGTATTTTCAGGCTCTTGCGCCTCTGCAAAAATATAAAACGATACGGTCGCGCCCGCGGCAAACGGAGGTTAAAATGAATAAAAGCCAAAGATTGTACATAATGACGCGCATACTCTATCCGCTCATTCTCGCCGCAGTTGCGGCAGTCTATATATATTACGGCTCGGTGCAGCTGAAAGCGGTAACGAGCGCAATTTTTCTTACAGGCACAGCCTTATTTGTCTTCTGGTCAGTAAAACTTAAAAAGAGCGGCTATCCGTCCTTTAAATTTTTCATGCTCGCCGCGGCTGCGCTCTGTTTTGCAGGCGACGTCGCGCTCGAATTCAACTTCGTTGCGGGTATGGCTCTGTTTGCTTTGGGGCATATAATGTTTATCTGCGCTTTCCGCACTCTGAGCTATGTCGGCTGGCGCACGATTTTGCCCTTCGCGTTTGTGTGCGCGGCGTCTTTGATGTTCATGTTTTTATATCCCGAATACGACTTCGGCGAACTTGTGCCTGCAGTCGTTGTCTATGCCGTCATAATCTGTTATATGCTCGGCAGAGCGACGGGGGTCGCGCTCGACTTCAATATGGATAAAAAGACGCGCGCGTGCGTAATCGCGGGCGCGGCAATGTTCTATCTTTCAGATTTATTCCTCACAATCCGTTCATTCGCGGGCGGCGGAAGGGAGTTTTCCGTTCTCTGTCTCGTGTTTTATTATGCAGCACAGTACGTGCTCTCGCTTTCAGTGCTTAAAGCGTCTGAAAGCGGCGAAAGAGCCGTAAAAGCGCAGATGAACGTATTCAAACGGCTGTATTGCCGAGCATATCAGGCTGTGTTCAGAATAGCTCTGCCGTTGCTTCCGTACCGCCAGCCCAAACCTCTCTCGGGCAGCGAAGAGGCGGCTGACCTGCTTGTAAGTAAAAACCGTAAAAGAGCTCTGCTCGTCACGGATAAAAATATCTGTGCGATAGGTCTGTGCGACAACCTCATAAAATCTCTGAAGTCGCGCGGCATAGAGTGCAGTATCTATTCTGACACGGTAGCCAATCCCACGGTTTCAAACGTTACCGCCGCGGCAGAGATGTATAAAAATGACAGCTGCGACTGTATAATCGCAGTCGGCGGCGGCAGTGCAATGGACTGCGCCAAGGCGGCGGGCGCGCTCATAATCAAACCCAAAAAGACGCTCAGACAGATGCGCGGAGTTTTAAAGGTTTTCGGAAAGCTTCCGCTGTTCATCGCCGTGCCCACCACGGCAGGCACGGGCAGCGAAACGACAATCGCGGCAGTAATCACAGAGGATGAAACGCGCGACAAATTCACTATAATTTCCTTCTGTCTCGCGCCGCACTATGCCATACTCGACCCCGCGATGACAACAGGACTTCCCAGGTCAGTGACGGCGACGACGGGTATGGACGCGCTCACGCACGCGGTAGAGGCTTACATAGGTCGCTCAACAACAAAAATGACGCGTTCTCTCGCCGTCGAGGCTGTAAAAATAATAAGGTACAACCTCTTCGAAGCTTACGAGCACGGCGATAACGTTCGTGCGCGCAGGCGCATGCAGTACGCGGCATATTGCGCCGGACTTGCGTTCACGATATCGTATGTCGGCTACGTTCACGCAGTGGCACATTCGCTCGGCGGAAAGTACAATACGCCCCACGGACTTGCAAATGCCGTCATATTACCGTATGTTCTGAAGAGATACGGCGCGTCCGACCGCCGTGCACTTGCCGATTTGGCGCGCAGAAGCGGCGTATGCGACGCAACCGAAAATGACGAGACCGCCGCGAGCAAGTTTATCGGCTTTGTCGAAGAGCTCAACCGCAAAATGAATATCCCCGTTAAACTCAAAGTCAACGAAAACGACATAAAAGAGCTTGCTGCCCACGCGGACAGAGAGGCAAATCCGCTTTACCCCGTGCCCGTACTGATGGACAGAAAAGCACTCGAAAACATTTATTATGATATAATGGAGCAGACAAAATGATGCAATTACTTGAAAGACAGCGCGCGTATTTCCGCACGGGCGCGACATTGCCGATAAAATTCAGGATTGACGCGCTTAAAAAACTTAAAAAAGTCATAACCGACCGCACGGAGGACATCTGTGCCGCGCTCAGGGAAGATTTGGGCAAGAGCGGGACGGAGAGTTACATGAGCGAAATAGGCATGACGCTCTCTGAAATCAACTTTATGATAAACCGCATACCCGATCTGGCTCGGGAAAAGGGCGTAGCCACGCCGATGTCGCAGTTCAAGGCAAGGAGCTACGTAAAAAAGAGCCCCTACGGCTGCGTGCTCGTAATGAGCCCCTGGAACTATCCGTTCATGCTCACGCTCGACCCCGTCGTAGACGCGGTGGCGGCGGGAAACACGGTCATAGCCAAGCCCTCGGCGTATTCGCCCGCCACGAGCAGACTTTTATCGGAGATAATTGCGCAGGCATTCATACCCGAGCACGTTTCAACCGTCCTCGGCGGAAGAGGGGAAAATGCGCGCCTACTCGATATGCCGTTCGATAAAATCTTCTTTACGGGCAGTGTTGCCGTCGGTAAGGAAGTAATGCGCAAGGCGGCGGAGAGGCTCATACCCGTAACGCTTGAACTCGGCGGCAAGAGCCCCTGCATAGTCGACAAGACGGCGAAAATCGAAGTTGCGGCAAGAAGAATAGTTTTCGGCAAGTATCTCAACTGCGGACAGACGTGCGTAGCTCCCGACTACATTCTCGTCCACGAGAGCATAAAAGATAAGCTGCTCGAGGCTCTGAAAGAGCAGATTGTCGCGCAATACGGCGAATTCCCGCTCGAAAATGCCGATTACGGCAAAATAATCAGCAAAAAGCACTACGACAGGATAATTTCACTCATTGACGAAAATAAGGTATGTTTCGGCGGCGAAACCGACGAAAAGAATTTGAGGATATCGCCGACGATAATGGATAAGGTGACGCGCGCCGACGCCGTCATGGGCGAAGAAATTTTCGGTCCTGTGCTTCCCATAATGATCTATACCGACCTCGACGCCGTCATAGACGATATAAATTCTCACCCGTCGCCTCTCGCGCTGTATATTTTTTCGGAGGATAAAAAGGCGGTTGAAAAGGTTACGACTATGTGTTCGTTCGGCGGAGGCTGCGTAAACGATACGATAATTCACCTTGCAACTACCGAAATGGGTTTCGGCGGCGTGGGAGCGAGCGGAATGGGTGCGTACCACGGCGAGGAAGGCTTCTGGTGCTTTACACATAAAAAATCGATAGTCGATAAATCGACCGCTTTCGATATGCCTGTTCGCTATCAGCCGTATACCGATAAAAAGTTTAAAATGATAAAGCTATTCATGCATTAAGCTGCAAGAGCGCGGCGGATACATCCGCCGCGCTCTTATTTTTGCTCAAAATACTTACTTTCCTTACAAAGTGCCTTAAAGATATTAAATATTGTATTATCTGTACTAATTGTATTTACTGTATTATAAAATAATCTATTTATCATACAGTTTCTTATAAACCTGTCGCTTTTTATAAATATCTGTATTAATCATATAGAGAGAGGCACGGGAGGTTTAAAGAAGATTTTAATATGAGCATTTGAACAGATGTATGCATGCGCAGCCATTCAGAAACAGCATTTTAAGGAAATCTTTATTCTGCCACCGAGTGAGCTTTAAATATCTGAATTGAAGCGGCGGTGTGGCTACGGTTTCTGACCGATAAGCAAACTTAATTATTTTCACCAACCGCGTTTTCTGCATTCAGAGCGTTTGATTAATTTTTAAAATATAAAAATCGTCATTATCCGGGCTTTAATGGGCATATTTTTCTGCGTCAGCCAATGCGGTTTTTATACAAATAATCAATATATATAATATTGTATAAGCAAAATTGTTTCAGCGTTCTGTAAATTGCCGTAAATTTGTTGCCTGTTTTTTATATTAATTGCTTTTTTGAATTGATTGTAATCATAAGATTGCGACAACATAAATATTTTATTATAAATTAATTTATATTTTGTTAAAAATTAATTTCAGTTAATAAATTTAACGTCTGCAGGCTGGACAGGCTGTAAAAAAAATTGTTCATTTTGTGAATTTATATAAGAAATTGTTGATTTTTTAAAATTCGTGTGTTATCATAGCTGTAATAATGGTGCAGAATTTGTTATTTGATTACGAAATAGCAAAAAATATGTATTTTAATGACAATTTATGTCATATTAAACATTTTTCAAATTAGTTGTTTAATGCGACATGTCAGATTTTGTAAGATAATGTAAATTGTTTAAAAAATTGACATTCGCATTGCAATAAAACTGTTGGAGGAATATATGAAAAAGACCTTTATTGCGTTTTTTGCGGCTATAATGGCGTTCATGATTATGTTCACCGCAGCTTGCGCTTCGTCTTGCAGCGAAGAGAAGCATGAACACAATCTTACGCACATTTCTGCCGTTGACGCAACTTGTGAAGAGGCGGGTCACATAGAATACTGGCATTGTGACGGATGCGACAGGGATTTCTATGACGCCGAAGGTAATAACGAAGTTCTTTCAGACGATGACCTTGTTGTTGCGGCTCTCGGACATAACTGGTCGACAGACTGGTCAAAGGACGAAGATACGCACTGGCACGCATGCTCGCGTTGCGGAGCTAAGAGCGACGAGGCTACTCACGTCTTTGAGAACGGCGTCTGCGTTACCTGCGGATATGGCACACCTATAGTAAATATTGCAGTAACGGGCGTATCTCTCGATCAGCAGACCGCTACAGTAAAAGTAGGCGGAACGCTCAATCTTGAAGCCGAGATAGAGCCTGAAAATGCAACAAATAAAAATGTAACGTGGTCGTCTGACAATGAGGCGGTCGCAACTGTCTCCGGCGGCGTTGTAACTGCCGTAAAGGCAGGTACGGCTGTTATTACCGTAACCACAGAAGACGGCGGCAAGACCGCAACCTGCACGGTAACGGTAAGCGAGGACGTAATTTCTGTCACCGGCGTAAGCCTTGACAAGAGTTCTGCAGCTCTCACTGTCGGCGGAAGCGTAACTCTCAACGCAACCGTTGCGCCCTCTGACGCGACCAACAGGAATGTTACATGGAGCAGCAGCGACCGTTCAGTCGCAACTGTCTCCGGCGGCGTTGTAACGGCTGTCGGCGTCGGCACAGCAACCATAACCGTAACCACGGCAGACGGCGGCAAGACGGCATCCTGCACGGTTACCGTTTCTGCACCTGTAGTTAATGTCACCGGCGTTACGCTCGACCAGGAGAGCGCAACCGTCAAAGTCGGCGGCACGCTCACGCTCGTTGCCACGGTTGAACCTTCAGACGCAACCAATCAGAATGTAACATGGGCTTCGAACAACGAAACTGTTGCAACTGTAGACGCAACAGGTAAAGTTACTGCAAAAGCAGCTGGCGAAGCTACAATTACTGTAACTACCGAAGACGGTAGCAAGACTGCAAGCTGCGTTGTAACCGTAAGCTCCAGCGCAGTATCTGTTACCGGCGTAACTTTAAATAAAACTTCTGTAAGCCTTGAAGAAGGCGAAAACGAAACGCTCGTTGCAACCGTTGCGCCTTCCGATGCTACTAATATGAATGTAACGTGGAAGTCTGACAATACTGCCGTTGCAACCGTTGATGCAACAGGTAAGGTAACCGCAGTAAAGGCAGGCACCGCAACTATAACCGTAACTACGGCAGACGGCGGCAAGACTGCAACCTGCCAGGTAACTGTAACCGCTAAGGTTGTAGCTGTAACAGGCGTTACGCTCGACAAATCAACCGCAACGCTTGAACTCGGCGACAATCTCACGCTCGTTCCAACGATTGCACCTTCCAATGCTACTAACAAGAATGTGACGTGGAAGTCAAGCAACGAAACAGTTGCAACCGTTGACGCAACAGGTAAGGTAGTTGCTCTCAAGGCAGGTACCGCAACCATAACCGTAACTACGGCAGACGGCAACAAGACCGCAACCTGCACCGTTACGGTCAACGATGAAACACCTTCTACAATACCCGTAACGGGCGTATCGCTCAACAAAGCGACCGCAACGCTCGAAATCGGCGACAATCTCACGCTCGTTGCAACGATTGCACCTTCCAATGCAACCAACAGAAACGTAACGTGGAAGTCGGATAACACTGCCGTTGCAACCGTTGACGCAACAGGTAAGGTAGTTGCTCTCAAGGCAGGTACCGCAACCATAACCGTAACTACCGAAGACGGCAACAAGACCGCAACCTGCGAAATTACAGTTAATGATGCAGCTACAGAACCCGGTCAGCCTGTAGCGAATGAGCTTGTATTTGACTATGACTACTTCATCGCTAACTGCGGCGCAGCTGAAAAAGTAAAGACTACGCAGCAAGTTGTTGTTGGTATCTATACAGTGGCTTCAGGTGTCTACTATGAAACCACTTCGAGCGGGCTTACTGGAAAGGTTATTAATACTCAGGGTGCAGCAAATGCATTTACATTCACAGTTACTGGTGATACAAATGCCGTATATGCAGTTATCAAGGGCGCAAGCAGCGATGCTACCGTTCAGAAGACTGTTTCGTTAAAGCGCATTGATCCTGCCAGCGGTACTGTGCTTGATACAATCACAATAAGCGAGGATATCGCAAGCGGTTCTACCATAACGCTCAACCAGACAGACCTTCCTGCAGGTACGTATGTGCTTGACGCAGTTAAATCTGTCCGTGTTGCACAGCTCAAAGTAACCGAATACACGGCTCCTCACGTATGTACCCCCGTACTCGTAAAAGAGGCAGTTGCTGAAACTTGCACGACGGCCGGTAACATAGCTTACTATCAGTGTTCTGACGCCGATTGCGGCAAGTACTACTCTGACGCAGAGGGCAAGAACGAAATAACTCTTGCAGATACCATAGTTCCTGCAACCGGACATACTCCCAGCACGGGTTGGTCGCAGGCGACAGACGGACATTATCACGCTTGCATAGTATGCGGTGAACAGTTAGATAAAGCATCTCACGATACTAACGGCGCAAACGGTTCGTGCTCGGTTTGCGGATTTTTACCCGGACATACGCATAGCGCGACTAAGGTTATTATCGAAGGCGCGTGCAGCGAGGCACTCACAGAATATTACAAGTGTGACGCCTGCGGCTTGTTCTTCAAAGACCAGGCTTGCACTCAGGTTCTGACCGCTGCCGAAATCGAAACACTCAGCGCTCACGAGCTCGAACATCACGAGGCTGTCGCTGCAACCTGTACAACGGCAGGTTCTGTTGAATACTGGTACTGCACCGCGTGCGACAAGTATTACCTTGACGCAGATGCATCCAATAATACGGACGAATATTCGCTCGAAGTGCCGGCACTCGGACATACAGCAGGCACCTGGCAGTACTATGACAGCACGTCGCACGCAAAACTTTGCGTAAATTGTTCTATGGTAATGCAAACTGAGGCTCACAGTTTCGATACAAACGATACATGTACTGTATGCGGATATCACGTAGATACTTCCATCCTCGAAAATATTGATGCGTCCGGTGCATATAACGAAAGTATGTATGCCGTGCTCAAGACGTCTGATTCCGAATCTATAACTGCTCAGTACAGCATTGCAAACCAGAACAACTGGATCAATGTTGACGATCAGCTTATAAGAGTTGTTGACGGTCAGACAAGAATAGATGTAATAGGATTAACTCCCGCAAATTACGACCTCAAGGTTGTAATAGCAAATAAAGACGTCGTTCTTGAAGATATCGCAGTTGAAGCTTATGACCGTTCTGGTTATGCACACTTCAATTACGATAAAGGCATAGGTGCTTATGATGACGACGGCACGCTCAAAGACGGCACACTCGTAATCTACGTAACCGACGAAAACAAGAACAATATATCCAATGACGCTTATGTTTACAGCGAGGCAGATCATTCAATGACTCCCGTAAGCATCGATAAATACTTCGAAGCAGGCACGGAAAAGAGCATAGGTTACTTCCTCAACAACAGACAGTATACCGATAAGGATACATACGGCGTCAAGGCAGCATGCGACGATTACGGCGCTGTTGCAATAAGAATTGTAGGTAAAGTCAACGCAGAAGTATCCGGTACTATGGACAGCGCAATTTCAGGACTTACCGCATATGACTCAACAGCAAACGGCGGCTCTGTAGGCGATAACGGACGTATGGCTCGTATGACTGACGCTTATAACCTTACTATTGAAGGTATAGGCGAAGATGCGCAGATCTTCGGTTGGGGCTTCCATTTCATAGCTAACAACGGAACTGAGACGCAGTATGGAGTGCACGAAGGTGAAAGCTTTGAAGTAAGAAATATACACTTTGAAAACTATCCCGAAGATGCAGTCGGTATGGAAGGTCAGGGCGATACGATTTCTGTTCCCGTACAGCGTTGCTGGGTGCATGACAACGTATTCATGCCCGGATATGCTGTCAGCCCTGCTGAAAGTGATAAGGCAGAGGGCGACGGCTCGTGCGACTTCAAGCGCGGTTACTATTATACTTTCTCATACAACTACCTCGAAGGTTGCCACAAGACTAACCTTATAGGTTCGTCTGACGGCGTTCAGCAGTATTATATCTCCATGCACCATAACATGTGGTATAACTGCGGATCGCGTATTCCTCTTGCCCGTGAAGCAAATATTCACTTCTACAACAACTATGTTAAGGTAGATGATATAAATGCAGCTAAAGAGCAAGGCTACTCAATCAGCTATGTTATTTCCGCAAGGTCAAATTCTTATCTGTATGTAGAAAATAACTACTTTGATGGTTGCAAACAGCTCTTGAGGGGCGGTTCTACCGAAGGCGGTACCGTTAAATTCTATGGCAATACACTTTATGCTTGCTTTGATGCGGACATAACGCAGGCTACATCGCGTGACGAGAAAGTTTCAGGTAATTGCGCATACAATGGTGTAAACCTTAATGCTTTCGATACTGATACCACAGGTGAGCTGTTCTACTATGATAATTATTACCTCACCGACTCAGTAACCGCACGTCTTGAAGTTCTCGAGAAGGCAGGTAATAACGGTCATTATAACGGCGCACTTGATATGAACGAAATGAACCCTAACCAGACGGTAACGGTTGGTTCCGATGGTCTTACCGTAGATTTGTCTCAGGTCAGCGGCGGATCGCCTAAGTACGTAAACGGCGTATTGTTCAACCAGGGCAACGTTAAAGCAAAGGGACAGATAGCTACATTCAGACTTGCTTCCGAAGCGCAGATTACCGTATCTGGTACTCAGGGAAGCGAATATGCTAAGGGTTCAATTGTTGATTCAAATGGTAAATTATGGGTAGCCAATATCGATCCATCTGCAACAGTTGTGTTGCCTGCAGGCGTATATACAATAACGTCAGGTCAGAAGGATAAGCAGTTCAATATAACAGGCATTTCATTTGCTGATACTTCAGCATCCTCCGCTGCCCGCGTAGAAGCTGCAGAGAAAGCAATCGAGGCAATTCCTCCAACCATTGCTTTGAGCGATGCGGATAAGGTTGCTGCTGCAAGACAGGCATACGATGCGCTCACGGAATCTGAAAAGGCAGACTTCAATACAGCTCTCGAGGATAAACTTACATCAGCAGAAGCTAAAATAAGCGAACTTAAGATAGAAAATGTTAAAGCACTCATCAATGCTATCGGAACTGTAACCAAAGACAGCTACGCAGCAATCAATGCGGCACGTTCGGCATACGAAAAACTTACTCCTGCAGAAAAGGGAAGCGTAACCAATTTTAATGTCCTCACTGCAGCTGAAGCAGATTTTGAAGGCTATAAGGTTGATAATGTAGAAAATATGATAATAGCGTTAGCAGATGTTTCTACACTTTCCAGCGAAACTGCCGTTCGTAATGCAGTAACTGCTTATGAAGCTGCTTACGATGCTTACACCGCTTTGGAAGAAAAGAAATCTGAAGTTAGTGCAACGTTAGTCACAAAGCTCACCGAAGGTCGCGATAAGTTGACAAAGCTTGTAGCAGTTTACGACTTCAAGGAATTGCTCGATGCTATAACCAATGTCGAAACAGCTGAAGATACGCAGATTACTGCAATTGTTGCTGCTTATAGCAAGCTTGATGTAGAAAGTGTAAATGCAGTACTTTCCGATACTGATAAGACCAAGTATAACCAGATCAAAGAAAGGAACGATGAAATTGCCAAGCAGACAATCATAATTTCGTTTGTCGAAGGCGATGCTAATTATTACAATAATTCACCTTCAATAATAACTGTTGATGGTAGCTTTAGTGATAGTAAGGGCACAATAGTTTATAACGGTGTATCATATTCAGAATGCCTCAAGATGGAAAGTTCGACAAATATCACACTTGATCTTTCATCTGTAGGTAAAAAGAAAGTAACGCTGTGCTTTAATAAAGATGACGCAACTAAAACAATTTTCGTTGATAGTGAAAATTGTGAAATTCAATCAGGTACAGATTATACAACGGTTGTTAAAACCCTTGATGCAGGTACTCATACTATAACAAAGGATAGTGGCTCATCTAACCTGTTCCTTATCATTTTAAGTGCTGCAGAATAACAAACCAATTACATACAGAGCGGTAAAACTTTGTATTGAGTAATTAAAGCAGAGCGGAAGTTGCCTTCCGCCCTGCAAAAAAACAAAACATTACTGCCCTCTCCGATACAGGAGAGGGCAGTTTATTGTATAACAAAAGTTCCGCGCTCTGCGCGGAACTTTATATTTTGCCGACTTAATCATAAATGTTCTTATTTCTTAAATAAAAAATCTGCTGCGGGAACAATAAATTTATTCAGCTGTTTTGCGATAAGACCTACAAATATTGCGGCGGCAAGCGTTCCTTCGCGCACGCCCTGCAATTCCCTGAGGAAAATGAACGAAAGAGCGGTGGCAATGATAACAAAGGTACAGTCGCATATAACTTTCATATATCCGAATTTGACTTTTGGCAAAAGCGTGCAGAGCGCAAGCGCGAGCCCTTCGCCTGCAAGAGTGACAAATTTGCGGCGACTTCAAAGCTTACGCCGATGGCGACCAAAAGTATGCCCGCAATGCAGATAAGCCATTGAGCCTGGTATTGTGTCGGAGCAACTGAGCTCAGGCATGAGAGAACAACGTCGCAAAGCAGACCAAAGACCACGCAGACGGGTATCTGCAGCAACTGAAACGGCTTGAAACGCTTTCTTAAGAGCGCGATCTGCAGCAGTACGAGTATAGTATTGAAAATAATAGTGGTAGTGCCCACGGAAAGCCCGGTAATATTGAAAAGTACTGTCGGAATGCTTGAAATGGGCGATGTGCCGAGCATGGCTTTTATGGAAAGTCCTACGCCGAACGACATTATTACAAGTCCTATGCATAAAAACACGCATTTTTTTATGTATAGTATAACTGTATGTTTCAAAGAAGAGGAGGTGTTTTCAGTCCCGCCATTGACTTCCTCAGTATTTGTAAACTCTTCTTCGCTTTCGCCTTCTGCCGTATTACTTTCATTCACAATGTCACATCCTCCGATTTATTGGTATTGTTATAAATTTTTCTCAGATTTCCGAGTATGCTTGCTCTCTCTTCATCGCTTATGTCGGTAAACGCCAGCCTTTCAGCCTCAATAAATATCTGCTTTACCTTCATGGCAGCCTGTCTGCCCGCCTCTGTCAGAAATACAAACAGCGAACGCCTGTTTCCGTCCAGCCTGCGCCTTTCGATAAGTCCCGCGCTTTCCATTCTGTTTAAAATGCTTCCCGCCGTCGCGCTTTCAATTTCGCAGTGCTGCGCTATAACTTTCTGTTCAACGCCGTCGCCTTCGTACAGCAGCTCCAGAATTTTAGGCTGCCCAGAAGTCAGCCCTTCGGCTTTTGCCCTTTCCATAACGGTGCGGTGAAAGCTGAAATATGCCTTCATAAATGTATAATGAAACGTGTCTTTCATAAGCTCTCAAATAGTAAGCTTTCTTATAATAAGCATTATTATAATACAGTCCTGAATTGTCAAAACAAATGGGCGCATTTAAAGATCATTTAAAATTAATTTTAAAATGGCGGGGGAGGGGACATTGAAATTTATATGATTTTTCAGAAAAACAAACAGGCGGCGTTCGGAAAAATTCCGAACGCCGCCAGGCATATATTATAAATTCAGATAAAAAGCAACAGAATTGCCTGTCAGAAAAAGCTTACTTGTTCATGCCTTCCTGAATTGCAACAGCAACAGCAACGGTTGCACCGACCATGGGGTTGTTGCCCATACCGATAAGACCCATCATCTCGACGTGAGCGGGAACGGAGGAGGAACCTGCGAACTGCGCGTCGGAGTGCATTCTGCCCATCGTATCGGTCATGCCGTAGCTTGCGGGACCAGCTGCCATGTTGTCGGGGTGAAGAGTTCTGCCCGTGCCGCCGCCGGAGGCAACAGAGAAGTACTTGACGCCGTTTTCGACGCACCACTTCTTGTAAGTGCCTGCAACGGGGTGCTGGAAGCGGGTGGGGTTGGTGGAGTTGCCGGTTATGGAAACGGATACGTTTTCAAGTTTCATAATGGCAACGCCTTCGGGAACGTTGTCTGCGCCGTAGCACTTTACCTTAGCGCGGGGACCGTCGGAGAATGAGACGGTGTCAACGACTTTGACGGTTTCGGTGTAGGGGTCGAACTGTGTTCTGCAGTAGGTGAAACCGTTAATTCTCGAAATTATATAAGCTGCGTCCTTGCCGAGACCGTTGAGGATAACTCTCAGGGGCTTTACGCGCACTTTGTTTGCGTTTTCTGCAATCTTGATTGCGCCTTCGGCGGCAGCAAAGCTCTCGTGACCTGCGAGGAAGCAGAAGCAATCTGTATCTTCGGAGAGGAGCATTGCGCCGAGGTTGCCGTGACCGAGACCGACCTTTCTGTTTTCGGCAACCGAGCCGGGGATGCAGAAGCTCTGCAGACCGATGCCGATAGCGGCAGCGGCGTCAGCGGCTTTTGTGCAACCTTTCTTTATGGCGATAGCCGCGCCTACGGTGTAAGCCCAGACTGCGTTTTCAAAGCAGATGGGCTGCGTGCCGCGGACAATTTTATCGCAGTCGACGCCCTTGGAAAGGGTGATGTCTCTGCATTCTTCGATAGATTTAATGCCGTATTCTTTCAGAACGCCGAGAATTTTGGCTTCTCTTCTCTCATAACCTTCAAAAAGTGCCATAATAATCAGTCAACCTCCTTGTCGTTTCTGGGGTCAATGTATTTAACTGCGCCCTGTTCTTTGCTGTATCTGCCGTAAGTGCCGATAGATTTAGCATAAGCTTCGTCGGGGGTGAGACCCTTCTTGATGAAGTCGGTCATCTTGCCGAGCGAAACGAATTTATATCCGCAGACTTCGTTATTCTTGTCAAGAGCCATGGAAAGAACGTAACCTTCAGCCATTTCGAGGTATCTCACGCCCTTAGCGGCAGTGCCGTACATAGTGCCGACCTGCGAACGGAGACCCTTGCCGAGGTCCTCGAGACCTGCGCCGATTACGAGACCGTCGTCGGAGAAAGCCGACTGGGACCTGCCGTAAACTATCTGCAGGAAGAGTTCTCTCATAGCGGTGTTTATCGCGTCGCACACGAGGTCGGTGTTGAGAGCTTCGAGAATGGTCTTATGGGGCAGAATTTCTGCAGCCATAGCGGCGGAGTGGGTCATACCGGAGCAGCCGATAGTTTCTACGAGTGCTTCCTGAATGATGCCGTCCTTGACATTAAGGGTCAGTTTGCACGCGCCCTGCTGGGGTGCGCACCAGCCCACGCCGTGGGTAAGACCTTTGATGTCTTTGATTTCCTTTGCCTGTATCCACTGACCCTCTTCGGGAATGGGAGCGGGACCGTGTTCGAACCTTCCCGAAACGCCCTTGGCAACGCAAATCATGTTTTCAACGTCTTTTGAATATTGCATTACGTGTTCCTCCAAAATTTTATGAACGCCGTCCGTCGGTGCAGACGGCGCATGAGCATTTTCAATCATAAGAAGTATAACATAAGCTCATCAAATTTTCAATTAAATTTGAGCGTAAAATGTCTTACTGTGCTTAAAAATTAACAAAGTGCAAAAAACTGTTTACTAATTTCAAAATTGCTTTATAATATTATGTGAAGTATATTAATTACGGGGTAAAAATGGCAACACTCTGTCAGGATTGCAAAAAGCGTCCCGCAACGTACAACTTTATAGACACTGTAAACGGCAATACGGTAGCAATGCACCTGTGTGCGCAATGTTATGCCAGCAAATACGGCGAATTTGAAAACAATACGCTCAACGCCATGTTTAACGGACTTTTCGACAGTCCGCGCCGCAAGGTGACAAAGGTGTGCAAGGTCTGCGGCATGCGCTTTGAAGATTACGAAAGGACGGGGCTTATGGGCTGTCCGAGCTGTTATGACGTATTCAAAGAGGATATATTGCCTTACATAGCCGGCATACAGGGCAAGACGTTGCACGTCGGCAAGGAGGGGGGCGACCACTCTTCCGAACACGACTTAAGGATCAGACTGAAAGATTTGCAGGAACAGCTCGAGGCTGCGCTCACGCGCGGGGATTTCCGCGCGGCAGACAGGCTCAACAGACAGATGACCGCCATAAAGAGGCGTATGCAGGGGAGCGACGGCAATGAGTGACAACCTTAAAAACACCGTAGTTTCTTCGCGTATCCGCCTTGCGCGCAACCTCAATTCATACCTCTTCCCCGCCAAGCTCAAGGACGATAAACAGGCGAAGGAAATAATAAGGGCGGTCTCATCCGCGATAAACAAGATAGACGAATTCCGACTTGTGTATATGGACGGGATTTCCGAAGAGGAGGCGTTGAACCTCGTCGAAAATCACCTTGTCAGTCCGTTGCTTTTAAAGAGACCGCGCTACTCTGCGGCACTTATAAATCAGAGGCAGAATATATCCATAATGATAAACGAGGAGGACCACCTCCGCGAACAGTGCATAGAGAAGGGTTATTCTCTGCGCTCGGCGTATGCCACAATGTCCGAAAAGGACAATATAATGGCGCGCTCGCTGCAGTTTGCTTACGACGAACAGCTGGGTTATCTCACCGCCTGCCCCACAAATCTGGGTACGGGGCTGAGGGCATCTGTAATGCTCTTTCTGCCCGCGCTCACCATGTCGGACTATATTCCTAAAATTATTGCCAGCGCAAACCGATTGGGACTGACCGTCAGGGGAATGTACGGCGAGGGCAGTCAGGCGCAGGGCTATATGTATCAGCTGTCAAACGAGGTGACGCTTGGCGTTACCGAGGAGCAGATACTTACGCAGGTCGAACAGGTGGTTGAAAAAGTTGCTGCAATGGAGGCGGCTGAAAGAGGCAGGCTTCTTTCGGGCGACAAGGGCAAGAAGATAAAGGATAAATGCCTGCGCTCGTACGGCATACTTACCAATTGTGCAATGCTTGCGAGCGAAGAGTTCGAAAAGCTGTGCGCCAACCTCAAACTCGGCATATGCCTCGGATATTTTTCATCGGACGGCATAAGCTGGGTAGACGAACTTATGATAAAGATGAAACCTTCCAACATCAACCTTCTCGCAGACAGAAAGCTCTCTGCCGAGGAGCGCGACAGTTTCCGCGCGGAATATGTGTCCGCGCACATAAAGAGCGGCATAAGGAAATGAGCCGCCGAACCGCACGCAAGGAGGTGCTAACAGATGGAAAATAAAAGATTTTCGCAGAACCTTCAGTATGTGATAGCCCGTTCGCAGGAAATAGCCGACGGACTGGGCACTTCGTACATAGGCAGCGAACACATAGTATATTCAATGCTCGCCACACCCGAGTGCACGGCATTCAGAGTGCTGAATGCGTGCTCCGTTCCGGAGGCAGAGTTCAGAAATTACCTCATAAACTCCGCCGACCGCAATTCGACGATAGACGGTTTCACGCCTCGCACAAAGCACATGCTCGAGCGCGCCGTCGAAATTGCCATTGAGTACAGCGGAGAGGACGCGCTGGCGGGTACTGAACATCTTCTGTACGCCGTAATGGAAGCCCCCGAGTGCCTCGCAATGCGAATATTGCGCGCAATCGGAGCGAACATAACAAAGCTTGCATCCAACCTCGAAATGCTCATAAGCAACGAGGACGACAACGAGCTGGATGATTTTCTCTCGCTCTTCCCGTCGTCGGACAGCTATTTTGAAGAGAGTTCTTCTTCGAGACAGAAGAAATCTTCTTCGCGCTCGCCCAAGGGGGAATTCGGCAAGGCGAGGTCTGAGAGCCTCGACAGCGATCTGACTAAGTACGGCACAAACCTGACGCAGAAGGCGAGCGAGGGAAAAATCGACCCCGTCATAGGCAGAAAGAAGGAAATAGACAAGATAATTCAGGTGCTCTCCCGCAGGATGAAGAACAATCCCGTGCTGATAGGCGAGCCGGGCGTAGGCAAGTCTGCGGTGGTCGAAGGGCTTGCGCAGGCGATAGTCAACAATCAGGTGCCCGACCTTCTCAAGGGCAAGACGGTCTTTTCGCTCGACCTTGCGGGCATGGTTGCAGGTTCGAAGTACAGGGGCGACTTCGAAGAGAGGCTGAAAAACGCCATCGATAGCATAAAAAAGAACGGAAATATAATACTTTTTATCGACGAAATTCACAATATCGTCGGTGCGGGAGCTACGTCCGAGGGCAATATGGACGCGGCGAATATCTTAAAGCCCATGCTTGCCCGCGGGGAGTTGCAGACGATAGGCGCGACCACGCTCGAAGAATACCGCAAGTATATAGAAAAGGACGCCGCGCTCGAGCGTCGTTTCACGCCCGTGCAGGTGGATGAGCCCTCCGTAGAGGACACGATAGAAATTTTAAGGGGCTTGCGCGACAAGTACGAGGCGCACCACAAGGTGGTCATTTCGGACGAGGCGATAATTGCCGCCGCAACGCTTTCAGACAGATATATAACCGACAGATATCTTCCCGACAAGGCGATAGACCTGATAGACGAGGCGGCATCCCGCGCGCGTCTCGACAGCTACAATTCGCCTGCCGAGCTGAAGGAGCTCGAAGAGCGTTTGAAGCGTCTCAACATGGAAAAGAACAAGGCTGCGCGCGGCGAAAACTATACGCAGGCGCAGAAACTCGTCAATGAAATCAACGACGTTCAGGCAAAGATAAAGTCCATGAGTTCGGAGTGGCATCCGGGCAACCACGCGTCCATTCCCACGATAGGCAGCGAAGAGATAGCAAAGATAGTCAGCGGCTGGACGGGCGTGCCCGTCCTCAAGCTCACCGAGCAGGAGAGCGAAAAGCTTCTTCACCTCGAAGAAAATCTGCATAAGCGCATAATAGGACAGGACGAAGCCGTGTCCGCCGTCTGCCGCGCGATAAGGCGAGCGAGGGCGGGACTTAACGAGGCGAATAAACCCATAGGCTCGTTCATCTTCGTCGGACCGACGGGCGTGGGCAAGACTGACCTTGCAAAAGCGCTCGCAGAGGAGATGTTCGGCGACGAAAAGCTTATGATAAGGCTGGATATGTCCGAATATATGGAAAAGCATACCGTGTCAAAGCTCATCGGCGCGCCTCCCGGATATATCGGCTATGACGAGAGCAGCGGCGGACAGCTCACCGAAAAGGTCAGAAGAAAGCCCTACTCCGTAGTGCTCTTCGACGAAATCGAAAAAGCTCATCCCGACGTATTCAACATACTTTTGCAGATACTTGACGACGGCAGACTGACCGACAGCAAGGGCAGAGTTATCAACTTCAAAAACACCATAATAATACTCACTTCCAACGTCGGCGCGAGCCAGATAAAGAAGATGACAAGTTTCGGCTTCGGCGGCGAACAGAGCGACGGCGGTTACGACGACATGAAGGATAACATCATGGAAGCTCTGCGCCAGTCCTTCAAACCCGAATTCCTCAACCGAGTGGACGATATCATAATCTTCCGCAAACTGACCAAGGAGGAGGCGGGCAAAATCTGCTATAAGATTATCGACAGCCTGCGCGCAAGGCTCAAAGACAGAAACATTTCGCTCGAAATCACGCCCGAGGCAATGGATAAACTCATAGACGAGGGCTACAGCGACGAGTACGGCGCGCGCCCATTGAAGAGGGTCATACAGCGCAGAGTGGAGGACAGATTGTCGGACGAAATTCTCGCAGGCAGAGTGCTCAACGGCGAGACTGTGACAATAGATGTCAGGGACGACGCGTTAATCTTCCGTTCGGACGATAAAGAGGACTGATTTTATATCCGATATAAAAATTCCCGCTTGAAGTGCGGGAATTTTTTTGCGCAAATTTTGCGTAAGCGTTTTTCGACATAAATTGACAAAATGTCGTTTGTGTGATAAAATCTTTTATATACTCATACGGAGTTACAGAGAGAATATGATAGAAGTCAGACAGGTATCGGGCAAGCGCGGAAAGAAACAGTTTTTCAGATTTTTAATTGACCTTTATAAGGGAAACAAATATGCCGCACCCAATCTTTACGCGGACGAATTTGCCGAATTCGACCCCAATATAAACGACGCTTTCCGCTTTGCGGACTGCAAGATGTTCCTTGCGTACAAGGACGGCAGGATAGCGGGCAGAATAGCAGGTATCTGGCACAGGGGCTCTAACAACAAGACGGGGCTTAAGCAGTTGCGCTTCACGCGATTTGACGTCATAGACGATTTCGAAGTCACAAAGGCACTCTTCGAAAAGCTCTTCGACTGGGCGAGAGAGCTGGGAATGGATGAAATCATAGGTCCGATTTCCTTTTCCGACCTCAACGAAGAGGGCATGCTCATAGACGGTTTCGACAAGGACAGCACATATATCGAAATTTATAACTATCCCTACTATGTCGAGCATATGGAAAAGCTGGGCGCGTACAAGGTAGTCGACTGGAATTGCTACCGCATGGCAGTGCCTTCAGTGATGGACCCCCGACTTGCCCGTCTTGCCGAGACCATAAAAAAGAGGGGCGGATACGAAATTTTAGACGTAAAGACGCTGCTCAAGAAGGATAAAAAATCGCTCGACAGGTACATAATGGAGTGCCTTGACGTGCTTGACGAGAGTTTTGCGCACCTCTACGGCACGAGCCCGCTCAACGAAAAGCAGAAGAGAAGGGAGATGGACACAATCTATCAGGTGCTCGTTCCGGAGTTTGCGGCGGTCGTTCTTAAGGACGACCACGTCGTGGCGTACGGCTTTGTGATGCCGTCCATGCTGAAAGTGTTGCAGAAGGCGCGCGGAAGCATCTTCCCCCGCGGCATCATACCTTACATACAGGCGATGAACCATTGCGAAGTTGCCGATATGATGAGCATAGGCGTAACTCACGAGCACGCAAACAAGGGTACGGTTGCAATAATAATGCACCACATACTCGAGGGGTTGATAGCGAGGGGAGTAAAGTATCTTGAAACGGGACCCGAGCTGGAGACCAACCTCAACGTTCAGAACCTTTGGAAGAACTTTGACAGACAGCTTGTTAAGCGTCGCCGCTGCTGGGGACTTAAAGTTGAGGATATCACTCAATAAAAAAGTAAAAACCCCGCCGATTTTGTTTAAAATCGGCGGGGTTTTCGCGCTATTAGGGCGCAATTCTGCATAAAGCTGCAAAAATGTGCATAGTCTATCATAAGCCCAACGGGGCAAGAGGGGAAAAGTTTATGTGGGAATATATAGTAAAAAGAGTAGTAACCGAGGGGGAATACATCGTGTCGAGCGGCGCAACCGTAAGGTCGGCGGCAGCGTACTTCAATGTAAGCAAGTCTACTGTACATACGGAAGTCTTTTGAAGGAACGTTTCATCTGGAAAATAGCATAATCGCGGCAAAAACATATCAGAACCGCTCATTTTTAAAAATCTCACCGTTCCTTTTGCGGACAACCATAACGCAAAAAGGAACGGTTTTTGCATTAAAATAGTTTTTAAATCAATCCGACGCAGACAATCAGATGTCGGGTGTTTTTTATGTAGTCTTGAATTTGTCGGCTTAATTTGTTATAATTGCTGTGCAGAAGTCAATTTTTGCCTGGTATCAGAAGTAAAATCTTAAGCGGAGGGTGTTATGAAGAGGAGTATCGTCACAATTATTATTGCGGCTCTCGTGGCTGCGTCCGTAGTTTTCGGCGCAAACACTATGCCTGTATATGCCAATTCCGCATTGAGGGATTATTCAGGCGTCGACTCTTCGGGCGCGATTATGACTGGCGAACAAAGTCCGATAGAGGTGGAGAGCGAGTTGCTGACTTTCGATCTGCCTTGTCTACCGTCAGAATTTTTCTCGCGGGATGATTTTGAAAATTATAATGCAAAAGTTACTGCGCAGTATACCTTTTATAATCCTTCGGAATACACGGTGACTGCAAAACTTCTGTTTCCATTCGGCAATCTTCCGGCTTATGTCGAAGGTTATTTCGAAGATGACGGCAGTTTTGTTTACTTCGATGATACTCAGAGGTATGCTATTACAGTAAACGGCGAAGAAACAGAAAAGACGGTTCGTCACACATACTCCGGATATTATTCGGACTTCGACCTTGAAAGAGATATAAAGTTTCTTTCCGACGACTTTGTCGAAGATGATTTTTTTAATCCCGACCTTGCCGTTACAAAGTATTTATTTAAAGTTGACGATATCGATACGCAAAATTACAGCTCACCCGTCGTCGCGTTAGAAATAAGCATTGATGAACCTCATCGTTTTTATTTCCCGGACTGGGTCAATTATCGTCTGACAGACGAAAACAAAATACACATATGTCAGCCGATAAGGGAAAATGCAGGCGAATTCGGGCTGTATGTGTTCGGCACGCCTGATTTTTCGCCGCAGTGGAAGATATACAGAGACGACGATATGCAGGACGGCGGTCAGATTGCGGGCGAAGTCTCGCTTATAAGCGCAGAGACATGCACTCTTTTGCAGTTTGCACTGTCGGACCGCGCTGTAAATTCGCCGGTTTCAGACGTCGATTGGTATAACGCTCTCGTCGCCGAATTGAACGGCGGAAATTTCAACGGCTATCCGCTTGTCGACTGCTCGGATTTTATGAGAGGTTTTGAAAACTGTCTTTTGCGCTGGTACGAATATCAAATAACGATAGCCCCCGAAGAGCGCATCGTAAATTGCGTTACCGCGCCGATATATCCAGCGATTGACACTGGGTATAACCCGAACAAATACGAATATACATATCTTCTGTCGCCCGCAAAGACGTGGAAGAGCTTCGGCAGTCTTGAAATTGTAGTAAATACTCCGTATTATGTCCTCGATAGCAGTTTAAAAGGCTTTGAAAAGACGGAAAACGGTTATGCGGTAACTTTTTCGGGGCTTCCCGACGGCGAACTTAATTTTACGCTCTGCCAATCTCAGACGCCGAAAATAAGATTTACAGTATATCACGTTATATTGATTATTTTTATAATTCTCATTTCTCTGGCGGTGTTGTCGGGCATAATACTTCTGATTGCATATTTTTTATTGAAAAAAGATAAACAAAAATCAATTAAATAATTTTCTTTTGTTTTAAGCATAAAATTTAACACAGAATATCCGCGCTCAGTTCTGACGCGGATATTTTTTATCTTTTTAATTGCTAATCAATTTGTCGCATGGCAGGAGGCAGGCAAAAAATTTGAAAAATACTCGCAAAAAGTTAATACAGTCCAAATCGCCACGCATTTACAATTATTTGAGCAATCTTATTGCATTTAAAGTCTTCGTGTGTTAAAATTTAAAAGGCAGTATATTGAATAATTATATTTTCAGGCGCGCAAAGTGTGGGGTGTCTTTTTCCGCGCTCTGCCTCAGAAGTACAAAAAATACGCACAGTTTGACGGCACTTTCAGCTGATTGTGTGCGCAACGGTAAAATATGGAAAAGTTGTCAAAGGACGAAGTCAAAAAAAGAGCGTTGGCTGTAATGCAGTATCTGCATGAGACCTGCGAAAAAAATAATATTTATTATGTGTTAAGCTCAGGTTCCTGCCTCGGTGCCGTGCGGCATAAAGGGTTCATTCCGTGGGACGACGATATAGACGTATTTGTGCCCAGAGCGCATTACGACAGACTTATAGACGCTTTGAACCGCGGCGAAGGACAGTTCCGTGCACTTACATATACAAATTGCGAGGGGTATTATTATCCTTTCTGTAAGCTCGTCGACACGCAGACCTTTTCACAGCAGGACGGCTATAATCCCATTCAGAGCATGGGGCTGTTTGTCGATATTTTCCCCGTGGACGGACTTCCCTCGGATATAAAAGTCAGGGAAAAACATATAAGAAAAGCCAGAAGATGCGCAAGACTTATATTGATAAAGAATGCAGTGCACACGCCGAACCCGATAAGAAATATTGCAAAGAGAATGGTGGGCAGCTTTTTTAAAAGCGAAAGTCTGTGCAGAAAGGTAAATGACCTTGCGCTGAAGTATTCCGAGCAGACTTCTGAGTACGCAATGGATATCGTCTGGGGCACAAAGCCATTTTTAAACGAATACATAAAAGAGAGAATTTTAGTCCCCTTTGAGGATCATCATTTTTATATACCCAAAAATTACGACGGCTATCTTAAGACGATTTACGGCGACTATATGAAGTTGCCCCCGATTGAAAAGAGAGCCTCGCACGATTTGGAAGTATACTTAAGATAATTTATAAAATAACGGGATATTAAATGAACAGAGTATTAATTTTTGCGGGCGGTACGGGACAGCGCATGGGAACGTCGTCCGTTCCGAAGCAGTTTCTGCTTGCATATTCAAAACCCATAATCGTGCACACGATAGAACATTTTCAGAAATGCAACAGAATTGACAGCATAGTCGTCGTCTGCCTTGAGGAATACATTCCCTATATGAATTCGTTAGTTGCGGAATATAAGCTTACCAAAGTCGTCTCGGTTGTGCCGGGCGGCGATTGCGGACAAGCTTCCATATTTAACGGATTAAAGGAATTGGTGCGTCTCTACGGACAGAACAATGACGACATCGTCTTAATTCACGACGGCGTGCGCCCGTTGATTTCGGAGCAGCTCATTTCTGACAATATCGATTGCGTGTTGAGCAACGGAAATTCAATAACGGTTGCCAAAGCCGTCGAGACGGTAGTTCTTTTAAACGACGAGACGGTGGACAAAGTGATGGACAGAAAATATTGCAATATCGCAAAAGCTCCGCAGTGTTTCTATCTCAAGGATATATACGCAAATCATCTCAGGGCGATAGAGGAAGGAAAGCTCGATTTTATAGATTCCGCTATGCTCATGCAGCATTACGGAGCTAAAATTCATACCGTTCAGTGTTCGTCGGAAAATCTGAAAATAACCACGCCTATGGATTATTATCTTTTCAAGGCAATTCTCGACGCGCGCGAAAACGAGCAGATAAAATTACTTTGAGAGTGTCGGATGAACAGTATTTTACTTCGCGATCTGCAGAATATCACGAGTGCAGATTTTATCCCTTGGGAAGAGTTGAAAGACCGCACAATATTCGTAACGGGCGCAACGGGACTGATAGGTTATAATTTAATCTGCGCGCTTTTGTATGCAGACGAAATTAAAAAATTAAATCTTAAAGTTTACGCGCTCGTCAGAGACGAGGACGCAGCAAGGGAGAGATTTAATGACTTTACTGATTGCGGCGCGCTGCATTTTGTTGCGGGAAATGTAGAAAATCTGCCCGATTTAAAGGGAGTAGACTACATAGTCCACGGCGCGAGCGCAACTTCGAGCAGGGCTTTCGTGCAGAGCCCTGTCGAGACGATAAAGACAGCCGTCCTCGGCACAATTAACGTGCTTGAACTTGCCCGCGAAAACAATGTGAAGGGCTTGGTCTACCTTTCGAGCATGGAAGTTTACGGTCACCCCGAAAGAGGACATAAGGTCAGGGAAGAGGACAAATGCGCTCTCTCGCCGCTTGAGGTGCGTAACAGTTATCCCGTCAGCAAGTTGCAGTGCGAAAGCTTAATGAGAGCTTATGCCGCAGAATACGGGCTTAGGGCAGTGGTTGCCCGCCTGACGCAGACTTTCGGCGTCGGGGTGAATGAGAACGACGGACGTCTGTTCGCCTATCTCGGCAGGTGCGTCAAGGACGGACAGGATATAACTTTAAAGACGAGAGGCGAGACGGAGAGAAGTTACCTTTATACGGCTGACGCTGTGACGGGAATTCTTACGTTGCTTTTAAAAGGCGAAGGAGGCAGAGCTTACAACGTTGCGGACGAAGGCACGTATTGTTCTGTTGCTCAGATGTCTGAAATTATTGCAAAAAACAACGGCATAGGCGTCAGGTATGAGCCTGAGGATATAAATATCAGCGGATATCTCGACACAATTTATATGGACCTTGATACGAGCGCGCTGAAAGAGCTCGGCTGGAGCGTTCTTTCAAAGCAGGACGGAAACGCAGTAAATTGCATGATACGCGACATGATTTCTGCGTGGAATTGAATGTACAGAGGATATTTAAATGAGCAAACATATAGATGACCCCAAAAAGAGCGCGAAGTTCAAAGCTCTGTGGGGTATTTTATACGGACATTGTAAAATAAGCAGAAAAACCGTCCTGTTTCAGAGTTTTTTCGGCATGTACAACGATAATCCGAAATATGTGTCGGAGGAATTGCACAAAAGATATCCTGAAATAGATATAATCTGGGTCATCTCGGAAAAGAATAAGAGTGAGCTGCCTTCATACGTAAAGACGGTGGAGTACCAGTCGCGCGAATACTACAAGTGGACGTACAAAGCCGCCGTATTGGTGGATAATATGGCAGGCGTTCGCCATCATACCGCTTCAGACAACTTTATAAAGGGCGCAATTCATAAAATTATCAGACTGTTCGCCCCTCAGAGAAGGAAGAGACAGTACAATATCAGCACCTGGCACGGCACGCCTTTAAAGCGTCTCGGACAGGACAGGTTCGACCAGCAGCAGTCGGAGGCAAAGCGCATTCAGGGCAGCTGCGACTATATGGTTGCGGGCTGCGAATTTACTGCAAAGGCTATAAAGCAGGCGCATTTCAGGGAATTTGATATTCCTGTAAAAATGTACGGAACGCCGAGGAATGATATCCTGCTCGAAGAGGGTTTGGATATAAAAGGGTTAAAGAGCAGACTCGGTCTGCCCGTCGATAAAAAGATAATACTGTTTGCTCCCACGTACCGCGACGACAGCGTGGAAAACAGCGGGGTCACGCAGATGCACAATCTCGACTTCAAGTCGTTGTTTTTATCTCTGAACAAGAGGTTCGGAGGAGAATGGTGTTTTGTATTCAGACTGCATCACGTCGTCATAACGCAGATAGATATCGATAAATTGCTCAAAGAGTTCGGCGATAATTTCGTCAACGGAAACTCGGGGGATATGGCGGAATATCTCGCCTGTTCGGACGTTCTTTTAACCGACTATTCGAGCTCGATGTTTGATTTTGCTTTGACGGCGAAGCCCTGTTTTTTATATGCGCCCGACAAGCAGCATTATGAAAACGATGTGAGGGGAGTGTATTTTTCCATGGATAAGTTGCCGTTCCCCATTTCGCTTGACAGCGGCGGACTGATAGCCGATATAGAAAATTTTGAATATGATAAGTACAGAGAGAATGTGAGCGGTTTTCTCGCGGAGTTGGGCAACGTCGAAGACGGACGCGCGTCTCAAAGAATTGTCGACGATATAAAATATTTTATCGATACGGGCGTAAAGAGATAAATTTGTCGTCTGCAAAACGGGGCAAGTTTAAAAGGACAAAGGAGTTGCAATGAGAAGGGTAATAACGTACGGCACTTTTGATTTATTGCATTACGGACACATAAATTTACTTAAGAGGGCGAAATCGCTGGGCGATTATCTCATTGTTGCGCTCTCTACCGACGAATTCAACTGGCAGGAAAAGCATAAAAAGTGCTATTTTTCATACGAACAGAGAAAATCTCTTCTCGAAGCTATCAGATATGTCGATCTGGTCATTCCCGAAGAGAGCTGGGAACAGAAGAGAAGCGATGTACACGAATATCATATAGATACCTTTGTAATCGGCGACGATTGGAAGGGCAGGTTTGATTTTCTGAAAGAGGAGGGGGCAGATGTCGTCTATCTGTCCAGAACGCCCGAAATAAGTACAACGCAGATTAAAGAAAATCTCGGTCACAGGAATGAAACGTAAAAGCATAAATATCATACTCAGCTTAATTTTTATATTTATTGTGGCGATATCCTTTCTGCCTGCGGGCTGTATCAGCGTCCTCAATTATACCATGGAATCATCAGATTATTTCAATATCAATTCTGTAAATCATAAGGGCTATTTCATGGCGCCGGAAAATACGCTGGCGGCATACAGAATGTCTGTGGCAAAGGGATTTAATATGGTCGAGTGCGACGTCAGATTTACCAAGGACGGAGTGCCTGTCTTATTGCACGACAGTTCTGTCGACAGGACGTCGGATGGCGAAGGAGACATACTCGATCTGACTTATGACGAAGTAAAGGAATTTGACTTCGGCTCGTGGAAAGGTATCGAATATGTCGGCGAAAAGATACCCACCTTCGAAGAGTTTATGAACCTGTGCCGCGACCTTTCCATAAGACCTTACGTTGAAATCAAGTACGCTAGCGGAGATGAACAGATACAGCAGCTTTTGTATCTTGCAATGCGCTACGGAATGATTGATAAAGTCACATGGATTTCGTTCGATATCGAATATCTCAAGAGTGTGCTCAAGTATTGCAGTTTTGCGAGATTGGGGTATATAGTCAGGTCGATAACGCAGGAGGAATGCGAAACAATAAAGGAAATTTCCCTGTATAACAATGCGTTTTTTGATTGCAAATACCAGAACCTGGACAGTGCGGCAATCGAGATGTGCATGCAGAACAATATACCCGTCGAAGTGTGGACAATCAACAAAGAAAAAGATATAATCAACCTTGACCCCTATGTGAGCGGGGTCAGCAGCGATATGCTGCATGCGGGAAGAATTTTATTTGACAGGATAATGAATGGCTAGTGGAATAAAGACGCAGAGCGTTAAAAAGAATTTCATATTTCAGATCTTATATCAGGTCGTCATATTAGTCATACCCCTGGTCGTTTCGCCCTATCTTACGAGAACTCTGGGCGATACGGCTTTAGGCGTCTATTCATATACCTACTCTATAGCGTATTATTTCGTAATCTTTGCAATGCTCGGCATATCCCGCCACGGACAGAGGGTTATAGCCGCAAGAAGGGACGACAAAGAAGCTTTAAGCAAGACTTTCTGGAGCCTGTACTGCGTTCACGCGGTATTTTCGGTAATAGCAATGCTTGCATATCTCGGCTTTGTGCTGATATGGGGCGGCGATTACAAAACAACATATCTTATACAGTTAATCTATGTAGCCTCGGCATTATTTGATATAACGTGGCTGTTCTACGGTCTGGAAAATTTCAGAACGGTTGTTGTCAAAAACTTTATTCTCAAAATTGCCGAATGCGCGGCTATATTCATATTCGTCAAATCGAGTGCGGACTTATGGATTTATGCCCTGATAATGTCAGTTTCCATGTGTTCCGGTCAGGCGGTAATGTTGCCGCAGGCAATAAAGCACATAAAGCCCGTAAAGTTCGGTTGGGAGAATATAAGGGAGCATTTCAAGCCGCTTTTCGTGCTCTTTATAGCAGTGGTGGCATCGTCCTCGTATACAATATTCGATAAAACGCTGCTTGGCATAATGTCGTCAACAGAGGACGTTGCATACTATGAGTACAGCAACAAGATAATAAATATTCCCAAGACGGTGATAAGCGTAATCTGCACAGTCATGTTCCCCAGAGCATGCGCAAGCATAGCAAAGGGCGATCTGGACAGCGCAAAAAAATACATGGATTATTCCCTGCACTTTACTTGTTGTCTGGGATTGGGAGCAATTTTCGGACTGTGCGGCATATCCAATTTGTTTGCTACATTGTATTATGGCGAAGAGTTCTCCGTGTGCGGAAATATTATAATCGCGCTGTCCCCGAACATTTTCATAATCGAACTCGGAAATATCATCCGCACGCAATTCATGGTTCCGAACCATATGGACATGCACCTCAATGTCTGTTACATAATCAATGCGATAATAAATCTGGTGCTTTCGATTGTATTAATCCCGTACCTCGGAATTTATGGCGCGATTATCGGTACCGTTTCGGCAGAAGTGAGCGGTATAATATATCAGCTTATACTGAGCCGAAATTTCTTGAAATTCAGACACGTGGTAGCAACAATGCTGCCGTACGCCATATTCGGCGCGGCAATGTTCGGTATAATATATCTCATAAAGATGTATTTCAACAGCGGCTGGCTTGACCTGGTTTTCCAGATATCCGTCGGCGGCTTGACATATCTTATTTTGTGTTTTGTATACTTATATTGGATTTCTCCTTTAAAGGAAGACGTGAGAAGGATACTTCACCGCCGCAAAAAGACGACAGAACAGAATAACTGAGTTGAAAATTTATTTTCAAAGCCCGACTGAAGAAAAGTCGGGCTTTTTTAAGTACATTGAATAAAATAATTGACCGTACAGCAACTGTTAAAAATGACGATACTTTTTATAATATCACAAAATGATAGCTACAGAATTGGGCATACCGCTTGCGCTTTTCGTGTTCGGTCCACTGTCGGTACTTATTATGATAGGCATTGCTGTTGTTACTTCTGTCATATCGACTTTCATGCCCGTCTATTCGATAGCCAAGAAGCGTCCCGTAGAGAGCTTAAGGGCACTCTGATTGAACGAATTTGCAATTAAGTCATCTAAAAGCATAACAGCCAGTTGTATATTGTTAATATTTTAAGCTTTAATAAAAACGCCCCCGAAGCCACAGGCTTCGGGGGGCGTTTTGTTAAATTACAGGCATATATTTCAAAGTATCGACATTTTTCTGCATAAAGCTTTATAAAACGGCATAGTTTATCTTAAGCCCTTAAGGGCGAGAGGGGAAAAGTTTTATGTGGGAATATATAGTAAAGAGGGTAATAACAGAGGGGGAATACATCGTGGCAAGCGGCGCAACCGTAAGGTCGACGGCAGCGTACTTCAATGTGAGCAAGTCTACTGTACACAAAGACGTTACGGAACGACTTGCAGACATAGACGCAAATCTTTATGAGGAAGTAAAAAAGGTCCTTTCTAAAAATCTTTCCGAGCGTCATATACGTGGCGGAATGGCTACGAAAAATAAATACGAAAGCATAAAAAAGCGCGCCGAAAAATAACATATCGGGCGTTTTATATTTTTTTAAGGAAAAAATTGCATAAGTCAGAGCAATAAAAATGCGCACGGCGTTACGCCGTGCGCATAAAAAACAGATAAAGTTATTTGATTTCTCTTATCCAGCCGTCGGGAGCGGGAATAGTTCCTGCCTGAATGCCGGTGAGTGTTTCATAGAGCTTTCTGGTAACGGGACCCATCTCGTCCATGCCGGAGGGGAAGCAGATTTCCTTGCCGTGGTCGTTGATTTTTCCGACGGGAGAAATAACTGCCGCCGTGCCGCAGAGACCGCATTCTGCAAAGTCCCCGACTTCGGAAAGTCTGACTTCTCTGTGTTCCACGGTCAGTCCGAGGTATTTTTCTGCAACGTAGCAGAGCGAACGCCTCGTGATTGAGGGGAGTATGGAGGGCGACTTGGGAGTTACGACTTTGCCGTCCTTGGTTATGAACAGGAAGTTTGCGCCGCCCGTCTCTTCAACGTACGTTCTGGTGGCGGGGTCGAGGTACATGTTCTCGTCAAAACCCTTTGCGTGAGCGTCGACTATGGCGTGCAGGCTCATCGCATAGTTGAGCCCGGCTTTGATGTGACCCGAACCGCGGGGAGCAGCTCTGTCAAAGTCGCTCACTCTTATGGTTATGGGCTTTACGCCGCCCTTAAAATAAGGACCGACGGGGGTGCAGAACATTCTGAACTGATATTCCGCTGCGGGCTTGACGCCGATAACGGGCGAAGAGCCGAACATATAAGGTCTTATGTAGAGAGATGCGCCGCTGCCGTAGGGAGGGACGTAATCTTTGTTTGCCGCAACCACCATGTCGACGGCTTCCAGGAATTTTTCCTTGGGGAAGATTGGCATTTCAAGTCTGGCAGCCGAATTTTCAAGCCTTTCGCCGTTGAGGTCGGGGCGGAAGGTTACTATTCTGCCGTCCTTGGTAGTGTAAGCTTTGAGACCTTCGAAAGCGGTCTGCGCATACTGCAAAACTCCCGCGCATTCGGAAAGGACAACTTTGTCGTCCTCGGTGAGTTTGCCTTCACTCCATTTTCCGTCTTTATAGTTTGCAACATAGCGGTAAGGGGTCTTTATATAGCCGAAACCGAGGTTGCCCCAGTCAAGATTAGCAGACATAATAAATTACCTTCTTATAAATTGATACATTCAATTATACTCCCCGCAAACGGCGATGTCAATCGCGCGATTGACAAAATCGGACAAGCGGTGTTAAAATATGTTAAGAATATGTCTCAGATTACGTCTATAGAACAACAACAAAAGGATAAAACGCGCTGCTCGGTCTACATAGACGGCAGATTTTATTGCGGACTGAAGATAGAAGTCGCGATAAAATACCGTCTCAAGGCGGGCATGACGGTGGAAAAGGAGCAGCTGGACGAAATTCAGCTCGAGAGCGAAAAGGTGCAGGCAATCGAAAGGGCAATGAACCACCTTTCCGCCACGCTCAAGACCAGAAAGCAGATGTCGGACTTTCTCTCGTCCAAGGGTTACACCCCCGCGGTCGTGGATTACGTCATAACCAAGCTCGAGGGCTACGGCTATATCGACGACTACGCCTATTGCAGGGCGTATGCCGGCAGCGCGAAGGGCAAGGGCAAACTCGCGCTGCGCAGCGCGCTCATTTCCAAGGGCGCGGACAGGCAGGCGGTGGAAGAAATTTTGGACGAATGCGAGGAGAGCGTGGACGAGGTCTTTGCTCTCGCTCAGAAATATATGCGTGGCAAGAGCGGAACGCGCGAAAACTATGCAAAGACATTGAGGTATCTTCTCTCCCGCGGCTACGGCTACGACATAGCAAAAGAGGCGGTATCTATGCTGGGCGGGCAGGATGAAGACTGATAAAATAAGAATAATAAAACTTAAAGAGGTCAACTCGACCAACGAATACTGCAAGGCTTTCAATCTTCCCGCAGGCAGCGCGGTCGTTGCCGGGAGGCAGACGGGCGGAAAGGGTACAAAGGGCAGAAGCTTTGTCTCCGACGTGGGCGGAGTTTATCTCTCTCTGGTAAGATTTACCCCCGACCCGAAGAAGCTCTTTCCCATCCTTATCAATAGTTGCGTAGCCGTCTGTCGCACGGTGGCGTCGTTCGGACTGAAACCTGTAATACGCTGGTCAAACGACGTGCTTGTAAACGGCAGAAAGATAAGCGGAACGCTCATCGAGAACGTCATTTCGCCAAACGGCGGCTGTCGTTGCATTGTCGGCATAGGGCTGAATGTGTCAAACGAGCTCCCGCCCGAGCTTGAAGAAATTGCAACCACGATTGAGCGCGAGACGGGCAGACGAGTCGGCGCGGCGAGGGTTACAAAGCGGCTATTAGCCAATCTGAAAAGGGAGTATACGCTCGAAGATTATGTTTCATATATAGACTGGTTCGGTCAGGTCGTCAGTCTTAAGACGGGTGAGGAAGATATCCGTGCAGTCGCGGTTGGCGTGGACGAAAACTGTCTGCTTATATGTGAAACAGACGGAGAAAGAAAAAAAATAAGCAGTGCGGAGGTGTCTTTGAGACTGCAATGATAAGATTTCTGACAAACGCCGAAATGCGTTCGGCGGACGCCTTTACAATTAACGAGCTGGGCGTACCCTCGCAGGAGCTGATGCGCAGGGCGGGCGAAGCCATAGCCGATGAGGTTGCGGCTGTCTGCGCGGGCTTTTCCAAAAAAATAACGGTGGTGTGCGGCACGGGCAACAACGGCGGGGACGGATACGTCTGCGCCCGCGCGCTTATGGAGCGCGGCTATGACGTTGCGGTTTTTGCTGCGGAGGGCAGACTTTCCGACGATTGCCAAAAGGTAAAAGGTCTGTACAACGGAAAGTATGTTAAGGAAATTTCGGGCGACATAGTTGTTGACTGTCTGTTTGGCACGGGGCTTTCGCGAAGCGTGAGCGGTGAATTTGCCGACATAATAAACGCTGTCAATGACAGCGGCGCATACGTCGTCTCTGCAGATATAGCGAGCGGTATAAACGGCGACAACGGCGAAGTGATGGGTGTGGCTGTCAAAGCCGACATGACTGTAGCTGTCGCCGAATATAAACTCGGTCACGTTCTGGGCGACGGAGCGGACTATTGCGGAGCGGTAACGCGCGCCGACATAGGCATAGTCGCCTCGGGCAGCTATGCCTGCGCGTTTACCGATGAGGATATAAAAGCTTTCTTTCCCCGAAGAAAGCGCAATTCTCACAAGGGCACATACGGCTCTGCCTGCATAATGGCGGGCAGCGAAAAATATATCGGCGCGGCGGCACTGTGCCTGTCCGCGGCGTCAAGGTCGGGGTGCGGCTATGTGAAGGCTGCCTGTCCCGTCGCCGTGCGCGACGCGCTTGTCTCTTCGCTGCCGCAGGTCATTTTTTCGGAACATCCCGATATGTCCGCGTCCGCGCTCGCCATAGGTTCGGGCTGCGGAGCAGACCGCGACCTGTATGAAAAAATCGTGCAGATTTTTGATAATTACATGGGAAAGCTGATAATCGACGCCGACGGGCTCAACGTTCTGGCAGAGTACGGCAAGGATGTTCTGAAAAGCGCGCGTTGCGAAGTGCTCATAACTCCGCACGCAAAGGAGTTTTCCCGTCTTACGGGGTTGAGGGTTGAACAGATACTCTCCGACCCTGTCGGCTGCGCGAAAGAGTTTTCTTGCGAATTCAACGTAAAGGTGCTTTTGAAGGGCGCGACGACTGTAATTGCAGACGGAGATAAAATTTTTCTCAATCTTCGCGGCAGCACTGCGCTTTCCAAGGGGGGAAGCGGCGATATGCTGACAGGGCTCATCTGCGGCAGCGCGGCTCGCGGACTTTCGCTTGTCGACGCGGCTGTGTGCGGCGCATATGTGCTGGGCAGCGCGGCTGAGGAGGTCTCAAAAGAAAAGACCGACTACTGCGCAACCGCCGCAGATATTTTAGAGGCTATGCCGCAGACTATAAAGAACATAACGCAGTAAAATCAATAATACAGTTTTAAACCGCGTATAAAACGCCGCCTCGCTGTCAACAATAAAAGCGAGGCGGCTACATATAATATAGTATAACTGCCGCAGGGCGCAATCGCCTCTGGAGGTTGATATATGATAAAGCGCGGAGAACTTTACTATGCCGATTTGTCACCGGTAGTGGGGAGCGAGCAGGGCGGAATAAGACCCGTACTCGTCGTGCAGAACGACGTGGGCAACAAATTTTCGCCTACGATAATAGCCGCGGCGGTTACGAGCAAGATAAATAAGGCGAAACTGCCCACGCACATAGAGTTGCCTTCCAACTCTTACGGGCTGAATAAGGACTCCGTAATACTTTTAGAGCAGCTTCGCACGCTCGATAAACGCCGTCTGCGCGAGAAGATAGGCGAGCTCTCATTCGACACGATGAACAAGGTCGACAAGGCAATTTTAATAAGTCTGGGTCTATCCGACTGAAGAGGGTGCAACAAAGCGTTGCACCCTCTTAATTTTTTAAAATTTTCGCATAAAACACTTTTGTTTGCGCGCGCGCTGTGTTATAATTTAGATATGGCAGACAAAAAATTAAAACTGCATTTCGGAAAAGTAAGCATAATCGCTCTGGTTGTATTTGCCGTACTGCTTGCAGTCGACCTCATTTTAAAGCACTTTGAAGTCGAAGACAGCTGGAACTTCGTTGTCATAAAGAATTTTATCTGGGTAGAGAGCGGACACAGGAATACAGGCTCTGCATTTTCGCTGTTTGCAGACAAAGTCTGGGGCAGAATTTTTCTCGTAACGCTCTCCGTAATACTCATATGCGCCCTGTGCGCCGCATTTGTACTACTTCCCGAAAGATTTGTAGTGCTCAAAATTGCTATCGCAATGATAGTTTCGGGTGCGTTCGGCAATCTTGTCGACCGTCTGATTTTCGGCTATGTCCGCGATTTCGTGTGGGTAAACATGCTGTTTACGAGTGCGTGTTGCAACTTCGCCGACTTTTTCATAGTATTCGGCACGATAGCCGCCATAGCAGATTTTCTCTTTCTGAACGAGTGGGCGTTCATACCTCTCACGCGTACTGCAAAAGAGGCGCGCGAACGTGAAAAACAGCGCGAGAATGAAGAAAAGGACGGGCAGAACGACTGATGCCCGAATATACATTCCGCGCGGAGAAAGAGTATCGCCGCGCAGACGCCTGCCTTTGCGAACTTCTGAAAGATTTCACGCGTTCGGCAGTCAAAAAGTTGTTTGACGGCGACTGCGTGCTCATAAACGAGAGGGCGGCTAAAGCTTCTCAGAGCGTGTCGGTCGGCGACGAAATACGTTGCGTCGTCCCCGAGCCTAAGGAATACGGAGTAAAGCCCGAAAATATTCCCATAGATATAGTTTACGAGGACGACGATATCGCCGTAATCAACAAACAGCAGGGTCTGACGGTACACATAGGCAACGGCGCGCCCGACGGAACGCTCGTAAACGCATTGCTGTATCATCTCAAAAATCTCAGCGGCATAGGCGGCGAACTTCGCCCGGGCATTGTGCACAGAATAGATAAAAACACCTCGGGACTGCTCGTCGTGGCAAAGAACGATGCCGCACACGCCTCGCTTTCGGCGCAGATTGCAGAAAAGTCCTGCAAAAGGCAGTATCTTGCCCTTTTGGAAGGCAATCTGAAAGACGACGTCGGAACTGTGACGACTTACATAGGCAGAAACCCAGCCGACAGGACAAAAATGGCGGTGGTAGAGCCTTCCAAGGGCAAGCTTGCCATAACCGATTACCGCGTGGAGCAGCGCAGCGGCGGATATACGCTCTGCCGATTTTCGCTGCGCACGGGCAGAACTCACCAGATAAGAGTGCACGCGAGATTTTTAGGACATCCTGTAGTCGGCGACGACGTCTACGGCATAAAAAAGCAGAAGTTCGCGCTTGATGGACAGCTTCTGCACGCATGCAGGCTGGAACTTACCCATCCCGGAACGGGCGAAAGAATGGCGTTCACCGCGCCGTTGCCCGATTATTTTTGTCAGGTACTGAAAAAACTCGCCTTCGATTTGAGTGCAATAGATTACTGAATTGCAGGCGCGTTGCAATAAAATTAATATAAGGAGAATTAATATGGCAAAGAGAAAAACCAAGACAAGAACGACCACGACGACCAGAACATACAGCATTCCCACGCTTTGCGCTTTCTGGGGCATAGTGCTTTCGGGCGTAGCAATGTTCATCGGTTTCTTCGTCAAACTGCTTGAAATCTGCGGCGTCACCATCAGCTGGGCAAATACTCTTATGGGCATTTGCAGCATAATTTCCATGGTTGCGCTTCTCATTGCGGTAGCTATTCCCGCTTACAATTTCGTAAGAGGCAAATCGCAGTCGTGGAAGATAGTTTTCTATGCTTCGCTCGTTCTTTATATCTGCGGCATAATCGGTATAGGCTTCACATTGTAATCAAAAACGGCACGCGTCAGCGCGCCGCTTTTAATTTTGAGTACGAGTTGTAAACGGCTTGCGCAAAGCGAGCCGTTTTTTTCTTTACAACCGCGAGCTTTTAAGGTATAATGCAGGTGAAATAAAGTTAAGAAAGGTAATCTATGGCAAATCCTCTTGTTGCAATAGTCGGCAGACCCAATGTCGGCAAGAGCACGTTTTTCAATAAAGTAGTGGGCAGAAAGGTTTCCATAACCGAGGACCGCCCGGGCGTCACGCGCGACAGACTGTATGCCGACGCGGAGTGGCGCGGCAAGGCGTTCACGCTCGTAGATACGGGCGGCATAGAGATTAAGTCGGAAGACACTATGTGGAAGGAAATCAAAAAACAGGCCGAGGTGGCAATCGATACCGCGCAGGTCATTCTCTTTTTCGTCGACGGAAGAGAGGGGCTCACAACGTCCGACTATGACGTCGCCGACATGCTCCGCCGTTCTAAAAAGCCCGTAATTCTCGTCGTAAACAAGATAGACAGCTATTCTGAGGATAAAATTTTTGAGTTTTACTCTCTCGGTCTGGGCGAACCCTACCCCGTTTCGAGCGAACATTCGACGGGCATAGGCGACGTGCTGGACGAGGCTGTCAGCTGGTTCGGCAAGTATGAAAACGAGGAGGACGACAGCATAAAGATAGCCGTCGTCGGCAAGCCAAACGCGGGCAAGAGCAGCCTTGTAAACAAACTTCTCGGCTTCGAGCGTTCGATAGTCACCGACATTGCGGGCACTACGCGCGACGCGATAGATACGGCTTTCACCTACGACGGAAGAAAATATACGATAATCGATACTGCCGGCATACGCAAGAAGTCCAAAGTGGAGGACGACGTGGAATACTATTCCGTAATGCGCGCTTTCGACGCAGTCCGCCGCGCCGACGTCTGCCTTCTTGTCGTCGACAGCACCGAGGGGCTCACCGAGCAGGATACCAAAATCATAGGCTATGTGGACGAGCAGGGCAAGCCGTCGGTAATAGTTATGAATAAGTGGGACTTAATCGAAAAGGATACTCACACCGTCAACAAGTTTGAAGAGAAACTCAAAGAAGACCTCAAATTCATGGACTATTTCAAGTCGGTATATGTTTCGGCAAAGACGGGTCAGCGCACAGAAAAAATCATGAATATGGTAGACGAAGTCTATGCCAACGCGCATTTCCGCGTGCCTACGGGAACGCTCAACGACGTCATTTCGGATACGGTGCGCGCAAACGAACCGCCTTCGTACAACGGCAGAAGACTTAGGGTGTACTATTCCTCGCAGGTTTCTGTTGCGCCGCCCACATTCGTGCTGTTCGTCAATTCGACCGACCTTCTGCATTTCTCATACGAGCGTTTCCTCGAAAACACTCTCCGCAAGTGTTTCAACTTCTCAGGAACGCCCATAAGGATAGTAACGAGGGAGAAAAAGGAGAACTGAGATGTTTATTTCTTTGGCCTCTTCATGGTATTGGTTTTTGCTGGGCGCAATCGTAAGCTATTTTATCGGCTGTTTCAATTTTGCCGTGCTCATATCCAGAATAAAGCATAAGGATATAAGACAAGAGGGCAGCGGCAACCCCGGCACTATGAATATGTCGCGTACCTTCGGGCTCAAGATAGGTCTAATAAACTTCTTCTGTGACGCATTCAAGGGCATAATTCCCGTAGTGTGCGGGTATGTAATATTCAAGGGAATGTACTTCGAAGGCACTGATTTTGCGGTGAGCGATTTTTCCCGCTATCTTTTCGGACTGTTCGCCGTAATAGGTCACATCTTTCCCGTCACGATGAAGTTCAAAGGCGGTAAGGGCATAGCCACCACGCTCGGAGTGTTCACCTGCGGAATTTCCTGCGAAGTTGCGTGGTTCATACCCATAGCGATAGCTCTTCTTCTGGGAGTTGTGCTGTATATCTACATATTTGAGTGGGGCTCGATGGCTTCGCTCATCGGCGTGTCATCATTCACAATCTGGCAGGGCATAATATATTTCCTGCGCTACGAGCAGGAGCTTTCCTCGCCGTGGGTAATCGTTGCGTTCATGGTTCTGCTCGCTTTCAATCTTTTGACATGGATTGCTCACAGGGTAAATCTCTACAGACTGATGGGCGGAGAGGAACACCGCACTTCAATAAAAAAACTTGCGCATAAAAAGCGTGCAAAGCAATAAATGATAAAAAACAATAGCCGCGCGGACGCAAATGCGTCCGCGCGGCTTAATTTATGCAAAATTATTTTTTATTTTCTTTGTCGTCCGGGGTATTTTCCTTTGACTTTATCGAATATTCTATTTTGGGGTTGATATCCAGAATAGCCTGAACGAACTGAGAATACCATTCCTCTTTGACGACAATGACAACGAAAGTGTCGTCGGAGAAATAGACGGACAACTTGTTTGTGTTTCTGTCAAGCTCAATGGTCTCAATGTCCTTGATTTTGTACTTGCTTTTGATAAATCCGAAGCTGGTAACAATCTGCTCTTTGTCCACGAGGTAGTAGCTTGAAATTAGAATGCTCAATAAAATTGCGAACAGAGCAACAGTTACGGCGAACATGAGAGTGTACTGAATAATCGGATATACGGGGTCTGCGGCGGAGGAAATGCCGTTTTTTATGCAGACGAAGAGGTTTAATCCGAACCCGACGACCGACAGCGCGATGCCTGCGATAATCAGCCAGTAGGTAAGTCTGGAAAATCTGTATCTGAATTTTTTCATGATTTTATTATAAATGCGACAAGGTAAAAAGGCAACTTATAATCGGGCATAATTTAATTTTAATGCCCCTCAATAGTTGAAATAATTTTGCGGATATAGTAAAATAAAAGACGAAAAACAAATAATAACGGAGAAAACGACTATGATTAAGTTAATAAGAGGCGGCGTTTATTATTCCGAGGGCAAATTGCTTCGCGAAGGCGTTGCGTTTTTCAGGGACGGACAGAAACATGCCGCGGTAAAGAATACAATCGCATACGGCATTCTCTCTTCGCACAATACGGGCAGCGATGAGCACCTTAAAATAAAGTTCGACGCGCTCGCGTCGCACGATATTACATATGTCGGCATAATACAGACGGCTAAAGCTTCGGGACTTAAGAAATTCCCCGTTTCCTATACGCTCACCAACTGCCACAACTCGCTCTGCGCAGTAGGCGGCACGATAAATGAGGACGACCACATGTTCGGACTGTCCGCTGCAAAGAAGTACGGCGGCAATTATGTTCCGCCCCATCTCGCCGTAATACACCAGTACATGCGCGAAATGGAGGCAGGTTGCGGCAAGATGATACTCGGTTCGGACAGCCATACGAGGTATGGCGCGCTCGGCACTATGGCAGTGGGCGAGGGCGGACCCGAACTTGTAAAGCAGCTTCTCAATCAGACTTACGACGTCGACAGACCCGAAGTCATAGCCGTATATCTCAAAGGTAAATTGAAACCCGGCGTCGGACCTCACGACGTTGCTATTGCTCTTGTCGGAGCAACCTTCAAAAACGGTTTCGTCAAGAATAAAATACTCGAATTCGTCGGTCCCGGCATCAAAAATCTCTCTATGGATTACCGTTGCGGAATTGATGTAATGACGACCGAGACGGCATGTCTCTCCTCTGTATGGGAGACGGACGAGCTCACTAAGGAATACTTTGCAGTTCACGGCAGGGAGGAGGCGTTCAGAGAACTTCATCCCGCCGAGCCTGCATACTACGACGGTGCGGTAGTCATCGACCTTTCGAGGGTCGAGCCCATGATTGCGCTGCCTTTCCATCCTTCAAATGCTTTCACGATAAGAGAGGTCATCGAAAACGCTCGCGACATTCTTGGCGAAGTGGAGGAAGCGGGCAACAAACTCAAGGGCAACAAAAAGCCCTTCAGACTGCTCGATAAAATCAAGGACGACGGCATACACGTAAGTCAGGGTATTATAGCGGGCTGCGCGGGCGGCACTTATGAAAATATTGCCGAGGCTTCTGAAATTCTCCGCGGAAGAAGTTGCGGCTATGGTGAATTTTCTCTGAGCGTATATCCCCAGAGCCAGCCCGTGTTCAAGTGCCTTACGGATAACGGATATGTCTCCACGCTCATGCAGAGCGGCGCGATAGTCAAGACGGCATTCTGCGGACCCTGCTTCGGTGCGGGCGATACCCCTGCCGACAACGGTTTCTCCATACGTCATACGACGCGCAACTTCGAAAACAGAGAGGGTTCAAAGCTCGGCGAGCAGCAGCTTGCGTCCGTCGCGCTCATGGATGCGCGCTCGATAGCGGCGACCGCGGCTAACGGCGGCGTGCTCACACCCGCGTCCGAGGGCGAATATTTCACCAAAAAAATCAAGAAGTATTACTTCGATAAGAATATCTATGAAAACCGCGTCTATCGCGGCGCGCTCAGACCAGACAGCTCTGTCGAACTCGTCTACGGCAACAATATAGCAGACTGGCCCGAACAGATACCTATGAGCAAGAATATACTCATAAAGGCAGTTTCGGTCATCTCCGACCCCGTTACGACTACGGACGAACTCATTCCTTCGGGCGAGACGTCGTCATACCGTTCAAATCCCCTGCGTCTTGCGGAATTTGCTCTCTCAAGAAAGGACCCCGAATACGTAAAGAGGGCAAAGGCGGTGAAGGCGGACGAACTTTACAGGCGCGAACACGGCACTCTTCCCGAAAGCGTGCTTGCGGATGCGGGCATTAAAATTTCTAAAGATACCATGTACGGCAGCTGCGTTGTGGCAAAGAAGCCCGGCGACGGTTCTGCCCGCGAGCAGGCGGCAAGTTGCCAGCGCGTTCTGGGCGGCGTCGCCAATATCGCTCTCGAGTATGCAACCAAGAGATATCGCTCCAACCTCATCAACTGGGGCATGCTTCCGTTGATTTGCAAGGGCTTCGACTTCAAGGTCGGCGACTATATCTATATCGAAAATATCGTCGGCTATGTCAGGGCGGACGACCCGGTCATTCCCGCAAAGCACATTTCAGAGGGAAAGGTAAAGGATATTTATCTCACAATGGGTCAGCTCACCAAGGACGAAAAGAAAATAATTCTCAGCGGTTGCCTCATCAACTATAACAAACAGTAAAAATATATCCCGCCCGCAGGACTGCGGGCGGGATGATTTTTTATTTACTTTTTTCAGGCATGGGCGCGGGCAGAGTGCTCGGCTTGTGCTCGTCGTCCGGAGAGGGCAGAGGCGCATTCGGAATATGCTTATGTCTGTCGAACTTGGGCATGAGAAGAGAAGGCGCGTTCTGGCTTTCGCGCGGCTGAGGTCTGGGACGCCAGCCGTGGTGGTGCTTGTGGCAATCGTCCTTATCGCAATCGGGGCAGGGACAATCGCCGTCCTGCTCGGTATCCTGCGACTGTTCGCTCTGTACTATTCGGGTATCGGGCTGCCCGTTGAGGTTCTGTCCGCCGCCCGTCTGACCTGAACTGCAAGCGCAGACAGGCAGTGCGAGAGCTGCTGTTAAACAAATGAGTGTCAAAATTCTGGATTTCATATTAACAGTATGTAAACTTGTGCGCTTGTTATGCAAACGCTTGCAATTTTTTATAGTCTGTGCTAAATTTAAAGCACCTGAACTTAAAGGTCCGCCTGAGAGCGAAGGACAGAATATTTTCAGACGCCGCACTTTAAGCGTCGTGTTTTGTCGTTCTCTCTTTCGGTCGGAAAGGGAGTTTTTTTATGACGGAAAAAAGGCTTGCGGTAATATCGCTCATAATAGAGGACAGGGAGCAGAGCCCGAAAATCAACAATATTCTGACCGAATACGGCGAATATGTTATAGGCAGAATGGGAGTGCCGTACAAGGAGCGCGGAGTTTCGGTAATCTGCGTTATAATTGACGCGCCCGCCGAGATAATAAATACCGTGACGGGCAAGATAGGAATGATACAAGGCGTCACGGCAAAGACGCTTATGAGCAAAAATCAGCAATAAATTTTTTTTGAGGCGGAAGGTTTATGCCTGACGCCGAAAGGAGCAGATATGAACAAATTTTTAAAAACGCTGGCGGCTGTCTGTGTCGCCGCGCTTACGACAATCGGCTTTACGGCCTGCGGCGGCGAAACTTCAACGGACAAAGTCAGCCTTCTCGGCATAGACGCGGCGTCTGTCGGTGTTCTTCCCGACGTTGAATACTATGTTGCGGCAGAACCTGCGGCAACTACGCGCGCAAATGCAGTCGGGCTCAAATTTTCGGGCGATTTGCAGCAGCTCTACGGCTCTGAAAACGGCTATCCTCAGGCGGTAATAGTTGCAAAAAATCAACTTATCGACAGCAATCCCGCATTTCTGGCGTCATTTCTGGAAGAGTTGGAAGAAAATGAAAACTGGCTTGAGACGGCTTCCGCAGAGACGGTGATGCAGGCGATTTCTTCGCACCTGCCCGACGGAACGACGCCCACATTCAACGCAAAAAACCTGACTTCCGAGGTCATAGCCAACTGCGGCATACATTTTGTGTATGCAAACGATGACAGAGAGAGAGTGACCTCGTTCCTCGACGAAATGGCTGAGGTCGAGCCTTCTATGGTCGGCGAGGTCTCTGAAGATTTCTTCTGCGGCGAACTTGGCACGAATGCAACGCCTTCAACCGTGTCTGTCTACGCCCCCGACGGTGCGCCCGCGCTTTCGCTGGCAAAACTTATGGCGGAAGAAAATACCTTTTCGCAGATTTCTCTTTCATACAACGTAGTTGCGGCAGACACGATAGGCGCGCGCGTCAGCGGCGACAATCCCGCTGCGGATATATGTATACTTCCCGTCAATGCCGCAAGCAAACTTCTCGGCAGCGGCTCAAAATATAAAATGCTGGGAACGGTGACGAACGGCAACCTGTATATTCTTTCAAAAGACGGAGAAAATCTTACCAAAGACAATCTTTCCGTACTTGCGGGCAAGACGGTGGGCGTAATCAATCTTGCCAACGTGCCTGGTCTGACGCTTAAAATTATTCTGAACAAGTACGGCATCCCCTACGAGACGGTAAGCTGAAAGTGAACGCTTTAAAGAAAATCTTAAAATCAAATGCGCTGTGGGCGGTCGTCGCGGCTGCGTTTCTCATACTCGTATGGCACATAGCCTGCGTCGCGGTGTCGAACGAATTTATCGTACCTTCGATAGGCGATACGCTCCTGCAGTTTTTTACTCTGTTTGGCAGTCAGAAGTTTTACTCCGTGCTGGGCAAGACGCTGTTGAGGACTTTGCTCTCATTTGCAATTTCCTTCGTTCTCGCGGCTGCGCTCGCCGCGCTGTCTGCCGTCAGCAGACAATTCAGAGCGACTTTTGCCTGCATAATTTCGGTAATAAGAACGCTTCCCACGATGGCTATAACCTTGATGTTGCTCATATGGACGAACGCGCGCGTCGCGCCCTCGGTGGTCACCGCGCTCGTGTCATTTCCGATGATTTATTCTCAGTTTATGGCGGCGATAGACGGGGTGGACGGCGACATTTTGGAAATGGCAAAGCTCTACCGTGTATCTGAAAGAGATAAACTTACCAAAATAATTTTGCCTGCAGTCGCGCCCGAAGTGGTGGCGCAGACGGGTGCGGGGCTCTCGCTCGGACTGAAGGTCATGGTTTCGGCTGAGGTTCTCTGCTATACGCTCGACAGTCTCGGCGGAATGATGCAGCAGGCAAGACTGTTTGCCGAAATGCCGCTCTTTGCCGCGCTTACGGCAATGTGCATATTGCTCGGACTGATTTTGGAACTTTTCTCGTCGCTTCTTAAGAGCGTTGTGGGACGCTGGAGAGTGAAGGAGGGCGGAGATGCGCATTGAAAACCTTACAAAGAGCTATAGAGACGTCGTCGTCTTCAAAAATTTCAGCCTTGAAACAGAGGACGGCAAAGTCACGTGCATTCTCGGCGGAAGCGGCGCGGGCAAGACTACGCTTCTGAACGCAATAGCCGGGCTTACGCAATTCGAGGGTCATGTCGACAGTGTCAAATGTTCCTATATTTTTCAGCAGCCCCGCCTCGTGCCAAATCTCACGGTGAGAAAAAATTTAAGGCTTGTCTGCGCGGACGATGATAAGATAAATGCCGTGCTTGCAAGGGTGGGACTTGAAGACAAGGCAGAAAGTTTTCCCGTCGCGCTGTCGGGCGGACAGGCGCAGAGGGTGTCTGTCGCGCGCGCTTTTCTGTACGAAAGCGACGTCGTTCTGATGGACGAGCCCTTTTCGTCGCTCGATTTAAGGCTGAAAAAGGATATGATGGACGCATTCTGCGAGGTGCGTGCCGCGAGCGGCAGAACGGCGGTTTTCGTAACGCACGACGTCGACGAGGCTCTCTATCTTGCCGACAGAATAATAGTTCTTTCGCAAGGTAAGATAATTTTCGATGAGCCGAACACGCCGTCGGGCGTATTCGGCGGAGGGTCGGCTCTGCGCGAAAGGCTTATAGCCGTTCTGACAGCCTGAACTGAAATAATAAACAAATTCTGAATTTTTATCGTAAAACAGCCCCGCGCACGCGCCGTTTAGCGGCGCGTGCGCGGGGCAATATTATTTTGTCAACCTTTTATCGGTTGATAAGACAAAATTTTGTCGGTTAATTTGTAAAAAAATTGCGTTCAAACATTTTTATTTTTGCCATATCTTGTGCTATAATCAAATTACAGATAACAAATGTAGTGTCATAACACAACAAATGTAAAGCCCGAGCGGTAGGCGAGCACGAAGAACCATACATTGAGCGCGCCGATGACGGGCATGAGTATCATAAAGAGCATGTTTTTGAGCTTGAACTTTGTTATGAACATTGCGATGTAAATTCCGATTGCTCCTCCGAGCAGCGCGGAAAGAATTAGTTTTCCGTCGCCGCCGTTTAATTTGCTCTCGTCGCTGAGGTATTCGTTTTTCTGCCAGATAAGCAGCATTACGGAATAGAAATTGATAGCGAGTATATATACCGTAAAAATAATATACAGCAATACCATACTAAAAGTATGCCACTTATTTTACGATTGATACAGGAGATTGATTATGCCTAAAGTAGCAATTCTGATGGGTTCGAAGTCGGACTTCCCCGTAGTAAAACCCGCTGTGACCGCGCTTGCAGGTTTCGGCATAGAGACCGAAGTGCGCGTGATATCGGCGCACAGAACGCCCGAGGAGGCGCATACATTCGCGGCAGACGCGAAGAAGAACGGGGTTGAGGTAATAATATGTGCCGCGGGCAAAGCGGCGCACCTCGGCGGAGTAATAGCCGCCTATACAACTCTGCCCGTTATAGGTCTGCCCGTAAAGACGGACATGATGGGCGGACTTGACAGTCTGCTTTCGATAGTGCAGATGCCTTCGGGCATACCCGTAGCAACGGTAGGGGTCAACGGCGGAGAAAACGCCGGACTTCTTGCAGCGCAGATTTTGGGCGTAAAATACCCTGAAATAGCCGAAAAACTGACCGAATACAAGCGAAAAATGCGTCAGAAAATAAATGAGGACGATTGCGCCCTTCAGCAGGAACTCAATAATCTTTGATAATCTTATATACCCGCAGTGCACCTGCGGGTAATTAATTTTAAATAAAAATCTTAAGGAGATGCCAAATAACTATGGAAAAGAAGGAACAGCTTTACGAAGGAAAGGCAAAAAAGGTCTATGCTACCGAAAATCCCGACTACGTAATAGTATCTTACAAGGATGACGCCACCGCGTTCAACGGACTTAAAAAGGGTACGATAGCAGGCAAGGGCGTAATCAACAACAAGATGAGCAACATGATGATGGCTATGCTCGAAAAGAAGGGCATTCCCACCCACTTCGTAGAACAGATAGACGACAGAAACACCGTCGTCAAGAAGGTTCAGATAGTTCCCCTCGAAGTAATAATAAGAAACGTTGCCGCAGGCAGCTTCTCCAAAAAATACGGCGTGGCAGAGGGAACTCTTCTCTCCGCGCCCACAATAGAATTCTCTTACAAGAATGACGAGCTCGGTGATCCCCTTATCAATACCTATCACGCACTCGCTTTAAATCTTGCAAGCAAGGAAGAGATTGAAACGATAAAGAATATGGCGTTTGCCGTAAACGATGCGCTTAAGGCGTTCTTCAAGGAGCTCAACATCGACCTCATCGACTTCAAGCTCGAATTCGGCAGATTTAAGGGTCAGATAATCCTTGCGGACGAAATTTCGCCCGACACCTGCCGTTTCTGGGAGGCAGGCACGTGGGATACAACCAAGCACACCAGCCTCGACAAGGACAGGTTCCGTCGCGACCTCGGCGGAGTTGAAGACGCTTACAACGAAGTGTTCAAGCGTCTCACGGGAGAATAATATCAGATGGGCGGATTTTTCGGTTCGGTAAAAAAGAGCAGTGCAGTGTTCGATACATTTCTGGGCACGGACTATCATTCTCATCTTGGAACCAAGCGCGGAGGCATGGCTGCCTACGATAAGGTCATAGGTCTTCAGCGCGAAATCCACAACATAGAAAACGCGCCTTTCCGCACGAAATTCGAGCGCGTATTCTCCGAAATGAGCGGAAACGCCGCAATCGGCTGCATAAGCGATACCGACCCTCAGCCCCTTCTGATGGTTTCAAGGCTGGGCAAGTACGCGATATGCACGATAGGCATAGTAAACAACGCCGAAGAGATTATGCAGAAAATTCTCTCTCACGGCGGCTATTTCGATGCCATGACGGGCAGCAAGGTAAACTCTAACGAGCTTATTGCCGCTCTCATAAACACCAAAAATACCTACGTCGAGGGCATAAAATACGCTCAGGACAATATCGACGGCACGGCGTCCATACTTCTGCTTACGGATAAGGGCACGCTCATTGCCGCGAGAGACAAGCTCGGCAGACTGCCCATACTCATTGGCAAGGGAGAGGACGGTTACTGCGTATCCTTTGAAAGTTTCGCCTACAAAAAGTTGGGCTATTCCGATTATAAGGAATTGGGACCGGGCGAAATCGTAGAGATTTCTGCAGACGGCGTCACGCAGCTCGCCGCGCCCGGCAAAAATATGCGCATATGCGCATTCCTGTGGTCGTACTACGGTTATCCCACCTCGACTTACGAGGGCGTGAACGTAGAGGTCATGCGCTGCAGAAACGGTGCTATTTTTGCGAAAAATGACGCAAAAATGCACGATATGAGCCAGATAGACTTAATCGGCGGCGTGCCCGATTCGGGAACGCCTCACGCGATAGGCTATGCAAACGCAAGCAAGATACCCTTTGCGCGTCCCTATATCAAGTATACACCCACATGGTCGCGCAGCTTCATGCCCGTCAACCAGACGGAGAGGAACAAAGTTGCGAAGATGAAGCTCATACCCGTTCACGAACTCATTGCGGGCAACAGACTGCTGCTTGTGGACGACTCTATCGTGCGCGGAACGCAGCTTCGCGAAACTGTGGAATTCCTCTATTCTCACGGAGCGAAAGTCGTGCATATGCGCTCGGCATGCCCGCCCATTATGTATGGTTGCAAATACCTCAATTTCTCGCGTTCGTCGGGAGATATGGACCTCATAACCCGCCGCACGATGGCGGAACTCGAGGGCGAGAACGCAGTAAAGTATATAGAAGAATACAGCGACGCCCGCACCGAACGCGGCAGAGCCATGCGCAAGGCTATATGCGATAAATTCAAGTTCGAGTCTCTCGAATTCCAGTCTCTCGAAGGCTTGGTTGAAGCTATCGGCATAGAGCCCTGCAAGCTCTGCACATACTGCTGGACAGGTAAGGAATAAATTTTCTTTCAGGACAATTTATGGACGAATTTCAGAGTGAAATTCATGAGGAGTGCGGCGTATTCGGCGTATATTCTCAGGAGAACAGAAATGTTGCGCATACGTGTTATTACGGACTTTATGCCCTTCAGCACCGCGGACAGGAGAGTGCGGGCATAGCCGTCTCGTATGCCGATAAAATTTCTTATTATAAAGGCATGGGGCTTGTGTCCGACGTCTTTTCGGGCGGTAACCTTGAAAAACTTCCCGAAGGCGACATAGCAATAGGTCACGTCCGCTATTCCACGACGGGAGCGAGCCAGCTTCTGAACGCCCAACCCGTGGTTTTTACGGGCAAGTGCGGCAAGATGGCTCTCGCGCACAACGGCAATCTAACAAATACCAGACAGCTCCGCGACAGAATGATAAAGAATAACGCCGTCTTTCAGACGACAATCGACTCCGAAGTGATGGCGGTAATGATAAACAGTCTTTCGGACGGAGATATTTTAGATGGTGTAAAAAAGGCATGTCCGCAGTTTAAGGGGTCATACGCGCTCGTAATAATGACGACGGACAAACTCATAGCCGTGCGCGACCCTTACGGCATAAGACCTCTGTGCATAGGCACGTATGTCGACGACTATATCGTAGCCAGCGAGACGTGCGCTCTTGACGCGGTAGGCGCAAACTATCTGCGCGACGTCAAGCCGGGAGAAATAGTTGTCATAGACAGTACGGGCATACATTCGCATATGATGGACAATCTGCCGGAAAAGAGCAGCATGTGTATCTTTGAATACGTCTATTTTGCCCGCCACGATTCCGTGCTGGACGGATGCAATGTTTACGAGGCGAGGAAGGAGGCGGGCAAACTGCTCGCGCGCCACTATCCCGTGGAAGCCGACCTCGTATCGGGAGTGCCCGACTCTGCAAATGTAGCCGCAAGAGGCTATGCCGAAGAGAGCGGAATACCCTTTGTCGAAGCTCTTGCAAAGAACAGGTATGTGGGCAGAACGTTCATACAGCCCGACCAGAGACAGAGGGAAAACAGCCTCAACGTCAAGATGAACGCTCTGCGTTCTAACATACGCGGCAAGCGTGTGATAATAATCGACGACTCTATAGTGCGCGGCACGACAATGCGCAAGATAGTCAAAATGCTGAAGGACGCGGGTGCGGCGGAAGTGCATATACGCATATGTTCGCCGATAATAAGACACCCCTGTCACCTCGGCATAGATATACAGACATACAGTCAGCTGATAGGAGCGTATAAAGACGAGGACGAAATTTGTCAGAGCCTCGGCGCGGACAGCGTAAGATACCTGTCGATAGAGCAGCTGGTTGAAACGTGCAAGTCGGCAAAGGTAGATTTCTGCCTCGGCTGTTTCAACGGAAAATATCCCTATCCGCTCGACGGTTACGAAGCGGACAAACTCAAACTCGAATAAAAATACAGGAGAAAATAAAATGGCAATATCGTATAAAGACAGCGGCGTAGACGTAGAAAGAGGTTATGAGGCTGTAAAGCTCATGCGTGACCACGTCAAATCGACGTATAACGAAAACGTTCTCGGCGACATAGGTTCGTTCGGCGGCTTTTTCAGCATGCCCAAGGGTTATAAAGAACCCGTACTCGTATCGGGCACGGACGGAGTGGGCACAAAGCTCAAGTACGCTTTCATTTCGGGCAGACACGATACCATAGGTATCGACGCCGTGGCTATGTGCGTAAACGACATAGTCTGCCAGGGTGCAAAACCTCTGTTCTTTTTGGACTACTTCGCAACGGGCAAGCTTTCGCCCGAAGTTGTCGCAACCGTAGTTTCGGGCGTTGCAGAGGGCTGCCGCCAGTGCGGAGCAGCTTTAATCGGCGGCGAAACGGCAGAAATGCCCGGTTTCTATGCAGACGGCGAATACGACATTGCCGGTTTTGCCGTCGGCGTAGTAGATAAGAAAAAGGTCATCAACGGCAAGAAAATTAAATCGGGCGACGTGCTCATCGGCATTAAGTCGAGCGGCGTGCATTCCAACGGATATTCGCTCGTGCGCAAGCTCTGGGGCGAAAATTCTGAAGAGCTTGAAAAGTACGACGAACGCCTCGGAGCAAAGCCCATAGACGTGCTTCTGACGCCCACCAGAATTTATGTGAATTCCATACTTGCCCTCATTGAAAAGGTCAAAGTAAAGGGCATCGCCCATATAACGGGCGGCGGCTTCATAGAAAACATTCCCCGCATTTTCCCCGAGGGAATAGGTTGCAGAATAAACACAAAGTCATACGAAGTTCCCGCAATATTCTCAATCATGCAGAAGAAAGCGGGCATAAAGAAGGAGCAGGCATACAACACCTTCAATATGGGCATAGGCATGGTCGTCTGCGTAGCCAAGAAGGACGCGGAGGCGGCAATGGAACAGCTTCGCTCAACGGGCGAAGAGTGCTTTATTATCGGTAAGACCTGCAAGGGCAGCGGGGTGAAACTGGTTTGATGAAGCGCATTGCGGTGTTCGCCAGCGGCGGCGGAACCGATTTTCAGTCGATAATTGACGCAAACGAAAGGCAGCATTTCTGCGAGATAGCCTGCCTCATTGCCTCAAAAGATGGCATAGGCGCGATTGAGCGCGCAAAAAAACACGGAATTCCTTCCGAAGTTTTTGCCAAAAAGGATTATCCCGACCTTGAGGAGCTGTATAAAAAGCTCGAGTTCACGCTCAATATGCGCGGAGTTGACTACATTGTTCTCGCGGGCTGGCTCAAGATAATACCGCTGAGCTTTATAAAGGCGTTCGAGGACAGAATTATAAACATTCACCCGTCGCTCATACCGTCATTCTGCGGAAGCGGCTATTACGGACTTAAAGTACATCAGGCAGTTATAGATTACGGCGCAAAGATATCGGGCTGCACGGTGCATTTCGTCAACGAAGTGCCTGACGGCGGCGCGATTATCGCGCAGAGAGCTGTGGAAGTACAGGACGGCGACACCGCGGAAAGTCTGCAGGCTCGCATTCTCGAAGTCGAGCACGAACTGCTGCCTCTGTGCGTAAAGAAACTGTGCGAAGGCAAAATTAAAAAGACAGGTCGTTCCGTCGCAGTCATTGACTGATAACAATAATTATGGAGGGAAATATGAAGGCTAACAGGGTTATAGACGTGATTTTTGCGTTCGCTGTTTTTGCGGCATTTGTTACGTGTTTTTCGCTTTTTTACAGCGCAATTGAGATGTTGAACTATGACACAGTTGTAAAAGTTATTGAGTCATATAAAAATATATATGACGATATGCAGAAACCCATGGCAATATTAATAATTATCGGTGCTGTTTTTGGCGTTTTGGGTTCTGTAGATGCAGTGTTTGCTTATTTGGTTAAGAGTAAAAATGCAAAAATAATTTTATCCTGCATAGCACTGCTTGTTTATGTAGCATTTATCGTTCTTATTGTGCTGGCTGTCAGTCATTGGTATTTATTTTTAGGTGAAGATACCAAAGTAACTAGTGCAGCATACATTGATTTTGTAAATGGCATTCGCCCGATACGCATCACTGACGGATATGCACCGCATTTTACATTATATTCACTAACTATGACATCGTTAATTACGCCACTTGCGATGTTTCTTGTTATTGTATGTATTCTCGGATATACGCTTTTCAGGGTTTGTCTTAAAGATAAAAACAATAATAGTGAAGTTGCAGGGGTGGAAACAGACGAATAAATGTTGGTAATTTTTACATCACTTATATTGCATTTAATTTGAATTTACTTTTAAAAAAGGAGTTATAAGCATGGAAATGAAGAAGAGAGCGCTTGTCAGCGTTTCGGACAAAGCCGGAATAGTAGAATTCTGCAAGGGACTTGCAGAGTGCGGATTTGAAATTATCTCAACGGGCGGCACAGCCAAGGCATTGAAAGAGGCGGGACTTAAAGTCATCGGAATATCGGAAATCACGGGCTTTCCCGAGTGCCTCGACGGCAGAGTAAAAACTCTTCACCCCAATGTGCATGCGGGACTTCTTGCCATGCGCTCCAATCCCGAGCATATGAAACAGCTCGAGGAACTCAACATAAATACAATAGACGTAGTCTGCGTAAATCTCTATCCCTTCAAGGCAACGCTTGCCAAGGGCGCAGATTTTGCCGAGTGCGTCGAAAACATCGACATCGGCGGTCCTACAATGATAAGAGCCGCCGCAAAGAACTATCAGGACGTTGCGGTCATCGTCGACCCCAAGGACTACGAAAAAGTCCTCTCCGAGCTTCGCGCGGGCGGCGTAACGCTTGAAACAAAAAAGTACCTTCAGTACAAGGTTTTCGCTCATACCGCCGTCTACGACAGCCTTATTTCCAACTACCTTGCAAGTCAGCTGGGCATAACCTTCCCCGACAGCGTAACTTTCGCATACGAAAAGGCACAGGACATGCGCTACGGCGAAAATCCCCAGCAGCAGGCGGTCTTCTACAACGAAGAATTTATCCGTCCGGGATCGCTGTCTTCAGCAAAACAGCTCTGGGGCAAGGAACTTTCCTACAATAACATAAACGACGCGAACGGCGCGCTCGAACTTCTGAAAGAGTTCGGCTCAACACCCGCAGTCGTTGCATGCAAGCATGCAAATCCCTGCGGCGTCGGCACGGGCGAGACCATTCACGAGGCATATCTTCGCGCTTACAATTCCGACCCCGTATCCGTTTTCGGCGGAATACTTGCAATCAACGGCGAGGTCGACGCCGCTACCGCAACGGAAATCAACAAGATTTTCATTGAAATAGTGATGGCACCTTCCTATTCCAAGGAAGCACTCGAAATTCTCGAAGGCAAGAAAAATATCCGCCTTCTTCAGATCGATGACATTTCCGCGCCCAGAGCAAAGGATGCGTACGACATGAAAAAGGTCTATGGCGGTCTGCTCGTTCAGCAGTACGACAATACGCTTCTGCACGACGAGGACGAAAGCCTATTCTCTGCAAAAGCGCAGGTTGAAGAAAAAGTGCTCACAACGGGCAAGACGAGGACGGTTTACGGTCTCGGCGTAGTCACAGACCGCACACCCACGGCAGAGGAAGTCGAGGCGCTGAAATTTGCGTGGAAGGTGGTAAAACACACCAAATCGAACGCAATAGTTATAGGCAAGCAGGGCAGAACTACGGGTATCGGCATGGGACAGACCAACCGTATCTGGGCGGCTCAGCAGGCTATTGCTCACGCCGGCGAAGAGGCAAAGGGGTCGGTTATGGCGTCGGATGCTTTCTTCCCCTTCCCCGATTGCGTGGAAGAGTGCGTAAAGGCAGGAATTACAGCTATAATTCAGCCGGGCGGCTCAATTCAGGACAAGGCTTCGGTTGAGGCATGCAACGCAGCAGGCATTGCAATGGTATTTGTCGGAGACAGACATTTCAAACACTGATATTTCGGGATAAAAACATGAACGTACTCGTAATAGGCAACGGCGGCAGGGAGCATGCAATATTGCTTGCTTTAAGGAAGAGCCGCAGAGTTGATAAATTATACTGTATGAAGGGCAATGCAGGCACGGCGGAGATAGCCGAAAACGTCGACGTCGACTATATGGACGCAGAGGCGGTCAAAGCTTTTGCGCTTGCAAACCCTCAGATAGATTACTATGTCGTCGCACCCGACGACCCACTTGCCGCAGGCATTGTGGACGAGCTTGAAAGTATCGGCAAACGCTGTTTTGGACCGCGTAAAAATGCCGCAATAATCGAGGCGAGCAAGGCGTTTGCCAAAGATTTAATGAAAAAATACGGCATACCCACCGCGGAAAGTGCGACCTTTTCAAACTACGGCGACGCGCTCGAATATGTTCGCGCAAAGGGTGCTCCGATAGTCCTTAAAGCCGACGGACTGGCACTTGGTAAGGGCGTCCTTATTTGTAAGACGCTGAAAGAGGCTGAAGAGGGGCTTAAGGAGATAATGCTCGACAAGGCTTTCGGTCGCGCTGGCGAAAAGATAGTTATTGAAGAGTGTATGCAAGGTCTTAAATATACTCCCGGCGAAGAGGTCTCCGTGCTTGCCTTCACCGACGGCAAGACAATCGTGCCCATGATAACCTCCTGCGACCACAAGCGCGCAGGCGACGGCGATACGGGGCTGAATACGGGCGGCATGGGAACGTTCTCGCCCTGCCCGTTCTGGACCGAGGAGATTGCCGACGAGGTATATAACAAGATAATGCTTCCCACCATGAACGCAATGAATGCCGAGGGCAGAACATTCAAAGGCTGCCTGTATTTCGGGCTCATGCGCACGGACAAGGGAATGAGAGTGGTTGAATACAATGCCCGTTTCGGCGACCCCGAAACGCAGGTAGTTCTGCCCATGCTCAGGACGGATATAATGGATATATTCGAGGCGGTGACCGACGGTAAGCTTTCGGATATAAAGATTGAGTGGGAAGATGGCGCGTGCGTGTGCGTAGTGCTCGCAAGCGGCGGCTATCCACTGCATTATGTCAAGGGCAAAGAGATCAAAATAGGCGATACGGGCGATTGTATGCTCGTGCATGCAGGCACGGCGATAAAGGACGGCAAACTCGTCACGAGCGGCGGCAGAGTTTTAGGCGTCGTAGCAAAGGGCGAGAATGTCGAAGAGGCAAGAAAAAAGGCATACGCCGCAGTTTCGCAAATCAGTTGGGAAGGAATGCAGTACCGCAAGGATATCGGCATAAAGTACCGCGAAGGTTAAAATATGATATACAGAATTTTTGTTGAAAAAAAGGATAATTTACAGGCAAAAAAGGTCGCAGAGGACATCAAAAACCTGCTTAAAATAGACGTTGAGGACGTTCGTCAGCTCATACGCTATGACGTTGAAAATATCAGTCGAGAGGAGTTCGAGGCTGCCGTTCCTAGCGTATTTTCAGAGCCTCCCGTAGATAATGTTTACCTCGAAGAGGTCAGTTTTCCCGCAGATTACAGCGTTTTTGCCATTGCGTACCTTACGGGTCAGTATGACCAGCGCGCAGACAGCGCGGCGCAGTGCGTTCAGCTGCTTACGCAGAAGGAACGTCCTTTAATCAAGTGTGCAAATGTATATGCAGTAAAGGGCGTAAACGATGAACAGCTTGCAAAAATCAAAAAGCACCTCATCAACCCCGTCGAAAGCGAGGAGGTTTCGCTTGAAAAGCCCTCTTCGCTCGCTCACGTTGCCGTGCGCGCAGACGACGTCAAGGAGGTTGAGGGCTTTATAGGCATGACTGACGAAGAAATAGCCGCATACCACGCAAAAATGGGGCTTGCAATGACTGTTGCAGATCTCGTGTTCGTGCGCGATTATTTCAAGGGCGAAAAGCGCAATCCCACCGAGACTGAAATAAGGGTAATAGATACATACTGGTCGGACCATTGCCGTCATACGACATTTGCTACAGAGATCAGCGAAATAAGCGTTCATTCGGACAATCCTCACATAAACGCCGCACTTTCGCTCTATCGCGACCTGTTTGCCGAAATGTACGCAAACAGACCTGATAAATATCCCTGCCTTATGGATATAGCGACGATTGCGGTTAAAAAGCTCAAAAAGGAAGGGCTTTTGAACAATCTCGACGAATCTGACGAAATCAATGCCTGCTCGATAAAAATTGACGCCGTGCTCGACGGCAAGAAGCAGAGCTATACCGTCATGTTCAAGAACGAAACGCACAATCACCCCACCGAAATCGAACCTTTCGGCGGCGCGGCAACCTGCCTCGGCGGCGCGATACGCGACCCTCTTTCGGGCAGAACGTATGTCATTCAGTCAATGCGAGTGACGGGCTGCGCAGACCCCACCGAGAGCCTCGACGCAACGCTCAAGGGAAAACTTCCCCAAAGAGTTATAACCAAGACTGCGGCTTCGGGCTTTTCGTCCTACGGCAACCAGATAGGTCTTGCAACCGGTCAGGTTGACGAAGTCTATCACAGCGGCTACAAGGCGAAGAGGCTTGAGACGGGCTATGTAGTGGGCGGTGCGGTATCCGACATGATTTACCGTGAAAAGCCCTGCAAGGGCGACATTATTATCCTTCTCGGCGGCGAAACGGGCAGAGACGGCTGCGGCGGCGCGACGGGCTCATCCAAGGCGCACGACGAAAAGTCTGTTCAGACCTGCGGCGCCGAGGTGCAGAAGGGTAACGCGCTCACAGAGCGCAAACTTCAGCGTCTCTTCCTCAACAAGGAAGTAACGCGCAAAATCAAAAAATGCAACGACTTCGGCGCGGGCGGCGTATCCGTCGCCATTGGTGAGCTCGCTGACGGGCTTGTAATAGAGCTTGACAAAGTTCCCAAAAAGTATGAGGGACTTTCGGGCACAGAGCTTGCGATTTCCGAATCTCAGGAAAGAATGGCAGTAGTTGTAGATCCTGCCGACGTCGAACAATTTATAAATCTTGCCGCACAGGAAAACCTTACTGCAACACCTGTTGCAACCGTAACAGACGACAGAAGAATGAAGATGTATCACCGCGGCAAAGTCATAGTAGATATATCGAGAGACTTCCTCGACACCAACGGCGTAAAGCAGGTGACCAAAGCGGCAATCAACGACAACGTTACCGACTTTTTTAAAGTTCCCGAAATTACAGATTTTTCAAAGGCTCTTGCGCAAACGCTTTCACGCCTCAATGTCTGTTCCAAGAAGGGACTTTGCGAAATGTTCGACTCAACTATAGGCGCGCGTTCGGTATATATGCCCTTCGGCGGCAAATATCAGCTCTCGCCCGTAATTGCAATGGCGGCAAAGGTTGTTGGCGGCGAGACGGACGACTGCACCGTATCGGCATACGGTTACAGTCCTGACCTCATGTCGTCGTCGCCTTTCACGGGCGCAATCTATTCGATAGTCACATCTGTCGCAAAGGTCGTAGCGGCAGGCGCAGACTATAAGGACATTCGCCTTACTTTACAGGAATTCTTTATGCGCCTGAGGGATGACGCAAACAGATGGGGCGTGCCTCTTGCCGCGCTTTTAGGCGCGCTGTACTCCCAGATTAATTTAGGTCTGGGCGCAATCGGCGGCAAGGACTCCATGAGCGGCACTTTCGAGCATATCGACGTTCCGCCCACATTGATTTCCTTCGCGCTCGCACCCGCCAAGGCGTCCGCATTGATTACCAACGTTCTGGAAAAGAATGGCGTAAAACTCTATCTCCTTCCCATGAAGAAGGATGACAGCTTTATTCCCGACTTCGAATACCTCAAAAAACTCTATACCGTCGTGCATTCCAATATAAAGTGCGGCAACATTGACTTTGCAACCGTAGTCGAAAACGGCGGTGCGGTCTCGGCTGTGGTCAAGAGCTGTCTCGGCAACGGTCTCGGCTTTGAATTCGTCTGCGACGCGTCGTATGCGTTTGCCGAACGCTACGGCGATATAATCGTCGCTTGCGAAGATATAAAGGCTCTCGGCGATATTGACAGCGTCTGCCTCGGTCAGACTACGGACGGCGGTTTCGTCTGTGCAGGGCAGAAAGTCAACGAAGCCCGCGCGCTCAATTCCTATATTTCCAAACTCGAAGGCGTCTTCCCCAGCGTCGCACCCGCAGAGGGCATAGTTCCCGACTGCGAATATTTGGGCGGTGCAAAGTACAGCAATATTTCAACAAAGCTCGCCCGTCCCCGCGTGTTTATTCCTGCATTCCCCGGAACAAACTGCGAGCTCGATACGGCAAGAGCGTTCCGCCTTGCAGGCGCAGAGCCTGAAATTCTCGTCATAAAGAACCGAACTCCCGCAGATATAGAGGAGAGCGTGCAGGCGATAATCAGAGCTGTCGACAGGGCTAATATAATCGCATTCCCCGGAGGTTTCTCGGGCGGCGACGAACCCGACGGTTCGGGCAAGTTCATTGCAACGACTTTCAAGAACCCCGCAATAGCCGAGAGGGTTATGAAACTTCTCGAATGCCGCGACGGACTTATCCTCGGCATCTGCAACGGCTTCCAGGCACTTATCAAACTCGGTCTCGTGCCTTACGGGAAGGTCAGCCCGCTCACCGAGCAGTCGCCGACGCTTACCTATAACAACATTTCCCGCCACGTGTCTACGATAGTTAATATCAGGGTGGCGTCCAATCTCAGCCCCTGGCTGTCGGCATGCAAAGTGGGAGATGTTTACTCCGTTCCCGTGTCTCACGGCGAAGGCAAGATTGTTGCAAATGCGGCAGAACTTGAAAAAATGCGCGCAGGCGGACAGATTGCAACGCAGTACGTAGACCTCGACGGCACGCCTACCATGGTCAGCCCTTATAACCCCAACGGCAGTATGTGGGCAATAGAGGGTATCACCTCGCCCGACGGCAGAGTGTTCGGCAAGATGGGACACTCCGAAAGAATTGGCGAAAATCTCTATAAGAACGTCCGCGGAAACTACGATATGAAAATTTTCGAAAGCGGCGTAAAATATTTCAGGTAATTTAATCGATATTGCGGGCATAAACGGTGTTTATGCCCGCATTTTCGGTCAAAATTCTTTACAAGTACAATATTTAGTGGTATAATAAGAGAAAACGCAAAAAGGTAAAATTATGAAGTGTTTATACTGCGGTTGTGAAGACAGCAAAGTTATCGACAGTCGTTCGGCTGACGAGGGAAGGACAATCCGTCGCAGGAGGGAGTGCGTAAAATGCGGCAAGCGTTTCACCACTTACGAAACGATTGAAGATACTCCCGTTCTTGTGGTCAAAGCAAACGGCACGCGTCAGGCGTTCGATGCTGGAAAGATTAAAAACGGCATAGTAAAAGCGTGCGAAAAGAGACCCGTCTCGATGAGCAAAATCGACGAAGTCGTCGACAACATAACCAAGCGCGTGTATAACTCTATGGAGCAGGAAATATCCTCCAAAGTTATCGGCGAAATGGTAATGGAGGAGCTCAAAGGGCTTGACGAAGTGGCGTATGTCAGATATGCCAGCGTTTACAGGTCATTTACAGATATTTCATCCTTCATGGCAGAGCTCCAGAAGATGATGGAAAACAAAAAATAAAAAATTTAAAGGCAGTGCAAACTGCCTTATACTTTACTTTTATGGGTGTTAAAACAAGGTGTGTTTCCGTTGGCGGAGTGCTCGTCGGCGGGGGCGAAAGCGTAAAAATTCAATCGATGTGCACGACCAAGACGTCAGACGTCGCCGCGACGGTCGCGCAGATAAAATCGCTCGAGAAAGTCGGTTGCGACATAATAAGGGTGTCCGTGCTCGACGAGGACGACGCTAAAGCCATAAAGAGCATAAAGGACCAAATAAAAATTCCTCTCGTCGCGGACATTCATTTTTCGTATAAGCTCGCAATCGCGGCTATAGAAAACGGCTGCGACAAGGTCAGAATTAACCCCGGCAATATCGGCGACGACAACGCCGTAAAGGCTGTCGCCGACTGCATAAAAGCGCATAAAATCTGCGTGAGGGTGGGCGCGAATACGGGCAGCGTGGAAAAGGAATTTCTCGCCAGATACGGCAAGAACGAGTATTCTCTGGTCGAAAGCGCGCTTAAGAATGTATCCGTGCTCGAAAAAAAGGGCGTAAACGACATTGTCATATCCGTAAAGGCTTCGTCAGTGCCGCTCACGGTAAAGGCATACAGATTGCTGTCCTCGCGCTGCGATTATCCCCTGCACATAGGCGTGACTGAGGCAGGTACGGAGGAAATGGCTGTCGTCAAGTCGTCAGCCGCGCTCGGTTCGCTCCTTCTGGACGATATAGGCGATACCATGCGCGTGTCCATAACGGGCGACCCCGTCAGGGAGGTTCTGGCTGCAAGAAGAATACTGCGCGCAGTCGGGCTGGACAATAACTTTGTAGACGTGATATCCTGTCCCACCTGCGGCAGGTGCATGTGGAACTCCATGGAGCTTGCAAAAAAGGTCACGGAGCGCGTCGAACATGTCAGAAAACCTCTGAAAGTCGCAGTAATGGGTTGTGTGGTCAACGGTCCGGGCGAGGCTAAGGACTGCGACATAGGCATTGCAGGCTCGCAGGAATACTGCGTAATTTTTTCAAACGGGCAGATAACCGAAAAAATTCCCGCATCACGCGCGGAAGAAATTTTCCTTTCGAAGATAGAAGAGTTGATAAATGACTGAATTTATACAAAAAATACACCTGATACCGTCCTTCGGTTCAGCGGTTCTGTCGGGCGTAAGTCTCGAGAGAGAGGAGCACAAAGTGCAGGTAAGCCTTATTACAGACACGGCTTATACCGAAGACGATGAAAAACGTGCTCAGTCGATAGCCAGACAGTTCGTGCCGGAAGAGTTCGAATGCAGGCTGACAATTTCCAAGCTCACGCCCGACGAAGGCATGGTTGCGCGCAGAATAATGCAGGTTCTGGACCAGTCGAATAAGGCTCTTTCCTGCCTTGTAACGCAGGACGACGTCTGCGTGCGGAAAACTGAAGGCGGGTTTGATTTTACGGTGTCCGTAATTGCAAATACGGTAGTTTCAGAAGGCGTGGCGGAAAGAATAATTGCCGAGCTCAAAAGAAGTTTCTGCGGCGAGTTCACCGGCAGGTGCGTAAAGAGCGAAAAGAAGATAGAAAGCATAGAAGTGGAAGAGGAAAGGGAAAATATAGAATACGTCATTCCCGTGCGCACATTCAAAGTGCGCGACTTCGTGCGCATAGAGGGAGACGGCGTTCCTCAGGACGCGGTGTATCTCAGCGACGTCAATTTCGAGAGCGAAAACGTCGTCGTCTGCGGCACGATAGAAGCGATAGAGGAGCGCAAGTATAACCGCAAAAAGGACAATCAGGAAAAGACGTATTTTTCAATTACCCTTTCAGATACGACGGCTATGCTCAGGTTTACGTATTTTCCCAGAATGAGCACTATAGAAAAAATCCGCAAACTGCAGCAGGGCGACAGCGTCGTCTGCTCGGGAAAGACAGAAATTTTCAACGGTGCGGTGCGTTTTACGGCAAAGTATATAGATTACGGCAACCCGCCTGAGGGTTTTGTGCCCGTAAAAAGAGCTTCCAAACCTGCGCCCAAGTACTATTCGTCGGTATTTCCGCAGTCTTATTCCGATTTTTCTCAGACCGATATATTCACCCGTCCCGAACTTCCCGAATGTCTCAAAAATAACACGTTCGTCGTGTTCGACCTCGAGACGACGGGTCTCAACAGTTCGCCGTCTGCTGGCAATATGGACAGGATAATAGAGATAGGCGCGTACAAAATCTCGGGCGGAGAAATCAACGAAAGTTTTTCGACATTCGTAAACCCTCAGAGGAAGCTATCCGAAGAGATAATAAAGCTCACGGGTATAACGCCAGAAATGGTTGAAGGCGCACCCACTTTTGAGCAGGTCATGCCCGACTTTTTCAAGTTCTGTCAGGGAGCGTACCTCGTCGGACACAACATCGCAGGCTTTGACTTCAAATTTGTAGATTATTATTGCGCGCAGCTCGGCTATCAGCTCGAAAGGAAACTTTACGATACAATTCCGCTCTCGCAGGAACTGCTCTTTCTTTCCAATTACAAGCTCAATACGGTAGCCGACCATTTCGGCATAACGTTCAATCACCACAGAGCGGTGGACGATGCCCTGGTTACGGCGAAAATCTTCATAGAGCTCATAAAATTAAAAAAATCGCTGCCAAAGTACATGTAATGCTTGCAAAAATTCACAGGCTGTGCTATAATCAGACTATACTTAATACTTTATAAGCATTGAGTGCCTTGACGAAGGGCACTCAATATTGCTATAAAAGGGGATAAAATGAATTTAAAACCTCTTTCGGAGCTCAGAACCTTTCTCGAAAGTTACGCAACGCCCATGGGAATAGAGATTGTCGATATCGAATTTTCGGATAAAGACAAGACGCTTACAATCTTTATAGAGACAGAAAACGGCGTGGACCTCGACACCTGCGAAGCATTCCACAATGCTATAATGGAACCTATCGACGAGTTTGACCCGACGTACGACGTGCCTTACACGCTCAACGTGTCAAGTCCTGGTCTTGACCGTCCTTTTAAGACGCAGAGAGATTTCGAGCGCAATTTGGGCAAGGAAGTGGAAGTAAAGCTCTATGCGCCCATAAAGGGCAAAAAGTTTCTCGAAGGCGTGCTCACCTCTTTCGACGAAAATACCGTCGGACTTAAGACGGACAAGGAAGAGCTTAAGTTGCAGCGCAACAGAATAGCCAAGATAAATAAAGCAATCAAATTCGAGTAATCCGCTCGCGGGCAGCGTTCATACCCGCATAAAACACACAAAATTTTCAGGAGAATAAAAAAATGAAAGACGATATTTTTGCGGCACTTGCAGACCTTGAAAAGGAAAAGGGTATTCCCCAGCAGGTATTTCTCGACGCGCTTCAGAACGCGCTCGTATCGGCGTGCAAAAAGCAGGGAGCTGCAGGCACTGTAGAGCTCAGACCCGTTCCCGAAAAGGGCACTATAGAGTTTTATACCGTCAGGGAAGTAGTCGAAGAGGTCGAGGATAAGGAAACTCAGATATCTCTCGAAGACGCCAAAAATATCAAAAAGAGCTATAAAGTCGGCGATTTTGTCAGGGAAAAGTTTATACCCAAGGACTTTTCCAGAATTGCCGCACAGACTGCCAAGCAGGTAATTCTTCAAAAAATTCACGAAACCGAGCGCGACGCCGCAATGAGCGAGTTTTCCAATAAGGAAGGCGAACTGCTCGTCGGCACGGTCAGAAAGCTCGACGCAAAGAACGTGTACGTTGAACTCGGCAAAGGTCAGGTTGAGGGCATAATGCTTCCCTCCGACCAGGTTGCGGGCGAAGATTACAAAGTAAACGATAAGATAAAGGTCTTCGTCAAGCGCGTAAAGAGCGGTTTCAAGGGCGCGCAGGTGCTCGTCAGCCGTTCGTCCGCAGGGCTTGTGAGGAAGCTTTTTGAAGAAGAAGTGCCCGAAATCAAGCAGGGTACGGTTGTAATCAAAGAAATCAGCCGCGAAGCGGGCGCAAGAACAAAGATGGCTATATGGTCCGAAGACCCTCGCGTCGACGCCATAGGCGCGTGCGTGGGCAATAAGGGTGCAAGAGTTAATGCGGTGGTTGAAGAACTTCACGGCGAAAAGATTGATATCATCCCCTGGAGCGAAAACCCTCTCGAATTCATAGCAAAGGCACTTTCGCCCGCGAAGGTGCTTTCGGTAACCCAGCTTGAGGGCGAAAAGACTGCCATGGCGGTAGTGCCCGACGATAAGCTTTCGCTTGCTATCGGCAAAGACGGACAGAATGCCCGCCTTGCAGTAAGGCTTACGGGCTGGAAGATAGACGTCAAGAGCCGTTCCGCAGCGGAAAAGCTGGGATATGTTCAGGCTGAAGATGACGGAGAACAGGACGCGGAGTAAGATGCCTAAAGTAAAGAAAATACCCTTAAGACAGTGCATAGCCTGCCGCGAACTCAAGCAGAAAAAGGATATGCTTCGCATAGTTAAGAACGCCGAAGGAGCAATCTTTCTCGATTTTTCGGGCAAGGCGTCGGGCAGAGGGGCATATATCTGCGACAGTCAGGAGTGTATAAAGAAGCTGAGAAAGCAGCGGCTTATAAACAAAGTTTTTTCCTGCGAAGTGGACGATGCGGTCTACGCCGCCATAGAGGAGGAATATCTTGGCAAAAAATAAGGTGGAAACCTTTATAGGGTTTTGCGTAAAATCGCGCAAAATCTCGCTCGGAGCCGGAGCGATAGACGTGCTGAAGAGAGGAGTATATCTTCTCATAGTCTGTTCTTCGGGTTCGGAGAACTGTTTCAGATTAGCTCTGAAGTACAAAAATAAATTCAACTGTCCGCTTATGATATGCAGATGCGGACTTGAAACTGCCGTCAACAAACAAGGTTGTAAACTTGCGGCGATAAGGGATGAAGGTCTGGCAAACGCGATAGTTGCGAATGCCTGTGATGAATATGAAATATATGCCGGAGGCGTAAAAGAGTAAGTATGGCAAATAAATATGTAAATATCGAAGAAATCGGAAAGTTAATTGCGAGCGGCGGAATAAACGAGCTCGGCAAGAATGTTTCTGCAGCGGAAAAGACGGTGCAGAACATTTTAAAACAGCTTTCCGACCTCGACGCCGCACAGGCGGCTAAAAAGCTCGAGGAGGAGCAGCGCCTCGCTCAGGAACAGAAGCTTGCCGAGGAAGCAGCCCGCGCGGCGGAGGAAGCGGCACGCGCCGAGGCAGAAAAGGCAGAAAAAGAGAGGGCGGCATCGCAGCAGAAAGAAAACGCTCAGCCCGAGGAAATCAGAACGGAGCAGGTTCTTCCCGCAAAGGATGAGCCCGTTCAGCCTGCCGCAAAACAGGCTGCGTCCGCAAAAGAACCCTCGCGCGAGGCGACGCAGCCCCGCACAGCCGCGCCCAAGGACAGACCCGCGGCACAGAAGACGTTCGTCAATTCGGACAACAGAAACAGAAACGACCGTCCCGCACGCACGCCCGCACAGCAGGGCAATCGTCCTGCAGGACAGACGCGACCTCAGCAGGGCGCGCGTCCCCAGCAGAACGGCGCAAGATTTTCTTCCGCTCCCGCGGCAACGACACAGCCCGCAAAGCCCGCAAACAAGAACTTCGGCGCGGATAAGAAAAAGCAGTCCTTCGACAAGACCTATGTCGAAAAGGAACGTCGCGCACCTTCCAAGCGCGCTCTTGCCAAAAGTCAGGGACCCGATATCGGCGATTTCGACGAGAACAAGAGCGGCTACAGAAAACTGCGCGTAAAGAAGGACAAAAAGCAGCAGAATACCCAGACCGTCAAAATCGAACACGCAGTCGTCACTACAAACGAAATACCTCTCAAGGTGCTCTCCGAAAAACTCGGCATAACCGCCGTGGAAATAACCAAAAAGCTCTTCAAAGAGGGCATAATGAAGACAGTAAACGAGTCCGTCGACTACGACACCGCGGCACTTCTTGCTGCGGGCATGGGCATAGAGCTTGAATATAAGCCCGAAAAGACGGCGGAAGAGATACTCTCCGAAAAACAGGCGGATACGGTAGAGGAGATAGAGAGCCTCGTGCCCCGCGCACCCGTTGTCACCGTCATGGGTCACGTCGACCACGGCAAGACGTCGCTGCTCGACTATATCCGTCGCCAGAACGTCGCCGCAGGCGAAGCGGGCGGCATAACGCAGCATATAGGCGCGTATTCCGTGACCGTCAGCGGCAAAAACATTACATTTATCGATACCCCGGGACACGAAGCGTTCACCGCAATGAGAGCGCGCGGCGCACAGGTCACCGACATCGTCATACTCGTCGTTGCGGCTGACGACGGCATAATGCCCCAGACTATAGAGGCAATTAACCACGCAAAGGCGGCAAACGTATCCATAATTGTGGCTATAAACAAGATGGATAAAGTGGGCGCAAATCCCGAAAAGGTAAAACAGGACCTCACAAACTACGGTCTCGTTCCCGAAGAGTGGGGCGGCGATACGCCTGTATGTCCCATCTCCTGCAAGACGGGCGAGGGCATAAACGACCTTCTTGAAAATATTCTGCTCGTCGCAGAGATGAAGGAACTGCTTGCAAACCCTGCAAGAGAGGCGAGAGGCGCAATAATTGAGGCTCAGCTCGATAAGGGCAAAGGTCCCGTTGCTACCGTGCTCATTCAGAACGGTACTCTGCACACGGGCGACAACATCATTTCGGGCACTATCACGGGCAGAGTTCGCTCGATGATAGACGACAAGGGCAGAACCGTAAAGGAGGCAGGTCCTTCCTCGGCGGTCTACGTACTCGGTTTCGAGCAGGTGCCCAATGCAGGCGACAATATGTTTGCCGTATCGCAGCAGCTCATGAAGTCCGTAATCGAAGAGCGCAAGAGAAAGGAATCCGACGCAATGGTCAAAGCTGCGTCCAAGATTTCGCTCGACGAAGTCTTCGGCAAGATTGCCGAAGGCAATATGAAGACGCTCAACCTCATAATCAAGGGCGACGTGCAGGGCTCTGTCGAGGCTGTAAAGCAGTCGGTTTTAAAACTTTCCAACGAAGAGGTGCAGGTCAAGGTCATTCACAGCGGCGCAGGCGCGATAACCGAATCGGACGTAATGCTCGCTGACTCTTCGAATGCTATTATCCTCGGTTTCAATGTCCGTCCCGACGCCAAGGCAAAGGCTACGGCTGAGCGCAGTAAAGTCGATATAAGAATGTATCGCATAATTTACGACCTCCTCGACGATATCGAAGCCGCCCTCAAGGGTATGCTTGCACCCAAGTATCAGGAAGTTTACATGGGCAAGTGCGAGGTGCGCCAGACGTTCAAAATCACGGGCGTCGGCAACATTGCAGGCTGCTATGTCAAGGACGGCAAAATCGTCCGCGGCGGCAAGCTCCGCATATATCGCGACGACGTTCTCATCGTCGAGGGCAACGTACAGCAGCTCAAACGTTTCAAGGACGACGTCAAGGAAGTCAACTACGGCTACGAATGCGGTTGCGCAATCGAAGGTTTCAACGATATCCGCGTAGGCGACGTCATTGAGTGCTACATGATTGAACAGATACCCGTAAAGTAAGGAAATAAACATGAAAGGATTGAGAGGCGAGAGGCTGGCAAGTCAGTTCAGGGAGGAGATATATTCCGTCATATCAAGACAGCTGCGCAACAGGTACTCACAGCTGAGTGCGATAATAAGCGTAACTCAGGCAGACGTAGCTCCCGACCTGAAAACCGCAAAAATTTACGTGAGCATATTCGATACGGACGAAGCGCGCAAGCAGGAAAGTTTTGAAATCCTCAAACAGAATGCGGGCTTTATCCGTCACGAACTTGCAAAGGTACTTCATCTTCGTACCGTGCCAGAGCTTTCGTTTATCTTAGACGGAAGTATGGAATACGGCGCAAAAATAGACAAGATTATAGAGACCCTTGAAAAACAGGACAAACACGATGACTGACAGCGTTCTTTCAAAGATAGCTGAAAAACTTAATTGTGCGCGCAGCGCGGCGATATTTTGTCATGTCCGTCCCGACGGCGACGCGCTCGGCAGCGGACTTGCCCTGGTTCTCGCCATGCGCAATGCAGGAACAAATGCCTGCCTTTACTGCGAGGAAGAAGTGCCCGAAAGACTGAGCATATTCCCCGCTATGCAGACTGTAAAGACGCAGTTGCCGACGCAGGCAGATTTTGACCTTATGATAAGCGTCGACTGCGCCGACGTCACCAGGATGGGCGTCTTTGCGACGGCATACAGAAAATTCAAGGGCACAACGATAAATATCGACCACCACATTTCAAACGATAAATTTGCAAAGCTCAACTATGTGTGCGATTGTACGGCAACCTGTGAGATAATTCCCGAGGTGCTCTCCGTTGCAGGTTTTGAGCTGACAAAGGACATAGCCGATTTGCTTGCAATGGGACTTCTGACCGACAGCGGAAATTTTACCCACAGCGATGTCTCGGCAAAGACCTTCTCGGTGGCGTCGTCGCTCCGCGCGGCAGGCGCAGATTTCTCGTCTATCGGATATGCAATGTTTACCAAGCAGTCGAAAAACCGCGCTGTTTTATATGCGCGGGTGCTTTCTAAGATGAGATTTTGCCTTGACGACAGGCTGGTATTTCTCACCGTGACGCAGAAAGATTTTGCTGAAACCGGAACGGAAAAGAGCCAGACCGAAGGTTTTGTGGATTACCCTCTGTCGATAGACGGAGTAGAGGTATCCATTGCCGTTATGGAGGTCAAAAAAGGGCAGTACAAAGCTTCGTTGCGCAGTAAAAGAGTAAACGTCAATGCAGTAGCTTCCGAATTCGGCGGCGGCGGACATATTCTTGCGAGCGGCTGTATGCTCTTCGGCGAGTACGAAGAGGTCATTGAAAGACTTACCTACGCCGTGTACAAACAGTTATGACGGGATTTATAAACATAAACAAAGCCGAGGGGGTCAGTTCGGCGAGAGAGGTCGCCATAATAAAGCGGCTCACACATTGCCCCTGCGGGCATATGGGCACGCTCGACCCGATGGCGAGCGGCGTTCTGCCAATCGGCATAGGCAACGCCTGCAGGCTGTTCGATTACTTCCTCGACAAGCACAAAGTCTATGCCGCAAAGTTTAAGTTCGGCGTCGATTACGACACTCTCGATACAACGGGCAGTTGCCTGTCGGACGGCGGCAGAATTCCGTCTACGAGTGAAATTGAGCAGGTTTTGCCTCAGTTTACAGGAAAAATAATGCAAATTCCGCCGAGATACAGCGCAAAGAGCATAAACGGCGTCAGGGGGTATAAACTTGCCCGTGCCGGAGTTGATTTTGAGCCTGCGGCAAAGCAGGTTGATATATATTCAATCAGACTTATATCTCAGGACGACAACGGGGAATTTTCATTCGAAATTGAATGCGGCGGAGGAACATATATCCGTTCGCTCGGCAGAGATATCGCCGCAAAGCTCGGTACTGTTGCGGCAATGAGCTCTCTTGTAAGGTTATCCAGCGGCATTTTCTCTGTTGAAAATTCAGTAAAGACAGAGCAGCTCAATCAGGATAACATAGGCGATTACATCATTCCCACGCAAAGCGTGCTGCCTTTCCCCGAACTTTATCTGAAAGGGGCAGACGCAAAAAAACTCTTCAACGGACTGTCCGTTCGCGTTGACGCGGAGGACGGTTTATATAAAATCTACAACGAAGACGGCAGCTTTTACGGTCTCGGTACTATACAAAGCGGCAGTTTAAAAGTGAGAACGAAATTATGTTAGAAATCATTGAATTCGGCAAAGACGAATATGCTTTTCCCTCGCTCATAGTGCTCGGCTGTTTCGACGCCATACACGAAGGGCACAGGGAACTTTTCAAAAAAGCCAAGTTGCAGGCAAAAATCAATGGTCTCGACCTCGGCGTCATGATGTTCAGGGAAGGCAAGGGCGGCAAGCTGTTGTATTCGTTTGACGAGCGTATCAAGATGCTTGAAAAATACAACGTAAAATTTGTGCTCGCCATAGACTTTACGCCTGAATTCAAGGATATAGCACCGCTCGATTTCCTCAATGAAATAGAGGATAAAATCAACGTAAAAGCATATATGAGCGGTAAAGATTTCCGTTTCGGCAAGGGTGCGAAGGGTAAATCTTCAACCTTGAAGAACTTCGCGGAAGATGAGGAGAACGGCGTGTGGTACATGCCCGTCAAGGACGTTATGTGCGACGGTGAAAAAATTTCCACCACCCTCGTAAAGAGTTGTCTCGACAGCGGCGACGTCATGCGCGCAAACGCCCTGCTCGGCGAGCCGTTCTATCTCGACGGACAGGTATCAGAGGGAGCGCACCGCGGCACTCAGATACTCGGCTTCCCCACTGTCAATATCGTCTATCCCGAATGGAAGTATCAGATAAGACACGGCGTCTATAAGGCGTTAGTCACGGCGGACGGAGAACAGTACTCCGCAATAGCCAATTTCGGAGCATGTCCCACATTCGACGACGACAGGGAAGTGCTCGAAGCGCATATTAAAGATTTTTCAGGCGACTTATACGGCAAGGCAGTCAGAGTATCGTTCATATGCTATATGCGAGCAATAAAGAAGTTTGCAAGTCCCGAAGAACTTGCTTCTCAGCTTGCCGAAGATAAAGCCGCATTGGAGCTCCCGGACGAAGACTTTGCGGCACGCTATGCGCAGGCGTATCAGGTAGCCGAAGAAGAGAGCGCGACAAAGACACAGCCTTCGGAAGTTCAGACAAATGAGCCCGAAGTCGTGGAGATTGCTCCCGCCGAAGTCATAACAGAGGAAATTGCTCCCGCAGAGCAGCAGGATGTTGTGCCTTGTCAACCTCAACCCGAGGAGGCTGAAATTGCTGAGCCTCAGTCGGAGGAAGTCGCACCGACGGAGCAGGAAGAGGTTGAGGTTTCGCAGGAAAATGACCTGCAGGCAGAGTGTTGCAAAGACGAAATGTGCGCAGCTGCGGACGAGACGGTCGCAGATGAGACGTGCGTGTGCGCGGCTGAGAGTGCAGAGACTTCATCCGAACAGCCTGCAGAAGAGGCGGCAACCGAGTGCGCTTTATGCGACGAGGGCGAAAGTGCAGCTCAGACAGAGCAAATGCAGGAAGATACAACTTTAAAAGAAAACAATGATTAAATTCGGACCGAGCGGAAACAGCGCGAGCTTTTACGAAATGGGATATAAGCATACGGTTCAGGCACCCGAATATCTCAATAAATTCGGGCTTGACTGTTTCGAGTATTCCTTTGGCAGGGGCATAACTCTTTCCGCAGATAAAGCTATGGAAATCGGCGGCGCATTTGCCGCCGCAGACAAAGAGATAAGCGTTCACGCGCCCTATTTCATAAATTTTGCCAATCCCGACGACGAGGCTGCGGTCAAATCTTACGGCTATGTCATAAACAGCGCGATTTATTTAAAACATTTCGGCGGAAAGAGACTTGTCTTTCATCCTGCGGCGCAGGGCAAGGCGACGAGGGAAGAGGCGGTTTCAAGGACGTCGGACAGACTTAAAATTCTTCGCGACGAAATTTACGAAAGAGGGCTTGACGACCTCATATATTGCCCCGAAACTATGGGAAAAACCGCGCAGATAGGCACTCTGCAGGAAGTTGTGGATTTTTGCAAGATAGATAAAATCTTTCTTCCCGCAATAGACTTCGGTCACCTCAACGCGCGCGAACAGGGCAGTCTTAAAACGGTTGACGATTATAAGACGCGACTTGAGTATATGATTTCGGAGCTCGGCTTTGAAAGGGTGAAAAATTTCCACGTGCATTTTTCAAAAATCATGTACGGTGCAAAGGGAGAGGTCAGACATCTGACCTTTGCCGACAATGTCTACGGACCAGAATTCGAGCCGCTTGCGCAGGCTCTTCACGAGCTTAAGCTCGAGCCGTATATCGTCAGCGAATCGGACGGCACGCAGGCAGAGGACGCCCGCGCAATGAAAGACATTTATTTTAATACTGTTGACAGATAAACATAATTTTGGTAGAATGTAGTATATGAATTCACGTTCTGAAAAAATTTTTTCTGCGGTCGGTGCGGACGTACTCGTCACCACGCAGGACGACTTAAGATTTTATCTCACGGGCTTTGAAAGCTCGTTCGGCGTCGTCATTAATGACGGAAAAAACGCAAAGTTTTATACTGACAGCCGCTATCTCGAGGCGGCTAAGAAAAACACGGCAGACGGCTTTGAAGTGCTTGAATATCCGAGGGGCACAAAGCTTTCTCAGCTTCTCAAAGATTACAAAAAAATCGGCGTTCCGATGGAGAGAATTTCCGCAACGGAATATCTTTCATTCCGCGACAGCGGATTTGAACTCGTTGACAGCATGTCGGCATTCAGGGACAGCATGGCTGTCAAAACAGAGGACGAACTGTCAAGGATAAAGGCGGCCTGCGCCGCAACGGGCAGGGCTTTTGAAGAGCTGCTTCCCCAAATAAAAGAGGGTATGACGGAAAACGAAGTCGCAGCCCTTCTGGAGTATCTAATGCGCAGGAACGGCGCGTCGGGCACAAGTTTTTCCACCATCTGCGGTTTCGGAGCGAATGCAAGCGTGCCTCACCACGAAACGGGTGACGCAAAGCTGAAGTTCGGCGATATAATACTTATTGACTTCGGTTGCAAAGTGGGCGGATATTGCTCCGACTGCACGAGAACGTTCCTCTTCGGCGACGATAAAAAGCATGAAGATTTCAAAAAGGCTTATGCCCACGTCCTCGAAGCGCATATGCTCGTAAAAGAAAAGTTTATGGCGGGCATGACGGGCAAAGAGGGCGACGCGATTGCGCGCGATTGCCTTGCGAAGTACGGTCTGGATAAATATTTTACCCATTCTTTAGGTCACGGAATAGGCATAAACATCCACGAATATCCCAATCTTTCGCCCAACAGCGACGATAAAGCATTCACGGACGGCATGGTTTTCTCGGACGAACCCGGAGTATATTTCGAGGGCGAGTTCGGTATCAGAATAGAAGATACGGTCACATTGCAAGGCGGCAGGGTGGTAAGCCTTACGGACAGCAATAAAGATCTCATCGTATTATAAAAAATATTTAAGGCAATAATTTAACAGGAGAATATATAATATGGCATCGATTTTAGCAGGCGATATCAGAAAGGGCGTTACGTTTGAATACAACGGAAAGGGCGTTTATACGGTAACCGATTTCCAGCACGTTAAGCCCGGCAAGGGAGCGGCGTTTGTGCGCGCGACCATCAAAAATGTTGTTACGGGACAGGTTCTTTCGGATATAACGTTCAACCCTACGGCAAAGCTTGAAACGGCTCAGGTTGAGACGAGAAAGATGACCTATTCTTATACCGACGGCGAATTCTATTACTTCATGGACCCCGATACTTTCGAGATGATAACTCTCAATCTCGACCAGGTTGAGGACGCGCTCAAGTACATCAAAGAGAACGATATGGTAACAATCAAATTCCTTCACGGCAGTGCGTTCTCGGTTGAACCCGAAAACTTCGTCGAGCTCAAGATTATAGAGTGCGAACCTGGCGTAAAGGGCAATACCGCAACCAACGCTATGAAGAACGCCGTAGTTGAAACGGGTGCGACCATACAGGTTCCCATGTTCATAGAAGAGGGTGAAATCATCCGTATCGATACCCGCAGCGGCGAGTATATGTCAAGAGTCGGCAAATAATTAAGATGAAAGCGGTTATTCAGAGGGTGCGCAATGTCCGCCTCTCTGTAGACGGTAAGACCGTGTCCGAAATACCTTTCGGACTTGCAGTATATCTCGGAATTAAGGCGGGCGACGAGGAAAGCCTTTGCGAACAGATGGCTGGCAAAATCTCACGCCTCCGCATTTTTGAGGATGAAAACGGCAAGATGAACCTCTCCGTCAAGGATGTGGGCGGCGAGGTTATGCTCATTTCTCAGTTTACGCTGCTTGGCGATTGTTCGCACGGCAACAGACCGAGCTTTACTCTCGCTGAACAGCCAGAGCGCGCCAACGCATTGTATGAGCTCTGCGGAGAAAAACTCTCCGCACTCGGCGTCACTGTAAAAAAAGGCGTGTTCGGCGCGGATATGAAGATTGAGCAGTTCAATGACGGACCGGTTACAATTATCTATGAAATCTGATTGCAGGGCGAATATTTCGCCCTGCTTATTACTGTATTTATGAAAATTACTTTTCTCGGCACAGGAGCGGCAGAGGGCGTTCCCGCAATGTTCTGCAACTGCGATTTCTGCAAAAATGCGCGCCTTGCGGGTGTTGATCAGATGCGTACCCGCTCGCAGGTGCTCGTAGATAATGACCTTTCAATAGATTTTCCGCCTGAGGCATATTATCATTCTGTGCGTTTCGGGGTAAATCTGTCCTCATTGAGATATATTCTCGTCACGCACTCGCATATGGACCATTTTTATGCCCACGACTTTATTCTTCGGGGATATAAATATGCAACTCTGGGCGAACAGGTGCTCGGTATTTACGGCAATGAAGAGGTGTCAAAGGTCTTTTCAGAATGCACGGCGAGGGAAATGAAACCCGTCGTCGCTCCCCATGTCAGAGTAAACGTTGTCAGTCCATATAGCGAGTTCGGTTTAGGAGATTACAGAATTTTAACCGTTCCAGCGCAGCATTCGGCTGCGGAAAACGCGCTATTGTATTACGTAGAAAAGGGCGGTAAAGGCTATCTTCATCTGTATGACACAGGCAATGTCACCGACGAGGCTATAAAATTTCTCAAAGACAGGCGTGCGATAGCAGATGTCGCAGCATACGATTGTACTTTCGGCAACGGCAGCGGCAATCTGAGCGCGCGGCATATGGGAATTACAGACGTTGAAGATGTCATAGAAAGGTTGCGGAAAGCCGGCGTTGTAAACGATAAAACGATCAGCGTCATAACACATTTTTCGCACAACTGCAATCCCACGAAAGAAAATCTTGCTCAATTAGAAAAAAATTACGGCGTTGTAGCGGCATACGACGGCATGACAATTGAAATCCGATGAAAATTTTCAGGCACTTTTTGACAATTACAAAGCACAGAAACAAAGTTATGTTTCATTGCTTCAGGGCAGGACTTGTCTGGCGTGGACTTACCCACGATTTATCCAAATATTTGCCGTCGGAGTTTATTCCCGGGGCGAAGTATTATCAGGGCAACAGAAGTCCGCAGGCAAAGGAGAGGGAGCTGTTCGGCTATTCTGCGGCTTGGCTGCACCATAAGGGAAGAAACAAGCACCATTTCGAATATTGGGTGGACAGCGGAGCGAATAACAGCTTTGTATTTGTAAAAATGCCTGCCGTCTACTTCGGAGAGATGGTCTGCGACAGAGTTGCGGCGAGCAAAATTTATCTCAAAGATAAGTATACAGATGCCTCGCCTCTGGAGTATTTCAACACCCGAACGAACAAACAGGGTATGAACGAGCAGACGTGTAAAGACCTTGAATATTTTTTAACTATGCTCTCCGAGCAGGGCGAAGAGTGCATGTTTAAAGAGCTTAAAAAATTCATAAAAGAAAATAGAAGAGCTGAAAGAGCGGCAAAGAAAAAAGCAGACTGAACGTCTGCTTTTTTCTTTATTTTGTGCGGGCAATCTGAGTATTGTCGCTCGTGCGGCTGCGCAGTTGCCTGACGGGGTGTTCGCTCTCCTGATAGCGATAATCTGCCCCGAATTTTTTTATAGCCTTGTCTATGACCAGGTGTGAAGCGTTCTTATCCGTATCGCACATAAATTTCTGATAGTCGAAATATCTGTGGTCGGAATTGAGGCGGGCAACGTCTTTATAATCTTTGCCGTCCGCGGTGAGAGTAACCGTACTTCCGAGCACTCTTCGCACATAGTCCTTATTGCTGCCGAGTTTTAAAAGTTTAGGAAATTCTCCGTCGCCCGTCACGCTGCTGTATGGCTTATTTTCATATTTTTTGAGCAGTGCGGCGGCAGTTTTAAGGTGGCAGACCTCCATTTTGAAGTGCTCGTTCCAGATTTTTTTGATTGAAGCGTCGCTTTCGTCCTCATATGCCGAATAATACAGCCAGCACTCGCAGTATTCGTGCATGACCCATTGCTCAAGCCAGGTCATATCGGGGTCTTTTAAGCTTTCGTACTGCGTAACGTGAGCTTCCTCTATCATTGCGATTTCCGCATACAGCTTTCTGCCCAGATCATTTTTATACCACTGGGCAATATTCATATAGTAGTTCATCGTCTGTTGCTCGGCGGCAGTGATGGTGGAGGCAACCAGTTTGGAATATAAATCGGCAGTTTTTGCGTCAAGATGAGGTTTTATATCGTCTGCGGGGAAGCGATGTTCGGCGATTGTCGGACGACCTGGCATAATTTCCGTCATCTTGCCGACAAGCGTGTCAGCCTCAATTCCCTTATCCGTTTTAAGAAGGTTTGCATACCTGTACAGGTGGTCAAAATCTTCCAAAAGCGCGAAATTGAGAGCTTTTATGTTGTTTTCGTCCCTCTCGTTGCGAGCGAGAGCGGCTGTGAGGTCTACGGCGAGCTGCTCGTAGCCTATCGTCGTTTCGAGTATACTCTCATTTATAGGCTTAAGGCAGCTTATTCTCTTCTGCTGTTGCTGTTCCTGACGTCTTATTATGGCAAGCGCGTCAAGAATTTCGGGTTCAGAGCAGTGCCTTGCAAACTGGTGCATGAACCAGGCACTCTCAAACTCAGTGCCGTTCATAAGTATGACGCGCGTTTTGGTATAGGGCGACGTCGTATTTTTATTGTAGCTCTTAGGATAGAGCTTTTTGATAGGTAAAAAGTTTTTGTCCAGACTTCTGCATTTTTCTTTAAAAGGGTTCATAACGTTCTCCTTAAAATATTTGTTGACAATATTTTTTTATTTAAACGCAAAATAGACTTTTCTTTTCGATATTAATGTGGTATATTAAATGCAGTCAATGCAGGCGTCGCCTATCGGTATGGCGTCAGCTTCCCAAGCTGATTTCGGCGGGTTCGACTCCCGTCGCCTGCTCCAAAAAAAGCAGCACCCGAAAGGGTGCTGTAATTTTTTGGAAATTCAGAAAGCATACGGGAGTCGAGGGGAGGGAAGTCGGCGGGCTCTACCGCCGACAAAACAGTCCGGTGGACTGTTTTCCGTGCGCCGTGCTCAAGCGGCGACCCCCGTCGCCTGTTTCCTTATGTGAACTCAGAAACGTAAGTGACTATTGTCGGATACATTGGCGAATATAACCATAGTCTGTGTCAAATGAGAAGCGTTCCTAAACTGATGTAGTAATTTTATTCAGCGCAATAAATGTGTTGCGTCAATATATGTGCATAATTTTCACGGTATGAGTGCTTTAAACAACAGATAAATTGAGGTCAAAAAAATTATTAAAATTTTTAAAAATAATGTGTAAAATCAGTTGGCATTTTGATTTATTTTAAGTATAATAATAAAAGTCAAATCGAAATATTGAGGTGTAGCGCAGTTTGGTAGCGCGTCTGGTTAGGGACCAGAAGGTCGTGGGTTCAAGTCCCGTCACCTCAACCATAGAAAAGTCCGCCTTTTAAGACGGACTTTAACTTATTTAAAATATTTTTTGCATTAAGTCGCAGAGCAGAGAATATTAAAATACATAGCGACTGATATAGAATATGTGGACCTGGGAACTGATTTTATCTATTTTTCTCATTGGCGTATCGCTCTCGATGGACGCTTTCGCCGTTTCGATATGCGACGGTATGTGCTACACAGACCTCAATAAGCGCAAAGGCGGTGTAATATCGGCAGCGTTCGGCATTTTCCAGATGGGCATGCCACTGATTGGTTTTTTTGTGGCTTTTGCCCTTTCGCAGGTAATAAATACCGAGTATATCGATATGTTTGACCACTGGGTCGCTTTTGCTCTGCTGGCTTTTGTCGGCGGCAAGATGATATTCGATGCCGTGCGCGAAATGCGTCATCCCGAAGAGCAACTTTCTGAAAAACGTTTTTCTCTTCTCGAAGTTACCGTACAGGCAGTCGCTACAAGTATTGACGCTTTGGCGGTAGGCATAGGCATGATTGCAATGTATTCAGACGGCGTCACCGAAGTTACCGTCTGGGGATATACAGCAATAATAGGAGCTACAACATTTTTAATATCGGTTGCAGGCGTATTCCTCGGAACGAGAGTGGGTAAACTCTTTCAGCGCAAGACCTCTCTTGCAAGAGTTCTGGGCGGAGTTATTCTCGTTGGTATAGGTCTCAAGATATTAATCGAAGGGCTGCTTTAACGCGCTTTCAATTTCCTGAATAATTCTTTCGTTGCCGCGATTAAAGATATTTTCTTTAAGCGCGGCTTTTAATTTTTTGTCCGCAATCAGTTCGTCTATCGCAGATTTTAAAGAAGAGGTGGTAAGTTCGCTCTCTTTTAATATTCTGCATAGCCCGCGCTCCTCGAAATATCGGGCATTTTCCACCTGGTCGCCGCGGCTTGCGCCGTTTTCGAGAGGAATGAACAGAGTGGGTATTTTGAGCGCGATAAGTTCGTTTGCGGCGTTCGCTCCGCAGCGTGAGACCGCATAGTCTGCGCAGGCATAGACTTCGCCCATATCTTCGGCAAATTCAAGCTGCTTATAACCGTAAAGGCTCGAATAGACCGTGTTTCCCTTGCCGCAGATATGCAGAATATTGTAACTTCTGCACAGTTCGGTAATGCAGCCTCTCAAAGCTCTGTTGATTGCGGCAGAGCCTGAACCACCGCCAAAGACGAGAACGGTGGGGCGCAGATCGCAGCCGAACGCGCGTTTCGCCATAATTCTGTCGCGCCCGAACAGCTCTTCCCTCAGAGGGGTGCCCGTGTATACTCCGTTCCGGAGTTTTGACGCCGTCGAGGGGAAGGCTGTCAGCACTCTGCGGCATTTTGGTGCTATTAGCTTATTTGCCAGACCGAGACTGAGGTCGGACTCGTGCGTGAGAACGGGTATGCCCAGTTCCTTTGCGGCAACGGCGGGAGGGTAGGAGACATAACCTCCCTTGCAGAACAATAAATCAGGTGTGGCGTCTTTAAGAATTTCTTTGCATTGTTTTACGCTTTTACAGATTTTTGCGGGAATTTTCAGATTGCAAAGTACCTTTCCGCGCACTAATTTTACCCCGTCGAAGGAGTAGTACTTTATGTGTTTGTTTTTGCAAATGTTTCTTTCAATGCCGTCGGTGCCTATATAACTTATTTCAAACTGCCCTTTAAGCTGGTCGCAAAGGGCGATGTTCGGTATTACGTGTCCGGCGCTTCCTCCGCCGCAGAACATAATTTTTTTCATATCTTTATTATATTTAATTAAAGGAAAAATTATGAAAAAATGACGCCGCGCTGACGCGGCGTCATTTTAATTTAAGTCAATAGCACTGTTTAAGTTTTTGTATCGTGCATTGGGTAAGTTCGCTTATCTTTCTGCACAGAGTGTCGAGAGGCATAGAACTTTCATTGTCAGACCATCTGACGTATGTATCAATTATGCCCGAAGTTATAAAGGTCAGAGATAATTTTATGTCGGTGACGTCGTCTAAAGCGCGCCTGTTCATTGCGCTCTGCAGACCCTTTTCGACAAAGAGTTTTTTGATTTTATAAGACAGATAACCCGAACACTTGGAATGAAGAAAGAAATTTTTGAAAGTCTGGTCCTTATCTATTGCATTTGTGAAGCTGACGAGCAGTCTGTATGTGCTTTCATAGGGATTGTCCGTATCAAAGTTTTCAATGCATGAATAAATATTGTCGCCCATTTCGCGCTCAATGTCGTTCATTACGTCTCTGGCGTCGCTGTAGTGCAGATAGAAGGTGGAGCGATTTATGAAAGCTTTTTCGGCTATATCGGACACGGTAATTTTTTCTATGTCCTTGTCCATTGTGAGCAGCATAAAAGCTTCTCTTATAGCCCTCTGAGTTTTGATAATTCTTTTGTCGACAGGCATAATATAAATAACCGCCAAACGTATTTTGTATATTATACAACACTGCGGTGTATAAATCAATTTAAAAGTTGACAATTTTATGTTTTGGTAGTAATATTTAATTATGGAAGCTTGTTATATAGTCATGATTTGTTCCGCGGTAATTTTTGCTGCGCTTGTCGGGCTCTTCATATTTCTGACGGTAAAAAGGCGTCGCAAAGAAGAAGAGGCTGAAAAGGTCCTCGAAAATGCGTATGCGGATAAAAATCTTGCTAAAATGGAATATGACATTGCCTTTTACGACGAAGAAACGTACAGGCTGATGCGCGGCAACAGTCAGGTTACTATGGACGAAATAATTTCGGACAATGCGTCGTCGGAGGCAGGTGCTGACAACCAGCCCTCTGCCGAAGGCGCGATTTTTGCAAAAATCGATTCCGAGGGAGTGGAGGAGATTACGGGCAGATTTAAAAAGTGAGAAAATGCGGCGGAGAACATTTTGTTCTCCGCCGCTTTAAATTATTGTGCTTCAAAAATCATGGTGAGCTGTTTTGAAAGTATGGGCATGGAAATTACAAACTTTCCGTTTTCAATTTTTGTTTTCTGCCTGAAAGTAAATCCGAGAATGCCCATTTCGGCTGACAGACAGCCTGTTCTATCGTCATATTCATAATTGCACTCACGTACATATTTTTTTCTGCCCTTCCGCTGCATTTCGAAAATAAGTTTATCGCTGTCGGTTATAATTATCTTCAGATAGTCATAATCTTCCAGAAGGTCCGTATCCCCGAGCCTTGCCATCGTGCAGTCATAAGTTGCGGCATAAGGCTTTGTCAGAGTTTTCAGTGAAGAGTGAGGGTCTAAAGTGAAGGCGCAGGAAAAAATGACTGTGAGAACGCACAGAATAACAGCGCATACCGTTGCTTTTTTCATAAGCAAAGTATGCGCCGTATCATAAAAATTATTTAAACTATAAAAAAGCGCCGATTTAAATCGACGCTTTCAAAATTAAGCTTTGCCTATGCAGCCGAAGATTTCCATCTTCTGCTTTACGGTATCCTTGATTGCCTGAGCTCCGGGAGCGAGCAGTTTTCTGGGGTCAAATCCCTTGCCTACGAGGTCTTTGCCCTCTTCGACGTATTTGCGCGTAGCTTCCTGGAAAGCAAGCTGGCATTCGGTGTTTACGTTTATTTTAGCAACGCCGAGGGAGATGGCTTTCTTGATCTGGTCGGTGGGTATGCCTGTGCCGCCGTGAAGTACGAGGGGCATTTCGCCTACTTTTTCTTTGACAGCTGCAAGAGTTTCAAAGGAAAGTCCGGGCCAGTTTGCGGGATATTTGCCGTGAATATTGCCTATGCCTGCCGCGAGCATTGTAACGCCGAGGTCTGCGATTTTTTTGCATTCTTCGGGGTCAGCGCATTCGCCCTTGCCGATTACGCCGTCTTCTTCGCCGCCGATTGCGCCCACTTCAGCCTCAAGGCTGAGACCGAGCTGATTGCAGACATGTACAAGTTCCGTAGTTTTAGCTACGTTTTCTTCTATGGGGAAGTGCGAACCGTCGAACATTATGGAAGAGAAACCTGCCTTAATGCACTTATAGCAGCCTTCATATGTACCGTGGTCGAGGTGGAGGGCAACGGGAACTGTAATTTTAAGTTCCTCAATCATTGCTTTAACCATAGCGGCAACCGTCTTGAAACCGGTCATGTATTTGCCTGCGCCTTCAGAAACGCCGAGAATGACAGGTGCGTTGAGCTCCTGGGCGGTCTGAAGAACACTCTTTGTCCATTCAAGATTGTTGATATTGAACTGACCTACCGCGTATTTTCCTTTGAGTGCCTTTTCAAGCATTTCCTTTGCTGTAACTAAACCCATAAAAACCTCCGATATATTAAAACAAATAATTTTCGGTAAATAACCTACATATTAAGTATAAATGTTTTAAAATAAAATTTCAAGTGCATTTTAAAAATAATTGATATAAAATTACGCATATTAAAAAGAGATTGATTAAAAATTAACAAAAAAATGAAAAAATCTGAGATATATCTTTTGCATCAAAATACAGAAATAATTGTTGACTTGAAATAATAGATTTGATATAATTATATCTGTTAAAAGAAATCATTTTTTTTAATTCGGAGGATTAATAAATTATGGCAAATGTTAAAGTTGCTATCAACGGTTTCGGTCGTATCGGACGCCTTGCGTTCAGACAGATGTTTGACGCTGACGGCTATGAAATCGTAGCAATCAACGATCTCACCAGCCCCAAGATGCTGGCACACCTCTTAAAGTATGACTCTGCTCAGGGCAGATATAAGTATGCTGACAGCGTTGTTGCAGGTGACGACAGCATCACCGTAAACGGCAAGACTATCAGAATTTATGCCGAAAAGGACGCTGCAAATCTTCCTTGGAAGGAAATCGGTGTTGACGTAGTTCTCGAGTGCACAGGTTTCTATACTTCCAAAGAAAAGGCTTCTGCACACATCACCGCAGGCGCAAAGAAGTGCGTTATTTCTGCACCCGCAGGCAACGACCTTCCCACAATCGTTTACAGCGTAAACGAAAAGAGCCTTAAGGCAAGCGATACGGTAATTTCCGCAGCAAGCTGCACGACCAACTGCCTTGCTCCCATGGCTGATACTCTTAACAAGCTCTGCAAGATAAAGAAGGGCTATATGACGACCATTCACGCATACACCGGCGACCAGATGGTTCTTGACGGACCTCATCGTAAGGGCGACCTCAGACGTGCAAGAGCTGCAGCTGTCAACATTGTTCCCAACTCGACGGGCGCAGCAAAGGCAATCGGTCTCGTTATCCCCGAACTCAAGGGCGTTCTCGACGGATGCGCACAGCGCGTTCCCGTTCCCACCGGTTCGCTTACTCAGCTTATCGCTGTATGCGAAGGCGATGTGGACGCTACCACCGTCAACGCAGCTATGAAGGCAGCAGCTTCCGCTTCCTATGGCTACACCGAAGAAGAAATCGTTTCTTCCGATATCGTAGGCATGATCTATGGCTCGCTCTTCGATGCAACCCAGACTAAGTGCATGCCCATGGGCGACGGCACAACTCTCGTCAAGGTTGTAGCTTGGTACGACAACGAGAATTCTTACACATCCCAGATGGTAAGAACTATCAAGTATTTCGCCGAATTAAAGTAATATAAAAAAGCGCTTCACAAGAAGCGCTTTTATTTATGCGTCTTAACATAAGTCGGCGGCATTTAAACTCGGAAAATGAATAGCCCTCGCGTCTGACGCGAGGGCTATTAATATCTGAAAGATAAAAAGCGGCGGTGACTGCAGGTCATCGCCGCTTAAATTAATTTTTACACATTGAAACGGAAGAGTATGACGTCGCCGTCTTTTACAACATAGTCTTTGCCTTCCGAACGCACTTTACCCTTTTCGCGCGCGCCCACAAGCCCGCCGCACTCTAAAAGGGTCTGCCAGTCCACGACCTCGGCTCTTATGAAACCTTTTTCAAAGTCTGAGTGAATGACTCCTGCAGCCTGAGGAGCTTTAGTGCCTCTTCTGATAGTCCAGGCGCGCGTCTCTTTTTCGCCCGCCGTAAGGTAGGATATGAGCCCGAGCAGGGAGTAGCTCTTTTTGATTAAAATATTAAGTCCGCTCTCTTTGAGCCCGAGTTCTTCCAGAAATACCGCGCTCTCTTCGGGCGGGAGCTGAGCGAGTTCTTCTTCGGTCTTAGCGCAGATTACCATGACTTCGCTGCCCTCTTTTGCGGCGTAATCTTTTACCTTTGCAACGAGGGGGAGGGAGTTTTCGTCCTTGCCCATGTCGAACTCTGAAATGTTTGCCGCATAGATAACGGGTTTTGCCGTCAGAAGGAAGAGGTTGTCCATAAATGGCTGTTCGCTCTCCGTGCAGACAAAAAGTCTTGCGGGCTTTTCCTCAGCAAGGAACTTATCCAGCTTTTCAAGGAAAGCAAATTCTGCCGCAGCCTCTTTGTTAGAGCCGCCGCGCGCGCTGTTGCGTATTCTGTCCATGCGCTTTGCGACCGTCTCTATATCGGCAAGTATGAGCTCGAGCGTTATTGTGGTTATGTCGTCTACGGGGTCAATCCTGTCGCTTACGTGCGTTATGTTTGCGTCTTCGAAGCAGCGGACAACGTGAACTATGGCGTCGCATTCGCGAATGTGCGAAAGGAACTTGTTGCCCAGCCCCTCGCCGCGCGACGCGCCTTTGACAAGTCCGGCTATGTCAACGAATTCGACTATGGCGGGTGTAACTTTTTTGCTGTCATACAGAGCGGCAAGCTTGTCCAGCCTTTCGTCGGGAACGGCTACCACGCCTACGTTGGGTTCTATCGTGCAGAAGGGGTAGTTCGCGGCTTCTGCGCCTGCATGAGTTATTGCATTGAACAATGTCGATTTGCCTACGTTGGGAAGACCGACAACACCTAATTTCATAAAAAATCTCCAAAAATTATTGCGTATATAATTATATTACAAATTTGCCGTTTTAGCAAACTTTAATTTGCCAAAATAATTAAATTATGATAAACTTTGAATATAAAAAGAGGAATTTCAATATGGATTACAAAAAGTATATAGCGCAGAAAATCAAGGTTGACGAAGTGAGCGAAGAGGACATTGCTTCGGCGATAACTCTTCCGCCCGATTTCAGAATGGGCGACTACGCTCTGCCTTGTTTCAGGTTTGCAAAGGTATTGAGGAAGAGCCCCGTTCAGATAGCCGACGACCTTGCAAAAGGCATATCTACCGACGATGTGATAAGTGAAATTACACCCGTCAACGGCTATCTCAATTTCAGAATAAACAAGCTTGGTCTGGCGAAAGAGACACTCGATAAAATTTCGGCTGAAGGCGAAAAATACGGCTCTTCGGACGTCGGCGGCGGCAGAGTTGTCTGTATCGATTATTCTTCCGTCAATATTGCCAAGCCCTTCCATATCGGACACCTCTCTACAACGGTGCTCGGCAGCGCGCTGTATAAAATATACAATTTTCTCGGTTATAAAGCCGTCGGAATAAACCATCTCGGCGACTACGGCACGCAGTTCGGCAAGCTGATAAGCGCGTACAAGCATTGGGGCGACAAAAAGACGGTTGAAGAGGGCGGAATTCACGCCGTAAACGACCTGTATGTGCGCTTCAACGAGTGTGCGGACGAGGAGATGGAAAGGGAGGCGCGCGAATATTTCCGCCTTATCGAGAGTGGCGACAAGGAGGCAAACGACCTCTTCGAGTGGTTCAAATCGCTCACGCTCGCATATGTCGATAAGATATACAAGCGTCTCGACGTCAGGTTCGACAGCTATGCCGGCGAGCGTTTCTATACGGATAAAATGCAGCCCGTAATAGACGAGCTTAACGAAAAGGGGCTGCTCAAGGAGAGCAACGGGGCTAAAATAGTCGACCTTGAAGAGTTCGGCATGCCGCCCTGCCTCATACTTCGCTCGGACGGTGCGTCGCTTTACGCAACTCGAGACATTGCAGCCGCCGTCTACCGCAAAAAGACATATGATTTTTATAAATGCCTGTACGTAGTGGCATATCAGCAAAATCTGCACTTCAAGCAGTTCTTCAAGGTGCTCGAACTGATGGGTAAAGATTGGGCTAAGGACCTCGTACACGTAGCGTACGGCATGGTCTCGCTCGAAGACGGTGCTATGTCCACCCGAAAGGGCAAGGTAGTATGGCTGGAAGACGTCATTTCAAAATGCGTGGAAAAAGCTTATGCCATTGTCTGCGAAAAGAACCCCGACCTTGAAAATAAGGAAGAAATTGCCGAAAAAGTCGGCATAGGCGCGGTTATCTTCGGCGCGCTCTACAACAACAAAATCAAGGATATAACCTTCTCCTACGATAAGGTGCTTTCGTTCGAGGGCGAAACGAGCGTCTATGTGCAATACACCTGCGCCCGTGCAAATTCCGTGCTCGAAAAGGCAGGCGCAAAGACTTTCGAACTGCCTGATAATTTCGTCGTCAGCGACGAGGAGTTTGAGGTAGTAAGAACGCTCTCGTCCTTCCCCGAAACAGTCAGGGAAGCTGCGGAAAAATATGAGCCTTGCTATATCGCCCGTTATGCGGTAGAGCTTGCACAGAAGTTCAACAAGTTCTATTTCGACTGCAAAATTCTCACAGCGGAGGGAAATGCAAAGCAGTTCAGACTTGCACTCACATGCGCAACTCTTCGCACCCTTAAAAACGCTCTTTCGCTGCTCGGCATAGGCGTGCCCGAAAAGATGTGATATGTATAAAGCAATATTTTTCGACCTCGACGGCACTCTGCTGGATACTTCTCCCGACATTTGCAAAACCGTAAACGAGGCACTCTCTGCGTTCGGCTGTCCGCCGATAACGCTACGGCAGACGATAAAATTTATAGGCAACGGCGCAAGAAAGCTGATAGAGCGCGCCGTACCCGAGCAGTTTTCTTATAAGACCGACGAGATTTTCGCGCTCTATCTCAGACTTTTTGCCGCCTGCGACAACAGTCTGACAGAGCTGTACCGTGGGGAAAGGGAATTTCTTCAAAAACTTTCGCGCAGCGATATAAGAACGGCTGTAATAACCAACAAGCCCGACGATGCCACAAAGAACGTGTGCGCAAAATTGTTGTCGGATTACAGGTTTGATTATATCGGCGGACAGACGCCCGGAGCTCCGCTAAAGCCCGACCCCGCTAAGACGCTTGAACTTATTGAAAAGTGGGGGCTGAAGGCGGAAGATTGCGTGTTCGTTGGCGACGGAGAGACTGATGTTATGACCGCCGTCAATGCGGGAACGCATTGCATAAGCGTGCTCTGGGGATATCGCCCCGAAAGCGAACTCAGGGCTGCGGGCGGTAAAATTTTTGTGCATGACTTCCGTGAATTGAGCGACGAGATTTTTAAAGGTTAAAAAAATTTTTATCATATTTTCACAAAAAGTTTATCAAATACTATTGATATTTAATCTTAAATATGATAGAATAAAGGTACAATAAATCAAAACATTAAGGAGTGTTCAAATTTATGAAAAGATGTGCAGTTTGCGGCGAAATAGTAGCCGATGATGTAGAAGTTTGCCCCGTATGCAAGGCAACGAAATTCGTACCCGTTGAGGAAAAGACGAAGTTTGCGTGCGAGCATGTGGTAGGCGACGGCGTATGCGACGACAAGGAGATTATGGACGGACTTCACGCTCACTTCCAGGGCGAATGCACCGAAGTCGGCATGTATCTTGCAATGAGCAGGGTAGCAGAGCGCGAAGGATATCCCGAAGTAGCTGAAGCTTTCAAGCGTTACGCGCTTGAAGAAGCTGAACACGCAGCAAAATTTGCAGAACTTCTGGGCGAGGTAGTAACGCCTTCGACCAAGAAGAACCTCGAACTCCGCGCAGCAGCGGAAGCAGGCGCGTGCGAAGGTAAACTCGCAATCGCTAAGAGGGCAAAGCAGCTCAACCTTGACGCCGTTCATGATACCGTTCACGAAATGGCAAAGGACGAAGCTCGTCACGGCGCAGGTTTCGCAGGTCTTCTCAAGAGATATTTCGGCAAATAATTCATAAACTTTGCAATAAAGCGCAGTTGCACAAGCAACTGCGCTTTTTCATATAATGAATTATAAGTTGAGGGGGAAAACCTTTAATTTATAATACATTACCAAGGATGAATGCATATGTGTTGTAATTCATTTAATTGTTGCGGCTGTTCGCGCAGTTCGTCCTGCTGCGGCTGCAAAAAGCAGACCTGTTGCGGGAATTACTGCTGCGGCTGCCAGAAAAAGTGCAGCTGCTGCGTTTCAGGCTTACTCAACATCCTGTGCGGAAGGTCGTGCTGCGGCTGCGGATATGATGCGTATTATGCCTCCCAGTATAAGCTGGGCTGCGGCTGTTCGCAATGTAATTGCGGCTGTTCGGGTTTCGGCTCATGCAGCGGGTGCAGCTCGTATACGGACAGTTCGTATACAGTTTCATAAACAAGTTATACGGGCGCGACCTTCTGGTCGCGCCTTTTTTTTGCATACCGCGCTTCAAGTTGCAGAAAATATGTATTATGAGGCAGATTGTTGCTTACTACAGACAGTTTTCGGACAAGAGGTATTCGACCATTGCAGGAACTTTGGTCTACTTTCTTTTAATGAGTATTGCGCCGTTTATGCTCTGGCTGACGCTTATTTTAGGGAATTTCGATATGGAGGAGATAATTTCTCATCCGTTCTTCGAGGCGGTACGACCGCTTCTTGAATACTTAAGGCAATCTGCGCAGAGTGCGGCGGGCGGAGCGGGCGCGATCCTGCTTTTTTCGTCGCTCTATTCGTCCACGAACTTCTTTTATCACCTCAGAAGAAGCGGCGAAATCATTTATGAAAGCGACAGAACCAAAGGGGGGATAAAACTCAGATTGTCGTCTGCCGTGATTGTGGTGGCTCTGATTTTATGCGTTGCCGTTGTGGCGGCAATTTTTATTGTCACCAATTACGTCTTTTACAGGCTCTTTCCCGATTGGCTCAGTCAGCTGTTCAGATTTGCTCTGTTGAGCGTGACAGCGTTCTTTTCTGCAACGCTTTTAAATATATTTGCCTGCCCGTACAAACTTTCGATCACAAGTGCTGCGGGCGGCAGCTTGCTTACGGTTATGCTCTGGATGTTGTTTGCGCAGGGTTTCAGCATCTATCTTCAATATGCCGACCCTTCACAGCTTTACGGCGCGGTCGCGGCTATAATTATCTTTTTGCTTTGGTGCTATCTTATGACGAACAGTCTGGTGATAGGCATGATATATAACGGATTAAACCTCAACGAACGCAGACATAAAACGCATTTTTAACATAAAGTAAAATAAGAGCCTGACGTAAAAGTCAGGCTCTGAAAGTTATCAGTATTTGATTACGGTGGCTATTGCGAGAGCTCCGGGACCGATATGAACGGCAACGCTCAGAGAAAGGGGGTCGTTGAAAGTGAATTCAACTTTCGGGAAAGCTGCTTTTACCTGCTCGGCAAATTCGTCGGCTTCCTTCTGGCAGTTGGTATGCGCAACGCAAACCGTCATTTTGCCCGCCTTGTAGGCTTCGGCAAATTTGTTTTCCAAATCATTTCTGACTGCGTTAATCATGGCGTCCTTTGCGTCGCTGATTTTACGCACCTGCGCATATTTATCGAGCGTCTGACCGTGTATCTGCAAAATGGGCTTGATTTTCAGCATTGTGCCTATCGCAGCTGCGGCGGGCGTCAGTCTGCCGCTCTTTTTGAGATATTTCAGCGTGCTGAGTGCGATATAAATGGAGGAAGTGTGCGCCGTGGCGGTCAGCCAGTCGTAAATTTCTTTCGCGCTCTTGCCTTCCTTAATCATTTTCAATGCGTCAACAACGCCCTGCTTCTGCGTTATGGATACGCGGTGGTTGTCGAGAGCGTACACCTTTCCGATAAATTCGGGTTGAGTTTCAGCCATATGTTTTATGGTGAGGGCGGTCTCCGAAAGTCCGCTCGAAAGGGGCATATAGAGTATTTCATCGTACTCTTTCAAAATTCTGCGCCATCTTTCGGCTACGTCGTAGGGGTTGGGCTGTGAGGTAGAAACAGCCGTTTTTTCGTCCTGCAAAAACTCATAAAACTGCGCCTTTGTCAGATTTTCCTCTTCAAAATATTTATCATCGTTAATAATAACGGGAGTGGGCTGTATTTCTATGCCCAATGCTTCGGCTTCTTCGACGGAATAGCCGCAGTTGCTGTCTGTTACTATTTTTACGCTCATATTTTTCCTCTTAAGTATTTCAGGTTATAAATATTATATAATAAATCGGAGTGAGTGTCAATATTACAAATTCCGCACGTCGGGCACGGTTTTTAAATCAGTATCTGACAGTTGCGGCGACGGCGAGAGTGCCGGGACCCGTGTGGCAGGCAATGCTGAGGGAGAGGGGCTCGGTGAAAGTAAACTCAACGTCGGGGAAGGCAGCTTTTATTTCGCTTTTGAAAATTTCTGCCTCTTCGGAATTCTGCGTATGCGCAACTGCAAGCGTCATTTTACCGTTTGCGCGTAAATCTGCAAAGCGGGTTTCAAGGTCGTGCTTTATTGCGTTTATCATTATCGTTTTAGCGTCGGCAATCTTTCTTACCTTTGAAAACTGGTCGAGCTTGCCGCCCTGAATTTGCAGAACGGGCTTTATCTTGAGCAGAGTGCCTATTGCGGCAACGGCGGGGGTTACGCGACCGCCTTTTTTGAGATACTTAAGCGTATCGACCATGATGTAAATGCTCGACTGTGCGCCCGTTTCGGTGAGAAAAGCAGCTATCTCTTCGGCGGGCTTTCCGTCTTTGACCATATTCAGAGCGTCAATAACGCTCTGGCGCATTGTTATGGATATGCGTTTGTTGTCAACGACGAATACTTTTCCTGCAAACTGGGTCTTTGCAAGGTGAGCAAGCGAGTTGCACGTCTCCGAAAGGGATGAGGACATGGGAATGTGAACGATATTGTCATATTCCTTGAGTATGTCCGTCCACAGTTCGCCCACGTCGTATGCGCTGGGCTGCGAAGTGGAGATCTGTGCGTCAGCCTTGAGCTTTTCGTAGAATTCTTCCTGAGTTAAGGAAATATCTTCAAAATACTGTTCGCCGTCGATAAGTACTGGCATGGGCACGACGAAAACGCCCAATTCCTTTGCCTGACTCTGAGTAATTCCGCTGTTGCTGTCTGTAACTATGGCAGTTTTCATTTTTACCTCTCAATATTATTTGAATTAAAGTTCGGCTATCGCCTCTATTTCTACGAGGCAGCCCTTGGGGATATCTTTGACCGCAACGCAGCTGCGGGCGGGGCAGGAGGTGAAATATTCCTTGTAAACTTCGTTGAACTCTGCAAAATCTGCTATGTCCGAGAGAAAGCAGACCGTCTTTATGACTTTATCCATAGATGAGCCTGCCGCCTCGAGAAGGGCTTTTACGTTTTTGCAGGCGCGGTGCGTCTGTTCTGTTATGTTGTTTGCGCTTATGGCTCCCGTCTCGGGGTCAGCGGGTATCTGACCCGATGTAAAAACAAGGTTGCCGCAAATTTTTGCCTGAGAATAAGGTCCGATTGCTGCGGGAGCAAGCTTGGTGCTGACTGTCTTCATTATTGTCTCCTTATAGAACTTTAAATCCGTTTTCTGCGAGTTTGCGCTTAATTTCGTTGATGTGTTTGGCGTCTCTGGTTTCAATCTGGAGTTTGAGGTAGCAGCCGTTCACTGCGCTGCCTTCGTTAGTTCTCTCGTGAAGGACGGCTGTGACGTTTCCGCCGCACTGGGCTATTATTGTGGAGACGCCGACGAGCTGTCCGGGCTTGTCTAAAAGTTCGAGCGTAAGAGAGCACTGTCTGCCGCTCATCAGAAGACCGCGATTGATAACTCTTGAAAGAATTGTAACGTCAATGTTGCCGCCTGAAATGAGGCAAACGACCTTTTTGCCCTTGATGTCGGGAATTTTGCCGAACATCAGAGCTGCAAGACCGACTGCGCCTGCGCCCTCGGCAATCATCTTCTGTTTTTCGATGAGGGCTAAAATAGCGGCGGAGACCTGGTCATCCGTTACCGAGACAATCTTGTCCAGATATTTTGAGCACAAATCGAAAGTGAGTTTTCCGGGTTCTTTAACGGCAATGCCGTCGGCGATTGTGGAAACGGAGGGGAGGCACTCGATATTATGGTGCTCGACCGAGTTGAGCATAGAGGGCGCGCCGTTTGACTGAACGCCGTAAACTTTGACCTTGGGATTGAGCGATTTTACTGCAAAAGCCACGCCGGAGGCAAGTCCGCCGCCGCCGATGGGCACGACGATTGCGTCCACGTCCTTGAGCTGGTCTATGATTTCAAGACCGATAGTTCCCTGACCTGCGATAACGTCAACGTCGTCGAAGGGATGAATAAAGGTGTAACCTTTTTCTTCCTTGAGTTTTTCCGCATAATTGTGCGCGTCGTCGTAAACGCCCGGAACAAGCTCAACTTCCGCACCGTAGCTCTTTGTGGCCTCAACTTTTGAAATGGGTGCGCCGTCGGGCATGCATATTATAGATTTTATGCCGAATTTTTTGGAGGCAAGAGCAACGCCCTGAGCGTGATTTCCGGCAGAGCATGCTACAACTCCGCGTTCTTTTTCCTTTTCGGTAAGCTGCGAAATTTTATAATATGCGCCGCGGACCTTGAAAGAGCCCGTTATCTGCAGATTTTCCGTCTTGAGATAGAGTTCGCAGCCGCTCTGCTCTGAGAGTACGGGCGAATATATCATATCAGTCTGTCTTATTGCATCTTTGAGCACGTAATGTGCGTGATACACTTTGTCTAAAGTTAGCATTTTGTACCTTCGCAAATTTATAAATATACAAAATATTATATATTCCCGCAACGCAGATGTCAATCAAATTGATTGAACAGCCTGACTGTGCGGCTGAATAAGCATACGTAAAGTGGCAGGACGGCAATAAAATTTAAGATTGTTATATATAAGCGGTCAAAAATGCTTGAAATTTTTTAAAGTATGTTATAAAATAATTAAGTCGTGCAGAGATGGCAGAGTGGTCGAATGCGCACGACTCGAAATCGTGTTACGTGGGAACACGTACGGAGGTTCGAATCCTCTTCTCTGCGCCAGAAAACAGCGGAAATAATTCCGCTGTTTTTTATTTTATCCGTTTGCAAATTAAAACGGGCGTCAATGCGCCCGATTTATTATTTTTACAGTTTTCTATGCCTGATAACAGGCTGTTTAATTAAATTGTACGATATTTCTTACAAGTAAGAATTACCTTACTGAATTATTTCTCAGTTCTCGCGCCAATAATGTGAATGCCGCGGGCTTTCTGATAGTTGTAGGAAGACAGCGGACGCATATACGCATCGTCGCTGTGAGCGGCGATGTAAATTTTTCCCGACCTTATTGCAACAACAACGGGAGAATGATAGTAGTCGTCGGTGTTTGTGCCGAGTTGAACGATATCGCCTATCATAAGATTTTCAAGCGGTGTCTCAACCGCAAATGGACCTGTGGACAAATTGTCAACAAGAAAATTATAGAGGTATTGAACGCCCGTCCAGGAAGGCGTGCGATTATTTGCATTTATGTAATACCAGCCGAAGAGCGGTTCGTAGTTCATTATTCCGCAACCTGCAAATATGCATTGAGAGGCAAAATTGGTGCAGTCGCCGCCCAGTCTGTCAAAATTATAGTACAGCGGGTTGCGGCTGAATGCCCATTTTTTTGCGTATTCGACGGCTGATTGTCTGTCGTAAGCGATAATCATAATATCATAATATGCAATCAGGCTGTTTGTTGCTACCGCCGTCTTGAAAATAATGTCAGGCTGTGGTAGAATAATTTAAAATCAGCATTACAAAAAGGAAGTGCAACAGGGAAAGTCAATATGGATACTGTAAAAAAAATAATAGACGCGCACGCGCATATAGTGCAGTACATTGCAGGCTTCACATCTCGTGGCGAGCTCAGGGGCATAGGAGGGGGTCTAGCCCGCTATGCCGACGGGCAGACTTTTGCTATGATACCGCCCGAGTACGGTGATTACGGCTTTTCGCCCGAACAGCTTATAAATATTATGGATGAAAACGGCGTTGAAAAGGCAGTGCTTTTGCAGGGGCAGTTTTTCGGATTTCAGAACGAATACACGGCGTATGCCGTAAAAAAATACCCCGAAAGGTTTGTCGGCGCGGCGAGCTACGACCCGTTCTGCGTGCGGGCGGAGGACGTCAGAAGGCACCTCTTCAAAGAGCTCGGGTTCAGGGCTGTAAAATTCGAGGTGAGCAACGGCTCGGGGCTCATGGCATATCATAAGCCCGTCGACCTCGACGGCGAAATGATGAATGAGCAGTACAGGTATGCGGCAGACAACGGACTGACATTCGTCATCGACATCGGCAGACCGCGCAACTGCTGCTGGCAGACCGAGGCATTGTCCCGCGCAATAAAGAAATATCCGCAGATTAATTTCGTCATCTGTCACCTGCTCGCGCCGCAGTCGGGCGACGAACAGCTGTTTGAAAGGGAGCTGTCGCGTTTTGCGCTGGGAAATGTCAGTTTCGACCTCGCTTCGCTGCCGCAGAACCAGAAGGGAGATGTCTATCCGTACCCCGAGACAGTTAAATATCTTCAGATTGCAAAAAGAATAGTCGGAGCTGAAAAACTCATGTTCGGAACGGACGCGCCGTCAAATCTCTGCAGGGACAGATACGCTCATCTTTCAGATTATATTGAAAAAAGCGGAGTGTTTACGCCAGATGAACTTAAAAAGGTGTTTTACGATAATGCAGAGAGGATATATTTCGGCAAACAGGTATAAACTGTGCTTATACCTCTTATAAAATTTTACGATAAACAATTTAATGCATAAAATTTGTTTAATTACAGAATATATGTTATACTTTAACAGTCGTAAGGTTACGGCAGTTCTATGAGAAAAATTTTTTAGGCAAATCAATTTTGCTATAAGGAGAAAAGTATGACATATGTAGAGACCGTGCTTGAAAATCTTAAAAAGCACAATCCCAACGAACCTGAATTCCATCAGGCTGCAACCGAAATTCTGACAACTCTCGCACCCGTAGTGGAAGCGCATCCCGAATATGAAAAGGCAGGATTGCTCGAGAGATTTGTCGAGCCCGAAAGAGTTGTAATGTTCCGCGTTCCCTGGGTGGACGACAGCGGCAAGACGCAGGTAAACAAGGGTTATCGCGTACAGTTCAACAGCGCAATCGGTCCTTACAAGGGCGGTCTTCGTTTCCATCCTTCCGTAAACCTTTCGATAATCAAGTTCCTCGGACTTGAACAGATACTCAAAAACAGCCTTACCGGTCTTCCCATCGGCGGCGGCAAGGGCGGTTCCGACTTCGACCCCAAGGGCAAGTCTGACAGGGAAATAATGGCATTCTGCCAGAGCTTCATGACCGAACTTTATCGCCACGTAGGCGCAGATACTGACGTACCTGCAGGCGACATCGGCGTAGGCGGAAGAGAAATCGGTTTCCTCTTCGGACAGTACAAGAGAATTCGTAACGAACACGTCGGCGTGCTCACCGGCAGAGGTCTCACCTATGGCGGTTCGCTCGTAAGAACGGAAGCTACGGGCTATGGTCTCGTATATATCACAGAAGAAGCGCTTAAAATGCGCGGCGACAGCTTCAAAGGCAAGACGGTTGTAATTTCCGGCTCGGGCAACGTGGCTATCTATGCGTGCCAGAAGGCGCAGTCTCTCGGCGCGAAAGTTGTTGCCATGTATGACAGCAATGGCTATATCTACGACGCAGAAGGCATCAAGCTCGACGTTGTAAAGGATATAAAGGAAGTTAAGCGCGGAAGAATTAAAGAATATGCCGACAGAGTTAAGGGTGCAAAGTACACCGAAGGTTGCAAGGGCATATGGACAATTCCCTGCGATATCGCTCTTCCCTGCGCTACTCAGAACGAAATCGACAAAAAGTCGGCAGAAATTCTCGTAAAGAACGGCGTAAAATATGTTGCAGAGGGTGCAAACATGCCTTCCGACCTCGAAGCTATCGAAGTTTTCCAGAAGGCAGGCGTCGTATTCCTTCCCGCAAAGGCTGCAAACGCAGGCGGCGTTGCTACGTCCGCGCTCGAAATGGCTCAGTCTTCGGGCAGAATGTTCTGGTCCTTTGAAGAGGTTGACGCAAAGCTCAAGCAGATAATGGTCAACATCTATCACAACATCGACAACGCAGCCAAGGAATATGGCTACGAAGGAAATTATGTCATGGGCGCAAACATTGCAGGCTTTGTAAAGGTCGCTACCGCCATGATGGCACAGGGCATAGTTTAATTAAATATGCGCATAAAAGCCGCGCCGCAAGGCGCGGCTTTTTATATGTTTTTGTTTGACTTGATACGTAAAATAGCTTAAAATAGTACTGTATGAGAATTGTAATTAAAGTAGGCTCGTCAACATTGGCGCATGCCACGGGAAAGCTGAATATCCGTCTTTTTGAACGGCTTTGCAAGGTAATCAGCGACATTAAAAATGCAGGCGACGAAATAGTTCTGGTAACGTCAGGCGCGATTGCGATGGGGGTAAGTAAACTCGGTCTCGGCGCGCGCCCTTCGGATATGCCTTCAAAGCAGGCGGCGGCCGCCGTCGGACAGTGCGAACTCATGTACATGTATGACAGACTGTTTTCCGATTATAATCATACGGTTGCGCAGATTCTCATTACGGGCGACGACATAGCGCACGAGGAGAGGCGCGAGCACTTTGTAAACACCACCGAAAGACTGCTCTCTCTCGGCGCGCTTCCCATAATCAACGAAAACGATACCGTAGCCACGGCGGAAATTGCCGTAGGCGATAACGATACTCTCGCGGCGATAGTTGCCGAAAGCCTGAATGCAAATCTGCTCATCCTGCTTTCGGATATAGACGGACTGTATTCCGCTGACCCCAGAAAGGATAAAAACGCGCAGCTCATACCTCTTGTCGAAAAGGTTGATCAAAGCATTTTCGCTCTCGCGGGCGGTGCGGGAAGCAGCCTTGGAACGGGAGGAATGGCAACAAAAATCAGAGCGGCAAAAATCTGCACGGAGAGCGGTGCTGATATGATAATAGCCAATGGCTCTGACCCCGAAATATTGTACGATATTCTGAGCGGGAATGGGCGTTTTACACGGTTCAGAGGTATAAAGAAATGACAACCATGCTCACATTGAAAAAGGCAGTCGACGCAAAGACCGAAGCGGCTATGCTGACTACCGGACAGAAAAATCAGGCTCTCAATGCCATGGCTGACGCCCTGGAAGAGCAGACAGCCATAATACTTGAAGCCAACGAGCAGGACATGCAGGCAGCCAAAGGCATTATTTCTGAAGTGATGCTCGACAGGTTGCGCCTCACGGGCGAGCGCATAGCCTCGATGGCAAAAGGATTGAGGGATGTCGCGGCTCTGCCCGACCCCGTAGGCAATGTGCTTGAAACTTTTACCCGTGCGGACGGCTTGAAAATCAGCAAGGTAAGCGTGCCTTTGGGAGTAGTGGCAATCATATATGAGAGCCGACCCAACGTTACTTCGGACGCCGCTGCGCTCTGTCTCAAGAGCGGCAATTCCTGCGTTCTCAGAGCCGGCAAGGAGGCGCATAAATCTGCGCTTGCAATAACCGAAGCTATGAGAAGCGGACTTGCGAGGTGCGGACTTAATGAAAATCTTATAAATCTTGTCGAAGATACGTCAAGACACAGCGCGGAAGCTCTTATGACGGCGGTCGGCTATGTCGATCTGCTTATACCCAGAGGTGGCGCAGGACTGATAAATGCCTGCGTTCAGAATGCAAGAGTGCCATGCATACAGACAGGTACGGGAATATGTCACATTTATGTGGATAAGTCTGCCCGTTTCGATATGGCGGAAAAGATAATCGTCAACGCCAAATGCAGCCGCCCTTCGGTGTGCAACGCTATGGAAGTCTGTCTTGTGCATGAAGATATCGCAGAAGAGTTTCTGCCGCTGCTTTACAGGGCTTTGGTTGAGGACAGAAAGGAACATCCCGTAATTTTGAAACTGGGTGAAAGAGCTCGCGAAATACTCGGCGACAGGTTTAACTGCGTTGACGCGGGGAAGGACGATTTCGATACTGAATTCCTCGATTACGTCATGGCTGTCAGGGTCGTTCCGAACATTCAGGAGGCAATCAAACACATTTCGGAACATTCCACGGGACACAGCGATTGCATAGTTACCGAAGATGAAGCCGATGCGGAGTTGTTTGTCAGAATGGTCGACAGCGCGGCGGTATACGTCAACGCGTCCACTCGTTTCACGGACGGCGGAGAGTTCGGTCTTGGCTGTGAAATGGGCATTTCAACTCAGAAACTGCATGCAAGAGGTCCTATGGGGCTGAGGGAACTGACCACGTACAAATATGTTGTGCGCGGCGCAGGCAATATAAGGTAAAATTTACAGATCCGCGCAATCTCTGATTGCGTGGGTTTGTCTGTTAGATAAAATTCAGGTTATGTTTGAAATATTTCTCACGTCGGTTAATGCGGTAATGCCCATAGTTCTTCTGATACTTCTGGGCTACATATTAAGGCGCATTAACTTTCTCAACGAAAATTTTATAAGCATCGGCAATAAATTTGTATTCAATGTCTGTCTGCCCTGCATGCTGTTTGTCAACATATACGACAGCATGGACAGTTTCAATATCGATTGGACTGTCATAATTTATGCGGTTATCGTCATATGTGCTATATTCGCACTCGGACTTGTCACCGCAATACTGACGACTAAAGATAATAGGCGCAGGGGTGTAATACTTCAGTGTACGTTCCGCAGCAATTTTGCCATAATCGGTCTTACGCTTGTGGAAAGGCTGGGCGGCGATACTGCGATAGCTGGTATTGTTTCGGCGTTTTCTATCCCGATTTTCAATATCCTCGCCGTGGTCGCGCTCTCGGTATTTGTGGGCGATGAGGACAAAAAGTTAAAAGAAAACAGCTTGCAGGCAAATGCCGATGTCTCGCCTGCAACGCCTATAGAGCATAAAAACAAGCACAGTATAAAAAATATTCTGCTGAATATAGTTAAAAATCCGCTGATAATAGGCGTTGTGACGGGTCTTGTATTCGTCGGTTTCCGCGAGCTTGAAAGGGCTTGTTGCGGCGGCGAAACACCCTTCCGTTTCGACACGCAGTTAAAATTTCTCTATACGGCTGTGTCCGATCTCAAGAGCATAGCTTCGCCCTTCGCGCTCGTCGTGCTGGGCGGACAATTCAGATTTTCTGCTGTGAAGGGCATGACGAAAGAAATAATCGTCGCATCTGTCTGGAGAATTATCCTTGCGCCCGTGATAGGTATAGGTCTGGCGGTCATTCTCAGTACTTATACCGACTGGATAACCTTCGACGCGGCGGTTTATCCCACGCTTATCGCACTCTTCGGCTCGCCCGTTGCGGTCTCAAGCGCGATAATGGCGCGGCAGATGAAGAATGACGAACAGCTCGCAACTCAGCTCGTCGTGTGGACGAGCGTCTGCTCGGTGATTACTATTTTTGTCACCGTCTTTGTACTGATGTGCGCGGGACTGATTGCAGTATAATCCGTACCGTGCTGGCTGTGCGGTCGGCGTCAGGAATATTTATTAATTAATACGTATATTTTTTGAGGAGCAATATGAATTTAAAAGCTAAAGATACATTTTATGTCGGAGTAAATGACCATAAGACCGACTTATTCGAGGGGATATATAAAGTTCCCAACGGCGTTTCATACAATTCCTATGTGATTATGGATGAAAAAATTGCGGTTATGGACGCAGTGGACGAGGAATTCGGCGATATATGGATAGAAAATCTTAAAAAGGTGTTGGGTGACAGACAGCCTGACTATATTGTCGTTCAGCATATGGAGCCCGACCATTCGGCAAATACGCTCAGATTTATAAAGCAGTTTCCCGGGGCAAAGATTGTCGGAAACAACAAAACATTCGTCATGCTTGCTGAATATTTCGGCACAGATTTTTCCGATTGCAGAGAGGTAGTGGGCGACGGAAGCGTACTCAGTCTAGGCAGACACGAACTTCGTTTTATATTTGCGCCCATGGTGCATTGGCCTGAAGTTATGGTGACATACGATACGTATACAAAGTCTGTATTTTCTGCCGACGGTTTCGGCAAATTCGGTGCGCTTGACGTTGATGAGCCCTGGGAGGACGAGGCAAGGCGTTATTATTACGGGATAGTCGGAAAGTACGGAAAACAGGTCGACGCTGCGCTTAAAAAGCTTTCCGCGCTTGAAATTGAAGCCATTTATCCCCTTCACGGACCCTCACTTGAGGAAAATCTGCAGCATTATCTCAATCTGTATTCTGCATGGGCTACATATCAGCCCGAGTGCAACGGGGTTATGATTGCATTCTCTTCGGTTTATGGTCATACGGCAAAGGCGGTAGAACTTCTTAAAAAATGCCTTGAGGAGGAAGGGGTCAGGGATGTGCTCGTTCATGACCTTATACGCGACGACCGCTCCGTGTGCATTGCCGATGCGTTCAGATATCCTGAAATCGTGCTTGCGACGACGACATATAATGCCGATATCTTCCCTGCAATGAGGGAATTTATCGATTGCCTCACCGAGCGCAACTATCAGAACAGAACTATTGCTTTTATAGAAAACGGCACATGGGCACCCGTTGCGGCAAAGCTCATGCAGGCAAAATTTGAAAAGTGCGCAAATATCAGTTATGCGCAGACAGCGGTTAAAATCAGGTCTGCATTAAGCGCAGAATCTGAAATTGCAATAAAAAATCTTGCAAAGGAACTGGGTGCGAATAAAGATGTCCAAGCTTAAACAACTGTGGTCTGAATTCAAGAAGTTCATTTCCCGCGGAAATGTCGTCGACATGGCGGTCGGCGTAATTATTGCAGGCGCGTTCACGGCGATTGTCACGGCAATGACAAAGGGAATTTTAATGCCCCTCGTAAACTGGGCAGTTCGGTCGGCAACTGGCGGTCAGGGTCTTGAAGGACTGCGCACAGTGCTCGGACAGCCGGTATATTTATCCGATGCCGACGGAGTTGCAACAAATATCATAGACTGGTCAAATACGCTCTACATAGATTGGGGCACTATGATTAACAGCATAGTGGACTTTCTTCTTATAGCCGTCATACTGTTTGCGATTTTAAAGGTTTTCGTAGCCCTCAGACGCGTAGCTGACGATGTTACGAGCGACGACGCCAAGCAGAGGATTAAACTCATCCGTAAATATAAAAAAGAAGGGTTGAACCTTGCAGAGGCTGGGAAGAAGGCTGACGAAACTCTGGCAGAAATGAAAAGAGTTGAAGAGGAGAAGAAAAAGGCTGAGGAAGCTGAAAAGGCTAAGCCTACCACGGAGGAACTACTCACTCAGATACGCGACCTGCTCGCTGAAAAAAATAATAAGTCGGACATGTCTGATATTAAATAATTCTGCAAAGAAAACCGCCCGTCGCTTGATAGCGACGGGCGGTTTTATGGTACTCCCGCTGGGAATCGAACCCGGAACGGCCCCTTAGGAGGGGGCTGTTATATCCATTTAACTACGGAAGCATATCTTACCTGAATATAATACAACAAAGGCGAAAAAAAATCAATAAATTACAGGCAGTTTTTTTGTGCCATGCAATAAACTGCACGGCATAGTTAATATGCAACTATAAAAGTTCTGATTAAATTAAAATATCTTTATTTCCATTGACTATGAGACCGCGAAACAAAATGTAAAATTTTATGCGTCATTTAGCCAAAATTAACTTAAATTACAAGTTTTTTATTGGAAAATAGTTCTATTATATGTTTTCGTATTGAAATTATTCTTTGGTCATGCTAATATAAAGCCAACAATAATAGGCTGAACCGCGTTGCGATTTGACCTGAATGAGGTGAAAGATGAATGCTGTCATCTGGAAACAGTACGGCGTGCGGTTGGGCAAGATATTGTCCAATCTGAATATAGCCGTCGTCGTCTTTTTGGTGGGCGGACTTATAGTTCTGTTTGCAGTTCCCGCAATAGTAGTTTTTAAAATTCTGCTGGCAATCGTAATCGTTATATGCTCTCTCGGTCTGATACTGCTTAAAGAGGGCTTTGCCGAGGTGATGTTTTCATTCGACGGGGCAAACAGTATAGGACCGTTCATTGACGCTTACGCCGCCGCGCTGCCGGCAATAGTTGCAGTCGCTCTGTCGTTTTCAATAGGCTCGTTTGTGTTGCTGATATGTTGCAGTCGCAAGGGTGAACGCTCTGTCGGTCGGTTGGTATTTTCAGGCGTAGTCGCCGTCCTTGCCCTCATAGTTCTGATTGCGTTGTTGAGCGGAGGTGTATGATGAACACTCTCATTATAAGCATTTATAATGCGCGCAAAAAAAATTACTCCGTTACTTGCGACGGCGAGGCGGTCGGGCTTAAGCGCAACCGCTACGGCATGCTTGAGGGCGTCGTCAATACCGAAAAAGATACAGTCTGCGTACGCGTTGAAGACTTCAATGAGCTCAGAAGTCCGCTGTGGTTTATCGCGTCTCTGTTCTTTTTTATAGTCAGTCTGTTCGGAATATTCGACGTCCGCAGAACTTACGATAAAAAAGGTCGTGCGCAGTGCGGCACGTTCAACGTAACTTTCAGGGAAAATCTTTGCGAATTGCAGCTGAAAGCCAGACCGTTTATGGACGGAACAGAGGCGTTCGGCACAGACGGGAATGCGGTTTATGAAGAAATTGAAAATTTATCTCAGACCGACAAGGTGCTTCGTCTCAGAGCGCGAATAATTATCGCAACGAAAATTCTGCTCTGGATTGCGCTGATAGCTGGAATAATTGCCGCAGTATTGCTCTCCATATAAACTGAATATTAAAATGAAAAAAGGCGCGGAATTTGCGCGGTTTCCATAGGGAATTTTTGCCACAAAATATAAGTGAAGTATAGCGCACTATACCTTGTAAACAAGGCAAGTGCGCTTTCTATTTTACTTTTAAGTTATTTTGTTTTAGAATATTATCAAAGATAAACAGTAATTTAGAGATGTAAAAATGATATATGAAATAAAAGAAAACAAAAAACGATATATTGACTTGCTTTTACTTGCCGATGAACAAGAAAGTATGATTAACCGATATATTGAAAAGAGCGTTATGTTTGTGCTTGACGATAACGGCATAAAAGCAGAGATAGTTGTTGATGACAACGGTAACGGAATTCTTGAAATAAAGAATCTTGCTGTCGCACCGCAATATCAAAGAAAAGGTTATGGCAAAATGCTCATTGATTATATTCAAACCGCATATAAAGACCGCTTTGTAATTTTGCAAGTCGGCACAGGGGAAAGTTCTTTAACTATTCCGTTTTATAAAAAATGTGGGTTTACGGAGAGTGGAAGAATCAAAAATTTTTTTACCGATAACTATGACCATAAAATTATTGAAAATGGCGTACAGCTTGTGGATATGATAATACTGCAAAAACAAATAAATTTGTAAATTACAATTTATCAGGCAATTAAAAAGAGCGAAGATTTTTGAAATTCTTCGCTCTTTTTAATATCTATGGGAATTGCGCTTTTTCCGCGCCTTTTTTTATTTTGCCAGAGCGTACCCCTTTTTGGGTCTGTGTTTGATGAAAAGTCTGTATCTGAATACGTAAAGCAGAATGGCTATGGCAATGCCTGCTATTACTGCCGCTACAACGCCTACTGTAACGGGAGATATATCAATCAGGTCGAGGCAGCGTACATTTATCCACATCTGGTTTATGTCGGAAAGCTTGTCGCCGAAGTCAAGCATTACAACGCTTCTGTCAATGACGTTAGAGGGGGGATATTGAGCAAACAGCTGTCTGCCGCGGTTGATTGCCGCACCGCTGTAGATATTATATTCAATATCATTGCCGTATTTTTCACCGAGTTTTTCGACTGTAGGCGGCAGAGCGTCATAGTCGAGCTCAAACGCCGACGCATCCACATACAGAGGGTCATATTCCTTGCCGAAGAAATAGCTTAAATCGTATTCGTACACGTCTGTAAGTTCTTCGTCGAAATACTCTTCCGAAGGGTCAAATACAAATCTGTACATCCAGTCCATATAGTTATATACGGTCTGGCTCGCTATGGAGGAGGTGTAGCCTATATAGTACATATTCCTTACGGCATTATCGGGACGCGAAAGGAAATTGACGAATGCTTCGGCGGCTTCCTGTCTCTGGGCGTTTCCGTCAATGCCGCTTTTAAGCATTACCCAGCCGTCGAACCAGAGGTTCGTGCATTCGTCGGGTACGGAGTACCAAAGTTCGGTAGGATTGAGCTCGTCGCCTTCAGCCTCGTCCATTATATAGACCGCGTCGCCCGACCACTGGTAATTGGCTATAACTTTACCCGTTACCATATCGGCTTTGCCGCTGTCGGTTTCGAATGAGTAAACGTTTTCCTTTATATCCTTGAGAACGTCTTCGGCATTTTCAATAGTTTCCGCTGCGGTGTCGTTGAGAATATCGCTGCGCCTTGTCGCGTCCTGCGCGCTTGTGCCGAGCGAGAGGAGTTCGTCGCGGTTTATCATGCCCAGAGTGACGAAATAAGCGTCTCTGACATTGTCCTTAATGGTGACCTGCTTGCCGTAATCGCTGTTTCTGAGGATATTCCATGTCTCCACATCGGCTGCGTCGAGCAGTTTATCGGGGTTATAGACAAGTCCCGTCGTGCCCCACATATAGCAGGCAGCGTAATTATTCCACGTGCTGCCTTCCGAGCCGTACATATCGAATATGTTCGTTATATAGGGAGAGACGTTATTTATATAGTAATTCTCTTCGTTGTTTGTATCAAAAAATTCTTCCGAATAGGGCTGAATTCCGTCTTCGGCGAGCAACTTCATTATCATATAGTCCGAAGGGCATACGAGGTCATATTTGTCGCCGAGAGAAAGGCGGTTATAGAGGTCCTCGTTTGTGCCGAATGTCGAATATTCAACTTTTACTTCGTAATCATGATTTGCGTTGAACCATTCCACGAAGTCGTCAACCATGGAATTTTCTCCGAAGACGCCGTCCTCGAGGTTTTCCGCATAGGGGTTTTCTATGTCTATAAGTTCGTCGTCGCCCCAGTCTCCGAGGTCAATGTATTCCTCCCAGTTGCAAACTCTTAGCGTTATTACATCCGAAGTTGAGCCGCAGCCGAAGAGGGTAAGGGAAGAAGCCGCAAGTACTGCGCACGCAGAGAGCGTGCAGGCAACTTTTTTAAACTTTTTCATTTGCTTTTGTCTCCTTGCGCTTTTTAGCGGCGGTAAGGTTCATGATTACCACAACTATTACAACTATGACGAATATAAGTGTGGAAAGTGCCCACAGAGCCGTCTTGATTTCAGTCTGGCTGCCCTTGGTTGCGTTTACGACATATGTGCTTATAGTGTCGAACGTGGAAGGTTTTGTGTATGTCGTTATGAAGTAATCGTCGAGGGAGAGGGTGATTGCCAGCATAAAGCCCGAAACTATGCCGGGTACAAGCTGAGGGATAACCACCTTGAATAGAGCCTGCGCGGGCGTTGCACCCAGGTCGAGAGCCGCCTCGTAGAGGTTGTTGTCCATCTGCTTGAGCTTGGGGAGTACCGAAAGGTAAACAAAGGGAGCGCAGAGCACAACATGACCTATTCCGAGGGGGACAAACGTGTCCTTGCTAACGCCGAGAAGAACTATCAGAAGCACGCAAACCGAAAAGCCGGTGACAATATCCGCATTGACTACAGGTATCTGGTTTGCGGAGTGGAGTAAAGTCTTGCTCCATTTTTTGGAATAAAATCCGCCTATTGCGCCGAGAGTGCCCAAAATTGTGGCGATAGACGCAGAGACGAGCGCGAGAATTACCGTTCCGAAAATCATGTCGCGCAGTTCTTCGTTCATAAAGAGGTGAACGTAGTTGTCAAAAGTAAAGGCATTCACGCCCGCTCCGACCATTGCGGCGTCGGTAAAAGAATAGACCGCGAGCACGAGTATGGGAATATAGATGAAAAACAGTATAAGGCAAAGCCATATGACGGGTAAAAGTTTTTTCATAATATAGCCTCCCTGCCGCCGTTGTCGTCCTTATCGCTGAAGCGATTTGTAACCAGCGTCACGATGAATATGATGACGAGCAATACGAGCGAAATCATCGAGCCGTTGTTCCAGTCGTATGCGCTGAAATAGCTGCCTATAAGGCTGCCCATGATATATGTCGAGTTGTAGAGCATATCGAGTACGACGTAGTTTGTCATGGAGGGGAGCAGAACCATAGTTATTCCCGAAATAATGCCGGGAACAGAGAGAGGCAGCGTAACTCTCAGAAATACGGTAAATTTGTTCGCGCCGAGGTCCTGAGCGGCTTCCATGAGGTTTTTGTCGAGCTTTAAAAGCGAGGTGTAGAGGGGGAGTATCATGAACGGCAGAAAGTCGTAAGTCATGCCTATGACCGAGTTGAGGAAGGGATAGGCTGAGATATTTCCCTCGAGAAAGGAGAGTATTTCCTTGAGCGCGGTTATTCTGAGGGTAAAGTTTATCCACATGGGCAGGATAAACAGCATCAGAAGAACATATTTCTTCTTGAAGTTGCTGCGCGCGAGGATATATGCCGTGGGGTAAGCTATTGCGAGGCAGAGGAGCGTGGTGCAGATTGCGAGCGCAAAGCTGTAAACGAGAGTGCCTAAAGTATTCGTGCTGGAAAAGAAACCCACAAGGTTGTCAATGGTAAAATTGCCCTGTCCGTTCGTGAACGCGTAATAAACTATTACAACGAGCGGAGCTATGACAAACAGTACCAAAAACGCCGCATAGGGTATGCACAGCTGTTTTCTGTTAAAGCGGAATTTCATCTCAGTCTTTGTCTCCGTCTGCAACTTTAAGCGTAAGCTTAATCTTATCCTTGGGAATTATAAGGCTGACAAAGTCGTCCGTGTTCCATAAGTCGGGGCAGGAGAGAACGTAATCGGCCTCGTTTTCCTCCGTTCTTACGATATAGCGGTAGTGGTCGCCCTTGTAAATCATGGAAATGATAGTGCCCTGCGCGCCACCTGCGTCCTTGTCGTCGCTCATGGTTATGTCGTGAGTTCCGACTTCAACATTGACTTCGACGCCCGTAAGGTCGAGCTTTTCGCCCTGAGCGGTTATGAGGTAACCGTCTTCGTCGAGGTGAGAGCCGGGATAGAGCGTGGTGACGTCGCATTCGAATTCGCCGTCGCCGAATTCTACGGTGTTGTTCTTGGTAATGACGCCTTCGAAACGGTTGGTGGTGTATACGGGCATCATGAGGTGTATGCCGTCGGGCTCGATGTTCATGCCTATCGTGCTGCCGGGCTGAGCGTAAGCCGTGGACTGTATGACGATTTCATACTTGCCCATTTCAACTGTAATTTCGTAGTGAACGCCCTTGAAAACGGTGGATATGACTTTGCCCTTGAGTTTGCCGTCTTCGGGAGCGCAGATGATTATATCTTCGGGACGGACGACGACGTCGACGATCTGATTTATCTCGAAGTCGTCGAGGCACTTGAATGTTGCGCCGCAGAACTTGACTTTGCGCTTGCCTACTACCGTGCCGTTGAATATGTTGCTCTCGCCAATGAAGTCCGCAACGAAAGTGTTTACGGGTTCGTTGTAAATTTCAGTGGGCGTGCCGACCTGCTGGATGTCGCCGTCGTTGATAACGACGATTTTGTCGGACATAGTGAGGGCTTCTTCCTGGTCGTGCGTTACATATATAAATGTAATGCCCAGACGACGGTGCATCTTTTTGAGCTCAATCTGCATTTCCTTTCTCATTTTGAGGTCGAGCGCGCCGAGCGGCTCGTCAAGAAGGAGAATTTCGGGCTCGTTTACAATAGCTCTCGCTATTGCGATACGCTGCTGCTGACCGCCGGAGAGGGTGCTCACGCTTCTCTTTTCAAAGCCCTCGAGGTCAACCATTTCGAGAGCTTTTTTGACCTTTTTGTCAATTTCGCTCTTGGTCAGGCGTTCTTTTTTGGTATAGGTCTGACCTTCGGCGTTTTTATATGTGTTTTCCACTTTTTTGAGCTTCAGTCCGAACGCGATATTTTCGTAAACGTTCAGATGGGGGAAGAGCGCGTATTTCTGGAATACGGTATTTACGGGTCGCTTATTGGGAGGAAGGTGAGAGATGTCCTCGCCGTTGAGCAGAATTTTGCCCGACGTGGGAAGGTCGAAGCCTGCAATCATGCGCAGAGTTGTCGTCTTGCCGCAACCCGACGGACCGAGGAATGTAACGAATTCGCCTTTCTTTACGGCGAGGTTGAAGTTGTCGACGGCTACAGTTTCGTCGTCAAAGACTTTTCTCACGTCGATGAGTTCGATAATGTTCTGACTGTTGCTCATTATAGTAAGTTCTCCTTAAAAATTAGGTGGTGTGGAAATCCACAAAAATTTAGCGTTGGTTTTGCCGCAGTTGACAACTCTGTGAGACTTGTCCGCCGCGTAGTAAAAGGTTTCGCCCTTTTTGCATACGTAATTGTTTTTGCCGAGTTCAATTCTCAGCCTGCCCTCCAGCACATAGCCGAACTCCTCACCCTCGTGGGGGAAGTCGACTGGCGTTGCCGCTCCCGCCATAAGTTCGACAAGCACGGGCTCCATTTCGTTCTTCTGCGCATTTGGAATAATCCACTTGAGCAGCATGCCGTTTTCCTGCTTTTCTATAAAGTCATCCGAACTGAAAACTACGCGTTCGTCGTCTTCTTTTTTGAAAAATTCTGCAAGGTCTGTGCCGAGTGCTGCAAGAATGTCGCGCAGGGTGGCAATAGAGGGGGATGTTACGTTGTTCTCGAGTTGCGAGATGTAACCTTTTGTCAGTTCGCATCTGTCCGCAAGCTCCGCCTGCGACAGGTTGAGCTGCAATCGCAACCTCTTGATTTTGGCTCCTATATCCATAATTCCGCCTTATAATATAAACTTTTTGTTTACAATCTCTAAACGGTTAGCAATTATAAACAAAAAGTTTAGTAAAAGATAACCGAATATGATTATAAAATTTAATAAAGTATTATGTCAATAATATTAAATAAGAATTTGAAATACTTTTATCATGTTAATTATTTTCACATAAATTTCATAATTTGAGCACAGTTTACATTTTTAACCAAAAATTCAGGTAAAACGACAGGGATATCACACAAATGTCTGCCAGATTTATATATTTTCATTTTTAAATAACAAAAGGTGCGGCGGCGCGAAATTGATTTCGCGCCGCCGCATCGCATAAGGCATTTTTCTGATATTTTTTAATGAATAAATCTGTCTTAGCTATGAAACAGGCAGGTATTTTGTATGATTTTGTGCACGAAAATAAGGCGGACAGCATTGTCCGCCTTAAAGTGTTGATTTTTTAAATTTTAAGCCATTGCGTTGAGCTTTTTAGCAAGTCCTGATTTCTTATTGGCAGCCGTGTTCTTCTTGTAAACGCCCTTGCTTACTGCGCTGTCGATGAGCGAGCATACGGAGGGGAACATTTCTGTTGCTGCAGCCTTGTCGCCGGCTTCAACTGCAACGACGAACTTCTTGACAGCCGTTTTGACTTCAGACTTGATCATTTTGTTCTGAGCAGTTTTTTTCTCGGTAACGAGGGTACGCTTTTTAGCGGATTTTATGTTAGGCACTTCGGTTTCTCCTTTTGGAAAATTTATATTCTCTTAAATCTTGTGTAATTTTATCATAAATTCACAGCATTGTAAACTAATTTCAAATGCTTTTGCGATTTTTTTAATATATTTTTTATTGCATTAATATTAATAATATTATGGATGAAATTGATAGTAGCGCGGAGCGTCCCGTGTGCGTTTTTGACAGCGGCATAGGCGGCATAAACCTGTTGGCGGAATGTGTCCGTCAGTGCCCTGACAGGAATTTCATTTACTTTGCGGACAACTATAACGTACCATACGGAAATATGTCGCGCGCGCACGTGCGGGAGCTGGTCTTCGGCATTTTCGATGAGATTGCCGACTGCCGTCCTTCGGCAGCCGTCGTGGCGTGCAACACGGTGACCGCGCTCTGCATAGAGGAGCTGCGGGCAAGATATGCCTTTCCAATAGTGGGAATTCAGCCCGCAGTAAAACAGGCGTCCGCATTGCAGGGAGAGTGCCTCGTGCTGGCTACCAGAGGCACGGCGCAAAGTCAGGCTTTCAGACGGCTGTGTTCTGCCTGGCTGGGCAACAGAGCGAAGGTGGAGGCGTGCGCGGAACTTGCGCATTATATCGAAGAAAACATTTTTTCTCTTTCGTCGGAAAGCCTTGATCTGTTGCTCCCCGACTGCAATCCTTCGTGCGTTGTCCTCGGCTGTACTCACTATGTATTTGCCAGAGATTACATAGAAAAGCACTATTCATGTCCCGTTTTTGATGGAATTGTAGGGACAGCAAACCACCTGCGACTACTTTTAGGGAAAAACAACTTAAAAAGCCATAAAAAACAAATTATAACATTCAAAAATGGAAATTATGAGAAAAATGAACAAATATTTCACTTTATTATGAACAAAAATAACAATCAGTAATCAAAAATTAACGCCGGTAAATTAAAAAATTTTAAAAAAATTTAAAAAAAATGCGTTTGGTGGTTGACAGTGGTCAAAGAGTATGCTATTATAAGATTACTTTAAAGCAAAGATATCTTAAGGTTTAAAATTTATGGCAATGCTCACGGGTGAATATTTTCACCAGCTCGATGCGAAAAACCGAATAAGAATTCCCGCCAAACTCAGAAAAGAGTTGGGCGAAAAGTATTATTTTGCATTCGGCACGAACAGCACCATATTTGTCTTCACGGCTGAGGTTATGGAAAAGTACCTCGAAGAGCTGGGGGCGACCAAGATATCTGATATCGAAGCGCAGAAGCGCGTCAGAATGTTTGCCAGAACCTGCGTGCAGGTGGAGGAAGACAATCAGGGCAGAATAGTTCTCAGCCCCGAGTTCAGAAGACACGCAAAGCTTGAAAAGGACGACAAGGACATTGTCATCTGCGGCGCGGTGAACAGAGTGGAAATCTGGAACAAACGTCTCTACGACGAATACACCGCCGATATGGAAAGCAACTACGACGAGATGTTCTCGCAGTTGGGAATATAATGAACGAGTTCGGACATATTCCCGTAATGCTGGAAGAGTGCATGCAGGCACTTGACCTGAAGGACGGCGGAATTTATTTCGACGGAACGGTCGGCGGCGGAGGGCACTCCTACGAGATACTGAGACGCACCTCGCCGGGAGGGAGACTGATAGCCACAGACCTCGACGACGAAGCGATAGCTGCGGCGACGGAGAGACTGAAAGAGTTTGACGGCAGGTTTTCCATATATAAATCGAACTACAAAGATTTCGAGCAGGTTTTTGCGATAGCAGGAATTGATAAGCTCGACGGAATACTCCTTGATTTCGGAGTATCCAGTCATCAGATAGATACAGAGGGCAGGGGTTTTGCTTACATGAAGCGAAACGCGCCGCTCGATATGAGAATGGATACGTCGGCTCCGCTGACGGCGGAAATAATAGTCAATACGTATCCGCAGGAAGAACTGGCAAGAATAATCCGTGTATACGGAGAAGAAAATTTTGCCTCAAAAATAGCAGCGAACATCGCTTCCGCGCGTAAAAATAACCCGATAAAGACGTGCGGCGAGCTGGTGGATATAATAGAAAACAGCATTCCCGCAAAATTCAGGCAGAACGGACCTGCGGCGCGCAAAACTTTTCAGGCGATAAGGATTGCGGTCAACGGCGAACTGGACGGACTGTACGAATGCGTTGAAGGTCTTACCCGAAGACTGAAAAGCGGCGGAAGAATAGCAATTCTCACTTTCCATTCTCTGGAAGACAGGATAGTTAAGCAGGCGTTCAATCAGCTTGAGCTCGACTGTGTATGTCCCAAAAGTTTTCCTGTCTGCGTATGCGGAAAGAAGAAGGAAATTGAAATTATAACCAGAAAGCCTGTGACCGCGACGGTCAGAGAAATGGCGATAAATTCGCGTTCAAAATGTGCAAAGTTGCGCGTGGCGCGCAAAATCTGAATTACAAGATGCGATAAGGAGTAGAATTATGGCAGTCGCAACCCCCGTACTCGAAAGAGAGACCTTACAGAAGAATGAAAGGCGCGAATATGCGTCCGCAATGACCGCGGACGAACTTCACAATGCGCAGATTAAGGAGAACTACAAGAGGTTAATAAACCCCGATTTCGGAATGAACGAAGTCAGGGGCAGGACGGTTGCGCCCGAAACGAAAGAGGAAGTTAAGCCCTCCGCATTCGAAAGAGTATTCGAAAGTGCCGCAACGCGCGTTGAGCAGCGTCCCTATCTCGTGCAGAATGCACGCGCGGACGCCGATATATTCCGTGCAGACAGCCCCGTCAATCAGCAGCGTGCAGCTGTCGCGCCCAGAGCTATGACAGAAAACGACGAAGAAGAGAACGAAGACCTTCGTCCTACAAATACCACCATTCAGTACAGAACGGCGGAAGAAAACAATGCAACCGAAGTCAAGGTAACTTCTTCGGCAAAGACTTCCGTAATCGGCAAGCGCGAAAAAATAATTATCGCTACGTTCATAAGCGTAGTTGTCGCGCTCTTCATACTCGTTATAGTCAATTCCGCGGTAATCGCAGGACTTAACAACGACCTTTATGCCATTCAGGACGGCATAAACACTGCACGCGGCGCGCTTGCAGGCGTCAATTCTCAGATAGACGCGGCAACGAGCTTCGAAAAGGTTGCGGAATTTGCCGCATCTCACGGACTTATCCTGGAGTGAGTGCCATTTGATTAAGAATATACAGTTTTCCCTAACAGTTTTACAAAAGAGGTTATTGTCAGTATTTCTGGCAATAACCTTTCTTTTTTGTCTGATTTTTGCCAGATTTTTCTATATTCAGGTGGTCTGGGGTCAGGAACTTGTGCTGAGAGCGACAGACCAGTGGAACAGAGAAATTCCCGTGGTCGCCTCCCGCGGAAAGATTTACGACAGAAACGGTCAGTTGCTCGTCGGAAATCAGACGGCATACAGCGTGTTCGTCCGTCCCAATTCCGTAAAAGATGCGGCGTACACCGCGAGAATTCTCGCCGATGTGCTCGGCGCGGACAGGGAACAGCTTGAAGAGAAGATTTCACAGCGCAAGGTTTCCGAAATTACTGTCGCGCGCATGGTGGGAAGCGAAGAGATAGAGGAGCTTGCCAAGTACGCCCTCGACGGAGTTTACTATTCCCGCGACAATAAGCGCGTCTACGCTTATGACGACGTGCTCTGCCAGGTGCTCGGGTTTACATCGTCGGACGGTTCGGGACTTTCGGGACTTGAAAAAATTTATAATTCCGTACTTTCGGGCACAGACGGCGAAATAATGTACACGACGGACATTGTCGGCGCGGAGACGGAGGATACGCGCATTGTATACAAGCAGGCTGTCGACGGCGATTGCATAAGTCTGACAATCGACCTCGAAATTCAGCTTGCCGCAGAGCAGGCTATGCGCGAAGTCTATAATTCGAGCAAGGCTGCCTCGGTTTCATGCATAGTGCTCGACCCTGGCAACTTTGACGTGCTTGCCATGGTCAACTATCCTTCGTACGACCTGAACGACGTCCCGCGCGACGACACGGAAACGCTCAACGCGCAGTCCAGAAATACTGCAGTCTGCGATATTTATGAACCTGGTTCAACATTCAAAGTGCTTACGGCAGCGGCTGATCTGCAGGAATATCTCAACGGCAACAAGAGCGCGTTTTCGCCTTCATATGTGTTTAACGGCAGCCGCACCAGGACGGTTGACGGAACGACGATAAAGTGCTGGTCGGACCATGCCAACGGCAAACATTCCAACCAGACGCTCGCCGAGGCACTCAATAACAGCTGTAACCCATGCTTTACTGATATTGCGCTTGCGCTCGGAACGTCGACTTTCTATGACTATCTCTATTCCTTCGGGCTGGGCAATGTAACGGGCATCGATTTCGGCGGCGAGGCTCTGGGAATGCTTGTGCCGCAGTCGCTTGTGCGCGATTGCGACCTAGCGAGAATAGGTTTCGGGCAGACGGTTGCAGTAACCGCTCTGCAGCTTGCCTGCGCCGTTGCATCCGTAGTCAACGGCGGAAATTACTATGTTCCGCGTCTTCTCAAAAGCATCATTTCTGCGGACGGAAAGGTAGTGGAAGAAAATGAGCCTGTGTTAAAAAACACGACGATAAGCAAAGAGGCTTCCGCAATGCTTTGCGAAATGCTTGAAGGCGTAGTAAAAGAAGGCAGCGGCAAGAAGGCTTACATAGAGGGCTATCGCGTTGCGGGCAAGACGGGCACTGCGCAGAAATATGAAAACGGCGCGGTTGCGGCGGGCAAATATGTTTCGTCTTTTATAGGCTTTTTCCCCGCGGATAAACCGCAGTATCTGGCTCTAGTTATAGTCGACGAGCCGCAGGGAGCATACTACGGCAGCACCGTGGCGGCACCTGCAGCGAGAAATATCTTTCAGGACATAATAGACATAAAAAATATCAGACCTTATGAGTGAGGGTAAAAATATGAAATTGCGCAATGTCATAAATGGACTTGACGTTGTAAAGTTTACGGGCGACGGAAATACGGAAATTGCAGGTATCTGTTCTGACAGCAGAAGAGTAAGACAGGGCGATTTGTTCGTCTGCTATGAAGGAGAAAAGGAAGATTCTCACGAACATGCTGCGGAGGCATGCGCAAGGGGCGCGGCGGCGGTTGTGTGTTCGCGTGAGCTCGGGCTGGACGTTCCGCAGGTGATAGCAAAAGACGGCAGGGCGGCGGTTGCGATGCTTGCACGCAATTTTTATTCTTTTCCCGACAAAAAATTAAAAATTATCGGCATTACTGGTACAAACGGCAAGACTACAACGACGTATATGCTAAAGAGCATATTCGAAGCCGACGGCGCAAATTGCGCCGTTATCGGCACGTTGGGGGTTGCGTATGCAAATAAATTCGTCTCGCCCGAGCTCACCACGCCCGACCCGATTTTTCTATACAGTCTGCTCGATGATATGGTCAAGTGCGGTGTCGAGTATGTCTTTATGGAAGTTTCTGCTCACGCGCTGTATTTCGGCAAGGTGGACGGAATATTCTTTACCGCGGCTATATTTACAAATCTTACGCAGGACCACCTTGATTTTTTCGGGGATATGAAGAGCTACGCAGACAGCAAGAAGCTGCTCTTTTCCAAAGAAAGGAGCAGACTTGCCATAATAAATTCCGACGACGAGTTCGGCGCGGAACTCATGGCGGAGAGGCAGGACGCGCTGACATACGGGCTGGAAAATCCCGCCGATACGTTTGCGATAGATTTGAGCGAGGATATAGACGGAACGTCGTTCGTCATAAATATCAGCGACGAATTGTACGATATACGACTTAATATGCCTGCTATACATAACGTCTATAACGCTCTCGCGGCGGCGACTTGCGCGCATGCCCTCGGAGTAAGCACCGAGGCTGTTGCCGAAGGACTTTCGGTTCTGAAAGGTGTTTCCGGCAGACTTGAATGCGTAGCAAAATTCCGCGGGGCAAATATCTTTGTGGACTTTGCTCATACGCCCGACGGGTTGGAAAAATCTCTGTCGTGTCTTAAAAAGCTGTGCGACAACAGGCTGTATTGCCTTTTCGGTTGTGGCGGAAACCGCGACACGACAAAACGCCCGATAATGGGCGAAATTGCGGGCAGATATGCCGATTTTATCATAATTACGTCGGATAATCCCCGATTTGAAGACCCGTTCGACATAATTACCTCAATAGAAGAGGGCGTGAGAAAGACCAATGTGCCGTATGTCACAATATCCGACAGGGAGATGGCGACGGAATATGCCATAAATCTTTTAAAAGAGGGCGATACACTTCTTGTGGCGGGCAAGGGCGGAGAGACCTATCAGGAAATAATGGGTATAAAACACAGTTATAATGACAATACAGTTATCAGGAAAATAATAGGCAATCTCATACGATGAAGTTATATCTCATATGCACGCTGTCGGCATTTGCCGCGGCGTGCGCGCTTATTCTCATGCTTTTGCCTCTTTTAAGGAGGTTAAAAGCCGGGCAGTACATTTTAGGTTATGTAAAGGAGCACGCCTCAAAGAGCGGCACGCCCACAATGGGCGGGCTGGCGTTCATTGCGGCAATTTTAATCTGCTCTTTTGCGTTCTGCGGGTTCGGGGACAACATTACAAACCTCACTCTCGTCATAACGTCGGGGTTTGCGATAGTCGGATTTTTAGACGACTTTTTAAAAATCCGCAGAAAAGAGAACGAAGGGCTCAAGCCCTATCAGAAAATAGTCTTTCAGCTCGCAATCGCTTCGGTTGCGGCAACCTATTGCCATCTGAACGGTCTCAGCGAGCTTTCAATTCCCTTTTCGGGCGGAATGAGCATAGATATAGGTTTCTGGATAATTCCGTTTATCATTTTTGTCTTCGTCGCAACGGTAAACTGCGTAAATCTTACCGACGGACTGGACGGACTGGCGGGCGGGACTTCGCTTGTATATCTGTTGTTTTTCGGCATAATGCTCTCCTTTTTCAGCGATGACCGCGCATATATAGCTTTTTCGGCGGTCGGCGCGCTTGCGGCGTTTCTTCTCTTTAACAGCAACAAAGCCAGTGTCTTTATGGGCGATACGGGCTCGCTCGCGCTCGGCGGGCTCATTTCCTGTATATCTGTATTCACGCAAAATACGCTGTATATCCCGGTAGTCGGCATTATGTTTGCCGTGTCAGGCATATCCGTCATAGTCCAGGTAATATATTATAAACGGACAAGGCGGAGAGTATTTCTGATGGCGCCACTGCATCATCATTTTCAGATGAAGGGCTTTTCGGAGTGTAAAATTACGTATGCGTACTCTTTAATCACCGCTTTAGTCGCAATAATCTGTTTGATTTTTTTGTGAGGAAAGATGTATTTTAAGGGTCAGAAGTTTTTGGTGGCGGGCATTTCAAAATCGGGAGAAAGCAGTGCCCGCTTTTTGCTTGCCCGCGGAGCTGAGGTCTATATCTATGACGACGTGATGAGCGGAAATATTGAAAAAACCTGCCGTTTACTCGTTGCCTCGGGGGCAAAAGAGGTGACGACGGAAAATTACAGCGAGGCGGTCAGAGTGTGCGACGTGCTCGTTTTAAGTCCAGGCATTCCCATAGACAATCCGCTTCCCGTTGCGTTCCGCAGACTTGGCAAGGCGATAACGGGCGAGGAAGAGCTTGCGTCGCGCTATTTAAGGGCAACGCAGATAGCGGTTACGGGTACGAACGGCAAGACGACTACTGTTTCAATGATAAATAAAGTGCTTTCCGATTGCGGCAAGAGCAGCGTTATGTGCGGAAATTGCGGCGACCCTTCGATAAATTATGTGGAAAAGTTGTCGTTTGACGATTTTGCGGTCATGGAAATTTCTTCCTTTCAGCTTGAAACACTGTCCGGACTTCGTCCCCACATATCCGTAATAACCAACATAACCGAAGACCATCTCAACCGACACTACAATATGGAAAACTACATTTACCTCAAGAGCAAACTTGTTCGCTCTCTGCGCGAGAGCGAGTATGCCGTTTTAAATTATGACGACGAGCGCGTGCGCGCTCTGGCACAGTCGACAAAGGGTAGGGTGGTATTCTTTTCCGCGCATGAGAAGATAGAGGGGGCTTGCGTCGATAACGGCGAACTCACCTGTTTCGGCAGGACCTATCTCAAAGCTGGAGACTTATCTGTCGGTGGAGAACACAACATATGCAACGCGCTCGCGTGCATAGCCGTTGCCGATATATTGGCTCTCAATGTGCAGGCGGTCGGCAAATCACTCTCTGAATTCCGCGGCGTGCGCCACCGCATAGAGCAGGTGGCAGAAGTCGGCGGCGTCACATACATAAATGACAGCAAGGGTACGAATACCGACGCAACGCTTAAGGCGATAAACTGCATGACCAGACCTACTGTGATTTTGCTCGGCGGCAAGGATAAAGGTTATGACTATTCTGTCCTGTTTGACGAGCTTTCACGGGGCAGCAGAGTAATTCATGCCGTACTCTACGGAGAAAACAGATATAAAATGCTCTCGTCGTGTATTAAGAGCGGGTATATGAGCTTTTCGCTCTGCACAAAATTCCGTGACGCCGTCATGCTGGCGAAGAGCATTGCCTGCGAAGGACAGTGTGTGCTTTTAAGTCCTGCAAGCGCAAGTTTCGACGAGTTCGGCGGCTATGAAGAGCGCGGCGACTGCTTTGCAGACATGGTGCAGGGTTTTGAAAATGCGCGGTTCTCTGTTTGAAAAGCCGCAAAACAGGGGGGATGTCTGGATACTTGTCCTGACGCTGGGCATGGCTCTCTTCGGCTGCCTGATGATTTATTCTGCGGGGAGCTATGTCGGCAAAGTTCAGTACGGCAGCGAGTGGTACTTTGTCAATAAGCAGCTGATTGGCGTTGTGCTCGGCACGGCGGCGATGTCTGCCGCGGCGTTTATACCCTATCGCAGGCTGATAAAATTAAAAATCCCCCTCATAATAGCGGCTTTTGTTCTGCTTGCGCTCGTATTTGTGCCGGGCATAGGCGTTACAAACTATGGCGCGACCCGTTGGATAGGTTTCGGCTCGTTTACGCTGCAGCCTTCCGAAATTGCAAAATACGCCTTCGTGCTGTTCGCGGCGGCGCACTTTTCGGCAAACTATAAAAAGGCGACGACTTTCATTGGCATTGCGCCCGTGCTCATTGTCGGGACGGGGCTGTGTCTTTTAATAATCGCCGAGCCGAACATGTCGATAACCATGTGCGTGGGTCTGTTGATGCTTGCGCTTGTGTTTCTCAGCGGAACCAACTTAAAGACTTTCGCGCTCATGCTCGTGCCTTTTATAGTGGCTGTGCCCGTTCTGATAATTTTAGAGCCCTACAGATTGCAGAGACTGAGTGCCTTTCTCGACCCGTGGGCGTCGCCGAAGGATGAGGGCTATCAGCTTATTCAGTCGCTGTATGCCTTGGGCAACGGCGGATGGTTCGGCGTCGGGTTGTTCAATTCCACGCAGAAATACAGATTTCTGCCCTTTGCGGAGAGCGATTTTATAATGTCTGTAATGGGCGAAGAGCTCGGGTTTGTCGGGCTCGCCGTATTTTTTCTTGTATGCATATTTCTAATAACGCGCGGAATAAAAATTGCTGCGGGTTGCGGCGACAGGTTCGGCTATCTTCTCGCAGCAGGCATAACATTGGTTTACGGCATTCAGGTAATGGTCAACGCGCTGGTCGTAAGCGGTACAATTCCGCCTACAGGCTTGCCGCTTCCCCTCGTAAGCAGCGGGAATACGTCGCTTATAATAACAATGACGTCGATGGGCGTGCTGTATAACATATCGACGTTCCGTGAACACGGCGGAGCAAAATTCCATATAATGAAGTAAAGCAGCCTGAAAAAATTTTTTGTTCGGGCTGCTCGGCATTTTTTACTGAAACGGAGTGAATATGGAAAAATATGTTATTAACGGGGGTAAAAAGCTCGAAGGCAGCATAAATATTCAGACTGCCAAAAACTCCGTGCTTCCCATACTTGCCGCCGCCGTCCTGACGGACAGTCCCGTAACGCTGTATAACGTTCCTGATATTTCAGATGTCAGCAATATGGTCAGAATACTCGGTTGTCTCGGCTGCAGAGTGCGCTATATCGGCAAGGATATGATAATTGACAGCTCTTCGGCGTATAACTGCGAAATTCCTCGCGAACTTGCGCATGAGTTGCGCTCGTCGGTATTTCTGCTCGGTTCTGTGATATCGCGTTTCGGCAAGGCGAAGATTGCCTATCCGGGCGGTTGCGATATAGGACTAAGACCTGTCGATTTGCATCTGACTGGGCTCAAGCGGCTGGGCGTAAAAATCAGTGAGCAGAACGGATATATAGTCTGCAGTTGCGAAAAGCTCACGGGAAATGAGATTATGCTCGATTGTCCGAGTGTGGGGGCTACCGAAAACATCATGCTTGCGGCGGTAAAGGCGGAGGGTACTACCGTAATTAAAAACGCCGCGCGCGAGCCTGAAATTGAAGATTTGCAGAATTTTCTCAATGCGATAGGTGCAAAGGTGCGCGGAGCGGGCACGGGTACGATAGCAATCGAGGGAGTGAAGAGACTGCGAGGAGCGCAGTATCAGGCAATCAGCGACAGAATTGAGGCGGGCACTTTTCTCATTGCCGCAGCGATGTGCGGCGGCAATATCGAGATGAGCGGAGTTTGTGCGGAAAATTTGAGCTCGCTTTTACATAAACTTAGAGAAAACGGTTGCAAACTGCGCATAAAAAATGATAAAATATACATAAAGAACGATAAAAGACCTGTAGCTGTCAAAAGTGTTGAAACTCAGCCCTATCCCGGCTTTCCTACCGACCTTCAGGCGCAGATGACCGCGCTGCTGTCGGTCTGTGCCGGGAACAGCATCGTCACTGAAAATCTTTTCGAAACGCGCTTTAAATATGTGCCCGAACTCTGCAAGATGGGCGCGGATATTACCGTTGTCGGAAGGAGTGCGTTTGTCAGGGGAGTGGATGGGCTTAAGGGTGCAACTGTCATTGCCAACGATTTGCGCGGAGGAGCGGCTCTCGTCATTGCCGCCCTTGCGGCGGAGGGCAGGAGCGAAGTGCTCGATATTTCGCACATTGACAGGGGTTATTCTCAGTTCGAGCATAAAATAAGAATGCTCGGCGGCGATATTCGTCGGGTAGCAATATAGCAAATCATGAATTACTTAAGAAAAGTTGTCGCGCTGATTTTATCGCTTGTCTTCTGCGCCGCGCTCATTGTGGGCGCGGGGGTTGCCTTGTCCATAAAAAACGTAAACGTGGAGTACATTTATTACACTACGGGCGGGGACGAAGACTATGCGTACAGCACAAAACAATTGAATGCCTTAAAGGGGACAAATCTTCTCTTTCTTTCCGAAGATGACATCGCACGCTGCGTCGGTGGCAAGGGTATGATTTGCGTGGCTTCCTATGAAAAGGTCTTTCCCTGCACGCTCAACGTAGTGCTCAAGGAGAGGAGGGAAACCTTTGCCCGCCAGAATGAAAACGGACTGTATGCTGTGTACGACGAGGACGGAACGTTCATCCGCGGAAGCGCGCAGAATATAAACGAGATCGATAATTGCCCCAACGTTCTTTTGGACGTTCCCGATGATCAGTTTGACCAGGCTGTAAAATCTTCGCTGCTTTTCAAGAAGTTTTTCGGTTCGCTCCGCGACATGGTAAAGAAAGTTACCGTCGCAAAGGATCTGATTACCGATTGCTACAACATTACCTTCTCGCTCTATTGCGGAGTGGAAATATCTATAAGCGATTTCACCGTTTACAGCGAAGAAAAAATGTCTTCATGCTACCGCGTATTCTCTTCGCTCTCGGATGAAAACAAACTGCGCGGCTGGGTTATGTGCGTTTGTACGGGCAATGACGTCTCTGGCGTCTACGCCGAATATATATCCGCTGTCAGCTGATTTTATAGCTCAGAATTTATAAGTTACATAAAAATAAAGCGGCTTAATTTTGTTAGCCGCTTTTTTGTTTCTTTTGGTTGACAAGCAGTTTACACTATTATATAATAGATTTATATAAGTATAAGCGTGTATGATATGCGCGAAAACAGGTAAAACAGTGCGAAATGCAAGCGTAGCAGTGTTGGATATCCGCTCCTCCGAAATATGCGCGGCAGTGGGTGAAAGGGGTGTCAACAACACTTTCATCATCAAAAGTAAATACAGCTGCGCCTATGACGGCTATGCCGACGGCGAACTCCTGGACGTAAAGAGTTTTTCCGCCGCAATAAATGAGTGCGTAAAGAATACCCTCGCTGCGGCGGGATGCAGGATAGTCAGGTTTTTTGTCGGCGTCCCCGGCGAATTTTTAAGGGTGGTAAATACCGACAAGGTGCTGTCTTTCCCCTCGCCCCGCAAGATAAGGGGAGCGCAGATTGAACAACTCAAGGAGTTGTCCCGTCCCCGCCCGGAGAGCGGTTTTACGGAGGTTGAGTGCAGTCCCGTATACTATGTCATGTCGGACAAGCGCAGAATGATAGACCCCTACGGCTGCATTACTGACAGCCTGCGCGCAAAACTCAGTTGGTTCTTTGTAAGAACAGCGTTTTCTGAGTGCGTGTCGCGTGCTTTTGCCAGATTTGCAGGCATAAGGGATATAACGTACATTCCCTCGCCGCTTGCGGAGATAAACTATCTGCTCTCGCCCGAGATACGCGACAGTTACACGGCTCTGTTCGATCTGGGCTATATCTCATCCACTTACAGCATAGCGTGCGGCAACGGCGTGATATTCAGTCAGTCCTTTTCGGTAGGCATAGGGCACGTTGCGGTGCTTCTGTCGCAGGAGCTTAATATACCTTTCGAGGTTGCGTCTCAGTTTCTTTCGAAAGTCAATCTCAATGCGAAAGAGCACCTCACTTCAATTCAGGAAATCAGATACGAGGGTCAGATATACAGTTATTCCACTGCGACCCTGCGCGATATAATACGCGAAGGATTGGACGGCATTTGCGAAACGATAGAGGCATGCAGACAGTCCTTCAGCGAAAAAGATATGAGCGGTAAACCTCTGTACATTACGGGAGAGGGAGTAAAAACTATCCGCGGTACGGCAGAGCACCTGTCATCGAGGCTTGTGTGTGCCGTCAACGTGGTTGCTCCGACCGTTCCTTATTACGACAAACCACAGTTCTCTTCGCTGTACAGTCTGCTTGACGCGGCTCTCGGCGATTGAAAAGTTACAGCTTTTTTGAAATTTACGGAGGTTAACATATGTTTAACGATACAGCAATGAACAACATCTCGGGTAAAGCCAAGATTAAAGTTATAGGCGTAGGCGGCGCGGGCAATAACGCCGTCAACCGTATGTTGGAAGCCAAGATAAAGTGTGCGGAATACATAGTTGTCAATACCGACAGCCAGATTCTCGCTCTTTCGCCCTGCGAAAATAAAATTCAGATAGGAAGTCAGCTTACAAAGGGGCTTGGCGCAGGCGCAGACCCCGACGTCGGCAGAGCGGCTGCGGAAGAGAGCAAGGATATCCTTACCGAAGTTATAAAGGGCACAGACCTTCTGTTCATAACGGCAGGTATGGGCGGCGGTACGGGTACGGGCGCAGCGCCTGTCATTGCAAAGATTGCAAGGGACATGAAAATCCTTACGGTTGCAGTAGTTACCGAACCTTTCGGTTTCGAGGGCAAAAAGCGTATGGAAAATACGGCGAAGGGACTTGAAAACCTCAAAAAGTATGTAGATACGCTCGTTATTATACCCAACGACAAGATAAGAACCGTAGTTGCCAAAAACACGCCAATGGTTGAAGCTCTCCGCGTTGCGGACGAGATTCTGAAGCAAGGTATAAAGGGCATTGCAGAGCTCATTGTCAACCCCGCGCTCATAAACCTTGACTTTGCGGACGTAAAGACCGTGCTCAAGGACAAGGGTATAGCTCACCTCGGCGTAGGCGTCGCAAAGGGCGACAACAGAATTATAGAGGCAGTCAGAGTGGCGGTAAACTGCCCTCTTCTCGAAACTACTATTGAAGGTGCGCGCGGCGTAATCTTAAACGTCGTCGGCGGCACAGACCTGACTTTTGACGAAGTCGCAGACGCGGCAGAACTCGTGCGCAGCGTAGTCGACGCGTCGGCAAATATAATTTTCGGTGCACGCATAGACCCCAATGTTCAGGACGAGGTCGAAATTACCGTAATTGCTACGGGTTTCCCCGGCTTTGATAACAAGAAGGAAGAAGAGCAGCAGAGGGCTTACACAAGCGGTCAGCTCTATACTCAGCAGAACTATTCTTCACGCATGCCCATAAATAACGACCCTTATTCAACTCCCCGTCAGCAGTCGCAGCCCCTCTACGGACAGCCCCAGCAGTCTGCTTTCGGTCAGGGTGCTTACCAGCAGCCTCAGCAGCCCTCTTACAATCAGGGCGCATATGCTCAGCAGCCTCAGCAGAGCGCGCAGCCCTATCAGTCTGCACAGCCTTATCAGTCCGCAGACGACGATACGATTGAGCGTCCCAGCGACAAGAGCGTGCCTAAGTTTGCAAGACTTTTAAAGAATTTCGGCAGACGCAACGATTAATTTTAAAATATATTCAGTATTAATAAGCCCCGACGGCAAAAGCCGTCGGGGCTTATTTTCTTGAAATCTTTTAATATTCAATTAAAATTGCAGCTTACGTCGCGTCTTTCGTATGAAGTTTTATATGTGAGGCGCAACTGTTTTAAAAACTCAGTAGGCATAAATATATGGCAGATTTTTTATATAAATGTCATTTTTTGTGCTATTATGGCTCAAAAACCAATAAAATGAAGTATGATAAAAAATATTCTTTCGTCCTGCAAAAGCTTTTACATGTTGGGCATAGGCGGCGTAAGCATGAGCGCGCTGGCAAAAATACTTCTTTATCTGGGTAAGAAAGTGGCGGGCAGCGATATAACTTGTGGCAGGTATGCTAGTCAGTTGCGCGATATGGGCATAGACGTTCACATAGGTCACCCCGCGGGTCAGCTTGAAGGTTTCGACGTGCTTGTCTATACCGACGCCGTAAAGTCGGACGACACGCAGATTAAAGAGGCGATAGATATGGGCATTACGCTCATTTCGCGCGGTAAATTATTGTCTGAAATTTCAAAGATGTATAAATATGTCATAGCGGTGGCGGGTTGTCACGGCAAGACCACGTGTACATCCATGCTTGTGCATATTTTTGACGCGGCAGGCAAAAAATTCACCTGCCATATCGGCGGTGCGGACAATGTGTTTGATAACTGCAAAATTGCGGGAGGAGATTACTTCATAACTGAGGCATGCGAGTACAGAAAAAATTTTCTGCTTTTGAGACCTGATACGGGTATTGTGCTCAACAGCGACGCAGACCACCTCGAATGTTACGGCGGAAAAAATGAACTGATCAGTGCGTATAAGACTTTTATGGCGTCATCCCGTCGCAGTCTTTGTCTGTATGGCGACGCCTGCGGCAGAGGTACGTTTTCGTTCGGTGTTGAACAGAGCGCGTATTATTCCGCAACAAGGTTAAAATCAAAGAAAGGCAAATATTCGTTCGAGCTGTGCGAGGGCTGCAGGGTTTTGTGCGCTGTCGGGCTGAATGTCTGCGGCAGGCACAACGTAATCAATGCTGTAGCCGCAGCAGGAGCGGCGCGAATGTACGGAATACGGGCAGAGGACATAAAGTCAGGTCTTGAAAGTTTCAGCGGAGTGGAGAGGCGGTTTGAAAATATAGGAATGTACAACGGCGCGGAGTTGATTGCCGATTATGCTCATCATCCCGCAGAAATAGCTGCAACGTTGAAGACCGCGGGCAGCATCTGTACGGGCAGGCTTTTTGTAATATTTCAGCCGCATACATACAGTCGGACAAAAAATCTGTTTGACGATTTTCTGCGCGTGCTTTCGTCGGTTGAGGAACTGCTTATTTACAAAACCTTTGCGGCGCGAGAATATTTTGACGCTGAGGGCAGCGCGCTCGCGCTCTGTCGCCAAATAAAAAATGCCCGCTACGCTGAGTGCGAACGGGACATTTATCATTTTCTTAAAGATGTCGGTGCGGGGGATATGGTGCTCGTGCTGGGCGCAGGCGATATCTATGATATCGTCAAAACCTTTATAAGTCAGAACTCGACGGGTATTCCGCGCACTTCGCAGGAGTAGACGAGGTCTATAAATTGTCTTGCGCGCCTCGGCGATCTACCGCCCTTGACGAGTGCCCATCTCTCTGCGAGAGATGAAAGTTCCTGCCTGTCCGCCTTGATTTTCATGTCGTCGGCGAGCTGATTTACGATAGAGAGATAGAGTGCCTTGTCGGTTGTCGAGAACATGACGGTAAGACCGAACCTGTCCGAGAGGGAGAGCTGTTCCGCCTTGCTGTCGGAGGGGTGAATGGCATTTTCTCTCTCGGAAAAACTCTCTTTGACAATGTGTCTCAGGTTAGAGGTGGCAACAATCATGACGTTGCCCGTTCCGCCCGATACAGAGCCTTCGAGCGCGGCTTTGAGAGAGGAAATTTTGTCGTCGCTCTCACCGAGGGACAAATCGTCTATAAACACTATGAATTTAAGCGGGTTATGCGCAACGGTTTTGCGGATTTCAGGGACGGAGAGCAGGGTTTCCTTATTCAGTTCTATAATTCTCAGACCCTCTTCGCAATATTTATTGAGCATTGCGTGTACGGTTGAAGATTTTCCCGTGCCTCTGTCGCCGCAAAGAAGCATGTTAGAATAGGGCAGACCATGGATAAAGTTAATTATATTGTCGCCGATTACCTTTTTTTCGTATTCATAATCTTTAAGGTCTTCGAGCGTAATTGCAGGAGTATTTGCAATGGGCTGAAGCTGTCCATCAGAATAGCTGAAAGCCTTGTAAACGATGAATTGCCCGTAGCCGTGCGTCTTATAATAACTTTTTAAATTCGCAGCCGAGACGGCAGCGTCGAAGTCGCTGTCGAAGGGGTATGAGGGGCGTCCCGTGCAGAAATAACTTCCGCCCGTAAATGAGCGTGCGGCATTGAAAATCGTCTGTAAATCTTCTTTGAATGCATTGAAAAGGTAAGAGGAGGGTTCGTCGCCCCGCGCGCAGGTTACGGAGAACGCATTTTCGTCCAGAAGTATGAGTTCGCAGAGTTTCGCTGCAAAATTTCTCTCCGCGCCTTCGTTGAATATTTCATAGTAAAACGCGCTTAGGTCGCCACCGTCTGCGGCTTTTAAAAATTCACGGAACAATTTATTCTTTTCAAGACCGCGCAGAACGGTCAGGTTTTTAATGCTGTTATTCATCAATATTCATCTCTTTGTCTGTGATTGCGACAATTATATAACAAAAAATACTTTTATGCAATTTTTTTGATTGATTTATTAATAATTTTTAATATCGCTTGACTAAAAAAATTATAAATTATATAATAATACTCGAACAGTTTTTTGGAGGAAATTTGCGATATGGCAAAAATTTATTATCAGTCAGATTGCGACTTAAACGCATTGAAGAATAAAACCGTAGCTATAATAGGTTACGGCAGTCAGGGACATGCTCACGCACTCAACCTCAGAGACAGCGGAGTTAAGGTCATCATCGGTCTTCACCAGGGCGGCAAATCCTGGCCCAAGGCAGAAGCTGCAGGTTTCAAGGTATACACCGTTGCCGAAGCTACCAAACATGCAGATATCGTTATGATTTTGATTAACGACGAGAGACAGGCAAAGGTCTACAAAGAGAGCATCGAACCCAACCTCAAGGACGGCGCGGCTCTTGCATTTGCTCACGGTTTCAACATTCATTTCAAGCAGATAGTTCCCCCCGCAAACATCGACGTATTCATGATTGCGCCCAAGGGACCCGGACATACGGTTCGTTCCGAATATCAGGAAGGCAAGGGTGTTCCCTGCCTCGTGGCTATCGAACAGGACTACACGGGTAAGGCTCTCGACATTGCTCTCGGCTATGCGGCAGGCATAGGCGGCGCAAGAGCTGGCGTACTCGAAACGACTTTCAAGTGCGAAACCGAAACCGACCTCTTCGGCGAACAGGCTGTTCTCTGCGGCGGCGTTACCGCGCTCATGAAGGCAGGCTTTGAAACGCTTGTCGAGGCTGGCTACGACCCCAGAAACGCTTACTTTGAGTGCATTCACGAAATGAAGCTCATTGTCGACCTTATCTATAAGGGTGGTTTCTCTATGATGAGATATTCCATCTCCGATACGGCAGAATTCGGCGATTATGAAACGGGCAAGCGTCTCATAACCGAAGAGACCAAGAAGGAAATGAAGAAAGTTCTCGAAGAAATTCAGGACGGTACATTTGCTTCCAAGTGGATTGCCGAAAACAACAACGGCAGAGCTCACTTTATCGCAAAGAGAAATCTTGAAGCTTCCCATCAGCTTGAGGAAGTCGGCAAGGAAATCAGAGCTATGTACTCGTGGAATGACGAGGGCAGCATAATCAAAGCCGAAGAAGGAAAGACTAAACTCTAATATATAATGCCGTTTTTCAGGTATTGTAAAATGCGGCTCGACCGATAATCGGTCGAGCCGCATTTTTTATTAAAAATGACGGTTTGCAAATGGGGCAAAATGCGTCTATTTTGTTGTAATTTTCAAGCATAGATGTTATAATGATATAAGCATAAATGCAATCTCATTGCGGAGAGTGTTTTTTTGAAAAGAAAGAACGATAACAACAAACAATCATATATTTTTACGCGCGAAACGCTGGGAATGACAATACTGTTGTTCTGTGCGCTGATGTTGCTCGTGCTCATCACGTACAATACGGTATTTTCTTCGTTCGGCGCAGCTATTTGCACCTTTATGTACGGTACGTTCGGTTACGGCAGCTATCTCGTAACCGCCGCTTTTGCATACCTCGGTTTCTGGCTCGTCTTTGAAAAGAAAATTTCCGTAAGACTTCGCACAGCCGTGGTTTTCGGCACGACCATATTTATGGTGTTCCTGCTTTTTCACGCTGTAACTACGCGCGATTATTCCATCGGCAACTTCGGAGAGTATCTCTCGCTTTGCTATAAAAATGCCGAGAGGGGGTATTCAGGCTACTCGTTCGGCGGCGTTATTTCCGCCCTGATAGTCTATCCCATAGCAAGAGGCACAACGTTTGCCGGAGCTTATGTCATTTTTGCCATAATGTCCGCGCTGTGCATATATCTTTGCGTGCTTGTCGTCAAGAACGACCGCGCAGTGCGCAGTCTGTCTGAAAATGCGGCAAAATCCTCCAAAAAAGTTGTGCCCGCGGCGGAAGCTGCACCCGAATACGCTGTCCCCGATAAGATGTATACGGTGAACGACGACTACGAAATAGTCAATAACCGCCGCGCCGAGGCGTCTTCGGTACAGTTCGCGCCTGCGCCTGAGCAACCTGCGCCCGTGCAGTCCGACGAAGATAAATTTTCAGATAAAAATCTCGGCAGAAGGATACTCTTCGAAAAAGGCGAGTTTGCGGCTGAAAGCTATCGCAGAAACATGATTTTCAATGACGACAGCTACTTCAATCATCCCGTGCAGAATGACGAAGATTACCTGTCAAGCTTTTCTTCAGGCAAACCTGCGTCCAAGCCGCAGTCAATACAGGGACAGAGTTATACTGCAGGCTATTCAGACGAGGTTGAAAATTCGTCGCGCGGTTACTCTACGCCCTCGTATGTCTATGGCGATAAACCTGCGGACAGCCTTGATTTTTACTCATCCGACCAAAAGCAGAATGAGCCTGCTCCCGAGGAAACGTATTCCGACAGGAACAGCTACGACGAACGTGATACATATTCCGACGAGGAAAATTATGCTCAGTCGGACAGCGTTCAGGGCAGCGACAGCTTTGACGACGATGCAGACGACATTGAGCAGACGCGTCCGACCGACAGTCTTTCAGGCAGAGATCGCGATGTGTCGGCGTGGTCGCAGACTCGCGATGAATATTCCCGAGAAGATTATTCACGTACAGATTATACGCGCGACAGTACAGACGCGCAGAAAGATAACCTTTCGTTCGGTCAGCAGGACAGAAACATGCCCGAACGCACGTTTGACCGTTCAGAGCCCGAGCGCGGAGAAACTTCCGACCCGTTCACGCGCAGGTCTGCGGAGAATTTTTCCGTTGATGACGATAGCGAGGACGGTGAAGAGAAGAGACAGGACAATCCTTCGAACAGCCTGAGAAATCTCTTCAGCGCGTCCAACGACAGTATCTCGTCCGACATACAGCCGGACGCCTCGAGATTGGGCTCCCGCCGCGGCGAGAGCAGGTCAAATCTCTTTGACGACAGCGAGGACGACTACCTTTCGGGCGATGTCGCCGACCTCGGAGCGCGCGGACTCAGGTCTTCGGACAATTCGTCTTCCTTCGGCTCGAGAGAGGACAGAGCTCAGTCTGTACCCGAGAGGAGGAGGGAGGAGCCTTCCGATATTCCTGCAAGGACGCCTGCGCCCGTGCAGAGGGCAAGTCAGCCTCAACCCGAGCAGAAAGAACCCGAAAAGCCCAAGCATGTATGGAAAAAGTATGTGCACCCGACTCTGGACCTGCTTGCAGACTATCCCGAAAATAACAATGCAAATATTGGCGAAATAGAGGAAAACAAGTCCCTTATCGTCGATACTCTGATGAATTTCAGGATAGCTTCACACATTTCTGATGTAATTGTCGGTCCTGCAATCACGCGTTATGACGTAATTATAGAGGATAAAACCAACATAAAGAGCGCGTTGAGATACCGCGAGGCTATCGCAATGGCTCTCATGAAAGAGAATGTGACCGCATACCTCAATTATTCCAAGGGTGCGATTTCCATTGAAGTTCCCAACAACAAGCGTACTGTTGTCGGGCTTAAAACCATGCTTACGAGCAGTCAGTTCATAAACTGTAAGCCCAATTCGCTGACTTTTGCTCTCGGTAAAAATGTCGAGGGCAAGCCGAATTGTCCCGATATCACTAAGATGCCGCACCTTCTTGTTGCAGGTACCACGGGTTCAGGTAAAAGTATCTGCCTGAGCGCGCTTATTATAAGCCTTCTCTATAAATACGGACCCGACGAGCTCAGATTTATTCTCGTCGACCCCAAGCAGTCAGAATTTATCTCTTACGAAGGTCTGCCTCACCTCATAATAAATGAAATTATCTCCGACGTCGACAAGGCGATAAAAGCCCTGAACTGGGCAATAAAGGAGATGGAGCGCAGGTATACCCTCTTCAAGGAAATGACGCTTGCGGGCACGCTCGTCAAAAACCTCAACGAGTATAACCAGCACCTGCCCGAAGGAGAAGAAAAACTTCCTAAAATCGTCATAATTCTGGACGAGTTCGGCGACCTGATGCTTCAGGCTAAAAAGGATATTGAAAGCAGAATTATAAGACTTGTTCAGAAATCGAGAGCCTGCGGCATACACTTGATTCTCGCAACGCAGAGACCTTCCGTCGACTGCATAACAGGTCTTATAAAGTCCAACCTGCCCACGAGAATAGGTTTCAAGGTAAACTCCTTCGACGATTCGCGTACTATATTCGATATAGGCGGCGCAGAAAAATTGCTCGGCGCAGGCGACATGTACTTCCGTTCGGCGGAAAATCCCGACCTTGCAAGAATTCAGGGCTGCTTTATAGACTCGCCCGAAGTTCAGGCGGTAACCGAATTCGTCAAGAAAAATAACGAAACTTACTTCGACCAGAGCGTCAGCGACTTCATCAATAAAGTCGAAGAAGAGGAGAGCGAAGCTCCCTCAGAGGACGGCGTATCCGACAGCGACGTCAAGATAGACGATAAGTTCATTCAGGCACTGAAATTCTGCGTTGTCAGCAATCAGGCATCCGTTTCCATGTTGCAGAGGCGTTTCCCCATAGGCTACGTCAAGGCGTGCAAGATAATCGACTGGATGGAAAATATGAACTATATCACGCAGTCGGAGGGCTCAAAGCCCAGAAAAGTTTTACTTTCTCTCGACGAATTTACCCGTATTTACGGTGACATAGATGACTGATTTGACTTCTAAAAAATACGGCGTCATCTCGCTCGGTTGCGACAAGAACAGAGTTGACGCCGAAAAATTGCTTGCCATAATAAAAGACAGAGGGTGCGAAATCTGCGACGACATATCCGAGGCTCAGGTTCTTGTGGTCAACACCTGTGCGTTTCTGAATTCGGCGCGCAAAGAAGCTATTGAAACAGTCCTCGATTGCGCAGGCTATAAAGAGGGAAATCTCGAAAAAATAGTAGTGACGGGTTGCCTTCCGCAGAAGTTTATAGGCGATACGTTCGACGCTCTTACAGAGGCGGACGTCTTTCTCGGCGTAAACGACTATGATAAGTTTTTCGATGCACTCGAAAAGTCCTATTCATGCGGCAGAGTAAATTTCGTAGGCACGGGCGATATTTCAGCCCGTACACAGAGAGTAGTCACCACGCCCTGCCATTATGCCTATCTTAAGATTGCCGACGGCTGCAATAACCGCTGCACTTATTGCCTCATTCCAAAAATCAGGGGCGAATACGTCAGTTACCCGATGGAACAGCTTTTGAAAGAGGCGGAAGAGCTCGGCGACGTTTCGGAACTCATTCTCGTAGCTCAGGACGTAACCAGATACGGCACCGATTTGTACGGCAAAAAATTTCTTGTAACTTTTTTGAAAAAGTTGACAACACTTGTCAACATTAATAGTGTAAGATTATTATACTGCTATCCCGAAGCGATAGACGACGAGCTTATAGCAGAAATCCGCGACAATCCGAAGATTATAAAATATCTCGACATACCTTTTCAGCACAGCGAGGACAGACTGCTCAAGATGATGAACCGCAGAGGCAGTCGCAGTCAGTATCTTGAACTTGTGTCCCGACTGAGGAGTGAAATTGAGGGCATGGCGATACGTTCGACATTTATTGCCGGTTTCCCCACGGAGACGGATGAAGATTTTGAAGGGCTTTGCGATTTTCTGACAGAGGCAAAGCTTACGAACTGCGGTTTCTTTGCCTATTCGAGAGAACCCGATACGCCTGCATATAAAATAAAGGGACAGATAGCGTATGCAGAAAAGAAAAGGCGCGTTAAGAAGTTGTATGCTGTCCAGCGTCAGGTTTCGCACGATTTTCTGCATGGATTTGAGGGTAAAAAGATAAAAGTACTGTGCGACGGCATAGATTACGACAGACAGTGTTTTGTCGGAAGAGCATATTTTCAGGCTCCCGATATAGACGGAAAGGTTTATTTTCACAGTGCAGATGCGGCTCAGGGGAGCTATTATGACGTAATAGTCACGCATTGCGACGATTACGATTTGTACGGACATACGGAGGATTATTCTGAATGAGCGAAAAAGACTTGAATAACGGCGGCAACGACAGTAAATTTTATAAGATTGCCGCAGGTAAAGGAGTTATGAATTTACCTAATAAACTGACTATCGCGCGAATGGTCATGATACCGCTGTTTGTGCTCTTTTTCTATCTTCAGTTTACAGCGCATTATTTTGTCGCTCTTGCTGTGTTCGGGCTCGCAAGTCTTACCGACCTTTTGGACGGCAGAATAGCAAGAAAGTATAACCTCGTAACCAATCTAGGCAAATTCCTCGACCCCATAGCAGACAAAGTGCTTGTTTCATCTGCGCTCATTGTGCTGCTTACAGTAAATTCTTTCTTTACTATGTATCTCGGCGAGTGGGCAATGATTGCGGGAGGCTGCTGCGTTGCGGTAATTTTTGCCCGCGAACTCATTGTAAGCGGCTTCCGCATGGTTGCTGCCGACGCAGGCGTCGTGATTGCGGCAGACAAAGTAGGTAAATACAAGACCGTCGCACAGGATACGACGGTTATAATCATGCTGCTTTACGGCGGGTTCGAAGAATTTTTCGACGGCGTTGCAATGCAGGTACTCAATTATATCGGTCTCGCATTCCTTGCGCTTGCCGCCATACTCACGATAATTTCGGGTATCAACTATATAGTCAAAAATATAAGCGTACTTAAGGCATAATGAAAAATTGTCTGGTCATCATCAGAAATAAAAAACTCAATATAAACTACAGACGGTTGGATAAGTTATTGAAAGTTTTCTCGGCCGGCTGTATTTACTTCGATAAAATCGCTTTTGTCGGCTTTGACAGTTCAAAGGGCATAAGCGAACAGCTTATGGAATGTCGCAATCAGTGCGAAAATTGTTTTGTCCTGTGCGAGGACAGACAGCGCGAAGTAATTTACGACTACCTTCAGAAAATTTATAATTCCTCGTTCGACGGCAGATTTTATCTCAACTGCGGACAGGCTACGGTCTGTCTGTGCCCGGCGGGAGAGGACGAGGGTGCGTTTGCAGAAAAATGCGTCCGCCTTATGAATGAAAAATACGGCGTAAGCTACGATAAATTCTATGTTAAGACGGTCTGCGCGCCCGCAGAACTCATTAACGACGCGCTTGAAAAGGCTCACCGCGAGGGCGGCGATACGGCTTTCAGCGTGTACGACGAGTACGGCGACCAGACGATAGTCATTTCCTATTCGAGCACGACGCCGAAGATGACGGCGGATGCCGTCCAGCGCATAATTGTAAGCGAGCTTTCTCCATATGTATACGCCGTTGAAAATACCACTCTCGAAGAGCGGCTATTCGACCTTCTCAAGCTCAGAAGAATGAAGATAAGCGTGGCGGAATCTTTCACGGGGGGCGGAATAGCTTCCCGCCTTGTTTCGGTTTCGGGTATTTCCGAAGTTTACTTCGAAGGTCTCAATACCTATGCTAATCTTTCCAAACAGCAGAGACTGGGCGTGGAGGAACTTACGTTAAAGCAGTCTGGCGCGGTTTCGGAGCAGACTGCGTGCGAAATGGCTTCCGGACTTCTTGCAACAGGCAATTGCGACATTGCGATAGCTACTACCGGCATAGCAGGTCCGAAATCGGACAATACGTCAAAGCCTGTAGGATTGAATTATATCGCAGTTGCCGTGCGCGACGACATCAAGGTATATAAATTCAATCTGCGCGGCGACAGAAAGACGATAACGCAGACGGCGATAAACAATGCGCTGTTTCTTGCATATAAAATGTTAAAATAAATCAGGAGTATATATATGAACGAAGAAAAACAGAAGGCGCTCAATTCAACCATAGCTATGATTGAAAAGCAGTTCGGCAAGGGAGCTATTATGAAGCTCGGCGATGTCAACGTCAATTCGGAAATTGACGTTATTCCCACGGGCTGTCTTTCGCTTGACCTCGCTTTGGGCGTAGGCGGAGTGCCCCGCGGCAGAATTATGGAAGTTTTCGGACCCGAATCTTCGGGTAAGACGACCGTAGCCCTTCACATTATTGCCGAAACGCAGAAACTCGGCGGCGTTGCCGCATTTATTGACGCAGAGCACGCGCTCGACGCTGTATATGCAAAAGCCCTCGGCGTAAATATCGACGAACTTTACGTGTCTCAGCCCGATACGGGCGAGCAGGCTCTCGATATCTGCGAATCGCTCGTGCGTTCGAGTGCGGTTGACGTGATAATAATCGACTCTGTTGCTGCGCTCACTCCCAAGGCTGAAATAGAGGGCGATATGGGTGACGCGCACGTTGGCGCGCTCCCCAGACTCATGTCGCAGGCTTTAAGAAAGCTTACGGCAATAACCAACCGCTCGAAAACCTGCGTTATATTCATAAACCAGCTGCGCGAAAAGGTCGGCGTTATGTTCGGCAATCCAGAAACGACCCCCGGCGGCAAGGCTCTCAAGTACTTTGCCAGCATACGCCTCGATATAAGAAAGGCGGACGCGCTCAAAAACGACGGCGAAATAATAGGTAACCGCGCTAAATGCAAGGTTGTGAAGAACAAAGTCGCACCTCCTTTCAAGGTTGCCGAATTCGACATAATTTACGGTCACGGCATCTCACAGGAGGGTTGTCTTATCGACCTCGGCGTCGAATACGGCATACTTTCCAAGAGCGGCGCGTGGTTCAGCTATAACGATAACAAGATTGCAAACGGCAGAGAGAAGATGAGAGATTACCTCATTGCAAATCCCGAGTTCAAGGCTGAACTCGATGCAAAGATAAGGCAGGCTCATAAGGACAGCATTGCCAGAAAAGACAGAGACTGATGAAATACGGATTTATAAAAGTCTGTGCCGTCACGCCCGAAATAAGAGTGGCGGACGTAAACTTTAACTGCGACAACATCATAAAGAGCATTAAGTCCTGCGCGTCAGAGGGTTGCCAGCTCGTTGTGTTTCCCGAACTCGGCGTCTGCGGCTACACCTGCGGCGACCTTTTCAATCAGCGTCGTCTTCTCGACGGAGTTGAAGAGGGAATTGCCCGCATTGCGGAATGTACCGCAGGCAGCGGCGCGCTTGTATTTATAGGCGCGCCCGTTGCCGTAAACGGCAGATTGTATAACTGCGCCGTTGCAATCAGTGACGGAAAAATTCTCGGCGTAGTGCCTAAAACTTATCTGCCCTCATACGGCGAGTTTTACGAACGCAGACATTTCACGCCTGCGGAAAAGGAAAATATTCAGATAATGCTCTGCTCTCAGCAGACTTATTTCGGCACAAAACTCATATTCAGAGCTTCAAATTGCCGCGATTTTACGGTTTCTGCAGAAATTTGCGAAGATCTGTGGGTTCCCGACAGCCCTTCGATTTATCATGCAAAGGCTGGCGCGAATATCATAGTTAATCTCTCGTGCAGCGACGAAACAATAGGCAAGGCGGAGTACAGGCGCGACCTTGTGCGTATGCAGTCAGGCAAGCTCGTCAGCGGCTACATCTATTGCGATGCTGGCGACGGCGAAAGTACCACGGATATGGCTTTTGCGGGACATAATGTAATCTGCGAAAACGGAACTTTGCTCGCCGAGACAGAGCTCTTTAATAATAATTCGGCTTGTGCAGAAATCGACGTGGACAAACTTGCCAACGAACGCAGAAGAATGGCTAATACTTTCTTCAGCGCAGGCGATGCCGACGGATATCAGATTATAGATTTTATAGCCGACGAGGATGGCGAGGACATAAATCGCGTTTTCCCAAAGCTGCCGTTCGTTCCCGCCGATAACGAAAAACTGCGCGAGCGAACGGAACTTATTCTCTCCATTCAGACGGCAGGACTTGCAAAACGTCTTTTGCATACCCGTTCAAAGACGGCTGTCATAGGTATTTCTGGCGGTCTCGATTCTGCGCTCGCGTTGCTTGTCGTTGCCCGCGCTTTCAAAAAAATCGGTAAAAATCCTGCCGATATCATTGCCGTCACCATGCCCGGCTTCGGCACGACAGGCAAGACATATAACAATTCTTTAAAACTTATTGAGTGTATCGGCGCGACCGCTCGCACAATAAATATTTCCAGATCCGTTCTTCAGCATTTTGAAGATATCGGGCACGACCCCTCGTCGCTCGACGTTACGTATGAAAATGCGCAGGCGAGAATGCGTACGCTCATTCTTATGGACTTTGCAAACAAGACGGGCGGAATGGTGGTAGGAACGGGAGATCTGAGCGAACTTGCTCTCGGCTGGGCAACTTACAACGGCGACCATATGTCGATGTATGCAGTCAACTGTTCTGTGCCCAAGACGCTGGTTAAACATCTCGTAAGTTATGAGGCTGAAAGGTTGGGCGGGGAAACGCAGAAAGTGCTCGAAGATATAGTAGGTACAGAGATAAGTCCCGAACTTCTTCCTCCCGACAAGAGCGGCAATATTGCGCAGAAGACTGAAGATCTGGTCGGACCTTACATTCTCCACGATTTCTTTCTCTATTATATAATTCGTTGGGGATTTTCGCCTGAAAAAGTGCGTTTTCTGGCTCACAGAGCATTCAGCGATATGTTTGAAGAGAGCGTTATCGATAAGTGGCTGACAAATTTTTATAAAAGATTTTTCGCCCAGCAGTTCAAACGCTCCTGCATTCCTGACGGCGTCAAAGTGGGGTCTGTATCCTTATCGCCGCGCGGCGACTGGCGCATGCCTTCGGACGCTGTCAACGCGTTATGGCTGGATAATTTAATGTAATTTATAAGGGTTGCGGATAATTTTTTCGCAACTCTTTTTTTCGATAAAAAAGTAACTGTTTAACGTATGTATTTTTATAAATAAATTGACTTTTCTGCCATTGTAGTTTATAATTGTGTGTGGATATAGAATTATCTTCTTTTAAGATTTAGTATATATTTAAAATAACATACAGGAGGCTTTAATGCAGTATTCAAATTCAAGCACCCTGTTTCTTGCGTCGATGGATATCGGTCTTGCAATCGCGCTTATAGTAGTTTGCGCTGTGGTATTCGCAGCTGTCGGCGGATTTGTCGGCAGTATCATCTATAAAAAGGTAACCGATAAAAAACTGGGAGAAGTTGAGGTCCGTGCCAGAAAGATGGTTGAGGACGCAACAACTGAATGTAAAGCTCTTAAAAAAGAAGCTATAATTGAAGCTAAGGAACAGGAATTAAAACTTCGCAACGAACTCGAGAGAGAATCGCGCGAAAAGAAAAACGAACTTAACAAACAGGAACAAAGACTCCTTCAGAAGGAGGACACGCTTGACAAGCGCGAGGACGCTCTTTTAAAGAAGACTGACGAACTCGAAAAGCAGAAGCGTGACTTGCAGAACAAGGAGCAGGAAGTAAAGCGCACGCAGGAAAAGGTCAATCATCAGCACGATCTGATGGTTCAGGAACTTGAAAAGGTTGCGCAGCTTACAAAGGACGAGGCAAAACAGCTTCTTACCGAGGAGATACTCGAAGAGACGCGCAGGGATGTCGCTATTCAGGTGCGCAATATCGAGCAGACGGCAAAAGACGAAGCTACCATGGAGGCGAAGAAGATTATCTCTCTTGCAGTACAACGCTGCGCGAGCGACCATGCCTCTGAAATAACCGTTTCGGTTGTGCCTCTGCCCAACGACGATATGAAAGCCCGCATAATCGGTCGAGAGGGCAGAAATATCCGCGCTCTCGAAAATGCAACGGGCATTGAGCTGATTGTTGACGATACTCCCGAAGTTGTCATTGTTTCGGGTTTTGACCCCGTAAGAAGGGAGGTTGCAAGGCTTACCCTTGAAAGACTTATAACCGACGGTAGAATTCATCCCGCAAGGATAGAGGAGACCGTCGAAAAGGTCAAAAAGGAACTCGATCAGGAGATTAAAGCTTCGGGCGAAAACGCAATGTTCGAAGTCGGAATTTTCGGACTTCATCCCGAACTTATAAAGCTCATCGGCAGACTTAAGTACAGAACGAGCTACGGTCAGAACGTTTACAGACACTCAGTAGAGGTTGCACAGCTCGCAGGGCTTATGGCGTCCGAATTGGGACTTGACGTGAACCTTGCCAAGCGCGCAGGACTTCTCCACGACATAGGTAAAGCTGTCGACCATGAGCAGGAGGGCACTCACGTTCAGCTCGGTGCCGACCTTGCCAAAAAGTATAAGGAAAACGCAAACGTCGTAAACGCTATTGCGGCTCACCACGGCGATTGTGAGCCCAAAACAATCGAGGCTGTACTCGTTGCAGCCGCAGACGCTGTTTCGGGCGCAAGACCCGGCGCAAGACGCGAGACGGGCACCAACTATGTCAAACGCCTTGAAAAGCTTGAATCTATCGCATCAAGTTTCAGCGGAGTTGACAAGAGCTATGCAATTCAGGCGGGCAGAGAAATACGAGTTATGGTCAAGCCCGAACAGATAGACGACGCTCAGGCAATGTTCCTTGCAAAGGATATCGCAAAGAAGATCGAGGCAGAGCTCGAGTATCCCGGACAGATTAAAGTCAACGTAATACGCGAATCCCGCTGCGTTGAATATGCTAAGTAATTAAAGTTTAAGTCCCCGCAAAATTGCGGGGACTATTTTTGTAATTATCATGTCGGGGAAAAATTTAAATTGAGGAAAGCCGACTTGCTGTATATAAATAAATTGATTGCATTGATTTAAGCTCAAAACAAGTGAGAGTTTCGTTGCTTGTGTGTTTTATCACAGAAAATAAAAAACCGCCACAAAGGCGGTTTTTATTATTATTTGCGTTTGCTGAATATGTAGTAGAGGAAGGCGAAGAAAGTGAGGTTGAGCGCAATGAGAGCGGGGAAACCGACTTTTGCCATAATATCGCTTACCGACTGAAGATTTACGTTGAGCAGAAAACCTGTAAGGCAGATTATAAGTACGGCGATTATGGTGAGAATTACGCAGACCGAAATATAATTATGCGAGGTGGGTCTTGCGCTGCCTTTGCCGTATCCGTATAGGTAGAGCCCGCCGAAAGCAATTAACTGCAACAGGGCAATTATGAGTATGACAATCGGATAAATCAGCGGAACATTCATCTGTTGCCTGTACAAGAGGCATATGACAAATTCTGCAAGCATGAGAAGGCAGATTATCAGAGAGCTCAAAAACAGTGCTCCGCCCTTGTTGAAGGTGGTGTTTACCGCGCCTGAAGTTCTGCTGCCGGAACCCGACGTGTTGACCTTAAGACCGTCTGCGCGGGCCTTTTCGGCTGCTGCGTCCGACTGATAGGAGGGCTGATAATACGCGGGCTGGGGTTCTTCGCGCTGGGGCTGACGCTGTCTTGCGCCGCTGTCGCGCTTTATTGCCTTGTTGAAGATATTATTTACGAGCTTTTTGTAGTCTCGTTCAGTTTCGGGTTTTAAGTTGTAAATTAACTTCTCGGTGTCTATTTCGTCCGAGTTCGGTACAATTTCTTCAGGCTTTTCTTCGGGCTCTCTGGCGGAGGAAATAAGCCTTAAAAAGTTTTCATGAGTAGTGCGTTTTTCTTCCTCGCTGCGGGTATCGCGAGCATTAAACCTGTCGCTTGCAGGTTGCTCTTCAGCTTTTGTAGGAGGCTGAGGCTGACCTACAAAAATCTCCTGCGTCGTCTGACCGCTGTATTCGGACTGCACGGGCGAGCTCTCTATCTGCTCGTATTTCTGCGTGCCGTACTGAGCGGTTAGGGCATTGCTGTCGGGCGCGGGCTCCTTTTGCAGATGTTCCGTTTCAGCTAACTCTTCGCTCTCGCTGTCCTTTTCGCCCGTTCTTACGCGGGTTACGGACTGTTTGAGAATTTTGAAGTCAACGGGGGTGGGGGCAGGTTGAGAAAAATCGAAAGAACGGTCGGAAATCAGACTGTCAATGACGGTTCTTGAATATTCCCATTCGGACTGGTTCTTTTCGGAAAACTCGCGACCGAGTTCTGTAAGCGTGAAATATTTGCGCCTGCCGCCGAGCGTAACGTCGTCTGTTTTCCAGTAAGCTTTAATGTAACCCTGATTTTCCAGCCTCTTGAGCGCGCTGTAGAGAGTGGGTTGTTTAAGCGTGTATTGCCCGTGAGATTTTTCTTCTATTTCGTTTATAATTTCGTAACCGTATTTGTCTCGCTCGTCGAGGGTACGCAGAATAATTGTGTTTATGTGTCCTCGTATAAGGTCTGCGCTTATCGAACTCTTTGAAGGTTCGTCTTGCTCGCTGACATTTTCGTTTTCGTTTTTGTCCTCGTTTTCTTCGTCGAAAACTTCGTCGTCTTTCATAGCGATAACCCTCCGTTAATTTGTCTGAATTATACCATAAATTATATATTGTGTCAATGTTTTGGCGATTAAAAAAGTACTATGTCACACATAATTGGCTAAATTTAAGTAAATCAGTTTACTTAACTTGCAAAAAGTGCTATGATTTAATGAGATTAAATTAAAGGTGATATTATGTATCTTCACTCAAAAGATTACCACCTTCGCTACAGCGACGTGGATTTCAAAGATATTTTGCGCCCTTCGGCTTTGCTTTCCGTCATGCAGGAATCGGCATGTCTCTCCGCTGACGAACTCGGTTTCGGCTATAAAAATTTAAGTCCTAAAAATATAGGCTTCATACTTTCAAACTGGTATGTGGAGATGTATCGTCCGATAAGGCTCAACGAGGTGATAACCGTTCACACCTGGCCTGTCAAGCCCAGGCATTTAATTGTCATGCGTGACTTCGAGCTCTTTGTCGGCGAAGAAAAAGTGGGTGTGGGAACTTCGAGATGGTGTCTTATCAGTCTCGATGATTTTTCCCTTTTGCCTTCGTCTGCAGTATTCAGCGACGATAAAACCGAATATAACGATTTTCGTTCTACCCAGTTTTCGTCGTGGAAAATTCCCCGCGCCGTCTCTGAACATGCCGACTACATCAAGTATATTTCATATTCCGATTACGATCATTATAATCACGCCAACAATACAAAGTATGCCGATTTCCTTATGGATGCATTCTCTGTAGACGAACTCAGAGGCAAGTGGGTTTCGTCGTTCCGCATTTCCTACATAAAGCAATGCAAGTGCGGCGAAAAACTCGAACTGTATAAGAGCAGAGCAGAGGACGGCAGCTGGATAGTCGAGGGCAGAGTTGGCGACGAGTTGAGGGTTCAGTTCAATGCCGTCTTGTCAGACCTTTGATTATAAAGTTATATTTTCGCGCGCCCGGCGCAGTCTGAGTATTTCTGTCAGCGACGACGGCAAAGTGACCGTGCGCTGCCCCAGCGGTTCGTTACCTCGCAGAATTGAAAGTTTTGTCCGCTCAAAAAGCGATTGGGTCAATAAACACCTCTCCGCAATCAACAGCAGAAACGATGCGTTTGCAGAAATACGCAACGGCTCAAAAATTCTTATAAGCGGTCAGCCTCTCGTTTTTGTGACGGGTACAAAAAACAGCGTATCGAACGGACTGGTAAGCGTTAAAAATATATCCTGTCTGAAGGATACGCTGATTAAAGAGTTCGGCGATAATTTTATCGCCCGTTTTTATGAAATTTCCGAAAAACTCGGACTTAAATCGCACAGCGTCGGTTTCAGGGCTTACAAGGCAAGGTGGGGGTGCTGCGATATCGCATGCAATATCCTTTTCAATTATAAGGTGCTGATGCTGCCGCCTGAATTGCAGGAATATATCATCGTTCACGAACTTTGTCATACGGCTGTTCACAATCATTCGCGCGCGTTCAAAGCTTTGCTTCGTCGCTGTCTGCCCGATTTCAGAAGTCGCGAGCGCGAACTTAAAGACTTTTCGTTTCTGTGCCGCATGTATTGACTTGCGCAGGCATAATTATTCATTTAAACCTGCATATTTGAATATTTATAAATTATAAACGATATTGTTGTAAATTTATTCATATTGATAATGAAAAATCAAATAATTATTCGGTTATTTCGCTTGACTTGAACTATATATATATTGTATAATTGCTTAGGTTTTGAGCAAAAGCCTAAAATAATATAAAAAGTACGGAAAAAGTTTATGGAAAAGAAAATCAAAAAAGTAGTTCTTGCATATTCCGGCGGTCTCGATACGTCGATAATCATTCCTTGGCTCAAGGAAAATTATGATAATTGCGAAGTAATCGCGGTGTCGGGCGACGTCGGTCAGACAACCGAACTTGAAGGTCTTGAGGAAAAAGCTCTCAAAACTGGTGCATCAAAGCTGTATGTTGAGGACCTCAAGAAAGAATTTATAGAAGATTACATTTATCCCACCATGAAGGCGGGTGCCGTGTATGAAAACAAATATCTTCTCGGCACGTCTTTCGCTCGTCCCATTATTGCAAAGAGGATAGTGGAAATTGCAAAAAAGGAAGGTGCGGACGCAATATGCCACGGCTGTACGGGCAAGGGCAACGACCAGGTCAGGTTTGAGCTTACGATTAAAGCCTTCGCTCCCGAAATGACTATAATCGCACCCTGGCGTATATGGGATATCAAGAGCAGGGACGAGGAAATCGACTATGCCGAAGCGCACAACATTCCTCTCAAAATAAACAGGGAGACCAACTATTCCAAGGATAAGAACCTCTGGCATCTTTCGCATGAAGGTCTTGACCTCGAGGACCCCGCAAACGAGCCCGATTACGATAAAATCTGCGAGCTCGGCGTATCTCCCTGGAAAGCTCCCAATAAGTCCACATATGTAACCATTCATTTCGAAAAAGGTATACCTACCGCAATCGACGGAAAGAAGATGAGCGCGGTAAGACTTATTGAAAAGCTTAATAAAATCGGCGGTAAGAACGGCGTCGGACTTGTCGACATGGTCGAAAACAGGCTTGTCGGCATGAAGTCGAGAGGCGTGTATGAAACGCCCGGCGGCACAATTTTATATACCGCTCATGAAATTCTCGAGTCTATCTGCCTCGATAAGGCAACTCAGCATTTCAAGCAGCACCTCGGCATTAAATACGGCGAACTCGTCTACAACGGACAGTGGTTCACGCCTCTTCGCGAAGCTCTCGACGCATTTGTCGACAAGACGCAGGAATGTGTTACGGGCGACGTAAAGCTCCGTATCTATAAGGGCAACGTGATGAATGCAGGCGTAACTTCGCCCAATTCGCTCTACAGTGAAGATATCGCAACATTCGGCGAGGATGATTGCTATAATCAGATGGATTCTCAGGGCTTTATAAATCTCTTCGGACTTCCCATTAAAGTTAAAGCTCTGCTCGACCAGAAGAAAATCAAGTAATGTACAGCGTTTTTATTGACGGAAAAGAGGGTACGACGGGTTTACAGATTTACGACAGACTTGCAAAGCGCGAAGATGTAAAAATTATTGCGCTTCCCGAAGAATTGCGTAAAGATGTTGACGCGAGAAGAGAGTGCCTGAATAGTGCGGATATCAGTTTTTTATGCCTGCCTGATGCGGCGGCAGTTGAGGCGGTAGGTCTTGTTACCTCGCCCAAGGCGAGAATAATCGACGCGTCGACTGCGCACAGAACAAATCCTGACTGGGTATACGGTCTGCCCGAAATTTCACCCGAAAGAAGAGGACAGATTGAAAAGACGAACAGGCTCGCAAATCCCGGCTGTTATGCAACGGGTTTCATAACTTTAGTTGCGCCGCTCGTCAAAGGCGGACTTGTCGGCAGAGATTATCCTTTTGCCTGCCACGCGTTGAGCGGTTATTCGGGCGCAGGCAAAAAGGGGATAGCTCAGTATGAGGACGATAACAGAGATATCTCGCTGTCGTCCCCCAGACACTACGCGTTGGGTTTGAAACATAAACATCTGCCCGAAATGGTCAATGAGTGCGGGCTTGAATTCGCTCCCGCATTCGCGCCCATAATCTGCGACTTCTATTGCGGAATGTGCGTGAGTGTTCCCGTTCATACCCGTTTAATGAACAAAAAATATACTCTTAATGACGTAAGAAAGTATTTTACAGAGTACTATGCGTCACAGAACTTCATAAAAATTGTCGAACAAGACCAAATTCCGACATATCTTGCGGCAAACAAGCTTGCAGGCAGCAATATGCTTGAAATCTATGTTTGCGGCAACGACGAGCAGATAATGCTCTGCAGCGTGCTCGATAATTTAGGAAAAGGTGCGTCCGGTGCGGCAGTTCAGAATATGAATATCATGCTCGGACTGGACGAGAGGACGTCTCTGATTTAAAGTATTGGAAAAGGGTTGCCGTCTGAGTTCGGACGACATACTTCCGATAGATTGTGTTTTCAGACCTTTCGTCTGCAGCAGGCGTACGGCATTTCAGAATTTTTGTAAGCATAAATTTAATAATTTAATTTTACGTAATTTATAATATTTTTATTGAGTAGTTTATAATGAAAATAAAGAGCATAAAAGGCGGCGTCTGCGCACCGCTCGGATACAAAGCCAACGGCGTTCATTGCGGTATCCGCAAAAATAAAGTTAAAAAAGACTTCGCACTTATCGTGAGCGAGGTCAGGGCGTCCGCTGCGGGAGTCTATACAAGCAATCTTGTAAAAGGTGCGCCCGTTATTGTTACCAAAAAGAACTTGACCGACGGCTGCGCGCAGGCTATAATATGTAATAGCGGAAACGCGAACACATGCAATGCCGACGGCATTGAAATTGCAGAAGGCATGTGCAAGCTTGTCGAGAGCGTCAGCGGCATTGCCGCAAGCGACGTCATAGTGGCGTCCACCGGCGTCATCGGTCAGAAACTCAGCCTCGACCCCATGAAAGAGCATATTTCAGAGCTCTATGAAGGTCTGGGCGATAAGAGCCTCTCGGCGGCTGAAGCTATCATGACGACCGACACCGTAGATAAGCAGGTTGCAGTTGAGTTTATTCTCGACGGAAAGAAGTGCCGCATAGGTGCTATTGCCAAGGGTGTGGGAATGGTCTGCCCCAATATGGCGACCAATCTTATTTTCCTGACTTCGGACGTAGCTATTACGCCTGAAATGTTGCAGAAAGCTCTTTCGGAAGACGTAAAAACTTCTTTTAATATGGTATCCGTTGACGGCGACCAGTCGACTAACGATACCTGCTGCATTCTTGCGAACGGACTTGCGGGCAACGAGCTCATCGATAAGAAGGGGCTCTCATTCAGCAGATTTGCCAAAGCTCTCAACTATTGCACGGTTACTCTTTCAAAGATGCTTGCAAAGGACGGCGAAGGTGCTACCAAACTCATAGAGTGCAACGTCTTCGGCGCGAAAAATGTAAAAACCGCGCGCACCGTGGCTAAATCGGTAATCAAATCTTCGCTCTTCAAGGCGGCAATGTTCGGTGCTGACGCAAACTGGGGCAGGGTGCTCTGCGCGATAGGTTATTCGGGTGCAGACGTCGATGTAAATAAAATCGATGTCACATTCGGTTCGCGCGCCGGCAGCGTCAAGGTATGCGAAAACGGCTACGGACTTGATTTTTCCGAGGAGGTTGCTAAAAAAGTTCTCTCCGAAGACGAAATCACGGTAGATATAGATTTAAAGTCGGGTAACTTCAAAGCATCCGCTTGGGGTTGTGATCTGACTTATGATTACGTTAAAATCAACGGCGATTACAGGACTTGATATGAACAAACAGGAACAGGCTGAATTTTTAATAGAGGCAATGCCCTATATTAAAAAGTATTTCAATAAGATTTTGGTCGTAAAGTACGGCGGAAACGCGATGATAGACGACGAACTCAAGTCGTCAGTCATGCGCGATTTGGTCGTTCTCAATCTCTTAGGAATTAAAGTCGTTCTCGTTCACGGCGGCGGTCCTGAAATTTCCCAGACGATCAAACAGATGGGAAAGGAGACGAGGTTTGTAAACGGTCTTCGTTACACCGACGAAGAAACCGCCGAAATCGTCCGCATGGTGCTCGCGGGTAAGGTCAATAAGTCTCTGACCGACCTCATTTGTCGTCACGGTGGCAAAGCTATAGGTATCTGCGGACAGGACGGTCACCTCATAAGGTGCGAAAAGCAGGACGAAAGTCTCGGTTTCGTCGGCAAAATCACTTCAATTAATACTGAAATCATAACCGACCTCCTCGGGCTCGGTTATGTACCCGTTATTTCCACCGTCGGATATGACGACGAGGGAAATATATATAACGTCAATGCCGATACGGCAGCGGCGTCCATAGCAGGCGCGCTCAAGGCGGAAAGCCTTATTCTGATGACCGACATAAGGGGACTTCTCGAAAATAAAGACGACCCCGAAAGTCTCATAAAGAAGGTCTATGTTTCCGACGTGCCCGCTCTTGTAAAACAGGGTATAATATCGGGAGGCATGATACCCAAGATAGAATGTTGTAAAGATGCAATCCGTCGCGGAGTTAAAAAAGTGTTCATAACCGACGGACGTGTTTCCCATTCCATTTTAATAGAAATATTGTCCGACGAAGGCAGCGGAACAATGTTTATATAACCGACTGATTTATTTTTTAAATCAGTCTTTATTTTAATAAGGTACAAATTATGGACAAAAAAAGTATTGTAAATGAAGATAAAGAGTATGTGGCAAGTACCTATGCGCGCTTCGACGTTGCGTTCGAGCGCGGCGAGGGCAGCAGGCTCTATGACTTCGACGGCAAGGAATACATAGACTGTGCTACGGGCATTGGCGTCAACATTTTCGGCATTTGCGACGAGGAGTGGAAGGACGCCGTTGTCAGCCAGATAAATCTCATACAGCACACTTCAAATCTTTATTATTCCCGGCCTCAGGCGCACCTTGCAAAACTTCTCTGTCAGAAGACTGGCGCAGCCAAAGTATTTTTCGGCAACAGCGGTGCAGAGGCAAATGAGTGTGCGATAAAGACTGCCAGGAAGTACGGCAATACGCGCTATGGCAGAAACGAAATCATAACCTTGAAAAATTCATTCCACGGCAGAACGATGGCAACGCTTACGGCTACTGGTCAGGACGCTTTTCATAAATATTTTGACCCGTTTCTGCCGGGATTTAAATATGCTGAACCCGATATGGACGGAATTATTGCCTGCTATACGGATAAAACCTGCGCGGTCATGTTTGAGTGCATACAGGGCGAAAGCGGCGTAAACGTGCTCGACGGAGCGTTTTTGAAAGAGCTTGAAAAGTTCTGCAAAGAGCGCGATATTCTGCTGATATGCGACGAAGTTCAGTGCGGAAACGGCAGAACGGGTTACATGTACGCCTACGAACATTTCGGCATTCACCCTGATATCGTAACTACGGCTAAGGGTCTGGGCGGAGGTCTGCCTATCGGCGCGTGCCTCATGTTCGACAAGTGCGCGGATACGTTCACCTACGGCGACCACGGCTCGACTTTCGGCGGCAACCCCGTAGCCTGCGCGGGTGCATGCAGCATAGTTGAGAGACTTACAGACGACCTTCTGAACGAGGTTAAGGGCAAGGGCGCGTATTTTATGGCGCAGCTTGCGCGCATACGCAACGTAAAATCTGTCAGCGGACTGGGACTTATGATAGGTCTCGAAACAACTAAACCCGCAAGACAGGTTGCGGCAGAGTGCCTTGATAAAGGACTTATCGTCCTTACGGCTCACGACAAAGTAAGATTGCTTCCGCCGTTGAATATAAAAAAAGACGAGATGGAACAGGCATTGAAAATATTGAATGAGGTAATAAGTAAATGAGACATTTATTGAAATTGGAAGATCTGACGCGCGAGGACATACTGTCCATACTCAATCTCGCGGACCAGCTCAAATTCGAAAGGATTAACGGCGTACAGAAAGATTACCTTAAGGGTAAAAAGATAGGACTAATTTTCCAGAAAGCTTCTACGCGCACGAGGGTGTCTTTCGAGGCCGGCATATACGAACTCGGCGGCTACGGACTGTTCCTTTTGAGCAACGATTTGCAGATAGGCAGGGGCGAGCCCGTTCAGGACACTGCGAGAGTGCTTTCACGTTACCTTGACGGCATTATGATACGTACTTTTGCTCAGCAGGAAGTCGAAGACCTTGCAAAATATGGTTCGATACCCGTAATTAACGGTCTCACAGATTACGCGCATCCCTGTCAGGTTCTTGCCGACCTCATGACCATAAGAGAGTATAAAGGCAGCTTCAAGGGTCTCAAGCTCGCGTTCGTCGGCGACGGCAACAATATGGCAAACAGTCTGCTTGTCGGAGCGATAAAGACGGGCATGTCGTTTGCGATTGCCTGCCCCAAGGGATACGAACCCGACAAGCGTCTCATCGAATGGGCTAAAGAAAACGGCGACGTCACAATTACCGAGGACGTAAAAGAGGCGGTAAAGGATGCAGACGTTGTCTATACTGACGTGTGGGCGTCTATGGGACAGGAAGAAGAGAAACTCAAGAGGCAGAAAGCTTTTGCCGGCTATCAGGTCAACAAGAAAAATCTTTCCGTGGCGAAGAACGACGTCATAGTTCTTCACTGCCTGCCCGCTCACCGCGAAGAGGAAATCACCGCAGAGGTATTTGAAGAACACGCGGACGAGATATTCAATCAGGCGGAAAACAGACTGCACGTACAGAAAGCAGTAATGGTAAAACTTCTCAAATAATCACACTTAAAATAATTCATACAAGGAAGCAATACATGGAAAACAGCAAAGTTTATTTAACGCTGCAAAACGGAAAACAGTTTGTCGGAAAGCGTTTCGGCGCGAAGGGCGAAGTAATCGGTGAACTCGTATTTACTACGGGTATGACGGGTTATGTGGAGACGCTCACCGACCCCAGTTACTACGGTCAGATTGTTACGCAGACATTCCCTCTCATAGGAAACTACGGCGTAACGCCCGACATGGAGAGTAAAAAGCCCTGGGTTTCCGCATATATCGTAAGGGAGAAGTGTGACGCGCCTTCGAACTTCAGATGCGAGGAGACGATAGATAAGTACCTCAAAGATAACGGCATTGTGGGCGTTTACGGCATCGACACGCGCGAGCTTACAAAAATTGTAAGGGAATCGGGCGTAATGAATGCCGCAATAACCTCCAGACCCCTGAAGGATTTCAGCGAAGTTGAGGCTTACGTCATAAAGGACGCCGTAAAGAGCGTAACCTGCGGCGAGGTTGAATACTTTGGCAATCCTGAAGGCATAAAAGTTGCCGTCTGGGATTTCGGCGCGAAAGATAACATTATCCGTGAGCTCGTAAAGCGCGGCTGCTATTGCGTAAAAGTGCCCGCAACTTATACGGCGGAGCAGATTTTAGCTCTCAATCCCCGCGGACTTATGCTGTGCAACGGTCCCGGCGACCCAGCAGAAAATGTTGAAATTATAGAGAATATCAGAAAACTTGCAGGCAAATTGCCAATATTCGGCATATGCCTCGGACATCAGCTCTTCGCACTCGCAATGGGCGGAAAGACCAAAAAGATGAAGTATGGTCACCGCGGCGCAAATCAGCCCGTCAAATGTCTTGCGACGGGAAGAGTATATATCTCCAGCCAGAACCATGGTTACGAAGTTATCTCTTCCAGCCTCGAGGGCGTAGGTCAGCTCAGCTATATAAACGCAAACGACAATACCTGCGAAGGTTTCGACTATCCTCAGCTCAACGCATACACCGTTCAGTTCCACCCCGAAGCATGCGGCGGACCCCGCGACGCTTCGTTCCTGTTTGATAAATTTATCAAGAATATGACGGAGGGAAAGTACAATGCCTAAAAGAGAAGATATAAAGAAAGTACTCGTAATAGGTTCAGGTCCCATAGTTATTGGTCAGGCGGCAGAGTTCGACTATGCAGGTGCGCAGGCGTGCCGTGTTATGAAGGACGCAGGACTTAACGTTGTGCTTTGCAACTCCAACCCCGCAACCATAATGACGGACAGCGCGCTCGCAGACGAGATTTATCTCGAACCGCTCACCGTAGATACGCTTAAAAGAATAATCATAAAGGAACGTCCCGACAGTCTGCTTGCATCGCTCGGCGGACAGACGGGTCTTACGCTCGGTTGTAAGCTTGCAAAAGAGGGCTTCCTCGACGAATACGGAGTAAAGCTCATAGGCGTCAATGTCGACAGTATTGACAGAGCGGAGGACAGAGAACTCTTCAAGGAGACGATGAATAAAATCGGTCAGCCCGTAGTTCCCTCCGATATCGCTTACACTGTAGACGAATGCGTTGCCGTTGCCGAGAAGATTGGCGGCTATCCCGTAATCGTCCGTCCCGCATACACGCTCGGCGGCGCGGGCGGCGGCGTTGCTTACAATGAGGAAGAGCTGAGACTTATCTCTCACAACGGTCTTATGCTTTCGCCCATCACTCAGGTACTTATCGAAAAGTACATAGGCGGCTGGAAGGAAATCGAGTTCGAAGTGCTCCGCGACGGCGCGGGCAACGTGCTCACGGTCTGCTCTATGGAAAACTTTGACCCCGTCGGAATTCATACGGGCGACTCAATAGTCATAGCTCCCGCGGTGACGCTTTCGGATAAAGAATATCAGATGCTGCGTACGGCGTCTCTCGATATCATAACTGAGCTTGGCATAGAGGGCGGCTGCAACTGTCAGTTTGCACTCAACCCCGACTCTTTCGAATATTCAGTTATCGAAGTAAACCCCAGAGTTTCGCGTTCGTCCGCACTCGCTTCTAAGGCGACTGGTTATCCCATAGCTAAGGTTGCCGCAAAGATTGCGCTCGGCTATACGCTTGACGAAATCAAAAACGACGTCACGGGCAAAACTTATGCCTGCTTCGAGCCCACGCTCGACTATGTTGTCGTAAAATTGCCCAAGTGGCCCTTCGATAAATTCCTCTATGCAAAGCGTACGCTCGGTACGAGAATGAAGGCCACAGGTGAAGTCATGGCTATAGGCACAAGCTTTGAAATGGCTATCATGAAGGCGGTAAGGGGCGCAGAAATTTCGCTCAATACCCTCAATATGCCCAAGATGGCTGAGCTTTCCGACGAGGAAATAAGAAGCAAACTTCACGAACTTACTGACGAGAGACTGTTTGTCGTATATCAGGCTTTAAAGCGCGGATTTGCTATTGAAGAAATTCACGATATAACAAAAATAGACGAATGGTTCCTCGATAAACTTAAAAATCTTTGCAAATACGAAGCCGAAATTGCAGGCAAGGCAATGACGAGCGCGCAGTACATCGAAGGCAAAAAGCTCGGTTATCCCGACAAGGCTCTGCAGCAGCTTTCGGGCAACAAGCTTCCCAAGCACGTAGACGCCGCATTCAAGATGGTTGATACCTGCGGTGCTGAATTTGCCGCGCAGACGCCTTACTTCTACTCGACATACGACGAAAAGGCGCACGACGAGGCTGTTCCCTATGTAACTGAGAGCAGAAAGAAAAAGAAGAAGAGAATAATAGTTATCGGTTCAGGTCCCATAAGAATAGGACAGGGTATCGAGTTCGACTATTCTTCCGTTCACTGCGTGTGGGCTCTGAAACGCCTCGGCTACGAAGTGATTATAATAAACAATAACCCCGAAACTGTTTCAACCGACTTCGATACCGCGGACAGGCTTTATTTTGAAAGCCTTACTCCCGAGGATGTTCAGAACGTCATCGATATCGAAAAACCCTACGGCGTCGTAATTACTTTCGGCGGACAGACGGCTATAAAGCTCTGTGCATACCTCGACAAGAAGGGCGTAAGAATTTTAGGTACTCCTGCCGACAGCATAGACCTTGCCGAGGACAGAGAGAGGTTTGACGAACTGCTCGAGCAGTTCCATATCGCAAGACCAAAGGGTCTTACTGTAATGACCAAGGAAGAGGCTGTAAAGGCTGCCGAAACTTTGGGTTATCCCGTGCTTTTGCGTCCTTCGTACGTCATAGGCGGTCAGAACATGACAATAGCCTTCACGCAGAACGATATCGAAAGATACATGGATGTCATTCTCGCGCAGAAGATTGAAAACCCCGTGCTCTGCGATAAGTACCTTATGGGTACGGAGCTCGAAGTTGACGCAATTTCCGACGGAGTGGACGTGCTCATTCCGGGTATCATGCAGCATATCGAAAGAGCGGGCGTCCACAGCGGCGACTCTATTGCCGTCTATCCCCCTTACAATCTGAGCGACGCAATGCTCAAAAAGGTGGTGGAAGTTTCCACAAATCTTGCGATCTCGCTCAAGACAAAGGGTCTCATCAATATTCAGTACCTCATTTATCACAACGAACTCTACGTTATAGAGGTCAATCCCAGAGCTTCGAGAACAATACCTTACATTTCAAAGGTTACGGGCGTTCCCATGGTCGACCTCGCAACGAGAATTATGGTTGGCGCAAAGCTTAAGAGATTGGGCTACGGCACGGGTCTTTATAAGAATTCGCCCTATGTTGCCGTAAAAGTTCCTGTGTTCTCGTTTGAAAAGCTCAACGACGTCAACTCGCAGCTCGGTCCTGAAATGAAGTCGACGGGCGAAGTTCTCGGTATCGGCAAGACGATAGAGGAGGCTCTCTTCAAGGGGCTTGTCTCTGCAGGCTTCAATATGAAGCACCCCACAAAACAGAACCCTTCTGGCATATACTTCACCATAAACGACGAAGATAAGTTTGAGATTGTAAATATCGTAAAGAAATTTGCCGATTTGGGACTTACTTTCTACGCCACAAAGGGCACGGCTCAGGTTATCAGAAGTCTCGGTCTCGACTGCACGGAAGTTGCAAGACTTTCCACAAACGACGATATCTTCAAACTCATGGACGAGGGAAAGATAGACTATATAGTCTATACCGGCAAGACCGATATGGAATCTATAACCAACTATATTTCTCTTCATCACCATGCAATTCTGCTCGGAATAACCGTACTCACGTCGCTTGATACTACAAATGCTCTCGCGGACGTCATTGCGGGTAGATATAACCAGTTCAATACCGAACTCGTGGATATCAACCATCTGAGAAAGGAAAAATTAAAGCTCGAATTCAATAAAATGCATTCCTGCGGCAATGACTATATCTTCTTCAACAATATGGACAACCGCATCACCTGCCCCGAGTCGCTTGCAATCAACTTTGCAGACAGACACTATGCAATCGGCGGCGACGGCATCGTATTGATTGAAAAATCTGATATTGCCGACGCAAAGGTCAGGGTGTTCAACAGCGACGGTTCAGACGCGGGAATATCTGTAAATCCTCTCAGAATTGCTGCAAAATACCTCTACGATAACGGTATTGTCACAAATGAGGAGCTCACGCTCGAGATGTGCGGCAAGGCAGAAAAGCTTTCAGTTTCCTGTTTCAACGGTGCGGCAAGCTCTGTTTCCGTAAAGCTTGAGGGTCCCGTAGTCGACAGATACGAACTCCCCGAGGGACTTGTTACCTATGCAAGATACGGCGGAAAGCAGAAGGATGCCTATAAGGTCAAGATAGGCAAGAACCATTTTGTAACCTTCTGCGACAAGATTGACGACGTCGATTTTGAAGATTACAGTCAGGAACTCTCGTCAAAGCTTGATTTCTATCCCGAAATTGACTTCATCGAGTGTGTAAGAGTGGTAAACAACGTTACGCTCAGAATGCGCGTGCTCGGCAAAATAAGCGGCGAAACGTGGTCTTGCGGTACGGCTGTTGCCGCTGCTGCGCTTGCGGCGATAGATATGGGCGAATGCGTCACGGGTGAAATAATAACCGTCAAGCTCAAGGGCGGCGACCTCTTTGTAAAAGTTTGCGAAGACGGTTCGGTTGAAATAGACGGACCTGTCAAGCAGGCATTCAAGGGAATAATTGAAATTTAATGATATATCTCGATAATGCAGCCACAACAAGACCAGATAAGCAGTGTCTTGAAGAGGCAGAACAATTCTTATATGAAAACTATTATAATCCTTCCGCGCTTTACGCGGAAGGTTATAATTTGCACCTCAATTTAAAAGAGGCGCGCAAAAACATTCTTTCCTGCATAGCTGACGAAAGTTTTGACCTTGTAATAACTTCCTGCGGAACAGAGGCGGACAATCACGCTCTTTTCTGCGGCGGCAGGCGCGGAAATGTTGTAACTACGCTGGGGGAACATTCAGCCGTATTTTCCGCCGCAAACGAGCTTAAACAGCGCGGAATTGAGGTGAGATTTGCTCCGCTCAACGCCGACGGCAGCGTGGACAGGCAGAAGATCATTGAGCTTGTGGACAATAAGACGTCGCTTGTCTCCGTCATTCACGTAAATAATGAAACGGGCGCAGTCAACGATATCAATGCAATAGCGCGTGAAGTCAAGGCGAAAAATAAGAATACCTTGTTTCACTCCGACGGGGTCCAGGCTTTCGGAAAAATACTTTTCCGACTTGATAAATGTGTCGATTTATATTCGGTTTCGGCTCATAAGATAGGCGGAATGAAGGGAACGGGTGCGCTCTTCAAGCGTAAAAGTCTTGTAATAAAGCCCTTTATCTATGGCGGAGGACAGGAAAACGGTCTGAGGAGCGGAACGGAGAATGTATTCGGCATAAAGATGTTTGAGCTTGCCGCAAAAAAACGTTATGCGTCCATAAAGAATTGTTATCAGCAAGTTACGCGGCTCAATGAAGCGATGTGGAAAACGCTTGATAAATCGCTATTCACCCGCATATCGCCTGAGGACGGTTCGCCCTACATACTTACGGTCGGGGCGGACGGCGTCAGGGGAGAAACCATACTCCACGAAGCCGACGACCTCGGCATAATAATCGGCACGGGTTCAGCTTGTTCTTCCAACGACAAAAAGCGTTATTCTCGCGTAATTCTGGCATGCGGAACGGATGAAAACCTCGCGGACGGCATACTCAGGCTGAGTTTCAGCCCTGAAAATACTGTCGAAGAGGTTACAGAAGCGGCTAAAGTATTAAATCAGCTTGTAAAAGACAGAAAAGATATAATGGCTTAATTATGGAAAAAGTAATTATTATAAGGTATTGCGAACTCTACCTGAAGGGCAAAAACCGCGGCTTTTTTGAGCGTGTTTTTGCTATAAATATGGAAAAAGCACTGAAGGGCATAAGACATGAAATTCACCGACAGAGCGGCAGATATCTCGTCGAGGGCTTTGCCGAAGAGGATATATCGCTTATTCTTTCAAAGCTAAACAAAGTGTTCGGCATACACACAATTTCGGTTGCGTATAAAGTGACAAGCGAGCTCAAAAACATATTTGAAGCGGCAAAGCTTATCTGTCCCTCAAGCGGCACTTTCAAGGTGGAGACGCACAGAGCGGACAAAAAGTTCCCTTTGAATTCTATGCAGATAAGCGCGGAACTTGGCGGAATGTTGCTCGATTTCAATAAAAATCTGACTGTTGACATACATGAGCCGCAGTCTGTCGTCAACGTTGACGTGCGAGAGAACGGCACAACGCTCGTCTTCTGTGAATTTTTCAAGGGTGCGGGCGGTATGCCTGTCGGAAGTGCGGGCAAGGGACTGCTGCTTATATCAGGCGGTATAGACAGTCCCGTTGCGGGTCACATGATAGCCAAACGCGGAATGAGCATAGATTGCATACACTTCCACAGTTATCCCTATACAAACATGCAGGCAAGAGAAAAAGTATTGGACCTTGCAAAAATTCTCTCCGAATATACCTGCGGAACGACTGTTCATATAATCAAAGTCACGCATATTCAGGAGGAAATACACAAAAAGTGCAACGGCGAATACATGGTAACGCTGTTAAGAAGATTTATGATGCGGATTGCCGAAAAAATTGCGGATAATTGCGGTGCTCAATGCCTGATTACGGGAGAAAGCCTCGGTCAGGTTGCCAGTCAGACGGTGGAGGGAATGGCATCGTCAAACAGCGTCATAGAACATCTTCCCGTCCTCAGACCTCTTTGCGGCTTCGATAAGAATGAAATTATAGAAAGAAGCAAGCAGATAGGAACTTACGATACATCAATTCTTCCCTATGAAGACTGCTGTACGGTGTTCTTGCCCAGACATCCCGTAACAAGACCAAAAATCAGCGATGTAGTCGCCGAGGAAAGCAAACTCGACGTGCAGTCGCTCATCGAAGAGGCGTTGAATACTCTCGAGGTCGTCAGATTATAATTCTTAAAAAAATAAAAAAGGCGCAATCTGCGCCTTTTTTTGTTATAAAGAAATATTACAATTCATTTGAGCTGTACATTGAGTACCATGATTAGTTTGAGTAAGGGGAGCAATAAATTTATTAAATTACTCGTTGAACCAATCTTTATGAGTTATATCTGGCTGAAGAACGTTGCCTGAATTGCAATTAAAATTAATTCTTTCAAGCGTTATTGTCTGCCCGAAATATTTATTTTTTCCGTCAGAGTAGTAGGGTGTTACGCTGTAAACGTGAGAACCGCTTTCAGGCGTATCGGTTATCTTTTCTCTCCATATATCGTCATAAATAACAATATTATCGCGTTTTATTAAATATGAATAGTACTTTGTCTGACATAATTGAATAGAAATATTGTTATCATTAACAAATATTTGAGGTTTTGCTATCTTTGGTTGAGTATATTTGTTGCTTCTGACAACCGGGCAATATTTATCGCAACAGCGAATTTTCAGGGTATTCAGTTTAGGGCAATTCGGGTCGGCGAGAATAAATTTGCCATCGTTTTCGTAATCTTCTCTGTCTATGAGTATTTCCTTTGTGCCGCTCGTTGTGTCGAGCTTTTGCGGCTCACGGGAAGAGTAGCAGGTTTCAAGCAAGCCCTTCATAATATTGCAACATTCGCCGCCGCCTGTGTATTGCGTTCTTTTGTTGTCTCTGTCGCCCAGCCAAACGCAGAAAGTTCTGTCGCTCGTATAGCTGACTGCATAGGCGTCGGTGTTTCCCTGCTCGTTGCCGCAGGTGCCTGTTTTGGTGGCTATATCGTACGATAAATTTTTCAGTTTTTTCGCCGTTCCTTCCTTGCTGGTTTGTATAAGAATGTCATTAATAAGCGAGCATGTGCCGGTATTGAATACTTTTTTAGATTTTGTCGCATTTTTTTCTGCGCTGTATATTATTTTGCCGTTCTTGTCTTCAATTTTCTGTATGAAATGTGAGGTAGTGTACTCTCCGCCGTTTCTAAAGACGCTGTATGCATCGCATATCTCTTTTATACTGAAACCGTATTTCATTCCGCCAAGGGCAAGTGCAAGTCCATTGTCTTCGTCTGTGAGAGGCAGGTCCATTTTCTGGGCATACTTGAAAGCTTTTTCAATCGTCAGCGCATTCAGCGTCTTGACTGCAGGTATGTTGTAGCTGTATTTTATGCTGTCCGCCACGGTCACGTCGCCGTGATACCTGTTGTCGTAATTTTCAGGTCTGTAGCCGCCGAAGTCTATCGGCTTGTCCTCGATTTTGGTAAGCGGGTGAACAATGCCCTCCTCGATTGCGGGAGCATAAACCAGGAGCGGCTTAATTGCCGAACCCGGCTGTCTTTTTGCGCCGTTTATGGCGTTTTTGTAGGCTTCTACGCCGTTTGACGAGTTTGTAATGACTATTGCAATGTCGCAATCTTCCTGTTGTCTGGCGACGAGTGCCTGCATATCGGCGTTCATGCAGGTGTAAACTTTGCAGCCCGAAAGCTCGCTGTAACAATCAAGATTGAGGTTTCCGAGTTCAGAATACACGGCGGAGAGGTAGTCGCCGTTGTCGCCGCAGTTCATGTTTTCATTAAGAATAACAGGTTCGTTTTTTGCCGCCTTGCACTCGTTTTCGTCAATAAATGAGCATTCAAGCATACAGTTGAGCACGAGATTGCGCCTTTTTAAAGCTCTTTCGGGGTCGTTGAACGGTGAATAATTGTTTGGCGAGACGAGCAGTCCCGCAAGCGTCGCGCTTTCCGACAGCGTGAGATTTTCCGCATCCTTGCCGAAATAAAATCTTGCGGCGTTCTGCAGTCCGTAACAGTTGTGTCCGAAGTAAATGGTGTTAAGATACATTTCCAGAATTTTATCTTTTGAGTACTTTTTTTCAAGCTTTTTTGTCAGGCGTATTTCCTGCAATTTTCTTTTTAATGTTTTTTCGTTGGTGAGGTGCGTGTTTTTTATGAGTTGTTGGCTTATTGTCGACGCGCCCTCCTTGAAGGAGAAGGAGGCAATGTTTTTAAATGCGGCTTTGACCATTCTGCGGTAATTCAGACCGTTGTGCGAATAAAATTCCCTGTCTTCCGAGGCGATAAACGCGTTTTTTGTGTTTTCGCTCAGGTTTTTTACAAGAACCGCGCTTCTGTTGCCCGACAGAGCCGCGCTCTCGATTTTATTTCCGTCGCCGTCGTAAAGCGTAATAGTCTGTTCGTAATTTATAAGTTTTGTTTCGTCAAGTGCCAGTCCCGATGTTATTACGATATATACCGTGTATCCCGTCAGGATTATGAACATTATCGCAAGCAGGCTGAAAAGCACGATTTTACCTAAAGTTTTCATTAAAAATAGTATCTATAAAATCAATTATTTGTTGCATTTTAATTGAAAAAAAATGCGAATAATTATATAATTGTTTTATATGAATAAATTTTACCACATTGTCACTTACGGCTGTCAGATGAACGTGCACGAGTCGGAAAAAATTGCGGGCATACTCAGCGGGATGGGTTATGAGGTCTGCGAAAAAATTGAAGACGCCGATATCGTCGTGTTCAATACCTGCTGTATACGAGAAAATGCAGAAAACCATGCTTTCGGCAACATAGGTATGCTGAAAAAGCTCAAAAAGGAAAAGAAGGATATGCTCATTGCCGTCGGCGGGTGTCTTCCCCAGCAGATGCATAAGGCGGAAAACCTTCACGAAAAATTTCCGTATGTAGATATAATTTTCGGCACGCATAACCTGCATAATCTTAAAGAACTGATAGAAAAAAAGCTTAAAAGCCGCAAAACCGTCATTGAAATTGACGGCGGCGAAGGCAGTATCTGCGAAGACGATAAGCCCTTGAGAACGAGCTATCCCAATGCCTGGGTAAACATAATGTACGGCTGCAACAATTTCTGCTCTTATTGCATAGTTCCCTATGTCAGGGGAAGGGAAAGGAGCAGGGAAAGCGGCAGAATTATCGAAGAGGTAAAAGAGCTTGTCAAAGGTGGCTACAAGGAAATCACCCTTTTGGGACAGAATGTAAACTCGTATAAAGGCGATATGACATTTCCCGAACTTCTTAAAAAGGTCGCTGAAATAGACGGGAAGTTCAGGGTGAGGTTTATGACCAGTCATCCCAAAGATTTTTCTCCCGAACTTGTCGATGTTATGGCGTCAAATCCCAAGATCTGCAAGTGCCTGCACCTGCCCGTGCAGAGCGGCTCGGATGCCGTTCTCAAGGCAATGAACAGGCGTTACACATCAGATGAATACCTTAAAAAAGTTGCTTATCTCAAGGAAAAAATTCCCGATTGTACTATTACAACCGACCTTATCGTAGGCTTCCCTGGAGAAACGGACGAGGACTTCGAGGCAACTTTGGAGCTCGTTAAAAAGGTTGGTTATTCTTCGGCTTTTACTTTCGTATATTCCAGAAGAGCCGGTACAAAGGCGGCGGAAATGCCCGACCAGATACCCGAAGATGTTTCAAAAGAGCGCATTATCAGGCTTGTGGACCTGGTAAATTCGCTCACGCGCGCTCAATCCGCGCAATATAAAGGAAAAACTATTGAAATTCTGTGCGAAGACTACGACGAAAAGCGCGCTCTCTACTGCGGCAGGGACGAGTACGGCAGAATGGGATACTTTTCAAGCGAAAAAAATCTTATCGGACAGTTTGTAAATCTTCGCGTTGACGACGCCAACGGAATTTCGCTGTTCGGCAGCATAACGGATTAATTTTATGGCTCTTTCACCTATGATGCAACATTACTTTTCCATGAAGGAAAAGTATAAAGACTGTATTATTTTTTATCGTCTCGGCGACTTTTACGAGATGTTCTTTGACGACGCAAAAGAGGCGTCGTCCGTGCTCGACCTAACTCTTACGGGGCGTGATTGCGGACTTGAGGAGAGAGCTCCCATGTGCGGAGTGCCCTTTCACGCGGCCGATGCATACATTGCAAAGCTGGTCGGCGCGGGCTATAAGGTTGCAATCTGCGAACAGCTCGAAGACCCTGCGCTTGCAAAGGGAATGGTCGCGCGCGACGTCATAAGGGTTGTTACTGCAGGCACTCTCACGGACGAGAATTATCTCGACGCTGCCGCAAACAACTTTATCTGCTGCGCGTATAAGGAGGGAGAAACTTGTGCTCTCGCCTGGGCGGACATAACGACGGGACAGATGGAATGTTCTGAGTATTCAGGCAATGACAGCGTTGCGCGCGTGCTCGAACAGATGTTGAAACTGTCCGTAAGAGAGATTATCTGCAACGATGAAATGTTGTTTGCCTCAAAGGGTGCGCCCGAGGCAGAGAGGGGGCTTCTTCCCAGATTTTCAAGTTATCCCGCATGGGCTTTTGCCTATGCAGCCGCAAACAGATGTCTGTGCGAACAGCTTAAAACGTCTTCTCTGTCCGCGTTTGAAATTGACGGCAAAAATGCCGCAATCTGTGCCTGCGGTGCGCTCATTGAGTATCTTAAAGATACTCAGAAGCATACTCTCAGTAACATAGACAATATAAAATATTCTTCTTCGTGCACAAGACTTCAGCTCGATAATGCAGCCATAAGAAATCTCGAGGTTGTAAAGAGTATGTCCGAGGGCAAGAAGTACGGTTCGCTTTTGTGGCTTCTGGATAAAACAAAAACTGCGATGGGCGCAAGGCTTCTCAATTCCTTTCTGCTGTCGCCTTTGGGCAACGCGGACGAAATTAATTACCGCCTCGACGCCGTAAACGAGTTTTTTGACGCGACGGTTATAAGACTTGCCATCTCCGATATGCTTTCGCAGGTCAGGGACATGGAGAGGCTGACGGGTAAAATTTCAAACGGAAACGTCATGCCTGCCGACTGTCTGTTGCTCGCACAGTCTTTGAATGTCGTTCCCAATCTCGCATTCCAGCTTTCAGGTTTCACCTGTAAGGCGGTAAAAGACATCTGTGCAGACCTTATCGACCTTTCGTCCGTAGCAAACCTTATAAACGCAATTATCTGCGACAATCCGCCCGCAACGCTCAAGGAAGGCGGGTATGTCAGAAGCGGATACAGTCGCGAGCTCGATGAACTGCGCTCTGTAAAAGAAAACAGCCGAAATATTTTAAGTCGGATGGAGGCGCGCGAGCGCGACGTCACGGGAATAAGAACGCTTAAAATCGGGTTCAACAGAGTTTTCGGCTATTATATCGAAGTGAGCAAGTCGTTCAAGGACAAAGTTCCCGTGGAGTATCACAGACGCCAGACGCTTGCAAATGCCGAAAGATTTATAACCGACGAGCTCAAAGAGCTTGAAGATAAAATTCTCAACAGCGAGGAGCTTTCGTTGAGGCTTGAGACGAGCATTTACGAAGAGCTTAAAGAAAATCTTTTGCAGCACATTTCTGATTTCAAGCGTATCGCGGCGGCGATAGCCCGTCTGGACGTCTTTGTCGCGCTTGCGGAGGTCGCGAAATCGCGCAAATACTGCCGTCCTGCAATAGTAGAAGGCGACAAGCCCTTAAATATCAGGGAGGGCAGGCATCCCGTCGTCGAAGCGTTGTCCAAAGAGAAGTTTGTATCCAACGATACATATCTCGACGAGGGCGAAAACCGTACGATGATAATAACTGGACCCAATATGGCGGGCAAGAGCACATATATGCGTCAGACTGCCATAATCGCGCTTATGGCGCATATCGGTTCGTTTGTTCCCGCAAAAAGTGCGGAAATCCCCGTGCTCGACCGCATTTTTACCCGAGTTGGCGCGAGCGATAACCTCATTCTCGACCAGAGTACTTTTATGGTTGAAATGATTGAGGTTGCGTCAATTCTTCGCAATGCGACGAAGAACAGTCTGATTATTCTCGATGAAGTCGGAAGGGGTACGAGTACGTATGACGGACTATCCATTGCCTGGGCGGTGGTTGAACATATTACCTGTCATATAGGCGCAAAGACGCTCTTTGCGACGCATTACCACGAGCTTACGCAGCTTGAAAACAGATTGGACGGCGTAAAGAATTACAAGATAGCCGTCAAAGAAATCAATGGCGGCATAGTCTTTCTGCGCAAAATCATGCGCGGCGGGACAAACAGAAGTTTCGGCATAGAGGTTGCGGCTCTTGCAGGAGTGCCCGCGGCGGTGACTGACAGAGCAAAGACTATATTGAAATCTATCGAAAACGGGGATATAACGTCGTCTGTCGTGTCCGAAGAGGCGTCAGAAGAGCACGCTCAAAGCGAAGTCGAGAGAATTTTAAGCGAACTCGACCTCAACAATCTTTCGCCAATGCAGGCATTTATGGTGCTCAGCGATTTAGTTGAAAAGGTTAAATAATGGCAAAAATAAATATTTTATCTGAAGAAATCTGCAACAGAATAGCTGCCGGAGAGGTCATTGACAGACCTTATTCCGCCGTCAAGGAAATGATAGAAAACAGCCTTGACGCGGGAGCTACCGAAATTGAAATCTATATCGAGCGCGGCGGCAAAGATCTGGTCCGCGTCGTGGATAACGGCAGCGGCATAGAAAAAGACGATATGCGTGCGGCATTTTTTTCTCACGCCACAAGCAAAATCGCCACGGTCGAAGATATAGATAAAATTACGACGCTCGGCTTCAGGGGCGAGGCGTTGGCAACCATCGCGGCAATTTCCAAAGTTGAACTTGTCAGTGCGACGGAGGGCAACGGGGCATATAAAGTCGAGTGTGACGGCGAATATATAGGAAAAGTAGAGCCCGCAGCGTTTGAAAAGGGTACTTCGATAACCATGCGGAATATCTTTTTCAACACCCCTGTAAGATTAAAATTTCTCAAGACAGACAAAAAAGAGGAGACTGACATCACCTCTTTCGTCACTCGCTACATTCTCTGCAATCCGCGCGTTGCATTCAGATATTATGCTGACGGCAAACTCATTCTTCAGTCCTACGGCGGAGGACTTGAAGAGGCTGTCGCACAGGTCTACGGCGCGTCTTTTCTTTCGCAGTGCTTTAAAATCAGCGCGGACAGAAACGATATAAAAATTTACGGTTTTATAGGCAATCAGAACTTTTTTAAGCCCAATAAGAGTTATCAGAACATCTTTTTAAACGGCAGGTGCATAGTAAATAACGTAATTTCTTCTGCAATTTCGCAGGCTTATGCGCCCTATGCCATGAAGAGAAATTACCCTGTCTATGTTCTCTTTGTCGACGTTCCCTCAGACATTGTGGACGTAAACGTCCACCCCAATAAGACTGACGTCCGCTTTGTGGACAATCAGCTTATCTACGGTACGGTCTATAAGGTTATTTCGTCCGTGCTCGACGGAACTACCAAGGCTGCAGACTTTGTGATAGAGAATAGTCGCGTTCCTGAAATTCAGTCGACCTTTGCAGACAGCTCGTCCAAAAATGCCGTCTATGCGGCAGATTTTTCGCAGAGTTCAAAAGTTTACGATAAAAATTTTGACGATGTGAAAATGCCTGTCTTCAAGCCCGACGGCAGCATAAGCGTCAAAAAGGACGAGCAGATTGGCGGTATTGTGCCTGAAGTCAGACAGGAGAGCGTCTTTGAACGCATGGAAAGGCGAGGCGCAGAACCGCAGAGCATTGAGCAGCTTCCGCTTCACCGCGTGTTCCCGCAGGTAAGCCAGCCCAACAGAATGCGTGTTTGCAGCGGTATAGCCAGTCAGGATATTGCCGCAAGCGTTGAAAATGAAAACGCGGAGAGGCTCGAACAGCAAAAAATCAGCTATGAAAGCTGGAAATATAAGGGCGAACTCTTCAATACCTATCTCTTATACGAGTATGCGGACGAGGTCTATATCATAGACCAGCACGCCGCGCACGAGAGGCTTATTTATGATAAGCTTATGGAAAAACTGCGCGCAAGACAGTCTGTTGCGCGCCAGGGAATGCTAATTCCGTATATTCTCGATCTGAATGCCTCGGAAAGCGCGTTTATTTCGGAACACCTTCAACTCATACGCTCAATGGGGTTCGATATCGAGCCTTTCGGCGCGTGTGCATACAGGGTAAACGAAGTGCCTCTCGATTTGCAGAATATCAATCTTGCAGACTTTTTTGCCGAACTTCTGCATGATACGGACAATCTTAAATCAATTAAGCTTGAAGACGTTCTGCGCGAAAAAATAGCTATGACAGCATGCAAGCACGCCGTAAAGGGCGGCATGGCTCTGACAGACGCCGAAAAGGACAAGCTGATTGAGATGATGAAGGGCGATACGGGACTGAAATGCCCTCACGGCAGACCCGTATGCGTAAAGCTTACTAAATATCAGATAGAAAAAATGTTCAAAAGGATAGTGTAGCGTGAAAAAATTGCTGGTGATTTGCGGCGCTACGGCTACCGGTAAGACTGCGCTTGCGGCAAACTGCGCGTTAAAACTCAATAGCGAAGTCATTTCTGCGGACTCGCAGCTCATCTACAAGGGGTTGGACATAGGTACAGCCAAGCCGTCCGAGGAGGAAAAACTCGGAGTGCCGCACAGGATGATCGATATCGTCGATGCGAAGGATAAATACTCGGTGTCCGACTATAAAAGCGCGGCGGGTGCACACGTTGAAAGACTGCTTGCTGCGGGCAAAGTTCCTGTAATCTGCGGAGGAACGGGATTTTATATAAATTCTCTTTTGTTTGATTTCGGCTACGGCGGAGCGCAGGGCGACGACGGCGTGAGGGAAAAGTATGCCCGCATTCTTGAAGAGCGCGGCAAAGATTATTTGTTTTCTCTTTTAAAAGAAGTCGATGAGCCGTCGTCAGAGAGCATTCATCCCAACGACACAAAGCGCGTAATACGCGCTCTGGAAATTTATGAACTGAGCGGAAAGAGGAAGTCTGAACAGAATGACAAGCTTGTTCCGAGATACGATTACCTCGCTGTTGCAATAGATTATCCGAGAGAGGAGCTCTATGCGAAAATTGACCGCCGCGTAGACGAGATGTTTGAGCGTGGACTTGTTGAAGAGGTAAAAGGTCTGATTGCGGACGGAATTTCCTTAGATTGTCAGTCAATGCAGGCGATAGGCTATAAAGAAGTGCTTGAAGGGCTGAAAAATGGCTATTCGCAAAGTACTATGTGTGATATAATCAAGAAAAATACGCGACATTATGCCAAAAGACAGATAACTTTCTTTAAAAAATTACCTGATATCGTATGGCTTGAGCCGCAGGATGCGACGGTTGAGAATGTTTTGGAGCTTTTAAATGGATAATTACGAAAACTATATAAAGGAATGTGAAAGTCGTCTTAAGGATAAATTTGAAGAGATAGACAGCATTGCATATTATAATCAGAATAAGGTGCTTGAGGCGTTCAGAAAGAACAGAATAGCAATAAGGCATTTTGCAGGCACTTCTGGTTACGGATACGGCGACGAGGGCAGAGATTGCCTCGGACAGATTTATGCCGACGCCTTTGGCGCGGAGAGCGGCATTGTTTCGCCGCACCTGCTTTCGGGCACGCACGCGCTCTCTGTCGCGCTCTTCGGGCTTTTAATGCCCGGCGACGAACTTCTCTGCGTCAGCGGTATGCCATACGATACAATCCGCCCCGTTATTCTGGGCGAAAATATCGGCTCGCTCAAAGATTACGGCGTAAAATTCACCTGTTGCAACCTCAAAGACGACAACAGTTTTGATTTTGAAAATATATGCAATTCTCTGACGGACAGGACAAAGGTAGTCTACATTCAGCGTTCGCGCGGATATGAACTTCGCGACGCTTTTTCATGCGAAGAGATAGGAAAAGTCTGTGATTTTGTCAGAAAATGCGGCTATAAAGGCTGTATTTTTGTAGATAACTGCTATGGCGAGTTTGTCGAAAAATGCGAGCCTACCGACTTCGGCGCAGATGTCATTGCGGGGTCGCTCATTAAAAATGCGGGCGGCGGCATTGCTCCGACAGGCGGCTACATCTGCGGTAAGAGCGGGTATATCGAAAAAATCGGCAGGCGTCTGACAGCTCCGTCGATCGGTCTTGAAGTCGGTTCGTTCGAGAGCGGTTACAGATATTTCTATCAGGGACTGTTTATGGCTCCGCACACGGTCGCGCAGGCAATTAAATGCTCGCTTCTCATAGGAATTGCGCTGACCGACCTCGGTCTCAGAAATTATCCGTCGATAGACAAAATGCCATACGACATAACCCGCTGCATTCAGTTCGACAGTGCCGAAAAAATGATTGATTTTATAAGGGAAGTGCAGTATGCGTCTCCCGTTGACAGCTTTGTAACCTGCGAACCCTGGGATATGCCGGGCTATGACGACCAGATAATAATGGCGGCAGGTACGTTTGTTTCTGGCGCGTCAATAGAACTCTCGGCTGACGGACCCGTCAAGCCGCCTTACATTGCATATTTTCAGGGCGGACTTACCTACGAACACGGTAAATGTGCATTAAAGCGTATACTTGAAAAGTTGGCAAAATACAGTTAAACTGTACGCTATATCGCATTATTCAAGTTATTTAATCTGTATTTTTTCAGGCTTTAAGGCGGAATAAACAGCTCTTGAAAAAAATTCCGCGTGAAAACTTGCGGATAAATTTTAAAATTAAATCTATAAGTTAAATAAAATCGAGCCCCCGAACGAAAAGTTCGGGGGCTCCGGTTTTATCTGATTTTAAATATTAAATATTTAAATCGAATTAATCGTTTCGATTAATACATTCCGCCCATTTCGGGACCGCCCATGGGAGCAGCGGGAGCGGGTGCGGGGATATCGGTAACTATGCTCTCGGTCGTGAGCAGCGTTGCGGCTACGGATGCAGCGTTCTGAAGAACTGAACGGGCAACCTTAGTGGGGTCGATTATACCGCTCTTGACCATATCGGTGTACTCATTTTTGAGTGCGTCATAGCCATAGTTGGGTTTCTTTGAGGAAACGATGTTGTTTACAATGACCGAGCCGTCCAGACCTGCGTTTTTGGCAATCTGGCGAAGGGGTTCTTCAACTGCCTTCAGAACTATGCTTGCGCCCGTCTTTTCGTCGCCTGAAAGCGATTTTACGAGTTTTGTAAGCTCGGGAATGGTGGAAAGCAGTGCAACGCCGCCGCCGGGAACAATGCCCTCTTCGACAGCTGCGCGTGTTGCCGCGAGAGCGTCCTCTATGCGGAGTTTCTTTTCCTTCATTTCAACTTCGGTTGCCGCGCCTACGTTTATTACGGCTACGCCGCCTGCAAGTTTTGCAAGGCGTTCCTGAAGTTTTTCCTTGTCGTATTCGGAAGTGGTTTCAGCAATCTGAGCCTTGATGGAGTTAACTCTTGCCTTGATAGCTTCGCTGTCGCCTGCGCCGTTGATTATGGTTGTGTTGTCCTTGTCAACCTTGACCTGAGCTGCTCTGCCGAGCATATCGGGGGTAACGTTCTTGAATTCGTAACCGAGGTCGGAGGATACAACCGTGCCGCCGGTGAGAATGGCAATATCTTCGAGCATAGCCTTTCTTCTGTCGCCGAAGCCGGGAGCTTTGACTGCAACGCAGTTGAGCACGCCCTTGAGTTTGTTGACGATAAGGGAGGCAAGAGCGTCGCCTTCAACGTCTTCTGCGATTATGAGAAGTCTTGCGCCCTGCTGAGCTATGGGTTCGATTATGGGAAGAATTTCCTGCAGCGAGGAAATTTTCTTGTCGGTGATGAGAATATAAGGGTTGTCGAGAACGGCTTCCATCTTTTCGGTATTTGTCACCATGTAAGCGGAAGCGTAGCCCCTGTCGAACTGCATACCTTCCACGGTGGAGAGTTCTGTCGTCATCGATTTGCCCTCTTCAACGGTTATAACGCCGTCTTTTCCGACTATTTCCATTGCGTCCGCAATAAGTTTGCCAATGGTTTCGTCGCCTGCGGAAATAGAAGCTACCTGCGAGATAGCGAGTTTGTTTTCTACGGGCTTGGATATCGACTTAATCTTTTCTACGGCTGTATCTACGGCGGAGGCTATACCTTTTTTGAGAATTATGGGGTTTGCACCCGCTGCGAGGTTTTTAAGTCCCTCGCGGATAATTGCCTGAGCGAGAACCATAGCGGTGGTAGTGCCGTCGCCCGCAACGTCGTTGGTCTTTGTGGAGACTTCCTTGACGAGCTGTGCGCCCATGTTTTCGAAGGGGTCTTCAAGTTCTATTTCTTTTGCGATTGTAACGCCGTCGTTGGTGATGAGGGGTGCGCCGAACTTTTTATCGAGCACAACGTTTCTGCCCTTGGGACCGAGTGTTATTTTTACGGTATCGGCAATGACGTTTACGCCTTTTTCGAGAGCTTTTCTGGCGTCGTCGCCGTATTTAATCTGTTTTGCCATAATCAAAAATCTCCTTTATTATTCAACTATAGCCAGAATATCGCTCTGGCGGATAATCGTGTATTCCTTGCCGTCAACCTTGACTTCCGTGCCGCTGTACTTGGAAAGAAGCACCTTATCGCCTACGCTGACCTGCATTTTTACCTCTTTGCCGTCAATAATTCCGCCGGGACCTACAGCAACGACTACGCAAATTGCGGGTTTCTCCTGCGAAGCAGCCGCAAGATAAAGTCCCGATTTGGTCTTTTCTTCGGCTTTGACGCTCTCGACAACTACTTTGTCGAACAAAGGTTTTATATTCATATAACCGTTTCCTCCGAAAAAATTTTATATAATTTTCAGTTATATTTATAAACTGACCAAAATAAAGTCAAACATGAGAAACTAAAAAATTGCATTTTAAAGAAAAATATGGTAAGATAATTCAAAAGGACGATAAAAGCGGAGTTTTATATATGGATAAATGGGACAGGCGTTTTATGGAGCTTGCCGAGGTTGTCGGCTCGTGGTCGAGCTGTTACAAGGAAAACAGGCACGTGGGCGCAATTATAGTGAGGAATAAAAGAGTAATTGCAACGGGATACAACGGCGCGCCTCAGGGCATAAAGAGCTGCGTCGATAAAGGCGAATGTCTGCGCAACAAACTCAATATAGCCAGCGGCACGATGCAGGAGCTGTGTTACGCCGTTCATGCCGAGCAGAATGCCATAATTCAGGCGGCGAGAGTGGGTTGCAGCGTGGAGGGCTGTACGCTCTACTGTACCCATCAGCCGTGCGTAATCTGTGCAAAAATAATAATTAATTCGGGCATTTCCCGCGTCGTTTACAAGGACGGATATCCCGATAAATTTTCCATGCAACTGTTTGCAGAAGCGGGAGTTTCTGTTGAAAAATACGAAAATCTTTAATAAAGGCAGAAAAATATGAGCAATCCTCAGGTTACCGTCACGATGGAAGACGGCGGAAAAATTGTACTTGAACTCTACCCCGACAAGGCACCGAATACTGTAAATAACTTTCTCAGTCTTGCCGGGAGCGGCTTTTACGACGGTCTGACGTTTCACCGCGTAATCAGCGGCTTTATGATACAGGGCGGCGACCCCAACGGCACGGGTACGGGCGGTCCGGGTTACACGATTAAAGGAGAGTTTTCACTCAACGGCTTTACGGGCAACGACATAAAACATGCCCGCGGAGTAATTTCAATGGCGCGCGCAATGTCGCCGAACAGCGCGGGCTCGCAGTTTTTCATCATGCACGCAAATGCCTCGTATCTCGACGGACAGTATGCGGCATTCGGCAAAGTTATAGAGGGCATGGACGTCGTCGACGCGATTGCTTCCGTGGCGACAGACTTCCACGATAAGCCTAAAAAGCCTCAGGTCATAAAGAGCATGAAGGTAGAGACGTTCGGCGCAGATTACCCTGCACCAGTAAAGTACTGATATGAATAAAAAGATATTTGCCTGGGTTCTGGCGGGAATAGCGGCGGCTGCGCTCGCCTGCATAATTACGGGTATAGTAATGTACTCTGTGGCTATTGTCAAACAGATTTCCGTCACTGCGCCCGATTATTCAGTTTTAATGGACCAGAAAAAGGCTGCCGTTGCGGTCGGTCTTTTAATGGTGATTGTGGGTTGCACTTTTATCTCGCTTCCCGTTGCGGGAGCGATATATCTGCTGGTCGACTATTTAATATGTAAAAGGCGCGCTGCGAAGGCTGCTGCCGTAAGCGAAAATACGTCGTCGCAGGTGAGCGATGAGAGCGAAAATTGTTGCTCGGAAGGTTCTTATAAGCCAGAAACTGATACAACTGAAAACAATACAGATAAAAATTTATAATTAAACGGAGCTGAAAATGGATAATTCGGTTTATGTAAATCCACTCATAACAAGATACGCAAGCAGACAGATGTCGGAAAATTTTTCCGACGATAAGCGTTTTAAATTGTGGCGCAGGCTTTGGATTGCCCTTGCCGAAGCCGAAATGGAACTCGGACTTAACATCACGCCCGAGCAGATTGCCGAAATGAAAAAGTATGCCGACGACATCAACTACGAGACGGCTGAAAAATTTGAAAGGGAGGTGCGTCACGACGTCATGGCGCACGTCAAAGCGTTCGGCAGTCAGGCGAAATCGGCTATGCCTATAATTCACCTCGGCGCAACGAGTTGTTTTGTGGATTGCAATTCCGAACTTATAATAATCCGCGATGCCATTTCTATAATCAAGAGCAAACTTGTCAACGTCATCGATAAACTCAGCAAATTTGCTCTCAGATACAAGGATGTGCCCACGCTGGGCTTTACTCACCTTCAGCCCGCGCAGCTTACAACCGTAGGCAAGCGCGCGACCCTCTGGCTGCAGGACTTGATGATGGACTACGATAACCTTGTCCATCTCGAAAGCTGTTTCAAACTTCGCGGCGTCAAGGGTACAACGGGTACGCAGGCAAGCTTTATGGAGCTTTTCAACGGCGATACCGACAAGGTCAAACAGCTTGAAAAGAAGGTAGTTGAAAAGATGGGCTGCGATAAGGTTTACGGCGTTACAGGTCAGACCTATCCCAGAAAATATGACTACAACATCCTCTGCGTTCTCTCGCAGATTGCACAGAGCGCATATAAATTCTCAAACGATATAAGAATTCTTCAGAATATGAAGGAGATAGAAGAGCCGTTCGAAAAGTCTCAGATAGGCTCTTCAGCAATGGCTTACAAGCGCAACCCCATGCGCTGCGAAAGAATCGGTTCGCTCGCGCGTTTTGTCGTTTCGCTTCCCCTCAATTCGGCAATCACAGCTTCCACACAGTGGTTCGAAAGAACGCTCGACGACTCGGCAAACAGAAGAATTGTCAACGCACAGGCATTCCTTGCGGTAGACGGCATTCTCAATATCTATATGAACGTCAGCGAAAATCTCGTCGTTTATGAAAAAGTTATAGCAAAACACATTGCTGCCGAACTTCCTTTCATGGCAACGGAAAACATAATGATGGAGTGCGTCAAGGCAGGCGGCAACCGTCAGGAACTGCACGAAAGGATAAGAGTGCTCTCAATGGAGGCAGGCAGGAACGTAAAGGAGAGGGGACTTGATAATAACCTCATAGAGCTCATCAAAAAGGATGAAATGTTTGCTCCCGTGCATGACAAGCTCGACGATATCCTCGACGCGTCAAAGTTCATAGGAAGAGCTCCTCAGCAGACCGAAGAATTTATCGCAAATGAGATTGCTCCGATACTTAAAGAGAATGAGCAAAGTCTGGGTCTCAAAGGCGAAGTAAGGGTATAATGAAGAAAAGGTTTCTGACGCCTACGTCCGTCGTTGTGCTTATAATGAGCGAAGACGGCGGACGAATTCTTCTGCAAAAGCGCAAGAATACAGGATTTGCCGACGGAATGTGGGACTTCGCCTGCTCCGGACACGTTGAAGAGGGGGAAAGCATGACTTCGGCTTGCGCACGCGAGTGCGCCGAGGAACTTAAAATCTTCGCCTCACCGGAAAATTTCCGCTTTTTAACATTTATTTATAAGACAGACGACGTCGAAACATATTGCTACGGCTATTTTCTGCTTGAAAAATATCAAGGACAGCCGAGTATCGGCGAAAGCGATAAATGCGCCGCTCTCGGGTGGTTTGATACGGATAATCTGCCCGAAGACCTCATAGACGACAGAAAAGCCGCACTCAATGCATTTAAAAACGGCATACATTTTCTTGAGTACGGCTGGCAAAAATAAAACAGCCCGTGCAAAGGCACAGGCTGTCTGGCAGGGGAAACACGATTCGAACATGCAACCGACGGTTTTGGAGACCGCGACTCTACCGTTGAGCTATTCCCCTAAAAATCAATAGCTTTTTGATTATATAATAACATTTGACATTAGTCAACTGTTTTTCGGAGATTTAACATGAAAAAAAGATATAAACTCGGCGTTATCGGCTGCGGATTTATGGCGAGCGCAATTTTAAAAGGCGTTGTGCTTTCCGAATTTCTGAGCGGAAAAAAAGTTATAGTGAGTGACCCTGACGAAGCAAAACTGCGCGATATTGAGGATGAGTTGGGCGTCTATACGACGACAAGCAATAAAGAAGTTGCGCGTGAAAGCGAATTTGTGCTCTTTGCGGTAAAACCTCAGACTTTTTCCGACGTTGCGTCGGAACTTAAAGAAATCTGCCCCGAAAAGGTCATTTCCATAATGGCGGGAGTTAGGAGAGCGACAATCAAAAACGCTCTCGGCGTGGGTATAATAAAAGTTGCACGCTGTATGCCCAACCTTCCCTGCTCCATAGGCAGCGGAATGATGGGAGTTGACATGTCGGACTTCAACTCAAACAGCGACGATACGGAGTTCATTACAAAACTTTTCGACTGTCTCGGCACGGTCATGAGCATTTCCGAAGAAAAACTCGACGCCGTGACGGGCATAAGCGGCAGCGGTCCTGCGTATGTGTTTATGTTTATAGACGCACTGACCGATGCGGGCGTAAAGCAGGGACTGACGCGCGACCAGGCTCAGACGCTTGCCGTGCAGACAGTTTTCGGCAGTGCGGAGATGGTTATGAACAACGAAAAGCCCCTTCCCGAGCTTATAATGAGCGTCTGCAGCAAGGGCGGCACTACGATAGAGGCGGTAAAGGTGCTTGAAAACGGAAATTTCCGCGGGGTTGTAAGCGACGCCGTGGATGCGTGCGTGGCGCGCTCTAAAGAGCTTTCCAAATAATGAAAAAGGTAACATTGTACACTGACGGAGCCTGTTCGGGCAATCCAGGCGTGGGCGGATACGGGTGCGTGCTCATGTATAACGGACACGAAAAACGCATTTCGGGAGCATTTGCGGACACCACGAACAACAGAATGGAAATTTTTGCCGTTATAAGCGGATTGAGTTGTCTGAAAGAACCCTGCGAGGTCGAAATATACAGCGATTCGGCTTATACGGTAAATGCATTCAACAACGGTTGGATTTACGATTGGGAAAAGAGCGGTTGGAAAAAAGCAGACAATAAGCCCGTTCTCAACGACGATTTGTGGAAACAGCTGCTCGCCCTAACGCGCATACACAGGGTAAAATTCAACAAAGTGAAAGGGCATGCGGACAACGAATACAACAATATCTGCGACAAACTTGCCACAGATGCCGTCAAAAATTTCAATTCTCAATTATAAACAGTACATTTAAACGATATAATATAAGGTAAATGAAGTGTGACAAACAGACGGCGTTCGCCGTCCTGAAAGACATTGTAAATATTCTTACGGCAATAGTTTTGGGCGCGGTCGCGCTGTTGTTTGTCCTGTTGGGGCTCAACTACAAAGGACTTGAATTTATTGCCGATTACTATACTGTGCTTGTCTGGGCTTCGGCTGCACTGACGTTTGTCGTGCTCGCTCTGTACGTTATATTTTTTCTTTTAAAAAAACAGTCGTTTCACAGGCTTATTCTCTGTGCTATCATCTGTGCGGACATTTTTGCTGTAATTTTTTACGCAATCAGCGCAACGGGGCTCATACAGAAGATTAACAGCATACAGGCTCTGCAGAATTATATCGACGGGTTCGGTCCGACCGCAGTGATAATATTTATAGTATTTTCCTTCCTGCAGGTAGTAATTCTGCCCGTTCCCGGCTCGGTTACCGTTGCTGCTGGAGTTGCTCTTTTCGGTCCTTTGGAGTGTGCGCTGTACAGCTTTATAGGAATTCTCACCGGCTCGCTCGTTGCGTTTGCGATAGGCAGATGGATAGGGTATAAAGCAGTCTGCTGGATAGTGGGAAAGGACGATATCGATAAGTGGCTTTCAAAGATAAAGGGAAAGGACTACCTCATTTTGTCCCTTATGTTTTTGTTGCCGCTTTTCCCCGACGACGTTCTCTGTTTCGTTGCGGGGCTTTCGTCCATGACATGGGGCTATTTTATAATAATGATAATAATAACCCGACTTATTTCCTGCTTTTCGGTTGCGTATTCGCTCGACCTGATACCTTTCAACACGTGGTGGGGCATAACAATCTGGGCAGTGATAGTTATTCTTGTTGCGCTTGCATTTTATCTTGTGTGCAAGTATTCGGACAGGATAGACGCATTTATCAAACGCAAGTTCAAACTCAAAGACAGAACTAAAAAGTGAGGCAAAATCTCATTGAAATTTCAGGGCGACCGCGGAAAAACTTTCCGCGGTCGCCCTGTGTTTTAAGCAGAATGAATAAGGTAGAGAATTATGTCTTTTTATTTAATATTTTTGTATCAATTTATTTGATTTTTGCAGTGCAAATTGATAAAATTATACGTGAAGATTTTTATCTGGGAGATAGATATGGATAAAATCAAATTGTTACAATCACGCAGGCGTACTCTTATGGACGCAGGCAAAGGTATCCGCAAAGATATTGAAGCGGTTATCGATAGCGAAAGCTTTGTAGAGCTTTCAACTTTTTCTTACTCGAAGAGCGAATTTTATGACGATGACGCTCAGGGCGAGGGTGTAGTTACGGGTTTTGCGACCGTAAACGGCTATCCGTTTTACATCGTCGCGCAGAATGCTGCCGTGCTTTCCGGCGGTATCGGAAAGGCAAACAGCGAAAAAATCGTCAAGTGCCTTGAAAGTGCGGAAAAAAATCACACGCCCGTCATTTATTTTCTCTCTTCGCTCGGAGTTCGCTACGGCGAAGGAGTGAGCGCGCTCGAGGGCATTTCAAAGCTCATTCTGACGGCGGCAAGGCTCAAAGGCAGTCTCGAGCAGTATTTAATCGTAAACGGCGAAGTTTACGGTCAGATTGCTATGCTCGCGGCTCTTTGCGATTTCAACTTCTTCATCGATAAAAAGAGTGTTCTTGCAGCCAACAGCCCGCTCGTAATCGGTGCGGCAGACAATCTCAATCTCAAAAAAGAGCAGATCGGTTCGGCATCCGCGCTCAAAGATGCGCAGCTTGCTACCTTTACGGTAAATGACCTTGCTGAAGTCAAGAGCAAAATCACTTCGATATGCGATTTGCTTTCCTCGAGAGTTTGCGACTGCGAAGAACTGAACGTATCACTGCCGGCACTCAACAAGTCGGCAGATGCAAAAGAGCTTATGAAGGTCTTCGATAAAGACAGCGCAATCGAACTCGGCTCGACATTTGTTCCCGAAGTCAGGTGCGTTTTGGGCAGAATAGGCGGCATTACTGTGGCTGTGAGCATTTTTGACGGTAAAGGCGGCGTAAAACTTGACGCACCTATTGTCAGAAAACTCAAAGATTTTGCAGAATTTGTCTGCTGCAGAGATATTCCTTACGTGACTTTCGTAAACACGCTCGGCATACGCGAGAGCGTGAGCGTAAACGACAGTCTCGTTTTAAAGGAACTCGGCGAATATATAAACATGCTCGATTGCATGACTTCGCCCAGAATTTCCGTGATAAGCGGCAAGGCGATAGGTCTCGGTTACACCGTATTCGCTTCAAAGAATATGGGTTACGATTTCACCTACGCATTTGCCAACGCGCAGGTTGCTCTGTTCGACAGCGTTCAGGGTGCTGAAATTGAATTCGAAAAGGTCAAGAAGATAGATAAAAACAAGATGGCAACGCGCTATTCGGCAGAAAATGCCGACCCTGTAAACGCAGCGCACGACGGATACATCGACGACGTCATCGAACCTGCATTTGTAAGACAGTACCTGATAGCGTCCCTGCAGATGGCTATAAAGTGAGGGGAAGGATATGAATAATCTTCTCAATATTCTCCCCGGCACGGGCGATAAGGCAGGAAATTATTATTTCGACAATCTCGGCGAACCTGTGATATATGCAGTCATCGGTTTTCTGGTTGTGTTTGTCGGAATAATTATACTGATAGGCATTATCTGGTTTATCGGTTTTCTGTTGCGCAAGACTGATAATTTTTCCGTATTCAAGAAGAAAAAACCTGCAGTCGAGCAGAAACAGACCGAAAGTGTTTCAGGCAAAGCTGAGGATGACGGCATAACAGATGCTGAAAAGGCAGCGATTGTCGCCGCGCTTATGGCTTATTATCAGAATGAAGAGGGTAAATGTCAGTTTACCGTCAGAAGAATTAAGAAATTATAAGGAGTTATGGCAATGCGTAATTTTATAGTGACAATAGACGGAAAAAGTTATTCTGTAGGAGTTGAAGAAGTGGGAGAAACGGCGTCGCAGACGCCCGTAGCTGTTCCCGAGGTTAAACCTGTTGCGGCTGCACCTGCGCCCGCAGCCGTTCAGAAGGGCGAAAAGGTAGCGTCGCCTTTCCCCGGACTTATCAAAAAACTTTGTGTTGCCGAAGGCACGGCTGTCAAGAAGGATCAGCCCATTATCGTGCTCGAGGCTATGAAAATGGATAATGAAATCACAGCACCCTGCGACGGCAAAGTTTATTATAAAGTTGCCAAGGGCGCGAATGTCGATACCGATACATTGCTCGCTGTAATAGGCTGAGGGGAGGATACCTGATGTATTCATTACTTGCAGTTGATATCGGAGAGATTTTTGTAAATCTTTACGAATCGATGGGCTTTGTCAACGGCGAATGGCAGAATTACGTAATGCTTCTCATTTCGTTTATTCTGATGTATCTTGCCATAGTCAAAAAGTTTGAGCCCATGTTATTGCTCCCCATAGCTTTCGGTATGTTTTTAATAAATATACCTGGCGCGGAGAGCGTTCTCTGGGGCACGTATCCTGAGGGAACATCCATAAAGGAGCAGGCGTTCGACAACGTAAATGCTGATTCAAGAGGGCTTTTGTGGTATCTCTATTTCGGCGTTGATAAAGTTATCTATCCTCCGCTCATTTTCCTCGGAATAGGTTGTATGACGGACTTCGGTCCGCTCATTGCCAATCCCAAGAGTATGCTTATAGGCGCAGGCGCGCAGCTCGGCATTTTTATTGCATTTTTCCTTGCTGTCGCACTCGGATTTTCGGTTGCGCAGGCGGCTTCGATAGCTATAATCGGCGGTGCGGACGGTCCTACGGCGATATACGTGACCAGCACGCTCGCGTCTGCTTACATTCCGATGATTGCCATTGCGGCCTATTCTTATATGGCGTTGATACCCATAATTCAGAAACCGCTCATGAGGTTGCTTACGACAAAGAAGGAGCGCACTATTAAAATGCAGCAGCTCCGTCAGGTAAGCAAACTCGAAAAAATTCTCTTTCCCATAATCGTTACTCTTGTAGTTGGCATAATTCTGCCCTCAGCAATAGCTCTGTTAGGTATGCTAATGCTCGGCAATCTCTTCAGAGAGTCGGGCGTAGTCGACAGACTTTCGACGCAGGCGCAGAACGGACTTATGAATACAATAACCATCTTCCTCGGCGTTGCCGTAGGCTGCAAGGCGAAGGGTGAAATCTTCCTCAGCCTCGAGACGATTTATATAATCGGTCTCGGTCTGCTCTCATTCATTCTGGGAACGATAGGCGGTCTGCTTGTAGCAAAGGTAATGTGCAAAGTCACCAATGGGAAGATAAATCCTCTGATAGGTTCGGCGGGCGTCTCGGCTGTGCCGATGGCTGCGCGAATTTCCGAAGACGTGGGAAGGGAGTACGACCCTCAGAACCATCTGCTGATGCACGCAATGGGACCCAATGTCGCGGGCGTAATAGGTTCTGCGATAGCTGCGGGCATACTGCTTGCATGCTTTGGTGGATATGTGGACGGAACTGCCGCAACAGCAGCCATTTCTTCAATTATTGCATAATCGGGAGTTTACAATATGGAAGCTAAAAAAGTATTAATTACTGATACAATTCTGCGCGACGCGCACCAGTCGCAGGCTGCAACGCGTATGCGTTTCGAGGATATGGAACCTGTGCTTTCGCTCCTCGATGATATAGGTTATTATTCGCTCGAGGCATGGGGCGGAGCTACATTTGACACGTGCCTGAGATTTTTGAACGAAGACCCTTGGGACAGATTGCGCAACCTCAAAAAATATCTTAAAAAGACACCCATTCAGATGCTTTTAAGAGGTCAGAACCTGCTCGGGTATCGTCATTATGCCGACGACGTAGTCGAAAAATTCATTGAAAAATCTATAGAGAACGGCGTAGGAGTGATAAGAGTATTTGACGCGCTCAATGATGTGCGCAACCTCGAAACTTCGATGAAAGCCATAAAGAAGTATGGCGCAGGCGGAAAATGTGTATGTGAGGCAACAATTTCATACACTACGAGCCCCGTTCATACAACTGAGTACTTCGTTAAGCTTGCAAAACAGCTTGAAGACATGGGCGCAGACAATATCTGCATTAAGGATATGGCAAACCTGCTGTTGCCCTTTACGGCCTATGAGATAGTTTCGGAAATCAAAGCCGAGCTCAAACCCACTACGCTTTTACATCTGCATACACATAACACCTCCGGTACGGGCGACATGATTAACCTTATGGCTATTCAGGCAGGCGTCGACATTGTCGACTGCGCGCTTTCGCCCCTCGGCAACGGCACATCAAACCCCGCAACCGAGCCTTTGGTAGCCGCCCTCAGAGGAACGCCTTACGATACGGGTATCGACATAAACAAGCTTCTCCCCATAGTCAATCATTTCAACGGCGTTGCACAGAGGCTTGAAAAAGAGGGAGTGCTTTCGCCCAAGGTCAGAAAGGTTGATATCAATACACTGCTCTACCAGGTGCCCGGCGGCATGCTTTCCAACCTTATGAACCAGCTTAAACAGGCAGGAAAGGAAGATAAACTGAAAGATTGTCTTGCCGAAGTCCCTGTCGTCCGCAAGGATTGCGGATATCCTCCGCTGGTTACGCCTTCCAGTCAGATAGTCGGAACTCAGGCGGTTTGGAATGTGCTTTTGGGCAGATACAAAACAATCACCGCTCAATATAAGGATCTTCTGCTCGGCAAATACGGAAAAGTACCCGGCGAGGTAAATAAAGAGCTGCTTGCAATATGCATGAAGGACGGCGAAAAGCCTATAACCTGCCGTCCTGCAGATTTGCTTTCGAACGAAATGAAGGAGCTTACTGAAAAGGTAAAGACTGACGGTTTCTATCAGAAGGAAGAGGACGTCCTTTCGTACGCGCTCTTCCCCGAAGTGGCTACAAACTTCTTCAAATGGCGCAAAGCAAAGGAAATGAAGGTGGACAGCGATATGGCTGCCAACCCCGATAAAGTTTATCCTGTATAATAATCATAGCGGCGGGAACATCAATGTCCCGCCGCTACAAATGTAAAACGGAGAAATATGAAAGTTGCAGTGATCGGAGCGGGTGCGGCAGGTCTTATGGCGGCTTATGCGGCAGCCGCAAACGGAAACGACGTTACCGTATTTGAAAAGAACGAAAAATGCGGCAAGAAAATATATATAACAGGCAAGGGCAGGTGCAATTTTACAAATGACGTTTCGCCTGATGAGTTTTTGCAAAACGTCGTAAACAATGCGCGCTTTCTGACGGGGGCAATATACTCATTTTCACCGAAACGCTGCATGGAATTTTTCGAAGACGGAGGGATGAACGTCAAAGTTGAACGTGGCAACAGGGCTTTCCCTGCCTCAGATAAAGCAAGCGACGTCACTCGCTGCCTTGAGAAATATTGTAAAAATGCGGGCGTAAAGTTTATTTTTGACACAGAAGTGCAGGATATTCAAATTTTGAATAGTACTGTGTCTGGCATAATAACAAAAAATTGTGTAATTCCGTTCGAAAAAGTTATAGTCTGCACGGGCGGAATAAGCTATCCTTCAACAGGGTCGACGGGCGACGGCTATAAATTTGCAGAAAAGTGCGGGCACAAGACAATTTGTCCCGTTCCCGCGCTTTGCGGTCTTAATCTTTCAGGCTCATACTTTAAGAAGATGCAGGGACTGACGCTGAAAAACGTCTGCCTCGTAGCAGACTACCGCGGCAAAGTTATTTTCAGTCAGCTGGGCGAGATGCTGTTTACGCATTTCGGAATATCAGGACCGCTCGTTCTGTCGCTTTCGAGCATAATCAACAGATTAAACCTTAAAGAACTCAAAATTCATATTGATTTAAAGCCCGCGCTTGACAACGAGACGCTCGATAAACGAATTTTACGTGATTTTTCTGAAAATTATAATAAAAGTTTGTATAACTGTCTCAAAAATCTGCTGCCCGTTTCGATGATTGACTGCGTTCTTGAAATAAGCGGTCTCAACGGTGAAAAGAAAGTAAATGCTGTGACAAGAACCGAACGCACGGCGTTATTGACAACAATAAAGAATTTTGATATTATTGTTACGTCTCTTCGCGATTTTTCCGAAGCCATAGTGACTTCGGGCGGAGTTGACGTAAAGCAGATTAATCCTAAAACTATGGAGAGCAAGTTGGTTTCAGGGCTCTATTTCTGCGGAGAAGTACTCGACGTAGACGCCTTCACGGGCGGTTTCAACCTGCAGATTGCATTTTCAACCGGGTTTGCCGCTGGAAATTCCATAAAGTGCCCTGCCGTTTGATTGTGCTTTTAAATTCAGTTTTACTAACATTTTACGGAAATTTATATAAGTTTACTTATATAATCTGACAAATAATTCGTAATCATGCCGAAACAATCATATTTTTCGGAAAGTTATGATTGCACGGGTCATTTTCAAATAATAAATTAAGGGTGTAAAAATATGAAAGCTATAAGAGGAGCAACGACGCTTGTTGCCGATACCGCCGAAGAGGTCAGGTCGAAGGTCAACGAACTGCTTGTGCAGATTACACAAACCAACAATATCAATCCGCGCGACATAATCTGTATTATGCTCTCGTCCACATCGGATATTCACAGCATCTATCCCGCAAAAGCTGCGCGCGAGGCAGGTTTTGCGTCCTGTCCGTTGTATTCTTCGCTCGAGCCTGACATCGAAGGCTCGCTCGCGCTGTGCATAAGGGTAATGCTGCTTGTTGAAACGGACAAACCCGTAAAACATGTCTATCTTCATAAAGCAAAGGCGTTGAGAAAGGATATTTCGAGCGTATTGAATATCGCAATAGACGGACCTGCAGGCAGCGGGAAGAGCACAGTTGCGTCAATAATTGCGTCAAAACTCGACATTCTCAGCCTCGATACGGGTGCAATGTACAGAGCTACCGCGCTGAAATGCGTAAAAAGCGGAGTTGATTACGCCGAAAAGGACCAGGTCAGACACATGGTCGAAAATATAAACCTTCGCGTCGAATATAAGGACGGCAAGCAGCTTACTCTGCTCGACGGTGAGGACGTTTCGGGAGAAATACGCACGGCTCAGATTTCCATGCTTTCATCCTATGTTTCCAGCTATCCGTTCGTCCGAGACAAAATGGTGGAAATTCAACGCAGAATTGCCTCCGAAGTGTCCTGTGTGCTTGACGGCAGGGATATCGGCACTAATGTGCTTCCCGATTGTCCGTTCAAATTCTTCCTGACGGCTACTCCCGAAGTCAGGGCTCAGCGCAGGTTTGAACAGGATAAAATCAAGGGAACTTCCCAGACATACGAACAGATACTCGAAGAAATCAACGAGAGGGACAAGCAGGACAAAAACCGTGCGGTTGCACCCTTGAAATGCGCACCAGACGCAGTTGTTATCGACACGTCATACATGACCATAGAGCAGGTAGTTGAACAGATATTGGCTAAAATTCAGGAGAAAATCTGATGACGGAAGAACAGAGGGTAAAAAAACTTCGCAGAACCTTTGACAGACTGAGAGTTATCGAAAAACTCATTTTCAGACGTTTATTTCCTTACAGAAGACACGGAAATTTAAAAAGATATAATCAGGGACCGCTCATAGTGATTGGAAATCATTACAGTATCTGGGATGTCATTCCTGCGGCTATGGTCACAGACCGCGCAATTCACTTCATGGCAAAATCGGAATTGAGCAAGGTCAGTTTATGCGGCATTAATATAGGAACGCGCGCCCTCAGATGGCTGCAGTGCATACCCGTAAAGCGCGACGGAAGTGATGTTCAGGCACTTAAAACCTGCATGAAATACCTCAAAAACGGCGAAGTCATCAATATTTTCCCCGAGGGCACGAGAAACCATTCATACGACAGTTTTCTTCCGTTCAAGGGCGGTGCTGCCGCACTTGCCATAAAGATGAAAACTCCGCTCATTCCCGTTGTGCAGGTTGAGCGCATGCGTGCATTTCACAGGGTGGATGTAATTTACGGCGACCCCATTTATCTCACGAAATATTACGATAAAAAACTTTCGGGCGAAGAGCTGGAGGAGATAGACGCGTGGCTCAGAGACGTCATGATGAATATGCGCCAGGCTTTTATAGATAAATACCATCCAAAACTTAAACCTTTAAAGCCGAAAAAAGTAAAAAAATCAAAGAAGTAATCTAAATGCAGATAATAATAGCAAAACACAGCGGCTTCTGTACTGGTGTGAGACGCGCGGTGGATACCGCAATGAGCGTATCTGCGGACAACACTTACGTGTTGGGTGAAATAATTCACAATAAACACGTTGTCGAAGAGATAGAAGCGCGCGGAATAAAGACGGTAAATAACCTTGACTGCGTTCCCGACGGAGCCACGGTTATTTTTCGTTCCCACGGAGTTCCTGCCGATTATTATGCAAAGTGCAGAGAGCGCGGAATAAAGGTGATTGACTGCACGTGCGGATTTGTCAGAAATACGCAAAAAATTGTAAAAAGTCAGCACGAGCAGGGCAAATATATCGTCATCGTTGGAGAGGCGGCTCATCCCGAGGTAATAGGTCTGCTCGGCTGGTGCGGCAACGCCGCGCTTGTAGTCAACGACGAGAATGCAGATTTTGCGTCTTTAAGGGATAAAGATGTCTGTGTAGTCGCTCAAACTACGTTTTCTGTGGAAAAATTTGAGAAAATAATCGAAAATATTAGAAATCTGTGTGAAAAAACAGTTGCTGTTTTCAAAACTATTTGTTATACTACTTATGATCGTCAACTTGAAGCGGAGGAGCTTTCAAAAAAGTGTCAGGCGATGGTCGTGATAGGCGGTATGAACAGCAGTAATACCAACAAACTTTACGACATCTGCAGGGCAAGTTGCGAACACGTTTTCCGACTTTCGGGTCCTGACGATTTAGATTACGAAAAAATTAAAAATTTTAAAAGTGTAGGTATTGTTTCGGGGGCATCCACCCCGAATGCGCAAAACCGGGAGGTTCTCTTAAAGATGGAAGAAAAAAGCACAGAAGTAAATGCAACGAGTTCGATGGCGGACGTTGTTGCAAAGATTGACAGCGAATCGAAGTTCAAAAAAGGACAGATAGTTACTGCGACCATTTCCGAAGCGACGGAAGACGGTCTTCAGATACTTCTTCCTTTTTCCAAGAAGGAAATTCCTTTGAGCAAGGACGAGCTTGACTGCGAAGTTTATAACGCAGCGGACTATGCCGATAAGATTGGCGAGTCTATCGATTTGCTGGTTGTTGAGCTTAAACCCTCTTTAAAGCTTTCGCAGAAAATGATTAAACTTCTTGCGGAAGAGGAAGCTCTCAGCGCAGAAATAGAATCCGGCAAAGAATTCCAGGTTGAATGCACCGGATACAACAAGGGCGGTCTCACCGCTACGCTCGGAACATATTCCGTATTCGTTCCCGCAAAAGAAATCAGACCCAGCTTTGTAAAGGATCTGACCAAATACGTAGGCAAGACCCTTCGTCTTCGCGCTCTTGAAGTAAAGAGGGACAGAAAGAAGGAAATAATCGCTTCCCAGAGAGTTATTCTTCAGGAAGAGAAAGAGGCTAAAGAGGCAGCTAAGGCAGCAAAAGAGCAGGAATTCTTCGCAAACATCGCCGTTGACGACGTTGTGGAAGGAAAAGTTGAAAGGGTTACTTCTTTCGGCGCATTCGTTTCCGTAAACGGTTTCGATTGCCTCGCTCACATTTCCGACCTCTCTTGGACGGGCGCAAAGGCAGTTACCGACGTGCTCGAAATCGGCAAGACCTATCAGTTCAAGGTTCTCAAAGTTGATACTGATGCCAAGAAGGTTTCTATCGGCTACAAGCAGCTTCAGCCCCAGCCTTGGGACCTTGCGGCTGAAAAGTACGCTGTCGGAGACGTTATCCACGGTAAAGTCGTTCGTATAGTTCCCTTCGGCGCATTCGTAGAGGTTGAAAAGGGTATCGACGGTCTCGTTCACGTTTCTCAGATAAGCTACGAAAGAATTGAAACTCCCGCAACCGTTCTGAACGTCGGCGACGAAATCGACGCGAAGATTATCGCGCTTGACCCTGCGGCAAAGAAGATGAACCTTTCCATCAAGGCAGTTCTTCCCGAGCCCGAGAGAAAGCCCCGCGCTGAAAAAGCTGAAGGGGAATCTCACAAGAAAACCCGCGCTCCCAGAAAGTCGGATGACGAGTATTCCGATTGGAGCGAAGGCAGTTCAATCGGCACTTCCCTCGGCGACATTCTTGCAAGCGCACAGAAAAACAACAAGTAATTGATAAAAGCAGACCGAGAGGTCTGCTTTTTTATTTATGTGTCCGTATTAATTTAATCCGGACACATATTTTTTTATTTGGTTTAACGGGGACGCACGGAGGTTATATATAGTAATGTATAACACGGAGGTAAAAAAATGAAGCAGGGAAATATTAAGATTTCAAGCGAAAATATGATGCCAATCATAAAAAAATGGCTGTATTCGGATAAAGATATATTTTTAAGAGAAATTGTCGCAAACGGCGCGGACGCAATAACAAAGTATAAAAAACTTGTGTCCATGGGTCAGGCTGCCGAAGCCGAGGGCGAGGAATATTGCATAAAAATTTCAGTCGATAAGGATGCAAAGACGCTTACCGTAAAAGACAACGGCATAGGCATGACGGAAGATGAAGTTGAAAAGTATATTACTCAGATAGCGTTCTCGGGTGCGTCCGACTTCCTTGCAAAGTATGAAAAGGCGGGCGGCGACGGCATTATCGGTCACTTCGGTCTCGGCTTTTATTCTGCGTACATGGTTTCCGAAAACGTTGAAATCATAACAAAGTCGTACGACGGTAGCCCCGCAGTTCACTGGCAGTCGGACGGAAATAAGACTTATACCGTGGAGGAGAGCGATAAATCTGACCGCGGCACCGAAGTCATAATGCATATCAGTGAGGACGAGAAGGAATTTCTCAACGAGAGCACCATAAAGGACCTCGTTAAAAAGTACTGCTCGTTCATGCCTTACAATATATATGTCAACTTCAAGAGCGACGGCAAGGATAAACCTCTCAATACGACGTTGCCGCTCTATGCAAAACCTGTAAAGGACTGCACGGACGAGGAATACAAGGAATTCTACACAAATACCTTCCTCGACTTCAATCCTCCCATTTTCTGGGTGCATCTTGACATGGATTATCCTTTCAGGCTTAAAGGTATTCTTTACTTCCCCAAGGTAAAGAATAAAGTCGAGCTCGAGCGCGGAAAAGTCAAGCTGTACTGCAATCAGGTATTTGTGGCTGAGAATATCAAGGAAGTCATTCCCGAGTTCTTAATGCTGTTGAACGGCGTTATCGACTGCCCCGATATTCCTTTGAACGTATCGCGTTCCTTCCTTCAGAACGATAAACAGGTTCAGCGCATTTCAAAATACATCACGAGAAAGGTGGCTGATAAACTTGTCGCGCTCTTTAAAAATGACAGAGCTAAATTCGAAGAGTGCTGGGAAGACATTGCAAACTTCGTTAAATTCGGCTGCATAAAGGATGACGAATTCTATAATAGGGTAAAGGATATAATCATCTATAAAGACCTTGAAGGAAACTATAAAAACATAAGAGAGTTCTTAAACCTGCCTGAAGAGAGCGAAAACGAAGAAAAGAAGGAAGATACGCAGGAAAACAAGGATAAGACGCCTTCGACAATCTACTATGTTTCGGACGAACAACAGCAGGCTCAGTATGTAAAGATGTTTAAGGATGCAGGGCTCAACGCCATAAAGTGCGACAACTTTATCGACCCTCATTTTATAAGCTATCTCGAATATAAAGCTCCCGACAAGCTCAAATTCATGCGCATAGACGCAGACGTTGCCGGCGCGCTCAAGGGTGAGGACAGCGCGGAAGACAGCGTGCTTATAGACATTTTCAAAAATGCCATAGGCGACGACAGGCTGACAATAAAGACGCAGTCGCTCAAAAACAGCGAAGTGCCTGCCATAATCAATGTAGACGAGTATATGAGAAGATACTCGGAGATGGGCAGTTTCTACGGGATGTCTGACGGCGAAGTCGCCAAGACGATGATAATTAATACATCAAATCCCGTCGTCGGTAAAATGAAGGAGATGGAGGACGAAAAGCAGAAATTTGTTGCTGGTTATATCTATTCGCTCGCTCTTCTTTCATTCAAAAAGATGACGCCTGAGGAAATGGATAAATTCGTCGGCGACAATATGGTATTACTCGAAAATTACGTAAAATAATTTAATAAAAAAAGACCGCTTCGGCGGTCTTTTTTTTATGCCTAAATAATATTTTAAAATATGAACCTCAAATTTCTGCCCGAACCCCTGCTTGCGGCAATCAGATGTCTCAATATCAATTATCTGACTGAAATAAGAATACGCCGCGGACAACCCGTAATAATCGAGTACCGCGGTGAATATGTATATATCGACAGTTTCGGAGTGACGGCGAGCGCGGACAGGGCGTTGCGCATATACGATGTGGACGGTCTGTTTGCGAACGCGCTGTCAGACGGACTTTATGCCTATGCAGAACAGCTAAGAAACGCCTTTGTCACATTGGACGGCGGCGTGAGGGTGGGCGTTGCGGGAGAGTATATAATTTCCGGCGGAAAAGTCAGCGCGGTGAGGCACATAACCTCGCTGAATATCCGAATCCCGCACGACATAAGCGGCTGTGCGGACAAGATTTACAATGTAACGCAGAGCGGTAAATTGTCGAGCATACTGATTTTTTCTCCGCCCGGTCTGGGAAAAACGACGATGCTGCGTGAGCTTGCAAGGAAATTTTCGCGCAAGTATAACGTTCTCGTTGTGGACGAAAGAAGTGAAATTTCCGCAGCTGACTGCGACGGAGACGGCTATGACCTCGGCGAAAGAAGCGACGTGGTGCGCGGCGGCGACAAGCTTACGGCTTTTTCGTCTGCAATCAGAGCTATGAAACCGCGGGTTATCATAACAGACGAGCTCTACGGACAGACAGACATCTCTGCAGTAAAGCACGCAAAAGAATGCGGCATAACGGTCTGTGCGTCTACGCACGTCTGCGACGAAGAAATTTTGAGTTCAATGCCTTTCGAATATTTCTGCCGACTGACGGGAATAGGCAAAGAAGTTATTGTCTATGATAAAAATTTTAATATTATTGGCGATAGTTGTTGCCACGACGGCGATAGGAGTGCTTTTATCGTCTGAAAAGAAGAAAACAGCAAAGGTTTTTTCCGAACTGTATGAATTCAATGAGCAGATGCTGCTCAATCTCAAGTACGGTAAAGCGCGTATTTCGGAAATCGCCGTCGGTTACAAATATATAAAAGACATACTTTCTGGCAAAGAAATTCTTTCGGGCGATGATAACGTATTTCTTAAAGAATACATTAAAAATCTTGGCGCGAGCGACTGTTCTTCGCAGATAGACTATCTCAACGAAAGAAAAGCTCTGCTCAGGAAAAAGAAGGAAGAGAGCGCGGAAGACTATAAAAAATACAGTTCTCTCTATATAAAAATAGCTCTGATGGTAGGAATTCTGATTGCCGTTTTACTTGCATGATGGATATAAGCATAATTTTTAAAATCGCCGCGGTCGGCATAATAATTACAATAGTTTGTCAGATACTCAAAAAATCGGACAGGGACGACATTGCCACGGTTGTCAGTCTAGTAGGGCTAATTATTGTGCTGACTGTCGTAATATCGATGATTGCCGACCTGTTTGAACAGGTTAAGGCGTTGTTTGACATATTCTGATGGTCGTAAAACTGTGTTGCGTGGCGATAATTACGGGCGTCAGCGCGCTTGTGCTCAAGGCGCATAAACCTGAATTTGTTCCGTTGTGCCTGACCGCAGGCGGAATTATACTGATATTGTTTGCCTTCGATTACTTTGCGGCAAGCGTCACGTTTATAAAAACATTTACCGAAAAAACGGGCATAGACGGCTCGGTCGTAAGAATAATTTTTAAAATAGTGGGCGTAGGGTATCTGATAGAGCTTACAGCAGGGTCTGTAAAAGACCTCGGCTTCGACAGCCTGTCGGACAAACTGGTCATGTGCGGAAAATTTATAATTTTTGCAATGGCTCTGCCCATTCTGCAGGCACTGTTCAACGTAATTATGTCTCTGGTCAATATTGTATGAAGTTAAAAGCGGCAGTTATCGCCATAGCCGCTTCGCTGATAATTTTTTTATCCTGCGGAGGTTTTGCGGTCTTTGCCGCCGACGGAGAAGGCGAGCTCAATCAGAATATAGACAGCATTCTCTCGGGTCTCGATTTGTCCGAGCTGGATGAATATTTAAGCGCGCATAAGGACGACTTTTTATACAATTTCGGCGACAATGCAAAGGAAATTGTCGCATATCTCGTCAACGGCAATCTCGGAATGGACTATTCCGGATACATACAGGAGCTGTGCTCCGTGCTGTTTTCAAACGTAATTTCACTCATACCTGCATTTGCACAGATAGTTGGCATTGCCATTCTGTGCGCGGTTGTCAGAAGCGCGGAGGGGGGCGTCATAAGCGAAAGCACGTCAAATGTGGTGCGCATTGCCTGTTACGCTCTGATAATAACAATAATGACGGCAATGCTTTCGGGCATAATCTCCTCCGCCGTACAGAGCATTGACACGATAAGAGCACAGATAGAGATAATAACTCCCATTCTCGTGACCCTGACGGTACTGACGGGCGGCAGCAATTCGGGAGCGATATATCAGCCGTCGGCACTGTTTATTTCAGGCGGTGCGGTAGAGATTGTAAGCGGAATTATTTTCCCCGCAACGATTGCTATAGTAATAATTAACTTTATATCCAAACTTGCACCCGATATGTCTTTTTCGGGCACGTCAAAGCTCATAAAGAGCATATTGAAGTGGGTCATAGGCATAACGCTGGCAATTTTTTCTCTGTTCATAACAGTGCAGAGCACGGCGTCCTCGCTGTTTGACGGGATATTTTTCAAAGCGACAAAATATCTTGTCGGCAGTTCCGTGCCGATTGTGGGCAACTTCCTGTCGGCAGGCGTCGATATGATTGTAGCGGCCGGCTCGGTTATAAGAAGTTCTGTCGGCATCTGCGGCATAGTGCTGTTAATCTCTGCCGTCGCGCCGCCGATAATACTCTTTGCAGCCTTCTCGCTCATTTTAAAACTCGTTGCTGCCGTTGTCGAACCGATTGGCGAAAAGACGCTCTATGCAATGTTTTCCGACCTGGCCGGCGACATCGAATATTTTATTGCGGGGCTGTGTACGGTTGCGTTCATGTACGCGCTCGTGGTAATGCTGATAATAAGTTCTTCGACCAACTTTTTATGACATCTTATATTTCGCTTGCGGCGGGAGCCGTCTTTCTAACCGTCATAGTCAGTTTTATAGTGCCGAAGGGCAGACTTGGCAAGAGTATAAATTTTGTGCTCAGGCTCGCATGCATACTCATAATAATTTCGCCCGTAACGGCAATATTTGACTTGTCGTTGTCCGAAGAAGACAAAGAACTTATCGACTATGACTATATCTGTCAGGTCTATTCCGAAAATCAGAGCAGGACGCTTGAGCTCATGATAGAAGACGAACTTGGCGTAGAATGTGACTGCGAGGTTGAAATTATATATACTGACGGCACATTCAAGGAAAACGGCGTGCGCGTTACGGGAGATTTTGTCGAAAAAGATATTATGAGCGAAATTCAATCATATTTGCAGGAACTGGGTTATATAAATATAAACGTAAATGAAAAAACTTCTTGAACAACTGAAAAACAACAAAACGCTGCTGATAATACTTGCACTTGTAATAGTGCTCATACTTATAGTTGTGTTCTACAACGATACGAGCGGCGACGCATCGGCGGGATCTTTCAACGATAAAACGCAGACCGAAATCAAGCTTGAAGGAATACTTTCGTCAATAGACGGAGTGGGCGAAAGCAATGTTATGGTAACCGAGGGCGCGGACGGAATAGAGGGAGTAATAATTGTATGTCAGGGCGCGGATAACATAATGACGCGCAACGATATATTGAACGCCGTTTCAACGGCGTTGAACATTGAAAAAAATATCATAGCAATCTATGCTATGAATTAATAAGGAGAATTTTATGACAAAAAAGAAAAAAATCATCATTCTGTCGTCGCTTGTTTTTCTGCTTGCGGTAACTGCGGTACTCAACGTTCTGCTTGTCAATAAAGATACCGCGGCAAGCGCAGACGCTGTAACGACGGCAAACTACTTTTCGACCTATCGCTCGGAGAGGACATCTACAAGGAGCGAAGAACTCCTTCAGCTTGACAGCGTTATAGCACTCTACGACGAGGGCAGCGAAAAGTATAATCAGGCGGTCGATTTAAAGCTTCAGATCGTCGAAATCATGGAAAGCGAACTCGTGCTCGAGACTATGATTAAGTCGCTCGGATTTTCAGACGCTGTAGTTTCCATCGGCATGGATTCGGATAATGTAAACGTATTCATAAATTCTGACGAACTTTCGTCCGATACCGCGCTTTCAATCTACAATCTGTTGAGAAACGAGGCGGGTGTTGCGCCGACAAACATAATAATTATGCCCGTTTACTCACAAATTTGAATTTAGGTGTTGCAAAAACGTAACTGCTGTGCTATAATAATTAAGAAGCGGATGAGTTCCGACTTAGGAGAATTATATGGCACATATCAGACCTGATTCGACCCAGAAGGGCAAAATTTCTTACAATGCGGGTATTGTGAGCGGCATAGTTTCTCTGGCAGTATCCGAAGTTGACGGCGTTGAGTTGCTCAACGCAAAAAATAAAGGCATAAAGCTATTTTTTGAAAAGCAGGGTATTGTCGCAGATATAAGCGTAAAAGTGGACTATGGCTACAACGTACCTTCGCTTGCATTCCGTATACAGCAGTCCATCAAGCACAACGTTGAATCAATGACAAAATACAAGGTTGATAAGGTGGATGTTCACATTCAGGACGTAAACTTTCCTGAAAACGCTATTATTTAAAAAAATATTAAACGTATATTCCCTTAATTAACTTAAGGGAATATTTCTATTTAAGGAAAAAATATGAGAACAGTTGCGCGCGAAACACTTTTTAAAATAATTTTTGCTTCCCAATTTTCACCTGCTGACAGAGATTTCAAAGAGCACATGTACAGACTGGATAAACTCGACGATGCGGACAAGCAGTACTGTGACAGAGTGCTTGAACTGATAGACAGCCACTCTCAGGAATTTTTTGCCCTTCTGGACGAAAAATCGCTTTCCTTCCCCGAAAAACGCATCTATCCTGCGGACAAGAGCATAATGCTGATTGCTCTCGCAGAAATATTATATATGGACGATATTCCCGTCAAAGTTTCTTTGAACGAGGCTGCCAACATAGCGTCCAAATTTTCATCCGAAAAGAGTGCCTCTTTCATAACCGGCGTGCTCGCTTCGGTAATCGGAGGTAACAATGTTTAAATTAATAGACGGCAAGGCTCATTCTCAGGGCATAAGACAGGAAATAAGCAAGGGCGTAGAGGAGTACAAGAAAAATTTCGGCAAGGAAATAGGTCTTGCCGTAGTTCTCATCGGCGACAACAGCGCGTCCAAAGTCTACGTGCGCAACAAAATCAAGGCGTGCGAAGAAGTGGGAATAAAGTCATATTCCTATTATCTCCCCGCCGAAACCTCGCAAAATCAGGCGGAGGAACTCGTCAATGAACTCGTAAACGACGAGAGAATTAACGGCATACTCGTTCAGCTTCCCTTGCCCGAACATCTCAATTCGGAGAAGATACTCTCTCTCATTCCTATGAGCAAGGATGTAGACGGCTTCTGCGCAGAAAATATGGGCAGTCTTTGCATGAACAAAGAATGCCTTGTAGCCTGCACGCCCAACGGCGTTATGAAGATGCTTGAAAGGGAGGGTATTGACCCTAAGGGCAAGAAGGCAGTCGTTGTTGGTCGTTCAAACATTGTCGGCAAGCCCATGGCAATGCTGCTTCTGAATGCGGACGCAACGGTCACCGTATGCCACAGCAAGACGCCGGATTTGAAAAAGCAGTGCCTCGAGGCGGATATTTTGGTTGCGGCAATAGGAAGAGCCAAATTCATAACGGCGGATATGGTCAAAGAGGGCGCAGTCGTAATTGACGTTGGCATGGACCGCGACGAAAACGGCAAGCTCTGCGGCGACGTAGACTTCGAAAACGTCAAGGAAAAATGCTCATACATAACGCCCGTTCCCGGCGGCGTAGGACCTATGACCATAACAATGCTTATGTACAATACTCTGGAAGCTGCAAAAAGGAGCGTTTGATTTTGAGCAGTTTCGATAAGATTTACAGTGATTACCTCACATATTTCAACAGTAGGCTGGATGAGTTCTGCGATAAACTCGATTGCGAGCCCGATATACTCAAACGCAGTCTGACTTACAGCCTTATGCTCGGAGGAAAACGCATCCGTCCTGTATTGATGCTCGCTGTTGCGGACACAATATTCGGTGAAAAGGACAGAGTGCTCGATTACGCTCTCGCTCTCGAGCTCATCCATACGTATTCGCTCATTCACGACGACCTGCCCGATATGGACAATGACGATTTCAGGCGCGGACAGCCCTCAAATCATAAAGTGTTCGGCGCGGGCAACGCTATTCTTGCGGGCGACGGCTTGCTCAATACGGCGTATTCTCTGCTTTTTGACCAGTGTTTCAAGGGCAACGAGTACGTGTCGGCAGCAAAATACATCTGCGATTGCGCAGGCGTTTACGGCATGATTGCAGGACAGTCTGCGGATATCCTTCACGAGCACGACGACAGCATAAGCGAGGACGACCTGGAATTTATTTATAGCCGCAAGACAGGCAAACTTATAACCGCGGCGACGGTCACGCCGTCTATTCTCAACGGAGGAAAATATTTTTCGGAGCTCAAAATGCTCGGAAACAAACTCGGTTACCTCTTTCAGCTTACGGACGACATTCTCGACGTCGAGGGGTCTTTCGAAAAGACGGGCAAAAGTCTGGGCAAGGATGAAAAAGAGGGTAAACTTACGGGCGTCAGAGTTTACGGGCTCGATAATTGCAAATTGAGGGCAGACGTCATAGGCGACGACTGCATAAGAATTATTGACGGGCTTGACGGCGATACCTCATTTTTATATGATTTTGTGAATTTTGTAAAGACAAGACAAATTTAAGTTATGCTTGAAGAACAGGATATACCTCAGCTCAAGAGCATGTCAAAGGACGAATTGCATAGTCTTTGCGACGAATTGAGGGCAAGAATTATCGATACGGTTATGAAAAACGGCGGTCATCTCGCGTCCAACCTCGGTATGGTTGAACTGACCGTCGCGCTTCACTATGTCTTTGATTTCCCCTCCGATAAAATCATCTTCGACGTGGGACACCAGTGCTATTCTCATAAACTGCTTTCAGGCAGAGCGTCAAAATTCGATACGCTGAGAAAACTCGGGGGGCTTTCAGGCTTTCCGAAGAGAGAAGAGAGCCCCTACGACTGTTACAATACGGGTCACGCGGGGACGTCTATTTCAGCCGCTCTCGGAATTGCAAAAGCGCGCGACATCAAGGGCGAAAATTTCAATGTGATTGCAGTAATAGGCGACGGCTCTTTCAGCAACGGACTTGTTTACGAGGCATTTAACGGCGTAAGCGAAATGAATACGAATATCCTAATCATTCTCAATGACAACAGGATGTCCATCTCGCCGACAGTCGGCACAATGCATGAATATCTCGAAAAACTCAGCAGCGAGAGCGAACTCAAGGCAAAAAAGCGCAGACACGAGACTATTTTTGAACGCTTCGGTCTGTCCTACGACGGCGTGTACGACGGAAACGACCTCGACTGCATGATAGAAAAGCTAAAAGAGGTCAAGGAAAAGCTAAAAACTCGTCCCGTAATACTTCATGTCCAGACGAAGAAGGGTAAAGGCTACGCCTATTGTGAGGAAAATCCTCAGGAAACGCACGGCATTTCCGCAAGCAAACAGCACCATACCGAATATTCCGAAGTGTTAGGCAAGACCCTGACGGAGCTCGCGCAGAAGGATAAGAGAATTATTGCCGTTACGGCGGCAATGACCCCGAGCGTCGGACTTTCCGATTTCTTTGAAAAATTTCCCGAACGTTCTATAGACGCAGGTATCTGCGAGGGGCACGCGGCTGTGGTCTGCGCCGCCTTGGCGACACAGGGCATGAAACCTTATTATGCAGTCTATTCTACGTTCCTTCAGCGCGCATTCGACGAAATTCTCGTCGATATTTGCAGTCAGGACCTGCCCGTCACAATGTGCATCGACAGGGCGGGCATATCAGGTACGGACGGAGAGACGCATCAGGGAGCGTTTGACTTGTCGTATCTCAGTCTTGTGCCCAACCTGACCGTGGCTGTACCAAAAGATGTGAGCGAATTCAGAAGAATGTTGTTGTCTTCTGTAAATTTCAATGCGCCTCTTGCGATACGCTATCCCAAAGACGGGCTGTTCAACTTCTCTGCCGAGGACGAAAAATTGGTTTTCGGCAAGTGGGAAGTGCTGCGCGAAGGCGGCGATGTAGCCATTCTCGCCTGCGGAGAACGAATGATTTCGCTTGCAATGAAGAGTGCGGAGGCTGCGGCGCATAAGGGCGTACAGGTGTGCGTTGTAAATGCGAGGTTTGTCAAACCTCTCGATACGCAGCTTTTATCTTCTCTGACGCAAAAAAATATAGTCACGCTGGAAGACAACGCGCTCATAGGCGGTTTCGGTTCGAGCGTAGACAGTTTCTTCAGCCGCAGCGGAAAAATTGTCAGAAATTTTGCCTATCCGGATATCTTCATACCGCACGGAGGCATAGCGCAGCTTACTGCCGAATACGGAATTTCCGTTGAAAATGTCATAAATTATATACTTTCCGATGAGATTAGATAAATATCTGACAGATAAATACGGCTCGAGAACTAAGGCGTCGACGGCAATCAGGGACGGTCTTGTCCGCGTAAACGGAAAAAATGTTGCGCCTTCATACGAAATAAAGGACGGCGACGACATAACGTTTACCGAGCGCGAACTCTCATTCGTTTCACAGGGCGGATACAAACTTGCGAAGGCTTTAAAAGATTTTTCATACGATGTAAGCGGAAAAATTTTTGCAGACATCGGTGCAAGTACGGGCGGTTTTACAGATTGTCTGTTGCAGAACGGCGCAAAAAAAGTCTATTGCATAGACGTCGGCGAAAATCAGCTCGATAAAAGTCTGCTCGATAAAAACATCGTAATTATCGATAATTTCAATGCGCGCGAGCTAACCTCGGATATTTTTGCCGAGCCGCTCGACGGGATCGTTACGGATGTGAGTTTCATTTCGCTGACTTATATTTTGGATAAGGCTGCGCTCGTTTTGCCTGATGGCAGGGACATAATCGCCCTGATTAAACCACAGTTTGAGTGCGAGGGCGGCAGAGTAGGCAAAAACGGCATTGTCCGCGACCCGCTTACACATAAAAAAGTAATTGAAAAAATATACAATTTTTCCGTTGAACATAAGCTCAGCCCGATTGCGCTTACCGACGCGCCGATAAAAGCCGATAAAAATAAAGAATACCTTATACTTCTCCGCAAAGGCGGGGTTTCAGTTCCGTTGAATAAACTTTTGAAGTACGTTAAATTATAAAAATTTAGCGTACTTTCTTGCATATTTGTATATTGCATGGTATAATTATTCATATGATGACGGTGGGATTATTTTATAAAAAGAAGTATTTTGAAAATACCGATTATCTTGACGCTGTTGCAGGCACGCTCAAAGCCAGAAATCTCGACTGCAGACTGGTTCAGGACAGCAGCCAGCTGGACGGTTTGGACGTTCTTATCGTATTCGGCGGCGACGGCACAATTTTAATGGTCGCGTCGGAATGTGCCAGACGCGGGATTAAAATACTCGGCATAAACTATGGTCACATAGGTTTTCTTGCGGAATTTGAGCCCGAAAAACTCGACTTTGCGATAGAATTGCTGTGTTCGGGCAATTTCAGAACACAGAAGCGCAGCCTTCTGAAAATCAATTATTGCGATAAAATCTATTACGCGCTCAATGACCTAGTAATTCAGCGTTGCACCTCCGGTAATGCCTTTTCCAATACGGTAAATCTCGAGGCGGCGATTGACGGCTCTGTGGTCGACAATTACACCGCAGACGGACTTATTGTCAGTTCACCCACAGGCTCGACGGCTTATTCGCTTGCGGCGGGAGGGTCAATTCTCACTCCCGATATAAACGCATTCATTATGACGCCCATCTGCGCGCATTCATTGCATTCTCGTCCCGTCGTCTACAGCGACAAATCGCTTCTCACGATTAAACGACTTGACGACAGAGGAGCACTCAATATAATCGTTGACGGTGTCGCTGAAGACTGTCTGTTCGGCGACGGTAAGATACAGATTTCCCGTGCGGAATTCGACGTCGAGTTTATCACGTCACCCGACAGGAATTTCTTTAACAAATTATTACTCAAACTCAACAAATGGAGCACATAAAAAATGCACAGAAACGCACGACAAGCTACAATTTTAGATATAATCTCAAAAAAGGACATTGAGACGCAGGAAGAGCTTTGCGCAGAGCTCAATAAGCTGAATTTCAATGTCACGCAGGCGACAATATCGCGCGACATAAAAGATTTAAAGCTTTACAAGGTTGCGGGCACTACAAAAAAATATAAATATGCCTACATAGAAAACGAAGGCGACGCCGTAAACAATAAAATGCGCAATCTTTTCAGAGAGTGCGTTCAGAGCATCAATTTTGCCAACAACATTATCATTATAAAGACTATGCGCGGCAACGGCTCAACGGCAGGAGCATTTGTAGATTCTCTGCAATATCCCGAAATAATTGGTTCGGTTGCGGGCGATGACACCGTGTTGATTGTTGTGGACAGCACAGAAGATACCTCCGTGGTCGTAGACAGACTTAAAGAATACGTTAAATAATTTTAATGCTTAAAAGATTATTTATTAAAAACATTGCGCTGATTGACAGCGCAGACATAGAGTTCGATGAAAAACTCAACGTCTTGTCAGGCGAAACAGGTTCGGGCAAATCGGTCATATTGGATTCTATTAATTTTGTGCTCGGCTCAAAAGCCGACAAATCAATGATCAGATATGGTGAAACCGAGGCGTCCGTCAGAGCCGAATTTATTGTTGATGAAGCCAGCGAGGCGGCAAAAGCGGTTGAGGAGCTCGACATTGAATGCGACGGGCAGATTATAATCGCGAGGAAGTTTACCTCCGACGGCAAGGGCAGTATTAAAATTAACGGCAATGCCGTCACTGCTGGTATGTTGAGGAGCGTGACTTCCAAACTCGTCGATGTTCACGGTCAGAGCGAACATTTCTTTCTTCTGAACGAAGCCAATCAGCTCAAGGTCATCGATTCTCTAAATGCGGAGCAGACCTCTTCGGTCAAAACGCAAATTTCAGCCGAATTGGCCATAAAAAGACAGATTAAAAGCAAGATTGCCTCACTTGGCGGCGACGAAGCCGAGAGGGAGCGCAGACTTGATATACTCGATTATCAGATAAAGGAAATTGACGGCGCACATCTCGAAGTCGGTGAATATGACAGGCTGAAAGCAAGACTGAATATGATGAGAAATGCCGAAAAAATTCTTTCTTCTCTCAATGTCTCTGCAGAAATGCTCAGCGCAGACGGTGGCTGTATCGATTTAATATCGTCATGCAGACGCAATCTTGCGCAGATAACGGATATCGGCGAAGATTACGAAAATTTATATTCGCGTCTTGATGATTTATATGCCGAAGCAGAAGATATTTCCCGCTCGCTCAGCGATGCCGCCGATGAGGTGAGTTTTGACGAGCGCGAGGCGCAGAGTGCTGAAGAGCGAATTGATTTGCTTGAAAAGCTTTTCAGAAAGTACGGCGCAGACGAAGAAAGCGTGATTTCCTTCGGCGAGAAGGCGGCAGAAGAATATCAGAGCCTTCTTAACAGCGAGGAGGAGCTTAAAAAACTCAATGCCGACCTCTGCAAAGTCGACGACAAAATTTATTCTCTCTGCAAAAATCTCACTTCTTTAAGAAAAGCCTGCGCCGAAAAGCTTAGCAAAGGCGTTGTAGAACAGCTTAAAAGCCTCAACATAGCCAATGCGGAAATGCTTGTCGAATTCAAAGATTACGATCGCTCGGACGCAGGGCTCAACTCTTCAGACGGTGAAGACGAAATATGTTTTATGTTCTCTGCCAACAAAGGCGAACCGCTCAAACCTATGAGCAAGGTAATTTCAGGCGGCGAAATGAGCCGACTTATGCTTGCAATCAAAACGCAGCTTAAGGACATAAACGGCATTTCTACATATATTTTTGATGAAATCGACGCAGGTATAAGCGGTATGACGGCTGTCACCGTAGCGCAGAAATTCATAGATATTTCAAAAAATACACAGATTATTGCCGTTTCTCATCTTCCGCAGGTCTGCGCGGCAAGCGACGGACAGTTTCTTATCTATAAAACGGAGGAGCAGTCAAAGACGATAACAAAGGTTAAAAAGCTCAACCGCAGCGAAAAGATAGACGAACTGATAAGGCTTACAGGCAATATCCGCACAAACGCAGCCGCTGAGCACGCAGAACAGCTTATGTTACAATTCGGAAAATAAAAGTCAAAAGACCCCGCAGGTCGCGGGGTCTTTTTTTTGTGCTTTTAAGGTTTATTGAATAGAAAACCTACGCGTGCGCAAATTAATTGTATGCTTTATTCAAAGAGAGTTACAAGGGCGCTGTTTGCGCTTATCTGCGTATTTGTTTGCCTCATTTCATTCAATTCGCTTGCGGCTGCGTATGCCGACGAGAGAGAACTGTACCTCGGCGGATTTGCCGCGGGTTTTGTGCTGAATACAACGACGGTTGAAGTCGTGGGAATATGCGACGTTATGACAGAAGACGGCATAGAGAGCCCTGCAAGAGATTGCGGCATAAAAACGGGCGATATCATAGAAAAAGTAAACGGATACGAAATCAACAGCGTATCCGACCTCAATGCCGCGCTCTGCATACCGAGTAAAAATTGCACCATACAAATTGAGAGAGGCGGTCAGAGTATAGATATGAATATAAATCCTGCGTTGGATAAAATATCTGGACAGAAAAAACTCGGTCTGCTCGTCAAAGACAGCGTAAACGGAATAGGGACTGTAACATATATTGATAAGACAAACGGCACGTTCGCCTCGTTAGGACACCCTGTTGCAGACCAATCAAAAAAAATAATGCAGATAAACGGCGGCAGCATTTACACATGCGCAATTTATGACGTCAAAAAGGGTTTACGCGGCAATCCAGGGGAGCTGAAGGGCAGCATAGAGAGCGATTATATGATAGGCAAAGCCTCTAAAAACTGTGAATGCGGCATATTCGGAGAAATCTCTTCAGATTTCGATACAAGCGGACTGAAGAAGATAAAGGCGGCAAAGATAAACGAAGTCAAAATGGGTAAAGCAAGTATTTATTCTACCGTGGAAGCTAATACAACAAAGGAATACGAAATAAGCATAGTTAAGATCGACCCTCTGAACAAGGATAACCGCAACTTTGTAATAAAAATAGACGACGAAAATTTAATCAATCTCTCGGGCGGAATAGTGCAGGGAATGAGCGGAAGCCCCATTGTGCAGGACGGAAAACTGATAGGCGCGGTAACGCATGTATTTGTAAACGACCCGACGAGGGGATACGGTATTTCAATAGATAAAATGCTGAATTCATATTAAATGGCAAATCCTCATATATAGATTATATGAGGATTTTTGATTTTAAAAAATGTAAGTGGGATAAAAACTACCTTTTTGCATTCATAATAGCAATAATTTGCTCAATTATATGTGGTATAGTACTATTCAAAATTTCAAATTTAAATATTTACTTCTTCAATTATGCCGATAAATACGTCTATAACGTCTTTGTCTTCAATAACGGCGCACTATTTTTTCCGCATTTGCTGGCAGAAGTGTTCTATCTTTACATTTTTTTGTGTATTGCCAGGTTTACGAAATTCAAATACCTTACGCTCATTTTCGTCGTCATAAGAACGGTTTTTGCCTCGGCTTATTGCGCAGTTCTGTTTACGATGTGCGGAATAAGCGGAGTGACGGTCTGTATTATTGTCTATCTGCCTTGCCTGATACTGTCCCTTGCCGCATGCTTTTGCGTAAGTCAGTTTCACGATGCATGCGATAAAAGATACATATTGTTCGCTCCGCTTATTCTTGCAGTTTTGTTATCTTTGATACATCTGCTGTTTATCAATCTTCTCTTCAGAATAATCATCATGCTTGTCTGATAAAATCTTTAATTTTGCCCTGCAATTTTTCTTTTGCAGTATAATTTATACTGTAAGTAAACAAAATAATGGTATGAAAAAGTTGTTCAGACTATTTTTTGCGGCAGGTTTTGCCGCTTGCGCGGTTTCGGCAATCGCATTCAGCAGCTCGGATATTTATGCCGCCGCGGACAGCACTCAAAAACTTACTGAAAGCTGCAGGAGTTGCTGTCTTGCCGACGCGTATTCAGGTGAAATCGTATATGAAGAGAATGCTCACGACAGAATGCCCATCGCAAGCGTGTGCAAAGTCATGACGCTAACGCTCTGCTTTGAGGCGATAGAGCAGGGCAAATTACAGCCCGACCAGATGATAACCGTCTCGGACAGAGCGGCGGGAATGGGCGGTTCGCAGGTATTTTTACAGAGCGGGCTCGAATATCCGCTTTCAGAACTGATTAAATCTATAATCGTCTGCTCGGCAAATGACAGTTGTGTTGCCGTTTCGGAGAGCATTGCCGGCAGCGAGGAGCAGTTTGTCGCAAAGATGAACGAGCGCGCCGAACAGCTCGGTTGCAAGGACACATTGTTCGCAAACTGCACGGGACTGCCTAAGGATACGCAATATTCTTGCGCGGCTGACGTGGCCGTAATGTTTGCTAACCTCATAAAGCATGAGGATTATTTCAAATACAGCAAAATCTGGCTGGAAGACTTTGCTCATCCCGACAACAGGACTACGAGCATGACAAACACAAACAAGCTCATAAAAAAGTATTCCTTCTGCGACGGCGGCAAGACGGGATTTACCAATGAAGCAGGTTTCTGCCTTGCAGCAACCGCGAAAAAGGATAATCTCAGGCTTGTTTCTGTAGTTCTCGGCGGACAGACGAGCGACAACAGGTTTTCGTCCGTCGTAAATCTGTTCAACTACGGCTTTGCAAACTTTGCAAATAAAATCGTCCTCGACAAATCTGTAAACCTCAATGAAAAGGCGAGCGTTAAGAGCGGCAAGAAGGAAGCTATAGCTGTTCGTCCAGAAAGAAATTGCTACGTTTTTTCGCGCTCCGACCAGACACCTGAAATAACTTTCAGTACCTCGATTTCAGTTGTAAAAGCTCCCGTAAAAAAGGGGGACAAAGTGGGGCAGGTTGAAGTTTATAAAAACGGCGTAATATGCGACACGGTAAATTTGGTTGCGGCTGAGGACGCACTTAAAGCTAACTATGCCGACAATCTGAAAAAAATTGCTGATAATTGGTGTATGTAAACGTCCGCCTCAACTATATGTTGTGTAAAATATTTGACTAAACAGACGACCTTTGGTAAAATAATATTATATTATTTTGCCAGAGGTCATTTTTAATGAACGAAAGAGAAACTCTTAAAGTAAATTCACGCGGTCATCTCGAAATAGGCGGCTGTGACGCTGTGGGACTTGCCGAGAAATTCGGAACTCCTTTGTATGTCTTTGACGAGGCCTATATCAGACAGATGATGAGTACATATAAACAGACAATTTCCGATTGCTACGAAGGTCACGGTATCGTGCTCTATGCGTCGAAAGCCTTTTCCTGCAAGGCGATTTATCGCATTGCCGACAATGAAGGAATAGGCGTGGACGTCGTCTCGGGCGGTGAACTTTACACGGCTCTTTCAGTAGGTTTTCCCGCAGCCCGCATATTCATGCACGGCAACAACAAAACTTTTGAAGAGCTCCGTTTTGCCGTAGAAAACGGGGTCGGAACGATTGTTGTCGACTCATACCGCGAGGCGGACCTTCTGGACGGAATATGTATGCAGAAGGGCGTAAAACAGAACGTCCTTATAAGAATAAATCCCGGCGTCGAGGCTCATACTCACGCCTACGTGCAGACAGCCACCCCCGACAGCAAATTCGGTTTTTCGATCGCTGACGGAACTGCGCAGAAGATTACAGAGTACATTCTCGATAAAAAGCACCTCAACCTGAAGGGTTTCCATTGTCATATCGGTTCCCAGATCTTTGAAAAGCAGTCCTTCGTCATTGCTGCAGAGAAGATGATGGCGTTCATTGCCGCAATAAAGAAGAAGTTGTCTTTCACGGCGGAAGTCCTCAATATAGGCGGCGGCTTCGGCATTTATTATACCGACGAAGACCCGAAACTCAGTCAGGAAGACTATGCCGCATATCTTAAAGCTCTGCTCGACACCGTAAAAGATAAGGCGGAGGAGTACTCGCTTCCCCGTCCGTTCGTCGCATTGGAACCCGGGCGTTCGATTGTCGGCGAAGCGGGAATTACCTTGTACACGGTGGGTGCAATCAAGCGTATTCCCTCACTCAAGACATACGTTGCAATAGACGGCGGCATGTTTGATAACCCCAGATACGCGCTCTATCAGTCAAAATACACGGTTGTTGCCGCAGACAATATGAATGCCCCCTGCACGCAGAAGGTCACTATTGCCGGAAAATGCTGCGAGAGCGGTGATATCATTGCCGTCGACGTACCTCTTCCAGACGTGAAGAGCGGCGATATCATTGCCGTACTTTCCACGGGCGCGTATAATTACTCCATGGCGAGCAATTATAACAGAAATTTCATTCCGCAGTCCATACTCGTAAAAGACGGAAAAGCCCGCACGATTATTAAAAAACAGACTTTTGAGGATCTCGTCCGCAACGACGTAGTCCCCGACGATTTATCTTAATGAATTTAACAGAACTGATTGCATTTATTTCATCCGTCTGCGCAGTAATTTTTGTTCTCGTTCCGCACGAATGGGCACACGCAATGGCAGCCAATCTGAGCGGCGACCCCACGCCTAAATTGATGGGCAGACTGACGTTAAATCCCGTAAAACATTTCGACCCCTTAGGTTTTTTGTGCTGTGCGCTCGTCGGTTTCGGCTGGGCTAAGCCTGTTCCGATTAATCCCGATAATTTTAAAAATCGCAAAAAGGGTATGTTCTTTACGGCAATAGCGGGAGTTTTGACAAATTACCTTATTGCTTTCGCGATTTACGCTCTTTATGCGGCTTTCTCAAGACACGCATATTATGAAATGGCGTCGGCAAGCCGCGCGTTGCTCTATCTTGCCGTATTTATACGCTACTTTCTGTACTATACGTTCTTATACAGTCTGTGCGTATTTGTGTTCAATCTGTTGCCTCTGTACCCGCTTGACGGGTTCAGAGTGGTGGAATCGCTCACCAGACCCATAAACAGAGTTCACAGATTTCTGCGCGATTACGGACAGATTATATTGCTTGTCCTCATAGCTGAAAGCTTCCTGTGCAGTGTGCTTTCGCGCTTTGCTGGTTGGGCAAATTACTTTGATATCCTCGGATATGTTCTCTATTTTGCCAGACAGATAGTCGGCTATCCGATTATTATGGCATGGAGCTGGATTTGATATGGCGGAAAAAGATTACTCAAATTTTGAATCTGTTGTAGATTACAACACCGTACTCGACGACTTTGAAGGTCCGCTCGATTTACTTTTGCACCTCATAAATATCGCTCAGATAAAGATTGAGGATGTATTTGTATCAAAAGTAACAGAGCAATTCCTCGATTACATAGAGTATATGAAGACACAGCCCACCCGCGACGTGGATAAAGAGAGCGAGTATCTCGCAATGGCTGCGCTCATTGTATATATCAAGTCGAAATCAATGGTGCCCGCAGTCGAAATAGCGGGAGAGGAAATCGGCGGAGCAGACGAGGAAAAGCAGGCCCTGATAGAGCAGCTTCGTCAGCGCGAATTCGAGCTCATAAAGGAGAAGACGCCAAAACTCAAGGACCTCGAGACGATAGGTTTCTATTTTAAACCGCCTTCAAAAGATTTCAGCGAGGTAAAAGTCGTCTATACAGACTTCAGCGTCAGCGCAATGCTGGACGCGTTTGCAAAACTGCTTTTACGCAACGAAAGTCTTAAATACGAGAAAGAGAACATAAAGGAAATTCCCAAAGACGAATTTACGGTCGAGGAAAAAATACATTATATCGGTCAGGTTCTGCTCGAAAAAGAAAGCATTGAATTTGAAAGTCTTTTCTCGTCATTTTCAAGAAACGAAGTAATAACCACATTTCAGGCATTGCTTGAAATGCTTAAATATCAGTACATAATGGTCGAACAGAACGAAACTTTCGGCTCGATTACAATAAAACGCAATCCCGACGCGGATTTAAAGGATGTGGACATTGAACAAATTGACGAATATAATTGAGGCGATAGCCTTTGCCTCCGGCGATGCCGTTCAGGTCAAATTTATAGTTGAAAAGCTTGGTTGCACTCTTAAAGAGGTAAATGCCTGCATTGACGAACTCAAAGAGAAATATTCGGGCGACAGCGGTATTCAGCTTCTTACATTCAACGGAAAAATACAATTTGCGACTAACCCTGCTTACAAACAGCAGATTTCTGCTGTGTTGCAGCCCATAAAGGAAAAAGAGTTCACTCGCACCATACTTGAATGCGCCGCGCTCATCGCATACAAACAGCCCGTTACTAAAGGCGAGCTTGAGGAGATAAGACAGGTCAGCTGCGACTACGCGATACATACGCTTTTGGAACTTGAAATGATAGTTCCTTGCGGCAGAAAGGACGCCGTGGGCAAGCCCATTCTTTACGCGACCACCGACAATTTTTTGAAGAGGTTCAAACTCAATTCAATCGACGAATTACCCGACTACGACGAACTGATGGCTCAGATTGCAGAAATCAACAGCTCAATTCTCGACGAGGAGGACAGCAATTATCTCTATCACAAGGACGAATACTCCGAAGAGGACGACCCCGAAGTCAAGTCAACGCGCGAAAAGCAGCAGGAAAGACCTCAGCCTAAAGTTACCGAGGACGGATATGAACTTCCATCGCACATCGGCGACGACGATGACGACGATATAATAGAAATCAAATAATTTTTAATACGGCTTTTAACCCGCCCGCCGCAGCATAATGCTGCGGCGGGCGGGTTATTTATTATGTCCTGAGAATATTTTCTTCACCGATACAGATAATAATACCGTGAACAATTTTGTCGCCGTAACTGTTGCGTCAATACTTGCCGTAATGCTTTTCCCTGTTCAGATAACCAATTATATTTATATAAATCTTGAGGAAAGATTTGCCGGAGTAAGCGTGCGTCTTTACGGATTTCTGGGCATTAAACACATAAATACAATAAAAAATAAACCTGACAAGATGCTTGTCGACGGCAAAGAAAAGAAAAGTGACCCAAAAACGATAATGATGGCGGGCAGGACGCTTTTTAACAATATCTGTATAACTAAAATAATTCAGCTTGGCGACTACGGAGCAAAAAACGCCGCAATCTGTACGCTATGCCTTGCTCAGAGAACGCTGACGAACGCGTTCTATGCGTATCTGAAAAGCGGAGGCAACAAGGGCAAGCTGAAAAATTACAGCATAATAAATCAGGAACACGACAACTTCATTTATTATGCAAAAATAAGCGGAGCGACAAATTTAATCGCGTCGCTGAAGATACTTATAATTTTATTGTCGGAGAAAATAAATGAACAGAATAAAGAATAAAAATAAATCCGAAGAATACGAAAAATCTACTCTGCCGATAGAAAAGGTTGCGGACGCTGACAATGTTATAGGACAGTCTATAATAACGGTAAGCGGTGCTCAGGTTATACCGCTGACATCTATTACAATAATAAATATAGGCGGCAGCGGGGAATACGGAGATATAAAGACCTATAAAATTAACGAAGGCTTCAAGCTTGCAGGCGGATCGGGCACGGTTGTCACAATAAAACCCAAGGGCTTTTTGGTAGACGACGGAAAGGGTTGCAAGCTGCTGAAAATGGAGGACGAACCGTTAAATGCAATTATCGACAAGACAAGCGAACTCGTGCAGAATATTACGGATAATCAGTAAAGGAACACTCATATTATGTCTGTTAGCGACATTCTGCGCAATTTCGGTTTCGCAACGCAAATTTGAGGCGCACGCAGACGGCGCGGCGGAGTGCGTTGCTGAACTGACCACAGGCAAATTGCTTCACGAAAAAAACGAAGAAACAAAACTTCCGATGGCGAGCACTACAAAGATAATGACTGCGCTCGTCATTATCGAAGATTGCAACTTGGACGACGTTATTACTGTTCCCGACGAAGCCGTAGGGGTGGAAGGTTCTAGCATTTACCTCAGAAAGGGAGAAAAGATACCTGTCCGCGACCTTTTATACGGTCTGATGTTGCGTTCAGGCAACGACAGCGCGACTGCTTTAGCTATTTATCACAGCGGCTCGGAAGGAAAATTTGCGGAATGCATGAACAAAAGAGCAGAAAAGGCGGGAGCGAAGTCAACAAACTTCAAAAATCCAAGCGGACTTCCCGACGCGCAACACTACACGACCGCGCGCGACTTGTGTCTTATTGCCTGCGAAGCGATGAAAAATCAGACGTTCAGACAAATTGTTTCCACAAAAAATTATACGGGCGAATTCAGAAGTTATGTAAATAAAAATAAAATGCTGAGCATGGTGGAAGGAGCAAACGGCATAAAGACAGGCTATACTCTGAAAGCTGGCAGATGTCTTGTCTCGTCGGCGGAGAGGAACGGCATGGACGTCGTCTGCGTAGTGCTGAACTGTCCGGACATGTACGAACGCAGCGCAAGCCTTATTGAAGACGCGTTTGACAGATACACATTATGTAAAATTGACGAAAACAAGGTATTTATGTGTGACATAGTACCTTGCAAAATCGATAAATCATATAGTTTTTTGGTTGAAACTGATAAAGATTTAAGATATGAAGTCAGTTCTTATAATTCGGATGAACGGAAAGAAAATAGCGGAGCTGTCGGAAATTTATCGATTTACTGCGGAAATGACTTGATTTTTAGCGCAAAATTATATAGTATTATTACAAAATAAAACTATGTAGCGGTATAATCATGCGTATTAACAAATTTCTTGCTGCCTGCGGAGTAGCTTCCAGACGCGATTGCGACGAAATTATAAAACAAGGGCTCGTAAAAGTTAACGGCAGAACTGCTGACCTGGGCTGCGAAGTAACTGAAGATGACGAAGTTATTGTCAGCGGCAACAGGGTGACACTTAAAAAGAACGAATATTACATTCTGAATAAGCCCAAGGGCTATATCTGTTCGGTTTCCGACGATAAGGGCAGAAAGACCATAATGGATTTATTGCCTTCGAACGCTGGCAGAATTTTCCCCGTCGGTCGTCTGGATTACGACAGCGAAGGGTTACTTATTGTCACAACCGACGGCGAACTTGCTCAAAGGCTCACACATCCGTCCAACGAAATTCCTAAAACTTACCTCGTAAAGATTGAGGGCACTCTGACAGAAGCCGCTCTCAACCCCATAAGAAGCGGCATAGAAATTGACGGCGGATATGTAACCAAGAAGTGCAAAGCTCACATTGTTGAGACAAATAAAGAGTACACCAAAATTCATATAACCATCACCGAAGGCAAGAACAGAGAAATCAGAAAGATGTTCGCAGCCATCGGTAAAGAAGTTGTACTCCTTAAAAGAATTAAAATCGGCGAACTCACTTTAAGAGGTCTCAATCGCGGCGAGTGGAGAAAATTATCCAAAGAGGAAGTTGCGTATCTTTCGTCGCTCTGATATCAGTTCACTTTTTTCAATTAAGATAAAAACGCTCTCTTATTTAAGAGAGCGTTTTTATTTATGCAAAGAGCGTTTTAGTATGCAAAAATATTATTAAAGACTTCTTACAAGCCCGATTACTTTACCGAGAATTGTGACGTCGTCAAAAACGAAATCTTCCATTTCGTCGTTTTCGGGATGAAGAATAAATTTGCCGTCGCGCCTGAAAAAACGCTTGACCGTCGCGCTGTCATCGACCAAAGCAACAACGATATCGCCATTTTCTGCGCTTTCCTGCTTTCTTACTACAATTTTATCGCCGTTGAACATGCCGATTTTTATCATGGAGTTGCCCTTGACCGTAAGCATGAACATATCGTCGCCGTTGAACATGTTCGCAGGAAGTGAAAAGTAATCTTCATAATTTTCCTGCGCAAAAATAGGCTCGCCGGCTGCAACAGTACCTATAAGAGGCACTTTCACAGCCTGCTGGTTTATTGAAATCGCACGACGCTTGTTCTCACCGACCTTGCTCTTGCTTATAAGTCCTTTATCCGCAAGCTCGTTCATAATATTGAATGCCGTGGCGGTAGAGGCTATTGAGCAAGCCTTGCAAATTTCCCTTACGGTGGGAGCATAGCCGTTTTCAGTAAAATACGCCGATATAAAGTCGTAAACCTGTTGTGTTTTATCCAGTTTTTTCATATTGCAGGTCTCCTTTTTTATAGTATAACACATAAAAAATTAAAATGCAAACGATTGTTCCAAAATTATGTGCTTGTTTTTTTAAAAGTTTTGTTTTATAATAATGGACGTAAGTTTTTATTCAGGAGATTAAAATGAGAAAGAGAGGAGAAGAATGCGTTCTCTATGACAGGGAATGCACAGAGTGCGGAGAGTGCGATATTTGCGACCTCGACCCGAACAAGATTTGCGATAACTGCGGCAAATGTCTGGACATCAGAGACGATGCCGTGATAAAAATCGACGCTATCATTACGGATGAAAACGCCGACAAGTATTAAAATGCAGTATAAAATAATAATAAATGTAAATTAAGCCGCGGACGGAATTTAATTCCGTCCGCGGCTTTTACTTTTAAGTTATCTTGCATATTTTTCAATTCTGCTCAGATACTTCATATCGACTTTTCCTTCAACGCACAAACCTTCTTCGGTGAACTTTCGGGAAGTTTCGCTCACAAGAGAGCTGACAGCATAATAGTTTTTCAGTTCTTCATAAGGTATGACCAGTTTGACGTCTAAAAGCCGTTCGGCAAAACATTTCAAAATATCGCGTTTCAGTTCATCAATTCCGTCGTTTTGCTTTGCGGAAATACAGATGCAATCGGAAGGAAGAGAAGTTGTGTCCTCAATCAGGTCGCATTTATTCAGCACCTTGAGGTAAGGTTTATCAAAACCGAGGGCAGAGAGGGTACTCAGCGTCGTCTCAAACTGCATAGAATAATCGTCTGAGGCATCGGCAACAAAGAGTGCCAGATCGCAATTAAGCGCGCTCTCGAGCGTTGACTTGAACGCCTCGACAATGTCGTGCGGCAGTTGCTGAATAAAACCTACAGTATCTACAAGTATGAAAGGCACGTTTTCAATGCAAAATTTTCTGGCAGTCGGGTCGAGAGTGGCAAACAGCGCATTCTTTTCAAGCACGTCAGAGCCGGTAAGCAAATTCATAAGGCTCGATTTGCCGGTATTTGTATAACCTACCAGAGCAATTATCTTTGCATTGCCCTTAATTCTGCGCTCGTTGTGAAGAGCTCTGCGGGTTTCTGTCTCGTCAAGTTTCTTTTCAAGGTATTTTATTCTAAGCCTTATATGACGCCTGTCCGTTTCAAGCTGAGTTTCGCCCGGCCCGCGAGAACCAATTCCGCCGCCCAGTCTGGAGAGTGCCGCGCCTTTACCCTTGAGCCTGGGATAGATATATTTGAGCTGCGCAAGTTCAACCTGAATTTTGCCTTCTGAAGTTACCGCATTGCGCGCAAAAATATCGAGAATGAGGGTGGTGCGGTCAATGACCTTTCTGTCCTCGAGCGCAGCAGAAATATTGAGCGTCTGCGAGGGGGAAAGTTCGCCGTTAAAGAGTATTGTAACTCCGTCAATGCCGCTTAAAGTCTGTGAAATTTCCTGCAGTTTGCCTGAACCAATGAATGTAGCAGGGTTAATCTCCTTAATTATCTGATAGCTTGAGCCGCAATATGCGCCGCCCGCGCTCTCAATCAAAGAAACAGCCTCGCTGTGCAAAACGCGCCAATTATCGTTAAAAATCGGTTGAATTATGAATATTTTTTCCTGAGAACACATCAATTAATCCTCTGTATCATCATCTTTATGCAACTTGACTTTACCGACGACGGAACGCCTTGTATCTTCGCTTATAGCGGCATAGTGCTTTCGCGTCGTATTTACGTCTTTGTGCCCGAGAACGTCGGCAACAACGTAAATATCACCCGTAGCTCTGTAGAGCTGAGTGCCATAGGTACTGCGAAGCTTATGCGGGGAAATTTTCTTGAGCGGAGAAATAATCCTTGCATATTTCTGTACGAGATTTTCAACGGCTCTGACAGTTATACGTTTCTTTTGCGAAGAGAGGAATAAGGCATCCTTCGGTCCGCAAGGCAAATCGCATTCCTGCTTATAGTCGCAGTAGCGAAGGAGGGCGTCTGCAACATCCGTATCAAAGTATAAAATACTTTTTCCGCCGCCTTTTCGGGTAACTATAAAGGAATTGTCGTTGAAATTAATATCCTCGTTATTGAGCCCGACGAGCTCGCTTATACGTATGCCTGTACCGAGAAACAGCACAATAATTGCGCTGTCGCGGGTTTTTGCGCGTTCATGAAACGCTCTCTGGCGAGTTGTAAGCCCGTCGCCGCTCTCAGCGACATTAATCATATCGTAAACTTCCTGTCCGTCCAGCCTGATTATAGGTTTTTCGTGCAACTTAGGGGTGGAGACTTTGGCAGAATTGTCAACGCTGATTAAGCCACGATTAAAAAAATATTTGAACATTGCGCGAACAGAAGAAAGTTTTCTTGCCTTAGCCCTGTCATTGCATACATGAATTTTATCGTCAAACTTGTATCTGGAGAGGTAGGCAAGAAACATTTCGATATCGTTGCCGGTAAGAGTTTCAAGGTCCTGAAGAGTAAAATCTTTAACGCTTTTATACGTTGTAAAGCGTTTTTTCATCAAAAAATCAAAAAATATCTTTAAATCATGAGCATAGTTGAGGCGTGTAAGAGTGGACGTCTGACTATCGATTGCAAGAAAATAATCTCCGCAAAAGGCAGGAAGGGAGTTCTCGAGCAGATTATCGATGGCAATCAGATTGTTATTGTTGCGCTCTATATAAAAATTAGTTGTCTTAGAAGTATCAGCCATAAAAACCCAAAAATTAATAGATAAAATTTATAAAAGCAAAGCAGGGGAAACGTAAATATAAAATCTGAAAAATGTTCCGATAAAAAATCAGAAACAAAAACACCGCACCTGTAAATAATTAAAACACATGAAGAAGAGCAACCTGAAAAGCATTTTAAGCAGAAAAACTTATTTTCGCCGTAAAAATTTTAGTGAAGTGTAGCATATGTATTTATTCGTAAAACACAGCTTTTACGAATAAATAAGCTCTTTTTTAACATAATAAGGCAGAAGAGCGCGTTTGTCAAGCTATTAAAGCAACTTTATTGAATTCCACATCGCGAAAATCAAGAAAATCTTTCTGATTATTAATTTTTATTAAGAAATTAATAAATGTTGTAATCATAACTATAATTATTATGCCAGACATAAATTACAAGCACACAGCAAAATTCTGCCTGAATTGTCAGAAATCAATTTATTGATATTAAAGCATTACCCTGCTTAATCAATAATTTAATCAGTTGTTTCCTGCGCAGATTTAATTAATATTTACCTGAATTTGCAAAGAAATCGCATTAATTCTTTTAAAAAACAATGATTTTATAGCAAAATCTATAAATAATTTATCCTCATCAATTAATTTTATTTTTTTTACGCATTTATATTGCTATACCGCTTTTTCAGCCGCTATAATTGTGCTTTTTGTTCGCATAAACCTCATAATTATTGATATTTTAGCTTATTATGTCAGACATAGTACATATATTTTTATTGAAAATGGGATAAATTTCTTATATTTTAGTAAATAATGCTAAAAACTTACCCCCTAACCTCTATCTGAAAAAGAAAAAGTATCGGTCAGAGAAAAATCGCAATTTAAAGCAGAATTGAAAAGAGCGCAGACAATGCTGCGCTCTTTTATTTTACAATTACTTTATCAGAGGTTTGAGATCCCAGATATTTTCAGCATATTCTTTTATGCTTCTGTCTGCCGCGAAGTAACCTGATGCGGCAATGTTTCTCAATGAAATCTGGTTCCACTTATGCTTATCTGTTGCATACAGTTTGGAAATTTCTTTCTGCGTCTTGCTGTAAGACGTAAAGTCTGCCATGCACATATAAGGGTCTGCGACAGGCGAACCTGTGAGAAGATAATTTGCCATATCAGCAAACGACTGTCCGTTGAAACCGATAATCAATGCCTCTATTATTCTGCGGAGCTTGGGCGACTCGTTGTAATAAGTGCTTGAGCTGTAACCTGAACGCCAGATATCGTCAACTTCGTTAGACTTAAGACCGAAGATAAAGATATTATCGTCGCCGACAGCCTGAGCCATTTCAACGTTTGCACCGTCTAAAGTTCCTATCGTAAGCGCGCCGTTAATCATGAACTTCATATTACCGGTGCCGCTTGCTTCCTTACCTGCGAGCGAAATCTGTTCGGAAATTTCAGACGCGGGCATGAGAATTTCTGACATCGTTACATTGTAATCTTCCATGTAAACGACATTGAGTTTCTTATTTATCTTACTGTCTTTGCGTATCTCTTCCGCAAGGAAATTGATAAGCTTTATAATCTGCTTAGCCATTGAATATCCGGGAGCGGCTTTCGCACCGAAGATATATGTCTTAGGCTGCATTTCCATATCGTGATTATCTTTCAGATCGAGATAGGTATCGATAATATTGAGCACATTGAGAAGCTGACGCTTGTATTCGTGCAATCTCTTTGCCTGTGTATCGAAAAGCGTATCGGGGTCGACAACAAAGCCCTGCTTTTTAAGCGCGTAATCAGCAAACTGTCTCTTCTTTATTGCCTTAATCTCTTCAAGACGCTTCAAAACGGTTTTATCGTTTTCAAAATCCTTGAACTTTGCAAGCTGCGAGCTGTCGTGAATGAAACCGTCGCCTATGCAATCTGTAAGAAGGCTCGTAAGTTCGGGGTTAGCCTGACACAACCATCTTCTGTAAGCAATACCGTTTGTGACGTTGGTAAATTTCTGGGGGGTGAAATCGTAGTAATCTTTAAATACCGATTTCTTGATGATATCGCTGTGCAGAGCGGCTACGCCGTTTACGCTGTGACCGCCGTATACCGAAAGATTTGCCATCTTAACGCGGCTGTGCTCGATTATCGACATGCGCGAAATCTTAGCCCATTCGCCAGGGAACCTGTTCCAGAGCTCTTCGCAGAGTCTTCTGTTGATTTCCTTGATTATAGAGTGAATTCTCGGAACTGTTCTTTCAACAAGGTCTTCCTGCCATGTCTCAAGCGCCTCGGCAAGTACGGTATGGTTTGTATATGCACAAGTTGCCGTGGTTATTGCCCATGCCTCATCCCAATTATAGTAATACTCATCGACGAGAATTCTCATGAGTTCGGGAATTGCCATCGCGGGATGCGTATCGTTGAGGTGAATTGCCGCAAGCTTGGGCAAATCGCCAAGATTGCCGTATCTGTGTCTGTGGTCGCTGATAATGTTCTGTATCGACGCCGAACACAGGAAATACTGCTGTTTCAGCCTCAAAGATTTACCGTTTATGTGGTTATCCGCAGGATAGAGCACTTTAGTAAGGACGTCGGCGTCGTTATCCTCCGCCATCGCCTGATAATAATCGCCCTGAGAGAACAACTTCATATTGAAGTCCTGAACGGGCTTCGCCTTCCAAAGTCTCAGGACAGAGACAGCCTCGCTGTCCTTGCCCGAAACCATCATATCGTATGCAACAGCTTCGATTTCCTGGCTGCCGATATAATTAATCTGCATGCCGTTTTCGGTCCATCTTTCCTCTACCTTTCCGCCGAAACGTACAATGTAAGATTTATCTGTTCTCTGCGTGAGCCATGCTTCACCGCCGGGAAGCCATACATCGGGCAATTCGGTCTGCCAACCATCAACAATCTTCTGCTTGAACAGACCGTATTCGTATCTGAGCGAATAGCCCATTGCGGGGTAATTGCCCGTTGCAAGAGCATCCATAAAGCAGGCAGCAAGTCTGCCAAGACCACCATTACCCAAACCTGCATCGGGTTCGAGCTCGTAAAGCTCCTCCAAAGTGACGCCGTATCCGTCTGCAAGTACTTTGGCAAACGTTTCGGTCGCACTCAGATTAAAAAGACTGTTTTTAAGCGAGCGTCCGAGCAAAAATTCCATGCATAAGTAATAGACGCGTTTTGCGCGCTTGGTTTTAACCTTTTTGGAAAAGACCTGCCTCTTCTGAAGGAGGATATCCCTCACGCTCATTACGACGGCTTTATAAATCTGATCCTTCGTCGCATCGGCAGGGCTTACACCGTAGTATCTTGTCAGTTTTCCCTTGACAAGGTCCTTGACTTCCTTTTCGGTAATAGTGTTTGACATTCGATTCTCCTGTTTTGAAATAAAGTAAAATTATTTAAGCATATCCTGATAGAGAGCTTCGTACTGCTTAGCCGAATTGCTCCAGCTGAAGTCGGTCGTTATAGCTCTGCGCATCATTTCTGACCATACCTTTTTATTTTTATAGTCTTCTATTGCTTCTCTTATGACATAGAGCATGTCGTGAGCGTTATAGTTGGTAAAAGTATAGCCGTTCTGCTTGGGTTTGATGCTGTCGTAAAGACCGCCTGTCTCCCTTACTACTGGAATTGTTGCGTATCTGCACGCAATCATCTGCGAAAGTCCGCAAGGTTCAGACTTGGAAGGCATGAGGAAAATATCCGAACCCGAATAAATCTTGCGCGACAAATCGTTGTTGAACATAATCTGCGCGCTCATCTTATCGGGATACCTTCTCGCAAGGTCCTTGAAGAAACCTTCGTAATGCGAATCGCCCGTACCGAGAATGACAACCTGAACGTCGCTTTGCAAAAGTTCCTCTATTACGTTTATTACGAGGTCAAGTCCCTTATGCGAAACAAGTCTGGAAATCATCGAAATTATCGGAGTGTCGGCTTTTACGGGCAGATTGAGCATCTTCTGAAGTTCGCTCTTGCAGACTGCCTTATTGGACATATCTTCAGCATTATAATTCGCAAAAATGTGACTGTCAAGCTCTGCGCTATACCCTGTGTCATCAATTCCGTTTAAAATTCCGACTAATTTGAATTCGTTTCTTCTGATTATGGGGTCAAGCCCGTGCGCAAAATAAGGGTCTTTTATCTCCTGAGCATACCTCGGAGATACCGTAGAAAATCTTTCGCAGCACTCGATTGCACCCTTCATAAGATTTATGGAATTGTTATATTCGACAAGATACTGATATTTGCCGTAAATATCGAACAGGCTTGAGAGTATATCGAGAGAATACTGACCCTGATATTCGATATTGTGGATGGTGAACAGAGCCCTGATAAACTGATATTCCTGTCTGAAGCAATAATTTGTCTTGAGGTAAATTGCCGCAAGAGCAGCCTGCCAGTCGTGGCAATGCATTACTTCGGGATAGAAATTGAGGAAAGGCATAATTTCAAGCACGGCGCGCGAGAAGAAAGCAAATCTTTCGCCGTCGTCGAAGTAGCCGTAGCAGCCGGGACGCTTGAAATAGAATTCGTTATCGAGGAAATAGAAGATTACTCCGTCCTTTTCGTACGAGAAAATGCCGCAGTACTGATTTCTCCATGCAAGGTGAACATAGATATTTCCGAGATATTTGAATTTATCCCTGTACTCCTTCTTTATATCAGAATAAAGAGGAACAACCACTCTCACGTCGTAATTTCCCGTAGATGCGAGAGCTTTGGAAAGCGAGCCGATGACTTCTGCAAGTCCGCCCGTGACAATGAAGGGCGTGCACTCCGAAGCAACGAACATTATTTTGCGCTTTGCAGGAACTATTGCAACTTCCTTTTCCGCAGCAGGCTTAGGTTTCCTGGTCGCGGCGGTTTTTGCCGCAGACTTTGTTGCGGTTGTTTTAGTCGTAGTTTTGCTTGTAGCCATATTTTCCCCCTTTTTCAATCAGATGTGTGTGCCTTTGTTAATGAAATAAGGTTTCTGTTTGCAACCTGCAAGCGTCGTGCCGCTGCTTACAGACGAATCTTTATCGCTGACGACATAAGAAAGGTTGCAGTCGTCGCCTATGAAGTTTTCGCTCATTATTATACAATTTTTGAGCGTAGTACCCTTACCTACCTTTACGCCGCGGAAAAGAATGCAGTTTTCAACCGTGCCCTCGATGAGGCAGCCGTCGTGAATCAAAGAATTCTTTACCTTCGCGCTTTCGGTGATTTTTGCAGGAGGCGCGTCGTTTACCTTCGTATAGATATCCCTGTTGCCGAAGAGCTCGGTGCGCACTTCCTTTTCAAGCAAATCCATATTTGCCTTGAAATACGAAGTCAGAGATTCGATATTCTGATAGTAACCGTCGAATTTATATCCGAAGATATTATAATTTTTAAGTCCGGGAATGAGAATGTCGCCGGAGAAACTCGAATAGCCGCGCGCAATCGCCGTCTGAATGAGGTTGAGCAGGAACGAAGTTCTTGCAACGAATACATTTATGTAATTTTTGCGTGCGCCTTCAAACTTCTGGTTGACGTAAATCGAAGTGATTTTCTCATTCTTGTCCGTTTCAAAAACCATGTAAGAATTGCCGTCCGCCGTCGCATGCTCGTGATAAGCAAGCGTAATGTCGGCATTTGTCTTTACATGCTGTTCAATCATCTTGCTGTAATCGAGCCTGTAAACAGCGTCGCTGTCGGCTACGACAACAAAATCCTGCTTGCACTTTCTGAGGAACGCAGACGCGCCCTTGAGCCCTTCGAGACGGTTTTTATAGAGCATTTCGCTCTCGTCGCTGTAAGGAGGAAGCAAAATAAGTCCGCCTTCCTTTCTTGCAAGGTCCCACTCTTTGCCTGTGCCGAGATGGTCCATCAGCGACTGATAATTTTTGTTTGTAATCATGCCTACGGTAGTGATGCCCGAGTTGACCATGTTGGAAAGAGCAAAGTCAACGAGACGGTAACGTCCGCCATAGGGAATAGAGCCTTTCGACCTGACTTTGGTCAGTTCAGGTACGTTTTCGTCGTTAATGCTGGAAAAAATTACACCTACTGTCGATGCCATTATCATATCCTCCCTTACACGTTCTTGTCCACAATTTCGCCAGCGGGCACGCAACCCTTGTCGCTCACCGTAATTCCTCTGCCGAGTACGGTTATGCCGCCTGTCTTGCTCTCGACCTTGCTTGCCTTTTCGATGACGTCGCCGACTTTGGCATTCTTACCGATAACGACGTCCTCGTCGATTATGGAATAATTAACTTCGGCACCCGCCTTGACGACCGTATTGCCCATGAGCACGCAATCTTTTACCTGCGCGCCCTTTTCAATGACGCAGTTTGTGCCGATGACCGAATTGATTACCGTACCTTCAACGTCGCAGCCGTTTGCAATCATAGAATTGACAACCGTGCCCTCAACGTATGCGGGAGGCGCGAGAGGACTTCTCGAATGGATTACTCTTTCGGCGTCGCGCAAATCGAAATTGGGCACTTTGCCGAGCAGGTCCATATTTGCTTCCCAGAGAGAGGTTATCGTGCCGACGTCCTTCCAGTAGCCTTCGAACCTGTAGGAATACATCTTCTCGCCAGCATTGAGCATTGTGGGAAGAATGTTTTTACCGAAGTCTTTCTCCGATTTGGGGTCTTTTTCGTCCATTTCAAGATACTTGAAGAGCTTGGACGCGGTGAATATGTATATACCCATGGAAGCCAGATCGCTCTTGGGCTGCTTGGGTTTTTCCTCGAATTCGTATATGCTGCCGTCGGGGTTTGTATTCAGAATACCGAACCTCGAAGCTTCCTTCATGGGAACTTTCATGCACGCAATCGTACAATCTGCGCCCATCGCCTTGTGCGCCTCGAGCATCTTGTCGTAGTCCATCTTATAGATGTGGTCGCCCGACAGAATAAGTACGTACTCGGGGTCATACATCTTCATAAAGCGGATATTCTGGTAAATTGCATTTGCCGTGCCCTTGTACCATGAAGTATCCGTTTTCGCCTCGTAAGGCGAAAGAATGTGTACGCCGCCGAAAGTTCTGTCAAGGTCCCACGGTTGACCGTTTCCGACGTACTCGTTGAGAACGAGCGGCTGGTACTGCGTAAGAACGCCTACCGTATCAATTCCCGAATTGATGCAGTTCGAAAGCGGGAAATCGATAATTCTGTACTTTGCTCCGAAGCAAACTGCAGGTTTGGCGATATTGCTTGTAAGAGCGTACAGTCTGCTGCCCTGTCCGCCCGCAAGTAACATTGCCACGCACTCTTTTTTTCTAAGCATTGCTTAATCCCCCAAAAATTTATTTTTCTTTTATAAAATACAGACAAGCCAGTTTGGGAATGTCCAACGTCAATGAATTTTCCTTCCCGTGACTTGCAATTTTTTTTGTGCTGAAGACTTTCTTTCTCAATGTACCCTCTCCGCCGAAACTCTTCTCGTCGGTATTGAGAACCAGTCTGTACTTCCCCTTGTGTTGCCCGAACGTATACTCAGGCTGAATAATTCCCGAAAAGTTGACGACTACCAGAAGGCAATTTCCGTCTTTATCGTAGCGGTTGAACGCGAGCACGTTATTCACCACGTCGTCGACAACCAGCCACTCGAACCCCTTCCAGTCATTCTCCACTTCGAAAAGAGGTCTGGTATTTCTGTAAAGATTGTTGAGCGTCTTTACGAAATACTGCATTTTTGCATGCTTTTCGTAGCACTTAAGGTTATATTCTATCTCGCCTCTGTAATTCCATTCGGAAAATTGGGCAATCTCGTAACCCATAAAATTGAGTTTCTTTCCAGGATGCGCATACATAAAACCGAGAAGTCCGCGTTCGCCGGCAAACTTGTCCGAATACTCTCCTGGAAATTTGTTTACAATCGAGCCCTTGACATGCACGACTTCGTCGTGAGACAGCGGCAGAATGTACCTTTCGTTAAAAGAATACATCATAGAAAAAGTTATCTTCGTATGATGATAATGTCTGTAAAGCGGGTCCTGACGACAGTAGAACAGAACGTCGTTCATCCAGCCCATGTTCCATTTGAAATCAAAGCCGAGACCGCCCTCATCTACCGTAGAAGTGACTTTGGGGTAGGATGTGGACTCTTCCGCAATGATGAGCACAGACGGAAATTTCTCGTGAACCAAACGGTTGAATTTTTTAATGAATTCAATAGCCTCGAGATTGCGGTTGTCGCCATAGACATTCGGCGTCCACTCGTGAGGTTTTTTATCGTAATCGAGATAGAGCATCGACGCAACGGCGTCCACCCTCAATCCGTCTATACCGTAAGTATCGAAGAAAAAATACGCGCTCGATAAGAGAAAACTGTCAACTTCCCCTCTTCCGAGGTCAAATTTGCGCGTGCCCCAGCCGCGGTGTTCCATCTTGCTCCATAAAGGACACTCGTAAAGCGGCTGCCCGTCAAACTCATACAGTCCGAAATCGTCTTTGGGAAAATGCGCCGGAACCCAATCAAGTATAACCTTTATGCCGTGAGCGTGAAAGGCGTCCACAAGCGAGGCGAACTGTTCGGGCGTTCCGAGCCTGTCCGTTACCGAAAAATACCCAGTAACCTGATATCCCCACGAACCGTCGAACGGATATTCGGTGACAGGCATAAATTCCACATGCGTGTAACCCATTTCGGCAACGTAGGGCACAAGTTCCCTTTCAAGGTCGGAAAAAGTATAATAACTTCCGTCTTCATGCTTTTTCCAGCTTAAAAGATTGACTTCATAGATATTTACAGGCTGTTCGAAAACATTTACAGCCTGTCCTTCAGAAGAGTTAAAAGCGTGTCTTTTACGCTTTTCAGGCAGGTCGCAGATTACCGACGCATACGAATGCGGCAAATCGCTGCGATATGCATACGGGTCGCTCTTAATCAGCTCTCTTCCGTCTGCCGTACGAATTAAAAAGTTGTACTTATCGCCCTGCCGGGCATGAGCGAGATTTATTTCCCAACTTTCGCCGTCAGACATTTTTATCATTTCAACAGGGGGATTGCCGTTCAGAATAACTCCGACAGACACGGCATGAGGTGCCCAGACTCTGAAAATATAACCACCGTCCGCACTTCTGCGGCAACCGTATATCTCGTGAGCCGTGCAACTCAACCCTTTATGAAATAAAACTATGTCGTTTAAGTCATTCATATCACATATGACATTTTAACATAACGTTGTAAAATTTTCAATACTCAAATTGAAAAACAATAAAAATATTATATAAATATTATATATTTAGTACATAATTATTTAATTACAACAGCCAAATTAAACAATATTATCATTTTATTGAAATAAACGAACAAAAATATATGATATCAGATTTTTATTCCAGAGAGCACCGCGCCGACCTTTTCCCTGATGACGAGAAGATTATTATTCTGCGGCAGCGAGGCGGACAAATCTATAAGCACGGTACGCGCACCCTTAAAATTCTGCGCGAGATAAGCCGCGGGATAGACCGTAAGAGAAGTCCCTGCAACAATGAGTAAATCAGCCCTTTCAAGCTCCGCCACCGAGCCGTTCCAAGCCGCCTCGGGAAGTGCCTCTTCATAGAGTACGACATCCGGCTTTATAATTCCGCCGCATGAGCAGCGCGGCACGCCCGAACACTTTTCGACCGCCTCGAGAGGATAAAATTTCCCGCACCTCATACAGTGATTTCTGTGAACGCTGCCGTGCAATTCGTATACTTTTTTGCTGCCAGCCGCCTGATGCAATCCGTCGATATTCTGGGTAATTACGGCGTTCAATCTGCCTTTTTGCTCCATTTCTGCAAGTTTATAGTGGGCGGCGTTCGGCTTTATGCCGTGAGGCAGCATCTGTGAACGATAGAACTCATAAAATTCCTGCGTATGACTGTCAAAAAAAGTTCTGCTCAGCATAAATTCGGGAGAATAGGCAAATTTTTTTCTGTATAGCCCGTTTTCACTGCGAAAATCAGGCAAACCGCTCTCGGTTGACACTCCCGCTCCGCCGAAAAATACAATATTTTGCGAACTGTCTATCCATTCCTGCAACATCTGAATTTCTGTCATATTAATACTCCCGATTATTATTAATTATTATATATCTGAATCTGAAATTTGCAATACAGAATGTTAAATTAAGTAGACAATTGACTTTGAAATTCTTTTGTGATAATATATTTTCAATTAAAAAATCGGAGGGAATTGATACGAAAACCACAATCAATCACGAGACGTATGGCACTATCGAATTTGAAGAAAGTGCATGGTCCAGCAAGAAAAAAATAACTATAAACGGTGTACCTTTAACCAATCTGGGTAAAAAGGCATTTGTTTCTGCAAACGGAGATAAATATTACATTTCCGGCAACCTGCTCAAAGGCACGACGCTGATTATCGGTTCTGACCACATTAAACTCACAGAACCTGTAAAGTGGTACGAAATAGTTTTATCCGTACTTCCTTTCATACTTATTATGGTATGGGGCAACAGCGTTCAGCTTTGCGAAATCGTGCCCGTCGTCGGCGGCGCAATCGGTGGCGCAATAAGCGCGCTGATGGGAATTGTAAACATTTTTATAATCAGAAGCGTTAAGCCTGTATGGCTCAAAATTATTATCTCGATTGCTTTCCTCGGCGCAACATACCTTATCTGTTTCCTTATCGGATACGCAATTTTAAGTGCCGTTCAAAGCCTGGTTTGACAACAAAAAAATCATAAAAACGCCCTGCAACAAACTGTTGCGGGGCGTTTTTTACTGTTATTTTGGTTAAAATACATATTCAAACTGATTGAAAACTTATAAATTTACAGCTTTGATTATGGCATCGACAGTCTCGTCAAGAGACAGATTGTCGCAATCTACTGTTATCTGAGCATATTTTTCATAGAAAGGAATGCGTTCTGAGTATAACTCGGCAAGATTGTGCGCCTCGCCCTTCATCACCACGCCGCGCAGAAACAAATCCTTGCCTGAAAGACGTTTCTCAAGCTCCAAAAGTCCGACATGAAGATAAACAATCTTGCCAATTTCAGCGAGATGAGCCATAGCTTTTTCGCCATAAATCACACTTCCGCCCGTTGAAATGACGCTTTTTTCAGCATAAACAGAGGAATTAACCTCTTCTTCCAATTTTATAAATTCGTCTGCACCCCTTTCCTTAAGTAAGTCGCTGATTACAGCATTTTCACGCCTTTGCATCAATAAATCGCAGTCGATATAATCATATCCGATTTTTTTTGCAAGCAATACTCCTGCCGTACTTTTACCGCTGGCAGGCATTCCTATGAGAACTATATTATCCATAAATATATAATAAAATGACTGAAAGCTAAAGTCAAATTCTTTCAAATAATTAATCTGAAACTTAAGGTATAAAAAGAACGAAAAAAATACATCAATTAAATATAAGTTTCAGGAATGTATAAGATGTGATATTGATATTTACAAAACTTTAAAGATTGACAACATTACGCAATATTTAATAGCAAAAACAACGATTATTTAGCAATATTATTTAAATACTAAGGAAATATCAGAAAAACATTGTATATTTAGTGTCGCGGTGACGGGTAAACTTATGAATGCCTTCAGCAAAAACACAGTTTTAAGTTTTATCGACTATTGTATTGTAATTCTTCACTAAGGGCGACTCCAATGTTTGTAGTTGCCTATTATTCTTTATAAATGGTACATTCTAAATGGTCCGTTCGGCGTTTTTTGTGACCGCATTATTTTCTGTCTTGTAATTCAGCCACAAAGACAGTTTAAAATTATAAAAAAATATCTCGTAATAAAAATTCAGGCAAGATTTTGTGTACTAGGTCTGCAAAGGTTGCCCCTTGACAACAACATGCCCTCAACACAAACTTGCTGCTTAAGCACGGGAGCTGTCAGTTCAAAAGTAAATTTTCAGACTATCCTCACACGAACTACTTATATTTAGACAAATTATATTTAGACAAAGAAAAAAACATAGCGCAGACAAAAGTCCGTGCTATGTTTTTGGTGCACTCAACAGGAGTTGAACCTGCATGGTCTCCCACAAGATCCTTAGTCTTGCGCGTCTGCCAATTCCGCCATGAGTGCGTGCTTTTCAAAAGCTTTTTTATTCTATAATATTTTAAAATTTATGTCAAGCTAAAATCAAAATAATTTTAAGAAATTTAAAACAAATTTTATTAAAATAATAATCTGCACTTAAATGTTTAATAAATCAAATTTTGCAAAGAATTTTATCCAACTGTTTGTCAAGATTAGCAAAATCGCCGTTATTATGTATGACATAGTACTTCGCAAAATCTGATTTTTCGTAATTTATTTGACTTTTTATCCTTTGTTCAACCTCTTCACGACTTAAATTATCGCGTCTGATTACTTCCTCAATTCTTTTTTCCGTATCGCGCAGAACGACGATTACTTCATCAAATAAATCTTGCGCACTGTCTTCAAACAAAAGCGGAACTTCAAAAAAATTTACTCCGCCATTATCTTTTGCAACCTCAAACATTCTCTGATAAATTGCAGGATGAGTGATATTGTTAAGCCTCTCCAGTTTTTTTGCATCGGAAAAAACTATTGCGGATAATTTTTTTCTGTCAAGACTGTTATCACCCGATAAAATATCACCGAACTCATCGGACAACATCTTTATAAACGCGCTGTCCTTTATCAGTTTGGAATAGATTTCGTCGCAGGAATATACATTAAACCCCTTGCGTTTCAGAATGGCAGATACGGTTGATTTTCCGCTGCCTATTCCACCCGTTATCGCTATTTTCTTATTTTGCTTCATACCAGTTATTTCCGAAATGTAAATCAACTTTTAAGGGAACTTTGAGCTGAACCGCGTTCTCCATTTCACGCTTTAAAATCTTTGCAGCCTCCTCTTTTTCTTCGCCAGGACAATCAAGCACAAGTTCGTCATGCACCTGCAATATAAGTCTTGCATTCAATTTTGCCTTTTTCAATGCGGCTACGACATTGATCATGGCAATCTTAATAATATCCGCGCTTGAGCCCTGCAGAGGCATATTCATTGCTGCACGCTCTCCGAATTGCCTTATATTATAGTTACCTGAATTGATTTCGCGTATATATCTCTTTCTGCCCGTAAGCGTTGCAACATAGCCGTTTGCCTTGGCAAAGTCCACATTTGACTGCATGTAATCTTTTACCGCACTGTATGTGGCAAAATAATTATCAATATATTCCCTTGCTGTTTTTACGGGTATATTTATATTTCTCGCCAGTCCGAAATCGCTTATGCCGTAAATAATGCCGAAATTGACCGCCTTGGCTTCAGACCTCAATTTGGGAGTTACCTCCTCAAGCGGAATTCCGAACACCTGCGACGCTGTCACAGAATGAATGTCTTTTCCCTCGTTATACGCCTCGATAAGTTCTTTACAACCGGAAAAATGCGCCAGAAGTCTTAGTTCTATCTGCGAATAGTCCGCATCGATTAAAACATTGCCATCTCTGGGGATGAAAAGTTTTCTGAGTTCTCTGCCCTCCTCTTCGCGTATAGGAATATTCTGAAGATTGGGATTGGTGCTTGACAGTCTGCCCGTAGCCGTTACGGTCTGGTTATACGTAGTATGCACAAGCCCCGTATGACTTTCAATGAGAGGCTTAAAACCCTCTAAATAAGTCGAGTAGAGCTTCTGATACTGACGATATTTTAATATTTTAGGCACAACCTCGTGCTCTTCGGCAATTTTTTCAAGAATTTCGGCACTTGTAGAATACTTGCCGTTTTTATTCTTCTTACCAGATTTGAGCCCGAGTTTTTCAAAAAGCACTTCACCGAGCTGAGAAGGAGAATTTATATTAAAAGTGCAACCGCACATTGCAAAAATCTCATCCGAAAGCTGCTTGATTTTTGCACTGTAGTCCTGCGACAGCTGCCTGAGAGCCACCGTATCCACCCTGACGCCGCTCCTTTCCATATCGTAGAGTACGCTGACAAGGGGCAATTCGATTTCTTTGTAAAGCTTTTCTTCACCTTCAGAAACTATGGTATCACTCATCTGACTGCTTATCAGCGACAATGCGCAGGCGCAATATTTTTTGTCATAACCGAATTTTTCGCAGAGTTGCGCAACACTCATATCGGCGTCGTTATAATCAATGATATAGTTCATGAGCGCGACATCATCGACAGAACACCCAAGATGCGCCTCAGAATTAACCTCGTGCAACAGGCTCTTAAGGTCGTATACTGTAATTTTTTTGCCTTCGCTCTTTAAATAGTTTCTTACTTCTTCACAGAAATCTTCATACGAAATGCCGCCGAGCAAATCTTTGCTAAGCTTTAAAACACATTCGTATCTTCCGTTATATACATGAACATCCTCTCCGTCGGAACAGAGACTGATATTATCGCAACCCGAAAAAGCCTCTTTAAGTTGCAAGCGGTCTTCAACATTAAGAATTTCAGAATAAACAACTTCCGTATTGACCTCTTGCTGATTTTCTTCAAAAACAGGCAACGAAAGCAGACTTTTGAACTCAAACTGAGCAAACATTTTTTTGACGTCTGCCGAAAATACTTTAGGTGTTACGCAATTTTCAAGCGGAATGGAAATATCGCAATTTCTGTCGATGGTCGCAAGTTTATACGACAGATACGCCATCTCTTTGCCTGATATAAGTTTTTCTTTGAGCGCGCCTTTGATATTGTCGATATTTGCATAAATATTATCGAGCGAGCCGTATTCCTTAACAAGGTTCATTGCCGTCTTTTCGCCTACTCCCGCAATGCCCGGAATATTATCCGACTTGTCTCCCATGAGTGCCTTCAGGTCTATAATCTGCAGAGGTTTAAGCCCGGTTTCGCCCTCAAAATTATTACAATCGAGTTTTAAAAGGTCGGAAACGCCCCTCTTTGTAAAACAAACGTCGGTCTTTTCGTCGACAAGCTGATAGCTGTCCCTGTCGCCCGTATAGATATAACTGTGCACATCGTATGCCGCGGAGAGGGTTCCGACTATATCATCTGCCTCGAGACCTTCCTTCTGGCATATGGCAATATTCATTGCGGCAAGCAGAGCCTTTAAAGGCTCAACTTGCGCCGCAAGTTCGTCAGGCATACCCTTTCTCGTCGCCTTGTATTCAGCATACATATTGTGTCTGAAGGTCGGTGCTTTGAGGTCAAATGCCACTACCATATACTTCGGCTTGAGGTCGCTTATAATCTTGAACATAAGCTTGACAAAACCGAATATGGCATTTGTAGGCTTGCCGTCCTTTGTGGTAAATACGGGGGTTGCATAAAACGCTCTGTTGAGCAGGCTGTTGCCATCGATTAAAACCAGTTTATCCATAATTCAATTAAAATCGCTTGATTTTTGATATGCGTTAATATATAATATTTATGCTTGCCGCTGTGGTGGAATTGGCAGACGCGCTGGACTCAAAATCCAGTGGTAGCGATACCATACCGGTTCGACCCCGGTCAGCGGCACCAACAAAAATGTGGTAAAAACCCTGTTTTTACCGCATTTTTTTATTTTTTTAATAAAAAATCTTCAACACGCTTAAACCGACAAATCTGAAATGTTGATGGGTCTGTTCCAAATTAAACTCATGTTTACAAATCGAATTTTGCAACTTTAAGCTCATTAATTATTCTAATATAATTGACAGCAAAAGTCAATTATATTCCCTTAAAGCCGAGCGGCAACAAGCATTTGACAAGATTAAAAGCAGACTGATTTCAGTCTGCTTTTTAATTATTCTTCGCCCTCATCTTTACTCTTTGAAAGCTTTACTATTTTTATTATCTGACTTATTATGAACGGCAACGCAACTACTACAATTAAAATTATAAAACCGTAGTTAATCATAAACGTAAAGAAGTTGCCCCATGCAGTCGAATGATAAATACAAATCCCGACAAAATTTTCAGACGTTACAGGATATTCGTCGTCGTTCAGATTATTTATGCCGCGCGTGGTTATTTCGACAGAGCCGTCAGGTAAAATTTCTATGCTCTGCACGCGGTGCACAACATTCTGACCCTTAATTTTTTCAGAAAAGCCGTCGCCTGCCTTAAATACGATATTGTCGCCGACTTTGACCTCATCAATATTGTCATGACCAAAAATTATAAGGTCGCCGGGAGAAATTTCAGGCTCCATCGAGTTCGTCAGCACAACTCCGAACGAATAACCGAACAGCGAGACATCGGTATTTTTTACACGCGCTATAATTACGCTTACGACGATATATGCCGTAAAAGCTATGACGAGAACGGTCAGAACCGTGCCCGCCACAGAGAATATTTTTTTAATTTTGCTTTTTGTCACTTGTCCTCATCCGATTGATTGTCAACCTTTAAGACCACGCTGGTCTTTTTGACAACCTTCTTTTTCGATTTAACATTTTCATCCGCAGGTTTAGAAGCTAAAGCCTTCTCCATCTTAATAAGTTTGGCTTTTGCGCGCTCTTCCATTCTCTGCATGCGCTCAAGCTCTTCCCACTTTAATTTAGTCAGCATTTCGCGCCTGCGAACGCGTTCTCGCTGTTTTAAAATTTCAACCTGCTTTTTGCCGTATTCCGAAAGCTCTTCCTCGCCGAAGCTGTCGTCAGCCTGTTTTTCAATCAGGTCGTTGAACATTTCATCGTTTATACGCGATACCGTGCGGAAAAATTTATTGAAATTAACGAGCATATTCCGCTCAATCACAATATCGTTTTCGGTTGAAATTTTAACAACTTCTTCCCTCATTCGGCGGAAATAATATTCATTGATACACTCTGAGCCGACCTGTTCCTTATTGTCGTCGAATGTCGGTATGTAGTTATAATTTGTGACGACCTCGAAGTCCTGTTCGCGCAGCTCGCCGGTCGGTATGTCCTTGTATTTATCGCGGCTGAGGATGTTTCTGTCGAACATATTCTTAAGGCTGAGCCCTGCGAGATAGGTCAGATCGTCATAGTAATCGCCGTCAATCGGCAGATTTTTGTCGTTGACATATACGCTGTAGCCGATATTTGTGTACGACGAAAGAAACAGCCACAGATTGTAGCAGTTATGATAATCTACATTCTTCATCAGAAGGTTGGTCTTCTGAATGGGCGGACGGACGGGTTTGACGCCGTTAAGCTCCTTCATGAACGGCGTTGTCTGCAGAATTCTCAGACGACGGCGGATTTTATCCACGCGGTCGAAGAGCTCCTTACTCTTTTTTACGCCTAAATCATCGTCGTGCGGCTCTTTTATCTGAAGTTTTAAATCGAGCTTGAAATTGCTGTCGCCTATATTGAAGTTGGACTTTAAAGCAACATTGGTGAGCTGCGAAATTTCCATCTTCTTCTCGAGGTCGCGATAGCGTTGCTCGACAAACTGGGTCAACCTGTTGACGAGTGCGCAGACAAACCTGTTTTCATAAATTCCGATATCCTCTTCAAGGAAAGTAACGAGCAATCTGTTCGGTCTGACGTCGCCGTTATCCTCGATATTGCGTACGTACTGAGAATGTGACGCAAGGTTGCGGACAGTTTTAGTGGATACTCTTCTCGCCTTTTCGACGTCGACGACCTGGTCGTCTTCGGTTATGAACCTTCTGGGGTTGCGGACAATCTGCTCAACGGAAGTAAAAGCGTCCTCGAGCGTAAGAACCCAAGTATCTTCAAGCAGTACAACCTGAGAGACTGTATTGTGCAGCACTTCGTTTCTGCCGCTTCTGACGGCAGAAAGAAAATTATTGAAAAGTTCTCCGTCGCCGACGAGACCGTCTATAAATTTATCGAAATGCGTATCTTTCATTATTCCACCTATAAATTCAGCCTAACCGACAAGTTAGGCTGAAAGCAAACAAAATTAAGATAACTTCTGCAACTCTTTGACGTATTCGAGGCAGTAAACCATCTTGTTGAGACCGAACTTTTCGTCGAAGAACGCGGAAAGTTCTGCGAGCTCTTTGCCGAGGAAAGGCAGATTGAGCGACCTGAATTTGCGGAGAATTTTGGAAGCGATTATGAAGTCCACGCCGCCGTATTCAGTGCCGCCGCAAGCCATGTAGACGGGCACGAAGAGCGAAAGCTGCTTCATAATACGGTTACCGAAGCTCGTCTTGAACTTTTCGCGAATGAAATTATCGAATTCCATAATAAGTTCGATAGTGTTTTCGGAAATAGAGTAATCAGCCCTCGCCTTTTCGAACAACCTGTCGAGATAAGCATATGTACAGTTGTAGCTTTCGGTCAGAGGCGCATCGAAGTAGTCCGCCTTGGTATTGAGCTCGAGCGTGACGGCACGGTCGTAAACCTTGTCGGTGATGGAGAAAGTCGAGTCGTCATTGTTCGCCGTACCGATGAACCATACATTCTGAGGAACGAGGAACTTGCCGTAGTTGACATTTTTGGGGTCGGTGGGCTGAGGCGCGGCGATAAGGTCGATTTTCCATTCGGCGACGTCGGGCATTTCCATTATGGACAGGAAATCAGCAAAATAGTATTCAATACGAGCCAGGTTCATTTCGTCCAGCACTATGAAGTTGGGGTCTTCGCGCAGCGAAGTTTCATAGAGGCAAGCGAGGAAGTCGGTCTCGTTAAATTTCTTAGTGAATTCGTTGAAGTAACCTATAAGCTCGGCTCTGTCGCGCCACGAGGGCTGAACGGAGATAATTGATGCCGAGTTGTTGAAGAATTTAGCGAGTGCGTAAGGCAACGAGGTTTTACCTGTACCGGATATACCTTCGAGAATGAGCAACTTAGAAGTTGCGAGACCCGCGAAAAATCTTCTGATAGTTTCTTCGGTGTAATAGAGCTTGAGCTGAGAAGCCGCAAAGTACATGAAACGGGAAATGATTTGCGGAAGCGTGAGCATATCACTGTCCTGCATGTAAATAATGTTGGGCTCTTTTTCGTATTTGAGGTCGAGGTTGATAAGTTTGGTAAATCTTGACGCGTCAATTGCGGAAGTTGCGTCGGAAGATTTATCATCTACTGCGCCCGCCTGATTAGGCACGCGCACCTCGCCGCTTGATGTGATATCCTGCCCGAGTTTGAGGGCAAAAATACGACTTTTTTCCTTAACGAGTTCGTCGGCCTGTTCTTTGAGGCGAGCGACCTCTTCCATGAGCACGTCCTTATCCACTTCGCGGGCGCGGAAGATGACGTATCTTCTGATAAGTTGAACCAATCTGTAGCACACGAAAAAGAGCAACGCAATATTGGCGGCTGAAACGATTATAAGACAAATCCAGCCCCAGACATCGAACCCCGAGATATGCTCGCCGAGGTTTGTTACATAGTCTATTGCGTCGCCTATAAACAGCTTATAGAACAACAGGAAAAAATTTTTAATGAAGTACCATACGTTCTGCAGCCAGTTCCACAGAAATTCGACATAGTACGATGCAAAATTAGCCATAAATTTTTAACCTTAATATGCTTATTTGCATTTAATAAAAATTACTGTCCGTTATTTTGGTCAGATTGAGAATTTTTTTCTTTTTCGAGTTCGGCAAGAATTTCCTGACGCATTCTCTCCCGCTCTTCCTGTGCGGCTTTAATATCCGCCTGAAGTTTAGCCTGATTCTGCGCGTTGCGTTCCCTTATTATTACGAAAACGAGGTTTACGGCAAAATAAGCAACAACTATAAGCGAGGGCAGCAAGACGAATGTGAAAAAGCCCCAGAATGACCCCATAAACAGCACAAAATTGCCCGCGCCGACCGATTTACTTTCATAAATGCCGATAACTTCGCGAGTGAGCACAGTTTCGTTAGAGCCTTCGGGATTATTGTCGCCGTGGGTTATGTAATAACCTTCGTGCACTTCTATAATTCTGTGCGTATTAAGGACATATTGGTCGTCCTTAATGCCATATTTGAATGTTATAACCGTGCCGACGGGCAGATTTTCCGCCTCGTCACCTTCGACAAGTTTTACAACAATCAGGTCGCCGGGGTTGAACGAGTCGGGGCTATCCCCCACCATGGAATCAGTCTCTACGGCGAGGTAGGCTTTGCCAAAAAACGAAGTAAAATTTTTGTAACCGCTTGCGCGCGAAGTGATTATGCAGACGGCAAAAAAGATTGCAACCGCAATAATAATAAGCGCGACAATATCGACTACTATATTTATGATTTTTTTCGCTTTAGGATTTAACGCCATTAAAAAGCCTTTTAAAGATAAAAAATATACCTGTATTATTTTATCACAAAAAAGTTATATAATCAATAGTCATTATAAAAATAAGACATTTTGAATTATAATTTATTTAAGCGCGGAACATAAGCTCCGCGCTTAAATATGTACCGTTTTATCTATTAAAAATTAAATGGATGCATCCGTAAATGATATCGATACAGATAATTTTGCTACATTAACAGCATTATTCGAATAGCAATCTTTATCATCACCGTCAAACCAAATTACAACATTAAAATTAACAGGTGTATTATCGTTAATTCCGGTAACTATATCATCGAACTGTATAGTTGCCGTAGTTGTTGCCTCAACGTCAATTCCTTTATCCGTAAAGGTGTTGCCGTTAAGGAAACCAACTCTCAGATATTTATATGAAGTATCATTCGTTATTCCTGAAATAGTCACAGTAGCATCAAGCCCATACACTTCAGTATCTGTGTCTGCCTTACGAACAACAGAAATCTGGTTATAAGAAGCGTAATTAGAAACTTCATAACCAGCCTCATTTGATGAAGGCGAATTCTTATCAACAGTTATAGTACCTACCTTAACCATACCGTCGGCAGTAGGTGTACCAGGCGATGTGATTGTAGGTTCATCACCTGGCTCAAACGTTTCAGCAAATTCAACATTAAGAGTATCTGTCGCTACATCATCGAGAGAAACTCTTGCAGGCTGCAATTTTAAACCGCCATGATTAAGATTGACAGTAGATTCTGTTATCAAATCAGGATCAGTTTCTACACCAGCTGCAATGTAGAGGTTAGTAGGTACAGTTACAGTAACATCCATACCTGTTGCCGATACAGAGGTGTTTGCCGAGAACCATGCGAAGGTGGAGCCTGCGGAGAGTGCCAAGGCTGCCACTAACGCTGCGGTTGCGCCTACAATTTTTTTTGTTGCTTTCATTATTTATCTCCTTTGTCTTTTATATTTTTTCGGCTTGCGCCGAGAAAGCCAAATTTAAAAAATATCAATATCCTGTAAAGGTCATACTCAACTTTGCACGCTCGCCATAAATTGCGTCGCTGCACTGCTCGTCGTTGCCCTCAAGCCAGATTATTACGGTGAATTTTTTAGTCTCGCCCGAGGCGAAATCTATAAGTCCGTCCTCGCCCGTTCTGCTGAATATGCACATATCGGACGCAAAATCGGTCGTCGTATAGTTGACGGGCTGGGCGTTTGCCTCTTCGTGCCAGGGGTGATCGGGGTCTTCCGCCTTTGCATACAGCGAATAGTTGCCGTCCGTCACATACGCGCCGTCTTCAATTATCATAACCCTTAAAACATCGTCTATGTGGTGGTCATAGTCGTTATCCACATAGGAAATGCCGTCAAAGTCCATAGAAATATCTACGTCAACCGACCTTGCAGAGTTATTTACCAGCCAGAAGCTGAACGATATATATGTATAAGCGTTTCCCTCACTGAACGCCCCCTGCTGCATTCCCGTAAGAGTTGCAAGATTGTTGGGGATATTCAGTTGAGTGTCTTCGGGGTCATAATTGAAATTTTCATACCCGATTGCTTGCGGGTCGAATGTAGTTGCAGTCTGAACGCCTTCATAAGGAACATGCAGAACCGAAGATTGTCCGCTTAAATCTTCGTTCATAGTGAGCGAAAGCTGCACGTCGTCCTTTTGCTGTACGCGGATAATAAAGTTCTGCGCATTATCGGCATAGACGGTAAAGCCGATAAATATAAGCGAAATTGCAAACGCTATGGGTATTACGATTTTAGACGCCCTCATCCACTTAAGGCGTTTGGACCATCTCAACCTCACTTTATACTCCTGAACTGACGCGGCTTGCAACCGCTATACAACGAAAATATGCTAAAAAATAAAAAACGCCAAAACAAACTTAAAGTATGCTTTGGCAACTGACTGCCATGCCGTAAAACCTCGGTTTAGGCTCTTTTAGCTTTGCGTCCCGCACTTTCACACGGTTTGCTATTATCAATTTTCACAAAAATTATATATTTCTTACATATTATATCACTTAATAATATTGGTTGTCAATACTTGTTAAGCGTTTTCATTTAATGTTAATTAAAAAAATTCCCGCCTGCGCCGCAGCGGTACTGCCGCGGCGCAGGCTAAGCACGGGATACGCGCGCTGTAATCTGTATTACAGATACTCGTCGTAAGGCAAAGGCTTGCCGAAACGGTATCCCTGTCCGTAGTCTATTTTTAAGTCTTTGACGTATTTGTAAATTATATCGTCTTCAACGCCGCCCGCAACAAGCTTGCAATTCTTCTGATTTGCAAACCCTACAAGCGTACCCACAACGCCTCCGATAAGGAAGTCATCCTGTGCCTGCTCTACATACTTTCTGTCAAGCTTTATCCAGTCAAACTGAATATTTTCAAGCATTTTCAGCGACGACATTTCAAGTCCGAAGTTGTCTACCGCTATCTTAAAGCCTATCTGCCCGAGCTTTTCTATATTTTCCTTTACCTCGGGAACTTTATCGAATATTGAAAACTCAACAATTTCCATGCAGATATTTGCCGCGGGTATACGGTAATTTTTATAGACCTTTCTCAGCTCCTCTGCAAGGTGAGCATACATAAGCTGCTTGGGCGAAAGGTTGAACGAGAATATGATATCTGCGTCTTCGGGGTGATTTTTTATGTGTCTGGTCTGGTCCTTGAGCATTTCTTCAAACGCCCACACACCTATCCAGTTGATATCGCCCGTCTGCTCCATAATCGGCAAAAATTTATCGGGCGTAAGCACACCGAGTTCGGGATGGTTCCAACGCACAAGCGTTTCATAAGCTATCGGTTTATTCGTATTGAGGTCAAAAATAGGCTGGTAATAAAGAATGAATTGCTTTTCCGCAATCGCCTGCTTTATCATTCTGTACTGCCTGTATTCCTCTGTCTGCTGTTCCGCAAGCTCGTTCGAATAGTACGAGAACATATTTACGCCCGCTTTTGTTGCGTTTGCAAGCGCAATTTCCACGTTCTGCATAAGTTCGCCAGCGTCTTTGCTGAACTCGTTGCGCGAAGCTATCGCCACATTGACGGTAATCGTCGTCTTGGCGCGGTTTATGAGCGCAATAGGCTTGATAACTTCATTTACAGACATTGTGCCTATATTGGAAATAGTCACAGGGTCGAGAGCTTCGCCGATAAACACGATTATTCTGTCAACATCATAGTTACAGATTTTCGAACCGTGCGGTATGACACGGATAAGACGCTCCTTGACAGTTTCCATAATACGCTTGAACTGCCTTTCACCGAGAGATGAGCGAAGGTTCTCTCCGTCGTTTACCCTGAGCAGCAATACCGAAAATTCGGTGTCTTCGTCCGCTATGGAGTAAGCATGCGCAATCATCTGATTGAAAAGCTTGCTGTCAAGCTCGTTTATGTTGTACTTTTCAGCAATAAAACGGTTTCTGTCCTTCTTTATGCCGCGGATGAGAAAGTAAACTAACGCTCCGCAAAGAAGAGTTACCAGAATGACGAGAAAAATTTCTACGCCAGGCTGAAGATTTAATTCGAGTAAAGAATAGCTCATCGGCTTATCCCCTTGTTATATTTACGCGATTTACGCGAATGTTACTTTGTATCGCCTGAAACAGGCACGGACCTTGCATTCTGCGCAGCGGCAACGGTCTCGTAATCGAATGTATCAATGACGGCAAGAGCCTTTTCAGGCGGCAGTGACCTGCCTATAAGCCAGCCCTGAATGACGTCGCAACCGAGCACCTGCAACATATCGAATTCCTGAGTGCTTTCAACGCCCTCGCAAATCGTAGTGCAATCTATCAGTTTTGCAATGTTGGTGATAAACTTAATTATCGCCTGACTTGTCTTGTCCTTACATATTCCGTGCACAAAGCCTTTATCGATTTTTATGCTCGAAACGGGCAGTTTTTTGATATAGAGCAACGAGGAATATTCCGTTCCGAAATCGTCAAGGTGTATAGAAATGCCGTTATCCTTTAAAATTTTGAGCTTTTCGAGCGTTTCGTCGAAGTTGCTCATTAAGAAACTTTCTGTAATTTCTACGCAGACCGAACCGGGTTTGAGATTGTATTTCTTAAAGATATTCAAGAAAGTTTCGGTAAATCCCGCCTGCATGAGCTGAACGGGCGAAACGTTTAAAGAAACTCGGACGTTTTTATCCTCCACCTGCTTTGCAAAACTCATGCCCGTATTGAAAATGAAGTCGCCGAGCTGAACCATCGCTCCCGTTCTTTCGGCGTACGATATGAACGAGAACGTATCAACGCTGACATCCCAATTCTTCTTTACGCGCAAAAGTGCTTCGAAGCCCTCTATTCTGCCTTCCTTAATGTTGTACTGCGGCTGATACTCCATTTCGAACGCGCCGTCGTCGAGCATCTGTCTGACGTCGAATTTTATGAAGTATTTAGCATAGACGTTCTTCTGCGATTCGTGGTAGATAAGATAATCTGCAACCTTTGAATCGAGAACGCGCTGCAAAGCTGCCTCCGCCGCCTGCATAGCGTATTCAAAATCGCCCGAGGGCATTGTTGCGTCGCAAAGGGCAAAGCCGCACTTCGTTTCGATTGTAAAGAGGTTATCTTCGAGCTTGATGGGCTGATTGAGATAATCAATGACCTCGTCCATCGAAGCGAGAAGATTGTTTAGTTTCTGTCCGTCGGGCGACGCGACACCAAGTCTGCCCGTATCGAGTTCATAGGCAAATTCAAACTTGCTCTTCGCCCTATCGACAAGAGCGCGCTGAATTTTAAGCGACATATCCTTGCCGAAAAGCGCGCCGATACGCTGGAGATTTATTATGTAGATAATTCCTATGAGGGTGCGCTTGCCGCGATTTATAAAATCTTTATAAGCAGCCGACAGAGAAATACGCACTTTGTCCGCAGAGCCCGATACTCCGACGGCGGCAGGAACGTTGACGGTAGAACCGACTGAGTTCTTAATTTCGTCGCCGCGGACAGAGTATTTGCCGTCTGCCATCTTTCTGACCGTAAACGAAAGAGTTTTTTCGCCGTTTGCGCCGTTTATGGAAATGAGATTATAGCCTCGGTTGTCAAACTTTGAAATATCGAAATCGAGTTGATTGAGTGCGCCGAAATCTGCGCGGAATTTATGATTGTACCTGACAACTTTGTTGTCTCCGTCGACCGAGAATCTGTATGCATGCTTGGCGACAGACATCTGACCTCCCGCCCAGTTGACATAGAATATAAAGACCGCAACCACAAATATTGCGCATACTATAAGAAATACGACAGTATTTGCAATAAGTCCGTCAATCTGCGACTGTCGTGACTGAAAATTGTCAATTACGCCTATAAAATATGAATCATTCAGTCTCGCAGCACTGAAAATATAGGGCGTACCGTTCATATCGAAAATGCAGGGAGACGAATAAGTTATGCCGTAGTTGCTGAGGTTTCCTTCCAGAATCCAGCCCGAACCCACTATTCTGCCAGAACTTGCCTCGGTGAAAAGCACACAGCCGTCGCCGTGCAGATTGACTGCAAAATAATCTTTCAGCTGCGTCTGAACGCTCTCGTCGGCGTAATCTGCATTTTCGCCCAAAACTTCTTTAGCACCCGCTGCAACGTCTGATGCAATCTCCGTACGCTCGGCATAAACTTCGGCATAAACCTGCGAAGTATAAATATTAAGAATCAATGTTCCGCACACAACTTCAATTATGATGATGAGCAGAGCCGCAATCAACGCCTTCAGCATAGTTGAGTTGTCTACTTTGCGGAATATTTTAGATTTCCCCACAATTTTCCTCTCTTAACGCAAAGCATAATTATAATAATACATTTTATATTATAACAGGCTTTTGAGCGTTGTCAAGATTGTTTTTCAAAACGGGAAAATAAAAAGCCCCGCGCTCGGCGCGGGGCTGAATAAATTATGTTCATATCAGGTCTTCGAGAATAAGTTTATCGGCAACAAGAGCAATAAATTCAGAGTTTGTCGGTCTTTCGCTGCCTATGTAGACGCGCACGCCGAAAATTGCATTGATGGCGTCCACTCTTCCCCTGTTCCACGCAACCTCAATGGCGTGCCTTATGGCTCTTTCCACTTTGCTTGCGCTGGTATCGAACTTTTTGCCTATGTTGGGATAGAGTTCCTTTGTCACATTGTTGATTATAGAGGGATTTTCTATAGCCATCTTTATGCCCTCTCGCAGGTACTGATATCCCTTGATGTGCGGAGGTATGCCTATGGATATGAAAATATTGCTTATTTTTTCGTCAAGCGAAGCCACGCGACGCTTATCCCTCACCTCGGCTGAGACATTGTATGCCGGAGCTCTTTCGTTGAGAATATCGCCTATCCTCTGCGCAATATTCTCCGCAGATACAGGCTTAACAAAATAATATTTTGCTCCGCGCGCAATCGCCGAGTTGACCATTTTATCGTCGCCGAAGTTTGAAACAACTATTACATTGCTCGGCAGTTTGTTCTGACGTATGTAATCCATTACGCCGAAACCGTCCGTTCCGCTCAGAACGAGATTTAATATTACGACGTCAGGCTTGAACTGATTTATAAAACTTATGCCGACGTTGCCGTTTGCACTCACTCCGCATACGTTGAATGCACTGTCTGCGTCAAAATATGACTTTAATTCCGATAAAAAGTCCTCACTGCTGTCCAAAATTACAATATTGATAGTTTTCATATATTTTTCGCTCCGCTGCCTTATTTGTAAAATAATTATAATATGCTATTTTGTAAAAGTAAAGCGGTTTTGTAAAAAATATAAATAATATTCAATAATAATTTTGTACAATAATAGGTTATTTTGTCAGACCGTGTCGATTAGTCCGCGGTAATCAGGTCGACGTATTCATCATAATTGACGTTTTTGTCGAAGGTTTTGACATCATTTATCTCTATAATGCGGTTAGCGACGGTATTCATGAGTTCCTGGTCGTGCGAAGTAAAGAGCATGCAACCTTTAAAGTTCTTCATACCGTTGTTGAGCGCGGTTATAGATTCGAGGTCGAGATGGTTGGTGGGCTCGTCGAAGATGAGGAAATTTCCGCCTTCAAGCATCATTTTTGCGAGCATACATCTTACTTTTTCGCCGCCTGAGAGTACTTTAGCCTGTTTCAAAGCCTCTTCGCCGGAGAACAACATTCTGCCAAGCCAGCCGCGGAGGTACTCTTCGTAGTGGTCGGTCGAGAACTGACTGAGCCATTCAACGAGGTTGAGTTCGCAGCCCTGAAAGTATTCGTTGTTGTTTTCAGGGAAATAGGACGCCTGAATGGTCTTGCCCCACCTGATTACGCCTGCATCGGGCTGAACTTTACCCATAATTACGTCATAGAGCATGGAAATCGTAGTCGATTTGTCGCTTACGATGCCTATTTTTTCATTCTTCTGCACGGTGAACGAAATATTTGTGAAGTAACCCTTTTTGGTAAGTCCCTCCACCATCAGTATGTCGTTGCCTATCTCTTTTTCGTACTTGAAATCGATATAGGGATATTTTCTGAGGGAAGGTTTGAAATCGCTGATAGTAAGTTTTTCCAGCTCCTTCTTTCTCGAAGTCGCCTGTCTGGACTTAGAGGCATTCGCCGAGAACCTTGCAATGAATTCCTGCAATTCCTTTGCCCTCTGTTCGTTCTTCTTGTTCTGGTCCCTCTGCTGACGCGCAAGCAACTGACTGGTTTCGTACCAGAAATCGTAGTTGCCCGGCATCATATTGATTTTGCCGTAATCGACGTCGCAGATATGCGTGCAGACTTTATTTAAGAAGTGCCTGTTATGCGAGACAATTATTATGGTGTTTTCAAAATCGAGAAGGTAATTTTCCAGCCAGCGGACAGTCTTTATGTCGAGGTTGTTTGTAGGTTCGTCGAGAAGAAGAATGTCAGGATTGCCGAAAAGTGCCTGTGCAAGCAGAACTTTGACCTTTCTCTTGGCGTCGAGGTCTGCCATTGAGGTCTCATAGAGCTCCTCGCCTATGTCAAGCGCAGAAAGAAGGGTCTGCGCCTCGTATTCTGCGTCCCAGCCGCCAAGTTCGGCAAATTCGCTCTCGAGCTCGGAAGCGCGCACGCCATCCTCCTCTGTAAAATCCGCTTTTGCGTAGAGCGCGTCCTTTTCGTCCATTATCTGAACAAGTCTTTTATGTCCCAGCATGACCGCGCGTATGACGGTGACGTTGTCGAATGCGTTCTGGTTCTGCTGAAGAACGGACATTCTCTCCGTCTTATCCATAGAGACGTCGCCCTTGTTGGGCTCGACTTCACCGCTCAGTATCTTCAAAAAGGTTGACTTACCCGCGCCGTTTGCGCCTATTATGCCGTAGCAGTTACCCTTGGTGAACTTGAGATTGACATCTTCAAAAAGTTTTTTACCGCCGTACTGCAACGATACGTTATTTACCTGTAACATCTGTACCTCCGTTTATCTGGCAAACTGACTGTTATAGAGCTCACTGTAGAAGCCGCCCTGCGCTATGAGTTCGTCGTGCGTGCCCTGCTCTATTATATTGCCGTTTTTCATGACGAGAATTTTATCTGCTTCCTTGATTGTCGACAACCTGTGCGCCACTATAAAGCTTGTTCTGCCCTTCATCATTGCAGCAAACGCGCTCTGTATACGCATTTCGGTGCGTGTGTCTATGGATGAAGTTGCTTCGTCGAGAATGAGCATAGGCGGCAGGCAGAGCATCACTCTAGTAATGCACAGAAGCTGTTTCTGTCCCTGCGAAAGGTTGCCGCCGTCCTCGCCGATTACAGTATCGTAACCATCTTTGAGTTGCAGAATAAAATTATGCGAATGAGCCGCCTTTGCCGCCGCAACAACTTCTTCGTCCGTCGCGTCGGGCTTGCCCATAATAATGTTTTCCCTTATTGTGCCGCTTTTAAGCCATGTATCCTGCAGTACCATGCCGTAATTCGCGCGGAGCGAATGACGGGTAACGAGCTGCGTATCGTTGCCGTCGACGGTAATTCTTCCCTCGTCGGGGTCATAAAAGCGCATTAGAAGATTTATAAGCGTAGTCTTACCGCAGCCCGTGGGTCCGACTATTGCAATCCTCTGCCCTGCTTTTGCAGAGATGTTAAGTCCGCTTATAAGCTGAACATCAGGATTATAAGAAAAGCTGAGGTTTTCAAACTTTACCTCGCCCTTTACGTCCTTAAGTTCGAGCGCGTCGGGTGCGTCGGGCGTCTGGGCGGGCTCGTCTATTAGCTCGCATATTCTTGCGGCGCAGGCAACTGCATTCTGCAATTCTGTGACGACGCCGGAAATTTCGTTGAAAGGTTTTGTATACTGATTTGAATAGCTCAGAAGCGTCGTAAGCTTACCTACGGAGAACGCAACGGGCAAAGCCGCGGGATAAATGAGCGTCAGCGCGCCCGAGAGAGCGACTGCCGCATAGACAATGCTGTTTACAAATCTCGTGCAAGGGTTTGTGAGCGAGGAATAGAAAATAGACTTTAACGACGCGCTTGTGAGACGTTCGTTTATATCGTCAAATTTTTCCTTGTTACATTCTTCGCGGTTGAAAGCCTTGACAACCTTGAGGTTATCTGTCATTTCCTCGACAAATGCCGTCTGTTCGCCGCGTATGACCGCCGCGCTTCTGAAGAGAGAATAAGTTCTCGTCGCAATGAATTTTGCCACAAACAGCGAAAGAGGCGTAATGAAGAATACAATGAGGGCAATTATCCAGTTGAGCGCAATCATAAGCGCGAGCGTGCCGAGAATAGTCAGAACGCCCGTAAACAGCTGCGTAAAGCCCATTAAAAGTCCGTCTGCGAACTGGTCGACGTCGGCAATGTTCCTGCTGACGAGGTCGCCGTACGAATGGCTGTCGATATAGCTGAGCGGAAGTTCCTGAATATGACTGAACGTCGCCGCCCTTATATCCTTTACAACGCCGTAAGTTATGCTGTTATTGATTATGTTCATAAGCCACTGCGCGGCACAGGTGGCGGCGATTACTACGCCGAGAAGTATAAACTTTTCTGTAATGCATACAAAATCGACCATGCCGGGAGCGATAATGAGGTCGATTGCGTCACCGAAAATTATTGGTGCGAGCAGATTGCCCGCAACAGACACGAGCGCGAGCAACAGCGTGAGCGCAACCTGCCAGCCATAGGGCTTGAGAAGTCTGAGAATGTGACGATAAACCTGCTTTTTGGACATATTAGCCATTGTCGCTTCCCTCCTTCTCGTACTGCGAGTAATGAATTTCGCGATAAAGTTCGCAATTTTCAAGCAGTTCTTCATGCGTGCCTGCACCCACAAGCTTGCCGCAATCGAGCACAAGAATTTTGTCCGCGCTCCTTATTGAGCTTGTGCGCTGTGAAACGATAAACACAGTCGGGTTATAATCGAGCGACCTTAAGTTACTTCTTAACCGCGCATCCGTGGCATAGTCGAGAGCAGACGCACTGTCGTCGAGAATGAGTATTTCGGGACGTCTGACGAGAGCTCTCGCTATAGTCAGTCTCTGCCTCTGTCCGCCAGAAAAGTTCTTGCCGCCCTGCTCTACCACTGCGTCAAGTCCGCCCTCCTTCGAGGCTACAACATCCGAAGCGCAGGCGCACTGCACGGCGGACATAATCTCCTCGTCGGTGGCGTCGGGATTGCCCCACTGCATATTTTCGCGTATCGTGCCCTTAAAGAGAACGGCTCTCTGCGGAACGACGCCGCAACTATCTCTCAGCTTTTTATTGTCGGCGCAGGCAACATTCTGCCCGTCAACATAGACGCCGCCGGCTGTAGCCTCATAAAAATGAGGTATCAGATTGACAAGCGTGCTCTTGCCCGAGCCAGTGCCGCCTATTATGCCTATCGTCTGTCCCTTTTCCGCTGTAAAACTTATATCGCTGAGCGCGTCAGCACCGCCGTTTGCATAGCGGGCGCACACGTTTTTGAACTGTATGTAATGCGAGTTATCCCTCTCTTCTCCGTAAACTACAGACTGAGCAGGTTCTATCGCAAATATTTCATTTACCCTTCCCGCGCAGGCGAACGACTTGGTAACGGTTATGATGAGGTTTGCAAATTTAATGAGCTCAACGAGTATCTGCGCCATGTAGTTGTAGAGCGCGATGACCTCGCCCTGCGTTAAAGAGCCCGAATTGACTTCGAGAGCTCCGTAATAAATGAGCACAATCGTGCCCACGTTGATAATAGCGTATGTAAGAGGGTTCATCAGCGCGGAAATAATTCCCGCAAATTTCTGCGATGAACATAGAGCTACGTTCTTTGCGTTGAACTCCTCAACTTCTTCCTGCTCTTTACCGAATGCGCGGAGCACTCTCGCACCGACAAGCGTCTGCCTCGTTGCCGCAGTCACTCTGTCGAGGTTGGACTGCGCCTTTTTGTAGAGCGGAATGGTTATAAGCATAATGCCGAACACGACTACGCATAAAACAGCGATCGTTATGGCAAAAATACCGCCCGCGGTCACATTAATGACGAATGCCAGCACCATTGCGCCGAAGACGATAAAGGGCGAGCGCATAAACAATCTTAATACGAGATTTACGCCCGACTGTATCTGGTTTACGTCGCTGGTCATTCTGGTAATCATGCGCGAAGTACCTATGCCGTCAATCTGCGAGTATGAGAGCGACTGCATCTTCGCAAAGAGGTCGCTTCGAAGTTCCTTCGAAAAGCCGACCGCGCTCTTAGCGGCAAAATACTGTGCAGAAACCGAGCTCACAAGACCGACCACGCCCAATGCAACGAGCACAAGGCACATATACACGACGTATTGCGCGCCTTTGCCTCCTGTTATTCCGTCGTCAATGATAGAGGCGACAATGAGCGGGACGATGAGTTCGAAGCATGCCTCGAGCAGTTTGAAAAACGGCGCGAGTATGCTTTGAAGTTTGTAATGTTTTAAATATTTAAGTAGTTTTATCATCAGTTAAAATTATAACAAACGACAAATAAAAAATCAAACGTAATTCAATTTGTTTGCAATTATTATAAGCCTTTGATAAAATTATTTTATGGCTTACGAGTTATACCTTAAGAAAAACGAAGAAAAACGCATTGTTGCAGGTCACAGCTGGGTGTATGCAAACGAAGTTGCGCGCATAGACAACAAGGATAAAAACGGTTCTCTCGCCACCGTCTATTCCCACGACGGAAGATATATCGGCAAGGGATACATCAACCATGCGTCCAAAATTCTTGTAAGAATTTTTATCCGCGGCAACGAAACCGACGATAAAGCCCTCTATCTCAAACGCATTAAGAGCGCGGACGATTACCGTAAAAAGCTCGGGTACGACAACTGCTACAGAATGGTCTTCGGCGAAGCCGACGACCTCCCCGCACTCATTGTCGACCGCTATGGCGACGTACTTGTAATGCAGTGCCTTTCGCTCGGCATAGACCAGCGAAAGGGCATGATTGCCCAGTGCCTCAACGAGCTGTTTTCGCCCAAAGGGATATACGAAAGAAGCGACGTTTCCGTAAGAAAAAAAGAGGGTCTCGCCGAGTATAAGGGGCTCATTTCGGGCGAGGTCGACGACCATGTAGAAATTACAGAAAACGGCTTAAAAATGCTTGTAGACGTCAAAAACGGACAAAAAACAGGCTATTTTCTTGACCAGAAAGAGAACAGATTTGCCGTAAGAAGGTACTGTCAGGGCGCGGATGAAGTGCTCGATTGTTTCTGCAACAGCGGCGGATTTTCTTTAAATGCCGCAACCGTTGCAAGGAAGGTAACGGCCTGCGATATATCCCCTCTCGCATTGAAAAACGTAAGCGACAATGCCGCACTCAACGGGCTTAAAAACATAGACACTTTGTGCGGCGACGTATTTGAAATTCTGCGTCAGTTCAGAAAAGAAGGCAGAACTTTCGATACCGTAATTCTCGACCCTCCCGCATTCTGCAAAAGCGCGGACCAGGTTGCCGACGCCTACCGAGGCTACCGCGACATCAATATTTCTGCAATGAAGATAGTAAAAAGCGGCGGATTTCTCATAACCTGCTCCTGTTCGCACTATATGACTATGCCGCTTTTTGAAAAAATGCTGATAGAAGCCGCCAGACAATCAGGTCGCCGCGTGCGCTCGGCAGAGGTCAAGACGCAGGCACCCGACCACCCCGCCCTTTTATGCGCGGAAGAAACTCAGTATCTCAAATTTTTTGTTTTGCAGATTATTTAAGCTGCTTTTAATGATTAGTGCATGTAATTTAAAGGCGTTGCCGCATTGCGGCAACGCCTTGTTTTTTAAATAACCCAGTTTCCGTCCTTGAATACGGGAACTCTCTTACCGTCCTTGGTGACGCCCGTAATTGAAAGGTCTTTGCTGCCTATCATGAAATCGACGTGTATCATCGAGGAATTTATGCCCAACTTTTCGCACTCTTCGTTGGTGTAGTTTTCATAATTTTCGAGGCAGTTGTTGAAACCCCTGCCAAGCGCGAGGTGGCAGCTTGCATTCTCGTCAAAAAGAGTATTGTAGAACAGAATACCCGTGTTATTGATGGGAGAATCGTATGAAATAAGCGCAACTTCGCCGAGATATGCCGCTCCTTCATCCATTGCGACCATCTTTTTAAGCACGTCTTCGTTCTTTTCTGCCCCGACATTTACCACTTTTCCGCCCTTGAACTCAACCCAGAAATTTTCTATGAGCTTTCCCTGATAGGACAAAGGCTTTGTGGAAACAACTTTTCCTTCGGCTCTGCCGCGCATAGGCGACGTGAACACCTCTTCGCTGGGAATGTTGGGATTGAAATAGACGTTTGTTCCGAGCGTCGTTTCTCCGCCGCCGCAGAAGATTGCCTTTTCATTGAGACCGACCACAAAATCTGTACCGTTTGAGCTCTTGTATTCGAGAGTGTCAAACCTGTAATCGTTGAGGAACTTGCAACGACGCGCAAGATTTTCGTTATGCTTTATCCACTCCTCAACGGGGTCGTCGTAAACACGGGACGTGGACAGTATAGCCTCCCACATCTTTTCGATTGCCTGCTCGTCGGAGAGCCCCGGGAACACTTTGCGCGCCCATTCTCTGCCAGGAACTGCCGCTATGCACCACTGATACTTATTCTCCATGGCGTCGCGGAAGGGCTTTATGAAAGGATAGCGAGCCATGCCTGACTTTGCAATCTTTTCGCTGTCGGTGCCTGCAAGACCGTCGGGGTCGTCGGAATCCAGCCAGATAAGGCAGGGAAGTTTATCAACTTTATACTGCCACTCGGCTTTCTCGATATCGGTGAATTCCGAAAGCGTTTCAAGCGAACGATATATGGTATTTACCTTGCTCACGGGCATATGCGACCATTTTACGGTGACGCGGCGAGCACCTGCTTTATAGCACTCCTCGCAGACCATAGTGACGAAGTCTGGCTGGTCGAGTTCGCACTGAATGATAACGTCCTGACCTTCCTGAACGTTGACGCCGCATTTTACAATGAGCTGAGCATATTTTTCCAATCTTTCTTTATTCATAATTATTGTTTTAACCCCTTTTCGCGGGATTCTTTATCAAGCTGAAGAGCGACAGCCACAAGCTGCTCCTGTGAAGCTTTGGGATTTTCATTCATAAACCACATCATGTCTTCAAGCTCGTCGTCAAGCTCAAGCTTCATTAAAATAACAAAAACGTTCTGTTTGCTCACGCCGCGCGCATGAAGAGCAAACCCGAGCATTTTAGCCTTATCGCTTAATTCCATAAAAAATCACCGCCGTAGTATTTTTATAAGATTTTAGCATTTTAAAAAAAATTTGTAAAGAATAATTGCAACGCTACGCAAAAACGCTTGATTTTTTGTCTGTTTTTTAATAATATAATAAATGCTTGCGGAGATGGCTGAGCGGTTTAAGGCGCACGATTGGAAATCGTGTTACGGTTAACCCCGTACGGAGGTTCAAATCCTCTTCTCCGCGCCAATAAATGCCCGAATTTGTGCTTTTTTTGGTTCATTTTCGGGCATTTTTATATGATTTTTTAATGTTTTAAATTTACACCCCAATTACACCCCAATTTGTTCTGAAGTTTAACCGATGTCCGACAATGTTTTGCACCGACACAAATTAATTTAATCCTCAATATCGACAACAATTTCATAAAATTTAAAAAGCAGGGCTCAGAGCCCTGCTTTTTTATTTAATTTTTTATTCAACCACTCTTATGACAGCGGCGACTTTTGCAATGTCTTCGCTCGCATCAATGAGAGATACCGCCTTCTTGACGTTGTTCTCTCTCGTAGTATGAGTTATGAATATCAGAGGAACGCAACCGTCTTCGCCCGTCTGACCTTCCTGCGACATCTGCGCAACGCTTATGCCGCACTTCGAGAACACCGAGGATACTTTAGCAAGCACGCCGGGCTTATCTGCCGCATTGAGGCGGATATAATAAGCACTTTCAAAATTTTCGATAAATTTTGTAGAAGGCGACGCCTCGGCGGTATTCTTGAAAGTAGAATACTGATAATTGCTGTGTGTTGCGCAATAGATTATATCGCCGACAATCGCGCTGCCTGTGGGAAGCGCGCCTGCGCCTCTGCCGTAGAGCATAACGTCCTCAACGCAGTCACCTGTAATATAAACTGCGTTATAGCTGTCGTTTACGCTCGCAAGGGGATGAGAATTCTTAATAAACGCTGGGTGCACCCTTACCTCTATTCCGTTGTCGCCGTTCTTACCCGTCGCAAGAAGTTTAAGAACATATCCGAACTTTTTGCCGTATTCTATATCGGTGACGGAAATTTCGGTAATGCCCTCTCTGTAAATCTTGGAAAAAGGTATCTTTGTATGGAATGCAAGGCTGGACAGAATTGAAAGTTTATATGCAGCGTCATAGCCCTCCACGTCTGCCGTAGGATTGGCTTCGGCATAGCCGAGTTTCTGGGCTTCCTTCAATACTTCCTGATAGGAAACGCCTTCTGCCGACATTTTTGTAAGGATATAGTTGGTCGTGCCGTTGATGATACCAATCATAGACAATATTTTATTGCCCTGAAGATTGTCCAAAAGCGCGCGTATTACGGGAACTCCGCCTACGCAGCTTGCCTCATAGAAAAGTCCGCAATGGTTTTTCTTTGCGGCAACCTCGAGCTCGTGGTTGTATTTGCAGAAGAGCTCTTTATTCGATGTGACAACCGATTTGCCTGCGTGAAGGCAATCAAGCACGAAAGTTTTAGCAGGTTCAACGCCGCCCATAACTTCGACAACGATATCGACGTCCGGATTGCTGCAGATTTCCTGTATGTTCGCTGCAACCTTTTCCCTTTCAACGCCGAGAGCAACTGCCTTTTCGATATCGCGCTCGAGTACAGCCTCGACAACTATATCTATTTTATGGCTCTTCTGATATAACTCCCTGTGTTCCTTAAGAATTTTATAAGTGCCACCGCCGACAACTCCGAGTCCGAGTATCGCTACGCCAACTTTTTTCATATTAATCCTCCGTGTTATTAAGATAATACAGATATTTCAGACCTTCGAGCGTAAGCAACTTGTCCACGCTGTCGATACAGGAAATTTCTTTGGCTATTATTTCTGAAAATCCGCCCGTAGCAACCACTTTAACGTCGTTGCACTTCATTTCGCGCTTGATTTTCTTGACGATATATTCAACCAGCCCCGAAAAGCCGTAAAAAATACCCGATTGCATATTGGTGACAGTGTTCGTACCGATAACCTTGTCGGGACGCTCGATTTCAACCTTGGGAAGCTTAGCTGTGCCGTTTACAAGACTGTCAAGCGAGCCCTTTATGCCCGGAGCGATTACACCGCCTATAAAACGGCTCTGCTCGTCGATTACATTGAAAGTAGTCGCCGTTCCGAAATCTATGACAATTAACGGATACCCGTATTTCTTAGCCGCCGCAACGTTATTGACAACTCTGTCAGCACCCACTTCCCTTGCATTATCGACTTTAAGGTTCATTCCCGTCTTAAGACCTGCACCGACAATCAGAGGCTTAATCTTAAGATAGGTCATACACATCCTTTCAAGCGTGAAATCGAGAGGCGGCACGACGGACGAGATAATTCCCCCGTCAATATCGTCTGCGCTATAACCGTTATTTCTGAGAATACTTATAAGCTGTCCGCCGTACTCGTCGGAAGTCTTTTTGTGTTCGGTGGCAACCCTGAAACTGAGAACAAGGCTGTCGCCGTCAAAGAGGGCATATTTTATATTGGTGTTACCGACGTCAAGACAGATAATCATAATTTATTATTCCGTATCAGTTTTTTCGCTGCTGTTTTCCTTATAGGATTTTTCACCTGCGGAATGTCTGAGCTGCTTTTCAAGCACGTTGTTCACAGTAAATATTGCAGGCGAGAGCAGAATATTGATTGCAAACTCAACGATGAAATTTATTCCAGCACAGCCGATTACGAGGAAATACATAAGCGATTGTCCGTCGGGGACAAAAGTCTGGCTTATGAAATCGCCCATAAAGAGTGCGCCTATTATGAACAGCCCCGTATTGACTACAGGAGCTGCAGCAGAAGCCACAAAGACGGCAACGTACTTGTTCTTTCTGCTTATGAGCTTGTATAAAAGTCCGGCGACCGCACCCGCCGCAGCACCCTTGACAAGGCAAAGGAACGAAGTGATTACGGGATGAGCGTTAAAGAGCAAAGCCGTAAACGCGTCTGCGCCGGTAATGCCGTACATAAGTACGATAAAGCCGAAAACAAAACCTAAAATCGCGCCCGCCGCTATGCCGAGAAGCACGCCGCCGAGCACTATAGGCACGAGGACGAAACTCAGACTGGTTGCGCCGATTTTAATAGAGCCGCCCCATATCTGCAAAACGATAACAAGGGCGAGAAGCACTGCAAGATAAGTAATATTCTTTGCAGTAAAGTAAGACTTTTTAGTCTTTTCCATAAAAAAACCTCCATCGGATTTCACAAGGAATATCCGCAGACAAAAATATATTATACTTATACACGGTCGGAATTAAATTTTAATTTCCGCCGAAAGTACCTGAAAATTTATACTTGTTGATTATATCATTGAAATCGCAATATGGCAAGCGATTGAACGGCGCAGTAACATTTTTTAGACAAAACAAATATTATTAAGTATAGAGAAAACTGCAAGGCACCTGAATTTTGTACATATCGCCTTGCAGAGCATTCACAGGAGGAAAATATGAATATTTTTTCGCAGTTTGGCGGCTGCAACAGCTGCCTTTGGATACTCATTCTGTTGCTCATAGCGGCGAGCTGTGCAGATAACGGGCTTGAAAGCGTGCTTTCCGGCAGTTGCACACCCATACTCATCGCGCTCATTTACACCATGTGGAAAAACGGTACGCTGAGTAACTTTTTCTGCGGTAACGGCTGCGGTTGCGGCTGCAACTGCAACTGACAAAAAGCGGGCTGCCTTGAGGCAGCCCGCTTTAATTTTATCTGAAAAACTTTTCTTTAAACCTGTAAAAACCTATTATCGTCTTTGCGTCCTTTATGCGTCCGTCATCTATCATCGCGCCGACCTCTCCGACCGAAAAGAACTCAACGTTGAGAAATTCTCCCTCGTCAAGGTTTTGCCCGCAGAACTGAGCCTCGTCGACATAAAAAATATGAATAATTTCGTCCGTATAGCCCGGAGTAGGATAAATCTCGGCAAGAGGTATTATTTTTTTCGCTCTGAAACCTGTCTCCTCTTCAAGTTCCCTCAGCGCAGAAACGTCAGCCCTCTCGCCCTCGTTGAGTTTTCCCGCAGGAATTTCATACAGTTCCTCTCCGTAGAGATAGCGGAACTGCCTTACAAGCGCGATTTTGCCGTCGCGGTTAAAAAGTACCGCCGCGCCGCCGCTGTGCCGCACGCATTCGCGGAATGAGTGACTTCCGTCGGGAAGTTCGACCTCGTCCCTTTCTACTTTAAAAATTCTGCCGTCGAAAACACGGCTGGAAGAAAGCTTTTTTTCCGTAAAACTCATTCTGCGCTCTCGTATTCTTCAATACTCTCAAACAACGTTCCGACATTCTGACTTATACTGTTATTATATAATATGTAATAGTTATATCCGCAAACCAGAGCATTTGCAAGTTCAAAATTGCCGCTTTTAAGCGACTTCTCGATTTCGGAAAGCATTTTATATCCCGCCTCTTTGTCCTCCGCAGGAATGGAACTCTCAAGTATAAACTGCTTTTCCTGCGCAATAAGAAGCGAGATGCCCGAAAACATCCGAGCGCGTGCAGGGTCAGGCTGAGACGCAGGCTGAGTTTCATCTTCAACGCTCGGAGCTTCAACTCCTCCGTCTTCCGCCAACTCCTTTGCAAACACAGACCTGATAATCTTTTCGAGATTATCTATAATTAAGTCGCAGAATGCGTAGTAGCTGCCGTAAAAACTGCCGTCGTCAGAAAAATACTTCTGCAAAAACCAGTTGAAATTGATAGTATCCCTGTCGATTTCGACGAGCAGACAGAATATGAAAGCCAGTTTATCCTGCGCTGCCTCCGGCAAAATGACAACGCCTTTGTTGTTGAAGCCGTCGGAAACATCCAGAAGGCACTGAGCTTTTGCGGTCAGATAATCGAATTCAACAGATACCGAAGTGAAAAGCTGATACAGCGTGCGACTGTTGACAATAGATTTCAAAAGGTCCTTGATTTTAGTCGTCGCCATTATGAATTTACAATTTTTGACTTCTTCGCACTTTTCCAAAAAATCTTTTAATTGCCCTCTTACGTCTTCCATTTTTACACCTTTCGACTGATTTTATACTATTATATCACAAAGCTCGGCAAAATAAAATATTTTAAGGCAAATATCTTGATTTTAAACAAATAATTATGTATAATAACTGTACTTTTCTTTTAAGGAGCAGACTTTATTTACTTTTATGATTAAATCGGGCGAAACTTCCATCAATAAATTAATAATACTTTTCGTTTTCGATAAAATGGAAAGCGCCCTGTCGGAAAGGACGATTGTGGACATGTGCTCATCTTCTAACGAATGGATGGGCTACATGGACTGCGTAAACGTTATACATAAGTTGCTTGACGACAATTTTATCTGCATAGTAAATGAAGACGACGACACGCTGTACACGATAACGCCCGACGGAAGAGAAACTCTTGCAAACTTTTACATAAATATCCCCAAGAGCGTAAGAGAAGAGATTTCAATCTTCGTAAAAAAGAACAGCGCGAAATACAGAAACAGACAGGAATGCCGCTCGGACTATTTTCAGAACAAGGACGGCACATATACTGTATTTTTGAAGATACTCGCTCCCGTTCAGCCCATGCTTGAGCTGAAATTTGTTGTTCCCGACAGAAAAACTGCGAACAAAATATATAAAAAATGGGAAGAAAAAGCCGCGGACGTATACTCTGTTATATACGAAAATCTCTGCGACTGACCAGATTTACAGGACAGCTCACGCTGCGAGGAGGAAAATAATGTTTACTTACCAGACAAAAGGCACATGCTCGAGACAGATTTATTTCGAAGTCGACGAGCAGAACAAACTTCACAACGTAAAATTCGTAGGCGGTTGCAGCGGCAACCTTCAGGGCATAAGCAGATTGGTTGAAGGCAAGGACATAGACGAAGTCGAAAAACTTCTCTCCGGCGTGCTCTGCCGCAACAACACCTCCTGCCCCGACCAGCTTTCAAAAGCTATCGGCGAATATAAAAAGACCAAATCTGCCTGTGCGCAGTAAATAACTTAAAAAAATTCTAAGGACCGACAAGATGACGTCGGTCCTTATTTTTTGTCAATATTATCAATTATTTTACTATTTATGTCTGACATAGTACTACATAAATATCAAAAATGTATGATTATATGCAAGATTTAACCACTTTTTCAAAGTCGGACATATCATCTGAAAGCTGAAGATAGAAACACCTTCCCGCATACCCTGCCTCTTGCGTGTATCTTGAAAGGTTGAAACCTTTAAAGTTACCGACTACATTTACAAGCAGTTTTGAAAACGGCATATCGCAATGGCTCAACTGTGCGTCAAAAATAAATTCAACCCAAAGTCCGCTTTTAAGCTGTTCCTTCGTGTACTTATCTATACTTACACCGAATGCCGGCATTTCCAGCGCGCCATCCGTCATAGAGTTCCATGCCTCTATTATCTTTTTAAAATCATTATCTGAACTTTTCTTAATTATTTTCTGTCCTTCGCTGTATACAGCCAGAGAACAGCAATTATTTATTATCTCTTTTATTTCCATATTATTATTGCGGGCGCAGACGCGCCCGCAAATCCTCTGATTATATTATTAAGCTTTTGATAAAATATATTCATCTATTGCCTTAGCCGCGGTTTTTCCCGCACCCATAGCAAGAATTACTGTTGCCGCGCCCGTTACAGCATCGCCGCCTGCATAGACACCCTCTTTGGAGGTTTTTCCGTTCTCATCAACTATTATTCCTCCGTGCTTATTCACATCGAGACCGCCCGTCGTGCTCTTGATAAGCGGGTTCGGACTTGTGCCGATGGACATAATCACGCAATCAACAGGAATAACGTATTCGCTTCCCGGAATTTCCACAGGTCTTCTTCTGCCCTTTTCATCAGGCTCGCCCAGCTGACACTTTATGACCTTAATGCCCGTAACAAAGCCGTTTTTAGGGTCGCGCCTGTCGTCAGGATTTCTGTATCCGAGTATTTCCACGGGGTTATTGAGAATTCTGAACTCAATACCCTCTTCTTCAGCGTGTTCAACTTCCTCTTTTCTCGCGGGAATTTCTTCCATTGAGCGACGATAAACTATGTACACATGCTCTGCGCCAAGCCTCAGTGCCGTGCGCGCAGCGTCCATTGCAACGTTGCCTCCGCCGACTACAGCCACGTTCTTTGCATGCATTACGGGCGTATGGCTGTTCTTGTTGTACGCCTTCATGAGATTGCTTCTTGTGAGGAACTCGTTGGCGGAATACACACCCTTGTAGCTCTCGCCTGGAATGCCCATAAATCTCGGAAGCCCGGCACCAGAACCGATAAATACTGCCTCATAGCCGTCTTCAAAGAGCTCGTCTACGGTAAGCGTCTTGCCCACAACGACGTTAGTTTGTATCTCTACGCCGTACTTTTTGAGCGTTTCAACTTCCTTTTCAACTATCGCTTTGGGAAGTCTGAATTCGGGTATACCGTATACAAGCACGCCGCCTGCGGTATGCAACGCCTCGTAAACAGTCACTTTATAGCCCTTTTTCGCAAGGTCGCCCGCACAGGCAAGACCAGAAGGTCCTGAACCTATAACGGCAACTTTGTGACCGTTTGAAGGCGGAACGGCTATTTCGCCCTTAAAATTGTTGTTGTGATAATCTGCGACGAAACGCTCGAGCCTGCCTATTCCGACGGGCTCAAACTTTATGCCCAGCGTGCATTTACTCTCGCACTGCGTCTCCTGAGGGCAAACTCTGCCACAGACCGCAGGAAGAGACGACGACTGAGAAATTATGCAATACGCGCCTTCAAAATCTCCCTCTTTGATTTTTGAGATGAATGAAGGAATATTGATATTTACAGGACAGCCGTCTATGCAGGGATGATTTTTGCATTCAAGACATCTTTTTGCCTCGGCAACGGCAATTTCCGGAGTATAGCCGAGAGCTACCTCGCTGAAATTTCTTGCCCTTACTTCGGGTTCCTGCACGGGCATTTCGTGTTTATGAGGTTGAATAGCCATTATTTTACCTCCTTTCTGAAGAGATTACAGTTCTCTTCGCGCTCGTGTCTTTCAAAATCGGAATACATCGTTGCTCTTTCCATAGCCTCGTCGAAGTCAACCTCAAAGCCGTCAAAATCGGGTCCGTCCACGCAGGCAAATTTTGTTTTGCCGCCGACGGTAAGACGGCAACCGCCGCACATTCCCGTTCCGTCAATCATTATGGGGTTCATGGAAACCGTAGTCTTAACTCCGAAAGGCTTTGTCGTCGCAACGACAAACTTCATCATAATAAGCGGTCCTATAGTTATAACTTCGTCATAGTTTTCTCCGCTTTCGATAGCTTCCTTCAGAGGCACCGTCACTACGCCCTGTCTGCCGTAACTGCCATCATCCGTCATAATCGTAAACTTGTCAGAACAAGCCCTGAACTCATCCTCCAAAATGACGAGATCTTTGTTTCTGAAACCGACAATCGAATGTACTTCCGCGCCGAGCTCATGAAATCTCTGTGCCACGGGGAGCGCGATTGCGCAGCCCACGCCGCCGCCGACGATGCAGACTTTTTTGATGCCGTCCGTCTTGGTGGGGCAACCGAGAGGTCCGACAAAATCTTCTATGTATTCACCCTCTTCTTTTGCGTTGAGAGCCATAGTTGTTCCGCCTACTACCTGAAAAATAATTTTTACCGTTCCGGCGTCTTTGTCGCAACCTGCTATCGTGAGGGGAATTCTCTCTCCGTCCTTGTCAACGCGCAGAATAATAAACTGACCCGCCTGCCCCTTATTGGCAACGAGCGGCGCGCTTACATCCATCATTGTCACTGTAGGGTTCAATACGCGTTTTTTTGCAATTTTATACATTTATTTTATTTCTCCGTCTGATTTTATCAGTTTTTTTATGCTCTTTATCAGGTATAAAGGAAAGGGCGCGTTGTAATCTTCGGTAACTCTCACCTCTCTGATAACGCCCTCCTGAGTATGATTATGTCTGCCCAGAGGTGCAATTACCCTGTCACCGACGCATGCGCCGTCAAAATCGCAGACATACCAGTACAACATACCTTCGACGTTGGGGTCATCAGGAAATTCCACCCGAACAAAACACATTAAATCATACATACAAATAATTATAAATGTTTTTGTAATAAATTGCAATAAAATAAGACTTGCTTTTGAGCAAGTCTTATTATTAAATATATCATTTAACGCTATTATTCGTAATCGACGACGTCAATCCATCTGTGAAGGAATTCCTCTTCGTTCTTCTTAGCCGCCGTCAGTCTGGAAGCAGCCACTATAGGTATCCACTTCTGCACATACTGTTTTGCCGTATCGCTCTTCTTGCAGTACAGACTGAGGTACTTTTCTGCGAGCTTTTCTTTACCGTTCAGATAGAACAGAAGATACGACCTGGCAACGTCTGCGGACGCATTGCCCTGCGTGGCATGCGACCAGTCGATTATATAAGGTGTGCCGTCGGCAGTTATGATTATATTGCTGGGATTGAAGTCGCCGTGGCAGAGATTGTAGTGTTTGGGAAGAGCGTCAAGTCTGGTATGGAGCTCATATCTTATGGTAGCGTCAAGTCCCGTCGCGCTTATCTTTGCCTGCATTTTGTCCTTAAGCTTGTTGAGCATGGGCACTTTCTTCGAAAGAACGGTGCGCTGAAGATTTACAAACATTTCAATGTATTCGTCCTCTTTTTCGGGATGGTCAGCCATCATCTTTTCAAGAGTTACACCCTCTATATAGTCCATAACGATAGACCACTTTCCGTCGACGACCTGCACTGCGCGTATCTTGGGAATGCAGAGGTCTGTCTCCTCCACGCGCGCCTGATTGAGAGCTTCGTTCAGAATGTTAGCCTTGGAATAATCTGCGTCGAATTCCTTGATTGCGCTATCGCCGTCGCGATAGAGCTTTTTACCGGGCATTTCTGCAACAAGAATTTTTTCACTCATAATTTTTTCCTCCTTATTTACCGTAATATGCATTCAGATACATCTGCTTGATTTCACTCATCAGAGGATAACGGGGATTTGCACCCGTGCACTGGTCGTCGAATGCCTGTTCCGTCATTTCGTCGAGGCGGTCAAGGAAATCTTTTTCGTCAATGCCGTAATCTCTGATAGTCTTCTTTATGCCGACCTTCTCTTTGAGCTCATCCAACGCTTTTATGAGATTTTCAAGGCTCTCCTTGTTGGTTTTTCCGCCAAAGCCGAGGCTTTCGGCAACTTCGGCATATCTTGAAAGCGTCTTGGGATGGTCGTACTGCGAGAACGTACCCATCTTTACGGGCGTTTCGCTCGCATTGAAACGAAGGACTTCGTCAATCATGAGCGCGTTTGCCACGCCGTGAGGCAGGTGATGGAACGCGCCGAGCTTATGAGCCATAGAGTGGCAGACGCCGAGGAAGGCATTTGCAAACGCCATACCTGCCATAGTTGCGGCATTCGCCATCTTCTCTCTCGCCTCTACGTCGTTCTGTCCGTCGTTGTATGCTCTGGGAAGATACTTAAATATTACTTTGAGTGCCTGAATGGCAAGACCATCGGTATAGTCGGTCGCCATCATGGACGCATAGGCTTCAAGCGCGTGCGTTACAGCGTCGATACCGGACGCAGCAGTCAGCCCCTTGGGTGCGGACATATGAAGGTCGGTGTCAACGATTGCCATATCGGGCATAAGTTCGTAGTCTGCAAGAGGGTACTTTATTCCCGTCTTTTCATCCGTGATTACGGCAAAAGGCGTAACTTCCGAACCTGTACCTGCCGAGGTGGGTATTGCGATAAAGTATGCCTTTTCGCCCATCTTGGGGAAGGTGTATACTCTCTTTCTTATATCGATAAAGCGCATAGCCATATCGAGGAAATCTACGTCGGGATGTTCATAGAGCACCCACATAATCTTGGCTGCGTCCATTGCAGAACCGCCGCCGACGGCGATAATTGTATCGGGCTGGAATGCACGCATCTGTGCAACACCCTCCATAGCGCATGCCAGCGTAGGGTCGGGCGCAACGTTGAAGAACGTCGAGTGCGCGATACCGATTTCGTCAAGTTTATCGGTAATGCGCTTTGTGAAACCGCTCTGATAGAGGAAACTGTCGGTCACTATGAACGCCTTCTTCTTATCCATTACGGTCTTGAGCTCGTCTAACGCAACGGGCAGACAGCCTTTCTTGATATAAACTTTTTCAGGCGCTCTGAACCAAAGCATATTTTCTCTCCTTTCAGCCACAGTTTTTATATTCAAAAGATGTTTGATGCCAACGTTCTCCGAAACGGAGTTGCCGCCCCACGAGCCGCAACCCAACGTAAGCGAAGGCGCGAGCTTGAAGTTATACAAATCGCCTATGCCGCCGTGCGAGGAAGGCGTATTTACGAGAATACGGCAGGTCTTCATTCTGGAACTGAAGTAATCGAGCTTATCCTGACATTTATTTACGTTGAGATAGATTGACGAAGTATGACCGTAGCCGCCGTCTGCAATGAGTTGTTCCGCCTTGGCGACGGCTTCCTCGAAACTCTCGGATTTATACATTGCAAGCACGGGCGAAAGCTTTTCGTGCGCAAATTCTTCGCTGATATCCACAGACTGAACTTCGCCTATGAGAATTTTAGCCGTTTCGGGAACGGAAACACCCGAAAGCTGAGCAATTTTATACGCGCTCTGACCGACTATCTTGGCATTGAGCGAGCCATTTATGATGATGGTCTTGCGCACCTTGTCGAGCTCTTCACCCTTGAGGAAATAGCAGCCGCGGGCGGCAAATTCCTTTCTTACGGCGTTATAAACTTTATCCGAGACTATTACTGACTGTTCGGATGCGCAGATCATGCCGTTATCGAAAGTTTTGGAATGAATTACCGAGCTGACGGCAAGCGCAATGTCCGCGCTCTCATCAATTATTGCAGGCGTATTGCCTGCGCCGACGCCGAGAGCGGGCTTACCAGAAGAATATGCCGCCTTAACCATGCCGGGCCCGCCTGTTGCCAAAATCGTATCGGACTCGCGCATGAGAGTATTGGTCATTTCGAGCGACGGGACGTCTATCCAGCTGATAATACCTTCAGGCGCACCAGCCTCGACAGCCGCCTCATAGACAACCTTAGCCGCCGCGATAGTGCTCCCCTTTGCTCTGGGGTGAGGACTTATTATACATCCGTTTCTCGTCTTAAGGCAGATAAGCGTTTTAAAAATCGCCGTGGACGTGGGGTTTGTTGTGGGTATAACCGCACCGATAAGTCCTATAGGTTCAGCAATCTTTTTTATGCCGTATGACTTATCCTCTTCGATAACGCCGCACGTTCTTACCGACTTATATTTGTTGTAAATATACTCGGCAGCATAGTGATTTTTTATGACTTTGTCTTCCACTATGCCCATTCCCGTCTCTTCAACGGCAAGCTTTGCAAGGGCTATTCTCTGCTTGTTGGCAGCAATCGCGCAGGCAAGAAAAATTTTATCGACCTGCTCCTGAGAATAGGTCGCAAATATTTTCTGCGCCGCTTTAACCCTTTCAATTTCGCGCTCCAGCTTTTCAACGCTGTCGCACAATCCGTAGGTAAATTTGAAATCCATATAATTACTCCTGTATGGAAAAAAATTTAATACTTAATTATTCTATGCAATGCAAACAAAATTGCTCTTTGCATTTATCGATAAAATTATATCTATTAAATTTCAAACGGTCAAGCTTCAATCGATAATTAAATAACGAAATAAATTTATGTTCACTTATACAATATTTAGTTATTTTTTTTCAAAATATAAGGATATATTGTTATTTAATCGCATAAAAAACCGACAGCCTCCGACAATAGTCGGGGGCTATGTATTCAGATTATTTATTAAGTCTTTTTCGGCAAAAACTCTTTTTGCCGCAATTCGGGCAGGTTAAGTTTCTTCTGAGAAGTGTATGCGCGCCCGCAACATAATCTTTCATAGACGGCACGAATCTTTCGCCGCAGACGGGACATTCAAACACTCCCGCCTCTCTGTCGAGAACGCACGCCGCCCCTATGCCGAAAACAATTATGATTACAGCAAGACAGATTAATAATATTCTCAGCCAAAGAGGAATTTCAGTAAGCAGAGCAAACAACAAAAAACCCACGCCTGAAATAATGGTTATTCCGCCTATAATAAATGAAAGAATGAGCTTCTTTTTTGCCTCCTCGCGCTCTTTGATGAGATTAATCATATTCTCTTCAGCACGGCTGACATAAACCTCGCCCTCAAGCCGTTCGGCAGACAGCAGTTCGTTTACGCTGATACCTAAAGCCTCGCACAGAGGCAACATATTCCCCGCGTCGGGAAGTCCGTTGCCCGTCTCCCATTTCGATATCGTTTTATCGGAGACCCCCAGCTTTTGCGCCAGCTCGCGCTGGGTAAGCCCGACTTCTTTTCTCGTTTTCTGGATAAATTTTCCCGTTTTTATCTGGTTCATAAATTTCACCTCGCAGGATTATTTTACCTTCATATTTCACGTAAAACAACCCACGAACCGTAGAGTTTAAACGAATTAGAGAAAAATTACAGTCATTTAATAAAATATTACCAGTTGTCGTGAACAGATTTTCTTATATACATATCGTAAATTTGAACAACCTTGTCCATCTCGTATTGAGAAAGCGCAGGCAATTCTGCCGCTCTGACGTTGCCGAGCACCTGCTCTGCCCTGCTCGCGCCCGGAATAACCGCACTTACCTCGTCGTGCATGAGTATCCAGCGCAGCGCATACGGCGCAAGGTCGTTGGTATTGAAAAGTTTTTTAAGTTCCTCAACAGCCTTAAGACCCGTCTCGTAATCGACGCCCGAAAAAGTTTCGCCCTTGTCAAAAGATTGACCGTCCCTGTTAAAATTTCTGTGGTCGCGCTGACCGAAGACGGTGTCTTTTGAAAATTTTCCTGTAAGCAGACCGCTTGCAAGAGGCACGCGGGCAAGAATGCCGATATTCTTCTCTTTTGCACGAGGGAACAGCTCCTCTGCGGGCTTTAACCTGAACATATTGAATATAACTTCAATCGCTGAAATATTATAGTCCATTGCCTTGAGCCCCTCGCTGACCTTCTCTACGCTGACGCCGTAGGCGGCAATCTTGCCTTTCTGCACTATTTTATCAATGCCGGCAAACAACTCGTCCTTATAATAGACGGAAGCAGGCGGGCAATGCAGCAGCACCATATCGAGCTGTTCTAACCCAAGACGCGAGAGGCTGTTATCCACGAACATTTCAACGTTTTCTGCCGTGTACCCCTCCGCAACGTGAGGACTGAGCCCTCTGCCGCACTTTGTGACGATGTAAAATTGCTTTTTGTTCTGCTTTATGAATTTACCTATCGTAAGTTCGCTGTTGCTCTTATTATAGATATCTGCAGTATCAATAAGAGTTATTCCGCAGTCCGCAGCCGTCTCAAGAATGCGCAAAGCCTCTGCCTCATTGAAGGGCTCGCCCCATTTTGTGCCAAGTTGCCATGTTCCTAATCCTATCTCGCTTATTAACGCATTGGTTTTGCCAAACTTTCTGAATTTCATAACAAACTCCCGATAAAATCTGATTTTATTTAAATTATAATTATATATTATGTTTTGTCAATAAGCCAAGCATTCAGATATATTATGCGCCGCTATTTACAGAAAATTATGCATCTGAAATTATCAAACAAACGCACAAACTCTGTTTTACTTTTAAATATTTTAACTTTATTTTTCTCTAAGTAAAATAATAAACGCACCCAGACATGCTGATTACAGCGTGTCCGGGTGCGTTTTTGGTGCGGATAACAGGAGTTGAACCTGCACGGTCGCCCACAGGAACCTGAAACCTGCGCGTCTGCCAATTCCGCCATATCCGCATGACGAAAGCAATTATAATTTAAAAAATATTTAAAGTCAAGTGAATTTGCGCCGACGGCATAAATTTAAAGCCGTCGGCGCATTAAAAAATTATTTCATTTTCTGCTGTTTGACTTTATGGTCGATAATGTGACGTTTGGCAAGTTCATCCACGACATCGGCAGGCTTTATGCCCATCTGCACCATAAGCACAAGAACGTGATAGCAAAGATCTGAAATTTCAAACACCGTTTCCGCTTTATCGCCGCCCTTGCCCGCAACTATTACTTCCGTGCACTCCTCTCCGACTTTTTTGAGAATTTTGTCTATTCCCTGCTCAAAAAGATATGTCGTGTAAGAATTCTGCGGTTTGTCGCGCATTCTGCCCTCTAAAAGCTCATAAAGTCCGTCAAGAGAAAACTGCGGAGTTTTTTCGTCCGCATAGACGAGTTCGTTGAAACAGCTGTCCGTGCCGAGATGACATGCAGGACCGTCTTTTATAACCTCAACCGTGAGCGCGTCCCTGTCGCAATCACACTTAATTGTGACTATGTGCTGAAAATTTCCGCTCGTCTCACCCTTGCGCCACAATTTTTGTCTGCTGCGGGAAAAGAAACAGGTTTTGCCCTCTTTCATGCTTATTTCAAGACTTTCACGGTTCATATACGCAACAGTTAGCACCTTTTTAGTATAATAATCTGTTACAACGGCGGGAATAAGTCCGTTAGCGTCAAATTTAAGTTCTTCAACATTTATCATAGTCTGACCTCAATATCGTTTTGTTTTAAGTATTTTTTGAGATGTTTTATATCGATTTCTCCGAAATGGAATACAGAAGCACCGAGCCCCGCGTCAACATTTACATTTTTGAAGAGCTCTAAAAAATGCTCTTCGCAGCCCGCACCGCCGCTGGCAATAACGGGAATGGTAACCGCACTGCAGACAGCTTCAAGCATCTCCAGATCAAACCCGCCCTTTACGCCGTCAGTATCAATACTGTTCAGCACGATTTCACCCGCGCCGTGGCTTTGTGCGAATTTTGCCCACGAGACAGCCTCGATATCTGTCTGAATTCTGCCGCCGTGACTGAAAACTTTAAACTGCCCGTCCACCCTCTTGACATCCATGGACAGAACTACGCATTGGTCGCCGTATTTTTCTGCCGCAGAATAGATGAGGTCGGGGTTTGCTATTGCGCCGCTGTTGACGCTGACTTTGTCCGCACCGCTCTTCAGCACGCGGTCAAAATCGTCCAATGAATTAATTCCTCCGCCGACCGTCAAAGGAATAAAGACATTGCCTGCAACATTTTTAAGCATTTCAGAAAAGAGTTTTCTTCCCTCTGCGCTTGCAGTTATATCGTAAAACACCAACTCGTCCGCGCCGCTGTCAGAATAAAATGCTGCAAGTTTTACCGGGTCGTCAACATCCTTCAGTCCTGTAAAATTTGTGCCCTTTACAACTCTGCCGTCTCTGACATCCAGGCAAGGGATAATTCTTTTAGCAAGCATCTGACCCCTCCGCAACTTGTACAGCCTGAGAAAGATTAATTTTTCCTTCATACAGAGCCTTACCTAAAATTGCACCGTAAACCTTCATTTGTTTCAATTTTTTAATCTCATCAACATATGTAATGCCGCCAGACGCTGTTATTTTTAACGATAATGTCTGACATAGTACTTGATAAACATCTAAATTTGTGCCTTTTAAGCCCCCGTCACGACTGATATCTGTATAAATTATATGTCCGACGCCCATATCCTGCAATTTTTTGCAAAAGCTTACAGCATCGATATCTGTAGTATCAAGCCAGCCGTTTACAGCAACTTTGCCGTCTTTTGCGTCCACTCCCACTGAAATTTTGTCGCCGTATTTAGCAACCATTTCGCCGACAAAATCGGGGTTTTCCGTGGCGACCGTTCCGAGTATAACACGGCTTATACCACAATCGAGATAGTGCTTTATTCTGTCTTCTGTGCGGATACCGCCGCCGACCTCGACAAACATGTCAAGCCCGCTTACAATCTTTTCTATCGTCGAAGCGTTGTCCGTCCTGCCACTCTTTGCTCCGTCAAGGTCAACAACGTGCATGCAGCTTGCGCCGCTTTCTTTGAAACTCTTTGCAACGTCGACGGGCGAGGAAGAATATCTTTTTACCTTATCGTATTCGCCGCGCGTAAGCCTTACGACTTCTCCGCCTATTATATCTATTGCAGGAAAAATCAACATATCAATCACCGATTTCAGAAAAAGCTTTTAAAATTGAAAGTCCTGTATCCCCGCTCTTTTCAGGGTGGAACTGCGTGCCGTAAACATTGCCTTGAGAAACTACCGCCGTAACATCAATGCCGTAGCGAGCCGTTGCAATTAGCTCTTCAGACCGTTTGCATACTCCGCAGTACGAATGAACGAAATACACATAGTCACCGTCTGATATATACTTTAAAAGTTTATTGCCTTTATTTTTTATATCGAGCGAATTCCAGCCCATATGCGGAATTTTAAGACCTTTAACAAACTGTGAAAGAGGTCTCACCTCGCCGCCTATCAGACCGAGCCCAGAATGTTCGCCGTATTCGAAAGACTTATCGAACAAAAGCTGCATTCCAAGGCAAATTCCTAAAAGAGGTTTTCCGGCATCGACTTCTCTCTTTATAACCAAGTCAAGTGCGCTTTCCCGCAGCTTTGCTGCCGCATCGCCGAAAGCCCCGACGCCGGGCAAAATGAGTTTGTCCGCCGCAGCAATTATATCTTTATCGCCCGTTATAACGCTTTCTGCGCCAATTTTTTTGAGCGAGCAACTCAAGGAAAACAGATTGCCCACTCCGTAATCTATTATCGCAATCATCAAAGCACACCCTTGCTGGAAGGTATTTTGTCCCCATCCACCTTTACGGCAGCTTTCAAAGCCCTTGCGAACGCTTTGAAGGCGCACTCGATAATGTGGTGGGTATTTTTGCCGTACAACTTAACCATATGCAGTGTAATTCGCGCTTCGCGCACAAATGCAATAAAAAATTCTTCGACGAGCTCTGTATCAAACAGTCCGACGGCACGGCTCTTTACCTCATCGCTGTCGTCCGTAACCTTCGCGCTCGGCAGCTCCACATCAAAATTCAAAGTGCCTCTGCCGCTTATATCGACAGCGCAGAGAACGAGAGCTTCGTCCATAGGTATAGTTACGTCCGCATAGCGCATTATACCCCTCTTATCCCCGAGAGCCTGCAAAAACGCCTGTCCGAGCGCAATACCCACATCTTCAACCGTGTGGTGAAAGTCTACCTGATAGTCGCCTTTACAGTCAACCTTCAGCCCGAAACCGCTGTGAACGGCAAAGAGTTCGAGCATATGATTAAAAAATCCGCAATCTGTATTTATTTCATATTCTCCGCCGTCGAGACAGAGAGAAAGTTTTATATCAGTTTCACGCGTCTTTCTTTCAATTTCAGCCGTTCTCATCGGTTTCCTCCAGAATTAATTTTATCGCCTCAACGAGCGCGCACATCTCTTCGTCTGTGCCGATAGTTATTCTTATGTAATCTTCAATGCGCTTGTCCGAGAAGTGCCTTACAAGCACACCGCGCTTTTTGAGCTCTTCATACAGCTTGCCGCCGTCTATTTTTGCAGTCTTTGCAAGCACGAAATTTGCAGCCGACGGAACAACCTCAAAATTCATTGAGTTAAGCTCTGAAATGAGCCTTGCTCGTGTGCATTTAATCTTGCTCACGGCAGTCCTGAAATACTCGTCGTCCTCTATAGCATGTTTTGCCAGAAGCATTGAGAGCGTGTTGACGTTATACGGATGAAAGGAATATTTTACCTTATTCAGATCGCAGATTAACTCTCTGTCAGCGACGATAAAGCCAATCCTTCCGCCTGCAAGCGAACGCGATTTTGAAAACGTGTTGACTGCAACGAGATTTTTATACTTCTTTATGAGGGGAATGACATTGCAGTTTTCGCCGAAATCGACATACGCCTGGTCGACTATGACTATGTTTTGCTCGTTAGAGGCAATAATTTCTTCAATTTGTCCTGAACTTAAAGCTCTCCCGGTCTGTGCGTTGGGGTTTGCAATAACCACCGTCTTTTTCTTTGAAAAGTAGTCGCTTATTTGTATGGAAAAATCCTGTCCTAACGCAATGTGTTCGACGGGACAGTCGTACATATTGGCAAACACGTCATAAAAGCCATACGTCACGTCGGGATAGCACACACCGCCGGCTCCGTACGCCTGAAAGCAGAAAGCCAGAGCCTCGTCCGAGCCGTTGGTTATCAGCACGTTTTCGGGAAGCACACCGTAATACGCGGCAATCGCCGCAACTAAGGGCTTGCACTCGGGGTCGGAATAGCGATTAAGCGACTTTACAACCTCTTCGGTTATGGCATTTACTGCCCTTGCGGACGTATAATATGGATTTTCGTTTGTATTGAGCTTTACATACTTCTTATCCCTCGGCTGTTCGCCGGGAACGTAAGGCGCAATAGCATTAAGTTTTGCCGTCGCAAATTTACTCATTTTTCTGTCCTTACAGCTACGCTTTCGGCATGCGCCGTCAGTCCTTCTGACATTGCAAACTCTATTATGTCTTTTCCGCTTTTTTCAAGCTTTTCTTTGGTATAATAAACGTACTGCGTGCTCTTTACAAAGTCATTTACGCCGAGTGCAGACGCAAATTTTGCCGTTCCGCTTGTGGGAAGAGTGTGGTTTGTACCGGCGTAGTAATCGCCCACGGGCTCGGGCGTGTTGTTTCCGAGGAATACAGAGCCTGCATTCTGAATGCTCCTGAGCAATTCAAAAGGCTCTTTTACAGCGAGTTCGAGATGTTCGGGCGCTAGTTCGTCCGAAAGCTCTGCCGCATCAGCAAGATTATCCGTAACTATAATTTTACAGTTATTATCTATGGAAACGCGTGCAATGTCGCGCCTTGCCAGCTTTTCAAGCCGCCTTTCAAGCGCGACGCTGACCTCGTCGGCAAGTTTTGAGCAGTCGGTTATGAGCACAGCCGTGGCAAGCTGGTCGTGCTCTGCCTGCGAAAGCAGGTCTGCCGCCACATATTCGGGTACTGCGGTCTCGTCCGCAATAATAAGAATTTCGGAAGGACCTGCAATCATCTCTATGCCGCAGACGCCGAACACAAGTTTCTTTGCCGTCTGGACGTAAATATTTCCCGGTCCTGTAATCTTATTGACCCTTTCTATCGTCTCCGTGCCGTAGGCGAGAGCCGCAACAGACTGCGCGCCGCCGACTTTATAAACTTCCGTAATGCCTGCAATTTTTGCAGCCACAAGCACTTCAGGCTTGATTTTGCCGTCCTTTAACGGAGGCGTAACCATTACTATTCTCTTTACGCCAGCAATTTTTGCTGGTATGGCATTCATCAATACGGTTGAAGGATATGCCGCCTTACCGCCCGGCACGTACAGTCCTGCACTTTCGAGCGGCGTGACCTTCTGCCCGAGAATACAGCCGTCCTTTTCTATTTCAAACCCGTCTTTAATCTGAGCTCTGTGGAATTCTTCAATGTTGGCGGCGGAACGACGCAAAATATCTTTATATTCCTCGCTTACAGCTCTTTCCGCCTCTTCAAACTCTTCTTTTGTGACGACAAGCTCGTCAATTTCCGCACCGTCAAACTTTAAGGTATATTCCTTAAGAGCTGCATCGCCGCGCGTTCTGACTTCTTTTATTATGTCGTTGACAACCGCCTCGACAGCGGTCGTATCGAGAATGTCGCGTTTTAAAATCTCGTTCTTATTGGTTTTATCGTATTTAACAGGCTTAACCATTTTTTACCTCGTTATCAAGCTTGCCCGAGAGAGCAAGAATTTCGCCGTTTTTGAATTTATATGAAGCTTTATTCGCAACCAGTCTTGCGCTTATGGGAAAAATCTCTTCAAAAACCTTGAGATTGTTCTCTTTTAAAGTTGTTCCCGTCTCGACGATATCGACTATGACGTCAGACATTCCGAGTATCGGCGCAAGCTCTATAGAGCCGTTGAGCTTGATAATCTCTATGTCTCTGCCGAGATTTGCATAGTAATTTTTTGCTACGTTCACAAATTTGGTAGCAACGCGCAGCGGTCTGGACATGTCGTCGTACCAATCGTTCTTTGCCGCTACGCACATTCTGCACTTGCCCATATTCAAATTGAGCAGTTCATATACGTCAGGTTCAGCATCTTCAAGGATATCCTTGCCTACAACGCCTATATCTGCCGCACCAAGCTCGACATAAACCGAAACATCGGAAGGTTTCACCCAGAAATAACTGACGCCGCCCCTTTCGTCGCGGAAGATGAGCTTACGGCTGTTTTCGTCATATTCGGAACACTCATAGCCGACTTTTTTTAAAAGGGAGTAAACTTTTTCGCCTAATCTTCCCTTAGGCAATGCAATATTGAGCATTATTTCACCTCCCTCAAATCTGTTATGCCGCCGTAGCGCAGGTCAACAACTATATCTTTGGAAATGCGCACCGTCCTGCCCTCTTTGGTCAGCTCTTCTGCCAACTTCAAAGCTCTGACATATGAACTGTCGTCATAGATTATAAGGCTGTCCACAAATGGAGACTGAGGTCTGAAATACCTCTCAAGTTCGCCGAGATAGAGCGCGAACCCTATCGCGCCGCCGCTCTTGTTGAGCCTTTTCAGAAGCTTATCGTATCTGCCGCCCGAAAGCACCATCTTGGGCACGCCGCCGACATAGCCGTTGAAAATTATGCCGTTGTAGTAATCGGCATTGTTGGCAATGGAAAAGTTTATCGATATTCTGTCGGCATAGCCGAGCTGTTCCAGAACTGAAACGAGCTCCTTAAGTTGCTGCGCCGCAACTTTCATCTCGCGGTTTACGGCATTTTTCTCTGCTGCAACGACCGCCTGACGCGCATTTCCTCCGATTGCAACCATCTGTCTGAATGCCTGACGATATTTCTCTTCGACGCCGAATTTCTGAGCAAACACATCGAAATCGTGCAGATTTTTGCTCTTTAAATAGGTATATACAAGCTGTTTCTGTTCCGCATCTGTACAGAAAGAGGAAATAAGCCCCTCAGTATAGCCCATATGCGACAAGTCGAGCACGAATTCGTCGCTTATCGTCTGCAATGTCCTGACAGAGAGCAGCACCACTTCCGCCTCGCAGGCAATATCGATATCTCCGTAGACCTCGACGCCCGTCTGACTTACCTCGCGGAATTCACTTTTTTCATCCGTTCTTCTGTATACTTTTTCGTTATAAAAGAGCTTTTTAGTGCCCTCCTCGCCGCGGGAATGACTGATGACGGACAACGTTACGTCGGGTCGCAGAGCAAGAAGCCTTCCGCTCGCACCGCTGAAAGTGATGACATTTTTGCTTATCAGAAAGTCGATATTGCTCAGATACAGCGAATAATCTTCGAAACAGGCGGGTTTGAACCTCTTGTACCCCCTGCCGCCGTAAAGCGCGGTAAGTTCCGAAACTATGCTGTCTTCCTGTCTTAAATCAATGCTCATTCCCGTCACCGCCTATAAATTTTTTATACGCGCCTGAACCGTGAGTTATTGCCCTCGATATGCGCGACAGCGTCGTAGACGATATATCTGTTTCGGCAATTATCTCGCTGTAAGTTTTGCCCTCGAGGAACAATTTAGCCGCATAGGCGCGCTGCGCCATCTGCTCCACCTCTTTATAGGTGCACAAATCGTCCAGAAGTGCCCTGCAATCTTCTTCGCTTTCAAGTTTTAAAAATAAACTGTATAAAAGTTTTAGGTTGTTTTCTTTCATCTGACCACCCTTATGGCTAATCGTATACACATTATACTTTATTACACTAAAGAAGTAAAGCATTTTGAATAAAAAAATTGCGGAAATTTAATTCCGCAACAAAATATATTCAGAGATTATAAAACATACACTTCTTATTTACAAAATAACAGATTTTATTAAAGCCCGCGCTTAAGAGAAAATCCCTTGCATTATGCCAGTCACGCAGCAAGTCACAAGCCCTATGCGCGTCGCTGCCGAATGAGACGAGCCGACCGCCGAGCCGACGGTATCTCATAAAGATATCTCTGTCGGGCAGAAAGTCGCCCTGCGTGCCTGCAGACGAGGTGTTGAGTTCAAGACACTTTCCTCGAGCGATTATTTCCCTGAGAATTTTATCGTAAAGTTCGGAAAAATCTTCATACCTCAATTTTTTATCCTGCGAGAGAACATATCTCGAGGCATAGCCTATATGACCCACTATCTGAAAATCATAGTCGGCGCACACGCTATCATACACGTCTGAAAGGTATCTTGTATAAAAATTCTTTACGCCCTGACCGTCAAGCCGTACGGGACGGGATGCACAAGCACCGTCAGGCAACATATGCACGCTGTTGATAACGTAATCGAACGGATGAGTGCGGACAAAATTCTTATAAAATTCCTGGGCTTCAGCTCTGTAACCCACCTCTACGCCGTGCAGAACTTTTACATTTTCTGAGCCCGAAACAAGAAAATATTTGTCGAGGTCAGGCAACCCGAGGCATTGTCCGTTGAGATAAAAGTCGTAATCGTAATGCTCCGCAAAGCCTATTATCTCCGCTCCGACAGACAACGCGCGCTCAATATATGCAGACGGGTCTTCGGAGCTGTCGTGCGAAAATGAGGTGTGAAGGTGAAGGTCAATCATTTAAAATTATTTGCAGTATTTCTTCTCGATTGCAGTGATTTTGTCCACTCTGCGCTCGTGTCTGCCGCCCTCGAAGTCGGTAGTTAAAAACTTTTCGACAATCTTGAGCGCGTAGCCGACGCCCACAACCTTTTCGCCGAGGGCGAGGACGTTTGAATTGTTATGAAGTCTTGTGAATTCAGCGCAATAGGTATCGTGGCAATGCGCGCAGCGAACGCCAGGAACCTTGTTTGCGACTATGGAGACGCCTATGCCCGTCGAACATACGACTATGCCGCGCTCGCACTTGCCCTGAGCAACTGCCTCAGCAGCGGGAAGAGCATAATCGGGATAGTCGCAGCTGTCAAAGCTGTTCGTACCGAAATCTTCGTATTCGTAACCGTTCTGTTCGAGGTATTTTATAATTTCTCGCTTAAGATTAAGTCCGCCGTGGTCGCAGGCGAGTGCTATTTTCATATCAGTTCTCCTTGTTCTCAAGTATGTATTTTTCAATTATTTTGTCGCAGGCGCATTCTATAGCCCTGCATGTGCGTATATAGACGTCCACGCCCGCACCGTACGGGTCGGGCACTTCGAAACCGCAAAGCTCTCTGACGCTCACGACGTTGCCGCAGGCTTCGAGCATCTGTTTATGCGAAGTCGTCATAGTGACTACAACCTCGCTGCTTTCAATGAGCCTTTGCGTGAGTTGTCTGGGCGCAAAATTGCGCCTTACGGAATATCCGCATTCCTCAAGAGCCTTCACAGCGTTCGGCGCAATGCTGTCGCCGAGCTGAGCGTGTACTCCGCAGGAAATGGCGTCCCACCACTTGATTTTATTACGTTTTATCTTCGCGCGCAATATCATTTCAGCCATGGGACTGCGGCAGGTATTGCCCGTGCACACGAAAAGTATCTTTTTTCTTTTCATTTCAGCCACACGCTTTAGAAAGTCTGTTCATTACGCCCACCATCACTCCGTCCTGTTTCAAAGGCGCAACGGCAATTATTATCTCTGCCACCTGTTCGCCTTCCCTCAGTTTGTCGTAAAGATTGCGGGCTATCTCGTTTTCATCCTTCCCGAGTTTCAATACGTCTTTAACTTTAAGCTCCTCCGCTACGCCGTCGTCGCACATTACATAGGCGCGCAGACCGCGCTCTGTGCACTCTGTGTACTCCTTAAGCGCGTCAAAACGCTCTGCATAGGTATACAACCTTGTCATGCAGCGGGGTGAATAATGCTTATATTTCATTCCGGGCGAACGTACTTTTTCGCCCTCAACCATATGGTATTCGTCGCATTCGCCTGCAACCTGCGCTATCATGTCGCGCGTGACAAGACCGCTCCTGAGAACGCAAGGAGTATCGCCCGTACAGTCGAGAACCGTGCTCTCAATTCCGCCCGAGCATTTTCCGCCTTCGAGAATACAGCTTATTCTGCCGTTGAGGTCGTCAAAGACGTGCTGAGCAGTGACGGGGCTGACATGTTTTGAGACATTTGCACTGGGTGCGGCAATGGGCAGATTGACGTATTTTAAAAACTTCTGCGCCCCCTCGTGCGACGGTATGCGCACGGCGAGCGTATCCAGCCCGCATGAAACAAATGGGCTGACCTTTTTTACGCTCTTATAGACCATTGTAAGCGGTCCCGGCAAAAACGCCTTTGAAAGTTGCTTTGCATATTCGGGAATATAGTCGACGAGCAGAGACAAATCGTAATCTTTATGCACGTGAACAATTAAAGGATTGTCCGAAGGTCTGCCCTTTATCGCATAAATACCCTTCACCGCCTCGTCATCAAGCGCGTTTGCGCCCAGACCATAGACGGTTTCTGTGGGAAATGCCACCGCGCCGCCATCTTCTATTATGCTCTTTGCAAGCGCGAGCGAATGCTCGTCTATGTTATATATGCGTGTTTCCATAATTAAAACGGAGCTTCGAAATCATCGGGAATATCGCCCGCTCCACCGTCCGACTGGTCGGGATTGTCATACACGGGCTCGGCTATATCGTCGTCCGGTTCGGGATTGACGAACTTTGTCAGCTCGCCCTTGAAACGAAGTTTAATTCTGTCAAGTCCGCCGTTTCTGTGCTTGGCTATAATGAGGTCAGCCATGCCCTTGACTATATTGTTCTTCTTTATCTCTTCGTCGGTCGCGGTTACGTCGGGACGATTAATAAACATTACTATATCGGCGTCCTGCTCTATCGCACCCGATTCGCGCAGGTCGGAAAGCTGAGGTTCTTTTGTCTGCATACGTCTGAGCTGTGAAAGAGCTATAACGGGAACATTGAGTTCCTTTGCCATTATCTTGAGTTCGCGGGTGATCTCGGCAACTTCCTGAGTACGGTTTATGTCAGAATTTTTACTGCCGCTCGACATAAGCTGTATGTAGTCTATCATGACAAGGTCAAGCTGACCGTTGTTTCTTGCCTTAATTCTGCGGCATTTGGAGAGTATTTCGGCGGGTGTGACGCGCGACGAATCATCTATATTTATCCTGCATTTTCTCATTTTTTCGCTCGCCTTGGCAATTTTTTTCCAATCGTTGGGCGTGAGCGAACCCGACAGAGCCGCAGACATCGATACTCCCGCATAGCTGCAAAGAAGCCTTTGAATAATCTGAATTTCAGGCATTTCGAGCGAGAATACAGCGCAGACTTTGTCGTTATTTAGAGCCGCGTTTTCGATTATATTCATAGCAATCGAAGTTTTACCCATACCGGGGCGGGCTGCTATGACTATAAGGTCGGTCTTCTGCAGACCGTTTGTGAGCTTATCCAGACGGGTAAAGCCGGTCATGACGCCGCGGAAGGCGTCCTTGTCGTCGGCTAAAAGCTGGAATTTATTTATGACCTGGTCTATGCCGTCGCTCTCTCGTATATCCTTGACGGACGACGAATCGTTTACCCTCGAAATCGAATATACCTGACTTTCTGCGAACTGAACGCTCTTTACGCTGTCGTCACTCGTCTGCGCGAACTTGATTATTTCCTTTGCCGAACGGATGAGCCTGCGGTTGACGGCGTCTCTGCGGACTATGTCAAAATAGTGCTCGTAATTTGCCGATGACGGAGTATTTTGAGTAAGCTCTGTAAGATACGCAACTCCGCCCGCCTTTTCGAGGTTTCCCTCCGTTTCCAGCTTATCTATGAGCGTGACGAGGTCGACGGGGCGACGGCTGTTGTAATTCATTTTCATCGCAGAAAGAATATATCTGTGAGATTCCTGATAAAAGTCGTCCTCCGTCAGCTTTTCGAGCACGTCGGGCAATATTTCGTTGTCTATGAGCATACAACCCAAAAGTGCCTGCTCGGCGTCGAGGTTGTTGGGCATCATGTTATTTTTATCTGCCATAATTTCAAATCTTCATAAGTTTTTCAAACTCTTTGAGCGTATTGTCGAACTCTTCCATAGCAAACTCGAAAGGCTGCTTTGTAGTGAGGTCTACGCCCGCAAGTTTAAGAAGGGATACAGGGTCTGTGGAAGAACCGCCCGAAAGGAACGAAAAATATGCCTTAACCGCACTTTCGCCCTCGGTGAGTATTTTATTTGCAATATTCATTGCAGTGATTATGCCCGTGGCATACTTATATACATAGAACGCGGTGTAAAAATGAGGAATTCTGCACCACTCGCACGAAATATTATAGTCGTGTTCTATTGCGTCGCCGTAATATCTTCTGCCGAGGTCGGCATAGACGGCGCAGAGGTTTTCCTTAGTGAGAGGTTCGCCCTTTTCAGCCATATCGTGAGCTTTGAACTCAAACTCGGCAAACATCGTCTGTCTGTGAAGGGTTGCTCTGATGGTGTCGAGATAATAGTTGAGAAGATACTTTTTGAGGTTCTCGTCCTTCGCTTCCTTGAGCATGTACTTGAGAAGAAGAACTTCGTTGACGGTACTTGCAACTTCCGCGACGAAAATTTTATAATCAGCCTTTGCATAGGGCTGATTGTGCGCCGAGAAATAGCTGTGCAGCGAATGTCCCATTTCGTGAGCGACGGTAAAGATATCGCTCGTCGTGGGCTGATAGTTCAAAAGGACGTAAGGATGAACGTCGTTCACGCAGGTGGAATATGCGCCGCTGCGCTTGCCCTCGGTTTCTTCTACGTCTATCCAACGCTCGTCATATCCCTTTTTAAGAAGGTCCTGATATTCCTTTCCGAGGGGTGCAAGTCCCTTGATTACATAGGCATAAGCTTCGTCATAGCTCATCTTTACTTCGACATCTGCAACCAAAGGCGCATAGACATCATAAAAATAAAGCTTGTCATAGCCGAGTATCTTCTTTCTGTCCGCCATGTAGCGATGCATTGCGGGGAAACTATTTTCAACCGACGCGAGCAGGTTATCGTATACAACCCTGTCGACATCCTCGTTGAAGAGGGCTCTCTCGAGGCAGGAATTGAATTTGTATGCTCTGCTTAAAAATACATCCTTCTTCACATTGCCGTAATATGTCGAAGTTATTGTATTTATGAGGCTGTTGTACGCGCCGTAATATTTTTCGTAGACTTCCTTTCTCTTCTCCCTGTCAGAGGAGTGAAGGACAAGTCCGTATATGCCGTGAGAAAGTCTGACCTTCTTGCCGTCGAGTTCCATCTCGGGCAGAGGCAGGTCGGCGTTATCTATCATGCCGAAGGTTTCCTGGAAAGTGGAAAGCGTTTCGCCCGCATAAGCCATGAGCTTCTCTTCAGCCTCAGAAAGAATATGCGCCTTGCGCTTTATGAGGCATTTAATCTGATAATCATAGTCTGCAAACTGCTTGTCCTCAACAAGCGAGTTGAGGTATTCTTCGCTCTGCTGTGCAAGCTCGGGCTCCACAAACGCAACTTCACCCGAATATTTGCCGAAGAGCATCTGAATTTTGCCCGTATATGCGGTATATTTTGAAATTCTTGCGTCCTCGTCATGCTTCATATGAGCATAGACGGCAAGGCGTTCGCAGACCTTCATAAAGTCGTCGTTTGCGCGCATGAACTTCAGAAGCTGAGCCTTGTCGCCCAACTTTCCCGCATACTTTGCAAAATCCATATTATTCATAGCCCAGTCATACTGCTTTTCCCAGGTTTCGTCGTTAGGATATATATCTTCTATGCGCCATTTGTTGCGCTCGGGCACTTCGTTTCTCTGCATATTTATACCTCTTAATTTTTATTTGAATGTATGGGAGCGGGAATAAGTCCTCCCCTGTCGACGAATTTGCAGGCAGACTGATTGTGCACCGCCATAACGGGAGCTCTGCCCAAAAGTCCGCCGAAATTGACCTGCTCGCCGACTTTTTTGCCGGGAGCGGGGATAATTCTTACCGCCGTTGTCTTATTGTTTATCATACCGATTGCCGCTTCGTCTGCGATTATCGCGCTTATCGTCTCCGCCGTGGTGTCGCCGGGAACGGCTATCATATCAAGCCCGACAGAGCAGACCGCCGTCATTGCCTCGAGCTTGTCTATGCATAAAACTCCCTTTTCGGCAGCTTCAATCATGCCGATATCTTCGGAAACGGGAATGAACGCACCCGAAAGTCCGCCTACGCGCGAACTTGCCATGACGCCGCCCTTTTTGACCGCGTCGTTGAGCATTGCAAGGCATGCTGTAGTGCCGTGAGTGCCGACGCATTCGAGCCCCATCTCTTCGAGTATCTGCGCGACGGAGTCGCCGCGTTCGGGGGTGGGCGCGAGCGAAAGGTCGACTATGCCGAATTCCGCGCCGAGACGCTTTGCCGCCTCGCGGGCAATGAGCTGACCCGCCCTCGTGATTTTAAACGCAGTGCGCTTGATAGTCTCTGCAAGTTCGGTTATGTTTGCGTCGGGAACAGCCTCGATTGCGTGATGTACGACGCCGGGTCCGGATACGCCTACGTTTATTACAGTACCGCTTTCGCCTACGCCGTGGAATGCTCCCGCCATGAAGGGGTTGTCCTCCACCGCGTTACAGAACACAACGAGTTTTGCGCATCCGAAGCCGTCGGTTGCTGCAGTTGCCGCAGCCGTCTGTTTTACAATCTGACCCATCAGCTTAACTGCGTCCATGTTTATGCCCGACTTTGACGAGCCGACATTTACCGAAGAACACAACCTTTCCGTGGTTGCCAGAACCTCGGGTATGCTCATTATGAATGTTCTCTCATAGTCTGCCATTCCCTTATGCACGAGCGCGGAATAGCCGCCGAGGAAATCAATGCCGAGTTTTTTTGCGGCGTCGTCCAGAGCTCTGCCTATGAGAGCCGCCTCCGAGGCGAAAGGTGCGCATATAAGACTTACAGGCGTGACCGAAACGCGCTTGTTGACAATGGGAATACCGTATTCAGCCGAGAGGTCGCCCGTGACCTTTACAATATTTTCTGCCTTTTTGCAGACTGTATCGTACACGCAGCGGGCAGTCTCCTTTGCGGTAGCTCTTATGCAGGGCAAAAGAGAAATACCCATCGTCACCGTGCGGATATCGAGGTGCTCGCGCTCAACCATATTTATGGTTTCTAAAATATCTGTGGAATTAAACATTGCGCACCGCCTTATACTCTGTGCATGGCATTGAAAATATCTTCGTGCTGAATGTGTATCGACATGCCTATGCTTCTGCCGAGCTCGGCGCAGGCCTCGGAGAGGTCGGCAAGCTCTGTAGAAGAATTTGTAAGGTCAACCATCATTATCATCGTGAAGTATTCATTCATTATCGTCTGGCTTATGTCGAGAATGTTCACTTCTTTTTCGGCAAGAAGCGCAGATACTTTTGCAATAATTCCTGTTTTGTCTTTTCCTACTACGGTAACGACCGCGCGCATAGTTTTATCTCCTGAGTAATTTTATTGTTGTTTTATCCGTGCCGCAAATTCAGAACAATGACGGCAACGTATATTCAAAAAAGGTATGCCAGCCCGTTATTAGGTCCTTTAAATCGAGAGACCATTGCGCGATAACGCCAATAACTTCGCTCTCATCAATCATGCCGTACTTCCCGCGGCTGTCGGAGCTCACGTCTCTGTTGTCTCCGAGAACGAATATACACCCTTCGGGCACGGTTACGGGTCCGAAAGTATTTATGGGAAGTTCGGGACTGTTATTCGCCGCAAGCACATAGCTCTCTTCGACAAGTTCGCCGTCAATATACAGCTGACCCTGCCTGAGTTCCACGCTCTGTCCCTGAGTTGCTATAAGTCGCTTTATTATAGTGCGGGAATTGCCGTTCTCATCTTCGGCGGTGATTACAATTATATCTCCGCACTGAGCCTTTGCATATTTGTCGGCGAATAGAAAATCTCCGCCAGGCTGCTGCTCGCTGACCGCCCCCGTAAGCGTCGGAAGCATGGAATCGCCCACGACGTAAACGCGGGAATAGCGTGAGACAAACAATATTTCAGCCAGCAGAATTAGAATTATAAATATAAGAATTATATTTAAAACAAGAGTTCCGCTGTTTTTTTTCTTAAGTCTGTCAAGGGATACGGGAAAACCGTTCATATCAAAGCCACATAACGTTATTGAGCGCGTAAAGCTCGTCGCACTTTATGGTGAACATAAGTCCCGAGGGCATGCTGAAATCGGCAAGCGGCATGCCGCCAATGCTTTTAAAGAGCTTGCTTTCGAGCACCTCGCTCTGCCATGTTCCGCCGATTGCGGGAACTTTGAGAGAAAATACCGTTCCGTCCCCGACCGAAGTTATGCTGAGTTCTATCGTGCAATCCTTTTCGGTATAAATATCGAATTTGAGCAAGCTGCCCTGCGAAGGCGAATATCTCGGGCTGTTCAGTCGGTAAGTCGAAAGTCCGCACACACAATATATTCCCTTCAGCTCGTTTCTGGTAATCATCTGAGGGAAAACCTGCTCATTTTCAAAGAACGTGCCAGCTACGGCGTGCGAACCGTAATCGGCAAGCGAAAAACAGTCTATGCCGTTTCTGCTCGAATAGAGCACGCGGCATTTGCTCTGGCTGTTGCGGAACGTACCGCTTATTTTCTTGACGGTAATCTTCGACCAGACGGTAAAGCCGTTTGTATAAGTTACATAACAAAGTGCGAAAAGCACGCCCGTCTTATTGTAGACGTCGAGATAAAAATCATGCTCCGCGTCGCTCACTTTTCCCTTATAGCGCGCGCGTATCCAGTCGCGCACGGTCGGATTTTTGCAATCTTCTGCCATATACAGACCGAAGGTTTCAACCACGCCCTCGTCGTCGAAAGCAGCTCTTGCAATGAGGTTATCGTCTCCGTCGACGGTTACGGACAGCTCTGCAGGTTTGGGTATGAAGACCTGTCTGAGCTTAATATACCTGTCGAGGAACATGAACATATCCTTTGTGCTCTTCTGCGCAATGCAGGCATTGCTCTTGACGGAATAGGTGATTACGCTCTGCCCTGCAAACTGAGGGTTTACGCGCGAGAACGTATCGTATGCGCGGTCATAGTCGAAATCGGGGTCGTTTGTTGAACAGAGCATAAGCACGGGACACTTTACGTAGGGAGCATAAGCCTGAGAATCGATAGCCGCGATAAAGCGGTGTCTCTCCTCGTCGAAAGCAGGCTCTGCCGTGCCGAATTTGGAATATCCCTTATATGCCCTCCAGCCTACGGCGCAAACGGGTACGGCGCACGAAAAATTGCCCGCATAGGCAAGTTTCCACGCCACTTCGCCTCCGTCGCGGATACCAACCACGCCTATCTTATCGTTTCTGACCTTTGTTGCGAGAAATTTCCTCGCATAAAGTCCCACTGCTACCCACTCATACCAGGAAGTCTTATCTGCTCCGTCGTCGGCAAAATCTATATGTCTGCCCGCAGATGCGAAATTAGCATAGGAAACTGAAGGCGGATAGACAGTAAAATTAACACCCTTTTGCATATCGCCGACCTTGGCTGAGGGAGCATTTGCGCCGACCTCTTCGGGGCTGACCTTTTCGGGAGATTTAGCGACCTGTTCACCCTCTTTCACGCCCTTTGCGACTGTCTGTTCGACCTTTTTATCGCCTTTTTCAACAGCTTCGGCAAGTTCCTGCGAGCCTCTTATATCCACCATCAGAGCAGAATAGCCGTTATCGACAAACATTCTGAGCAGACGCTCGTCTACCGTTTCGCTGCTGTCGGGTATGATAAGCACGCCGTCCGAAGAAGGAACTTCCGCATTGCATGCAAAAACTCCGAAGACGCGCACTCTGCCGTCTTCGGTCTTTCTTCCGGAAAAACTGACGTATTCGTACCTCACCCCGTCAAGCGTCTTTTTACCGCTTATAACGGCTTCCAAAGGCAGGCTGTCGTCAAAATCTTTCCACATCGATATGGGCGTCAAAATTGGTGTCAATATCTAACTCCTTAAAGCGCGGCGGGAATTACCCGCCGCCGCTTGTGTATTTTTGTCCGCAATTTGAAAAATATTATTGCTTTTTTTTCCGCGTAAAGTTATAATAATGTTTACTCAACGCAAGGGGACAATATTCTTTTTATATTATAGCCCTTTTATCTCAATAAATCAAGCGTTGAGCGGGAGTTTTACCAATGGCTTTTATTTCGGTTGCCGACGAACTTATAAAAAAAGGCTCGACCATAATCGAAAACAAATTCATAACAAAATACCTGCCCGTTTTAGAGCCCGATGCGCTGAAAACATATCTTTTCGCGCTCTACGTCTGCCAGAACGGGCTGAATTCCTATACTGCGCAGGACTTTGCCGCAAAGTTAAGTCTCAGCGAGGACGAAATTGTCAACTGCTTCGAATATCTCGAAGAGCTCGAGCTCGTAAGCATTCTTTCGCGCAGCCCACTCGAAATCAGAATTCTGAATGCCGATAACCTTTCAGGCACGCCTAAAAAGCTCAAACCTGAAAAATATTCGGCTTTCGCCTCTGCCGTGCAGTCGGTCATTACAGGAAGGATGATTTCCACAAACGAATTTATGGAGTATTACTACCTTCTGGACGAATACTCATTCGAGCAGAACGCCCTTCTTATGATTATAAGCTACTGCGTAAATCTCAAGGGCAACGACATACGCTATCAATATATAAAAAAAGTCGCAAAAAGTTTCGCCGAAGAGGGCATTACGACGGCGAAAAAAGTTGAGGAAAAGCTCTCTTCTTACACCTCATCCGCACCCGCGCTCTCAAAAATATTTACGGCTGTCGGAATTGTCAGAAAACCCGACCCCGACGACAACGCGCTCTACGAAAAATGGACGAACGAGCTCGGTTTTTCGGACGAAGCAATTATCTGCGCGGCAAAGCATTTCAAGGCAAAATCGAGCGAAAAAATCGACGACGCGCTCAAAGAACTGTATAAAAACAGAAAATTTGACGTCAAAGAGATTGAAGATTACAGCAAAGCCAAAAACTCGCTCTATGCCTGCGCCTCGGAAATCGCAAAATCTCTGGGCGTATATATGCAGAACGCCTCCCCGTATGTCGAAAATTATGTCTGCAAGTGGCGCGACTGCGGTTTCGAGTGCGACACTCTTAAAATTATTGCCGATTACTGCTTTATGCAGGGCAAAAACTCGTTTGAGGGTATGAACGATTTTATCTCATCTCTTTACGAAGAAGGCATTATAACCGAACAGTCGGTCAGCGAGAGACTGACGTCCATTGCCGCAGACGACAAGACAATAAAGCAAATTCTCAAGACCTGCGGAATGACGAGAAAAATAATCGACCCCGACAGGCAATATTTAAAACGCTGGAAAAGTTGGGATTTTTCGGACGAAATGCTCTTGAAAGCCGCAGAGACAGCGCAGGGAAAGAGCAATCCGCTCGCATATATGAACGCTGTGTTGTCCTCGTGGAAGACACAGGGCATAACTGCTCCCGAAGGCATTTCGCAACCGACTGCCGCCAACGGCGGAGAGAGCAAAAAAGCCATAATCGAGAGACACTACTACGACCTCCGAGCAGAGGCGTTAAGGCGCGCAGAAAAGGTTCAGACGAAGGCCATGAAGGACGAAGTCTACGGCAATGCCAGAAAAAAGCTGAACACCCTCTCCATTCAGCTTGCCTTTGCTGAGGTCAGCGACGAAAAGCTTGCAAAGAAGATTTCGGACGAGATTGCCCTGCTCGAAAAGCAGGCGGACGAAAGACTGACCGCCATGGGCATTTCGAAGGACGACCTGCTCCCCCATTACAAATGCGAAAAATGCAAGGATACGGGCTATGACAGTTACGGCAGACAGTGCGAGTGTCTGCAAAGATTTATAAAAACAAATAAACTTTAAAGTTAAAGCGGGCGCGCAAGCTTTCGAGCTTGCGCGCCCGCTTTTTACCAGACGAACTGCGCTTTGGCAATTTCTCCGTTATCAATCAGAATATCCTGAGCAGTCATAGATTTATTGATTACCGTCACAAAATATATCCATTCGGCAATCTCTTCAGGTTCAGCCCACTTCGGAAGAAGTGTCTGCTCCATTATTTTATTCCATTTTTCTCTGTCGTCAATGACGCGCGCATTCAGCTCGGTGAGCACTCCGCCGGGGGAAAGACTGTTTGATGTCGCGCCGCACTCCGCAACGCGCAGCGCAACATTTTTCATGTAAGATATCATCCCGCCCTTGCTCGCGGCATACTCGGGAAACTCACTTCCGTTGTGCGCGCTTGCCGAGGCTACAAACAAGACGCTCTTTATACCGCCCTGAAAGGCATATTTTTCAGTGACTCTGATCGTACCCTTGAGGTTTACGTCTATATCCCTGCCGGTATCCTGAACGCCGGCATTGTTTACAAGTATATTTACGTCGCCGATATCGGGCAGCATTCCGCAGGATATATCTGTTATATAATGGGTATATCTGTCGCTTTCGATTGTACTTTCTTTTATGTCGAGACCTGTAACTTCGTGTCCTGCGGACAAAAATTTAAGTGCCGCCGCCCTGCCTATACCGCTGCTCGAGCCGCTGATTAAAACTTTCATTGCGCGTTCTCCCTGCAAAGTCTGAGATAGCTGAAGTATTCTTCGCCTACGTTGTTCTTTTTCCATCTCCTGCACGCGGCATATCCGAAATATGAAAATAACACTTCGCACAGGAGCTCGGCAAGCATACCCGTAACAGAGCACATTACGCACTGCAAAAAGGTCCAGCCGAAGAAAATATGGCTCACGATGAGCGCAAAAAGAAGATTATCGACAAACTGTCCTACGGCAGTCGAGACATACGACCTGAAAAAATACGCCGCCTTGCCGTCGGGATTTTTTCTGAATATCTTACCTATTCCCCAGTTTGAGAAATTGTTTACGACAGAAGATACTACAAAAGCCGTCGTACTGCCCGCGAGCACATACCACGTTCCGCCGAAAGTGTTGTTTAAAGCGACGTTTACGGCGTCGCCCTTTTCAACGAAGGATTCGCCCCACATCCCAGGAATTACGCTGCCGATAAAGAGCAACAGACAGAACAACAGATTAATAAGAATAGCAAAGACGGAAAGCTCGGTTGCGGCTTTAGGTCCGAAGTGCTTTGTAACCATATCCATTGTCAGGAACGCAAACCACGAAACTATTATTCCGCAATCGAGTGCGAGCCAGTCGACAGGCAGAGCTATGCTCTTATTGGCAAGCAGGTTCATTGCAAAAACCGACATAACGAATATTACCGTGACGAGCGCGGGAACGCTCTTTAACAGCAATACAAACTGATGAAATTCACTTTTTATTTTCTGACCCATAAATTTAAATGAGCCGCGCCATCGCAAACAAACAAAAAAGGCGCAATATATGCGCCATCTTTTTTTCCATAGTTTTGTTTACAGACAGGATGGTCACGAACTGTCCTTTTTATTTAAGTTACTGCAATTTTAACACCAAAATCAAAATTTTGTCAAGCAAACCGCAAGCCCATTTTTTACATTTCAGACATCCGCGCCTGCTCGGCTTCAAATACTCATCATATATTAATATTTGTTTCCGCCGTGAAACGGACAAAAGATTTTTAATTCGGCAAACATACATAACGCTGCACGAAAAAAATAAAAACCGACATCTGATATGTCGGTTTTTATATGGAGCTGCTAACCGGATTTGAACCGGTGACCTCGTCCTTACCAAGGACGTGCTCTACCTGCTGAGCCATAGCAGCAAGCTCTTCAAATGAATTACTCGATTATTATATTTTAATTACAGAACATTGTCAAATCATTTTGACGGAAAATGTAAAAAAATTAGCAGACAAAAACACAAAGAAAAAGCCGCCCGACTGACCGCTGTAAGGCTCATGCGGGCGGCAAAATTAATGATTTACTGTTTCTTGCGTTTGGCTACGGCTATTCTGACGCCTTTTCCCGTCCTTGCTGAACGCGTCTTTGCAGGGGTTTCGGAGAGAACTTCTTCAACCTCGCTCTTGAGTTTGACATCCATTCCTTCAGCCTGTTTCATCTTTACGTAAGCGACTGCGCAGGGGTGCTGAAGACTTTTATCGCAATTTGCGCAAAAAGGAGCATACTGTCCGCACAAGTCATAACCGCGCTCTGCACTGTTCACGAATTTATCGATATCGATAACTTCCTGCAGACGTGCAAGATTGGCTTCGTTGAGGAGAGCAGGCAATTCTTTGAGCAGCTCCAAGGGTGCATTTTCGTTCCACATATTATGTAGCCTCCATCGGTATATCTGTGTTTGTATATATAATTATAACAAACAGCGAGAAAAAAATCAATAGCAAAATTAAATTTCTTTTACTATCAGACTTGCAAGAATTTCCTGATATTTGTCCCTTGTAAAGGATATGCTGTCGGGCAGAGTGACCGCCGCCGTTCCAGCAGCCACGCCGCAACTCAATACCTCTGCTAGGTCGCGCCTTTCAACCAGGGCTTTTGTTGCCGCCGCTACCATTGCGTCTCCCGCTCCTATCGTAGAGTTCATTGCAACATTGTTCGATTTGCAGTAATAACTTTTCTTTCCGTCGGTTATGATAGCTCCGTGCTTGCCAAGCGACAGTAGGACGTTCTTCGCACCCATTTCCACCAGCTTTTTTGCCCCGTCAAGCGCATTCGTTCTGTTTTTGAGCTGAATGCTCAATGTGCGCTGTATCTCTTCGACGTTGGGTTTTACAAGGTCGACGCCGCATTTCAACGCCTCCAGAAGCCTTTCTCCCTCGCTGTCGACAACTTTTATGACATTGTCGGGAATTACCGAAAGTATGCGCGAATAATAGTCAGCCGTCATGCCCTTTGTAAGTCCGCCCGCGAGAACGACGGCTTCGCAACTCGGCGCAATTTCTGCAATGAGTTTTATAAGTTCGTCCTGCTTCTCTTTCGTCACCTCGCCGGACACATCGTCTATTTCCGTGAGCATTGACTTTTCGTCTATGAATTTATAGTTTTCGCGCACTCTGCCGCTGTTCCAGACAAATTTGTACGCTATGCCTTCGCGGTGCAATTCGTGTTCGAAAAGTCTGCCGTTATCCTCGTACATGAAACCTGTAAGAAAAGTCTGTACCCCGAGACGCGCGAGACCCACCGCTACATTTATGCTCTTGCCCGTCAAAAATGTGTTTTTATTTATTATCTTATGCGTCATGCCGACCGTGAGAGAATCGACCTCAATATTCACGTCGATACACGGACTGAGACAAACTGTTAAAATCATTTATTTCCCCTTGTTTTTTACATAAATAAAGCCGCTTGAGTTAAGCGGCTTAAAATTACATAGAAATCATCTGAAGCGTTTCGTACAATTCATAGTTGAATTTCTTTTTCATGCTTACCGCTTCTATTATATCCATATCGATTATTTCATTCTTATGAATGCCGACAACTCTGTTGCCGATACCTTCATTGAGAAGTCTTACAGCCTTATTTCCGAACTGAGCCGCAAGCATTCTGTCGGCCATCGAAGGCGAACCGCCGCGCTGGATATGTCCGATTGTTGTGGGACGTACGGAATATGTTGTAACCGACTGAAGCTGCTTTGCAAATTCTTCCGCCGTGCATACGCCCTCGGCAACTACGACAATGTTGGAATGTTTGCCGTTTGCACGCGAACGATTTATACGCATAACTATATCGTCGAGGTCGAAGACAACTTCGGGAACGACGATTATTTCTGCGCCCGAAGCAATACCTGCATAGAGCGCGATATCGCCGCAACGCCTGCCCATGACTTCAACGACGGAAATACGCTCGTGCGAGGTCATAGTGTCGCGCAGTTTGTTTATGACGTCGATACAGGTGTTTACCGCCGTATCGAAACCGAGAGTGTAATCGGTGTATTCGAGGTCGTTATCGATTGTACCGGGAATACCTATAGTGGGAATGCCGTATTCTTCGGAGAGACACTTTGCGCCCCTGAACGAACCGTCGCCGCCTATGACGACAAGCCCCTCAATGCCGCGGGCTTCGAGCGTTCTGACAGCCTTTTTCTGACCTTCTTTTGTGAGCATTTCAAGGCAACGCGCCGTACGGAGCTTTGTTCCGCCCCTCTGAACTATGTCGGATACCGAGCGCATCTCCATGGGAATCATCTCGTCGTCGATAAGTCCCTGATAACCGCGTTCAACGCCGTAGACTTCCATGCCGTAGTAGAGCGCGGTGCGCACTACCGACCTGATGCAGGCGTTCATTCCGGGAGCATCGCCGCCGCTTGTAAGCAAGCCTATTCTCTTCATAACAGAATCCCTCCGTAATTTTGCCGCCGCGCGCGGCATTATGCCGCTTGCCCCCTTAACTTACGCAACGACTCCTTCTATCATTTCCATTTTATATTATAGCAGACTAAATTTATATTTACAACAATTTTTAGCAATAAATTTTTATTCTACGTATTTGATATCCTTTTCGAAAATGAACGACGAAAGCTCTGCCAAAAGCCCCCTGCAATAATTTACGCCAGTGGGCAACCTGTACTTTTTATCGCCTCTTAAAATCGCACAGACCGTATCTCCCTCGTAGTTGGAAAGCATTGAAAGCATATCGTCGAAATCTGCGTCGGAAAGCGCAGACGCATTCAGCCAGAGCACTGGCTGTTTTCTCTTCTGAGCAGGTTTAGCCGCAGGTTTGCCGCCGAATGACTGAGTATCGAACTCCTTGAGGTCGTCTATAATAACCGACGGCTCTTTGCCGCCCGTCAAATCGAGTTTGCCTTTAAGAGTTACAATCTTGTCGTTTGCCACAGCAGCTTTGACCCTTTCATAAATTGCGGGGAAAGCCACGCATTCGACAGAGCCGTAGACGTCCTCCACCGTAATGAAAGCCATAAACGCACCGGTGCGCTTGGTAGTCGTGCGCCTGTAGGCGGAAATTATGCCGCCCATTTCGACCGTCATGCCGTCCTGAACGGCATTGTACGTTCTGTTGCCGTCCTCGTCCTCGACAAAGTCGTCAAGCATTGAGCAGTTGAAAGGCATGTCCCTGAAAGCAGACATATATTTTTCGAAGGGATGTCCGCTTACGTATACGCCGAGCACCTGCTTTTCCTTGGAAAGCTTGTCCATGACGTCGTATTCGGGTATATCGGGATAATCTGCCTGGAGGCGTTCCTCCTCGATAAATTCGCCGAAAAGCGACATCTGCGCGCTGTTTTTCTGCTTGCTTATGCCAGTCGCGCGGGAATAGAGTTCGTCATACACTGCAAACAGCCTCGAACGGAAAATACCCATTGAATCGAAAGCTCCTGCAAGGATAAGTCCCTCTATTATGCGCTTATTTACAAACGGAGCGCACCTTAAAACGAAGTCGGGGAAATCTTTGAAAAGACCGTTTTTAGTCCTTTCGGCAATGACGTCGTCGATTGCGCTCTGTCCCGTGCCTTTGAGTGCCGAAAGTCCGAACCTGACGCCGTCGTTTTCAACCGAGAACACCGTCTTTGACCTGTTGATGTCGGGAGGAAGAACTTTCATGCCCTTATCTTTGAGGTAGAGAACGTATTTTGTAATCTCGTCAATCTTATTGAGACGATTGTTTAAAAGAGCGCAGATAAACTCTTTGCAATAGTACTTTTTAAGCCATGCCGTCTGATAAGCCAGAGTTGCATACGCCGCCGCGTGAGATTTATTGAACGCGTAGGACGCAAAGCCCTCCATATCGGCAAATATTTTTGCCGCCGTCTCCGCAGAAATGCCGTTCTGGACACAGCCGACGATTGTCGAGCCGTTGGTATCGCTTATGCCGCCGTTGATGAATTTATCCTTCTGCGCCATAAGCGTCTTTTTATCTTTTTTGCCCATCGCACGGCGCACAAGGTCTGCTTCGCCGAGCGAAAAGCCCGCAAGATACTGGAAAATCTGCATGACCTGCTCCTGATAGACGGGTATGCCGTAGGTGACTTTGAGTATCTTTTCCTCTTCGGGCGTATCGTAAGTTATGGGCGCGAGACCGTGCTTTCTGTTGCAGAAATCGTCTATGAACCTCATCGGTCCTGGACGATAGAGCGAGACGCCTGCAATGAGGTCTTCGAGACAGTCGGGCTTGAGCTGGCGCATGAATTTTTTCATTCCGCCCGCTTCAAGCTGGAACACGCCGTCCGTATCGCCCTCTGAAATGAGCGAATACGCACCCGCATCCGTATAGCCTATTTTGTTGAAATCTACTTCAAGTCCGTGATTTTCCTTGATATAATCGACGCATTTTTTGATATCTGTAAGTGTGACGAGCGCAAGGAAGTCCATCTTGAGCATTCCGAGAGCTTCTATCTCCTTTGCGACGAACTGAGTAGTAATATCTTCTCCGTTCCTCGAAAGGGGAACGTTGTCCGCAATCTTTTTACGGCAGATGACGACGCCCGCGGCATGCATACCCGTCTGACGAGGCATGCCCTCTATCTGCATAGCCATGTCTATGACCTTGCGCAAAGTTGCGTCAGTCTCGTAAATCTCGCAGAATTCGGAATTTTTAGCAGCCTTAAGCTCATTGAGCTTGCCTTCCGCCTCTGCGCGCTTGTCGGGGTCGACCTCCGCCTCCATCTTTGCCCGCGCACCCTCTATCCTCTTGCCGAGCAGGTCGCCTATGGACGTCTTGCCGTCCATTATCTTGGTGAGCCTGTCCGTCTCGGAATAGGGCACGCGCATAACTCTGCCGACGTCCTTAATCGAGTTCTTTGCCGCCATAGTTCCGAACGTCACTATCTGACAGACGTTTTCGGGATGATATTTCTGCCTTACATACTCGATTGTTTCACTCCTTCTGTCCGTACAGAAGTCGATATCGAAGTCGGGCATGGATACTCGGTCGGGGTTGAGAAAACGCTCGAAAAGCAAATCGTACTGCAGGGGTTCTACGTCCGTTATGCCTATTGCATAGGCGACTATCGAACTGACGCCCGAGCCTCTGCCCGGACCTACGGGTATGCCCTGCGCCTTCGACCAGTTGATGAAGTCCCAGACTATCAGGTAATACTCCGCATAGCCCATGTTTATGATTACGTTGAGTTCGTATTCTGCGCGCTCGCGCTCCCTTTCCGTGACTTCGCCGTATCTCTTGACAAGCCCGTCGGCTGTCAGTTTTCTGAGGTATTCGGGCGGGGTAGAACCGTCGGGCGGAGTATACCCGGGAATTAAGGTATTATCTCTTATAGGATAGCCTTTTTTATCGAGATTGAAGGCGGGCTCGGTTACTTTATCTGCAATTACGCGCGTATTGGCTATCGCCTGCGGATAAGCCGAGAAGAGTTTTGCCATCTCGTCGCCCGACTTGAAATAAAATTCGCTCGTATCGAATTTCATTCTCTTGGGGTCGTCGAGCGTCTTCTTCATCTGGATGCACATGAGCACATCCTGCATCTCGGAGGCCTCTTTGGTTATATAATGAACGTCGTTGGTTGCAACGATCTGCACGCCGATTTTCTCTGCAAGCCCTACAAGAAGGGGCAGCACGCGCTTCTCCTCGGGAATTCCGTGGTCCTGTATTTCTATATAGAAGTCGTCTCCGAACACGCTCTTTAAATAGAGTGCGAGTTCTTCCGCCCCCTTATCGTCGCCCGCAAGCAATTTTTTGGGAATGCCGCCCGCAAGACAGGCCGAAAGGCAGATTACGCCCTCGCTGTGTTCCTTTAAAACTTTGTAATCTATCTTTGGTTTATAGTAAAATCCGTCGACAAACGCCATGGAGTCGAGCTGTACAAGGTTTTTATACCCCGCTTTATTCTTGGCGAGCAGAATGAGATGGTCAGACACGTTGGACGACTTGTCGTTCATATCTCGCGTGACGTAAAATTCACAGCCGATTATGTACTTTATGCCGGCTATTGCGGCTTTTTCGGCAAAATGAAGAGTGCCGTACATGTTGCCGTGGTCGGTTATACACACGGTATCGACGCCATTCTTTTTGCAATAATCTATAAGGTTGTCAATCTTGCACGCCCCGTCCAGAAGAGAATATTCGGTGTGAAGGTGCAAATGTACGAAATCTGTCATATTTTTTCCTTATCTGTAATCAGGACAGCTGTTCGGCTATCTCGGCTATCTTTCTCATGCGGTGATTGAGGCAACTCTTTGTGACATGCAGCCTGTCTGCAAGCTCCTGCATGGACGCATTCGGGTCTGCAAGACGGGCTTCAGCCGCTTCAAAGAGCTTTTCGTTGAGTTTTTTAAGTCCTACCGTCTGCCTTATAGTCTCTATTGCCCTTATCTGCGCGACAGACGCCCTCACGGCTTTATCTATATTCGAAACCGAACAGTTGCTCACCCTGTTGTCGTTATTGGTCCTGTCCTTCAGTTCGACTATCTTATTGAGCTTTTCAAGACTGTCTGCAACCGACATTTCGTTTAAAATATCGGATATGACCTCCTTACTCTTGACATATACAACAGCACTGTCTTTACGCGCGACAAGCTTTGCCAGAATATCGAGCGAGCAAAGTATATCGCAGAAGTCTCCCGCTGTATTTCTGTTTGAAAACACAACTTCGAAGTGGTAACCCGTGCGGCTGTAACTGCCCTCGTCGGGAATGGTACAGCTTCCGCCGCCCAAAAACGCGCCCTTGAGGTAAGCAGACATACAGCAGTCCGACAATACAAGGCTGTCGTCTATGCCGAATATGAGCGATACGCCGTCCTGATTTCTTCTGATAATTTTAAGATTGCTCAAAAGTTCTGAAGTGTTTTCGTCGAGACAGGAAAAAGTCAGCTTGTCCCTGCCTGAAAATTTGTCGAACTCCACGCCGACTCGGGCGGGCGTGACGCCGAAATGCTTTTCAAGCATTTCGCACAGAAATTCAGCCGTGCGCTCGTTCTCTGTTACAATTTCAAAGCCGTACTGACCACCGCGCGAAATTATGCTTCCGCTCGTCCTTATAAACGCCGACAGAAATGCCCTTCTGCAACAGTCGAGCTCTATACCGTTTTCAATTATTTCGTTTTTGATTTCCTCTGTGAAGTTGGACATTATTTACAAATTCCTGATTTTATATTGCGTGAAACGGAAATCGGGCAATCTTCCGTCGATGTTGTCTATCTGCTCCAGCGGAACGCTCGCCTGAGCGAGCAGCTCCTCGGCAATCTTCATATCCCCCACTCTGTCCGCAGAGTGAGCGTCGGAATTTATTACAAATCTGACCCCGGTCGACGCCATAATATTGAGTTCCTCGGGCGAGACATGCCGCTTTTTAGTGTTGATTTCTATATAAGTTCCGTAATCTGCGCAGACCGAGGCAACTTCCTTGAGGTCGCAGAAACACTTGTAATTAATGTGCGTGAGAATATCTATAGGATTATTCTTTACAACTTCAACGTATGCGCGGGTGGTATTTGCGATAACCTTGTCCGAGGGTTTTCTGCCAGCTTTATATGCAAGGTAATTTTTCAGCATTATATTGTACGCGTCAGAAAATGAAGCATAGCGCAGCACCTCGTGTATCCCGCAAAGATAGATATCGAAATATTCCATATCGCTTTCCTTCATATCGGTGCGCCCGTCGAGCGAGATGAGATTGCTCTCCATGCCCATATAAATTTTAAGCCCGGTAGCCTTCTCCGCCTGCTCGATTTCTGCACGCAGAGCGGGCAGTTTTTTGCGCCTCAATCCAAACAGCAGATGATTGAAACCGTGGTCGGTGATAGCCAATTGTTCAAGACCTTTGTTTTTTGCCGCAGCGGCATTTTCAAGCACGCTGTTTTTGCCGTGCGAATAGGGCGTATGGGTATGATAGTCAGCCGTCAGTTTCATTGAAATCTCCTATGTACACAACCTCTTCTTCCAGTCTGATTGCGAACCTTTCGAAAACTCTGTCCGCAACAAATTGAATAAGTTTTTTAACGTCGTTTGCCGTCGCGCCGTCATTAATTATAAAGTTGCAATGCTCGGGCGAAACGTACGCTCCGCCTATTCTTAAACCTGCGAGATTGCACTCCTCTATAAGCTTGCCCGCCGGAACGCCCGAATGATTTTTGAATACGCAGCCGCAACTTTTTCCCTTCGGAAGAGAGCGTCTGCGACCTGAATAGTAATTTATCAGCTCGCTCTCTTTTTGAGGTGAAATTGTCACAACTGACAGATAAATACCCAAAATCAGGGCATTTATATCACGCATAGTACTATACTTATAGCCAAAATTGCATTTTTCGTTGCTTAAATTGTAATTTTTGCCATCATATAGCTTTACTGAAATGACGTTGGAATTTATGTATCTTCCTCCCGCTCCGCCATTCATACAGACAATTCCGCCTATGGTTGCGGGGATGCCGCTAAGATACTCCAGACCGCCAAGTCCGTGATTTATGCAATATTTCAATATAGTCGCAACAGACGTTCCCGCTGCGCAGAAAATACTTTTTTCGCCTGCTCTGAATATTGCAGAAAGTTTTTTTGTGCACAGCACGCCGCCGTCGAATTTGTTATCTGCCGCGAGCACGTTTGAGCCGTTGCCGAGTATAAAAGCGCGGGTACATTCCGAAGTGGTTTTATCCTTTTCAGTATGTCCTTCACAGGAGTTTTTAAGACGGTCATAGACCGCTCTCGCCTCGGCGAAATTGCGCGGGAAATAAGCCTCTTCCGCCCCTCCTCCGAGGCCGTATGTTGTGTGCTTTGAGAATGTGAAATCCTGCTTTTTGCAGCCCTCGGAAATGACGGCATGACAACTCTTGTTTATGTATGAAATTCCGCTTTTATATAATAACATTTTTACGCCTTTTTTTCAATCACTTTAACAGACTTTTCACCAAATTTATATCGCCGCTCTCAGCCGCATTCTTCAGGCTTTTTATGTAATCTTCGCCGACAAACGTTTTTAGAGCGTATTCGACTTCAGCTTTTGAAAGCGCATCCATCGCGCCCGCGTATTTTGTTGCATCCGAAATCATTCCTATTTTTGTGACGTCTTCGCAGTTGTTTTCAAGAAAACTTATAAATTTCTGTGCATAAACTTTGTCCTCGCCGCCGCAGAGCACGCCTATGTTCTGATATAAATCGTTGAAGGTCGTCAAAGCCTTTACGCTGAAGGTCTCGCCTCGCGTCGTCAGCCTGTAAATATCCCTCTGCGTGCCGAGCAGATATTTGTATTCGCCCTTTATAAGCTCCAGATATGCCGATACGGAACTCTCTTCCGCCGCTCCGCCGAAGCCCTCCGAAAGCGCGGCAACCTTTGCAAGATTGTCTTTGCCCGCATTTACTACCGTATTGCTTGCGCGAGCGTCGGAAAAATCGGCGTTTTCACCCAGAGTAATCAGACAATAGCCGCCCCTGCACCATGTCTTTTCGCTGTAATCTTCTGGAATATAGCTCTCAAGCCCGTAAAAACCTGCAGGATATGAGATAATATCGGGAAGCACGCCCGCAGAAAGGTTTTTTCTTGCTGCGTCGGAAGATACAGATACAACTTTGACATATACAGAAGTACCTTTAAAACACTCTTCGCCTTTATCCTGAAGATATTGCGCGCGCGAACCCTTTCCGCCTTCGAAACCGTCTATCTGCCAGACAGTGAGCACCCGCATATGCTCCTGATTTTCAGAAGTACCTCCAGCCGAACATACTCCGAGAACGAGTGCCATAACGAATATGAATGCCATGGCGGCAAATAAAAATATCCGTTTTTTGCTTAACATAGTTTATAATATTACTTTTTTGCCGCAAAAATACATAAGGGATTACCCAATATAGGATAATCCCTGCTGTTTATCCGTCTGAAGCGCGCTCTTTCAGAGAGATAAACTATTTTTAAAGCACATGCGCTTGTAAAATTATTTTGAGCTGATTGCGCATGATTATGCAGACCGGACGCGAAATTCTGCCATAGCCCGAATTAAAAATGAGGAATATAAATAAACTGCCGCAGCGTGCCGCTGCGGCAGTTATTGAACTTATTAATTAAAATCAGTCTTCGTCCTCTTCTTCGGGAAGTTCGACGTTGTGATAGACGTTCTGAACGTCGTCAAGCTCTTCGAGTTTGTCAATCATCTTGATAAACGTTGCGAGCTTATCTTCGGGAAGAGTTATTGTGTTCTGGGAAACCATCTTGATTTCAGCCTCGAGGAAGGTCACGCCCTTATCTTCGAAGTACTTGCGCACCGAAGAGAATGCCTCGGGCGTGGTATAGACCTCGTAGACGTCCTCCTGAACTACGTAGTCGTCCGCCTCGGCTTCGAGGCAGTACTCCATCATCGTGTCCTCGTCGAGGGCTACAGTCCTCTCTATGACGATTACACCCTTGTTGTCGAACTGGTAGCCGACGCAGCCGGGCTTGCCCATCTGACCTCCGCACCTCGACATTGTCGAAGAGATGTCGCCTGACGTGCGGTTTACGTTGTCGGTAAGCGTCTTTATGATGACGGCAGAACCTGCAACGCCGTAGCCTTCGTAGGTGAGTTCCTTGTAATCTTTGCCCGAAATCTCGCCTGCGGCCTTTGCTATCGAGCGTTTGATGTTGTCGTTGGGCATGTTTGCGGCTTTAGCCTTTGCTATTACGTCCGCAAGCTTGGAGTTGGTATCGGGATTTGGATTTCCCTTTGCAGCAACGGCAAGCTCTCTGCCTATTTTTGTGAATATCGCGCCGCGCGCAGCATCGGTCTTGCTCTTCTTCGCGGCTATATTGTGCCATTTGGAATGTCCTGACATATTAATCCTCTTTCATGTTATTTTTAAGCGCGTACATCGCTATCGCCGCAGAAATAGCGGCATTTAAACTTTCGCAACTTGCGCGCATGGGTATGCTTACGGTATGACTGCCGACAGAGACTATCTTTTCCGAAAGTCCGCTGCCCTCATTGCCTATGCAGAGGCAGAATTTTGCGGGCGGAACGAATGAAAAAATATCTTCGCCCTGCATATCCGCCGTGATGAGCGGAACGCCTTCGAGTGCGGACAGCACTTCCTGTGTATCCCCTTCGTGTATCTTCACAAAGAAAATACCGCTCATGCTCGCCCTGACCACCTTAGGCGAAAACGGGTCGGCGCAATTTATGAGATATATATCCTCGTATCCCGCCGCATTTGCAGTACGTATAATCGTGCCTACGTTGCCCGGGTCCTGAAGTCTGTCTAAAAGTATACACCTGCCCTCAGGCGGTTCGACAGACGTCTGAGGAAGCTTCACAGAGGCTATCACGCCCTGAGGCGTCTTTTCGGAAGATATATAAGAAAAGACCTCGCGCGAAACGACTACGGCATTTGCAAAGAACTGTGCATTCTCTTCAGTACATATGACAGACGTGACCTCTCCGCCCGAGGCTATGCATTCGCGTACAGGTTTAAGCCCTTCGACGAGATATTCGCCGCAGAGCTTTCTGTATTTCTTTTCGGACAGCGACGCTATCTTTTTTATGAGCGGGTTGCTTTTAGAGGTTATTACCATAAACATTAAACAGGGTAGCTGCCAGAAAGTCAACTACCCCGTAATTTACAAGATTAAACAGCTGCCTTTGCTTTTTCTGCAAGAGCTGCGAATGCTGCGGCGTCGTTGACTGCGATATCAGCCAGAACCTTGCGGTTGAGGTTGATGCCGGCAACTTTGAGACCGTGCATGAATTTTGAATAGGAAAGTCCGTTAATTCTTGCCGCTGCGTTGATACGGGCAATCCAGAGCGAACGCATATCGCGCTTACGAAGTTTTCTTCCCGCATAAGCATAGTTGAGGGACTTCATTACGGCTTCCCTTGCTATTCTGTAAGACTTGGACTTACTGCCGAAATATCCCTTGGAAAGGCGCAATATCTTTCTGCGCTTCTTTAAAGCGTTTACAGTTCTCTTAATACGCATATCCCTTGTCCTCCTTTATGCCTTGTAAGGAATCATGTTCTTTACTGTTGATTCCTGCGTGGTGGAAACGAGCGTGTTCTGACGCAGGTTTCTCTTTCTCTTTCTGTTCTTAGTTTCCGCTTTATGGTTCTTGCCGCCGTGAGGTCTCTTCACCTTGCCGGTGGAAGTGAGCCAGAAGCGTTTTTTCGAACCGCTGTGCGATTTCTGCTTGGGCATATATTTATTCCTCCTGAAAATTTTACAGATTAATAATATTTTCCGCTCGCCGTCATGCTTTTGCGGGTGAAAGCATCATTGTGATGTTCCTGCCCTCGGCAAGAGGTTTTTTATCCTGAACGGCTTTACCGTCAAGTCCGGCAAAAAAGTCCTCCATGACCTTTATGCCCTGATAGGAACGCGAATTTTCACGCCCCTTCATGCGGATGGACACCTTGACCTTGTTGCCCTGCTCCAAAAACTTTAAGCACTGCTTGGTCTTTACCGCTATGTCGCCTACGTCGATAGTCATGGAAAGCCTTATCTCCTTGATTTCCACAACCGTCTGATTTCTGCGGCTCTCCTTGTCTTTCTTTGCCTGCTCGTACTTGAACTTGGAATAGTCCATGATTTTGCATACGGGAGGCTCGGCATTGGGCGAAATCTTTACGAGGTCGAGGTCGGCTTCCTCTGCCATGCGCAATGCCTGAACGGACGTCATTATGCCTACCATCTGTCCGTCTGCGCCAATGACCCTGACCTGCTTATCTCTTATCGCCTGATTAACTTGATAAAATTCCTTTTTTTCCATTGTCCCTCAATATCAAGATAAAAAATAATCGGGATAAGCAAAACTTATCCCGACACAATGCACAAACGTACAATTAACGCTCAAACATTATTTGCCCGTACCGCTACGCGTACGGCGAAAGGGAATAACCTTTGCTTACCCGTATATAATACAGCAAATATCCGTCATTGTCAAATATTTTTTATCAGAAAATAATTTTTTCTTTATCTTCCCTGACAACGGTTGCGATAAATTCATCCTTGGACACGGTATATTTTTCCTCTACGCCGCGCTTGTTGACGTTCACGCTGCCGTCCTCCGCTTCCTTATCGCCCACAACGACGACATAAGGCACTTTTTCCATCTTTGCCTCGCGTATCTTGTAGCCGATTTTTTCGTTCCTCATATCGCATTCGGCACGCAGTCCGGCCGCCTTGAGCTCCTCGCAAAGCTTCTGCGCATAATCTGCCGTTCTGTCCGTAATGGGCAGAATTTTAACCTGAACGGGAGCGAGCCATACGGGGAATTTGCCCGCAAAGTGCTCAATGAGTATGCCGATAAATCTTTCGATTGAACCGAAGATTGCGCGGTGTATCATTATGGGTCTGTGCTTCATTCCGTCTTCGCCGACGTACTCGAGGTCGAAACGCTGAGGCATCTGGAAGTCGAGCTGTATAGTGCCGCACTGCCATGTTCTGCCTATGCTGTCCTGAAGGTGGAAGTCAATCTTGGGTCCGTAGAATGCGCCGTCGCCCTCATTGATTTCATACTCCAGTCCCAGCTCGTCGAGAGCCTTTCTCAACGCGTCGGTGGCAAGATTCCATTCCTCCTCCGTACCCATGCTGTCTGCGGGACGGGTGGAAAGCTCTATCTTATACTTGAAGCCGAACTGCTTATAGATTGTATCGGTAAGTCTTACAACGCCCTTGATTTCGTCGGTAATCTGCTCGGGAAGCATAAAGATGTGCGCATCGTCCTGCGTGAAGCAGCGAACGCGGAAAAGTCCGTGAAGCTGTCCGCTCTTTTCGTGACGGTGCACAAGACCCATTTCCGCCATTCGGAGGGGCAGATCTTTATAGCTGTGTGGCGTGAGCTTGTACACAAGCATGCCGCCGGGGCAGTTCATGGGCTTTACGGCACAGTCCTCTCCGTCGATTTTTGTCGTGTACATGTTGTCCTTGTAGTGGTCCCAGTGACCCGAATTTTCCCACAGCGTTCTCGTGAGAATTATGGGCGTCTGTATCTCTACATAGCCCTCTTTGCGGTGCAGTTCGCGCCAGTAATCGACGAGAGTATTTTTGAGCACCATGCCGTTGGGAAGGAAGAAAGGAAAGCCCTTGCCCTCGTTTAAAAGAGCAAAGAGTTTCAATTCCTTGCCGAGCTTGATGTGGTCGCGCTTTTTAGCCTCTTCAAGCATTTCGAAGTAAGCCTGCATTTCGTCCTTCTTGGCAAAGGCTACGCCGTAGATACGAGTGAGCATCTTGTTCTTTTCGTTGCCGCGCCAGTACGCGCCCGCAATGGAAACGAGCTTGAACGCCTTGATTTTGCCCGTTGAAGGCAGGTGAGGTCCGCGGCAGAGGTCGGTGAATGCACCCTGCTTATAGAAAGAAATTACGGCGTCCTCGGGCAGGTCGTTTATGAGCTCAACCTTATACTTTTCGCCGTAGCCTGCCATGAGTTCAAGAGCCTCGGCTCTGGGCAGTTCAAACCTTGTGATGGGCGTGTTAGCCTTTATGATTTTTGTCATCTCCGCTTCGATTTTGACAAAGTCTTCCTGCGTGATGGGCGTCTTGAAATCAATATCGTAATAGAAACCGTTGTCGATGACAGGTCCTATGGCAAGGTTGCAGGTAGGGAAAATGTTCTTTACCGCCTGCGCGAGAACGTGTGCGCAGGTGTGACGATAAACTTCAAGCCCCTCTTTGTCCTTGAGCGTGACAATCTCGACCTTGTCGCCCTCTCTGAGCGACTTTGAAAGGTCGCACAGCTCGCCGTTGACCTTCGCAGCGACGGCGTTGCGCGCAAGTCCCTCGGATATAGCCGAAGCCGCGTCCATGCAGGTTGCGTTGTCGGCAAGCGAGAGTTGTTCGTCGTTTTTGAGCAATACTTTCATAAAATCCTCCTCTGCGGCTTGACCGCAGTTGCATATTTCGTATAAAAAAAGCCCTTAAGCCGATTGAAATCGGTTTAAGGACGCAAAATTCTCTTTGCGCGGTTCCACCTTAATTGTCTAAAGACCGCTCATTTATGCCCGATACGCAGCAGGTGGTTTCCCTTTATCCCTATCTTTGCGCGCCTTCCAGCCAAAGGGCGCGCTCTCTGAAAAATCTTCAGGAGGTACTTGTCCCGCAACGGGCGTCTGTATTTATTTATCGGTTATATCTTATAACCTTTCGTCCCTTTTGTCAACGATTTGCAAGCTATTAGGTTTAAAATTATTTGCCTTTCGCGCGGCGAATATGTATAATTATAGAGAATATTTATCAAGGAAGAAAACTATGGCATACACCAACTTTAACGCAGTTGAAAAAAAATGGACGGAATACTGGGATAAGAACGGCACTTTCCACACCGACCTTCACGACTTCTCCAAACCCAAGTATTACGTTCTCGATATGTTTCCCTATCCCTCCGGCGCGGGACTGCACGTCGGTCACCCCGAAGGCTACACGGCAACCGATATCATAGCCAGAATGAAACGCATGCAGGGCTACAACGTCCTTCACCCCATCGGCTTCGACAGCTTCGGTCTGCCCGCAGAGCAGTTCGCCATCAAAACGGGACATCACCCCGGCGGCTTCACCCAGCAGAATATAGCGACCTTCACATCGCAGCTCAAGATGCTCGGTCTTTCCTACGACTGGACGCAGACAGTCTCTACCTGCGACCCTTCTTACTACAAGTGGACGCAGTGGATATTCAAGCAGCTGTGCATTGCCGGGCTTGCACGCTATGTGGAGACCCCCGTCAACTGGTGCGAAGAGCTGGGCACGGTGCTTGCCAACGACGAAATTATAGACGGCAAGAGCGAGCGCGGCGGTTTCCCCGTCGTGCGCAAGAATATGAAACAGTGGGTCATTGACATTAACAAGTACGCAGAGCGCCTGCTCGAAGGACTTGACAAGCTTGACTGGCCCGAGGCTTCGAAAATCGCTCAGCGCAACTGGATTGGCAAATCTGTGGGCGCGGAAGTCATCTTCAGAGTGGACGGAACTGACGAACAGTTCACCGTATTCACCACCCGCTGCGATACCCTCTTCGGCGCGACGTACTGCGTACTCGCACCCGAGCACAAACTCGTCGATAAAATCACCACCCCCGACAAAAAAGAAGAAGTCGAAAATTATAAAAAAATGTGCGCAAGCAAGTCCGACCTCGAGAGAACCGAACTCAACAAGGACAAGACTGGCGCATTTACGGGCGCGTATGCCATAAATCCCGTAAACGGCAATAATATTCCCGTGTGGATTTCAGACTATGTGCTCACATCCTACGGCACGGGCGCGATTATGGCTGTTCCCGCGCACGACACGCGCGACTACGAATTCGCAAAGAAGTTCTCTCTGCCGATAATTCAGGTTCTCGAGGGCGGAGACATTGAGAAAGAGGCTTGGACGCAGGACGGCGTGCACATAAATTCTGGCTTTTTAAACGGGCTCAACAAACAGGACGCCATTGATAAAATGGCTGAGTGGCTGACAGAGCACAACTGCGGCAAGAAGGCGATTACCTATAAACTGCGCGAATGGATTTTTGCGCGTCAGAGATACTGGGGCGAACCACTGCCCGTCATTCACCTTGAAAACGGCGAAGTTGCCCTTCTCGACGACAGCCAGCTTCCGCTCATACTGCCCGAGATGGACGACTACAAGGCGCACGGAGGCAACGCACCATTAGAAAACGCCAAAGATTGGGTAAACGTCACGGTTGACGGCATAAAGGGCAAGCGCGAGACGACCACAATGCCCGGCTCTGCCGGCTCGAGCTGGTATTTCCTGCGCTACTGCGACCCTCACAACGACGAGAAGTTTGCAGACTACGACCTTCTTAAACACTGGATGCCCGTAGACTTCTACTGCGGCGGCAAGGAGCACCTTGTGGGTCACCTGCTCTATTCGAGGTTCTGGAACAACTTCCTCTACGACAAAGGCTATGTACCCTGTAAAGAGCCCTTCAAAAAGCTCTTCCATCAGGGCATGATTCTGGGCGAGGACGGTGAAAAGATGTCCAAGTCCAAGGGCAACGTTATAAACCCCAACGACGTAGTGCGCGATTACGGCGCGGACGTTTTGAGAATGTATGAAATGTTCATGGGTCCCGTTGCCGACACAAAGCCCTGGAACACAGCCAATATTGAGGGCGTAAAGAAGTTCATCGACAGAATTCACAGGCTTTATTTCGAAAGCGGAGCTATCTCCGACAAGCCAAATACTAACCTTGAAAAGATTTATAACCAGACCATAAAGAAAGTCACCGAGGACTACGGCGCGCTCAAGGTCAACACGGCTATTTCGCAGATGATGATTTTCGTCAATGCAATCTACAAGGAAATTGCCGACGGCAACTCCTTCCCCCGCGAATACGCTGAAGGACTTGTAAAGCTTCTCAACCCCCTCATACCCTTCCTGACGGAGGAAATATGGAACGAAGTTTTAGGGCACGAGGGCACTATGGCTTACGAAAAGTGGCCCGTCGCCGACGAGAGCAAGTGCGGCGAAGAAACTTTTGAATACGCCGTTCAGGTAAACAGCAGAATAAAGGCGAAGATTTCTCTTCCCGCGGACCTCACGCCGTCTCAGATTGAAGAGCGCGTGAGAGCGGACAAAGAAATTATGGCTTTCACCGAAGGCAAACCCGTAAAGAAATTCATCGTTGTTCCCAAACGCCTGATAAACATAATAGTTTAAATTCAAAGGAAACGCGCCGCTGCGATTGCAGCGGCGCGTTTATTTTATTCGGTTTTACCAATTATATTCAGTTTCTTACGGCGTCGGAGACCGCATTCTGTCTGAGAAGTTCAATATATCTTTCAGCGAGGGCGGAAAGCACGGTATTGTCGCGCGTGACGCAGCCTATTTCCATATAGTCGTCCACGTCGAGCGGTATGGCGACAATGTTGTTCCAGTTGAGTTCGCCGTTTATTATGCCGCTGGATATCGTATAGCCGTTCAGTCCTACGAGGCAGTTGAACAGCGTCGCCCTGTCCCTCACCCTGATATTCTTTGCCGAATAGTGCAGAGAGAGAATTTCTTCCGAAAAATAGAAAGAATTGTGCTCGCCCTGTTCGAAAGTGAGAAACGGATAGGGCGCGAGGTCCTCTAAAGAGACGCTCTTCTTCCCCGACAGAGGGTGAGATTTTGACACGAAAACATGTGGCGCGGCGGTAATTATGGGGGTAAACCTGAGTTCGTTTTCCCTCAGAACTTTAAGTATTACCGCACGGTTGAAATCGTTGAGATACAGAACCCCCACCTGACTGCGCATAGAGGCGACGTCCTCTATGATTTCGTAGGTCTGCGTTTCACGCATGCGGAAGTCGTATTCGTCCGCGCCCACTTCCTTTATGAGGGCTATGAACGCGTCGACGGCAAAGGAGTAATGCTGTCCCGAGACGCAGAAATTGCGACGCCTCTTCCTGACGCCCTTGTATTTTTCTTCGAGCAGGTTCATCTGCTCGGTCACCTGACGGGCATAGGATAAGAACTCCTCGCCCTCGGGCGTGAGCTCTACTCCGCGGTTTGTTCTGTTGAAAATGGTTATGCCGGTCTCCTTTTCGAGCTCCCTCACCGCCTGCGTCAGGCTGGGCTGGGACACGAAAAGCTTTTTCGCCGCGAGGCTGATTTTGCCCTCCTCGGCTATGCAGATGGCATACTTTAACTGCTGAAAGGTCATATTATCACAAAAACCCGCGGCATTGTCTGCCGCGGGATAGGTTTGTTTTTATAATGTTGCAAGCACGTCGACGAGGTCGCCTACCGTGTGAATTTCGCTAACCTTGTCGTCAGGAATGGTCTTGCCCGTCTCGTCCTCGAGCGTCATGAGCATTTCGACGATGTCGAGGCTGTCCGCGCCGAGGTCTTCGATTATGTTGCTGTCAAGCGTTATCTTGGAAACGGGAATATCAAGCTGCTCGGAAAGCAGTTTTGCTATTTCTTCAAACATTAATGTCTCTCTCCTTGAATTTTATAATAAAATTTTACAATAAAGCGGGCGTACTGTCAAGTACTTTATTTAATTTGCCTGCTTTTTGACCTGCTTGAGCGACAATCCTATGCGCTGTTTTTTGACATCGAGGGCGATTATGACGGCTTTTACCCTCTGTCCCACCTTGAGAACGTCCGAGGGGTGCTTTATATATCTGTCGCTGATTTCCGAAACGTGCACAAGTCCGTCCTGATGCACGCCTATATCTATGAACGCGCCGAAGTCGATTACGTTGCGCACCGTGCCCTCGACCTCCATGCCTACGGCAAGGTCCTCAATGCCCATAATATCGCGCCTGAGCTTGGGGGCGGGCAGACTGTCGCGGACGTCTCTGCCGGGCTTTATGAGCTCGCTTATGATGTCATTCATTGTAGCTTTGTCGAGACCGCAGTACTCAGCCGCCTTATCCTCGCCGAAAGCTTTTACCTTTGCGGGCAGGTCTCCTATATTGCTGTTCTTGACATCCTCAGCCGTATAGCCGAAGAGCGACAAAAGCTTTTCCGCCTTGTCGTAACTTTCGGGATGGACGGCGGTATTGTCGAAAATGTTCTTGCCGCCCGGAACTCTCAAAAAGCCCGCGCACTGCTCGTACGCCTTTGCGCCGAGTTTGGAAACTTTCAAAAGCTGCTTGCGCTCGGTGAAAGCTCCGTTCTCCTCGCGATACGCGACTATATTTTTTGCTATGCCCGAATTGAGACCTGCTACGTACCTCAAAAGGGATACGCTGGCGGTATTGAGGTCGACGCCGACAGAGTTGACGCAGTCTTCAAGCACGCCGCCGAGCACGCTGTCCAGCCTCTTCTTGTCCATATCGTGCTGATACTGCCCGACGCCTATAGACTTGGGGTCGATTTTTATGAGCTCCGCAAGAGGGTCCTGAAGTCTTCTCGCAATGGAAATTGCCGAACGCAGAGTAAGGTCGTAGTCGGGGAACTCTTCGACGGCAAGAGGGCTTGCAGAATAAACGCTGGCTCCCGCCTCGTTCACAACTGCATAGCTGACGTCCTCGGTCATTTCTTTGAGCAGTTCCGCAACAAAAATTTCCGTCTCCTTGCTCGCCGTGCCGTTGCCTATGGCAATGACGTTTACGCCGCACTTTAAAATGAGATCTCTTACGATTTTTTTGCTCTCTTCTATCTTGTTGTGGGGCGGAACGGGATAGATTACAGATATTGCAAGCACCTTGCCCGTACTGTCGACGACCGCAACTTTGCAGCCCGTGCGATAGCCGGGGTCGAGACCCATTGTGACCTTGCCCTTGACGGGGGGTTGCAAGAGCAGGGGACGAAGGTTGACTTCGAACATCTTTATTGCCTGTTCGGACGCCCTGTCGGTGAGAATGGCGCGAACTTCGCGCTCTATGGACGGCTCTATAAGTCTGTCGTATCCGTCGTCGGCAGCCTCGGTAATTATTTTTGCGCAATCGCCGTCCGAATGAACATATTTTGCGGCGCAAACGCGCTTGGCAAGGTCGGGATTGAAATAAAGTTTGACCTTGAGACAGCCCTCCTTTTCACCCCTGTTTATGGCGAGAACTCTGTGGTTTTTGATTTCGGGGACGAGTTCGGCATAGTCCGCATACATGGCATATGTACCCTTTTCGTCGTCCTCAATCATCTTGACCTGCACTTCGCCGTGATTTTCAAACAGCGTGCGCAGCTTTTTGCGAAGTTCGGCATTGTCCGAAATAACTTCGGCTATAATGTCGCGCGCTCCGTCTATGGCGTCCTTTACCGAGCAAACGCCCTTCTCTTCATCTATATATTTTTCAGCCTCGGCATAGGGGTCTCCGCCCTCGGCAAGAATAAAATCTGCAAGGGGCTTCAAGCCCTTTTCGACGGCTACAGACGCCCTCGTCTTTTTCTTCTGCTTGAAGGGACGATAGACATCCTCAATTTCGGTAAGAGTTGCGCACGCCTCGATGGACGCGGCGAGCTCTTCCGTCATTTTGCCCTGCTCTTCGATTGCCTTTGCAACCTCTTCCTTGCGCTTTTTAAGGTTGAGAAGATATTCGTATCTGTCGGCAAAATTGCGCAGAACCTGGTCGTCGATTGCGCCCGTCATCTCCTTGCGGTAACGCGCTATGAAGGGTATGGTGTTTCCTTCGTCAAGAAGCTGAACGACGTTTTTTGCGTGGTCGGGGCGAAGATTGAATTCGGTTGTGAGTTGCTGTAAAATTTCCATAATTATCTCTTTAAATTATTAAGATTATTTTTCTGCGCGGAGGAAAGTCGTAAACTTTCGCGCGCTTTTGAAATCGCTTTGTTGTGAGTGAGCCTGTCCAGCCTGCACTCCTTTAAAAAACTTAAACCTCTGTCGTAAAACTTAACCAATACCTCCGCCATCAGCCACGCCGCAGCCATGTGAACATAGTATTGCCGCGTATCGACCCTTGCAAGGGCGGAAAATATAGTTTCAAGGTATTCCTCTGTGACGTAAAAATCAAGAAGAGTTGTGAGCGCGAAGCGTTTAACGAACTCACGCTCGTCCAAGAGGTATTTTTCTATATATGTAAGGAATTCCTGTCTGTGTGCGGATATACACTTGGCTTTAAAACAGTCGCATGTTGCCCAGTTGTCGATGAGCGAGACGCACATATCTGAAAGCGCAATAAATTCGTCAAAGCTCTTTAAAGAAGCCACGGTAAGTTTTATGAAGGTCACTTCGTAGTAATCGTCGGGAAAGAAAAAAATTTGGTTATCGCCACAAAACTGCCTTGCAAGTTTTCTGAGCTGCGGCACTTTTACGCCCAAGACATTGACTGACGGGTTATTCAGCAATTTTTTATGGAATGACCTGTACTCGGTGTCGGAAAGCTCGTTAAGTTGCGCCAAAAGTTGAGGATAATTCATTGAACCATTCCTTGCTGTCAAATCTGGTGTTTGCAGGACTTGTAGAACACAATTTTTTATAGGGTATACCGATGTCTTTATAGTGCTTTACAAAAATTTCGTAAGCTTTGGAGCCGTTTAAAATAATTTTTTCGATGGGACAGATACTTACAAGCCAACTTATGTCTGCAACGGTAAAATTTTTTATGCTGCTGTCAGAGCTTGCGTGTATCCGGCACAGCGTGACTATATCCCACAGAGCTATTTTTCTTTTAGTAAGGAATTCCTGCTTTTCCTTTATCGTTGACGGAACTTCGTCGCCGAAGAAGTCTGCAAGCGTCTTCCAGAAGGCATTTCTGGGGTTGCCGTAATAAAATCCTGTATCGCGGCTGACAACCGACGGAAAACTTCCAAGAATTAAGAGTTTGCTGTCGGGGTTTTTAAAGGGTTCAAAGCCCTCCTTCATCTCGTCTTTCACAGGTGCTTGTCCGCCTTGCCGACGAGGGACGTCGCCTTGTACTTTTCATCGAAGTTGTACTCTATCGCCTCGAAAACGTCGGAAAGAGTGACGTCGTTTATCTTTTTTACCCTGTCTTCGAAGTTGTAGATATTTCCGCTGTATATAAGCTCCTTTCCGTATAGGAGCATCTGCGAACTCGTGCTCTCCTGCGCGAAAATCTGCGAGGATAACAGCTGTTCCTTGCCTCTTCTGAATTCGTCCTCGGTTATGTCCTTGCTCTTTAACCTCGCGATGCACTTATCTATCGCCTCGACCGACTGAAGATAATTTTCCGCATTGACGCCCGCATAGATTACCAATGAACCAGTATCTTTATACGATGTCAGATAGGAATATACCGTATAGGCAAGTCCGAGTTTTTCCCTCACTTCCTGAAAGAGCCTTGAAGACATGCTTCCGCCGAGCACTGAATTGACAATAAGCGTAGCGTCGGCGAGGCGTTCATACCTCTTCATCGAGGGATAGGCCATGCCGATGTGTACCTGCTCTATATCCTTAGTCTTAACCAGCGACTTTGACTGCAATCTGACGTCAACAGTTCTCTTTTTTCCGCTGCCGACAGGCATATCGCAAAAGTATTTTTCTACCATCTCCTGCGCTATGTCGACCGTAATGTTGCCAGCCATGGAAATAACTATGTTGTCGGGCGTGTATCTTTCGGACATGTATGCGAGAATATCCGACTTTTTGAATGACCTGACATTCTTTTTGGGTCCTAAAATGTTTCTGCCGTAGTTGGTTTCGCCGAAGAATGCCTTGCCGAGAATATCGAGACACAAGTCGTCGGGCGTATCTTCATTCATGGAAATTTCCTCGAGGACGACGCCCTTTTCCCTCTTTATTTCATCGGCGGGAAAGGTCGAATGCAGAAATATGTCCGAAAGTATTTCAAACGCCTCCTCTGCGTGACCTGAAGTCGATTTTGCGTAGTAACAGGTCATGTCCTTGCCCGTGAAGGCATTGACCTGTGCGCCGATTGCGTCCATTTCATCCGAAATGCGGAACGCAGAACGCTTCTCCGTACCCTTGAACATCATGTGCTCGATGAAGTGGGAAATGCCGTCCTCTTCGTCGCTCTCGACGCACGCGCCCGTGCCGACTATTATTCCCATGGAAACGGACATAAGTCCGCTCATGTGCTTTACGATAAGTCTTATTCCGTTGTCTAATTGCTTGTAGTGTACCATTATTCTCCTAAGTTCTGCGGCACGGTAACGGCTTTAAGTCCGTTTGCCGCCATATATTCGAGTATATCGGGAAGAGCTGAAACGCTTACGTCCATCGGGTGCATAAGTATGAATTCGCCCGTAACGAGCCCCTCGGTTGCCCTCTTGTAAATTAATTGTTTGTCATTATCCCGCCAGTCGATAGTATCGCGCGACCACATTATGCATTTCAAGCCCAGCGTCGCGCAGACCGACAGCGTGTTGTCGTTGAATGCGCCAGAAGGCGGAGCAAAGAGCGATATTTCTGTGCCGAGTATTGCCTCAAGCAACTGAATGCTCGGCTTGATTTCGTCAAAGTTCTGGCGGTAGTTCATTGACGAATGGTCCTTATGAAAGTACGCGTGCGAACCCACCGCGTGACCGCGCGAGTAAATCTCCCTTACGCAGTCGACATTGTCGTCCGCCCAGCTTCCTCCGAGAAAAAACGTAGCCTTTGCCTGATATTTGTCTAAAATATCCAGAATTTTATATACGTTGGACGTGTTCTGATAGACGTTGAACATCACAGAAACGCCCTGAGGCTCTTTCTCGGCGCGGTAATAGATATCTGTGTTATCTCCCGAAACTTCAACCGCTCCTCCGCCCGCAAAGCCGACTATGCAGGTCGCGGCGATAATCGCGCACAGAAAGACGTTTACTGCTATTGCTATTAATTTGCTTTTCAAAATCAGTTTACCCCTTAATAAGAATACTATTAATATTTTATTTAAGGGATTGCCGATATTTGCTTATTATTTCAACGTTATTATAGTCACGCCGGTCTCGCCCTCGCCGTACTTGCCGAGGCGGAAACTTCTGACGTTTTTATGTCTTTTAAGGTGCTGGGCGATTGCCGAACGCAGCTTGCCCGTGCCAACGCCGTGAATTACCTTTATTTCCTCGAGGTTATCCATAACCGCTCTGTCGATAAAATTATCGACCTCGTATATGGCTTCCTCGACCGTCATGCCCAGAACGTTGATTTCGAGCAATGGCGCGGACGGCGCGGACGGAATGGCTTTTCTCACCCGCACCTCGGTCTTCTTTCTCTCGGGCGAGGTGCGGACAATCTGTAAATCTTCGAGCCTGCACCTCAGTTTTATGCTGCCGCAGGCGACTTCTGCCTCGTTTTTCTTTGCATTGACCGAAAGCACGACGCCCTGCGACTGCATTGTCTTTACAAAGACTTCCGAGCCCTGTTTTATGTTTTCGGCTGTTGCCTGTTTATAATCGGTTACTGCTTCGACGCCCTCTTCCTCACCGTATGCGGCGTCGGACAGCCTGTTTCTGAGCGTGCGGGCTTTGATAAGGTCGCCCTGCGAAAGCTCTTCCTTTGCAAAGAGCCCTTCCATCTCTGAAAGCAGCTGCTCTGCGCGCGCCGTGCGCTCGTTTATTATTCTGCGGCTCTCTGCTCTCGCTGTGGCGTTGAGCTTTTCGCGCTGTTTGTTGAGCGCGTCAATCTGCCTGTTGACTTCGGCGAGTTTTGTCTTCCACTCCTGCGAAAGCGACTGGGCTTCGGCGAGCTTTTTCTGTGCCTCTACACGACTTTCCTCCGCCTTTCTGACGATATTTTCAAAAGTTTTGCCGCCCTCGGAGAGATATCCTAAGGCTTTATCCAGAATATTCTCGTCAAGCCCGAGCCTTCTGCATATGGACAGCGCGTTGCTCGCGCCAGGAAGTCCTATCTTTATGGAATATAAAGGCTTAAGCGTGCTTGCATCGAATTCCATGGAGGCATTTTCTATGCCCTCAACAGCATAGGCAAACTCCTTGAGCGGAGTGAAGTGGGTTGTTATTATTCCGCGGCAACCGAGATTGAGAAAATATTCCACGATTGCCTTTGCAAGTGCCTGTCCCTCGTCGGGATTTGTGCCGCCGCCCAATTCGTCTATGAGCACAAGGCTGTTTTTGTCCGCCTTTTTGCACATATCTATGACGGTGGTTATATGGCTGGAAAAGGTTGAAAGGCTCTCCTCTATGCTCTGACTGTCGCCGACGTCACAGAAAATATCGTCGAACACGCAGACCGAACTGCCCTCCGCCGCAGGAACGAAAAAGCCGCACGCCGCCATGAGGCAGAAAAGTCCGCACATCTTTAAAGTTACCGTCTTGCCGCCCGTATTCGCACCGCTTATTAAAAGGAAGTTATAACTTCCGCCAAGCTCTAAAGAGACGGGCACAACCTTGTCTTTATCTATAAGGGGATGTCTGCCCTTTAGGATATTTATATATCCGCGGTTATTGACCTGCGGGCAGGTGCATTTTTTGACATAGCAATACTCCGCGCGGGCATAGAAGCTCTCTATTTCATAGAGAATTTGCATATCGCACTCAAGCTTTTCGGCAAGTATGCCCACCCTTGCGGAAAAGTTTTTGAGTATGCGCTCGACTTCCTCCCTTTCGTCTATCTGCAGAGCGACGAGTTCGTTATTGAGTTCAAGCACATACTCGGGCTCGATAAAGAAGGTTGCCCCCGACTGTGAACGGTCGTGAATGAGCCCCTTGACGTGCGATTTGTGCTCCGCCTTGACGGGAATGACGTACCTGTCGCCCCTCATGGTGACTATTCCGTCCTGAAGATACTGCGCATTCCTCCCCGAAACATATTCGGAAAGTTTTGCCCTTATCCTCTCATTCAAACTTCTTATTCTGGAGCGTATTGTATAGAGCGCGTCGCTCGCATAGTCCGAAACTTCTTCAGACGAGAGTATTGAAGTCGTGATATCGTCCTCTAAATTTTTATCGAAGTACAGCTTTGACGCGTCGTATCTTATTCTGACTATCTCGCTGTCTTCGACTGAGCTTATAGACGTATAGGCTATGCGCGCCGAACGCAGAAGTGCGTTTACCTCCAACAGCTCCGAGCAGGACAGCGTGGACTTCTTGGACGCCCTTTTAAGAAGGTCTTCAACATCCGAAAAATATTCAATTTTTCCAAGCCCGTAGCGATAGAGAAGTTTGTCGCATTCCGCCGTGCGCGCGAGCAGCTCCCTCACTTCGCCTATATCCGAAGAGGGAACAGTGCCCGTCAGCGTAGACTTTGTGCCATCTAAGCAGGCGTACTCCGCGCACGCAGACAATACTTTATCGAGTTCGAGGCGTCTTAAACTTTTTTCGTCCATAATCACAAAACAGCGTTCTTGCTATGTCCTGAAGTGTAATTTTTAAAATACTCTTTCAGCGCGCGCTCGTCGCCCATAATTTTTGTCAGTTCCACGGCGTTATCGAGCGTGAAATCGGCTAACGTACCCGTGAAATTCTGGGGCGCGACGAGGTCAGCGCAGTTATAAAGTTCAAACCTGCATTCATCTGTCAGATAGCGTCTTAAGGGGAATTTTCTTCCCGCTTCGTCGGTAAGAGTATATTCCTCCCTCTTATCGCAGGTCTTGCAAGTCTTTGAAAAGGGACAATAGATTATGTCCATAACCTTTATGTTACCCGCCGAGAGGCAGAACGTATTTTTACGCGCAAGCGGACGGGCTTCGGCATAAGTCAGCTCCTTGGAAAGCGCGATATAGTCCGCCTTTACATACGAGAGCGACAACGCGTTGCCAACATTGAAACCGCAACCTGCAAAGAGCTTCAAACCGAGCTCCCGCGCAAGTTCGATTGAGTAGAAACCGTCGCAGTATATGCCGTCAAACTGGGAAATGACGGGCTTGAGACGCTCTATAGTCCGAGTTGAAAGACAGGGCGGAAGATATATAAATTTTTCCCCATCAAATTCAGAGAACCTTTCTCTTCCGATATTGAAATAATCTTCGGGGTGCAATATGCCTATGTCGGCGCGCACTCCCCTTAAATCCTGCGCAATGACGGCAACTTTGCCGTTGATACCCCCGTCTGCGGGGGCTATGAAATCCTCGTCTTTATATTCCAAAGCCGAACGGTCTGTCAGTTTTTTAAAATACGAAGCGTAAACTTCCCTTCTGAATGCATTGAGTGCGGACGCGGGCACGAAGGGATTGCCGACTATATGTATGTCGGCATACTCCACTGCAAAGGGATATGTATCGACTTTGTCGAAACACCTTGTTATATCCTCTTCTGAGGCGGCTCTGTTCAAAGCTTCGCCGCAGACGAAGTCGGATACATACTCCTTGCCGTCGACAAGCACCGTCATCCTGTGACCGCTTGCAACGCTTGCGGACAATGTTATTTTACGCAGTTTTCTACTCTTTAAAAGCTCTTGGTTGAGACTTGCGTCAGTAGTAATGAAAACCTTGTCGCCATTGCAGAGCTTTACGGAAGATGAAAGGACAAACCCGCCCTTGCACGCGCCGCCGTAGGCAGCTCCGCAGACCTCCCTGCCTGAACGAAGTATTTTGAAGGCGTCGCCCTCCGAACAGTCGCTGTTACCAAGGCAGATGTACCTGCCGTTGACAACCTTTACAACGCCGCAATATTCGCCTATATGACCCTGGACGGCGGAAGAGATGAAAGTTTTGTCCTGACCGAACGCGAGCCCCTTTGTATAATTGCCCCTGTTATATGTGCGCCTGAGCGCGGAGAGTTCGCCCTCCGCCTGCCCGCCGCTGAGCAATTTTTTGTAGTATTGCACCGCTGCCGAAACGTACTCGGGACGGCGCATTCTGCCCTCGATTTTAAAGGACGCAACGCCCGCTTTTGCAAGCTCTTCAACCGAAGGTCCGACTGACAAATCGGAGAGAGAAAGTCTGTACGCGGGGTCTGAAAAGCCCTCTCTGTCTATGCTGTATTTTTTGCGGCAGGGCTGTTTGCACCTTCCGCGGTTGCCGCTGTTTCCGCCTGCAAACGAGGACATATAGCATTGTCCCGAAAAACATGTGCAGAGCGCGCCCTGAACGAAGACTTCAGTTTCAATGAACGAGGCTATTTGTTTTATATCTTCAAGCGACGTTTCGCGCGAAAGAATTACTCTGTCAAAGCCGTACCGTGCGGCAAGGCGCGCGCCATAGATATTATTCACGCCCGACTGCGTGGAGAGATGAAGGGTTATTTCGGGATAGCGTTCCTTTATATATCTGCCGAGGAACATATCCTGAACGATGAGCGCGTCCGCACCTGCGTTATAGGCGCATACTGCGTCGGATAGAAATTTTTTGCGCTCGTTCTCCTTTACGAGGGTGTTCATAGCCACATGCACCCTCACGCCGAGGGCGTGCGCGTATGCTGTAAGCTTTTTAAGCGTGTCGAAATCAAAATTTTCGGCAGAAGCCCTCGCGGAAAAGCTTGTCAGTCCGAGATATATGGCGTTCGCGCCGCTGTTGATTGCGGCGTAAGCGCAGTTTTCATTGCCCGCAGGGGCGAGAATTTCAACCATTTATATAACCGAATTTTTTAATTACCTGCGCCACCGCGCCCTCGTCGTTAGAAAGACTTATAAAATCGGCGGCGTCCTTAAGCCCCTCAACGGCGTTGCCCACTGCAACGCCCGTTCCCGCTGCCACAACCATTGAACGGTCGTTGAGGTTATCTCCTATCGCAACCGTATTCTCCATTGCAATGCCGTAATGATTTGCAAGAAACTTAAGCGCGTTGCCTTTATCGTCGCCGAGCGGCGATACTTCGACGAGCACGTCCGCGCTGCAGGTTACGTCAAACCTGCCCGCAAATTTTTGCGAAAGATATTCAAGCAGACCCTGTCTGTCGGCGGGACGGCAAAGGCTGGCTACCTTCTGCCATTTTTCATTGCCGGAACCGATATACTGCGAAATGGGCATCTGAGGGTGCTTTCCGACTATGCCCGTGATTTTTTCGTACAGTCTGAGATATTTGTTGTCCTCGGGAATGTTTGTAAACAAATCATCCCCGCTGTAAGCGTTTATGGGCGCGCCCAACTCCTCCAGAGCCCGACAAATTTCCGCCGCCTCTGCAGCACTCATGCCGCCGCAGCGAATAAATTCACCGCTCTTTATATCGGCTATGACCGTGCCCTGACAGGCTACAACCAGTCCTTCAAGTCCAAGTGAGCGCACCTGCGGAAGTATGGACGCGAGCATTCTGCCCGTACATACGGCAAAGATGCCGCCGTCGGCTATATATTGTGAAATCGCACTCCTCACTTCGGGCAGCACGCGCTGGTCGGAAGTTATGAGCGTTCCGTCAAAGTCCGAAACTATTAATTTTGCATTTATCTGAGACATATCAGTTTGAAAAATATTCCTTAATTCTGCGCGCCAGCGCAAGACTTATTCCCGGGGTCTTTGCCAGTTCCTCGACGTCCGCATTCATTATTTTATCTATCGTGGAAAATTTATTCATCAGAGCAATTCTGCGCTGTTTGCCCACGCCCTCGATTTTATCGAGCTCGCCAGACAAAATATTCTTTGAATGAAGATTGCGAAAATATGTTATAGCAAACCTGTGCGCCTCGTCCCTTATGCGCTGTATCATCCTCAGGGCGTAGTCGCTGCGGGGAATTTTTATGCTCTCCGAACCGAAGCGCGTGAAAATCTCCTCGTCCTGCTTGGCTATGGAAATGAGGTCGATATCGCCCACGCCCATTTCGTCAAAGATTTCGCCCACTGCCGAAAGCTGTCCCTTACCGCCGTCGATTACAATGAGGTCTGGCTTGGGAAACCTCTCTTCCTGCTCGGTGCCGAGTTTTTCCAGCCTTCGTTTGAGCACTTCCTGCAGCGAGGCAAAGTCATTTGCTCCCTCTACCGTCTTAATTCTGAAACGGCGGTACTGCGATTTATCAGCCTCTCCGTCCGTGAACACCACCATTGAACCCACTTTGTCCACGCCCGAGACGTTGGATATGTCGTAACACTCCATTCTTCTCGGATAGCGCGAAAGAGAGAGCATTTCCTGCAGCCTCCTGCAGGCGTTTGTCGTCATGTCGTCGCGGTGTCTGATTTTATCCACGGACTTATCGAGGTAGTCGTGAGCGTTGCGCTCAGCCATCTTTAAAAGCTGCGCTTTGACGCCCTGTTTTGCCTCGGTTATTTCCACGTTTTTGCCCAGCTTTTCTCTGAAAAACTTATTTATGAGAGCACTCTCGCAAAAGCCCTGAACAATTATTTCCGACGGCGGTTCGTGTACGGTATAGTACTGCGTTATGAAAGATGTCAGAGCCTCCGCGTCGCTCATGTGAGCTTCGTCGAGGGCAAAGGAATTGCCGCCCTGCATTATTCCCTTTCTCGTGACCAGCACGCTGACCGCAGAATAGAGATTGTTGGTGGCATACGCGATTATATCCGCGTCTATATACTTGTTTATAGAGGTAATTCTGCGCGCCTCGAGCTTGGAGAGCATGGCTATCTTGTTTTTGTAATCCATAGCCAGCTCAAACGCTTCCGCCTCTGCGGCGGCGTACATTTTGCTCTCTAAAATGCTCTGCGCGCCCTTATAATCGCCGTCGAGAAAGGCGAGGGCGTTGCGCACTCTTTCGGCATACTCTTCCTTTGAAATTTTATGTGCGCAGGGTGCTGCGCACCTGCCTATATGATAGTTGAGGCACTCGCGCTTGGGCTTTGACGTAATCTGCGTACGGCAAAGTCTTATGCCGAACAGAAGCTGGGTGACGTCGAGAATGTCTTTATAATTTATGCCGCCCATAAAAGGTCCGAAATACCTGCAACCGTCCTTTTTAATCTTCCTCGTCACATAGAACGAGGGAAAATCTTCGCGCATATCGACTTTGATATACGGATAGGTCTTGTCGTCCTTCAGAAGGATATTATACTTGGGCTTATGCTTTTTTATAAGGTTGTTTTCGAGTGCGAGAGCGTCTATTTCCGACGCGGTGATAATATAGTTGAAGTCGGCGATGTTCGCCACCATCTGCATTACTTTCTGCGGTTTGGGCGTGTTGTGAAAGTACTGTCTGACGCGGTTTTTCAAGACCTTTGCCTTGCCGACATAGATTATATTGCCGTACTTATCGAGCATTATATAAACGCCCGGGGAGTCGGGCAGAAGTTTGAGTTTTTCGCTTATTACGTCCATATTATACCAACTTAAATTGTAACATAGCGCACAAGTTTTTGCAATATTTCCCCGCAATATTTTTTTGCAATAAAAGTGCCCGCCCGACAAAAATGTCGGGCGGGCATAAGTTTTTATGCTTATTCGAGTTCGAATGCGCCTGTATAGAGCTGGTAGTATTTACCTCTCTGTTCAATGAGCTGTTCGTGACTGCCGCGCTCAATTATTACGCCGTGGTCAAGCACCATTATAGCATGGCTGTTGCGCACCGTAGAAAGTCTGTGGGCTATGACGAATACCGTTCTGCCCTCCATAAGTTTATCCATACCCTGCTCAATGAGCTTTTCAGTACGGGTATCGATGGACGAAGTTGCCTCGTCGAGAATGAGCACGGGGCACTGCGAAACCATTGCCCTCGCGATAGCAAGAAGCTGTCTCTGTCCCTGCGAAAGGTTTGCGCCGTCGCCCTTTATCATAGTCTGATATCCCTCGGGAAGATGAACGATAAAGCTGTCTGCGTTTGCAAGTTTTGCAGCCTTTATGCACTCTTCGTCCGTCGCCTCAAGTCTGCCGTAACGGATATTGTCCATAACCGTTCCCGTGAACAGGTGCGTATCCTGCAAAACTATGCCGAGCGAACGACGAAGGTCAGATTTTTTGATATCCCTTATATTTATGCCGTCGTAGGTGATCTGTCCCGACTGGATATCGTAGAACCTGTTTATAAGGTTGGTTATTGTCGTCTTGCCAGCACCCGTCGAACCGACGAATGCAATTTTCTGCCCGGGCTTCGCGTACAGATTTATGTTTTTAAGGATGACTTTTTCGTGAGTATAGCCGAAAACTACGTCGTAGAAACGTATATCGCCCTTGAGAGGAATGTACTCAGCACCGCCTTCGACGGGCTTTTTCCATGCCCATTTGCCCTCTTCCATCTCGCCGTAGGTGAGAGTGATATCGCCGCCCTCGTCCTCGGGCTTTTCGTCAACCATTTCGAAAATTCTTTCGGCACCCGCAAGAGCCATTACAATCGCGCTGAACTGCTGCGAAACCTGCTGAACGGGCATGTTGAACTGTCTGGAATACATCAGGAAGGAAACGAGCATACCTGCCATAATAGCCACTCTGTTGGGCTCTGCCGCATTCTGCACGCTGCAGAATATGGAAAGCAATCCCGTCTCGCCGCTGAAAGCCATTATGAGCACGCCGACAAGCGCGACAAGCACATACTGCAGATATCCGAGGTTGTTGTTTATAGGACCCATCACAAACGCATAGGCGTTTGCCTTGCTGCCCGCCTCGTTGAGCTCGTCATTGAGCACTTTGAACTGCTCTCTTGCCTTCTGTTCGTGGCAGAACACCTTTATGACTTTCTGTCCTTCGGTCATTTCCTCAACGTAGCCGTTGAGCGCGCCGAGTGCCTTCTGGTTATTGAGGTAATACTTTGCCGATTTGCCGCCTATGAACTTTGTGACAAATATTATTGCTATAAGTATTGCCACTACGACAAGCAGCAGCGTTACGCTGTATATTACCATGAATACTATGACGGCTATCAGTGTGAGCACCGACGAGATTATCTGAGGTATGGTCTGCGTCAGCAACTGGCGCATCGTATCTACGTCGTTGGTATAGAGGCTCATCAGATCGCCGTGGGTGTGAGTATCGAAGTACTTAAGAGGCAACGTCTGCATCTTGGCAAACATGTCGTCTCTCATCTTCTTGAGCGTTCCCTGAGCAATGTACATCATAATGATATTGTACAGGAAAGACGACACCGAACCGACGAAATAGATGCAGCCCATCATAATTATGTTCTGATAGATGAGCCACATATCCGCGTTCTGCTGATGAGCCATGAGCTCTGCCGTGATTATGGATACTCTCGAAGCAGCCGTGACATTGGCTACCGAAGAAAGAAGGACGAAGATTATGACGCATACTGTGGCAAATTTATTGCGCAGAAAGCTGTATTTAAGCAATCTTCCGAGCGTCTTCATGGGCGTCTTTGCTCTCCTGCCTCCGCCCATTTTTCCGTGAGGTCCCGACATATTAGCCATTATCTTCACCTCCCTGCACCTGCGATTCGTAAACTTCTTTATAAATCTCGTTATTTTTAAGCAGATCTTCATGCTTGCCCATGCCGTTTATTCTGCCTTCGTCAAGCACGATAATCAGATCGGCGTCCTGTACGGATGCAATACGCTGGGCAATTATTATCTTTGTCGTTTCGGGCGCGTACTTTCTGAGGTTTTCCCTTATTGTAGCGTCCGTCTTGGTATCTATCGCCGACGTCGAGTCGTCGAAAATTATTATCTTGGGATGCTTTAAAAGCGCGCGGGCAATGCAGAGTCTCTGCTTCTGTCCGCCCGACACGTTCACGCCGCCCTGTCCGAGGTCATAATCGTACTTTCCGGGCAAATTCTGTATGAATTCGTCGGCGCACGCCTGCTCTGCCGCAGTACGTATTTCTTCGTCGGTTGCATTTTCGTCTCCCCAGCGAAGGTTTTCGGCAATCGTGCCAGAGAAGAGCACATTCTTCTGCAGCACCATTGCAACTTTGCTTCTTAAAGTATCGAGGTTATAGCGTCTTACGTCAACGCCGCCAACCTTTACGCTGCCCGTTGCGACATCGTAAAGTCTGGGGATGAGCGATACGAGCGAAGTCTTGCCCGAACCTGTAGCACCGATTATGCCCACCGTCTGACCTGCCTTTATGTGCAGGTTGATATCTTCGAGCACGGTCACGTCTTTCTTCTGGGAATAGCAGAACGAAACGTCGTCGAAATCGATATCGCCGTTTTTGACTTCAAATACGGGCTCTTCAGCCTTGGGAAGGGTAGTACGCTCATTGAGAACCTCTGCAATACGGTCAGCAGAACCCTTTGAAAGAGATATGAAGTTGAGGCACATTGCAACCATCATTACGCCCGTGAGTATCTGTGCGGAGTACTGAATGAGCGTCTGTATCTGGCTGGGACCTATGTTGCCGGAAAAGTTGCCGACGTACATATTTGAGCCGACAGTCAGAATGATTATGTTGACTATGAACATGACCGCCATTACGCCGGGCATCATTATAGTAAGTATTCTCTCTGCCTTTACAGAGTACTTATAGACCTCGCCGCTGGCGTTCTTCATCTTGGAAATTTCCCTGTCTTCTCTTACGTATGACTTGACAACTCTTATAGCTGTAAGGTCTTCCTGCACTACCGAGTTGAGAAGGTCGTATTTTTTGAACATCGTTCTGAAGTAGGGAACAACCTTGAACATGCAGAATGCGACAACCACGCCGAGAACGATAGCCGCGCATGCGAAGATGAGTGCCATTATAGGTTCAATTATTATTGTCATAATTATTGACGAAATAAACAGCACCGGCGCGCGCACGAGCATACGTATGCTCATCTGATATGCGTTCTGAACGTTTGTAACGTCCGTAGTTATACGCGTAATGAGGCTGGACGTTGAATAGTTGTCAATATTCGCAAACGAGAACGTCTGCAGATTATTGTACATGTCTTCTCTCAGATTATGGGCAAATCCGCAGCTCGCGACAGCGGCAAGTTTGCCGCCCAGCGTTCCGAAGAACAGCGCAAGCAATGCGCAGACTATCATGAGCGACGCGCAAATGATTATGGTGTTTATGTTCACCTGCGCCTTCGTGCCGTCTGCCACGCTCTGCAATTCACCCACAATGAAAGTCATAAGAAAGGGAATGATAATTTCCATCAATGCCTCGCCCGCCATTAATACGGGGACTATGATTGACGGCTTTTTGTACTCCCTTACGCTTTTCATTAAGTCTTTTATCATATAAATCTCCAAAAATTTATTGCTGTTTTACAAACTCTATCATCTTAACGAGCAGCTTTTTAAGCTCGCGCTGTTCATCCTCTGTAAGTGCCGCCTGAATAATTTCGTCTCCTTTATTCATAAGCTCCTTATTTTTTTCGCAGAGTTCAGCTCCTTCCTTGGTAAGAGTTATATATTTTGTTCTGGCATCCTCTTCCGCGGGCGTCCTGACTATCAGTCCAGAACGCTCAAGGTTGGAAAGCATTGACGACACCGACGAAGGTCTTAAACCCGTTTCGCTTTCGATGTCCCTCTGGCATATCTTTTTTCCGTGCAAATTGCTGACCAGCACAAATACCATTGTATGCATCTGCATTCCGTTAAGTCCGTATTCCGCCAAAACAGAATCGGTTTTTCTCACCACAAATGCATGCAGACAGCTCAATGCGCCGAATAACCTCTTACTTTCCAATTTATTTACCTGCCTGAACTAAAGCTAAATTAGTTTGATATCGAAATAATTATAGTAACATAATATATTTTTGTCAAACGAAAAACAACAACCAAATATGAAATTGATGTGAAAGTTATAATATCATTACTAATCTTTCAACGTATATTTCAAGAAACTCAAGTACAGACAAATTCACACTTTAATAATGAATTTAATATAATTAACTAACTCTAAAATATACAAAGATAACATTTGTTATGTAGCTGTGTATAGTATATATTAACCGCAATATGTGCAGTATATATAAATTTTTACTCATAATAAGGTTGAACTAAATGATAATAAATTTAATTAAAAAAATAGTGACGGTGATTAGTACAAAGCCACCGTCACTATTTTGATTAAAACTTATGATATATATCTAAAAGACGCATAATTTTTTTATATATATTATCCACATCTCTGTAATCGCTTGGAGTATTAGAAAGTGTAAACATATACTTGTTATCATGGAAAGTAATTTTATCATGCGATCCTACTTCTACTTTAAAACCACACTCTTCCAACCTCTTGCGCCTATTTATCAATGATTTTTCTCGTAAAGCTTCTTTTAAATTTTTAAATATTGCTTTACCATGATTTGAAAAATTGTTAGCACTTAAAATCTTTTCAATTATCTCGTAAGCTCGTGTCTCCTGAGAAAATTTTGCTTTTGATTGCAATAAAATATTTAGAACACAATCAAAGCATTCATCGGCATAAAATTCTTCAATGTTACATTTCAGATTAATATTCGCATCTTGATTATCTTTGCTTCTATACGATTCCAATTGCGCTGTTTTGCTATCAAGCTGCCTAGTTAAACTTTCTATCTTTTCTTTTAAGTGCTTATTTTCAACATCAAAAGCAGCAATATAATCATTAAACTCTTTTTGAGTATCAGTTGTCAAATGCGTTTGCAACAAAAATTTTTGCTTTGCGTTTTCTAATACAATTTTATCCCATGACCAATCATCCACATTAAAATGATTTAATGAAGCCTGCTGTACAGCATATTGTACAGCCTCACCAATGGCTTTCTTATCAATTAATCCATATATAGAATATTCATTGTAGGAAATAATATCGCGATATTTTGTGCCAGGAAAGTAAACTCCAATAAAACCATTATAAGCATTGTTACTGTCACTCGAAAGTTTCACTTTTTTTGAAAATCCAGTATTTGGTTCGACTAAAACATGGGCTATACCTGCCAATTTAGATGCTATAGTTTCAGGATCTACAGCATATTTAAATGAAAGAAATGAATTAGAACTTAAATATACGACAGGTAAATATGTTGAACTTTCACCAAGCATTATTTTTGCGCATTTGTCAACATCTTGTGCATCGTTTAAATATATTGGTTCATCTATAATAGGATAAATTGTTGTATCGGCAACCATCTTTTTTTCAAAAAGTAATTTAATAATATGAGGCTTATGTAATTTTGGAAGCTTTGTTGTATAAGACTTACTTTCACATGAAAGCTGTATCAGAAATTCATTTGCTTTTTCAATGAATACACAATCAGTTCGCCAAACAGCTTTCTCCTCATAGTTCTCAAATCTAACAGCAAAAACTTTAACCTCTTTTACTGATGTATTTAATATTTTAAGTACTGTATTCGAAGATGTTTTAATGTCAAGTTCTTCTTCAAAGCCGTAGTTAATTTCATTTATTCCGTAATGTGGACTTTCCATTAACCATTCTTTTATCACATCAAATACCTGCTTGTAATCTACAGTCCTTTTTAAAGGCAATTTTGTGGTAAAAACTATCAAATTATTTTCCTCCTTAGTAAATATTTTAATAAAAACATTATTGCTATGTATTTTAAAGGCGAACCCGTCTCCTAAAGGAAACGGGTTCGCCTTTAACTTGTTTGGTGACCCTGCCGGGAATCGAACCCGGGATTGAGCCTTGAGAGGGCTCCGTCTTAACCGCTTGACCACAAGGCCGTATCAACTTTGCCGATTGATTATATCATACCTCTTGCTCGTTTGCAAGCAAATTTGCAGCCTTAGAAAAATATTTTTAAAACAGAATGCGCGCCTTGCGGCACGCATTCTGATAGAGAGAATATGAAAAAAGTTAAGTGTAGGTATGGTCTTTATAAATGCTTTAAGCAACTTTTATAAAGATTGTATACCGCCTTTGTGTTGATTTTATGATAACAAAATGTTTTTTATCTGTATTTTTCGTAAAGTCTCCCGGCAACCTTAAGTCCGTCCGCAGCGGACGAAGTTATGCCGCCCGAATATCCGCTGCCTTCTCCGCAGGGATACAGACCTTCTACCGTGACGCTCTGTCCGCTTTCATTCCTTACTATCCTTACAGGAGATGAAAAACGCGTCTCAACGCCCGTAAGAACGGCGTGCGGAGATGCAAACCCCTTTAGCCTTCTGTCCATATCGGGAATTGCCGCCTTTAAAGCTTCAACAGCAACGGAAGGCAACACTTCTTTCAGCGGAGCATATGTCACTCCCGCAGCATAAGTCGGCTTAACCTCGCCGAAACTTCCGGAAAATTTATCAGAAACAAAATCTCCGTAAGTCTGCGCGGGAGCTCTGTAATTTCTGCCGCCGAGCTCAAACGCCTTTCTCTCAATTTCCCTTTGGAAACGCATGCCCGCAAACAGGTCGTCCCCGCCGAAATCGCTTTTCTTCATCTGCACCATCAACGCAGAGTTGGAATTCTCGCCGTCGCGAGCATATAAACTCATTCCGTTCACCACGACGCCGCCCTGCTCGCTTGCCGCAGGTATTACCACGCCGCCCGGACACATACAGAACGTAAACACTGTACGCTCATGCGCGTGAGATACAAGCTTATAGTCGGCTGTCGGCAACAAAGCATAATTTTTGCCGTACTGCGCCAGCCCTATATCGGCGGCGAGGTGCTCTATCCTTACGCCGACGGCAAACTCGCGGGCTTCCATATACACACCGCTGTTATGCAACATTTCAAATGTGTCGCGCGCCGAATGTCCGATTGCAAATACAGCCTCGTCACAGGCAAGCTCCTGCTCTTCGCCAGACTTCTTCTTGAGTTTCAGCCCCGTCAGTCTGCCATTTTTACAGATAATGCCGTCAACGCGCGTATCAAACAGCACTTTTCCACCGTTTTCAATTATATACGCGCGCATATTTTTCAGAACTTCGTAGAGCTTATCGCTACCGATATGCGGTTTATTGAGATATAAAATTTCTTCGGGTGCGCCGAAACGGGCAAAAATTCTGAGAACGTCCTTATTCAGCCCGTCGTGCGTCTGGGTATTGAGCTTTCCGTCCGAAAATGCACCCGCTCCGCCCTCGCCGAACTGCACATTGCTCTCCGTATCCAGCCTGCCTTCGCTGTAGAACCGCTCGCAGGTCTGCCTGCGCTCTTCGACTGCCTGTCCGCGCTCTATAAGATACGGACGGAAGCCGTGCTCTATAAGTCTTATTGCGCACATTAGACCCGCAGGACCGCCGCCGACTACCGCCACCGACGGGTTACCTGTTATCTTTTCAAACTTCGGCTTGCAAACCTCTTCGGTCTGCTTTGAACACGCTACAGAATACACCCAGAAGATATTGTTCTTGTCCCTCGCGTCGAGCGACTTTTTAATTATCTCAAAATACTTTACGGGCGCGCCGAGACTTTTTTCTGCAATTTTCAAAAGTTGCGACTGCGGGCACTTTATGGAAAGTTTGATATTGTCTATGCGCTTTATCATAGTTCCCCCGCAATCCTGTTTGCAACGTGCACGCCGCTTGCAAATGCCCATAAAAGGTTATAGCCGCCGCAATCGCCGTCGACATCGAGATATTCTCCCGTAAAATATAAGTCCTTACAAACCTTACTTTCAAGGTTTTCGTCTGTAAGCGAACAGTCTATGCCGCCGCGCGTGACCTGAGCATAGTCAAAGCCAAGCGTTCCCTTTACGGGCAAAGTAAAATCTTTGACCGCCTTTGCGATATCTTCCGCGCCGCCGCGCGTGCGCTTTATTATCGCTCTGCCGAGCTGATTGTGCAATGTGCCTGAGAGCAGTTCGCTCTGAGGATAGCCAAGTTTTTGCTTCAGCTTTATATCGCGCACGATCTGCTCCGCGCCGACACCCGGAAGAAACTCTGCATGGACTGTTACGTCCGTCTTATCGGCAACGGCAGACGAAAGCAAAAAGACGGCGTTGCCCGAAATGCCGTAGTCGGTAAAGATGACATCGCCGCGGCTCTGCTTTATTATTCTTCCCTTCCATTCCGCGCTGAGAACACACTCTGCGCGTATGCCCTTTAAGGTCTTTGTATAAGTCGTGTCCGTCTTAAGCTGTACAAGCGACGGATAAAGCGGCGTTATGCTGTGCCCGAGGCTCTCGGCAAGCGCGTAGGACGAACCGTCCGTACCGAACTGTTTCTGCGCTTTGCCGCCGCATGCGAGAACTACGCGGTCGGCGCAAATCCTCCCTCCGTCGGAAAGGGACAATTCAAACCCTTTTTTAACCTGCGTTACTCGGGTTGATGTAATTAAAACCGCTCCGAGAGAGTTGAGTTCGCGTATCAGGCTGTCGGAAAGAGCCGACGCCTGTCTGCCTGAGGGGTAAATTCTGCCCTCGTCGTCACAAGTTAAAATGCAATTAAAAAGCGAGGCGGGCAGATTGTAATCGCCGCCTATTATCGAATACGCAAGCTCCGACCCGCCGCCGTGATAATTCCCGGCGGTTAAGTTTATGTTTGACACATTGCCCTGGCCGTTGCCGGTGGCGGCTAATTTCTTGCCGAGGCGGTCGCACGCGTCTATGACGCACACTTTCGCCTGCCTTTTAAGCCTTTTGAGCGCAAGCGCGCAGGTAAGACCCGAAGCGCCGCCTCCGACTATTGCCACATCGTACTTTATCATAAGTTCATTTTATAATAAAGAGATGAAGTTGTCAATCGCTTAACTTTGCGAGCAGCTCCTTAAACACCTTGAGGTGAAGTTTTTCGTCCTCTAAAATGCGCTCTATAATGCACTTTACCTTTTCGTTTCTGAGGCGTTCTATCATACGCTCATACGAGCTGATGGCATTTTTTTCGGCTATAATGTCGTCCTCGAGCATATTTTTGAGCGAACACGAATAGCTGACGAACTTTGCCGAATAGAAATTGAATGCCGCGGGCGGAAATGCCGTATAAATCGGCAATGCGCCGAGAGCATATATGGTATTGCCGAGAAGTTTTAAGTGCGTCATTTCGGCTATGGCTATCTGTTCAATTATACCGGCGTATTCGTCCTTGTTTTTGTTTTCGAAATTTATCGAATGATAGATGTACTGCAGCGTTGCGTTGAGCTCGCCTGCAGAAGACGCATAAGCGGGCGAAATTATGCGCAACGCCCTGCAATCGGGCGTTATGTCCTGCGTTGTGGGATAGGGTTTATCTACGATGAGAGGTTTGGGCATAAAAAAAGCACTCCTTAAAAAATACTCGTACTTACAAAGTATTCTCAAGGCGTGCTTTTTGTTAAAAAATCAATTTAAAGCATACGGCGTGCGTTCTGCTGCTTACAGCTTTTTAAATCAGTCGACTTTCAATATTTTTTTAAGAAACTGACCCGTATAACTTTCGGGCACTTTTGCAACCTCTTCGGGCGTACCGCAGGCAACTATCGTGCCGCCTCCCGAACCGCCCTCGGGACCGAGGTCGATTATATAGTCCGCCGTCTTTATAACGTCAAGGTTGTGCTCTATGACGAGGACGGTGTTTCCGCCCTCCCTCAACCTGGCGAGTATGCCTACGAGTTTATCCACGTCGTAGCTGTGAAGTCCCGTCGTCGGTTCGTCGAGAATGTAGAACGTCTTGCCCGTCGAACGCTTTGAAAGTTCGGTTGCAAGCTTTACCCTCTGCGCCTCGCCGCCCGAAAGGGTTGTAGAGCTCTGTCCGAGCTTGATGTAGCCAAGCCCCACGTCGCACAGCGTCTTTATTTTGTTGTATATCGAGGACACGGGCTTGAAGAATTCCGCCGCCTCCTCGCAGGTCATTTCGAGCACGTCGGAGATGGACTTGCCCTTGTATCTGACCTCGAGCGTCTCTCTGTTGTAGCGTTTGCCGCCGCACACTTCGCAGGGGACGAAGATATCTGGCAGGAAATGCATGGCTATCTGCAATATGCCGTCGCCCTGACAGTGTTCGCACCTGCCGCCGGCGACGTTGAAGGAAAATCTGCCCGATTTATAGCCCCTCTCCTTTGCGTCCGGCGTTGCCGCGAACAGGTCGCGTATATACTGGAACACACCCGTATATGTTGCGGGGTTGGAACGGGGCGTTCTGCCTATGGGCTGCTGGTCTATGGCTATGACTTTATCGAAGTATTCAAGCCCCTCTATCCTCTGCGCGTTGCCGAGGCGTTGACGCGCGCCGTTGAGGTTGTTTGCAAGGTAAGGATAGACGATTTCATTTACAAAACTCGATTTGCCGCTGCCCGAAACGCCCGTAACGGCGGTTATCAGACCCGCAGGAACGCTTATATCTATATTTTTGAGGTTGTTCTGTCTGCAGCCGTAAACTTTCAGCCATCTGCCGTCGGGCTGTTTTCTGAACGAGGGTATTTCAATCTTTCTTCTGCCCGCAAGAAAATCGCCCGTGATAGATTTCGGCTCGTTCATTATATCCTGCTGTGTGCCGCAGGCAACCACTTCGCCGCCGTGTACGCCCGCCATAGGTCCGATATCGACGATATAGTCCGCCGCGCGGATGGTGTCCTCGTCGTGCTCGACGACTATCAACGTATTGCCTATATCGCGCAGACCTTTGAGAGATGTCAGAAGCTTTTCGTTGTCGCGCTGATGAAGTCCTATCGACGGTTCGTCGAGAATATACAGCACTCCCGTGAGCGCGCTGCCTATCTGCGTTGCCAGCCTTATGCGCTGGCTCTCTCCGCCCGACAGGGTGGACGCGCTGCGCGACAGCGTAAGATAGCCAAGCCCCACATTTTCAAGAAAGCTTATGCGGTTGTCTATCTCCTTGATTATGCTGTCGGCAATCATGTGCTCAGTCTTGCCGAAGAAGGAAAAATCGGAAAACTTTTTGAGCTCGTCAACCGACATATCGCACACTTCGGCTATATTTTTGCCGCCCACCGTGACGGCGAGTGCCTCCTTTTTGAGCCTCTTTCCGTGACAGCAGGGACATTCGGATGTGCGCATATAGCGTTCTATGTCCCACTTGACACTCTCGGACTGCGTCTGATTGTACCGCCTTTGAAGGTTTGCGGCAAAGCCCTCCCAAGCCGTCTTATAGCTGCCCGAAAATCTGTATGCGTTGTACTCGAGCTCTATCTTTTCGCCGCCGTTGCCCCACATGAGCATATCATATACGCCCTCGGGCAAGTCCTTGACGGGCACATCCAGCGAGAAACCGTATACCGACGACAGCGACTTTAAATACATCTGCGTCATCGCCGAGGAGTCCAGATTCCAGCCGCTTATCTTAATTGCGCCCTCGCGCAGAGTTTTATTCTTGTCGGGACATATGAGGTCGGGGTCTATCGACTGCTTGAAGCCCAGACCCGAACACTCGGGACACGCGCCCCAAGGGGTGTTGAACGAGAAAAGTCGGGGTTCGATTTCCTCTATCGATATTCCGCAGTCGGGGCAGGCATACTTGGAAGAAAACAGCTCTTCCTTGCCGTCGCACTCTATGACAACCAGACCGTCGGCGAGTTTGAGCGCGCTTTCAAGGCTGTCGGTCAGCCTTTTGAGTATGCCGTCCTTTATTACAAGTCGGTCGATTATGACTGAAATGTTGTGCCTTATATTCTTTTCGAGGCGTATCTCTTCCTGCAAATCGTAGACTATGCCGTCTATCTTAACTCTGCCGTAGCCGCTCTTTTTGTATGACGAAAGTTCCTTGACGAACTCGCCCTTCTTTCCGCGGACTACGGGGGCTTCGACCATAATCTTGCTGCCTGCGGGCATGAGCATTACTCTGTCGGCAATTTCATCCACCGACTGACGGCGTATCTCCCTGCCGCACTTGGGGCAATGAGGCACGCCCACCCTCGCAAAGAGCAGTCGGAAGTAGTCATAAATTTCCGTCACCGTGCCCACGGTAGAACGGGGGTTGTGAGAAGTTGTCTTCTGGTCTATGGAAATGGCGGGCGAAAGTCCGTCAATGAGCTCGACGTCGGGCTTTTCCATCTGCCCGAGGAACTGCCTCGCGTAGGACGAAAGGCTTTCGATATACCTTCTCTGTCCCTCGGCAAATATCGTATCGAATGCCAGCGTGGACTTGCCGCTGCCCGAAAGCCCCGTAAACACCGTAAGCGTGTTGCGAGGGATATGGACGTCGATGTTTTTTAAGTTGTTTTCCTTTGCGCCCTTTACAAAAATTTCTTCTTTCATGATTTCTTTGCCTGCATAAGCCGCTTTTTAAGCTGTGAAATGGTGTCGCGTATCTCTATCGCCCGCTCGAAGTCGAGCTGGGCGGACGCAACTTTCATAAGCGCCTTGAGCTTTTCTATCTCTGCGGGGATATCCTTGAAATTCATGTCCTCGCCCGCCTTCTTCTTGGTAGTTATGCCGAGGTCGATTTTTACCTCTTTTATTATGGTCTTCGGAATTATGCCGTGCTCTTTGTTGTATGCGTCCTGTATGGTGCGGCGACGGTTGGTCTCGTCTATCGCGCGGCGCATGCTGCCCGTTATCGCGTCGGCATACATTATAACTCTGCCCTCCGCGTTTCTCGCCGCTCTGCCTATCGTCTGCACGAGCGCGGTTTCGCTCCTCAGAAAACCCTCTTTATCGGCGTCGAGTATGGCGACGAGCTTTACCTCGGGCAGGTCAAGTCCCTCCCTCAGAAGGTTTATGCCGCAGAGTATATCGAACTCGCCCGAGCGCAGACCGTTGATTATGTCTATTCTCTCGAGAGCGTCTATGTCGGAGTGCATATATCGCACCTTCAGCCCGTGTTCCTTTATATAGTCAGTAAGGCTCTCCGCCATTTTTTTGGTCATTGTAGTGACGAGCACTCTGCCCCCGCCGCCTACAACCGTGTTTATTTCGCCGAGAAGATTGTCTATCTGACCCTTTGTAGGGCGGATATCTATGACGGGGTCTAAAAGTCCCGTGGGACGGATGAGCTGTTCGACGACCTGCCCCGCCTGCTCAAGCTCGTATGGTGCGGGCGTCGCCGAAACGCATATGAGCTGAGGCACGCGCTCGTCGAACTCTTCAAATGTGAGCGGACGGTTGTCGTATGCCGACTTGAGACGGAAACCGTAATTTACGAGGTTGTCCTTCCTCGAGCGGTCGCCGTGATACATTGCGCGTATCTGTGGTATCGTCATATGGCTCTCGTCTATGAACACTAAAAATCTGCCTGCGGGGAAGTAGTCCAGAAGTGTAAAAGACGGCTCGCCCGGAGCTCTGCCGTCAAAGTAGCGCGAATAGTTCTCCACGCCAGAGCAATAGCCTATTTCCCTCATCATCTCGAGGTCATAAGTCGTGCGCTGCTCCAGCCTCTGCGCCTCTAAAAGCTTGCCCTCGTCGCGGAACGCCCTGACTTCGTTTTTCATATCGCACTCTATCATCGAAAGGGCGGACTGCATCTTTTCGCTGCCGACGGCATACTGGCTCGCAGGGAAGATGAGCACGTGCTTGAGCTCTGAAATTATCGTGCCTGTGAGAGCTTCCTCTTCGCATATTCTGTCTATTTCGTCGCCGAAAAATTCCACCCTTATGGCAATTTCCGAATTTGACGCGGGGAAAATTTCCACTATGTCGCCGCGCACTCTGAACGAGGAACGCTGAAAATCTATGTCCCTGCGCTGATACTGTATCTCTACAAGCTTCCTCAAGAGCGCGTCGCGCTCCATCTCCATTCCCGGACGCAGCGAGATTGCAAGGCGGAAATATTCCTCGGGCGCGCCCAGACCATATATGCACGAAACTGACGCGACGACTATTACGTCCTGCCGCTCGCCGAGCGAGCTCGTTGCAGAGTTGCGCAATTTGTCTATCTCGTCGTTTAAGCTCATGTCCTTTTCGATATAGGTATCCGTCGAGGGAATGTAGCTCTCGGGCTGATAATAATCGTAGTAAGAGACAAAGTATTCCACCCTGTTTTCGGGGAAAAATTCCTTGAATTCGTTGCAAAGCTGCGCCGCGAGCGTCTTGTTGTGCGCAATTACAAGCGTGGGGCGATTGACGTTCTTTATGACGTTTGCCATAGTGAACGTCTTGCCCGAGCCCGTTACGCCCACCAGAACCTGCGTGCGTATGCCGTCAAGCACCCCCTCAGTAAGCTTTTCTATCGCCTGCGGCTGGTCGCCCGTCGGATTGAATTTTGAATGAAGTCTGAATTCCATATATGTAGAACGTATGTTTTTTCTGTATTGTACACCCTCGGACCTGCATTGTCAAGCGGCGGCGGGCACGGAAGGGTATTTATCGTTAGCACATTAAATAATCGGGCAAAAAATGATTTAAAAAACGGGCGTGAGACGGACTTACTCGTCCGCGGCGATATCCTTTATGACTTCGGCTGCCATCAGAAGTCCCGCAACCGAGGGGACAAATGAGCAGCTTGCTGGCACGGGTCTGCCAGTCGCGGGGCGGACCTCTTCAACGCAGACTTTTACGGGAGTTTCGTCGGAATAGACGACTTTCAGACTGTCTATGCCCTGCTTTTTGAGAAGAGAGCGCATAACGCGCGCCAGAGGGCAGACGGAAGTCGAGTAAATGTCGGCGACTTTGAGCCTTTCGGGCTGCAGCTTATTGCCCGTTCCCATGCAGGAGATTATTTTTACTCCCGCCTGTTTTGCTCTGACTGCGAGGTCGACTTTGGCTGAAACTGTATCTATGGCGTCGACTATATAGTCATAGTCGGAAAAATCGAATTTGGAGCAGGTGTTTTCGTCATAGAAAAGGTTAAACGTGCGCACTTCCGCCGACGGATTTATATCGAGCACGCGCTCCCGCGCAACCTCGGTTTTATACCGACCGACATTGTCGGAGAGAGCCAGTATCTGGCGGTTTATGTTGGTTACGTCTATAGTATCGGCGTCGATTAAGTCGAATGACCCCACGCCGCTGCGGGCGAGAGCTTCGAGACAATATCCGCCCACTCCGCCCAGTCCGAAGACTGCGACGCGGGCGTTCTGTAATTTTTCCATTGCCTGCGCGCCCAGAAGTGCGGCAGTGCGACTGAATGCCTGTTTCATAGCTTAATTATAGCACCTTTTGTTCTTAAATCAAACCAAAAAGCCGCCCGCAATCTGCGGGCGGCGATTTTAAATAATTTTTACCTCTTTATACATTGTCGGGACGGGAAGAAACTTCGGGAAAATCTACGTAAAAAGTCGAGCCCTTGCCCTCTTCGGAGTTTACTCCGAAATCGAAAGAGTGAGCCTGAAGAATGATTTTTACTATATTAAGTCCCAGACCCGTACCCTTCACGGGGCGGGTGTGCATATCCTTGGAGCGATAATATCTGTCCCAGATGTGATTTATCTCCTCTTCGCTTATGCCCTTGCCAGTATCTCTGACCGCAAATCTTATGCGGTTTTGTTCGGGAATGTACTTAAGGGACACGTACACGCTCTTATCTTCGCCTGTGTAGTTGACCGCATTGGAGATGAGATTATATACTACCTGACCTATCTTTTCCTCGTCTGCAAGGGTGTACATATCGGCATCTATGTCGACGAAAAATTTATAACCCGACGTCTGCTGAAGGTATTCGAACTTGTTCATTATGCTGTATATGAACTCGGTGAGGTTGAATACCTTTTTATTGAGTTCGGACAGTCCCGCGCTGACTTTCGACGCGTTGAGTATGTCGTTTACAAGTCCCGTAAGTCTGTCCGCCTCGTCTATTATGACGTGCAGGTGCTTGGACCTCTTGACGGGGTCGTTGCCGGAAATTTCCTCTATCATAGACGCGTAAGCCTTTATCATTGTAAGGGGCGTACGCAAATCGTGCGACACGTTCGCCAGCAGCTCTTTCTGGAAATCTTCGCTCTTTTTTATTTCATCCTTGGCATAATTGAGGGTATCGGACAGCTGAGCTATCTCCTGATATTCCGCCGAGGCAAAGTTTACAGAGTAATCTCCCTCCGCCATGCGCGCCGCCGTAGCCGACATATTCTTTATGGGTCGCGATATCCTCTGGGCGAGGATATAGGATATTATGAAAGACAGCACTATGGCGACAGCCGCTATGATTATTATATAAATCTGCATGCTGCGCACCGAGCTGACGAGTATGCTCAACGGATAACGCACCAGAAGATAGCACTGTCTGCCGTTGTAGATAAGACAGGACGCATAGTTGAGCATGTTGCCTTCGTGATATATGACCGCTCTCGTCAGGGTCCAGCCGTTCACGCGGTTCTGCATGTCGCTGACGACTGCGTCCCAATCGTCGGGCGTATCCGCGGTGGCTATGTACGCCTCTCCGCTGAACCCGACCAGAAACGCCTCTATGCCCTCGGACGCGGCGTAACTGTTCATTATTCTCACGACGTCCTCGGGCGGCATATTTATCTGCCCGTCCACGACCGCCGTCAGATTGTTGCCCACAGAAGTTATATGGTTCTTCGCCTGCGCCGAATAAGCGTTGCTCAAAACGCCGTAGCATACCAACGATACTACGGCTACGAGAATGACTGTGAAGAGCGCAAAATACCGCCATAGCAGTATCTTCATGCTCTTTATTTTTCTTAAAGGCAAATCAGACTTCAAATTTATATCCCAGTCCGCGCAGCGTCACAATGAATTTACGGTACTGCTTGAGGTTGGCGCGCAACATCTTGATGTGCGTATCCACCGTGCGGTCGTCCCCGTAAAAGTCAAAACCCCACACGTCGTATAATAATTTTTCTCGCGTAAGAGCTATGCCCTTGTTCTTTATAAAGTAAAAGAGTATTTCGTATTCCTTTGGCGTAAGCTCCGCCTTCTCGCCGTCGACATAGACGTTTCTGCCCGCCATGTCCACGGTCAGCCCCTCAAAGGTGACTACGTCGGGATTGGCACTCTCCGCCGCGCTCCTGCGCTTGGTGACGGCGTTTATCCTCGCCATTACTTCCTTGGGCGAAAAGGGCTTAGTGACATAGTCGTCCACACCCATCTCGAAACCGAAGAGCTTGTCGTACTCCTCACCCCTCGCAGAGAGCATTATGACGGGTATATCCTTGGTCTTTCTTATCTCTTTCACCGCGGAAAAACCATCAAGCCTCGGCATCATGACATCCATGAGTATGACGTCGTAATCGTTGTCGCGGCACATCCTGACTGCCTCCATTCCGTCGGTGGCTTCAAATGCCTGGTTGCCCTCGAATTCAACGTACTCTTTAAGCACGTTCCTTATCATTTCTTCATCGTCTACTATCAGCACTTTCATAACGCCGTTCTCCTTAATCGGGGGTTTACTATGTCTTTATTATAACCTTATTTGTGTAAAGATAAATGCTTTATAATGAAATAATTGTGAAACTTCGCCAAAATTTATAATTTTTTTGCTTTTTGCGCTTGACAAACCGCCCCTGTGGCAATATAATAACAATACAAACAAATGTTTATTGCGGTATAATTCGGGTTTTAACCGCAAAAACTTTTAGTTGATGCGAGGTTTTACGTTATGTTTGACGCAGAAAGGCTGGAAATACTCACAGAGAGCGCGAAATATGACGTATCCTGCTCTTCGTCCGGTTCAAAACGGGTTAATAAGGACGGAGGGCTCGGAAATGCTTCCGTCGGAGGGATATGCCACTCCTTTACCCCCGACGGAAGATGTATTTCCCTGCTCAAGATACTGATGAGCAACGAATGCATCTATAACTGCGAATACTGTCCGAACAGGGCGGAAGCAGACGTCAGGCGCGCGCGGGCAACTCCCGAGGAGATATGCGAACTGACGATTAATTTTTATAAGAGAAATTACATTGAAGGACTGTTCCTCTCCTCCGCCGTCTTTGACACGCCGAACAGAACAATGGAGCTTCTGACGCGCACCGTAATAATGCTGAGGAAGGAATACAACTTCAACGGATATATACATCTCAAGGGCATACCTCACGCCGACGACGAGCTGTGCATGCGCGCGGCGAAATACGTCGACAGAATGAGTTACAACATAGAGCTGCCGAGCGAAAAATCTTTAAAGCTGCTCGCGCCGCAGAAGACGCGGGAAAGTCTGATAACGCCCATGAAAAAGCTGTATGCAGCCACGCTTTACGACAGAGAAAACAAAGTTGCCAAAAAGCTGCGCTCTATACCCGCAGGACAGACGACGCAGATGATTATAGGCGCGTCGCCCGAAAACGACGGGCACATACTGCGGCTGACGCAGGCTCTGTACAGAAATATGGGACTGAAGAGGGTGTACTATTCCTCCTACATTCCCGTAGTGAAGAGCGCGAAACTGCCCGACAAGGCTGCGGGACTGCTGCGCGAGCACAGACTGTATCAGGCGGACTGGCTGATAAGGTTTTACGGTTTCGACGTCGAGGAGCTGTGCGGCGACGAGGAAAATCTTGCTGCGGACTACGACCCCAAATGCGCGTGGGCGCTTAAAAACATGCACTTGTTCCCCGTAGAGGTCAATACCGCCCCGCTCGAAATGCTGCTGCGCGTGCCTGGCATAGGAGCGCGGGGGGCTTATCGCATTACCGAGGCGAGAAAATTTGCCGCGCTGGACTTCGATAATCTCAAAAAAATGCGCATAATACTCAAAAGGGCAAAGCACTTTATTACCTGCAAGGGTAAATTTTACGGTGCGGACGGGGAAAATATGATAAAAGCGTCGCTCATGCTGTGCGACGGAGCGCAGAACGCAGAACAACTTTCGATGTTTTCCACCCCCTCCGACGGCTTTTCCGCCCTGAGCGGTGAATTATGACTTTTTATCTCGTAGACGGAACAGCCGACTGTTTTTACACGGCGGTGTTCGATGGATATAACGACAGTCAGGCTATAATTTCGAGCAATGCCGACGTACAGCTCGAGCTCGGCTGTATAATAAAAGAGGTTGTGCCTCAGAGCGACAAGTGTGCGCGCGTAAGAAAAAAAATTGCTCAATACGACGGCGGAGCTTTGGGCGATATAGACCTCATTCTGCGCTCGGGCGAGGGCGGAAAGGAACAGGCTGCGCTGGAATATATAAGGCTGATTGTAAAAAACAAGCGACCCGTGCGCACCATGACCAACATTCCCGCAGTCATGGAAGCCAACGACATAAGATCGCGCGTGACGGGGGAAATTCATAAATACCACGGTTTTCTGCGCTTTATGGAGACCGAAAGCGGCGTGCTGTATGCGCCCTTCTCTCCCGTCGCCGACATCACCGACCTCGTAGCCCCTCACTTTGCAAAGAGGTTCGGCAATCAGAAATTCGTCATTCACGACGTTAAAAGAAAGATTGCCGCAATGTACGACGGCGAACAGATTGTCATATGCCTTGCGGGCGGAGCCGACATATACCTTTCAGAGTATGAAAAAACCTTTGAAGAACTGTGGAAGCTGTACTACAAATCGGTGAATATTGCCGAGCGACCGCACGAAAAACAGATGAAAGGCTATATGCCCGTAAGATACTGGAAATTTATGCCCGAAAAGGCTGACTGCGGAAAGCCGGAATGATACGGCAATCAGCTCTGTGCGGCAATACAATGGCTTACAGGCAGAAAATTTTACTTAAAAGCTGTCTGAAAGCATTCTAAGTTATTCTGTGAGGATAAATACGCAAAGCGGCTCCGCGTAAACGCGGAGCCGCTTTCAATTATGCTGTCGTTATTTATCGCCTTCGTCTGGCGTCTGCGGGGTTTCCGCGGACGGCTCTGCGGCGGTCTCCGTCTGAGCCGCGGGGAGCTCCGGAACGCATTTTACTTCGTCGTCGATCTTTTCCTCTTCCGAATGAACGTCGTCGGTATCCTTTGCGACGTCTCCGACGCCCTCGAACGGGTCGGCGGGCGGCGTTTGCGCACCCCCGTAAATAAGTCTGATACGCTCGTCATACACTTCCTTCACTTCGGTGTAAAAAATCGCCAAAGACGTATTCATGTAGGGCAGAAGCCAGATATAGAGTATGCCAAAAGTAAAAATACCTAAAATAATCCAGCCGATAAAGCTGAGTTCGAGGCAGAAAAGACGCCACTTGTAGCCATCCATCATATCCATTGAACGGATACGCGCGTCGTTGGGCGAGATGTTTTTATCGTCTGCGATAATGAAAAAGGTCATAGAATATGACAGCGATTTGATTATGCCTGGGACAATCAGAAGCAGCGACCACAGGAACACAAGCACGTTGACAATCAGATAAGCCAACAGCGCGCTGACATACTGCCTGAAACCTTCGAACATGTCAGCCACGTTTATGTCCTGCCCTCTCGCCACCCTCAGCGACATTATCGCAAAGCCGAGAGAAAACGGTCCTGTAATCAGAAAGGATATTATCGCAGGCAGGCTCGAACCCACATAGGGCACAAGTCCGATAAGAGCCACCATTATCACAATATAGACATAAATTAAGCAAGCAACGCAGAATAAGCCCGTCTTGCCCTGCAATGCTATGCGCGCCTGAAGTTTGATTTCGCCCGAATTCTTCATTTCAATCTCCGAAATTCATTATAAATTAAATTATATTTATTTATATAAATTTGTCAAGGCTTGCATTTTATGATAAGCAGATATAAATTTAAAAGCCCGCAGACGATTGCGGGCTTTTTTATCACTTTTTGAGCTCGGTGAGCTGTTTGTCTATCTTATCGAAGAAGTCGGAGAGGTAATTATTTTCAATCTCTTCAAGCTTTCCTTCGTCGGCGGCAGTCGTAAGCGAACGGTCGATGGGCACTTTGACTACGTTTGTTATGCCGTTTTCAAGCGCGATTGCGTCCACCTTACTCTCGCCGAACACGGAAATCTTTCTGCCGCAGTCGGGACACTCGATATAGCTCATATTTTCGACGATGCCGAGTATGGGCACATTCATCATCGCAGCCATATTGACAGCCTTTTTGACTATCATTCCCACGAGGTCCTGAGGCGTGGTCACTATTATTATGCCGTCTAAAGGTATGCTCTGGAATATGGTCAGAGGCACGTCACCCGTTCCGGGAGGCATGTCGACGAACATATAGTCTACGCCCTGCCAGATTACGTCCGTCCAGAACTGAAGAACCGTGCCCGAAATGAGCGAACCGCGCCAGACGACGGGCTCGTCCTCCTTTTCAAGCAAGACGTTCATGGACATGACCTGTATGCCGCCTTCGGACAGCACGGGAAGTATACCTGCCTCGCTGCCCATAGCCCTCGAATGTATGCCGAACATCTTGGGAATGGAAGGTCCCGTTATGTCGGCGTCCATAAGAGCTGTAACATAGCCCTTGTTCTGCGAAGCAGACGCGAGCATTGCACTCGTCATAGACTTGCCAACGCCGCCCTTGCCCGAAACTACGGCTATCACTCTCTTTATATCGCTCATCGCGTGCGGCTTTTTCAAAAAGCTCTTGGGGTCGCGCGACGAACAGTTCTCTCCGCAGGAGGAACAATCGTGATTGCAATTTTCAGACATAAAATTCTCCTTTCAAAAACACTATCATTTTATGTTATGCCGCTTTAATTGTCAAGTTATTTGCAAACGCAGTAAAATTTACTTGCAAAATATCCGCCTCTTTGCTATAATCTTTTTGCTGCGCTAAGTGGGGAGTCAGCGGTGCCCTGTACCTGCAATCCGCTACAGCAGGACCGAATTTCCCCTCTCGGCTTCCCGAGTGGAAGGCTGCGCCGTACAAGGGGTGTTGATAACAAGGTCTTATGCAACCGACAGCTGCGAACCGTGTCAGGATAGGGATATAGCAGCACTAAACAGCCTCGTCAGTGTGCCATGAGGTTGCTTTGCAGTAGCTACCTATACGGTTTACGCTTCGGCTTTGGTCGACAAAAGGGGATGCGCAGTTTTTTGAAATTTGCGCGGCAGACGAAATTTTCTTCGTCTGCCGCTTTGAGTTTTTATAATAATTTTTTAGTCAACGCAGTAAATTATTTATCTGCTGCTTTAATTTACGACACAACTGATAAGGCGGCGCGGAAAAATTCCGCGCCGCCTTTTTATTTTATCTGTTGAACATAATCTTTTCAGAGTTGAACATTACGGCAAGCAGTACCGCAAGCAAGCCTGCCGCGACTATGTTTACGGCAACCGTTATGCCGAATGACAGAGCCGACATTGTACCCGAAAGCACCGACGATATGCACAGCGAACTGTTGAGCACGGGCACAAAATAGAGCCCTATCGACGCAGAAGGCACGAACATGGACACGAGCGCGCAGACCATAACGAGCACCATTATAGGCACCATAAGCGAGTTTGCCTCCTTGACGGTTTTGGAATAAGCAGAAATGACCGCAAGAAGAGATACAAGCACGAGCACGGTGGATATGACCACAAGGAAGATAAGCAGGTAATCGGTGAAAGCGTACAGAGATACAGTCAGTCCCGACACTCCGCTCAAAAGATTGGGCAACGCCAGCATCAGACCTATGAAACTCGATATTCCGCTGAGCACGGAGATTACGGAAAGTGCTATAATCTTGCCCGCCGCGAGGTACGAACGCTTTATTGGCGTAACCAGTAGCGTGGCAATAGTTCCCCTCTCCTTTTCGCCCGCAATGCTTTCAAGCACGACAGATACGCAACCCGAGAACATAAGCATTATGAGCACCATCGGCACTATAGAGGATACTACCTGCAGAGCCACCGAAGTACTGTCGGCGAGGTCGCCGTTCACACCCTTGTTGACGTCAAAGAGATTTGAAAGGCTCTCTTCATACGCTGAAAGCATCGCGGAAAAAGTCGTGAAAGCCGTTGCCGACTGCGTTTCGGCAGAGTTGTAAAATACAATCACGTTGGGCACTTGCGTATGGTCGTCGCCCAGCACTTTTTCGTCAAAGTCAACAGGAAAGACGACATATAAATCGAGCTCGCCCGACGCAACCATCTCCTTTGCCTCCTGCTCTTCGGGCACGTCGTCTGTAAGTTCGAATACGGGCGGTGCGATTAAACTTTCCAAGGAACCCGGCATATTTACTACGCATATCTGCGGCGTCTGCATTTCGGAAGCAATTATAGACGTGGTTACGTTGCCTATTACAGAATATACTGCATAAATGAGAAAGCCAGGCAACAGTATTGTCATTAAAAAGAGCCTTAAATCGCCGAAAAAGCGGCGGAACTCCTTCTTTATTATAGTAAGTACGGTACTCATTGACAACCTCCCGCAACTGCCGAATACAGTTCAAAAAATCTGTCTTCCAGGCTCATTCCGTCCGTCAGAGCCGCAAGAGTATCGAGAGCGACAAGCCTTCCGTCAATTATTACCCCCACTCTGTCGCACAGCTTTTCCGCAAGAGAAAAGATATGCGTTGAAAGGATGATGGTCTTGCCTTCATCCTTCAGCTCGCAGAGATAATCTGTGACGGTCTTTGCCGTTATGACGTCAAGTCCGTTGGTCGGCTCGTCAAAGATGATGAAATCGGGCTCGTGCACGACGGAAACCACGAGCGAAACCTTCTGCTTCATGCCCGTCGAGAGATTAGCCATCTTCACCTGAGCAAATTTATCTATGCCGAAACGCGCAAACAATTTTGCCTTGCGCTCGTTGCGGACTTCCTTAGAAACGCCCTGCAATTCCGAAAAGAAATCGTAAAGATAGTCGGGAGTGAAGAAATCTTCAAGCTTGAGTTCGCTCGTCAGAAATCCTATTCTTCCGCGCACGGCATACGGGTCAGATACGACGCTCCTGCCCTCTATGAAGGCGTCACCCTCGTCAGGTTTTATTAATGTTGCAAGTATGCGCAAAGTTGTGGTCTTGCCCGCTCCGTTCGGTCCGAGCAGACCGAAAATTTCGCCCTTGTATGCACTGAAAGATATGTCGTTGACAGCCGTCTTGAATTTTAAGCCCTTTTCGAGCTTCTGCTGCTTCAGCGACAACCTGAACGTTTTTTTGAGGTGTTCTACCTTAAGTATCTCTGTTTTTTCCATAAATCTCCATATCGCTGCGCCTTGCCTGAAGGCATTAAAATGCGCCTGAAACTATTGTACTATAATTCAATTATTATTGTAAAGCAAATTTTTAAAACGCACAATCATGTCAATATTTAGCATATCGGAACAAACCGTTTCTGATTTCGGCATCAGCTGACTTTGATTACATTTTAACCTAAAACAGATTAAATGTCAGGAACAAAGTTTATGCGGTGATATAATTTATTTCAACGCACGAGGTTTATGAGATGATATATAATAAAATACGCGATCTGCGCGAGGACAGAGACCTCAACCAGACGCAGGTTGCGACAATACTCGGGATGTCACAGACGGGATATTCCAAATATGAGACAGGCGAAAACGACATGCCTACTGAAATACTTATAAATCTTGCCGATTTTTACGGCGTGAGCATAGATTTCCTTCTCGGACAGACGAATAATCCTAAAAGAAACATATAACGAAAGCGGCGGCACTCAAGTGCCGCCGCTTATATATTAATGTAATAAAAAAAGCGGCGGATTTTTCCGCCGCTTTGAATTTTATTAAAATAAATTGCAGCAATAGAGAATTATGCAGGTTGCTGCAAGCAGTACAAGATAGAGACTGAACCACTTGTAATTTGCCTTCTTTATTGCTCCGAGCATAACTTTAATTGCAAACAGACCCGAAAGTGCGGAGACTATGAAACCTAAAGCTATGCACCAGCCTATCTGAGGACCTGCCGCCGTGAACGACGACTGCAGAGAGCCGTCCGCCGCGCCCTTTACAAGCGACACTGCAAAGCTGCCGAGAATGACGGGTATGCTCATGAGGAAGGAAAACTTTGACGTATCCTCCGCCGTTCCGCCCATAAATGTTCCGACGCAGATTGTAGAGCCGCTTCTCGAAATGCCGGGAAGGAGCGCGACCACCTGAGCAAAGCCCATGGGAAGAGTTGTCCGGAGGCTGAGAGGATATGTGCGCTTTCTGCGCTTGGCATAAATTTCCGTTACGAACAAGAGCGTTGCCGTTATCGTGAAAAATACTGCCAGAAGTATGCCCACATACTGACTGCCGTTGACGTTTTCTTCTATATAGTCGTCTAACAGAAGCCCTGCAATGCCCGCAGGTATTGTGGCGAGCACGAGATACAACAGAGTTTTAAAAGGTTTTTTAAAGAGGTCTATTATATCTCTGCGGAAGACGAAGCACACCGCCACGAGCGTGCCTACGTGAAGTATTATGTTGAAGAACATCTCGGCGTCGCCGAGTTCTACCCCCAGCACGCGCTGCAGAAGCAAGAGATGTCCGCTCGAAGATACAGGCAGAAATTCGGTAAGTCCCTGGGTCAGTCCCAGCACTATCGCTTGCCAGATTTCCATAGATATCCTCCCTTTTTATTTACGCGTCGAGTTCGAGAAGGTCGCTGTATGCGTCTTTATAGAGCGTAATCGTCGAACCGCCGAATGCGTCTATGATGAGCGTGCGGCGATTTGTGGTTATATTCGAAAGCGTCGTATCCTTTATCCAGTTATAATAGAGGTTCTGGAATGTGCCGTCCTGATTTACAGAAGCCGCAGTCCAGTCGACATTTTCGCCCATAACTGCTCCGCCCTGCACGTCAAAAGTTGCGGTTACATAGATTATGTGCCAGCCGTAGTCGCCTGCGCACACATAGAATGTGCCCGCGCCTTCTTCAACAGCCTTCTGTGCGGCGTATTCGAATTCGGGAATGTAGCTCGTATCGAATGCGGATACTGAATATCCGATATATTCGGAGAGGACGCCAGTATCCGTTGTGTATGCGTACTGAAGTTCGTTTACGGCAGAAAGTGCCTTGTACTGGTCGCTGCCCTTGACAAAGAGCGAACCTAAAGTCTTATCCTCAAATTCAACTTTGCCGGTCGCATAGACAAAACGGGAATAGTCTATCTTTCTGTCTGCCTCGTCCTCTTCGTCGCGCGTTTCTGCAGTATAGTAATCTTCGGGAGACGTGACCTTGTAATCATCGTTGAACGAATACGATGCCGCATCCTTATCGAGAACAAAATTAATATATGCTGTGAACTCGTTGAGCATGTCGTCTATCTTAAGTTTGTTTGCAGAGAGACTGTAAGTGCCGTCTGCATTCTCTCTTACCGTGCCGTTGTAGGTATAAAGACCTGCGTACTTATCCAGCTCTTCATATCTGTCGGAATGAAGCAGATTGTTTTCAAAGAAGAGATAATTTCTGCCTGAATTGCTGCCCGTATAGTAGCTTTCGAGACTGCTCTCGGCTGCGTTGAAGCTGTAATCGGTAACGCCGTTGAACCATGCAGCGCGCTGGTCGGTTGTGGTTATATCCGCAAGGATATCCTTCCTCATGAAATAATATTCTGCGGAAGTATCGCTGCTGTCGATGTACAGAGACTGTGCCGCGCTGAAAGGCAACAATATGTTGTAAACATATCCGTACGTGCCGCCGTCCGTTTCATCGGTAGCGGGCGCATAGAGTATGAAAGACGTATCCGAGAGATTGCCCATAGTAGTTTCGAACGAGGAAATGTCGTTGGAAATTTCCTGTGCGGCAAGGTCGGTTTCGTACCTGTCTTTGAGGAACACATACTCGCCGTCCACGACTTCGTCTATGAGAGCCTCCTGCGTCTTTGAGTAACGCTCGAGGTATTCGTTTATAACCTGCTGCTGAAGTCTGGTGAGGTATTCGTCCTGAATGTAGGATACCGAAAGCACGTCGACCACGTCGTCGTCTTCTGAAATAAGATAGTTGGTTTTGAGATTGGCTATGAATGCAGAGTATGCGCGCTTGCGCGTCTCTCTCGTAGAGCCCTCTATTTCGTCATCCTTATAAATTCCGCTGTCGCCTATGAGATAACCTTCATAACCTGTATAGATGCCGTAGTTGAGCTGACCGTCCTTGAGAGGAAGATAATCTTCCTTGAGAGTGTCGGCATTGGCAGGCGTCGTGCGGCTGTCTGTGCCAGTCTCCTCGTCTTCGCCGTCGATTATGCTCTCTTCAAGCGAGTCAATAGAGCTGTTTATGCTCGAATAGAGGTCGTACTTTGCAAGAAGAATTCTGTCGCTCCCCTCGCCTTCGCCGTCACCTTCGCTCGTTTCGCCGGAAAGAAGGAATTCGTACTTTTCAACTTCTGTTGAGAAAGAATTGAAAGTTTCAAGAATATCGCTGTCCTGCGCGCTCTTCTCCTTGAGCAGGTAAAGAGTTGCATACTGCGAAACGACTTCGTTGCTCGTGAGAGAGTCAACAAGCATATTGAACACGTCGGCATACGAATATCCGCTCTGGATATAGGATGAACCGATATTCACGAAGGACGCTATAAGGTCGCGCTTGGTGATGTTGGCGGTTTTAATCGCCGAAGTGTAATCGGCGAGACCTTCCTTTGCTATATTATCGCTTGTTGTAATATTGACCGTTGCAATGGTCTGGCGCATATCCTCTTCGTTGAGCGTCGAGACGAGCGAACATCCCGAAAATGCTACCGACAGAGTTATTGCAGCCGCCATTGCGCCGCAGACAAGTTTTTTACTTTTCATCTGAATTTTCTCCGAATAGGCAATGCCGCTTTGCCGCGACATTTTTACAATACGTATCAATTATACGATATTTCAATTATTATAGCAAACAAATTTTATTAATTTTGCGTGAAACTTGCCGCAAATTTTAAAAAATTAGTCATAGCAAGCATAGTTTTCGCCGGCGTCGCCGCAGGTTTGAATATTACGGAAGGCACCTTTGCCATTGACAGCGTGACTTTGCCCTTGTATTTGTCGAGCGCAGCGGTCAGCCGCACGTCGCGCAGCGAGTTGACCGACGGAAGTTCTATGCAGCCCTCCTGTCCGTCTACGCTTATCTTCTTTACGTTGAACCGCGACGCGAACGCCTTCAGCACGGCAATTATGAGAAGATTGAGCACTTCGTCCGGCATCTGTCCGTAGTTTTCCTCTATAGAGGAACATACCCTCTTATAGTCTGCAACCGAACGGATTTCGGCTATCTGCTTGTAGGCGTCCAGCCTGCCCGCGCTGCTCTCGATATAAGCTTCGGGAATGTACGCCGTCGCCTTGATATCCAGCTCGGCAGAGAACTGATTTTCGCCCGTAAGCTCTTCCTTGAGCAGTTTGGAATAGAGCTCGTAGCCTACCTTATCCATATGTCCGTGCTGTTCCGCGCCCAGAACGTTGCCCGCGCCCCTTATTTCGAGGTCGCGCATAGCTATCTTGAACCCCGAACCGAGCTCGGTGAACTGCATTATTGCCTTGAGCCTTTCGGCTGCGTCGGAGGTCATTACCTTGTCCGCGCGGAAAGTGAAATACGCCTGCGCGAGGCGCGAACCTCTGCCCACTCTGCCTCGCAGCTGATAGAGCTGCGAGATACCCAGCCTGTCCGCGTCCATTACTATTATGGTGTTTGCGTTCGGCAGGTCTATGCCGTTTTCAATTATCGTCGTCGTGACGAGCACGTTCTTTTCGCCGCGGTAGAAAGACATTACGTTGCCTTCAAGCAGGTTTTTATCCATTCTGCCGTGAGCGTAGGTTATATTGGCTTCGGGCACGAGCTCGCCTATCTTTCCCGCGAAAGCGGAGATTGTCTCCACTCTGTTATACAGCACAAACACCTGACCGCCGCGCGAAATTTCGCGCACTATCGCGTCGCGTATGAGCGCGGGCGTCTCCTCCACCACATAGGTCTGCACGGGCAGACGCTTTTTGGGCGGCGTATTTATCGTGCTTATGTCCCTTATGCCCGCAAGCGACATGTGCAGAGTGCGCGGTATGGGCGTTGCCGTCATCGTAAGACAGTCAATATCGTTTTTTATGTGTTTTATCTTTTCCTTGTGTTCGACGCCGAAACGCTGCTCTTCGTCGAGGACGAGCAGTCCGAGGTCATTGAATTTTACGTCGTCGGAGAGCAGTCTGTGAGTGCCTATAACTACGTCTATATCGCCCTTTTTGAGGCGGGCGAGCGTCTTTGCCTGCTCTGCGGGCGTCTTGAAGCGGTTGAGTTTTTCGACCGTGACGCCGAAGTCCGCAAAACGGCGGAGCGCGGTCTGGTAGTGCTGCTCCGAAAGTATGGTGCTCGGACACATCAATGCCGCCTGCTTTCCGCCCAGCACGCAGAGATATATTGCGCGCAGAGCGACCTCCGTCTTGCCGTAGCCGACGTCGCCGCACAGCAGTCTGTCCATGACTTTTTCCGAGCACATATCCTTTTTGATTTCCTCAATGCTCGCAAGCTGGTCGGGCGTTTCGTCATACTCGAATGCGTCCTCGAACTCCTCCATCATAACGGCATTTTCAGGGAAACAATAGCCGCGCTTTTCCGACCTCTCGGCATAGAGCTGTTTCAAATCGAACGCCAGCTTCTTTATCGACTGACGGACGCGCTCCTTTACCCTCTCGAACTCTGCGCCGCCTATCTTTGACAGCGTGGGACTGCCCTCGCCCGTATATTTCGAGAGTATGTCCATCTGCTCGACGGGCACATACAACACGTCGCCGCCCCTGTATTCGATGGCGATATATTCCTTTATGCCGTCCGTAGTCTCTATCTTCCTCGTGCCCGTTATGCGACCTATGCCGTGCTTTTCGTGTACGGCATAATCGCCTATCTCGGGCGCGGTGAACATATCACCCCTGCGGCGGCGTATCTGCTTTCTTATGGCTTTGGTGAAGATATCCCCGCTGCCCACAACGGCAAGCTTTGCCTCATGCAGCACAAAGCCCTTGGAGAATTCCTCGCTGCTCAGGCATACGCCCGTAGCCGCTGTAAGAATATCGGGCACGGGTCGGCTGCCGATATATGCGTCGCCCAACGCTTCGGAGACTTTTTCGTACCTCTTCGCGCTGCCCGTGAAAATTATTATGCGGTATCCGTTAGCCAGCCAGCCCTTTACGTCCTCAATCAGCATCGGCACGGAATTGAGGTAGGACGGCGTGGGCGTGGAATGAAGATTGTATGTCCTTAACGGACGGAAAAACTGCGTGGACGAAGTGAACGTCTGCAGCGCGAGATTGCCAAAAGATGTGGCGCGGGAGATGAAGTCATCTTCGGTCATAAACTGGTTTAGACTGAATGAAAAGACTTCGCCGCCCCTCTTTAAATCTGCGTATCTCTCCCTGTGCTCCCTTGTAAGCGAAGTAAGTCTGTCGGAAATCATCTTGCACTCGTCGAACACCACGAGCGCGTCCCTGCCGATAAGATCGAACACAGTCCTCTTCGACGACAGCAACGGAAAGACGAACGACGCGCCGCTGAAGGGCACGCCCGAGCTCATCTTCTGCTCTATTTCATCGGCTATCGCCTGCGAACGCACATACGCCTGACGGTCGGGGCAGGCTCTGAGCTCATTTTTTAGCGCGGTGCAGATTTTTTCCTGCTCGTCCGCAGAAATAAAACAGTCAGCCGCAGCTATGAGCGTTACGGCGTTTATATCCTCCAATCTGTCGCCGCTGACGGCGTCGTAGGGACGTATTCTTTCTACAGTGTCGCCGAAAAAGTCTATGCGGACGGGGTTTTCTTCGCCGACGGGGAAGATATCCAGAATATCCCCGCGCACGGCGAACGTGCCCGCGCTCTCGGCGGCATATTCGCGGGTGTAGCCCATTGAAACAAGTTCAGACGGCAGCGACTGATAGTCATAATCTCCGCCGACTTTTATATCTATACTCGGCAGTTTTGCCGGCACGAGCTGAAGCGCAGCCTCGACGTCGCACACTATATACTGCGCGCCGTGCAGAATATCGTAAATTGCCTTTATTCTTCGGAAGAGGGCGTCTTTGGAAACGGCGTCCTTATACAAAAGGACGTCGTCTTTTGCATACAGCCTTGCGCATTTCTTGCCCGAAAGCACGCTTATCGCCTCGTATGCCTTATCCGCGGAGACGGGGTCGGCGGCGATATACAGCATTCTTCCCTGCGTGAGCGCGGCGGTCAGATATTTCTGACTGTCGGACACGCCGAAAACCGCCGTCGGCGCGCCGAGCGATATGTCGGCTCCGATGGCGGGATAGCTGCCTTTTAAGTTTTCGTAGGTAAAGAAATTCGCCTTCATTTATTTTCAGCTCTGTTTTTTCGCGCGTCCTGCCGCGCGGACAAATCAGCCGTTGTATTTTGTCATCACATTCTCAACGCTTTCGCCCCTGCAAAGCGCGATTGCCGCGTCCGCCGCTCTGCCGCACGCAGAGATGAAAAGTTCGTAGTCCTGCGGACGCACTTCGGCGAGAACATAGTTTATTATGGGAATATTGACCTCGGGGTCGCGTATGCCTATGCGTATTCTGACAAAGTCGCTTACTCCCGTCTCTGCAATTACAGAGCGCATTCCGTTATGCGTCCCCGCGCTGCCCGAAGGTCTTATGCGCACGTGACCTTTCGGAAGGTCGTAGTCGTCATAGAGAACGATGAGGTCGGCAGAAGTCGCCTTATACCTGGCAAGAAGCTGTTTTACCACCCTGCCGGAGTTGTTCATATATGTGACGGGGCGGGCGATTATGACCTTTTCGCCGCCGACGTTTGCCTCTGCAACCACTGCCTCGCACTCTTTTTTCTTGAATTTCACGCCGAGAGTTGCGGCGACGTCGCCTGCAGCTATATAGCCCATATTGTGGAATGTCTTTGCGTATTTTTCTTCGGGATTGCCCAATCCAACTATTATTTTCATGATTTATTTTTCCAAAAACAAAGCCACAGACGCGCTGTGGCTTTTGTACTGCGTTTAAGTTCAGTCGTAAATCTTGGACATGGGTTTGTCCATATAGACGTTTTCGATTGCCGAAGCGAAGATGTTTGCCGTGGAAATCATTTTAAATATGGGAAGTCTCTTTTCTTCGGGGATATTTATCGTATCGAGAATTGCAAGCTCGGAGATGGGCGATGCGGCAAGTCTTTCGATTGCGGGTCCTGAAAGTACGCCGTGCGAGCAGCAGGCATAAATTTCTTTCGCGCCCGCCTCTTTAAGAGCCTTTGCGCCCTGAACGATTGTGCCTGCGGTATCAATCATATCGTCGACCATAAGGCAGTTTTTGCCCTCTACGTCGCCTATGATATTCATAACTTCCATGACGTTCGCCTTGGGACGACGCTTGTCGATGATTGCCATCTTTACGTCCATGCGCGCGGCAACCTTTCTCGCCCTCGCAACCGAACCGATGTCGGGCGATACGACGACGAAGTTTTCGTCCGTCTTGGGTTTGAAATAGTTATAAAGCGTAGGTCCGCCCACGAGATTGTCGAGGGGGATATCGAAGAAGCCCTGTATCTGAAGGCAGTGCAAATCCATTGTGAGCACTCTGTCCGCGCCTGCGGAAGTTAAAAGATTTGCAACGAGTTTTGCGGTGATGGGTTCGCGCGAACGAGCCTTTCTGTCCTGACGGGCATAGCCGAAATAGGGTATAACGGCGGTTATTCTGCCCGCGGAAGCTCTCTTTGCCGCGTCAATCATTATGAGCAGTTCCATCAGGTTGGTGTTTACGGGCGCAGACGTCGACTGGATGAGGAATACATCCTTGCCGCGGATAGATTCGTCGTAGCGCACATAAATTTCTCCGTCGGAAAAATGAGTGAGTTCCATTTCACCGAGCGTGGTGTTGAGCTTGGATGCTATCGCCTCTGCCAGAGGTCTGTTGGAGTTACCTGAAAATATTTTGATTTCGCTGCCGTGATTTATCATTGAAGTTTTATTGCCTCCGATTTCTGCTTTCGTTATATGGCTATGCGCCTTTTTTACGCGGCGGCTTTTCCGCCTCCGCGATAACGTCGTTTTGCTTGCAACAATATTTTATAATTTATGTCGGGTAAAGTCAACACTAAATGCAGGAAATTACATTTATATTTAAAATGTTTTTAATTTTCCTTTTTGCGTTTCTCCCGCTCTCTCATGGAAGAAAAAAAGTCGGAGAGTATTTTTTTGCACTCCTCCTGCATTATTCCGCCCTCCACTTCTATCTTATGGTTGAGAAGATTGGCTTCGGCAATTTCCTTCGTGAGAGAACGACCCTTGTCCTCGTATGCGCCGAAGTAAATCTTTTTTATGCGCGCATTCAGAGCCGCGCCCATACACATAGGGCAGGGTTCGAGCGTGACGTACAGCTCGCACTCGGGAATGCGCCAGCTTCTGAGCTTTTTGCACGCCTTTTCTATCGCCTCAACCTCTGCGTGCGCCGTGGCTATCTGTCTGCCCGTGCGCCTGTTGTGCCCGCGCGCAATGACCTTACCGTCCAGCACCACTACTGCCCCTATCGGCACTTCGCCCTCATCAAACGCCTTTTTTGCGCACTTCAATGCGCTCACCATAAATTTATTCTTCATAATGTTCAAAAAAATATTTAAGTGCGCCGTAACAGTCTTTAAGACAAGAAAGCCTCTTAATCGGATGTTCAAGACTGTCCGACCCGCACTCTATCGTATAGGACGGAATGCCCATCTTCTGTATGCACCAGTCCTTGTATCCGCCCGCGCTGCCCTTGATCTTCTTTACGGAATAGCCCGTGGCCTCCGAAAGCAGCCGCGCGCCGCTCTCCTCACCCTCGCCGTTGAATTCCCAATAAATTTCCTCACCCTTGGTGTGGAAAGAAAAGGTGACAAAGGGCGATATCTTGCGCGTGAACGCCGCAATTGCCGCGCTTTCGCTCTCGGAAAAGGGCCTGTCGCCTATGCAGTTTTCACCGCCGCGCTCTTTTACGTTCTTCACGCCCGTACCCCAGTCCGCGTCGAAATTTACGTTGAGGTCGACCCCGCGCGCGTTAGCTTTCCACAGCGCGCACCTGCTCTGACTAATTACCGCACCGTCGGGATTTGCAAGAGGTATTATCCAACCGCCGCAACGCGCGCCTTTTTTTATATGCTTTAAGGCGAGACGGGCGGTTATCCACTCCCTGCCGTGTATGGCATAGACGGCTACAAACTGCCTGCCGAACGGACTTCCCGCGTGAAAGGCAAAAATCGCCCTGCCCTCGCACGAATAGCCTATTATGCACTTCTTTTTTCTGTAACTGTCGTAAAAATGCGAAATTTTATCGTATATCACACGATATTATATTATTTCAGTCGCACTCTTATACTGAAGTTATTCTCTTGTCTTTCAGTCTGCGTGCAGAACTTTTTTACTTGTGATATTCCCCTCCGCCGTTTATCATGAACGAACGGTAAATCTGTTCGCAGAGAATTACCCGCATGAGCTGATGGGGAAACGTCATATCCGAAAAAGACAGTCTGAAATCGCAGGCGTTCTTCACCTCGTCGGAAAGCCCGCAGGACGAACCTATTATAAAAGTTATCTCCCGTCCCGCGTCGCACAGCGAGCGCATTGTATCGGCGAGCTGTGTGCTCGAAAGCTTTCTGCCCTCTATGCACAGAGCTATTTTATAGCCCGTTGCAGCCGAAAGCACGGCTTTGCTCTCCTCGGCAAGGTTCTTGCCCTCGGCAAGCTCCTTTACTGTAAACTTGCAGAAGCGCGAAAGCCGCTTTGCATATTCGGCTACCGCCTGACGATAAAATTCTTCCTTTATTTTGCCTATGCAGACTATATTTACCTTTATCATAAGCCGAAAAGTCCAAGTATCCAGATGAGCGACATCACGAAAATTCCCGCAGAGCCCCAGACGAAAAAGCCCTTAAGCCCGGCTTTAGTCTGCTCCTTTTCCGTGCGGACAAGTTGTTTTTTATCAAAAATAAGCCACACGACCGCCCCGACAAGGCAGAGCGCGGACAGAACGATTATGAGAATTTCCGCCCAGAGCGCGACTTTAAGTCCGCCTGCGTCCGTGACGAGATTGAAAGCGGTGAGCACCAGAATTACGGCATTGTTCAGAAAATGCACTACCATTGCAGGTATTACCGAACCCGAGCGTGCTGTCAGCAGCGCGAACAGACAGCCGCAGACGAACTGATAGAGCGTCTGCTCGACAGAGCCGTGATAGAGCGCGAAGATAAAGCCCGTAAGAAATATCGCCCTTACCGTGCCCACTCCCGCCTGCGCATTGTGAAAGGCTATGCCGCGGAACATAAACTCTTCCGTAACCGCGGGAATGACTGCAATTACCACTATCGAACCGAGCAACCCCCACCCCTCGAGCGAAGGAAGAGAGCTCTCGCGCGGAGTATAGCCGCACAGCTCTAAAAGAGAAATGAGCGCGCCGTTGAGATAGCTTAAAGAAAACAGCAGTCCGAAGATGAGCAAAAGCGCGATGAGGCAGTATCTTATGCGACACTTTACGGGCGCAATTTCATTTATGCGCATTCTGCCCTGCCAGACGGCGAATGCCGAGGCGCAGAGTATGGCTATCGGCGAACACAGATAGTTGACATAGAGCACTCCGTCCCCCTGCGCGCCTGCGGACGTTATTATAACTGAAAATATAAGACTGACGACGATGTAAACAGCCACCGTCGCAGAAAAACTCATACCCGCTTTATGCGCGTTGAGATTGTCGCCGAGATTTAAATTCATGCGATAATTATACAGCATTTTCAATATTTAGTAAATTAAATGTTTTACTTTTGATTTAAAAAGTACTAAAATTTTACTTATGAGAAAGGTCGACACCAAAGAGATTGAAGAAAAAATTTATAATATGGCACTCGAAGCGGGCGTTTCGCTGACCGAGAGCTGCAAAAAAGCTCTCTGCGCGGCAAGCGAAAGCGAAACAAAGCCTGCGGCAAAGTTCGCTCTCGACACGCTTATAGAAAATTATAAGGTCGCGGAGAGCAGAAAGATGCCCGTATGTCAGGACACGGGCATGGCAGTCGTCATTTTAGAGATTGGTCAGGATGTAAAACTCGAGGGCAAGTGGCTGGAAACCGCCGTAAACGACGGCGTAAGACGCGCCTATGAGGACGGTTACTTCCGCAAGTCTGTCTGCGACCCCGTAACGAGGGTCAACACGGGCGACAACACCCCCGCCGTAATACATACCCGCATTGTCGAGGGCGACAAAATCAGCATTACATACATGCCGAAGGGCTTCGGCAGCGAAAATATGAGCAAGGTCTTTATGCTCAAACCCGCGCAGGGCGTCGAAGGAATAATTGACGCCATTGTCGCCACCGTAAAGGAAGCTGGCTCGCGCCCCTGTCCGCCCGTCTACGTCGGCGTGGGCATAGGCGGAAGCTTTGACACCTGCACATTTCTTGCTAAAACCGCCATCGCGCGCGACCCCGGCACGCACAACCCCCGTCCCGATATTGCCGACATAGAACGCCGCGCAACCGAGCGCATCAACGCTCTCGGCATAGGCTGTCAGGGCTTTCACGGCGACACAACCACCCTCGGCGTAAGCTGCGAATGGGCTCCCACGCACATTGCAGGTCTGCCCGTGGCAATAAATATTCAGTGTCACTGCATTCGCTGCCGCAAGGAGGTGCTGTAATGAAAAAACTTACCCTTCCTCTCTCCGAAAAGGATGTAAAGCAACTTAAAGCGGGCGACAGCGTGCTGCTTTCGGGCGTAATCTTAACCGCACGCGACTGCGCTCACAAGCGCATGAAACAGATGATTGAAAGCGGTGAGGCTCTGCCCTTCGATATAAAGGACGCATACATCTACTATGCTGGACCATGCCCCGCCAAACCCGGCTCTGCCTGCGGAAGCTGCGGACCTACCACCTCATCGAGAATGGACAGTTTTGCGCCCGACCTTCTGGACAGAGGGCTCGGCGGCATGATCGGAAAGGGCGAAATGAGCGCGCAGGTGCGCGAGGCGATTGTGCGCAACACCCGCGTTTACTTTGCCGCCATAGGCGGCGCGGGCGCGCTCTACTCCGACTGCATAAAGAGCAGTCGCTGCATTGCCTTCCCCGACCTGCTTTCCGAGGCTGTATACAGACTGGAAGTTGTTGACTTCCCCGCGGTAGTCGCCTTCGACTGCTACGGCTCGTCCATTTACGACTGATTTTGGTTGACAGCAGTAAAAATTGAATGTATAATTGCAATAACGGCTTTGACCGGGACAGACGTGAGCGAAAAACGGCTACCAGAGAGGGCAGTTCAGCGGCTGAAAGACCGCCCGAGGCGTTGCACACGGTATTCACCCGCGAGCCGGACGCATGAAATCTTTTTAAGAGTGTAATGCGCCCCGTTACCTTGCGTAAAAAGGGTAATTGAGGCGGCTTTCAGCCGCGAAATCGGGTGGTACCGAGAAAATGAAACTTTCTCCCCGTGTCGCAGGACACGGGGCTATTTTTTTATAAGAGAGGACAATATGATACAGGACAAAATTGACGCAATCAAACTGAAAATTGAAACTATTGCCGACAAAATAGACAACAGCAAGTCTTTCACGGAGCTTAAGATGGCTCTGCTCGGCAAGAACGGCGAAATTTCCGCGCTGATGAAGAATATGCGCGACGTTCCGCCCGAGCAGCGTCCAGAAGTAGGGAAAATAATAAATTCCTTACGCGACTGGGCAAACGCCAGGCTGGACGAAATTGAGGCAGGCGTTAAAAAGAAGGAGCTGAGCGAACTTTACAAGGCTGAAAAAATAGACGTAACTCTGCCGGGCGTCAGACACGAAAGAGGTTCGTTCCACCCCAATACTCTCATAAGACAGCAGCTTATAGACATATTTTCGGGCATGGGATTTGAAATCTTTGAAGGTCCTGAAATAGAAAACGATTACTATAACTTCACCGCGCTCAACACGCCCAAGGACCACCCCGCGAGGGACATGCAGGATACTTTCTACCTGACCGACGAACTGCTGCTGCGCACCCAGACTTCGGCAGGGCAGATAAGAGTTATGGAGAATAAAAAGCCGCCCATTAAAATTCTTTCGCCCGGCAAAGTTTACCGCAGCGACGACGATGCGACGCACTCGCCCATGTTCTCGCAGATGGAGGGTCTTGTCGTAGACAAGGGTATAACTTTGTGCGACCTTAAGGGCATGCTCGACGTCTTTGCAAAAAAGATTTTCGGCGAAAACGTCAAAACCCGCCTCCGCCCCTCCTATTTCCCCTTCACCGAGCCTTCTGTGGAAGTCGACGTCAGCTGCTTCGAATGCGGCGGAAAGGGCTGCCGTCTGTGCAAGGGCACGGGCTGGATTGAAGTGCTCGGCGCAGGCATGGTCAACAGACACGTACTCGAGGGCTGCGGCATTGACCCCGACGTATATACTGGCTTTGCATTCGGAATGGGAATTGAAAGAATTGCCATGCTCAAGTACGGCATTAACAACATGAAACTGCTCTTCGAAAGCGACGTAAGATTTTTAAAGCAGTTCAAAGATTGAGGAGATTGATATGAAAGCACCTTTAAGTTGGCTGAAAGATTATGTTGATATAGATGTAACCGCTCAAGAACTGCAGAAAAAACTGTTCGGCTGCGGTTTCGAGGTAGAAGAACTCATTGAGGTCGGCAAGGATATTTCCGGCGTGGTCGTTGGCGAGGTTAAAACCTGCGAACCCGTGGAAGGCACTCACCTGCACGTCTGCAACGTCGACTGCGGCGAGCACGGCATTTTTCAGATTTGCTGCGGCGCGGACAACGTGGAAAAAGGCATCAAAGCCCCCGTCGCGCTCGTGGGCGCAACCGTCTACTCGACCGAAAAGGATCACGTCACCGTAAACGGAGTTATGACAATCAAAAAGGGCAAGCTGCGCGGCATTGAGTCGTTCGGCATGCTGTGCTCGGGCGTGGAAATCGGCGTCAACGGAGATATGTTCGACGGCGGCGACTGCAACGGTCTGTTAATTCTGCCTAACGATTGGAAAAACGGCGCAGACGTCAAACCTCTTCTGGGTCTGGACGACTATATATTCGATATCGGCGTCACCGCCAACCGCCCCGACTGTCAGAGCATTTTAGGCATTGCGCGCGAGGTGGCTGCCGTGCTTGGCAAGCCACTCAAAGAACCCGACTGCTCTTATAAGACCGTCTGCTCGGGCGAACCCGTAAAAGTCAGCGTGCTCGCACCCGATATCTGCCCGAGATACATTGCTCACTATGTAAAGGATATAAAAATTGCCCCCTCTCCCCTCTGGATGAGAAAGAGGCTTTCGCTCTGCGGACTGCGCTCCATTAACAACGTCGTGGACATCACTAACTTTGTTCTGCTCGAAATGGGTCAGCCCATGCACGCTTTCAACCTTGACGCGCTCAGCGGAAGAGAAATTGTCGTGCGCCGCGCGAAAGACGGCGAGGAGATTACCACACTCGACGAAAAGAAGTTTGCTCTCAACGGCGAAAACCTCGTAATCTGCGACGGCGACAAACCTGCCGCTCTTGCAGGCATTATGGGCGGACTGAACAGCGAAATTGAGAGCGACACGAAGGAACTGCTGTTCGAGGCGGCTAAGTTTGCCCGCGACAGCATCAGAAAGACTTCACGCGCGCTCGGTCAGCATTCGGATTCCTCCGCAATGTTTGAAAAGGGCGTATGCGAATACACTACGGAAAAGGCTATGGACAGAGCTCTGAACCTCATCCAGACGCTCGGCTGCGGAACGATAACCGATGTGCGTTCGGACGTAAAGACTGAATATTCGCACGACGGCGCAAAGAAGATGGTCGTCAGCATGAAAAAAATAAACGACCTGCTCGGCATTACCGTACCCGCCGACGCCATGTGCGACATTTTAAAACGCCTCGATTTCGGCGTGCACACGGACGGCGACAGACTTACGCTTGACGTACCCCCCTACCGCGAGGACATAGACGGATATCCCGATATCGCCGAAGAAGTCATAAGAATGTACGGCTACGAGCACATAGAGGGCACGTTCATGCCCTCCGCGGCGGTCACGAACGGCGGTTACAACGACGAACAGAAAGCCGAACTCGCTTTGAAACGCGTGCTCGCCGACCAGGGACTTTATGAAATTTCGACCTATTCGTTCTATTCGGAAAAAGACCTCGACACGCTGCGCTTTCCTGCAGACGCGCCCGAGAGGAAGTTCATAAAGATAAAGAACCCCATAGGCGAAGACCTTTCTGTAATGCGCACGACGCTCGCTCCCTCCATGCTGTCGGCTGCCGTACGCAACTTAAGACGCGGCAACCTCGACGGAAAGCTGTTTGAAATTGCAAGCGTATACATCCCCGACGCTCTCCCTTTAAAGAACTTCCCCGAAGAGAAAAAGAGACTGTGCATAGGCATATTCGGAAACTACACGTTCTACGACCTCAAGGGCGCAATCGAGAGCGTAGCCGAGAGCATAAATACAAAATTTGACTTCGTGCCCGCGACAAAGCCCTTCCTTCACCCCGGAATTTGCGCCGAGGTTGTGTGCGGCGACAAGGTAATAGGCTATGCAGGCAGGCTCGACCCCGCAATTTCGGAAGAACTCGCGCTTGAGCGCAAAGTGTTCATAGCCGAGCTCGATTACGACGCGCTTTCGGCTTGCGCAAATCCCTTTAAATACAAGCCTTTGCCCAAGTTCCCCGAAGTTACGCGCGACCTCGCTTTAGTCGCCGACGCCGCTGTAACCTGCGGTCAGATTGAAAAACAGATTTTTGCGTCATGCAAGTACGTAACCGATGTAAAGCTCTTCGATATCTACGTCGGCGCACAAATCGGCGAGGGCAAAAAGAGCATGGCTTTCACCGTCACCTTCACCCCTACGGACGAAGCCATCACCCCTGAAAAGTGCGACGGCTATGTCAAAAAGATACTCGCAAATCTTGCGCACAATCTGCAGGTGACTTTAAGATAAGTCGGTTGTCAGATATTTATAATTGTCGGTATATTTAATTAATTTATAATTATTGGCGCGCCCGCTAATTTATAATTATTGGCGCGCCCGCGGCTCAAGCCGCGGGCGCGCTTATACTTTTACGCTTTTAATCTATTCGGGCACGAGAGAACTTCCGCCGAGCAGTCCGCCCTGTAGGTACACGTCGGGAATTTTGCCGTTTATTATGCTTTCGCATATCATAACCTCTGCTGCGGCAGTCACCGTATTCGTGCGCGCGGAGAGTATGACAGTTATCTGCGTAAGCACCTCGAGATACACGGTGTGGAGCGTCTGATTGACGCCCGCCTGTCTGAACGCCGACACAAAGCTGCACTCCACCGCCACTACGGGCATTATTTTTACGTTTATCTTTTCGCCGAAACCGGCTATCGCCTCTATGCCCGTAAATGCGCCGAGGGGCACTTCCAGCCCGCCCTCGCTCATCTCTGTCAGTTTTGACTGCGTGAGATATGCCGTCTTGCGGGCGATATCGTTTATCTTTACGCTGTCCGCGCTTATGGATATCACATCGCCCGAGTTATCGTAAACCACGTCGACGAGGTCTTCATATCTGACCTCTTTGAGCGTTGAAGATACGGCATAGTCCACCGCCTGCGTGTTGAGCGCGCGCATCTTTGCCGAACTGACCGAAATTATCACTTTTGTGGCATTATCAAGAAAAATTACCGCGCCGACAACTATTGCAACCGCAATAACAGCTATTATAAGCTTGGTCTTAAGGCGCATTCTGCGTTTTCTCATACTGCATTATATGATTTTAACCGCGACATATAAACCTGACCGCGCATATTGCTCTTTATTTTAAACATACTTGTTTAGAAGGATAAATTATGCAGATACAGAACACTTTGCGCGGACACACACTCTATTTTAAAAAAGAACCCGTAATCGTTGCCTCGGGCACGATTGCAGGTCCTAAAGAATGCGCGGGCGTTGTGGGCAGTTACGTCGACAAAGCCCTCTCGGACGACATGTTCGGCGAGAGCACTTTTGAAAAGGCTGAATGTAAAATGCTCTCCTACGCCATAGATACAGCCATTAAAAATTCGGCTCTCGACAGAAATCAGATTGACGTGCTCGTTTCGGGCGACCTGCTCAATCAGATAATTTCCGCCTCCTTTGCGGCAAGAGATTTCACAATACCCTTTCTTGGCGTTTACAGTGCGTGTTCGACAATGTCGCAGAGCATAATGCTTGCGGCGGCACTCGTAAATGCAGGCTATATCAACAACGCCGTCGCCGCGACGGGCAGCCACTTCGCCTCCGCCGAGAGGCAGTACCGCTACCCCCTCGAGCAGGGCACTACCCGCCCACCTCAGTCGCAATGGACGGTCACGGGCGCGGGCGCGTGCGTCATAAGGAATAAGGGCGAAGGAGTGAAGATTGTCAACGCCACTATGGGCAGAGTTGTCGATTACGGCGTGACAGACGTAAACAATATGGGCGCGGCTATGGCTCCCGCCTGCGCTCATACCCTTATACAGCACTTCCGCGACACCCAAACTTCGCCCGAGGACTACGATCTGATACTTTCAGGCGATCTGGGCGCATTGGGAAGCAGACTTTTGAAAGATTTATGCTGGGAAAAGGGCTTTGACATCTCTTCCAATCACGTCGACTGCGGAGAAATAATCTATAAAGTCATAGAGGATGAATTTCAGGGCGGCAGCGGCGCGGGCTGCAGCGCGGTTGTATTCAATTCTTACGTTCTTTCAAAATTGCAGGCAAAGATGTTCAAACGCGTGCTCTTCGCCGCAACGGGCGCGCTGCTTTCGACGGTGTCGTCAGGGCAAGGGGAATCTATTCCCTGCATAAGCCACGCCGTTCAGCTGGAGGTATAATATGGCAGACAAATATCTGGAAATCGTGCTTATGTTCATAAAAGCTTTCGCAGTAGGCGGGCTGATATGCACGATAGCGCAGTTTATTATAAACATAACCAACATAACAGCCGGAAAAATTTTAGTTTATTTTATGCTTGCCGGAGTAGTTCTGACCGCAGTGGGACTGTATCAGCCCTTGGTCGAGTTTGCGGGAGCGGGCGCAACCGTGCCCATAAGCGGGTTCGGCTACCTTCTGGCAAGCGGGGCTATGAAGGGCGCGGAGAAGGGATTTTTCTACGCAGTGACTGGTTCGCTCGCCGCGGCAAGCGCGGGCGTTACCGCCGCGGTTGTATTTTCGTTTATTATGGCTCTCGTTTCGCACGCGAGAACAAAGCCGAATTAATCCACCAAAAAAGCGGACGCATTGCTGCGTCCGCTTAATTTATTTATATATGATTATTTTCTGTCTACCGAAGAGCCGTCCTTTCTTATGACGTCGTGCGCGCCGCCCTCCACTATACTTGTTGAGGATACGAGGGTGAGTTTTGCTTTTTCCTGTAATTCCTTAATTGTAAGAGCACCGCAGTTGCACATGGTAGATTTGATTTTATTTGTTGTCATTTCGACATTGCTCCTCAGAGAGCCCGCATAGGGCACGTAGGAGTCCACGCCCTCTTCAAACGAGAGCTTCTGTGCGCCGCCGAGGTCGTAACGCTGCCAGTTTCTCGCGCGGTTTGAGCCTTCGCCCCAGTACTCTTTGACATAGTTGCCGTTGACCATGAGTTTCTGCGTGGGGCTTTCGTCGAAGCGGGCAAAATATCTGCCGAGCATGACGAAGTCTGCGCCCATTGCCAGAGCGAGAGTTATGTGGTGGTCGTGAACTATGCCGCCGTCCGAACATACGGGCACATAGATACCCGTCTTTTTATAGTACTCGTCGCGCGCAGCGCACACCTCTATAAGTGCGGTTGCCTGTCCGCGACCTATGCCCTTAGTCTCTCTTGTTATGCAGATTGAACCGCCGCCTATGCCGACCTTGACGAAGTCTGCGCCGCTCTCGGCAAGGAACATAAAGCCGTCTCTGTCGACAACGTTGCCCGCGCCGACTTTGACCTTATCGCCGTACTTGCCGCGGATAAATTCGAGCGTTCTCTTCTGCCATTCAGAAAAGCCTTCGGATGAGTCTATGCACAGCACGTCCACGCCTGCCTCTATGAGGGCGGGCACTCTTTCTGCATAGTCGCGCGTATTTATGCCCGCGCCGACTATATAACGCTTTTTTTCGTCGAGTATTTCATTGGGGTTGCCCTTGTGCTCGTCATAGTCCTTTCTGAAGACGAAATACTGCATGTTGCCCTTTTCGTCGACTATGGGCAGAGCGTTGAGTTTATGCGCCCAGATTATATCGTTTGCCTCGCTGAGGGTCGTTCCGACCTTTGCGGTTATGAGCTCGGAGAGGGGCGTCATGAATTTATCTACGGGAGTACTCTTATCCATGCGGCTGACACGGTAGTCGCGACTGGTGACAATGCCGACGAGCTTGCCGTTAGCCTTTCCGTCTTCGGTTACGGCAACTGTCGAATGTCCCGTCTTTGCCTTGAGCGCGAGTACGTCTGCAAGCGTAGAGCTGGGCGATATGTTGCTGTCGCTGACCACAAATCCCGCCTTGTAAGCCTTTACCTTGGCAACCATTGCCGCCTCGTCTTCTATCGACTGCGAACCGTATATGAACGATACGCCGCCGCATTTTGCGAGCGCGAGCGCAAGCTCTGAACCCGAAACCGACTGCATTATTGCAGATACCATGGGAATATTCATCTCTATTGCGGGCTTTTCGCCTTTTTTGAACTTGACAAGAGGCGTTCTGAGCGACACGTTGGCAGGTATATGCTCGCTCGAGGAGTATCCCGGTATGAGAAGATATTCGTTGAATGTATGCGAAGGTTCGTTGATGTAAGTTGCCATGAAGTACTCTCCTTTATTTATTTGCTTTAAACTTATGTACGATTATTAATTTAAGATTATATCACAGCCAATTATAAATTTCAAGCAATCGGATATAAATGCCCGTAAACTTGTGATTATTTTTAAAAATAACAGCCTTTTTGATTGAATTTAACTAAGCTTTGCCGCTTATCTGCCGAGCTCGCTGCCGTGTTCGGCAAAAAACGAGCGAAGCTCGCCCTTTTCCGCTCCGCCGTAATTTATTACCGCCGTCTTTTTATATTCCTCCGACGGCTTAAGCAGATAGTCTGTAAGACACTTTATTCTTACGCCCGCAGCCTCCGCCCGCTCCTTTATATACTCGTCCGAGGGCGCGTCCGGTAATTTTACCGTCAGGTGCAGTCCGCTGCCCGTATCCTTGATTTCAGTCTTGAATGGCAGCTTTGCAAGCGTTTCAAGCACCTCCTGCCTGACGCCGCGGTAGTAATTTTTCAATCTGTTTATGTGCCTTTCAAAGTACCCGCCGCCTATCATCGCCGCCAGCGTCTTCTGCTCGAAGAGCGGCACGACGTTGGCACTTCTGCCGAACAGCTCATCGAATACGGCGAACAGCTCGTGCGGCAGAACCATATAACCTATTCTCATCGACGGCGCAAGCGTCTTTGAAAACGTGTTTATATATATAACTCTGTCGGGACAGAGCCCCAACATACTCTGAAGAGGTTTGCCGCTCAGGCGGAATTCGCTGTCGTAGTCGTCCTCGATTATGTATGCGCCCCTCTCCCTCGCCCATTTTATGAGGCGTATTCTCTCCGCGACGGGCATTACCGCACCCGTCGGATACTGGTGAGATGGCGAAATGTGCAGGGCGTCGGCGTCAGATTTTTCCACTTCTGCGCAGTCGACGCCGTCCTCACCAACGGGAATGAATGCGCACTTTGCGCCGTTAAGGCGATATGCCGAAGAAATTTTGCCATATCCGGGATTTTCCACGGCGAAAAGTTTGTCCCTGCCTATGAGCTGCACGACTATGCCGTAGAGATATTCCGCACCCGCGCCGACGACAATCGTATCGGCGTCGACCGACACTCCGCGCACTCTGTATAAATATGCGGCAATCTGCTCTCTGAGAGCCGCGTCGCCGCAGGCGGGAACGCGCTCCAAAAGGTGCTCGCCCTCGCCCGAGAGCACGGAGCGCATAAGCCTTGCCCAGACAGAAAACGGAAAAAGGCTCGCGGGCGGCGAACCCGACACGAGGTCAAGTGCGTACTTTTTTTGCTCAATGACCTGAGGCTGTCTGCGCGGAGAATATGTTCTTTCGCCCACGTTGGCATTTGCCACGAAGTAGCCGCTGCGCTGACGGGAATAGATATAGCCCTCGGCAAGCAGCTGTTCATATGCCGTCTGAACTGTCATGACGCTGACGCCGAGGTTCTGCGCGAGCGCGCGCTTGGACGGAAGTTTTTCGCCGCAGGCAAGCTTGCCCTTTAATATATCTTCACGTATTGCGCTGTACAGCGCGTAGTATTTATTTTTATCGCCAAGTTCGTATGTAAGCATAACTCTACCTTTTCTCAATTTTATCACAGTCCGCCCTTGCGCGCAACTGATACTGTAGATTTGATAAAATTGCACATACCAGAAATGATGAGAAAGCGGCGGGCGCACAGATTGTGCGCCCGCCGCAGCGAACTATTTACAATTTTTCTGCAATTTTTTTGAGGAACTGTCTGCTGTCGAGCTTTACTGGTGTTACACCCTCGCGGTTGAACATGGGAATGAGGTCGCCCGTCATGTAGCCGCTTTCTATCGTTTCGATAGTGGCTTTTTCGAGCTTAGCGGCAAAATCGCAAAGTGCAGTGTTCCCGTCAAGCTCGCCGCGCTTTGCGAGCGCGCCCGTCCATGCCCAGATGGTTGCAACAGAGTTTGTCGAGGTCGTTTCGCCCTTGAGGTGTCTGTAGTAGTGTCTCGTGACCGTGCCGTGCGCCGCCTCGAACTCGTACTTGCCGTCGGGCGAGACAAGTACCGAACTCATCATGCCGAGAGAGCCGTAAGCCGTTGCGACCATGTCGCTCATTACGTCGCCGTCGTAGTTCTTGCACGCCCAGAGCACTCCTCCCTCGCTGCGAACTATACGCGCGACGATATCGTCAATGAGAGTGTACATGAACTCAATGCCGAGCTCATCGAAGCGAGCCTTGTATTCTTCGTTGAAAATTTCGTTGAAGATATCCTTGAAGCGGTGGTCATAGGTCTTGGAAATGGTATCTTTCGCGCCGAACCACACGGATATTTTATGCTCTAAGGCATAGTTGAAACAGCTGCGGGCAAAGGATGCAATGGAAGCGTCAAGGTTATGAACGCCCTGCACTATGCCGTCGGATGTAAAATCGTGTATGCAGCTGCGGCGGACCTCTTTGCCGTCCTTATCGCAGATGACGAGGTACGCGCTCTGACCCTTCTCCACCCTGTCCTCGACAGAATTATAAATATCGCCGTAGGCGTGACGTGCCAGCACTATGGGCTTTTTCCAGCCCGGAACGTAGGGCGTTATGCCCTTTGCAAGTATGGGCGCACGGAAGACTGTGCCGTCCAGAATGCGACGGATTGTGCCGTTGGGGCTCTTCCACATCTTTTTGAGTTTATATTCCTCAACCCTCTGCGCATTGGGAGTGATGGTTGCGCACTTTACCGCAACTCCCCACTTCTTGGTAGCCTCGGCTGCGGCAATCGTTACCTTGTCGTCCGTTCTGTCGCGTTCGGGAAGTCCGAGGTCGTAATATTCGGTTCTGAGCTCGACATACGGCTCTATCAGTATCTCCTTTATCCAGCCCCACAGAACGCGCGTCATTTCGTCGCCGTCCATCTCTACTATCGGGTTGGTCATGCGTATTTTATCCATCAGATACCTCTCTTTTTTATAGGTTGGTTATCTGTTATTTTACTATATTGCCGCCAATCTTGCAACTGTTTGACACAAAATTATTGATTATACCCGTATTTATGACGCGCTTTTTTGCCTGCTCCCGCATACGCCTTTTTGCGTCGTCGACGAGCGACATGAGTATATCGTAAAAGGCGTTCCAGCCCTCCGACAACAGATAGTATGAAAGCGAACCGGGCACAGTGTTTACCTCCGAAAGCCAGACCGTCCCGCCCTCGAGAATGTAGTCGAAGCGCACTATCCCGCTCATCTTCAGCGCGCCATAGACGCTCTTAGTGGTATCGCGGATTTTATCAGATATTTCCTCCGCTATGCGCGCGGGGAAGACCCTCTCGCCCGCGCCCGAATATTTATCGTCGTAACTTAAGATATCCCCGCAGGTTACAGCCTCTTCGCAGGGCGAAACTATAACCTCCTCTCCGACAGAATAGGCGGCGCAGTTTATCTCGCGCCTGTCTGTGACGCACCGCTCGACAATGACCGCGCCGTCCAGCTCGAATGCGGCGGCGAGTGCCTGCCTCAGTTCCTCCTCGTCGTCCGCCCGCACTACGCCTATGCTCGAACCGAGCGTGCACGGCTTTACCATTACGGGAAAGTCAAGGCTCATATCGTCATTTTCGCTCGTCAAAAGCTCAAACGGCAGCGTGCTAACGCCCAGACCCGCAAGAGCGATTTTTGTGAGGTATTTATCTATAAAGAGCGAACTTTCGAACACCGAGGACGAGGCGAGCGGAATGCCTAAAGCGGCGCAAAGTCCGCTTATGCCGCCGCCCTCGCCCCAGCCGCCGTGACAGCAGTTTATGGCGCAGCCGATATTAACCTCTCTCCTGATTTTGCCTCGCGAGGACAGAAGATATATACTTTTTTCAGCAAACGCCGCCCTCTGCGAGCGCGGCAGCGCGCCGTTTTTATATCCCTTTATGTCGGCAAGTTCGCCGCCCGCATAAAATTTTCCCTCCTGCGTTATATATACCGGCAGGACGTTTTCGCCCCTCGCCTTGAGCACGTTGCAGGTCATCGTGCCCGTCAATACAGAAATTTCGTTCTCGCTCGAGACGCCGCCGAAAAAGACAGCGATTGCTCCGTCGGTCATAAAAAAACACCTCCGCAAAAAAATTTTCTGCTTTGGTGTTTTAAAGTTTTTCTTTATGTCAGTCAGTTGTAGATATCGGGCAGGTCATTGAGAAAGAGCACCGTATCGCCCTTCTGCACTATCTTAGAAATTTCGCTTTCGGCGTCGAGCAGCGTCTTTACCATTATAAGTTTATCGGCGTCGCCGCCTGCGTCGAGATAGCCCTGCTTTACATAGCCCACAAGAGTATCTCCAACAAGAATTATGTGGTCGAGCCCCACAAGCTTTGCGCCGAGCGCGGCGTTTTCCTCTGTGTCGAGCACGCCGAGTTCTACAAGTCCCGGGGTGACTACCGTCTTTGAACCGTTGAAGGTCTTAAGCACGTTGACAGCCGCCTCCGCGCCCTTTATGTTGGCGTTGTAGCCGTCGTCGATTATATTTATGCCGCCGCTCCTGATAAGCTGCAGGCGGTGTTCGATGAAGTCAAGTTTTTCGATTGCCTCGGCTATATCCTGTATGCTAACGCCCATTTCATATGCGCAGAGCGCGCACAGACCTATGTTGCGTGCGGCGTGTTCGCCCAGAAGTTTTGTATGAACTCTGTGCTTTTCGCCGCCGAGCAAAAGCGAAAACGTCGTGCCGTCGCAATCGCTGACTATATCGCTCACGCAGTCGCACTTTACCTTTTTGCAGTCGTATTTTTCAAACAGCTCAAAACAGTCGTCTGCAATGAACGCGCACTCCTTGGTTGCCTGAAGAATTTCGCCCTTGCCCGCAACTATATTTTCCATAGTGTGGAAACTTTCGAGGTGCTGGGCGCATATGCCCGTAATAATTGAGTAATCGGGCGGACAGATTTCGCACAGCTGCGCTATATCGCCGACGTGACGCGCACCCATTTCGGCTATGAACACGTCAAACTTTTCAAGCTCGTTTGAGTTTATCGTCATTGAAATGCCGAGGGGCGTATTGTGCGAACGGGGCGTTGAGAGCACTTTATACTTCGGCGAGAGCAGCTGAGCGAGGATGATTTTAGTACTCGTCTTGCCGTAGCTGCCCGTTATGCCTATTATTTTAAGGTCTTCTGCCGCCGCGAGCTTAGCCTTTGCCTTTCTGACATATGAGGCGTTGCGGGGCACTTCGTAAATTTTAATGAGACTGTTGCCGAGACAGACGAGCGGAACGAGCAACAGAGGCAATACCGCCAGAGGCACATACCTCATTGCCGTAAACAGCGCGTTGCCGCAGCAGTAGTCTGCGAAGTTCAGAAGAGTTACGAACAGATAGGAAACTATCGCTGAAACCAGCCAGACCGAAGCCATTAGCCTTGCAAACCTAGGCGTGAGCGTTGCGGGGCTGCGAAGAGACAGGCGGTTGTCTGCGTAAATGTAAATTATGTAGAATATTACAAATCCCGCAAGACTGATTATCGCCGACCACTCGCCCGCAAACGAAAAGGCAAGCGAAAGCACGGCGGACGTAAGAAAACAACATATCGCAAGCAGAAGATGTCTGCCGAGCGTAAGGTTATTTTTCTTGCGCGTCCACTCTATAAGTTTTTTGTTTGAATACAGGCAGGACTGAAGAATGCCCAGAAGTTTTGCCGACGACAAGAGCATTGCCAGCGAAAAAAACAGGGCGATTGCCACGCATTCTATTGTCTTTTCGACAGATATGAATATTCCCATTTATTCCTCCGTAAGGAATTTTAAAACTCTGTTGTTGAAGATCGCGGCATTTTCGCAAAAGCAGAAATGCCCGCCTTTTAAAACTTCCAGCTTACTGCCCGCTATGCAGGCGTTAAATATTTTACCCTCTTCCCCCGGCGGCGTGACGCCGTCGTCCTCGCCGTAGATTAAAAGAGTGCGGCATCTGACCTTCCGCGCGCACGCGCGCAGGTCTTCGTTCACTATCTTCTTATAGCTCTCTTTCATCAAAGGCGAAAGAGCACGGTATTCCTCGCTGCCGAAATGCCTTTCGGCAAATGCGGGAAATATCCTCTTTACCGCCCTGTATGCCGCAACTTTACGATTATACGCCCTCGTGCGCTCCTTTACAAGCCCCGCTCCGCCCGTTATCACCAGTCGGTCGCAGAGCCCGCGCTCCGAAAGCAATTTGAATGCCACTCTCGCGCCGAACGAATGGGCGACGATATGCGGTCTCTGAACACAGGTTTCTGAAATAAATTTATTCAGCCAGTCGGCGTAATCGCCCACCGACCACGCCTCCTGCAATGCCGCGGACTGACCGAACCCCGGAAAATCGGGCGCAATCGCTTTAAATCCCGCAGACGCAAAATAGCGCGTCTGATAATAGAACGATTTCCCGTCCGACATATAGCCGTGAAGAAAGACTATCTCTTTGCCTTTGCCGCAGACGTCGCAGCCGACGTATCTTCCGTCGATTAATATAGGACTATGCCTCCCTCTGAAGATTTTTTATCCGAGAGAGTATTTCATGACGAGGCAATCCTCGCCGTCAGAATAGTAACGCGTGCGGGCGTAGCAACCCTTGAACCCGCTCTTTAAATACATTGCCATAGCGGGCGCGTTCGAGACGCGCACCTCGAGAAAAATTTCGTTCACGCCCCTGTCTTTGGCGCACTCTGTGAGCTTTTTTATGAGCTCTGTGCCCGTGCCGCCGCGACGGTACTGCTCGGAGACAAAGACATTCTCGATATCCGCCGTATCGACGGCAATCGTCATTCCGCCGAAGCCGACTATTTCCTCCCCCTCGGTCGCAACATAACCGACAAACGCGGGGTTTTCATAGCAGGACGCAAACACGCGGTAGCTCCACAAGTCATTTGAAAAACACTGCTTTTCAAGCTCGGCAAGCGCGAGGATATCCTCAAAATGCCATTGGCGGATAGTCATTTCCTCGCCTCCTCCGCCTGACTTTTGCGGACGTACAGCGCGTGTATCGTATCGGTAAGATTATCAGAAAGAGCGCGCACGGCATTGAGAAGACAATCGCCCGCATTGAGCTTTATATAGTTTTTCAAAGGCAAATCTTCGAAGCCGTAGATATCAACGCCCAACTCCTCCACCCTTTCAGCCGATATGTAGCAGGGCGCAAGAGTGATTTTTTTATGCTCGTCGTAGCCGCAGACGTAGTACATATTGTGCATGGCGTCTATCGCTACGACGAAGGGGTTAAGACTATTTACATTGTATGCCACAAGGTCGAACGAAGTTACGCCCAGCAGCTTTTTGCCCGTTGCAAAAGCCATTCCTTTGGCTGCGGATATGCCTATCCTTATGCCCGTGAACGAGCCTGGTCCCGTGACCGCAGCAAAGAACGAGCAGTCGGCAGGCGTCATTCCCGCCTCTTTCAACGCCTCGTCTATTTCGGACATCAGTATGACCGAATGCCTCATTGCACATTCGCCCGTATACCGGCAGACGACTTTATCGCCGTGCTTTGCTATGACCGTAAGATATTTCGAAGAAGTATCCACAGCCAGAAAATCAGTCATGCTCAATCATCCTCGCGTTTTCGGAAATTTTGGTTATAGTAACTTTTTTGTACTTTTCGGGAAGGACGTCAATTATATTGCTCGCCCATTCTATGAGGCATATGCCGTCGGCATAGAAATAATCGCAGAGCCCCAGAGCTTCCGCCTGCTCGCCGCAGCTTAAGCGGTAACAGTCGTAGTGGTATAACTTGCCGCCGTAATCGTTCATATACGCATATGTGGGCGAAGTGATTTCTTCGGTTATTCCCAGCCCGAGGGCGACGCCCTTGGCAAATACCGTCTTGCCCGCGCCCATTTCCCCGTCAAGCACGACTACGTCGCCGCTCTTTAAAGACTTTGCATAATGTTCGGCGAAGCGCAGCGTCTGCTCTTCGCCCCGAGAAATAAAACTTGCCATACGCTTATATTATAACGCGCACGGCAAGTTTTTGCAATAATATAGAGTTTGTTTTTTTTAAAGACAGAACTCAGAACTTCTTTAAAAGCCAGGAAACTCTCTTGTACAAAAGCACGGTTATTATGCTGACAGCCACTCCCTTTATGAGGTTGAATAAAATTATATACCACCACAGCGAGTTGAATGCCGCCTCTGCGCCGTCCTTCATATACAGAGGGAAGTTGATATATCTGTTAGCGATAAGTCCCATCGCTATCTGAAGAATGCAGCCCGCAATGAGTGTGAGAATTACAACCTTTATGCCCTTTTTATAGCGGTATACAAGTGTAGGCACTATCACAAAGCTGAATGTGATTAAAAAGTTCGCAATTTCTCCCACGCCGCCCGTGGACGTATCTATGAGGCACAAAAGCTCTTTTACGAGGCTTATGACTATAGCCGCGACAGGTCCGTACATGAAGCCGCCGAGCAGTATGAAGACATTGGCGAAATCAAGCTGAAGGAAGGGTGCTGCGGGGAATACGGGGAATTCGAGGAATGTCACCACATATGCGAGCGCGGAAAACATTGCCATTTTGGCAACTCTCGACGCGCAGAAATACGCCTTACCCTTCTTTCTGTCTGCGGGTATTTCTTTTTGCTTGTCGTCACACGCCTCATTCGTCTGACAAGTTTCGGTTGCGGGGATATCGCTGTCGAGCTGTTCCGCCGCGGAATTGTTCTGTTCCATATTAAAGAACTCCTTAAAATTTATTTTTTAAAGCAATTCTTTGTTGAAAAACGCCCCGCAAACATCCTGTTTACGGGGGCGCAGAAAAGCTGTTGTCTTATATAAAACGCCCCGCAAAAATGCGGGGCGACAGTATACAAAACTGCTGAAAAAAAATTCTTTTTCCATCCGGACTGTACCGTCGGTTTCGGATTTGCACCGAATCAGGAAAGCTGAAAGCTTTCGTCGCAGACTTATGTTAAAAACAATCACTGCCGGTGAGGAATTGCGCCTCGCCCCAAAGAATACTTTAAATTGTATTTTTATTATATATTCATAAACGGCGCATGTCAACAGTTTCACGCGCCGTCCGATATATTTTTATGCAATTTCTTCGCCAAGAGACTGTGCTCAGGAATTATTCGCCTGACCTGTCGAATATTACCATGAACGCGCCCTTGAAAAGAATTTTTGTGTCAAGCCAGAGCGACTGATTTTTTATATATTCGATATCAAGCTCCACCCACTTGTCGAAACTTACAGAGTTGCGGTTTTTCTGTATCTGCCAGAGACATAAAAGTCCGCCCTTTACGTCCAGCCTGTGCATCTGATAGGGCGTATACTGCTCTACTTCCGAAGGTATGGGCGGGCGGGGTCCGACTACGGACATGCTGCCGTTCAATATATTGAAAAGCTGGGGAAGTTCGTCCAAAGACAACTTTCTGAGCACTTTGCCGAACCTGGTTATGCGGGGGTCGTTCTTTATCTTGAATACAGGTCCGTCAGCCTCGTTCAGTCCCGCATCTATCAGGCTCTGCTTCTGCTCCTCCGCCCCGACGCACATGGTACGTATTTTATAGCAGTTGAAAATTTTTCCGTCTTTGCCCACCCTCTTCGATACGTAGATGGGATTGGAAAAATCTTCCAGCCACTTTATGAGTATTATTATAAGAAGTAACCACGAGAACACGACAATTACGGCAAGCGACGATATTATGTCGCATACTCTCTTTGTAAAGAGATACAGTCCGTAAGCTGCGCCCTTCTTCCTTATGGGAACATACTCTTCATCGCCCACGCAACGGATAAAATCTCCGCTGTTTACGACACGCAAGCCAATGCAGGGCATTGCGGCAGCGTCTGCCGCAGCCTGCTCCTCTGCTGCCTCGTCAGGACAATCTTTATTAAGTTGTACGTCGTCGTCCGACGCTTCCGCACATTCGCGCGACGTAAATTTGCGTTCGTCGTTGTTCATTTGTTATTTTTTTCCCCGGTCTGTGCCAATTATTTTTTATCTGTCTGTTTTATTTTACCATACCCTCGCGCTATCCGCAAGAATATAATTGATAATTTTGACCTGTTTTTGCACTTTTCCCGTTATTATACACAGTTTGCGTTTTTGTCGACAAAATTATATAAGGTAATATATTCTTTAATCTTTCGGGTTATACGGCAAATTTTGTTCTGCACAGAATACTATCTGAGTTTTTTATGCGCCTTATATATATCGTAATAGGGTTTTTGCCTGAGCCCCTGCTTGTGTCCGAGATAGGATATGAGCTTGCGGGGAAGCAACTTTTTCAGGATGCGCTTGTAAAGCGGAACGTTTTTATTGTCGTTCCACGAGCCGTAACAATGATGTTCGGCATATCCGCCGCCGCTCTTTTTGTTTATCTGATAGCGTTCGAAATAGTCCTTGGGATAAATCTCTATGCCGCCGTCGAGAGACTGCCTTGTGCCGTTCAGTCTGAACTTGGGGTAATTCTTTAAAAAGTATCCCGTTATCCAGTCGTTGCTGACGGTGAAGTCGCCCTTTTCTTCGTAATCTTTTTCAAGCTGCGCCAGCCATTCGAGCATTATAGGATTGCCCTTTTCACTGCCTATGAGCGCGGTGCCCATGGACGAGTCTATGAAAAAGCCCATGAACATAGTGCAATCCAGAAATCCGTCGAGATTTTTCAAAAGCTCCACGTCGGTGTCTATATATATTCCGCCGAAACGATAGAGCACCGTAAAGCGGAAATAATCGCTTAAAAAGCCGTACTTCTTCCTCGCTATGGCGTCCCTGACGAACAGACTGTCGTCAAGGTATGGCGCGAACGCTTCGTCGTCCCATAATACAACCTGATAGTCGGGGTGAAGTTTCTTCCAGCCCTCAATGTAGTTTTTCTGCTCTTCGGGCATCTGCCCTTTGCCGAGCCAGCAGGCATGTATGGTCTTAGGTATCATAATTCATTTAATTTAAATATAGCTTAAAATGAGCTTGATCTGCGCAAAGATATTGCGCCTCTTTGCAAAATTTATCCCCCAACGCTCCGCACACTCGTCATAGTGCGCCCTGAAAAGGCGGTAACTCTTGCCGATATAGTTGCTCTTCCACGGCTTCCAGTTGGCATAGTGCACAACAACCGCCTCCCTTTCGCCCTCGTGAACAAAGATGTCTTTAACGCTCTTATAAGTCGTATGATAGTTGTATTTTTCCTCTAAATAAGTGCAGTCCGCACTGTAGAAATGATTTAAAATATCCTGGTCGTGCCAGCGTATGTCTCCGCCGCTTTGACGGATATATTCTATCATTTTTTCGAGGGGCACAATCTTTTCCCTGTGGGAAAAATCGAACATCATCACGCCAGAATTGAAATATGTGTGCTCGCCGCCCGTAATCTTTTTTACGTGCTCGCGGCGTTTGTTGTTTATCTTAAGGTCGGGCACTGCCGAGATGAACGTTGAATATTCCCTTTCAAAAAGACTGACTATGTCGCCCTTTACGATTATATCGCAATCGAGATACAGCACCTTTTCGTCCGTCTCTGTGCAATAGGGAATGAGCAGTTTATCGTATGCAGTATAGGCATTGTCGTAACTCATTTTCGGAAGTCCCGAAAAGACGCTTTCATCTGCGTCTGTGAAGGAAATTTCGCTGCCGAGTTCTTCGACTATGCCGGAAAGATACTCCCTTTCCTCCTGCGTGAGCGAATTTGTAAGAAGGTGAACGCTGAACGGGACGCCGGGGTTGCTCTTCACCAGCGAGCTGAAAGTGACGACAAACTGTCCCTTATAATTCGAGTTGATTACAAAAGCGAGATTAATTTTTTTCATCTTTTAAATTATCGAGCGACTGAAAGAGCTGAATTACGTTCTCTCTGAACCTGGCGAACGTGAACAGCTCGTCCACCCTCTTTGCAGCGTTTTTTCCGAGGCGGGCGCGCAGCTTTTTGTCCTCCCCCAGCGTCTTTATCGCCTGCGCAAACGCCTCAGCGTTGCGGTTTTCCACCTCGAGACCCGTCACATCTTTGAGATTGACATAGTTTACGCCGCTGCCCTCTATAGTGAAAGTTACGGCGGGTTTGCCGAACGACATAGCCTCTGCAAGCGCGAGACCGAACGCCTCGTTTTTGGTTATCGAGGGGAAACAGTAAATATCGCAGGCAGACATGTATGCCTTGAGCTCTTCGTCGGATATTCTGCCGAGGAAGGTTATTTTTTTATCGCCTGCGGCGAGCTTTTTAAGCTTTTCCGTCAGCTCGCCCTCTCCGCCGAGATATACCGCATACTCGTCTTCGAGCTGCGCGGAAGCCTTAATGAGATATTCATACCCCTTGTATTCTACGTGTCTGCCGACGGCGAAACAGATTATTTTATCCCTGTTGCGCTCGCGTATGCGCTTGGCGGCTGCGAGAGAATTTTTGTCCTCTTTCAGCCTCTCCCCGTTTATACAGCTTGGTATTACGGTACACTTTTCCTTATAGCGCGAAAGGAAAGGACTGCTCTGCATATAGTTGGGCGAAGTGGTTATCACCTTGCAGGCTCTGTTTAAAAGTTTTTCTGTCTGGCTGTTGAAGAATTTGCCAAGCAGCTTTTGCTTGGTTATATCGAGGTGCCACCAAAGCACGAGGCGGCACTCGGGGTGCTTTTTGAGCTGTTTCAGAAGAATGTGCGCCACGAACGGGTTGGGATAGTGAAATACTATCGTATCGGGACAGAACTCCGCAAACTGCTTTTTAAGCAGCCTTTCGTAGGAAAAGGACAGCGACTGCGAAAACACTTTTGCAAAGCAATCCGCGCGCACGACGTCCACGCCGTCGACCTTATCGACTTTGTCTCCGCGCTCGTGTCCGAAACAGATTACGCGCTGCTGCGCTCCCTCGGGTACGGAATTTATGATATCCCTCGCCGTCTGCTCTATGCCGCCGATATGGGGATACATGTAGTTGGGAATGTGTAAAATCTTCATAACGTTCCGAAAAAGTATTCTTCCAGCATCAGGCAGAGCGCGTGATACACGGGAAGGTGGAGCTCCTGTATTTTGTAAGTTTCGCGGCAGGGAACTTTTATTATGCCGTCGGCATACGAGGCTATTCTGCCTCCTCCCTCGCCCGTGAGAGCGACAACTTTCAGTCCCTTGGCTTTAGCAGTCACCGCAGCCTGCACGACGTTTTCGGAATTGCCCGACGTGCTTATGCCCATAAACACGTCACCCTCTTTGCCGTATCCGTAGACCTGCTGCGCAAAGGTAAGCGTGCCGCCGCCTTCGACGTCGTTGACGTACGCGGTGTTGAGGCTCTGCGCGTCGCAAAGCGAAATAGCCGGCAACGCGCCCTGAAGCTTGTCCTTAAGAATTTTAGCGCGTTCGGGGTCGATTTTTTGCAGACGTTCGCAGAACTCGCCGTCCGCAGGACGGGCAAGCACGAACGACTTCATAAGTTCCCCCACTATGTGCTGGGCGTCGGCGCAACTGCCGCCGTTGCCCGCAATGAGAAGTTTGCCTCCCCTTTCATAGCACTCCGCAATTATGCCGAAGACATTCTTTATATTCTCTGCGCAAACGCACAGTTCGGGATAGCGTTCCGTAAGCGTATTAAGATGCTTTTGTATGTTGCTCTTCATATATTAACTCAGAATTTTATCTATGCATTCCGCAAGGCTTGCGCCCTCGACGTCTGCCAGCCCGCTTTTGCCTATAATCGCCGTTCTGCAGCCGCCGTTTCTGCCGCACAGCACGTCGTTTTCACCGTCGCCGACCATCCAGCTCGAATTAAGGTCGATATTGAAATCTTCTGCCGCCTTGAACAGCATTCCCGCCTTGGGCTTGCGGCAGTCGCAGTCGATTTTATATTCGACGCGCTCGCCCTCATAGCCCTTATGCGGGTGATGGGGACAGTAATATATGCCGTCGAGATATGCCCCGTCTCTGCCAAGCAGCGTCTGCATTTTGGCATGAATTTCAAAGAGCTCACTCTCGCTGACTTCGCCACGGGCGATAACCGGCTGATTGGTAACCACTATGGCGAGATATCCGCTGTCGTTTATCCTCCTGATCGCTCCGCTTACGCCCTCAATGAGTTCGAAGTCGTCGATGTCGGTGAGAAATCCGACATATTTGTTGATCGTGCCGTCTCTGTCGAGAAAAATCGCCCTCTGCTTGTTCTTAAGATTGCGCGCCTGCACTCTGCCCTCTCTGAAATCGCGGCAGACGGCATAGTACCTTTCGGGCGTGCCCATATCCTTTACGTACTCGGGACTGTCGTAGGCAAACATTTTTCCGCTGCCTGCAAGAGGCTTTAAAAGCTGTCTGTCGAGGTCAACTTTCTCACCCGAGGGCTGCCCTTTGAGCAGCTCTGGAGAAATTATGTGTATGCCCGCGTTGACCCTGTTTTCAAAATAGCCTGAACGGTCGTCCTCCTTGGCGAGCCAGCGCACGACCGAGCCGTTTTTGTCGGTCACGACCAGTCCGCTGTCGTACGGGTGACTGTTGGGATGGGTGAAAAGCGTCACAAGTCCGCCCTTTTCGCGGTGATATGCTATAAATCTCGTAAAATCTATATCGAACAGCGCGTCGGCATTGAGAAGAAGAAAATCTCCGTTCAGTCTGTCCTTTATCTTATAAAGCGCGCCCGCGCTGCCGAGGGGCTGGCTTTCGTTGTAATATTCTATATGCACGCCCAGCCTGCTGCCGTCGCCGAAATATCCGGTTATTGCGCTGCCGAGGTGTCCCACGGTTATTATCAGGTCGGTTATGCCCTGCGAGGCAAGACATTCTATCTCCCTCTCGAGAACCGGCTTGCCCGCAATGTCTATCATGGGCTTGGGTATGTCGTTCGCAACCGAACTTATCCTCGTGCCCCTGCCGCCTGCCGCTATTACCGCCTTCATGCCTTTTCCCTGCTGACGCTGACGTCATAGCCTTCGGGCGAATAGTAAACAACCTTCGTGCCGCCGTTTTCAAACTCGAAGGGCACGTGAAGAAGTCCGTTCATTGCGCGCATGACGCTCTCTCTGTCCTCGGGACGGACATAAAAGAGCAGAAATCCGCCGCCGCCCGCGCCCAGAAGCTTGCCGCCGAGCGCGCCCGCCTTTATCGCTTTGGCATAGAGCCCGTCTATGCTGTCGGTGGAAATCTTTGCGCCCGTCTGACGCTTGAGTTTCCATGTTTCGTCGAGCAGTCGTCCGAAATCGTCGATATCCGACGTGCGACCGATAAGCACCTTTTCCGCCTCGTCGACGAGCGAAAGCATCTCCTTGAGCTGAACGGTTTTATCCTTTATGTGAGCGTTTGTCTCCTGCTGAATTTCAGCAGACAGACGTGTAAAGCCCGTGAAATACAACAAGAGATTTTCGTTAAGTTTCTTCTTTCTTTCGGGCGAGATTATGAGCCTGTCGACTTCGTAGCCGTCAGACGTGAAATTTATGCGGTTGAAACCGCCGAAGGATGCGGCTATCTGGTCCTGCCAGCCGCCCGCCTCGTTGCACAGCGTGCGTTCGAGATGAATGGCTTCGTCGGCAAGCTTGCGCTTGTCTGCATACTGACCCTTGAGACAATGGAAGGCATGCAAAAGCCCGACAGCGAAAGAACTGCTTGTTCCAAGTCCCGTACGGGCAGGCAAATCTGCCTCGTACGTTATGCGCAGTTCGTGCATGTCGAGCATTTTCATGGCATTGCGCACCAGAGGGTGCTCAATGTCGTCAAGACTGTTCACGCGCTCCGTTCTCGCGTAGCACACCTCGGTGGTGTAGTCGAAAAACGGAGGCAGATGTCTGACGTTTACATAACAATATTTATCGAAGGTCGTCGAAAGGACTGAACCGCCGTGTTCGTTGAAAAAACTCGGCATATCCGTTCCGCCGCCGAAAAAACTCATTCTGAAAGGCGTTTTTGTTATTATCATCGCACACCCAATTACTTTGCGACGACGCTTACTTCGCTCCGTCGCGCTTTATTACCTCTATGACCGTTTTTAAAATTATTTTCAGGTCAAAAAGTATGCCGCAATGGTCGACATAATACAGCTCCCTCTGCTGTCTTTCGCCCGTTTCATAGACGGTATTGCTTCTGCCGCTCGCCGCCCACCAGCCGATAAGCCCGGGCTTTACCGAGACAAGCTTTTCGGCATACTCGCCGTACTTGGTCCGAAGTTCGTCCTCTACGAGCGGTCTGGGACCGACAAAAGATATTCTGCCCACGAATACATCCCAGAACTGGGGGAGTTCGTCTAAAGAAGTGCGACGCAAAAATCTGCCCAGAGGAGTAATTCTCGGGTCGCGGTCAACTTTGTATTCCCTCTTGTACTCTTCGAGCTGTTCGGGAGTGAGGCAGTCTTCTATTTTATCTGCATTGTCGCGCATGCTGCGGAACTTGGATATGTAAATACTCTTTCCGCCCTTGCCGACGCGCTTGTGTTTGTATATGACCTTGCCGCCGTCGCTAAGCTTTACGGCTAACGCAAGTATCAGAAAGAGCCAGCAAAAAACTATCATTACCGTCGCGGAGACGATTATGTCTGTCGCGCGCTTGAAAAATATGTAACAGCCGTAACCGAACGTCTTCTGACGGGCGGGAGGATTTATATCGCCCCAGCCTTCGGTATTTACCTGCGAAACAGCTTCTTCCGCTTGCTGACAGGATTGTTCCTCTGTATCGTTCGCGGGTTGACCGATATCTGTATCTTTATTGTACGGCAGAGAATTTGCTGCCGCGCATTCCGACAGCGTATCTTCCCTTTCCTGTGTATTTACCGTTTTCATTAATGTTCTCTCACAAATTTAAGTACTTGCACCCTGCGCTGACGCGCAGTACGCAGATAATACTATCATTAGTGTAACACACACATAAAACAATAACAAGTGTTTTTTGAAATAAAATTGCTCTGCAAGCCCTATATTTGTCAATAATAACAATATTTGCACCTCAAGAAAGCAAATAAAACAGAGCCGCGCAGCTTTTTTATGCTGCGCGGCTTTATTTTAAAAGTTATTTACTGTCCGGATGTTGCCGAAATGTACAACAACCCGACGCCTGCGGGCGAGGATATTATGTAATCCCCTTTCCTTACTTTACAGGAAAATATCTCGTAGGAATTCCTTACTCCGCTCTCGTTGTCGTGCGAAGTCGTGGTGAAGGAGATATCTGTCTGTCCGCTGAGCTCTATCACGCTCTCTGAAAGAGCAAAGACGTTGACCGCATACAGTTCGAGCGAGCAATCATATGGCAGACTGAGCACGAGACAGTTTTGTCTGTCTATGTATGCATATTTTGTATATCTGCTGTCCGCATAATCGAATACCTGCATTCCGACCGCCTCGGAGCTTGCGACGCTCAGACCTTCGCAGAGCAATGTACCGTCTTTTAAAGAAGCGTTTGCCTGCGAAAAGTTGTAGCTTAAGGAAAAAGTTTCCACGCTGTCCGACACCTCGTCCTCCCCGCTCTGCAAGCCGTCGTCCGTCTGGTCTTCGCCCTGCTGAGGATGCGACGCGTCCTCTCCCGATACGTCATCTGACGGAGTTTCCTGCGTCGGTTGGTCTTCGTCCGACTGTTCGCCGTCTTCCGTCGACGGATTGTCGGTCAGCCCGCCCTGCGGGGGAAGATAAGAGCCGTTATCTCCCGTCTGCCCGACGGGCAGTTCTCTCTCCGTGCAGGAGCACAGCCCGACAAGCAGCACGAGCGCGGCAAGCGCAAGACTAATCTTCCTCATCGTCTTCACCTTTATCGCCGTCCGCAAACGCGGCTATCGTGCGCTCAATCGCCGAAAGCACTTCATCATAACCCTGGCGGGTCTGGGCGGAAGTTACTACTATATCGCCCTTGCCGCAGCCGAAAGAGGCGGCTATTTTGTCCACCGAAGCGGATATCTTTGAGCGGGGAAGTTTGTCCGCCTTTGTTGCGATTACGGTAAACGGAATGAGGTTGTAATAGAGATACGAAACCATATCCCTGTCGTCGGCGGTGGGCTCGTGGCGTATGTCGCAGAGCGCGAACACGCGCGATATTTTCTGCTTTTCGGCAAAGAAGTCGTCAAGCATTTTCGCCCACTTTGCCTTTTCCTGCTTGCTTACCTTTGCAAAGCCGTAGCCCGGAAGGTCGGCGAGAATGAACGAACCGAAATCAAAATAATTGATAAGGCGCGTTCTTCCCGGCTGCTGGGAAACTCTTGCAAGCTTTCTTCTGCCCGCGAGCATATTGATAAAACTGCTCTTGCCTACGTTTGAACGCCCGCTTACGGCAATTATCGGTTTGTCTGCGCTTATGAACTGCGACTTGCCCGCCGCACTGGTTATAAATTCGGCTTTTGTTATCTTCATGGCTTAAAGGTTTACTATCGCCGTTCTGAACACCGTATCAACGTCAGAGACGGGAATGAAATTAATTTCCTTTTTAAGACTTTCGGGAATTTCCTCCAGGTCTTTTTTGTTGTCCTTGGGTATGATTACGTCGCGTATGCCTATGCGGTATGCCGCAAGTGCCTTTTCCTTGAGCCCGCCTATCGGCAATACCTTGCCGCGCAGCGTTATTTCGCCAGTCATTGCTACCGAACTGCGCACGGGCTTGTGCGTAAACGCCGAAAGTATCGCCGTCGCCATCGTTATGCCCGCCGAAGGTCCGTCCTTGGGCGTCGCGCCCTCGGGAACGTGTATGTGTATATCGGTTGTCTCGAAAGTTTCCTCCGATATGCCGTATTCGTCCGAATTTGCCCTTATATAGCTTATAGCCGCGCGTGCGCTCTCTTTCATGACGTCGCCGAGCTTGCCCGTAAGCAGCACTTCGCCCTTACCGTGCATGGCAGAAACTTCTATCGTCAGCGTAGTTCCGCCGACTGCCGTCCACGCAAGTCCCGTTGCCGCGCCGATTTCGTCGCGCTCAAGCATGCCGTCCCTCTCATAGCGAGGCGCACCGAGCATATCGGCAAGATTTTCGCGCGTGACTTTTACTTTCTTCTTTCTGCCCTTAGCCTTGCCGACAGCAGCCTTGCGGCAGACCGCGTCTATTTTACGCTCGAGCTCGCGCACGCCCGCCTCGCGGGTATAGCCTTCGACTATGCCGTCTATTCCATCGTCCTCAAAGACGATATCCTTTTCGGAAAGTCCGTTTGCCTGCCTGCGCTTGGGCACGAGATAGCGTTTGGCAATCTCGCGCTTCTCTTCCTGCGTGTAGCCCTCTATGCGTATGAGCTCCATTCTGTCGAGCAGCGGTTCGGGTATTGTATCCACGCTGTTTGCCGTGGTGATGAAGAGTACCTTTGAAAGGTCGTAAGGCACTTCGAGATATCTGTCGCGGAAGGTGCTGTTCTGCGCGGGGTCCAAAACTTCCAACAGCGCGCTCGCGGGGTCGCCGCGCATTGCGTCGGAGGAGAGTTTATCTATTTCGTCGAGCAGAAAGACGGGATTTACAGAGCCTGCATTCTTGAGCGCGGCAATAATTCTTCCCGGCATTGCGCCGACATAAGTCTTTCTGTGTCCCCTGATTTCAGCCTCGTCCCTGACGCCGCCCAAAGACATTCGGACAAACTTTCTGCCGAGCGCACGCGCAACCGACGTCGCTATGGAAGTTTTGCCCACGCCAGGAGGTCCTACAAAGCACAACACGGGCGCATTGAGAGAATTCGTAAGCTTGAGCACTGCGAGGTATTCGGTTATTCTCGACTTGATTTTTTCCAGACCGTAGTGGTCATCGTTGAGTATTGCGACTGCGTCGTCGAGGTTGGGAGTATCCTCCGTCTGTTTGTTCCATTCGAGGTCGATGAGCCAGTCGAGATAGGTTCTTAAGACATTGTAATCGGGCGAGGACGACTGCATGCGCGACATTCTCGAGAGCTCCTTCAAAGCCTTTTCCTCAATCTCTTCGGGCATATGCTTGTCCTTAATGCTCTTTTCGAGCGTCGCCCTCTCGTCCTCGTCGTCGCCCAGCTCGGCATGTATCGCCCTGAGCTGTTCGCGGAGGTAATATTCCTTCTGATTTTTTTCTATATTCTGTCTTACCACGCTCTGTATCTTGCGCTCGAGGCGGGCTATTTCGAGCTCGTCGTTGAGCTTTTTGTCGAGAGCAGAGAACATATCGACAAGTCTGACGTTCTGATATATCGCCTGCTGTTCAGCACACTTCAACTGCAGTCCCTCGAGCGCGATATATATGAACTGCTCGGGGTCGGTACAGCCGTCTATGCGCTGCGCGCTCTCCTTGGAAAAGCGGGCGTCGGACTGCGCGATATCGTGAAGTATGCCCTTTGCCGTTCTGAAATACGCCTCCTCAAAGGCGGGGTCTGTGTGTTCGACGGGCATTCTCTCGACCGTGGCGTGAAGCGCGCCGTCCTGTTCGTAGACAGAGAGCGCGCGGGCACGATAAAGTCCGCGGCAGGTAATTCTCAGCCTGTCGCCTGAGATGGGCGCGACGCGCTCTATGCGCGCGACCGTGCCGACGTCATATAAATCTTCAGGCGTGACTTCGTTGAGCTGCGGGTCGGTCTGGGCGCAGACAAAGACCGTCCTGTCGGCGTCGGTTGCCGTGCGAATGGCATAGAGAGTTGCCATTCTGCCTGCGTCGAAGCCTGTGGATATATTGGGAAAGACCACCTTGTCGCGCAGAGCGACGAGGGGAAGCTGTAATCTTTCGTTTGCCATAATGCACCCCTTTTCCGCCGTAGGGTTTGCGGGCGGAATTTCTTTATGAATACAGTTTCGGGGAAAAGCAAGTTTTAACGCTTTTCCCCTTAAAATACGTTTGGTTGCCGCATATTGCGGCAGCAATTAAGTTTTTCTTTAAGCCGAACGCTTGTAAACTATCGTAGGTTCAGCCTTGCCGTTTATACAATCTCGCGTGATAATCACTTCTTCCACGTCGCGCTCGGAGGGAATTTTATACATTACCGAAGTCATGAAACTTTCAATAATCGTTCTCAGTCCCCTCGCACCCGTCTTGAGCTTGATGGCAGTATTCGCAATCTCTTTTACCGCTCCTTCGTCAACGGTGAGTTTAACGCCGTCGAGAGCTATGAGCTTCTGATACTGCTTTATGATTGCATTCTTGGGTTTGGTGAGAATGTTGACGAGCGCGTCCTCGTCGAGAGGATGAAGCGCAACGACTATGGGCACACGACCGACAAATTCGGGGATGAGACCGAACTTTGTGAGGTCCTGAGGCTTGACGTCGGCAAGCATTTCGTATACGCCCTCGCCGTCGTCCTTTTTGACGTCGCCGCCAAAGCCGAGCGTTGTGGTATCCTTGCGCGCGCGGACTATCTTATCAAGTCCGACAAACGCTCCGCCGCAGATGAAGAGAATGTTTGTGGTATCAATTCTCAGGCATTCCTGCTGGGGATGCTTTCTGCCGCCCTGAGGGGGAACGTTTGCAACCGTGCTTTCTATTATCTTCAAAAGTGCCTGCTGAACGCCCTCGCCCGACACGTCGCGGGTGATTGAGACGTTTTCGCCCTTGCGCGCAATCTTATCGATTTCATCGATATAGATTATGCCGCGCTGGGCTCTCGCCATATCGTAATCGGCATTCTGTATGAGCTTGAGAAGGATATTTTCGACGTCCTCGCCGACGTAGCCTGCCTCGGTGAGAGTGGTCGCGTCCGTCGTGGCGAAGGGCACGTTGAGAATTTTTGCAAGCGTGCGGGCAAGCAGCGTCTTGCCGCAGCCCGTAGGTCCTAAAAGAAGGATGTTGCTCTTTTCGATTTCGACGTCCGAGAGGTCGTCGTCCTGCTGTTTGCCGATGTTGTTTATGCGCTTATAGTGATTGTAAACGGCGACAGAAAGCACTCTTTTGGCTTCGTCCTGACCGACGATGTATTTATCGAGCTCAGCCTTGATTTCCGCCGGTTTTTTGAGCGGTACGGGCTCGGCAACGTTATCTTCGGTATCCTTTATCATATCTTCGCATATCTCTACGCATTCGTTGCAGATATATGCGCCGTTCTGTCCCGAAATAAGCCTTTTGACCAGGTCCTCGGGCTTACCGCAGAACGAACAAAACCTGTGTTGTTCTTTCATTGTATCTCCGTCGCGGAGGCGTGCGCCTCCATTGCTTTTTTATTTATTTTGCCCGATTTTTATCTTTTATAAAACACTTTATCGATAAGTCCGTAATCGAGCGCTTCCTGTGCGGAGAGGAAATTGTCTCTGTCGGTGTCCTTTTCGATGACTTCGACGGGCTTTCCTGAATTTTCCGCAAGTATCTTGTTGAGTTTTGCTTTGGTCTTGAGAATATGGTCTGCGGCGATTTTTATGTCGCTTGCCTGACCCTGCGCGCCGCCGAGAGGCTGGTGTATCATTATTTCGCTGTTGGGAAGAGCATACCTCTTGCCCTTTGCGCCGCTCGAAAGGAGGAACGCGCCCATAGACGCCGCCATGCCTATGCAGATGGTGGATACGTCGCACTTGACGTAGTTCATGGTGTCATATATAGCAAGTCCCGCAGAGACCGAACCGCCGGGGCTGTTGATATAAAGCGAAATATCCTTTGAAGGGTCCTTTGCCTCGAGATAGATGAGCTGCGCAACTACGGTATTCGCGGTTGCGTCGTCAATCTCGCCGCTCAAGAATATAATTCTGTCTTCTAAAAGTCTGGAATAGATATCGTAGGAACGTTCGCCGCGCGATGTCTGCTCGACGATGTAGGGCACGAGTGCCGCTCTTTCTTTTTGCATGATATGCCTCCTTATTTCGGCGTTCGCCGTTTATGAAAAGGGGGCGACCTTTTTTAGCCGCCCCGCAAGGGTTTTATCCCACAGCCAAAGATGGCTTATTCGGTCATGTTATTGTTTTCTTCGAGGAATGCGAAGAGTTTGGTTATGACGATGTCGTTGGTGATGTATTCAGTCTGACGAGGGTCGATGTTCTTTTTGTACTCTTCCGCCGTCTTGCCGACCGACGCTGCCTGTTCGGTAATCTTTGCGTCGATTTCTTCGGCGGTTGCAGAGATGTTCTCTTCCCTTATTATCTTATCGATAACGAGCTGGGAAAGAACGCGTGAGCGGGACTGCTCTGCGAACTGCGAACGGAACTGTTCCATCGTCTGACCCATGTACTTGAGGTAGTCTTCGAGCTTGATGCCCTGATACATCAGACGATAGCTGAAATCCTGTACCATTCTGTCGATTTCGTGCTGAACCATCGCATCGGGAATTTCGCATTCCGCCGTCTTGCAGATGGCTTCTATTATTGAATTTTCGGTTTCGTCGCGTCCGCGGCTTGCTGCCTGTTTTTCAAGGCGTTCCTTTACCTTTGCGGTGTAATCTGCGACTGTTTCGCTGCCTGTGTGCTTCTTTACGTATTCATCGGTGAGCTCGGGAAGTTCCTTGCCCGTAATCTTGTTGAGATGAATGGCAAATACAGCTTCCTTGCCGCGAAGATTTTCAGCCTGATAATCTTCGGGGAACCTGACGGTGATGTCCTTCTTGTCGCCTATGTTCATTCCGCATACCTGGTCTTCGAAACCGGGAATGAACGAGCCCGAGCCGAGCACGAGGTCGTATTCTTCTGCCGTGCCGCCTGCGAACTTTTCGCCGTCGACAGAGCCCGAGAAGTCGATATTTACCGTATCTCCGTTTGCGCATGCGCGGTCGGTTACTTCCACGCTCTTTGCCTCTCTGTCGAGAATTTTATCAACTTCGCCCTTTACTTCCTCTTCGGAAACGGTGTAAACGTGCTTTTTGATGTCAAGACCCTTGTACGCGCCGATCTTTACGTCGGGCTTTACGGGTACGGTGGCAGTCATGACTACCTTTTCTTCCGTAATGTCGTCTACCGACAGGTCGGGGTCGCCTACTGCGGTGAAGTTTTCCTTCTCCTTTTCGAGAATGGAAGGATAATGCTCGGAATAGAGCACATTGAACGCTTCATCGAAAAATACTGCTTTGCCGTAATAGTTTTCGACTACGGCTTTGGGAGCCTTGCCCTTTCTGAATCCGGGAACGGCAAATTTGCCGCGCGTTCTCTTATAAGCTTCGCCTACCGCGTTGTCCCACTCCTCCTTTGAAAATTCGATAGTGAGTTTTACGGTGCTCTTTTCAGCCGCCTGTGAAGTGTACTTCATTTTTATTCTCCTAAAACATTGGTAATAATTTCAACTCAATTATTTTAACACACAGTTTTTATTTTGAAAAGCGTTTTGACGACGCTTTAATTATTTTACAATTAAAAATTTTTAATATATAATGTTAAAAAAATTCTTAAAAAGCAAGGAGCGGTAAATGCCGCAGGACGCCTACACTCTGCGCCGCGTTTCGGCAGAACTCAGAAATCTGCTCGTCGGCGGCAAAATTTCAAAAATAAATATGCCCGAACGCGACGAGCTTTCTTTAATTATATACACACGTTCGGGCTCCGTTAAACTCGAAATTTCGTGTTCGGCAAAAAATAACAGGGTCAGCCTCTCGGAGACGGAAAAGCCAAACCCCCAGGTTGCGCCCAATTTCTGCATGCTCCTCAGAAAACATCTGCAGAACGCGCAGATTACCGACGTCTCCCAGGTAGAAGCCGAACGCATTATAAAAATCGACTTATCCTGCATTTCCGATTTTTCGGACAGTCAGATGTCGCTTTACTGCGAAGTTATGGGCAAATATTCGAATATTATTCTCGTCGAAAAGGGAATAATTTTAGGCGCGGTCAAACAGACCTCGCTCGAAGAGAACGCAAAGCGCATTCTCTTTTCGGGCGCGAAGTACACTCTGCCCGCCCCGCAGGACAAGGCGGACCCGCGTTCGTATGAAGAAATCATGCGGGCGTTTGAAAACAAGACGGGCGACGCGGCTAAATTCATAAGCTCGGCGATAGGCGGCATAGCTTACTCCACCGCCCTCGAGATGGTTGAAACTTACGGCGAGGACATAACCGCGCAGCAGGTCTGGGACTATTTCAACGGCGAAGAGAACGCGCCCTGCATTGTGTTTGACGAAAAGGGCGAACCAAAGGACTTTAAGGTGCGCAGCGTCGACAAGGGCGCGAGGCGGTACGAGGACCTGCTCTCGGCGCAGAGAGATTACTATGCGGCGGTGTATGAAAAGCAGACTTTTGAGGACACGAAGAGAAAGCTTTCCTCCGCGCTGCACTCGGCAATTAAAAAAATCGAAAAGAGGCTGGCTCAGACAGACAGCAAACTTTTTGAATGCCGCAACGCCGAAAACATAAAACTTAAAGGCGAACTGATAACTGCCAATATCTACCGTCTGGAGCGCGGAATGACGAGCTTCAACGCCGTAAATTATTACGACGAGAACGCGGGCGAAATAAGCATTGCTCTCGACAGACAGCTCACCCCCGCGCAGAACGCGCAGAAGTATTACAGACAGTACGCAAAGCTAAAGAGAACGCAGACAATTCTTTCCGCTCAGCGCGAGGAAACTCAGCAAAGATACGACTATCTTAACTCGATTAACTCAAGCATATGTGCCGCTGAATGCATTGATGACCTCAAAGAAATCAACGACGAGCTCGCGGCGGAAGGGCTTATTAAAGCAACCGCGGACAGGAAGAAAAAGGTTGCCGTTCAACTGCCGTTCAGACGTTACTTTTTTTCCGGCTTTACCATAATTGCAGGCAGAAACAACGTGCAGAACGACAGGCTTTTAAAGAGCCTTTCTTCAGAGGATATATGGCTGCACGCAAGGCGGTTTCACTCCTCGCACGTCGGCATAATTTCTGACGGAAAGAGCGTGCCAGACGAAGTAATTCTGGTTGCGGCGCAGATTTGCGCGCACTATTCCGAGGCGCGGGATAACGACAAAGTCACAATAGATTTCACTAAGCGCAGGTTTGTAAAAAAACCGAACAAGTCACCCTTGGGATTTGTGACCTATAACGAATACACCTCTGTCAACGTGACGCCTTGCGCTCACAGGGAGCTAAGCGATGAAGAAAAATAAAAACGATATCATACCCGAGCAGACGACCGACGAAAACGCCAACGCTCCCGACGGAAAGAGGACGGCTTTTTACTGCGCGCTGGTCGCCGTCATTATTTCGGCGGTTGCCCTCGTGCTCGCATTTGTGCCCATGCCGTTTTCCGGCGGGGTGTACTTTCTGATTGCCTCGGCTCTGAGCAGCCTTGCCTGCGCGGCATTTCTGAACACGCAGAAAAGACACTCATATTTTACGGCGTGCAAAGTCGTCAGAATTTGCGCCTACGTGCTCTTTGCTTTGGTTATGCTAACGTTCCTCGGCGCGGCAATTTACTCAGGGATAAAATAACAGGCAATCTGTCCCGTGCCTGAAATAAATATGTATAAAGGCGCACATTTTTCCGCATTATTTATAGTGTGGAAGAATTGTGCAGGCTGGTAAACGATAAAATTTATTCGTCGACGCGCGAGGGCTACGGCATTTTTTACGAGGACGAACTTTTGGACGTACTTCCCGAGAGCGACAGGACGCGCGAGACGCTGGAAGCCATACTCAAAAAACTGACGAAGGGCGGCTATGCGGACGTAAAATACGCAAAGGGCAACGTATTCTGCATAATGGGACTTAAAGTGTTCGAGTGCGAAAGCGAGGAAGAAATTCCCGTCGCCGCGCCCTCCCCCTCCGCCGTCAGATTGCCGACCGCCATGCTTGTAGCCACCCTTTCTCTCGCGTTTGCGGGCGGCGCGCTGGGAAGTCTGATTGCGGGGCTGATTGCCAATGCTTTCTAAATACGAAAGCGACGTCATGAACGCAGTTTACAGCCTGTGCGACGGAACGGACGGGTGCCTCGTTTCCGCCACAGAGATAATTTCAATTCTTCCCCCGAGAAAAAAATTTACGCCCGACGGCATTGACGAAGCTCTGTCCGCCCTGCACTCTGACGGGTATTTCGACCTGATAACTTCCAGCCGCATGGGCGAAAAGATGTACGTCATAAATCTGAACGAGAGCGGACTTAACTTCCGCAGAGAAAGACGGCAACGACAGCGCGACGCCGCTTTCAGAATAGCCCTCGCCTTTCTCGGCGCGGTTGCGACATTCGTGTTCGGTCTAATTTTAAAAGCAATAACGGGCGGTTGAGCCCACAAAAAAATACGCAGCCGCACGGCTGCAATTTTTTTGCTCCGAAAACGCATTTTTACTCCGCTTTTTGTCCCTTTAATCGCCTTTTGGGGTTGCCTTTGTCAAAAGTAAATGATATAATCTTTGCTATGGAGAAGGAAAAATTCAAAAAAGGTCTGATAAGACGTTTCATACCTTATTACAGACCGCATTTAAAACTTTTTATAGCCGACATAGCGTGCGCTACGCTAATTTCGGTATTCAATCTGATATACCCCTACGTCACGGGCGAAATAATAAACAACTACGTTCCCAATAAACTGCTTCTGTGGCTTATAGTGAGCGCGATCGCGCTTATGGCTTTTTACATAGTCAAGGCGGGGCTCAATTACTTTCTGCAGTACTGGGGACACGTAGTCGGTCTGCGCATACAGAAGACGCTCAGAAGCGAACTCTTTAACCACCTGGAGGCAATGCCCCTTTCGTATTTCGACGAGAACAAGACGGGCGTTATAATGAGCAGACTGACTAACGACCTGTTCGAAATTTCAGAACTCGCCCACCACGGACCCGAGGACGTGCTGTTATCCATAGTGACGCTCATCGGCGCGCTCGCGGTCATGTTTACTTACAACGTCTATCTCACCCTGATAATTCTCGCGCTCGTGCCGCTGATTATCGTCTACACCTGCATAATGCGCAAAAAATTTATTGACGTCTATGACGAAATGCGCGTGGTGCAGGGCGAGATCAACAGCGACGTCGAGAGCGCGGTTTCGGGAATACGAGTTGCAAGGGCTTACGTTGCCGAGGACCACGAGAGAACCAAGTTCGAACACGGAAACGAGGCTTTTGCAAACTGCAAGGCTAAGCAGTACAAAGTCATGGGGCAGTACTACTCCTCAATGCGCTTTCTGCTCGACTTCATGTACTTTGCAGTCATTCTCGCGGGCGGGCTGTTCTTCTATTACGACAAGATAAACGCAGGCGAATTTACGGCTTTCGTGCTGTATGTTTCGACATTCAGCAACCCGATATGGACGCTTACCACCATCTATGAACAGATACAGCAGGGACTTACGGGCTTCAACAGGTTCTGCGACATTATGGACAGAGCCACCGAGCCCGAGGACGCCGACGCCGAGGACTGCGGCAGACTTAAAGGCGATATAGTCTTTAAAAACGTGAGCTTCAGCTACAAGAACGAGGAAAATTCACCCAAAGTAATTGAAGATTTTTCCTGCAACATTCCCGCCGGCAAGACGATAGCCCTCGTCGGACCTTCGGGCGGCGGAAAGACTACTCTTTGCCACCTGATACCGAGATTTTACGAAATCGACGAAGGCAGCATTTCCATAGACGGCAGAGACATACGCAAGGTTACGAGAAAATCGCTGCGAGCAAATATCGGCATTGTTCAGCAGGACGTATTCCTCTTCAACGGCAGCATAAGAGAGAATATCGCCTACGGCGACTTCAACGCCTCGGAAGAGGATATCATTGAGGCGGCAAAGCGAGCCAACATTCACGACTACGTTATGAGCCTGCCAGAAGGCTACGACACAAACGTGGGCGAACGCGGCATAAAGCTTTCGGGCGGACAGAAACAGCGCATTTCCATTGCGAGGGCATTTTTAAAGAACCCTCCCATACTCATACTCGACGAGGCGACGAGCGCGCTCGACAATGCAACCGAAATGCTCATTCAGGACGCGCTCAACTCCCTCTCGCAGGGCAGGACGACGATTGTCGTCGCGCACAGACTGTCGACCGTAAAGAACGCAGACGAAATTATAGTCGTCACGCCAAACGGCATTGCGGAGCGGGGCACGCACGACGAACTCATTGCCCTCGGCGGCATATACAAGGAACTTTACAGTTATCAGTTCAAAAATCTTTAAATTACCCGTCCTGTCGGCGGGCGAAAAATAAAAACAGCCGTGCGCATTCAGCGCACGGCTGTTTTTTTATCTGTTTCAATGTTTATTGCAGAATGCGAGCATTGAAAGGTGCATGGAATACAGGTCTGCCTTGGAAATTATTTCGTAAGGCGCGTGCATTGAGAGCACGGGCACGCCCATGTCGAGGGTGTCTATGCCGAGGTTGGCAATGAACTTTGCCACCGTGCCGCCTCCGCCGATATCTATCCTGCCGAGTTCGCCCGTCTGATAGATGACGTTGTTGTCCTCGAGTGCGTCGCGCACGTAGCCGACCATCTCTGCGCTGGCGTCGTTGGTCGACGCCTTGCCGCGAGCTCCGTGATACTTTGTCACCGACGCGCCGCAGGATATGAAGGATGCATTCCTCTTTTCATAGACCGAGGCATATTCGGGGTCGAATGCCGCGCATACGTCTGCGGATATGCACTTGGAATTGTATCTCACGCGGATGGGGTCTGCGCCGAGCTGGGATGAAAGGCTGTCTATGAGGTCGAGTATTACCCTCGACTGCATGCCCGTCACGCCGTCGCTGCCCGTCTCCTCCTTATCGGCGAATATCGCCATTATCGTATCTTTGCCGTCGCTGTCGAAGAGGGCGGTCATTTCGGGATATGCGCACACCTTGTCGTCGTGTCCGTATGCGGATATGAAAGCTCTGTCAAAGCCCACGTCGCGGGGCTTGCCCGCGGGCACGAAACAAAGTTCCGACGACTGGAAGTCGATTTCGGTTATGCCGTACTTTGCATTGAGAAGTTTCAACACTGCCGCCTTTACGCCCTCTTTTTCCTCTTCGCCGTCTGGAATTGCACCGACTATTGCATTGAGGCTTTCGCCCGAAATCGCCTTGGCGAGCGTCTTTTCGTTCTGCTCCTGCGAGAGGTGAGGAAGCAGGTCGGTGATATAGAACACGGGGTCGTCCTCGTCCTCGCCGACGTTAATCTGCAATCTCTTGCCGCCCCTCAATACAACTACGCCCTCGAGTGCGAGCGCGATTGTCGGCCACTGATACTTCTTTATGCCGCCGTAGTAGTGCGTCTTGAAGAACGCCATGCCCGCGTCCTCATAGAGGGGATTTGGCTTTAAGTCGAGGCGGGGACTGTCGACGTGCGCAGCCATAATCTTGATGCCGCACTTTTCGATGTCGTTTGTGCCGACTTTGATTATGAATATGTTCTTGTCGCGGTTGACAAAGAAAAGTTTGTCGCCGTGCTTGATTTTGTCGCCGAAAGAATAGGGCTTATAGCCGCGCTCGAGGCAGAGCTTTGCCGCCGTCGCGCACGCTCCCCTTTCGGTCTTGGATGTGAATAAAAACTGCTTGTATCCTTCGGCATATCCGAAGATGCTCTTCTTCTGCTCTTCGTCAGCTTCTTTGAATACGTTCTTTCTTATATATTCGTATTGCATAATGTATTCTCCTTCGGTGAGATATTATATATCGCATTTGCCTTTTTGTCAACAGGGGCAACTTGCCGATACTGATATTTTTTTATTTAAATTTTTAAGTATTTTTGCTCTTTTCTATTTACTAATTTTACGTTTTATTATATAATTGTATACGTATGAGGAAACAACGCAGCATTACAAAGCGCATCGCCGCGGACGCTCTGTTCACGGCACTCGGGCTGATAACCTTTCTTATAGAAAATCTCTTTCCGCCCCTCTTTATTCCCGGGGCGAAGATGGGACTTTCAAATATCTTTTCGCTCGCCGCCCTCATACTCTACGGACCTGTCGACGCATTTGCCGTCGTCATAGCAAGGACATTGCTCGGCTCAGTCTTTGCAGGCAACGTCTCTGCGCTGATTTATTCGTTTACGGGCGGCATTGTCGCCATGGCGGTATCTTCTCTGCTCGTCTGCCTCGCCTACCCGCACATCTCTGTAATGGCTGTAAGCGTGGTCGCCGCAGTTGCGCACAACATTATGCAGAACATAATGTTCGTCGTCATCTCGCAGACTTCAATAGTTTTCAGCTATATGCCCTACCTCGCCCTGCTCGGGCTGCTCTCCGGCGCGATTGTCGGAGCGGCGGTAATGCTCATATTCAGGCGCGTGCCGCTCAACGTCTATCGCAGAGCTCTCGGCGAATACGGCGGCGAAGGTCCGGCGCAATCTCTGCAGTCCGAAGAGCCCTCTTCGCCTGATGAAGGGCAATCGGATGACGGGCAGCAAAATCAATAATAAAGTTATGTCCGCAGGCAGATTAAAAAAAATTTGCTTGCGACGATATATATTCACGTATTTCAGTGAAAAACCAAAACTATCGGAGGTTTAATTTGAAAGCTGTAAAAGGTAAAATCTTCTTCGGCGGCGTGCACGTTCGCGACGAAAAACAACTTGCATGCGACAAGCCGATTGAAGTGCTTCCCCTGCCTTCTGTGACAGCCGTCTGCGTACACCAGTCTTTGGGCAAGCCCGCTGCGGTATGCGTTGAAAAGGGTCAGAAAGTCAAAGAAGGTCAGATTGTCGCTACGGCGGACGGAGCAATTTCTGCCAACGTCTTTGCAAGCATTTCGGGCGTGGTCAAGGACATAGTCGAAATGCCTTCCGTTTGCGGCGTCAAGGAAACTTACGTCATGATTGAGGGCGACGGAAGCACGGACAAGCAGTACCTGCCCCCTCTCGCAGGCACGGACGACGCTCAGAAAATTATTGAGCGCATAAAGGACGCAGGCATCGTAGGCATGGGCGGCGCGGGCTTCCCCACCGCCGTCAAAGTTGCGCCTAAGTGCAAGGTCGACACCCTCATCCTCAACGGTGCGGAGTGCGAACCCTATCTCACCTGCGACCACAGAATGATGCTCGAACACACGGACGAAATCGTAAAGGGCGCGAAATATATCGCGAAAGCTCTCGGCGACGTAAATCTGGTCATCGGCATAGAGGCGAACAAGCCCGACTGCATTGCCGCTTTCGAAAAATATGACGATATCAAGGTCGTAAAACTTGCAAAGCACTACCCCGTCGGCAGCGAAAAACACCTAATCTACGCAACCACAGGCAGAAAAGTCGGCATAGGCAAACTGCCCGCGGACGCAGGCACAATAGTGCAGAACGTGGGCACGGCATTCGCAGTTTATGAGGCAGTGGAACTCGGCAAACCTCTCTATGAAAGATGCCTCACCGTCTCGGGCAGAGCCGTAAAAGAACCCAAAAATCTTTGGGTCAGAGTGGGCACGAGCATAAAAGATATAGTCGATTACTGCGGCGGCGAAGCCTGCGAACCGAGAAAGGTCATCTCCGGCGGTCCTATGACTGGCGTTGCGCTTGCCGACTATAACTCATATGTAAACAAGACCACGAGCGGCGTCGTTTTAATGACCGAAAAGGAAGCCGATACAATGGCTCCCACCGCCTGCCTCAACTGCGGCAAGTGCGCAGACGTCTGCCCCATGCATCTCATGCCCATGCAGACGGCGTTCTACTCGGCTGCGGGAGATTTCAAAACGGCGGCTAAACTCGGCAACACAATGTGCTGCATAGAGTGCGGCGCGTGCGAGTATATCTGCCCCGCAAAACGCCCCCTCATTCAGGCTATAAGAAAGACAAAAGCCGCCGTTCGCGCGGGTAAGGCTTAAGGAGGAACAAAGATATGAACAACAGCATAGTTATTTCAACCCCTCCCCACTTAAAGTCCCGCCGCACGACCAGAGGCATTATGCTCGACGTGGTGATCGCCCTTCTTCCCGCGGCGATTGCAGGCATTGTGTTCTTCGGCTGGAAGGCACTCGTCATCGAACTCGTTTCGGTTGCCTCCGCCGTTGCGGCTGAATTCGTTTACTTCTTTATCTATAACGGCGGTTTCAAGAATAAGTGCAAAAACGCGCTCGACGTCTGCAAGAAATGGGTTGCGCAGTTCGATCTGACCTCGATTGTGACGGGTCTCATCCTCGCACTCATTCTTCCCTCCACCGTCAACTGGTATGAAGTTTTAATCGGCGCGGTATTTGCAATAGTCATCGTGAAGATGCTCTTCGGCGGTACGGGCAGAAACCTCGTCAACCCCGCTGCGGCAGGCAGAGTTATGATGTTTTTGAGCTTCGCGCTCACGACCTACGTAGCCGCAAACATAGAGCCTATCCTCCTCGAAAGCCAGCTCTTCACGGGCGCAACTCACCTTTCGGGATACCTGCTTCAGGGTCAGACGGGTGCAAAGATTGAATGGCTCGACCTCTTCATCGGCACGGGCGTTGCAGGCTGCATAGGCGAAACTTGCAAGCTTGCGCTCCTGGTCGGCTACCTCTACCTTGTTGTGAGAAAGGTCATCAAGTGGTGGCAGCCCCTCCTCTATATCGTGCTTTCGGCTTTCCTTTCGGTCTGCCTCGCTGCTACCGCGGAGGGCGCGTCGTTCGATATTTCGCTCATGATAGATTACGCTCTCTCGGGCGGTCTCATGTTCGGCGCAATTTTCATGGCTACCGACTACGTCACTTCTCCTAAGGGCGTCTACGGTCAGATTGTTTACTACGTTGCGCTCGCAGTTTTAACTTCACTCCTCCGTTTCTATACAAAAATCGAAGTCGTATCCTTCGTGATACTTCTTATGAACCTTGTAGTTCCCCTCATCGATACCTACATCGTAAGAAAGCCCTTCGGCTATAAGAGAGAGAAAAAGCAGAAGGAGGATAAATAAATGACAGCTAAAGAATTTTTTAAGAGCACCGCTTTCAAGTGCATATGCGTGCTCCTCTGCATAGTTCTCATATGCGGCATACTCCTCACCATCTGCAACGCTCTGTTCTTCGTAAGCGACAAAGAAAGACTTGACAGAGCTATAGCAAAGATATACGGCACTACGGTTGAATACAATGACAAAGAAGAAGTTGATGAAGATTATTCTTCAACCGCATTGTATAAAGTCAATCAGGTTTATCCTCTTCTGGGCACGCACGAAGGCGAATACCTTCTGAACGTCACCGGTAACGGCGGTTACAGTGGCGGCACGGTTACCTGCTGGGTTGTCGCCAATGTAACAGACGGAAAGTTTGACGGCATAAGCAAAGTAACCATAGACAGCAACTCCGGTCAGTCGTATATAGCAAAAATCGGCAGTGATGACCTGCAGGCTCTCATTGATCAGCAGGAAGATTCTTCTTCGTTTGTTTCATTCACTACCAACGGCATTTCCACAGGAGCAACATTCTCCCTTTCCGCTATTACGAATTGCATGAACGGTGCAAGCGAATATGTAAGAGCTGTCTATGGCGGAGAAGTTTCCAAGTTTGCAAATTATGAATACAAAGATTATATTGAAGAGACGACTGAAATTACCGTTTCCGGTACAGACGTAACTTATAATATAATAACAAAAGCCAACGGCAAAGCCAAACCTTTCACTATCAACATAACCGTAAACAGCGAAAAGAAAATTACGTCATATGAAATTGTAGTAAACGGTTCAACCTCAGGCTATCAGTCAAGTATGAGTGCCATTGCCCTTAACATGGTCGACCAGACGCAGACTTCCCTTGAGGAACACGTCAATGCCGGCGGACTTAACACTGGTGCCACATTATCCAACACTCTGTGCGTATATTCAGGACTTTTTGCTACGGCAAACTATGACCTCGCTCTTGAACAGTATGCCGAAGGAGGTAATGCATAATGAATAAGTACAAGAAAATAACTTTGGACGGCATAATCTTCTCCAACCCGACTTTTATGCTCGTTCTGGGCACCTGCCCCACTTTAGGTCTTATCTCCTCGGCACTCTCCGCCCTCGAAATGGGACTTGCGGTAATTGTCATTCTCACCCTCAGCAATATAATTATTTCTGCTTTGAGAAAGGTAATTCCCAACGAAGTGCGCATACCATGCTACATCGTGGTAATCGCGACGCTCGTTACCCTCATAAGAATGGTGCTCGATAAGTTCCTGCCCGACGTCTACGACGCCCTCGGTGGTTTCCTCGCTCTCATAGTCGTAAACTGCATAATCCTCGGCAGAGCTGAGGCATTCGCAAACAAGCACACGGTTGCTGAAAGCGCGGTTGACGGTATTGCAAACGGCATAGGTTTCACTATGGCTCTTACGATAATGGGTATTATCTGCGAGTTCCTCGGAAGCGGCAGTCTTTTCGGTGTTACCATTATGGATTTCAGCATAGGTATGCTGGCTACCCCTGCCGGTTCGTTCATCGTCTACGGACTTTCGATTTGTGCATTCACGGCTATAATCGATACCTTTGAACGCGCAAAGCGCGTAAAGAGCAACAGAATTGCTCGCGAAAACCTCTTGGGTCAGAATTCTGAACCTCAGACGGTTGAGGAGGGTAAAGCATAATGGCTACTTTTATTGCAATAGTTCTCGCCGCTGTACTGACCAACAACTTCATTACGGTCAAGACATACGGTATCTGCCCCTTCCTCGGGGTTTCCAAAAAGACTTCTTCCGCACTCGGCATGGGCGTTGCCGTAACTATAGTTATGGTACTCGCTACCGCGGTAACATATCCGATTTACGAATATGTTATGGTGCCTTTGAACTTCGCGTTCCTCGAGATTATAGTTTTCATTTTCATTATCGCTTCGCTCGTTCAGATGCTTGAAAAGATAATTCAGAAAACTTCTCCCTCGCTCTACAACGCAATGGGCGTGTACCTCCCCCTCATCACCACAAACTGCGCCGTGCTCGGCGTTTGCGAATTGGTAATTGGAGATATGTCCTCATTCCTTGAAGGCGCGACAATGAACTTCGGCTGGGCCGTACTCTATGCGTTCTTCGCAGGCGTAGGCTTCACCCTCATAATGGTAATAATGAGCGGTCTGAGAGAAAAACTCAACCATGTCAAAGTTGCAAAGTATCTCAACGGTTTCCCCATCTCGATGGTGACCGCTGCGTTCATCTGCATGGCTTTCATGGTATTCACCTATATTCAGTAAGGAGGTTAAGTTTATATGAATAATTTACTGGCTGAACTCGGACAGATTACCTCCGAAACATGGATAACATTAGGCATAGTTGTGGGCATTCTCTTCGGAATAGCTCTCGTAATCGTAATTGCAATTCTGGTTGTTGGTAAACTTTTCAAGGTCAATATGGACGAAAAGGTCACCAAAATCTTAGAAAACCTTGCAGGAGCGAACTGCGGCGGCTGCGGTTGCAGCGGCTGTGCAGGATTTGCGGCAAAGCTCGCCTGCGGCAGCGCAGACCTCTCTGCCTGCCACGTTACTTCGCCCGAAAAGAAGGCTGAAATTGCCGCTCTTTTAGGCGTTGAACTCAAGGAAGAAGAGCCCGAAGTTGCAATTATAAAGTGCAACGGCGGCGCGGAAAATGCCGTAAATGCATTTGAATACAAGGGAAATATGACCTGCGCGGCATGCGCATCCCTCCTCGGCGGAAACAAGGTCTGCAAGGACGCCTGCCTCGGCTGCGGCGACTGCGCTACTGTCTGCCCCGAAGGTGCTATTACCGTCACAGGCAAACTTGCTAAAGTTGACCCCGACAAGTGTATCAACTGCGGCGCGTGCATTCAGGCGTGCCCCAAGCACATTATCGAGAGAATTCCCGTCAAAGCCCCCGTATACGTTGCCTGCTCCTCCCACTGCAAGGCAAAGGAAGTTATGTCCGGCTGCAAGGTCGGCTGCATAGGTTGCGGCATGTGCGCTAAAAAGTGCCCTCACGGCGCAATCACTATGGTAAACAATCTTCCCGTATTCGATTACAGCAAGTGCACGGGCTGCAAGACGTGCGTTGCCGTCTGCCCCAGACACATCATTCTGGAAAGATAAATTTTACAGCTTTAACGCCCCGCAGATTGCGGGGCGTTTTTTTGTTTTATTCTTTCTCAATCCGTGCGCAGAAAAAAAACTTATTGCCTTCTGCTTTCTTCCTGCGGCTGTTTGATTTTTTGCATAGCGCGCCCCGCAGGTTGCGGGGCGCGCTATTACAATAATTTTTTGATAACAAACTTAATTCGGCTTTATTTTTAGGAATATAGACTGAAAGGAAAAAGCGCGCCGCGGCAACAGCCGCGGCGCGCTTTTATTTGTTATATTCAATTAATTTCGCTGCTGCTCACATAATCGGTCTGCACAATCATTTCGTGCGTCGAACAGATTATTGGCAGCGACGAGTTGTCCTTCAGCACGGGAGAGTGTACGCAGTCGAGCGCGGGGCAATTTGCCTCAGTCACGTCGACAGTGCAATTCTCTTTGTCTATGACTATAATATTGTAATCGCCCTCGTGCTTGCCGTGGAAAGTCAGTTTAAGGGTCGTTTCCGTATTCTCGTCAACGGTTATCGCCTGTTCGTTTATCACCTCGTAGGTGTCCGTAAGAAAGCTGTACGAAAATACCGTCTCCGCCTCGTTTGCAAAGCCGCGCACTATTGAAATCGTGTCGATGCGCGATTTGCTCCTGGGAAAGACAAACACGCAGAACAGCACGACTATCAGCACTGCCAGCAAACCATATATCAAAAGGTCCCATAGTCTGAAACCTTTATCTTTTTTGACCTGTTCTACCCGCTTTAATGACATTTTTATAATATTTTGCCGTCTTTATAATAATTTACAATATGATTTTGCCGTCTGAAACGGTATTTATTATTCTGCCCGACGTAACTTTAATCTCGTCAGGACAATTTGTTATTATGTCTGTACAGCTGCCGTCGGCATTTCTCATCATCATTACCACCTGCATGTACGACAGATTTTCGTTTATGAATTGTACAGCTCTTTCCTTGCCCATTGCCGAGAGTGCGGTCGTGAGCGCGTCGTCCTCCGCCGACGTTCTGCCCGTTATAGTGCAGGAGGCTATGCCCGTCTGTATGGGACAGCCCGTCATGGGGTTGATTATATGACAGTATGTCGTATCGCCTATTGAATACGCCTTTTCATAGTCGCCGCTCGTCGAAAGACAGATATTCGAAAGTTCAAGTTGCGCAAAATCTGTCCAGCCCATTGTAGAAGGATCGCTTATTGACATATTCCAATTGCCGCTCTGATCATGCGAGCCTTTTATTGAATAGCTCGACTTGCCGAACTCGAAGAAACCGTACTCAAAGCCGTAAGAGGACATTATTGCGCTGACGGCATCAACTGCATATCCCTTGCCTATGCCGCCGAGGTCGATAGCGAGGGAATACGTATCGCCATCCAAGCCCTCTACCGTGTAATCGGGTTTGACTGCATAATATCTGCCCCCCTCTTCCTTCAGCTCGATTTCGCCGAAATGCGAAGCAAGGTCGCGGAAAATTTCGACATAATGCTCGTCAGGTTCAATACCGCGCGTAACGTAAGTAGTTTTGTTTACTTCTTCCGTTCTGTCGTAGGGCATTTTTGTGGAAATATCTGCATAACCCGTATAATTGCTGAAACGGGGCGTAAAGCCATATAAGTCAACCGAGTAATAGACTGCGGGGTTGTAATAACCCTGAGTATACTCATACATGTCGCAGGCAAGACTGAGGATGGTGTACGTCATCTCGTCTATCTCAACCGTTGCGCCTGCGTCTGCCGCATTGAAGAGCGAAACATATGAACTTTCAACCGAAGTCGACAAGGAGTTTTCGAGGCTGTCGAGATACGCCTTAACATCTTCGTTGAGTGACAGAAGTTTATCCGTGACAGCGTCGTCATTGAAATTATCTGTCACAACGAGCGTTGCTAAAGTATTGAACTTGGAATAGGTAGCTTTCTTGGACGAATAGCCGTTTTGTCCGCCAGAATTGTCCGAATTGAGCCCGTTTATATCGCAAGACGGCAAAATTAATGCCGACGCCAATGACATTGCTATGCATGTTGCTGCAAGTAATTTTTTCATATAATAGTATTATACCTTTTTTTAAGACATAAATCAAGCCCGCCGCAAGGCGGGCTTGTGAATTTCATTAAGTTATCAACTTCATCAGTTGTTTGCTACTGCAAGGCTGTAGTTAGAAGTTGCAAAGAGTGCCGCGCTAAGGCAGAGATAGTTGGACCTCGTCGCGCCTGTATCGATGCCGTTTGCGGCATAATTGCCGTTAGAGCTGTCTTCGCCGTTCTCACCGATAATCGAGGCGAAGAAGGCTGCGTCCTTGCCGACAAAACCGTCGAATATCTTGTTTGAATAGTATGCATCTGTCGAACCGTCGGTAGTAATTTCGAACGCGCTTATCTTCTTGTCGGTACCGACTGTAATTGTAATACTGAAGGAATGTGCGGGCGAATTAGCCGCTGTAACAATATTATAGGTTACAATGCCTTCTGCGACAGTGTAGGTGGTGCTGCGTTCAATCAGAGAACTTGCAATCCACTCTTCATAAGGATTGCTGAGTCCGCAGTAGACGTATTCAACATATTTCTTTGCGCCATTCATTGCATTAACCATTGCCGTAACCGTATAGGTCGCGCCAGTGGAGAGGTCTGAACCGTCGAAGTCGGTAAAGCCTGAACCGTCCTGCTGTGCAAGAATGGCGTCTATATCAGACTGCTCAATCTTGCTGATAAACGACTGACCTTCGTTGCTTTCAACCACAAATTCATCTATGCTTGCAAATGCGCCGTTTTCAGTCTTTACAAGTGCCCAGCAGGTAACTGAGCCGCCGCTGTAACCGCCAAGACCTGTTACGTTGACAAGGTACTGTCCTGCTCTTGTACCTGCAAGTTCGTATACCTTGGATACCGAATATGTTGTTGTAGTTGCATCTTCGGAAGAGAGCTGTGCCTCGGTATATTCAACCTCTTCGCCGGGGAAGAGCTGGTCGAAGATATCTGCCTGCTCAACTTCGCCGTAGCCGCCCTCTGCAACAGCTCTGTCAAAGTTGGAAGTTGCAAAGAGTGCCGCGCTGAGGCAGAGGTAGTTGGACTTGGTTGCGCCCGTAGAGATGCCGTTTGCTTCGTAATTATCGTTGGTACCTATATCGCCTTTCTCGCCTATAATCGAGGCAAAGAAGGCTGCGTCCTTACCTACAAAACCGTCAAAGATCTTCTCGGTATATCTAGAGCCCGTCGAGCCGTCAACCTTTATTTCGTAGGAAGTGATTACGCCGTCCTTTACAGATATCAGAATTTCGAAAGAACCTGCTCTGCCGTTTTCCTTAGTTACAACCCTGTAAGTGACTGTAGTTTTGTCCTGGCTGACCTGATATGCAGTATTTTCAAGGTCGAGCATAGAGGTTGCATTCCAGCCCTCGTAGAGCGAAGGAGTTACATGATTTGCGCCGAGTGCATTCTGTACGGCAAGCAGAAGTCTGCCCGAGCCCTGCGTTGCGCCCGTAATCATGAGCGAGCTGTCGGATACCGTATAAGGCTGCCCCATAGATGCAGTACTATTCACATCAACGCTGACTGCCATTACATCAACAACTTTCTTGCCCTCATAGGCTTTGAGAAGAGCGTCAAGTCCGTTATTCCAAACATCCTTGCCCGACCAGCCCTGTGAAACCTCTGTATAACCGCTGTCAACAACAGCGACTTTGACTATTTTATCGCCCTTAACAACAACTCTTGCTCTTATGCCGTAGTGAGGGTCGGAAGGCGTCCATGCGTTGGGATAGTGATATTCACCCTCATAGACGTTGTAGTTATCAAATTTCAAAAGCGCGTCCTGAACGGCGAGCAGCAATCTGCCCGAGCTCTGCGTTGCGCCTGATATGAGCACGCTGTCATCAGAAACGCCCTGAGGTTCGCCGTTTGCCGCTGTTTCAACGTCCATTGCAAGCACGTCAGCCACATACATTCCGCGGTACGCATTCAGCAGCGTCTGTTCCTGCGAAGAGTAATTTTCTCTGTCTGCGTCCGTCCATTCGTAATCGGGATTTGCAGGCGAAAGCTGGGTATAATCGCTGTCTGCAATGGTGACTTTGCGAATTCTGTCGCCCTTGCTGTCGGTCTGCACTTCGACATTCACTCTGACGCCGTAAAATACGCCGTAATTGATGTAGTGATATTCGCCGATAACCGTGTCAGTCTGCGTATCGCCGCAGCCGGATACGGCAAAAGCACCGCCGCAGAGCGCACCCGCAAGGCAAATACCCGCTAAAGCTTTATAAATTTTTTTCATGACTTTCTCCTGATTATTTTTAATAATCAATATTTTTTTATCAGAATAATTTTAGCAACTTAGCGCAACGATGTCAATTATAAATGAGGCATAAAATAAGAAATTTCTGATAAAAAACAGCCGCCTTTTTCGGCGGCTGTCAAATCTTATTTATGTCGGCGCAAAACCTTTTATTCCGTGCGGAGTGCGACCACGGGGTCCTTCTTCGCCGCGGCGGAAGCAGGTATAAGTCCGGAAATGAGCGTAAGCGCAATAGACAGCAATATCATTATGAACGCCTGCCACCAAGGGAGCGCGGCTATGCCCCATATTCCCGCGAGCGACATGACTATGACGTTGACGACGAGCGACAGAAGATAGGTTATAAGTATGCCTATCGCGCCTGCGACGAGACCTATTATGAATGTTTCGGCATTGAACAGACGCTTTATGTCCTTCTTCCTCGCGCCTACTGCGCGCAGTATGCCGATTTCCTTTACCCTCTCGACTACCGATACGTAGGTTATTATACCTATCATTACCGTCGATACGACCAACGAAAGAGCGGTGAAAGCCACAAGTGCTATGGTTATCATGTCTATCATGGTATTTATCATGCCGATAATCAGTCCGACATTATCGGTGTAAGTAATTCTGTCCGCTTCGGTAAGCGTCACGGCATGCTCTGCTCCGTCGGTATCGGTATAGACATACTGTTCTCCCGACTTGCACATATCATTCCACGCGTCGAGGTAATCGGTTACGCCGTTCTTGGCGTCAAAGTTGACGGGGTAAATATATATGGCTACGGGCAACTCGCTGCCGCCGAGATATTCAGCCTCGATGCGGAATTCCGCCGACTTATCCGTGCCGCTGCCCGTACCTGCAAGACCAGACATAATCATATCCATAATGTTGCCGCTGTTATAAATGTAATACATTCCTATGGTGGCGGAACTCAAGTAATCGTCTATAACATTGTCGTGGTCGTCGTCTTTGAAGTTTATATACGAGAAATAATAGGGCAGACTGTCGAGATAGCCATTTTCGGTAGAATTTATATACTCCACAATGCCGCTCGCAAGGCTGTCTGCTCTGACGTAGTCCGTGAGAGCTCTGGTATGATAGAAACCGCTCTCGAGACAACCGTACGACACGCCGTCCTTCTTCTGCAGAATGATATTTACCGAAAGGTCGACTTTATTTTCACATTGAGTATCTATATCATCCGTATCTATACGCTCAGGAACTCTGTCGCCGTTTGTATCGGAAAGCGTGAAGTTGCCCTCTGTATAAGCCTTCGCCTCATATTCACCATCCGCGTCCGCAACGTAATCGCTTACTTTATAGTAAACTTCGTCGTTGGGATACCATGTGAATGTCTTGGCGTCGGGTCCTATGAATTTTGAAAGCTCAAAGCCTCCGTCTTCACCCGAGCCGCTTCCGACAAGCCCCACTTCTTCGTCATAGAGGTCGCTGTCGACTGCGTAAAAGGCATAGTTGAGAAATTCCTTCTGCGTGATATAGCCGAACTGACCGAGCATCAAATCGGCTACGGTGTTTTTATCGAGCACCATTATGAGCGAACTCTTGTCGTCAAATATTGCCGAAAGCTGCTCGTCCGTAAGCGTCGAGGCGTCGGTCACTATCTGTCCGTCGGAATACGCCGCAACTATGTCGTACTGGCTGAGCACATAGTTGTAATTGTCGGGCAATTCGTCGAAGGTCGCCACGGTTGAAATGGTGTTGGCAAAGCTCTTGTAATCTTCCTGATTTGCAAGAATGTTATAGTACATTCCGCGTATCGCAGCCACCGACATTGTCCTTTGATTGAGCGCATTATCCCAATTTGCGTCTACCGTGAAATCGGTGTAAATATTGTTTGCCACATCGAAGCCGTAGTCATATTTTATTACGTTGTAATACTGTTCGGGAGTGTTTTCAACGTAATTTACATAGGCGTGAGAAATATTATTGGTTGTAGAAAATCCCTGCGAGAAAGTACCTAAAGTCTCTAAAAGGGAATTGACGTAAACTTTGTCTTTGAGGCGCGTTATGTCGACGTCCACGTTTTCGGCGGTGGACAAACTCATAAGCGAGCTATAATCTATCGCCGTCTGCGTTATGGCTATGGGGTTGCCTGAGAGCATATCGTCCTGCATTGAGGCTATATATGCCTGCACGCCCGCCGAAATCGCCAGCACCATCGAGACGCCTATAATGCCTATCGAGCCCGCAAACGATACCATTATCGTGCGGCGGCGTTTGGACAAGAGGTTCTTGAGCGAGAGCGAAAAAGCCATTCCGAGCGACATGGAAGCCAGCTTCTTGCTGCCCTTCTGTCTGCGGAGCTGCTCCCTCTCCTCTTCCGAAGGTTCAGGTCCCTCCTCGCCGCCGTCGTAGGGCATGCTGTCGCCTATTATTTCGCCGTCTAAAAGATTGACAATTCGCGTCGAGTACTGTTCGGCAAGCTCGGGGTTGTGCGTTACGATTATTACCAGACGGTCTTTGGAAATTTCCTTGAGAAGGTCCATAATCTGCACGCTTGTCTTGGAATCGAGCGCGCCAGTGGGCTCGTCGGCAAGCACTATTTCGGGATTGTTTATGAGAGCGCGCGCGATTGCCACCCTCTGCGCCTGTCCGCCCGAAAGCTGGTTGGGCTTGTTGTGCATTCTGTCCTTAAGCCCGACTTTTTCGAGAGCCTCTATCGCCCTCTTCCTGCGCTCCTTCTTGCTTACGCCCGATATCATGAGCGCGAGTTCGACATTCTGCAATACCGTCTGATGGGGAATGAGGTGATAACTCTGGAATACGAAACCTATCGAATGATTGCGGTAAGTATCCCAGTCCCTGTCGGAGTACTCTTTGGTGCTCGTGCCCTCTATGATAAGGTCGCCCGAAGTGTAATGGTCAAGCCCGCCGATTATGTTGAGAAGCGTCGTTTTGCCGCAGCCGGACGGTCCGAGTATGGAGACAAACTCGTTCCTTCTGAAATTGATGGATACATCCTTGAGCGCATGCACGGTACCGCCCGCAACGGTATAATTTTTTGTTATGCCTTTTAATTCTAACATCTACGCACCTTTAGAAAATTGTCAAAAATAATATTTATATTATTTTAGCACCCGACGGCACAAAAAGTCAACGCCGCAAAATGCCTGTTTGATTTTATTCACAAGATTTTCAAATATTCACAGAATTTTCTGCCCCGCAGACGCTCGCCGTCTGCGGGGCAAAAGCAATGTTTTATTCATTCTGAAAATAAAACGTACCGGACGCGGAATTTATCACAGCGCGGAAAAAATGCCTTAAGAATTTAGGCGGCGCGCCGTGAAAACGGCGCGCCGCGTATTAAAAATTATTTTATCATTGCCACGCGGAGACGGGTGAGCGTTCTGTCCTTTCCGATAATTGACATTATCGTGCACAGGTCGGGGGAATTGGGCGAGCCCGTCACGGCAATTCTGAGAATTTCCGCGACGTCGGCAACGCTGCCCCTGAAGTTTTCGGGGTTAGCCTTGTATTCGCTCATCTCTGCGGCGAAACCTGCCGAAGCAGCTACGCTCTTGACCTTTGCAAACCATGCCTGATTGTCGTCTTCAGGGTCATACACCCCGCAATATGCCTCAAGCACACTATTTACGGTATCTCTGTCGAAGCGATAACTGTATTCGGGCGCGAAGGTGTCGTCGAAGAAATAGTCTAACATTTTAACGGCGGTTGCCGCACGCTCGATATCCTTTCTTCTCTTCTTGCCGCCTATGCCCATTATAAGGGTGAGTATGCGCTCGACGTAAGCTCTGTCGGCGAAGTGCGCCCTGTCGGTCTCCGTACCGAACTCCTGCACCCAGCCGTTGAGGAAGTCGTACATCTGCTGCGCAGAGAGAAGGGAAAGTTCGTTTTTGGATATGTCGTTGAGCTTTTCTATGTCGAACAGCGCGCCGCTTCTGCCCATCTTCGAGATGGAAAAGGGGAACTGCTCGTATGAGAGCAAAGGGTTCTTTCTCGACCATTCTTCAAAATTGGAGTTGAGCAGGGTCATAAGATATTTGACGACTGCAAGGGGATAATATCCCTCCTTTCTGTAGTAGTCGAGAGAAAGTTCGGGGTCCTTGCGCTTGGAGAGCTTACGCTTCGTGCCGCCGTCCACCTTCATCAGAGAACATGTGTGTCCGTATGCGGGCATCTCAAAGCCGAGAACTTTGAAAAGCTCGATATGAATTGGCAGGCTGGACAGCCACTCCTCGCCGCGTATGACGAGAGTAGTGCGCATAAAATGGTCGTCAATCGCGTGCGCGAAGTGATATGTCGGAATTCCGTCCGACTTTAATATGACGACGTCCTGGTCGTTCTCCGTAACGGTTATATCGCCCTTAATTCTGTCGCGGAAGGTCATTTTATTTGCCGTGTCGCCCTGCGACTTCAGCCTGATTACAAAGGGTTTGCCCACCGCAAGATTGGCATAAATCTGCTCTTCGGTCAGATTGCGGCACTTCGCATACTTACCGTAGTAGCCCGTGATAAGCTTTTCAGCCGTCTGTTCCTCCCTCACCTTGTCAAGCTCCTCTTCCGTGCAGAAGCAGGGATATGCAAGTCCGCGTGCAATGAGGTCCTTTGCAAATGCGCGGTATATGCCTGCGCGCTGACGCTGATAGTAAGGTCCGTAATTGTTGAGGGGCGATTGAATTTCCGCACCCTCGTCAAAATTTACGCCGAAATACTTCAGCGAACGTATGACGGATTCCACCGCGCCGTCGACTTTGCGCTTTTCGTCGGTATCCTCTATGCGAAGATAGAATATTCCGCCAGTCGTGTGAGCGGCGCGCTCGTCTGCGAGCGCGGAATAGAGATTGCCGAGGTGTATAAAGCCTGTGGGCGAGGGCGCAAGTCTTGTCACCTCCGCCCCCTTTTCCGTCCTGCGGGGAGGATAGAGCTCCTCGTACCTTTCAATGGGGAGCAGGTCTTTATCGGGTATGAGCGTATCTGCAAGTTTTTGTAAATTCATATTTTATTACCTTGATTATTGTTTGTCGTCTGAAATTTTCTGATGTCTGAAGAGGCGTTTTATTGCCGCCTTGCCCTTCATGGGGTGAATAATCTGGAAGAGCGCGGTGACGACCGATATGCCTACGGATATGCCGAGAAGGGTCAGTCCTCCCGACTTGCCGAAGGACACGGCGTCTGCCATTTCTCCCATTACAATGCCGTTCATGGCGTAGTAGAGCGCGCCTCCCGGCACGAGCACGATTATTGCGGGCACAAGGAAGATTGTGGAAGGAGCTTTGAAAACTCTTGCAAGCACTTCCGCCGCACACGCCGCAAACACCGTGGAGACGAAGTTGTCAATAAAATCTTCGCCGACGAATGCCTCCATTACGAGATAAATTGCGAAAGTCGCCACAATATTTCCGAGAGATATGAGTATTTTCCTGACCGCACAGTTGAACATTACAGCCACGCCGCACGCGCCTGCGACGCAGGAAGCCGTGGCATAGACATAGTATTCAACGCCGACGCGCGGAACGATTGGAACATACATTACGACGTCGCGCAGAATAAAAAGCGCGGCACCGTAGCCTGCCGCAATGGCAAGTATAGAGAGCACTCCGTTAAGTAGTTCGAAAGCTCCTGAATAGATGTCGCCCGAGAACAAGTCCCGCACGGCATTGCATATGAGCAATCCCGGTACGACCACCATTATCGTGCCTATCGTCACCATAGACACCGAGCACGCAACTCCGCAGGCAATCAGAGCTCTGCTCATAAGCATTGCGAGAAAGCCGCCGACGAGCGAGAGCATGAAAGTTCTGGCGTACGCGTTGAAGTCTCGGCGGGAGAGCAGAATGTTGAGGTAAGCCATAAGGCAGCCTATGAGCGCGGAGGGCAGCGCGTCTATGAGCGCGCCGCCGAAAAAGACCGAAAATGCGCCCGCGAGCACGCCGCCGCCGAGCACGATAAAGGGAACTTTGAACCAGTTGCTCGAGTTTATGTTGTCCAGCTCGCGCTCCGCCTCTTCGAGCGAAAGCTTATGCGCGCACAGATCGCGCGAGAGCTGGTTGTATTTTTCCATCTTGAAAAAGTTGTTGGAAACTTCGAAGTTGCGCTTCATCTGCGAAACTTCGCTGCCGTCGGCAACCTTTATGCTGCAGAGCACCATGGACGGGAGCGCGAAGACGTTTACTTCCTTTGCTCCGCAGGCGAGACATATCCTCTCTACCGCAATCTCCACGCGGGAGACGGACGCTCCGCACGAAAGAAGTCCCGTTCCGACGCCCAGCGCAAATGCCAGAACGGAGTCGAAATGCCGCCTCTCTTCAAAGGCGTATGTAGCATATGTATCTTTTTCATGCCCGCAGCTCTCCGCCGCATTGGTTTGCTCTGTCATATGACCTTTCCGCACAAAAATATTTTACACGATAATTATAGCAGACGGACGTTTAAAGTCAATTATTTAAAGCGTCGTGTGCAATAATTTGCGCCGCGCGGCTATGTCAGCCGCGCGGCGCACTGTTATCCTGTCGTTTAAGATAATTCTTTTTATCTCTGCGATGCGTGGAAGATAAGTCCTATCGTTCCCGGACCGCAATGCGAACCTATTACGGGTCCGACGGGCTGAATTACGACATCGGCGGCAGGGAACTCCTGCTTTATGCCCTGAACGAATTCATCCGCCACGTTTTTGCAGTCCGCCTGCAGCACGAAAACTTTGTATTTATCAAGTTCCGTACCCTTCTCTTTCATATATGAGCGCAGTGCCGACATAGCTTTTTTGAAGCCCTTCTGCTTATCGACGTTTATAATTTTACCCTCGTCGTCGAAGCATAGTATGGGCTTAATGCCTAAAAGATTTCCGAAAACTTTGGACACGCCAGAAAGTCTTCCGCCCCTGTAAAGATAGGTAAGGTCGTCAACCGCGAAATATGTAGCAACGTGGGGCACGAGCTCTTTTACATACGCTTCGAGTTCGTCCATAGACGCGCCGTCCCTGTACTTCAGACCCGCATAGTACACTATGAAGCCCGCGCCGAGAGATATAGTCTTAGTATCGACAGTGCGTATCTCTCTTTGAGGATATTTTTCCCTGAGAGAGGCAATAGCGGCGTTCATGGCATTGAAAGTCGCGCTCATTGCGTGCGAGAAAGTGATATAAAAAATGTCTTCGCCTGCGGCGAGCACGGGTTCGAAATATTCGGTATAGGCATACTCGTTGAGCGCGCTCGTCTTGGGAACTGCGCCTCCCCTCATCGCAGCGAAAAACGCATCGAAATCGGTCTGTCTGCCCATATCGTAAAAATATTCCTGACCGTTGAGCGTATAGGGCATTTTTATCACGTTTATGCCCAGTTCGTCCACGGTCTGATACCACAACTCACAGTTGCTGTCGCAAAATAATCTGTACATATTCTCTCCTTTTATCAAACGCCTGTCGGCGATTAAGTATAAAATTAAATCTTCATCCTTATTTCTTCCCGCCCGCTTAAATAACTCTGCGGGCAAAACCTTATCTGACTTTTCTTAAAATGAACCAGAATATTATCAGTATCTGGAAGGGCGCAGCCACGACATAGAACAGCCACCACTTATCTATCTGGGGCGCAAACACCGCAAAGAACACGTGAAATATCGCAACTATCGACCATAATATCAGCGTACAGGATATGGCGTTTGTGAGTTTGTTTCCCCATATTCCCGAAAATACCGTAAGTAGCACCGCGGAAACAAAGGGCGCAATGATATATGTCAGCCACGCATAAGTTTCGTGCACGGGGCTGAAATAGACCATGGCAAATACGCCCGTCGCAATAAACCAGACAAGTCCGACGGAAAGCAGCACTATGAGAACGCGCTTTTTAAAAAGGTTCATTTTGGGATTTATGACCTTTTCGGGCTGTTCGCTTATGATGTCGTCGACTTTTATGTTGTAAATTTCCGCAAGCTGTATGAGCACGCGGAGGTCGGGTATTGACTCTCCCCTCTCCCACTTGGAGACGGCTTTATCCGAATAATTGAGCATCTCGGCAAGCTTCAGCTGCGTAAGTCCTGCCTTCTGACGAAGGCGCACGAGATTTTTTGCTATTATATCCTTCAAATCTTCCATGTCTGCATTTTAACATATTATACCCGAAAAATCAACCCAAAATGTCAACTCTACTGCGGGTAGAGTGCTATTTTTTGCGGTAGAGCACTTAATTCAAACAGTTTACAGCGTTAAATCAATAATAGAGAATTTGTATGTAACAAAGTATTGTAAAATTATGGAAGATAAACTATAATATTAATGTTGGATAAAATCAGGCGATTGACTGCCTGGAACAATCAAAAAAGCATACAGCGGCGCACGACGCCTTACGGGAGCACTATGAATACTTTTGATATTTATGCAGACTCGGCAGCAAATCTCACACTGGAGATGGAACAGAAATACAACATCACCGTTATTTCCTACGTCTGTCGGATTGACGGAAACGAAATGGCCTGCTATGTAAAAGGCAGACCTTTTTCCGAAACGGCTAAAAAGTTTTACGATGCGATGCGCGCCGGCAGCGAGACATCTACCTCCCTCGTCAACAGCGAAAAATTCTATGACGCCATCAGACCCTCGCTTGAAAATGGCAGAGACGTAATGATAATAACCATTTCTTCAGGCGTTTCAGGCACAAACATGCAGGCAAGGCTCGCCGCCGAACAGGCAATGAAAGATTTCCCCGATAGAAAGGTTATCGTGCCCGACGTCATGAACGCTTCGCTCGGCGAAGGTCTGTTTGCCGTAAAAGCTGCGCAGATGCGCGACAGCGGCTCAACAATTGAAGAGTGCGCACAGTGGATTGAAGAAAACAAATTCAATATGCACTCTGAATTTACCGTCGGCGACCTCAAATATCTTCGCCGCGGCGGCAGAATTTCTGCAACCATGGCGATTGCAGGCACGCTTTTAAACATCAAACCGCTTCTGAGAGCAAACGGCGAAGGCAAAATCGCTTCGGCAGGCACAGAACGCGGCAGAAAGAGAGCCCTTGCGCGCATTGCCGACACTTTCGGTCAGACTGTCATCGACCCCGCAGATCAGACTATTGCCATCTGCCACTGCGACTGCGAAGACGACGCAAATTACCTTGCCGACCTCATTCGCGAAAAGGGTGCAAAGGATATTGTCATAGAATGGTATGACATCTGCACAGGCTCTCACGCAGGTCCGGGCACCGTTGCCCTCTTCTACATGGGCGACGACCGCAGGCAGTATGACGACGACAAGGAAGGCAAAAGCAGCAAGCTTCACAACCTCATTTCGCGTTTCAAACGCTGATATTTGCCTACCAATCATAATTCTTGTCTTAATCGCAGACGGAATACAACTCTTCATCGCATTATAAAAGTTTAATCGCAACGTCCGACTGACTTTCAGTTTGAAGTAAGTTTTTCCTCTCTGTGCAATGATAATTTTTGTGGAATTTAAAAAGCCGCACGCATGAGCGTGCGGCTTTTATATTGCCCGTCAGAACGCGCCGCCGCACCCTTGAATGGGTGCGGCGGCGGTTAAATCTTATTAATCAGTGAAATCTGTCATACCAGAGGGCATTGGCGTGCTCGCGCTTGATGAAGTCGAGAAAGCCTCTGCAACCTGCAAGAATACTGATGTATGCCTTTTCGAAGTCGCGGGTATACCAGGGGTCGTCCACGTCCTCGCCGTCGGAAAAATAGCCGAGTTTATAAATCTTTTCGCCGTACTGTCCGCCCGTCATGCGCACTACGTCGCGCATATTCATATGGTCCATTACGAGTATATAATCTGCATTCTTGATATCCTTTAACGATATCATCTTTGCGCGGTGTGTAAAATCGGTTATGCCGTGACTTTTAAGCGTCTGCGCGGCAGGATAGTAGACGGAATTGCCCTCCTCGCAGTCGGAAGTACCGAAGGAACTTATGCGGAAAGAATGTTCCAGCCCCTCCTCTTTGCACAGTTTGCCGAACACCGCCTCCGCCATAGGCGAACGGCAGATATTGCCCAGACATACGAAAACTACGCTTATCATCAGTCGCCCAACTTGAGTTTCTGCCAGGGCGTGCCGTCGGGGGTGTAACTTTCGAGATACTTTATCACGTCGTCTATGCTGTCGAGATTTATATAGAGGTGACGGCACTCCTCAGTTATGAATTTGCGCTTATATGCCGTCTCCATAAAGATTTCCATGCCGTCGTAATACCCGTCTATATCGAGTATGACTATCGCCTTGTCGTGCTGATTGAGCTGTTTTAAAGTGAGTACTTCGAACAGCTCTTCAAACGTGCCGACGCCGCCGGGAACGACGACGAATGCGTCCGCCTCGTCCTCCATTATAGCCTTTCTTTCGCGCATTGTGTCTGTATAAGTTATCTTGTCGCACTTATCGTAAAGCTGCTCTATTCCCTCTTCTTTGAAGAAAGAAGGGACTACTCCGTAGATATATCCGCCGCCGCGCTTGAAACCTCTCGCTGCTGCGCCCATAAGTCCCGTGCCGCCCGCGCCGAACACGAGCGAATGCCCGCGCCGTGCAAGCTTTTCGCCCAGCTTTTCGACCGTTTCGATATAAATTTTGTCTATGTGTGCGCTGGACGCACCGAATACGCATACTTTCATAACATTACCATTCCTTAATCTGTTTACGATATATACTAATATACTCCAAAATGCCCGCTTTGTCAATATGCAAGGCATTTTACGCTTATTTTATGTATGTTTTATGACATTTATTATGCTTTTCGTGTAAAAGAATTATGTCATTCCGCTGCCTGACGCAAAAATAAACCAAAGCGGCGCGGCGGAAATTTTCCGCCGCGCCGCTTACAAACTGTTTATCTGAATTTTTATATTGTCAGTGACTGTCGATAAAGAAAGTTATCTGTCTCATCACGTCCTCATCCTCGCGGGTGGCGGCGACGAAGTCGAAATTTTCGAAATACTTCTTTCTCTCCTCGGCAGAGGCAAAGCGCGAGGGCGAAAGCGCGGCAAGCAGTTCATCCGTCAGCTCCTGCGCCTCCTTTGTGATATAGACGTTATGTCCCTTGCCCTCGTAAATTATACTCTGAATATTGACGCCCTTTGCCGTATTCGCGGGCGTGTTGCCCGCCTCAATGGTGGTATCGTTTGTGCCGTATGCAAGAAATGCGGGCGCGCCGCTCTTCTCTATGCATGACGACGCGTTCGAATTGCCCTTAAACCCGAATTTGCAGACGTTTATGATATACCAGAAGGGTCGGCAGAGCGAAGCAAGAAAGCCGCCCATGACCTTTGCCGAGCTGTCAGACATTATGCGCACTGGCGTATTGAAACCCGACAGCGCGACGACGCCTTCGACGGCGACATATCTGCTTGCGCAGAGTGCGGCATACGCACCCCAGCTGTGACCGACGAGATATACGGGCTTATCCTTTAAATCTTCGCACCGCTTTACTGCGATATATGCAGCTATTGCGCACTCGGCATTGGCATAAAAACCGCATGCATTTTTGCCCTCGGACTGTCCGCAGCCTATGCTGTCGTAGGCGACGACCGCATAGCCGTAATTGGACAGAGCCGCAATCTCCGTCATATAAGCCGCGTGACCCGCGCCCATGCCGTGACAGAAGATTACAAGCTTTTTGCAGTCCTTCACGGGCGTCTTATAATAGAGTGCGGCAAACAGATTTTTGCCCCTATAACTCGCCTCGATTTTGCGACTTTCAAGGCTGAAATCTTCAGCCGAAAAGTACTTTAAATTGACGTTTCTGTTCTGACGTCTGCCGAACACAAGTCTGTCGGCATACAGAGCGAGCGCAAGTATTATTGCAATTATGAGAACAACAGTCGCGCATATGACTATTATAGCAATTTCATTCCATTCCATATCAATATTTGCGGGCGGACGCGACACGCGTCCGCCCGTTAATTTATCTTAATTCAGTTACCTGCGGGTACGTAGAACTCCTGTCCGGGTCCGGTATCGCGCATGAGAAGTTTTTTGTCCTTCAACTTTGCGCAAAGCAGTATGAACGTGTACAAATCGCCCACACAGCCTCCGAAATGCAGACCGAGTATTGTTACTGTTACTGCATAGTACGCCGCATTGAAAAAATACAGCCATGCCGCCAATACCGAAAACAGTACCGAAAAGACTGCAAACGGAGCAATGAGGGCAATTAAAGCCGTTCTGCGCGTAACGTATATATCGGGGACGCCGCAGAATGCCACGCTCAGGGTAAGACCGAAAACGAGTTTTCTGCCCGTAAGCACCTTATACGCAATGCCGTGAACGAGCTCATGCGCAACGAAGTAAACTAAAAGACATACAACGAAAACTATTAGAACAATATAGTCCGCGCTGAACCGTTCCCTTATATTTACGCACAGCAGGCAGGGCAGAATTACCGCCAGAGCCATAACGAGACCGACGACGTTCATTGCAACCGCCGTCCTGCCCTTTTTGGCGTCTATGCAGAAAACCTGAACATAGCCTTGCGGCAACTCGGTACAGAAATTATCCGACTTCATCAGACAATGTATTTATCGTCTGCCTGAGGAGCTGCATCTATTTCCTTCTTCTTCTCTTCGTAACCCTTCTTGCCGAGCAGAGCAAAAGTTGCCTTTTTGCCGTTTTCTACGCCGGGCTGGTTGAAGGTGTTGATGTTGAGCATTGCACCAGTATATGCCGTCTGCAATTCGAGGAGGAACATGAGCTGTCCGAGCGTGAACGCATTGACCTGAGGCATATTTATGGTGTAGTTCATTCTGCCTGCAACCATGAGAGCGTATGCCGTTGCCTTATTCTCTGCCTGAATGAGTTCCTGCATGGTGTGTCCGCCGAGGAAGCCTACGTCGGGAATTTCTTCGCAGCCGTGAGGTATGGGCATTGGTGTTGCGTATTCGCCTACCGAAATGAAGGTTATGACTTTATCGAAGGGACCTTCGGTATACAGCTGAACCTGCGAATGCTGGTCGGTTACGCCCAGGCTCTTTACGGGAGTTGTGCCCGCGTTTACGGTGTTGCCGTCGTAGTCGACCGCCTTGCCGAGAGATTCTGCCCAGAGCTGGCAATACCAGTCAGCCATGAGCTTTAAGTTATCCGAATAGGGCATCAGAACGTTGATGTTCTTGCCCTCTTTCATCGTTATATACTGCAAAGTCGCGCAGGCGAGCGCGGGGTTCTTTGCTATCGAGGGCTTGGAGCACAGGCTGTCCATGTAAGCCGCGCCCGCAAGCATGCCCTTTATGTCTATGCCGAGTACAGCCGCGGGAAGAAGTCCCACGGGGCAGAGTTCGGAAAATCTTCCGCCTACGCCGTCGGGAAGAACGTACTTTTTAATCTTTCCGCCGAGAGCATCGTCAATCTTTAAAAGGTTGCCGCGTGCCGCGTCGGTGGTGAATATCATATTTTCTGCAATATCTACGCCCTTGCTCTTCAGAATATCGGCGATTATCAGATACTGCGTCATCGTTTCGGACGTCGCGCCCGACTTGGAAATTACGTTGAAACAGGTCTTTTCAGGCTCGATAACGTCCAGAAGCGCAGCCATGCGAACGGGGTCGACGTTGTCTTCAACATAGAACTTGGGTCCCTTGCGCTTGGAAGGAGCAAGTTCGTTATAGTGCAGGTGGCAGAGCGCATTGAACGCCATTATGGGTCCGAGTGCCGAGCCGCCTATGCCGAGTACTACAAAGTACTTGAATTTTTTTCTTATCGTCTTAGCAGTAGCAAGTATATCTGCAACTATTGCGTCCTGATTGTAGGGCAACTCCGTCCAACCCATGTAGAGGTCGTCTCTGCCGCGGTTAGCTTTTACATATTCGAAAGCTTCCTCCGCCTTGCCCTTCATCGCCTTGAGCTGGCTGTCCTTAATGCCCTTTTCGCCCAGAGCGGTCGACATCATATAGTTGTAGTCTACGGTAACGCGCATCGCGTTGCGCCATTCCTTGGTTTTGTATGCCATATTTTCCCTCCGAAAAATTGCGGTACTCCGCTTCATTACTTTTAAATTATATAACATATGCGCCGTTTAGTCAATATGCATTTTCAAATTTGCTTGCATAAACACCTTTATTCGGCGCAAATCACTGAATTTGTCGCAAATCATTAAAAAGTACTTGCACAAACTATTGTTTGAGTATACAATAATTGTATGTCGTTCATGCTTACGCCCGAACAAGTCGAGGCTGAAAACTCAATAGCCGACTGGTTTTACCGCTCCACCCGCCCCACCTTTGTGCTTACGGGCTACGCGGGGACGGGAAAAACTTCGCTGATAAAGCACGCCGTATGCGAAAAGCTCTCGCTCGTTCCCGACGTAAGCGCGGCTTTCGTCACGCCTACGGGCAAGGCGGCCACCGTTCTCATTAAAAAAGGCATTCCCGCCTGCACGGTGCACAGACTTATCTATCAATCCTTTACCGAAGAGACCGAAATGCTGCTCAACGGCAAAAAAATCAAGGTGGAAAAACTTTCCTTCCGCCGCAGAGAGAGTATCGACAGCGGCATAAAACTCATTGTGCTCGACGAAGCGAGCATGGTTTCGGACGAGGTCATATACGACATACTAAATTTCGGCGTGAAAGTTCTTTTGTGCGGCGATAACTGTCAGCTGCCGCCCGTCGAGGGTCTGAATTCCTTTCTTACCATACCCGATTTCAGTTTAAAATCTATTGTCCGCCAGGCGCAGGACAACCCTATAATACAGTTATCTGTCTATGCGCGCGAGGGCAAGCACATACCCTACGGAAACTACGGAAATAAGGCGTTCGTGCTCAACAGACGCAACTTTACGGGCGAAAGAAGAAAGAAACTGCTCGTGCGGGCAGAACAGATTATCTGCGGACTTAACAAGACGAGGACTAAAATCAACGACGAAGTCAGAGCAGCTTTAGGTTATTCGGGTCTGCCTAAGGACGGCGAAAAGCTTATATGCACGGTCAACAACTGGGAGCAGTACATTGACAGCGAGATGAAGTTCAACTTAGTCAACGGCATTATAGGAAGAGCCATAGAGCCATTTTACGACGAAGGCAATTTTATGGGCTTTACGCAGTTTTTACCCGACTTTCTGGACGAAAAGTGCCCCGAAGCCCTGCCGTTTGACGCTGGAATTTTTATGAACGGCGAGTACAGATACCGTCACGGCGACTACTTTGAAAAGTTCGACGAAGATGGCAACGCGACGGGCGCGTTCACATTGAACAGATTTGAATACGCCTATTGCATATCCTGCCACAAGGCGCAGGGCTCGGAATTTGAAAGCGTGATAGTCTTTGACGAGAGCTATGCATTCAAAGAGGACGCCGCACGCTGGCTGTACACCGCCATTACGAGAGCAAAGGACAGACTTATCATAGTGAGGTAATCTTTTCTTGCGATAAAAAATCGCGCTTGCAAAGGCTGTATGCCCCCGTCAGCAACAGCCGGCTCTCCGCGCAGGGCGCAGAATATATTTTTAAACCTCTGTCTTTCAACAGGCGCACTTAAATCAGATATAATTTTCAATAATTTCAGCCGACTTTTATAATCGGCTTTTTTTTATATAACTTTAAAATATGCACACATTCACACCTGTTCTTCTGCACAACTTATAATTTTTCGCAATTTCGCCCCTTACTTTCCTTATCGTTTGGCAAAATTTATTGTATTATCTGTATATATTGTATTATTTGTATTATGTAACTGTATTAATTTTGCGGCAATATATGACTTTTTAAGCAAAAATGCATGGCGGGCGCACACCGTGCGCCCGCCTTACTGTTAAGAATTATTCAACTTGTTCAAACTGAAAAGTTGCGACAAAGACAGACATTGACTGAAATTTCAGAGAATTTAAGCCCTGTAATCAGTTCTGGGCTTCGGCAAGCATCGCGCTGCAGAGCTCCGTCGCGCTTTTGCAACTGACGAGTGCCGCCCCCATAGTCATTGCAGTTTCAGCGTCGCTCTCGCTGTGCGCGTCGCATTTTATGAGGCACTTATCCTTGACCGCATCCTTTACCGCTGAAATGAAGGGCGGCGTGCACTCTGTAAGCCTTATTACATTCACACCGTTTTCGGCAGCGCACGAACACGCCCGAAGAATTTCGCGCTCGGAGAGCCGGGAACAGTCAAATAACAGTCTGAGAGCCATTGGTCTGACCGCCTTTGCAAGTTTTTTGCATTCGCGCTTGAAGTAAGCCATGTTGCCCTCTTTGAGGACGGCATACGGAACGCTGACTTCAACCTCGTCAACGCCGTCCCTGACGGCGCGCTTGACCGCCTGTGCCTTGACTTCGGTTACGTCGCTGCCGTGAGGATAGGAAATTGCGGCGACAAGCGAACACTGCGGGTCGTTGCCGAGAAACCCCACGCAAGCTTTCACATATGCAGGCAACACGACTATGCCGCCCATGCGCAACCTGTCGCCGTCGCGGCAGAGCTGTTTCAGAGCCGATTTTTCAATTGTCGGCGAAAGACAATCGCACTCGATTTTTGAAATTTTTGCCTGCGTCTGCTCGATAAACTTCAGACGTTTGAACTCTTCAAATTGTTTCTGTTCTTCCGACGACATTTCGTCGGTTGTGATATTCTGCATAAAAACACCCCGTTTTACTAAATTTTCCAAAATAATGCGCTCTTTGCGCATTACTATGTATATATGGCTGCGTTGGGGTTTTTATATCTTTTATTGCTGTTTTTATGCTGTTTTATTGCCGTTGTTATATTTAAACTTATTCTGCTGGGAATTAATTCGCTCAAAGCTTCTCCTCCGCCCGAGGAGGAGAAAAAGCCTGAAAAAAAGCCAGAGCCCGTCTATTACATAGTCGAAAAAAAGCGGACAAAAAAGAGCTATTCCGAGCCGAAAGAAATACAGTTCAAATAATTTATCTCAAGTTTACCGCATATAAATTAATTGACTGCATATCATTTTTATGACATTGAAATAAATTTCATTGTTTGATAAACATATGCACTGCACATTTTTATCAATGTCATGTGCGTGAAATCAATATAGCCGTATCTGACTGCACCGCAATTTTCGGTGCAGTTTTTTCATCTTGTCAGTCTTCGAATTTTGTGAGATTTTTGCCGTCTTCCCAAAGCCTTTCGAGGCAGTAGAAGTCGCGCTCTTCGACGTTGAAGATATGCACGATTACGTCGGAATAGTCCAGAACAGCCCATCTGCCTTCGCGCATGCCTTCCTTGCGCCTTGCTTCGAGAGAAAAGTCCTTTTCAAGCTTTTCGTCGAGGTTTTCCGAAAGCGATTTGACCTGGGTCGTTGACCTGCCGCTGCATACCACGAAGTAGTCGCACAGCGATGTTTTATCGGCAACATCGATATAGACTATGTTGCTTGCCTTTTTTTCTGAGAGAATTTTGCAGATTGCAATACATTTTTCTTTGGATGTCATGTAAGTTTTTCCTTTAAATACAGGTATGCCTGTTCAGTCAGATTATATATTTCGCTGCCCGTCGATTTAAGGTATTTTACCTGATGTAAGAGCGCGGCGAACATACCATATTTTATATCTTTATAAAATTCGCGCCTCAATAATTCTATGCCGTCGAAGTTGTGCGCCTCCTCGAGCATGTCGCAAAGATATAAAAGCATTTCACAATCGGTCATTGCCGCTCTGCCGCTGCAATGGTACTTTATCGCGTTCAGAATGCTTTCATCTTCAATTTTAAAGTAGGTTCGGGCGACATACTCACCCGAAAACTGGTGCATTACGGGCGAAGGAACGCCCTCAGGCGGCACAAAACCGCTTAAAAGAGGCGACCCCGCCTCAAGATTTTTTGCCACGTCGTGCAGAGCTCCCGCGGTTATTGCCTGTTCTTCCGTCCAGCCCGCGCGCGAGGCATTCGCCGCGCACATTGCGGCAACTCTTACGGAATGAGCCCAGCGCGAGGGCTTTTCCAAATTCTTTGCCTCCCACAGGTTTTTAAGCGCATAGAGCTGTCTTTCCTGTATATATTGACATGTTGACGGCAAAACATACGCGCTTATGTCTTCGCCGAGTGCGGCAAGCGTGCGTATTCTGCTCGAACTGACGTCTTTGCCCACATAGTTTACGGTCGCAACCTCGGTGGAAAACAGCTTTTCCGCGCGTTCTTTGAAAGATAAAAATTTTTTTTCGTCCTCACGCGCGACGGCAACAAGCTTTACGCATGAAAGTATTTTTTGAGGATTTTTCCACTTGTCGAAGGACGCAAGCATGTCCGCGCCCATCAGAAAATAGGTTTCGGCGTCGGGATAAAGCTTTCTGAAATGATTGCAGGTTATATATGAATAGCTGACGCCGCCGCTTTCAAGCTCGAAATCGCTGACTTCCGCACAGGGCATATCGGCAAAAGCCGACTTGAGCATCGCAAGTCTGTCGCCGTCGCTTATGTGCATCTGTCCGCTCTTGTGCGGGCTTACAGCCGTGGGAATGACTATTAATTTATCTGCCTTAAGGCTGTCCGCAGCCGCGCGGGCAATCGCCTTGTGCTCGACATGGACGGGGTTGAACGCCCCGCCGTAAAGTATGATTTTCATTGTTTAGCTTTTACCTTTTCGGGCAATAACTTGTCTATGAATAAGATTTCGTTATTTTCTGTGGCGGCAGACAGTTTATTTGCCGCCATTTGCAGTTTTTTACTGTTCTTTACCGCAGTAAGATATTACACTTCCGACCCGACATTATCCGTAATCTGCGGCGCGGGGGCATTCTTCGCCTTCGGCACGCTCGCATTTTTATACCTTAAAAGAAAGCGCGGCAAAAGAATACTTTCCGTAGGGGACGCAAAACTTAAACAAAAACTGTGTGTGCACCTTGCGACAATTCCCAAAGCCGAGGCGGCAGATTTGCTTTTGCCGCTCTATGACGAAGGATATATCGACGGCGACGGAAACATCTCTACGCCCGACTGCATTTTTGTGCCGATTTTCAAGTGCAACGCGCTCTCATCCGACGATATCGCCTGCGAACTGAGAAAAAAACACTCAAAGCGTACAGAAATTTTGTGCAGTTGCGCAAGCGCAGAATGTATGAAACTCGCCGATACATTCGGCATTAAAGTGCACGAAGCAGACGAAATTTTTAAAAAGCTCAAAAGTATTAACGCCTTGCCCGAACAGTTCCCGTTTGCGGAGAGTAAAAAGGTCTCCGCATTAAAAAAATTATCGGGCGCGTTCAGACGTTCGGCTTCGCCCAAACTGTTCTGGTGCGGGCTGTGTCTGCTGACTTTCAGCTTTTTCACATTTTTCCCGCTGTACTATATAATCTCGGGCGGATGCATTCTCGTTCTGTCCGCTGCATGCCTAATTTTCGGCAAGCGCAACAACGGATGAAATGCATAGCTTAAATATCTTACTGCGTCTTTGCATTAAATACCATAACCGACGGAATAAATAATTTAACGCCGCCGCGCCGCGCTCTGTGCGCGGCGCGGCGGCTTGCTTTTTTATCAGTTGAGTTTTATGTGCTCGAAATTCTTTCTGGGCGAAACGCGGTATAAAACCGCCTTTCTGCCGATAACTATTACGCACTCCGCACCCAGCCTTTGAGCGAGCTCGTGACCAATCTCATTGGGCGTGCCGTCTGCATTTTCGAGTATATTTACCTTTATAAGCTCGCGCGCGTCGAGGCAATCGGAAAAGCTTTTGAGCATATTTTCGCCTATGCCCTCCTTGCCCACCTGTCCGACGGGCGAGAGATTTGCCGCAAGTGATTTGAGTTTGCTTCTCTGTTTGGATGTCAACATTTGTATTCCTCTTTTAAGGCACGAAGTCAAATTCTACGTCTCCGACTATTACCGTGTCCTTGTCCTTTATTCCCATTTCTTTTAGTTGTGAAATAACGCCCTTTTCGCGCAGAATTTTCTGGAAGTACGCCATGGAATCGGGGTCGTTGAGCGCGACGTTGCGGCAGAGCATGTCCACCAGCGTTCCGACAACCACATACGCGCCGTTTTCGTCCAGATATATTTCAAAGTCGAGATTTCCGCCCTTGCGATATGAGAAGGTTTCGTCTGCCTCGACGGGCTGAACGGGCGGAAGCGTTGCCAGAACTTCGAGTATGCCCTCAATAAGTTCCCGCGTGCCCTCGCCGTTTATGGCGGAAATTTCGTAAATTTTATACTTTCTTGAGTAACTTTTTTTGAATTTCTTTACATTTTCTTCCGCGCCGTACACATCGCATTTGTTGAGCGCGATAACCTGCGGAAGCGCGGCGAGTTTTTCCGAATAGCCCTTGAGCTCGCTGTTTATCGTCTTGAAATCTTCAACGGGGTCTCTGCCCTCGATACCTGAAATATCCACGACGTGCAGAAGCATTCTCGTGCGTTCGATATGCTTTAAAAAGTCATGCCCGAGACCCGCGCCCTGAGCCGCGCCCTCGATAAGTCCGGGTATATCCGCCGCAACGAAGGAATTTTCGTAATACTTTACCACTCCCAAATTGGGCGAGAGCGTGGTGAAGTGATAATTTGCTATCTTGGGGCGAGCCGCAGAAATTTTGGACAGCAGGGTAGATTTGCCCACGTTGGGAAAGCCGATTATGCCGACGTCGGCTATGACTTTGAGTTCGAGCAATAAAATGTGCTCCTCCGTCTTTTCGCCCTTCTGAGCAAAGTTGGGGGCGTGTCTTCTCGACGTGGTGAAACGCACGTTGCCCTTGCCGCCCCTGCCGCCCTCGGCAATGAGCTTTTTATCGCCGTCGCGGAACATATCGCAGATGACTGTCTTGGTTTCATAGTCCCTGACCACCGTTCCGACGGGCACTTTTATTACTATGTCGTTGCCGCTCCTGCCGAAACAGCGGTTTGTGCCGCCCCTTTCGCCGTCGCCTGCAACATACTTGTTGGTAAAACGGAAAGAGAGCAGATCGTTCATTGACGCGTCTGCCTGAATGTAGACGTCGCCGCCGTTTCCGCCGTCGCCGCCGTCCGGTCCGCAGGCGGGCTTGCCCTTGAAGGACTTGAACGAGTTCATTCCGTCGCCGCCGTCGCCCGACTTTATGGTTATTCTTACTTTGTCTGTAAATACGTTTTTATCTATCATCTCTTTATGTGTGTCAGAAATTGCGATGTGCGCGAAATAAACTGCGCGTTATCCGGAGTTGCCTGCATTTCGGCAAGCACGTCCTCAGTGCGTATCGTTCTGCCGAGGGCGGAACGAAGAGCTATTGCCGCCTCCAGCTCGGCGGGGGATAAGAGAAGTTCTTCCCTCCTCGCGCCCGACGATTTTATGTTGATTGCGGGGAAAACCCTTTTTTCAGCCAGCTCGCGGGAGAGAACAATCTCCATATTGCCCGTCGATTTGAATTCTTCGTAAATTATGTCGTCCAGTTTGCTGCCCGTATCGACGAGCGCGGTGGCGATTATCGTCAGCGACCCGCCCTCCTCGGTATTGCGGGCGCAGCCGAAAAACTTCTTGGGCTCGACGAGAGCCTGCGCGTCCAGTCCGCCCGTGAGGATTTTGCCCGAAGTGACCGTCGAATTGTTGTACGCCCTCGCAAGCCTCGTTATGCTGTCGAGCAGCACGACGACGTCCGAACCGCTCTCCACAAGTCTTTTGGCGTGCTCTATCGCAAGGTTCGCCGTGTGCATATGGTGCGCGTCGTCCTTATCGAAAGTAGAATAAGCAATCTCCGCGCCCTCAACCGTGCGGCGGATATCCGTGACCTCCTCGGGACGCTCGTCTATGAGCGCGATAATGACTTTCGCAGAGGGATAGTTGCGTATGATTGCCTGCGCGATGTGCTTTAAAATGGTCGTCTTGCCCGCCTTGGGCGGCGATACGATGAGAGCCCTCTGTCCCTTGCCTATGGGCGAAAAGAGGTCTATCACTCTCTCTGTGAGAGAGCAACCCTCATATTCGAGCGTATATCTGCTGTCGGGATAGCAGGGCGTGAGCGCGTCGAAGGGCACGCGCCTCAAATTGTCGGGCGTAACTCCGTTTACCGATATGATATAGGTTGCGCCGGGACACTCGTCCTCCCTGCGCTTTTTAGCCTTGCAGACGATAAAATCGCCCGTGCGCAGCCTGAAACGATTTATGAAAGACGAATGAACGAACACGTCCGACGAAGAGGATATCTGCATGTTTTTGGTGCGGATGAACCAGTATTTATCGGCATTTTCGAGTATGCCCGAGTAAACCTGTCCGTCGTCCTCTTCAGGCGAGGCTACGCCCGTGGTGCGGGCGGGAAGGTCCTCTTCGCGCGTCTCTGCGAGAGTCAGACCCGCATAGTACCTGCGGCAACGCTCGACCTCGGCCTGCAACTCCTTATCGAAGTCCTCTGACTTGGGCGGCGCGCCCCTGTGCGATACGGGCGCAGGGTCGGCGCGGTTGGAAGCTATTGCCAGAATGTCGGCAATGAGTTCTTCCTTCTTTTTGTTCGTTGGACTGTATACTCCCACCGCCCTGCCGAGCTGCCTCAAGGGGTGTATGCCGCTCGCATTCAGCTTTTTTGTAAGATTGTCGAGAAGTTCGCTCACTGACAACTGTTCTCCATAACTATGATTTTTGTGTGCTCTCCGTCGAGGTCGTGACGGGAAATTTCTATTTCGTCGCCCGCTTCGACTATTGTCGTTTCGTCGCCGAACTTTCCGAGGAAATTATCCACTTTGTCTATATCCAGCCTGCAACCCTTTGCACGGTAATGCATGGGAATGACTATGTCGGGCATAAGCCTGTCGACATATTCCTTTGCCATGTCCGCATCGAGCGTATATGTACCGCCCACGGGTATCATGAGTATGTTGACGGGAAGTATCGCCTCTATGAGTTCGGGCGAACACTCCTCTCCGAGGTCGCCGAGATGGCAGACGTCCAACCCGTCCATGCGAAATCTGAATATTATGTTTTCCCCTCGCTTTGCCCCGCGACACTCGTCGTGAAAGCTCTTTACGGACGTAATTTCCACTCCTCCGCCGAGCGAACAGCCTATTTCCTTATCGAAAATTACGGGCTTGCCCCTGACCTTGGATACGCAGTCGTGGTCGTAGTGATGATGCGACACAGTGACCGCGTCCGCCTCGAGTTCGGGCATGCGATAGCCTACTCTGTCGTCATAGGGGTCGGTGATTACGCTCGTACCCGTGCTCTCTGTGAGAAGAAATGAAGAATGTCCGAGATATTTTATTTTCATATTTAAACCTGTATGTCTGTTATTTTGCTTATCTTTGAAAGGGTCGCTGACTTTTTTCACCCTGCAGCTCAGTCGCCGACTATTCTGGTCGCCCTTATCTTTACGCTGACTTTTTCGTTGTCGTCGCCCGAGAGGTATTCAATTTTTGCGTCTGCGCCCATACTGCCGAAAATGAGTTTATAATGCGTGCAATAAATCTTAAATCCTCCCTTCAGCGCGCTGTCTCCTATTATGCAGACCGTCGTCTGCAACGGGCGGAAAGTCATCTTTATGTCCGCCTTGCCCCGCCTTGTCTGCTCGGCACAGTCCCGCGACAGCACGAGAGTACATCTGTCGCCGTCGACGAGGTATTCTATGCGCGCGCCGTCCTGAGAAATTTCCATACCGGCGCGCTCGCAAATGTCGCTCTTCCAACCGCTTCCGCGCGAAGAGATAGTCAGTCTGCAATCAGTCATTGGTCAAGTCAGTCGAATAAGTTTTAATTGAGCTCTCCGCAGGCTTTACACCCGCAGGGGTTGGAATTCAGTCGTGCCTTCCGAAAATTATCAGAAGTCTTACGAAAAGATTTATTATGTCGATATACAGTCCGCAGGCGGAATCAATGGCGTTGTCGAGCGTCTTTTCTCTCGACTTTGCGAGGGAAACGTCGAAGCCGATATAACAGCAGAAAATGAGAACAACCAGCCAGTCCACCCACACATATGCCGTCATTGCAAAGGATGTGAACATATTGATTATCATCCACAGAAGCGCGACGAAGAGGCAGACGGACAATACGCGCCACATCGAATAGAATATCTTTGGATAGAGTATTGCAAGCAAAATGAACGCGCCCGTCAGAAGCGCGGTCACAAGAAACGCCGAACGGACCACGTTGAAAGAATAATAGGGAACGACAAGCGTGAGAGCCGCGCCGAGGGGAAGAATTACGAGACAATAGCCGATAAAACTTAAAACGGGGGTTCGGCTGAAGGCATTCAGGAGTATGCCCGACACCGCCGACACGAAATATACTATGAAAAAGACGGTGGGATTCCACGTTATGAAATAGTCGGAAAGAAACCACACCTCCGCCGCGTTTACGGCAAACCCGAAAAAGAGCGTTGCCGCTATTATGAGATAATAAGCCCTGTCGGAGATTACCCTTGCAGGCTGTCCGCCCTGATTTTTATTTTTGAATACAGAAAGTGCCATTATTATTTAAGCAGGGTTGTTTTTACCTCCTCGCCCTGAAAGGAGTTGTTCTTGCCGCTCTCGAACTGCTCTCTGCCCGTACGCAGGAGTTTCTCGAGCCCGGTTTTGTCGCAACCGCGCACGGCTGAGGAAATTTCGGAAAGCTTTGAAATAAGCAGGTCGATATCCCCGCTGAGGTTGTCGGCATTGCTCATATAGAGCTCCGTCCACATCTTCTCGTCTACGCCGGCTATTCTCGTCATATCCTGAAAACTGCCGCCCGTAAAGCCGAGGCAGCCCTCAATCTGAGGATTTTTCACGTAACAGTTGGACACTATGTGCGCAAGCTGCGAAGTATATGCTATCTTCTTGTCGTGCACCTCGGCGGAACATTCAACCAGCCGTTTGAAACCCATATCCTTTATGAGTTTTCTGATGACTTCGTATGATCCCTCGTCGGTGCGCTCGCCCTTGGTGAGTACCATAGACGCTCTGTCGAAAAGGTCGGCGCAGGCGTTTTCTATGCCTGATACCTCCTTGCCTGCCATGGGATGCGTGCCGACGTACAGTATGTCGGGTCTGCGCGAATATACCTCGCGCTCGATATAGCGTTTTACGCCGCAGATGTCGCTGACAATCGCGCCTTTTTTAAACTTTTCAGAGGCTATGTATTCAACCGTCGCCCTGGGCGGCAACGCCACAAAGACGACGTCGTATGAACCGACGTCCTTCGCCTCTTCGTCGATTGCGCCGTGAGAAAGAGCATACTCCAAAGCTCCCCTCGAACGGTTTTTGCCCGCAACGAAATAGCCCGCACGCCTCAGCGCAAGCGCAATCGAGCCGCCTATTAATCCAAGTCCTACTACGCAGATTTTCATGTTACCGCCGTCATTATATAATTATACACAATTATTATACCACGCAAGCCTATTTTTGTACAATGTTTTTATCTCAATTATTCAAAAAATATATTTGCCTTTTTGAATGCTTTTTATGTGTTTACTTTAGTGCGATTAATTGACAACCGCTATTTTTTTATCTATAATTATTACGAAAAAAATCTTTATTGCAAGGAGATACTTATATGAACAAGATGTCGGTTAAAGACATTAAAGATTTCAAAGGCAAAAAAGTACTGGTGCGCTGCGATTTCAACGTACCCATGAAAGACGGCGCAATCACCGATGAAAACAGAATTATCGGCGCGCTGCCCACGATAAAATATTTGCTCGAAAAGGGAGCAAAGGTAACGCTTTGCTCGCACATGGGCAAGCCCCACTCCATCTTCTCTTCCGAAGTGAAGCTCAACAAGAAGGACCTCAAAAAGATTGACGCGGGCGAAACCACAAAGGAAGAATTAATCGCAAAAATAATGAAGGACGAGCCCAAAAAGCTCACCCTCGCTCCCGTCGCAAAGAGACTTTCCGAACTCCTCGACGGCAAGGTTACTTTTGCAAAGGACGTTATAGGTCCCGACGCCAAGGCTAAGCGCGACGCGCTCAGAGAGGGCGAGGCTGTTCTTCTTGAAAACCTCCGCTTCCACTGGGAAGAGGAAAAGAAAGATTTGGACTTCTGCAAGGCTCTCGCATACGACGCAGAAATCTACGTAAACGACGCATTCGGCACGGCTCACCGCAGCCACGCCTCCACCGCGGCTATCGTTGAATACGGCATAATCAAGACCGCAGTCTGCGGCTTCCTCATCGAAAAAGAACTCTCCGTAATGGCTGACACGCTTGAAAATCCTCAGCGTCCCTTCGTTGCAATTCTGGGCGGCGCGAAGGTTGCAGATAAGCTCAACGTCATCAACAACCTGCTCGAAAAGTGCGATACCCTCATAATCGGCGGCGGCATGGCATATACATTCCTCAAGGCCAAGGGCTACGAAGTAGGCAAGTCCCTCCTCGACGAAGAGAAAATCGATTACTGCAAGAGCATGATTGAAAAGGCTGAAAAAGAGGGCAAAAAACTTCTTCTTCCCGTGGATACCGTAGTTACCGAAAGCTTCCCCGACCCCATCGACGCTCCTGTTGAAGTTACCACTGTCGACGCAGACAAAATTCCTGCCGACAAGATGGGCATGGACATCGGCGAAAAGACGAGAAAACTTTACGCAGACGCAATTCACTCTGCTAAATCGGTAATCTGGAACGGACCTATGGGCGTATTCGAGAACCCCACTCTCGCAAAGGGCACAATCGCAGTCGCTCAGGCTCTTGCAGACGTATACGGCAAGTGCACCACAATTATCGGCGGCGGCGACAGCGCGGCAGCCGTTCAGCAGCTCGGCTTCGCAGACAAGATGACCCACATCTCTACGGGCGGCGGCGCATCGCTCGAACTCTTCGAAGGCAAGGTTCTGCCCGGCATCGCCTGCCTCAACGAAAAGAACTGAATTTAACCGAGGGCGGCAACCGCCGCCCTCTTTAAAATATAAAAAATAATTACGGCTTAACCTGCCGCAAGGAGAAAATATGAGAAAACCTTTTATCGCAGGCAACTGGAAAATGAACATGACCGCAGAGAGCGGCGCGAAACTCATTAAAGAGCTCATCCCCCTCGTCAGGGACGCCGACTGCGACGTGGCATTATGCGTGCCCGCAATTTTAATCCCCGCAATGACCGAGGCAGCAAAGGGCAGCAACATTAAAATCGGCGCGGAGAACGTGCACTGGGCGGAGAGCGGAGCTTACACGGGAGAAATTTCGTGCGCTATGCTCAAAGAGTACGGCGTCGAATACGCAATTATCGGTCACAGCGAGAGAAGACAGTACTTCGGCGAGACCGACGAGGGCGTGAACAAGCGCACTTTAGCCGCGCTTGCAAACGGCATTACCCCCATAGTATGCGTCGGCGAAACGCTTGAAGAGCGCGAAAGCGGCGTCACCGAGAAGGTCATTTACAAGCAGCTTAAAGACGGTCTTGCAGGCGTTGAGGACGTTACAAAAGTGGTAATCGCTTACGAACCCGTCTGGGCTATCGGCACGGGTCGCACCGCAACGGACGAACAGGCTCAGGAGACGATTGCTTACATAAGAAAGACAATCGGAGAGCTCTTCTGCCCCAAGTGCGCCGAAAAAATAATCATTCAGTACGGCGGCTCTATGAACGCGAAGAACTGCAAGGGTCTGATGGCTCAGCCCGACATAGACGGCGGGCTCATAGGCGGCGCGTCGCTTAAAGTCGATTTCGCTGCGATAGTCAACTACAATAAGTAATTTATTTCAGCCGCCGCGCCGCAGGGCGCGGCGGCTTTTTATATTATTCTTACTATTTTAGTTGCTATGACGGGCGGTTTTGGTTTATAATAATAGCGTAATAAATGTTTTACGAGAGGTAATTTTTATATGGCTAAGAAAGTGCCTTACGCACTCATCATCATGGACGGTTACGGCATTGCGCCCGCTGGCGCAGGCAACGCCGTTTCGCTTGACGGCAGCAAGAACATCAAAGCTTTATGCAAGGAGTACCCCTGCTCTACGCTCGGCGCGAGCGGCATGAGCGTAGGTCTGCCCGACGGTCAGATGGGCAACAGCGAAGTCGGTCACCTCAACATGGGTGCGGGCAGAATTGTCTATCAGGACCTTACCAAAATAACCAAATCTATTCAGGACGGAGACTTCTTTTCCAACCCCGTCCTGCTGAAAGCTATGAACAACGCGAAGGACAAGAACCTGCACCTTTTGGGTCTCGTCTCGGACGGCGGCGTTCACAGTCACCTGACGCACATATTTGCCCTGCTCGATATGGCGCAGCGCAACGGCGTTAAAAACGTATACGTGCACTGCTTTATGGACGGCAGAGACGTTTCCCCCACCTCGGGCGCGGACTTTATCGCCGAACTTCAGGCACATATGAAAAAAATTAACTGCGGCAAGGTTGCCTCCGTCGTCGGCAGATACTATGCAATGGACCGCGACAACAACTGGGACCGCGTGGAAAAGGCGTACGACATGCTCACCCTCGGCAAGGGAATTGAGTGCTCCGACCCCGTCGACGCCGTTAAAAAGAGCTACGAAAGCGGCGTTACCGACGAATTCATTCTGCCAACAAAGGTATTCGAAGACGGAAAACCCGTAGGCATAATAGAAAAGGGCGACAGCATAATCTGCTTCAACTTCCGCCCCGACCGCGCAAGGGAGATTACCCGCGCGCTTTCGCAGGAAAACTTTGTCGTGCCCAAGGGTACGGCTTTCGAGAGAAAGACGGGCTTCCTCGCTCCGATCTACGTCTGCTTCACCGTCTACGACGCAGAATTCAAGGGCGTTGAGATAGCTTTCCCCAAGACCAGTCTTGACAACACTTTAGGCGAATACCTTGCAAAGTGCGGCAAAAAACAGCTCCGAATTGCAGAAACCGAAAAATATGCTCACGTGACATTTTTCTTCAACGGCGGCGTTGAGACGCCCAACAAAGACGAAGTGCGCGACCTCATCCCCTCGCCCAAGGTTGCAACCTATGACTTAAAGCCCGAAATGAGCGCGTACGAAGTAACCGAAAAGGTTCTGGAAGAGCTCGACGGCGGCACGTTCGACGTCATTATCTTAAACTACGCAAACTGCGACATGGTAGGTCATACAGGCGTAATTTCTGCAGCAGTCAAAGCCGTCGACACGGTTGACGAGTGCGTAAAGAAAGTATGCGATAAAATTCTGTCGATGGGCGGCTCGGCAATAGTCACCGCCGACCACGGCAACGCAGACAAACTTCTCTCCGAGGACGGCTCGCCCTTCACGGCTCACACCACCAACCCCGTGCCCGTAATTCTCGTCTCCGACAAGTTTAAGAGCGCGAAACTCAGAGACGACGGCATTTTAGCCGACCTCGCCCCCACTCTTCTCACAATTATGGGACTTGAAGTTCCCGCAGAGATGACGGGCAAATGCCTCATTGAAAAATAAGCATAAAAATCAAATAATGCGCCGCGGCGGAAAATTTCCGCCGCGGCGCAATTTTTATACAACTTTCCAGCGCAAATAAATGCTTAAACCGTCGGCATACAGCAAGTATGCTTGCAAAAAATTATTTTACTGATTATAATAATACAGTAATATATTCAGGAAGGTCTTATTTTGGCTGAAAACGAAGTTTGGGACGAAAAAGATTTTATAAATACTCAGCCCGAAGAAGAAAAAACCAACGACAACAATGCAAAACCCGACCGCGCGGCGGCGTTTTTCACAAAGCCGCTCGTGGTGTGCATAGGCGCGATTATCTGCTGCATTTTATGGGGCAGCGCATTCCCCTGCGTAAAGATAGGTTACACGCTGTTCTCTGTGGACACAACTCATGTACCCTCCATAATTCTGTTTGCAGGACTGAGGTTCACCCTCGCGGGCGTACTCGTCATAGTTTTCGGCTGCATACAGCAAAAGAAATTCCTCCTGCCGAAGGCAAAAAACTGGTGGTGCGTTGCGCTGGTGTGCATGTTTCAGGCGGTGGCACAGTATATTTTCTTCTATATCGGTCTTGCCAACGTCTCGGGCGTGAAGGGCTCGGTACTCAACGGTCTGGGCGTATTCTTTACCATACTCTTCGCCTGCTTTGTCTTCCGCACAGAAAAATTCAACCTTATCAAGTTTGCAGGCTGCGTTGCAGGCTTCGGCGGAGTAATCTTAGTCAACCTCGGCGGCGACTTTTCCTTTACATTTACCATGCTCGGCGAAGGGTTTGTCATTCTCTCGGGTCTGTCCGCCGCCTTCGCCGCGGGACTTGTAAAGATTTTTTCCAAACGCGAGGACACTACCGCGCTCTGCGGCTGGCAGTTCTTCATCGGCGGCATAATTTTAATAATCGTCGGCGCGTCATTCGGCGGTCACGTCGCTCCCACGGGCGTAGGCTCGTACTTTATGCTCGTCTACCTCGCTCTCATCTCGTCCGTCGCTTTCACGCTGCAGGGATACCTTGTAAAATACAACCCCATTTCTAAAGTCGCCGTCTACAAGAGCACTAACCCCCTCTTTGGCGCGGTTTTTTCAGCATTAATTCTCGGCGAGAGCGAACAACTTCTGAGCTATTACACCTTAATTGCTATAATTTTAGTGTGTCTGGGCATATTCATAATAAACAAATACGGCGAACGACACAAAAAAATATAAATTATAACGCATTTTTAATTGTAAAAAAATTAAAGCTGTGTTATAATTCTGCAGTAATAAATTAAAAGGGTTAAATTATATGTACGAAGCTTATTTAATCAGTTCGGTCGTATTATACGTTTGTTTGTTCGTCGCTTCCTGCTTTACCATAGGTCTGGTGCTCTTCCAGCAGAGCAACTCGGACGGTATTCAGGGCATTACCGGTTCGAGCGAAACCTTCTTCGGAAAGAACAAGGGTCGCTCGCTTGAAAGCAGAATGAAAAAATGGACGTGGATTTGTCTTGCGGTGATTGCCGTTCTGGCCATTGTCGCTTACGCAATCGCGCTCGTTGCAACAAGTTTACTCGGTTAAAATGAAGGCGGCTGATTTCAGCCGCCGTTTTTTATATAAAAATATGAAGATTAAAGAAAGAATTTTAGATAAAATTAAAAACGGTTCGCTTGCATTCAAGGAAATCAGGAGCATATGCGGCGCGCTCGGCGTCAGTCACTCGGAGCGCAAAAAGGTTAAAAACGCGCTCGACGAACTCGAGGACGAAGGACTGTTGCTGCGCGACGAAAAGGGCGGCTATGCCACCCCCGAACAGCTGGGCGCATTCCGCGGCATAGTTCAGGGCAATGAGCGCGGCTTTGCCTTCATCATTCCCGAAGGCAAGGGCGACGGCACGCGCAGGGACTTCTTCGTCCCCCGCCGCTCGCTCATGGGCGCGATGAACAAGGACCTCGTTCTTGCCGTACACAAAAAGGGCACGGAGGACGAGGCTTACATCGTAAAAATTATCGAGCGCGGACAAAAGCGCGTCGTCGGCACGTTTGAAAAGGACAAGCGCGCGGGCTACGTCATTCCCGACGACAAGCGGTTCGACAGCGACGTCTTTGTACCCCTCAACCTGTGCATGAACGCAAAGCCCGGCGACAAGGTCGTCGCAGAGATTACCTCCTACCCCCGCGACAGGATGGTGGGCGGAAAAATAGTTGAAGTGCTCGGCGAGAGCGGAGATTTCTACACCGAAGAGCTGTCCATCATACGCAGCTACGGACTTACCGAAGAGTTTTCAAAGGAGGCGGAAGCTCAGGCGGAAAAGGTTTCTCTTCAGCCCATACTGCCCGACGGAAGAAAAGATTTCCGCGACCTTCTGACCGTTACGATTGACGGCGAGGACACGAGAGACATCGACGACGCCGTCTCACTTTCGCGCGACGGAGAAAATTATATCCTCGGCGTGCATATCGCCGACGTAAGTCACTATGTAAAACTCAATACCAAACTCGACAGAGAAGCCTACGGGCGCGGCACGAGCGTCTACTTCCCCGACATGGTGCTGCCCATGCTGCCGAGGGCACTTTCAAACGGAGCGTGCTCTTTGAACGAGGGCGAGGACAGATATGCGATGAGCTGCATTATGACCTTCGACAAGACGGGCAAAAAACTGGGCTATGAACTCTATCAGAGCATTATAAAAAGCGACCACAGAATGACCTACACCGAAGTCACAGCCATTCTGGACGGCGACGAGCAGACGACAAAAAAATATGCGGACGTTGCGCCCATGCTTAAAGATATGGAGAGGCTGTGTCTCAAGCTCGAGGGCAGGCGCAAGGCGGCAGGTTCTGTCAACCTTGACGTCAAAGAGGCGCACATATACGTCAACGAACAGGGCGAGATAGTCATTCCCGATTATATACGCAGCGTCTCACACAGAATTATAGAACAGTTTATGGTCTCTGCAAACGAGAGCGTGGCAGACTTCGCGTTCAGACAGAAAGCTCCCTTTTTGTACCGCGTTCACGAACAGCCCTCGCCCGAGAAGGCGTCCTCCTTCTTCTCCTTTCTGCGCGACCTCGGCATAAAGCCCTCGGGCGACATAAACGACCTGTCGCCTGCGGACTTTCAGAAGATTTTGAAAGAGACGGAGGAAAAACCTTTCTATCCCGTCGTCAACCGCGTGATGTTGCGCTCTATGCAGAAGGCGAGATACTGCGAGGATAACCTGGGGCACTTCGGACTGGCTTCGGAGTGTTACTGTCACTTCACTTCGCCCATAAGACGCTACCCCGACTTGTTCGTGCACCGCACGCTGAAGAAGTTGCTTGCAGGAGATTTAGACGGTGCTAAGAGCGCGTACGGACCTATTGCGCGCGAGGCGGGCATACACACGAGCGAATGCGAAAGAATTGCCGACGCCGCCGAGCGCGACGTGGACGATTTGTACAAGGTAGTCTATATGCAGGACAAGATAGGCGAGGAGTTCGACGCCGTCATTTCGGGCGTGACAAACTTTGCCGTATTCGCAGAGCTGCCCAACACGATTGAGGGCATTATGCGCATAGAAGTTCTGCCAAAGGACAACTACGCATTCATTGAGGAAAAATTCCTGCTCAAAGGCATAAGACATTCATTCAAAATAGGCGACCCTGTCAGAATAAAGGTTGTGGGTTGCGACTACGGCGGCATGCGCGTGGAATTTGCGCCCGTACTGTAAGATGAGCGCGCGTTTGCTTTACTTTGGCGCGCGATATGGTATAATAATAAGGATATGAGGCAAATTGCTTATAACCGCTCTGCTTCGTTCGAATATTTCATAGAGGAAAAGTTCGAGGCGGGAATTGTTTTAGAGGGTGCGGAAGTCAAGTCTTTGAGACAGGGCAACTGCAATTTGAAGGACAGTTTCTGCGTTATAGACGGCGGAGACGTTTACATTAAAAATATGCATATACCCGTCTACGACAAGTCGGGCGCGTTCAACTCCCGCGACAGCAAGCGGGACAGAAAATTGCTCATGCACAAGCGCGAGATTGCCCGCATTGCAGGCAAAATCAACGCAAAAGGCATGACCCTCGTGCCCATTTCGCTCTATTTTAAGGACAATCTGATTAAAGCTGAAGTCGCGCTCTGCCGCGGCAAACAGAACTTTGACAAAAAGCGAACCATAAAAGAGAGAGATTTGAAGCGCGACGTCGAAAGACAGATTAAAAATTATTGAGGTTGAAAATGAAAGAATATAAATTGGACACGCTGTGCGTTCAGGCAGGCTGGAAACCCTCAACTGGCGAGAGCAGAATTCCTTCAATCTGCCAGAGCACTACATTTTTCTACGGCGACAGCCAGGCAATGGCTGACTGCTTCGATTTGAAGAGCGACGGATATTTCTACACCCGCCTCGCAAACCCCACAGTTACGGCTTTTGAAAATAAAGTAGCCGCACTCGACGGCGGCGTTGCAGCTATCGGCTGCGCTTCGGGCATGTCCGCCCTCACTCTCGCCGCCCTCACTCTCGCAGGCAGCGGCGACAACGTACTCTGCTGTCAGTCGGTCTACGGCGGCACTTTTAACCTCTTCGGCACGACTTTGCCCAAACTCGGCGTAGAAGGCAGATTTTTCAACGCCGACGACAGCGCGGAGGATATAGAAAAGCTCATTGACGAAAAGACCAAATTCATAATCGCCGAAACGATTGCAAACCCTGCTATGGTTGTGCTCGACTTCGATAAGATTTCCGCAATAGCCAAAAAACACGGCTTAGTGTTCATGGTCGACAACACCCTCGCCACCCCCGCCCTCTGCAAACCCAAGAAGTTCGGCGCGGACGTCGTTATCTATTCGACATCCAAGTATATGGAAGGTCACGCTGCTGCGCTCGGCGGAGTTATCGTCGACCTCGGCACTTTCAACTTCAAGGGAAACAAGCGTTATCTCTCTTTCAACATCCCCGACGAGAGCTATCACGGTCTGGTCTATGCAGACCTGCCCGTTGCGTTCGGCACGAAGTGCCGCGCACAGCTCATACGCGACGTCGGCGCGATAATGTCGCCCATGAACGCATACATCTCCTTCATCGGCTGCGACACGCTTGCCCTCAGAATGGAGAAACACAGCAGCAATGCAAAAACAGTGGCTGCGTTCCTTGCATCTCACCCCAAGATTGAATGGGTAAATCATCCCTCGCTCAAGGGAAACAAATATCACGACCTCGCGGCAAAATACCTGCCCAAGGGTCAGGGCGGCATGCTGAGCTTCGGCATTAAGGGAAACATTGAACAGTGCCGCAAATTTATGGAGAGCCTTGAGCTCATTACGCAGGAGACGCACGTCGCAGACGTGAGAAGCTGCGTTCTGCACCCCGCTTCCACCACTCACAGACAGCTTTCCGAAGAGGACCTTGTCAAAGCAGGCGTACCCGCAAACATGGTCAGGCTCTCGGTGGGAATTGAAAACCCCGACGACATAATTGCCGACCTTTCCGACGCACTTGAGAAAGTCTGATTTGTTTTTCGGACTGAAATTTACTTTAAGGACTGAACAATGCCCATAGTCATAGATAAGGACATTCCCGCATTTAAAATTCTGACCGGCGAACGCATATTCGTGATGGACACCGACAGAGCTTTTTCGCAGGAAATTCGTCCGATTGAAATTGCAATACTCAACCTTATGCCCACCAAGGAGACGACTGAAACGCAGTTTATGAGGCTGCTTTCCAACTCGCCTCTGCAGGTGAACATAACACTCATCAAGACTTCGACCTACAACCCCACTCACACCGAACAGGCGCACCTTGAAAGATTTTATAAATCTTTCGACGAGATAAAATCGAGGCGTTTCGACGGCATGATTATTACGGGCGCGCCCGTGGAAAATATGCCATTCGAAGAGGTGGCTTACTGGCGCGAGCTGGAGGAAATACTCGACTGGACGACGACCAACGTCACCTCCACCCTGTTCATATGCTGGGGCGCGCAGGCGGCTTTACATTACTTTTACGGCATAAAAAAGCACCCGCTCAAGGAGAAATGCTTCGGTATATTCGCTCACCAGCGCATATTCGACGGCACGAGAGAACCGCTTATGCGCGGCATTTCGGACGAGTTCCACATGCCTCACTCCCGCCACACGATAATCTACGCCGAGGACATAAAGAATGTGCCTGAACTCAAGATTTTAGCCTATTCCAAGAGAGCGGGCGCAAGCATAATAAAGAGCCTTGACAACAAGCGCGTTTTCGTGACGGGTCATATGGAGTACGACCGCGACACGCTCAAAAACGAGTATGAACGCGACAAGGCAAAGGGGCTGCCCATAAAGCCGCCCGTAAACTACTTTGCGGACAAAGAGATGACCAAGGTGAAGATGAACTGGACATCTACCGCCAACCTCTTTTATATAAACTGGCTGAACTACTACGTATATCAGGTTACGCCTTACAAACTCTGACAAAAACGCGCCGAAGAAAGCGGCGCGTTTTTACTTTTGCGCCAGTTTTATCCCCCGCTTATGCCGCGCACTCATAAATAAGATTGACCCGACATATTCAGCCGAGTTGTGATAATATAAAGTCAATTAAAATAAAAGCCGCCCCGCACACATCTGTGCGGGGCGGCGCGTCTGTAAGCTGTTAAAATTCAATGAGCCGCACGGCTATTCGTTAAACTTCCAGCGTCATTGCTGAGTTTGTAACAGTCATGTTATACGAAAGCTCGTTGTCGCTGTCGCTGCGTCTGACGGTGACGGTTATCACATCCCCGACGCGCGCGGCGCGCATTACGTCGGTAACGCTGTAATAGCGGTTGATATCCACGTCCTCTTTAATGGTATCGCCCGAACTTATCTTTATGTTGGTGATGATATCGCCCGCTCTGAGGTTGCCGTATGCAAGTCCCGAGGATACCGACGCGACTTTGACCGTATCTATAATTTCTACGAGGTTGGTCTCATTATTTAAATAGGAACTGCTGCCGGTGAGCTGTACCTGTATGCCGAGCATTGCCCTGTACACGCCGTGCGTTTCTGCGCCCGTCTCCTCATAGCGGTCTATCATGTTGTCGACCACCCTTCTGACGGTTGACGCGGGCAGAGCATAACCCATATTGTCTATCGATTCGTCCACTGATTTGGCATTTACTATCGCCACAATCTGTCCGTATATATTGTAAAGTCCGCCGCCCGAGTTGCCGCCGTTGATTGCGGCGTCCGTGCGGAGCACTCTGTATGTGAAGTCGTCGTCCTCATTGTACGTCGTATCGTACATATCCAGCGTTATATACTCGCTTTCGCGGCTGATAATGCCCGTCGTGACGCTGAGCATAGAACCTTCGGGATTGCCGACCGCATATACCTTTTCGCCTGCGTATACGGCTTCCGCCATTGACCACTCTGCTGCCAGAGCGTTGCTGTTTTTCACAAGCTCAGAATCCTCGACTTTGAGAACGGCTATGTCGTAAGTTAACGAAACGCCTATAATGTCGGCAGAAATTGCCGTGCCCTCCGTGTCTCCCGTGGAATACTCGCTGCCATAGAGATAGAGATTTATGTCGTCGCAATAGCCGTCGCCCTCACCGTAAGAGAGATATACGACGTGCGCGTTGGTGACGACATACATGTCTCCCGCCTCTTTATCCACGTCCACAATTACGCCCGAGCCCGCATAGGTTTCCTGCGTATCTGACTGATAAGGTCGTGAGGAAGGAACATTGAAGGTTGTCAGTATAGAAACCGACGACAGCAGCGAGCGGTTTATTGCCGACTGCAGAGAGGTGACCTGCTCGAGCTCTTCGCCGGTATAGCTGAGATACTCGGTAATGAAATCAAGGAAAGTAAGGGTTGGCAGTCCCGCCTCCTCTCTTGCGGCATTGGTAGCCTCATAAATTTCGTAAATGGATACGTCCTGACCGTCTTTGCCGTCTTTTCCGAGCGACAGACTGCAACCGCCGAAGACAACAGTGCCCGCTATCGCCGCAGACATTGCCGTGGCAATTAAAATTTTAAAAATACGTTTCATCTATGCTCCTGCATATAGTTTTATAATCTGACGCCGTTGAGCTTTAACAGCTCTCTCGCGCTCTCTACGCTGTCAACGCCCGTCTTGTTCTTTACGGGCGCAAATTCCCTGCTCCTTTCCACCTCGACGGCAAGACACGAGCCCATAAGACGCACTATGTCGACAACCAGCGTTTCGAATTTATATCCGCAAGGGCTGTCGGGCGTCACCTTTTTGCCGTTCTCTATATGAGGTATGGCTTTGGCTGCAAGGTGACAGGGAAGTTTATCCTTATATATTTTATTGAGTTTATCCACCGAAAAGAGATAATTGAGTATGACGCCGTAGCGGTACGTAAGCTCGCCGTCCTCATCGCGCATGCAAGCGTACTCTTCGGGCATTTCGTAATACTCTATTATCGTGGGCAGACCGTCCTCTTTGCACAAAACGCCCACTTTTTCCGCAGGGGAGACCTTTTTTACCACCTTACTGCCGCACGCGCAGCCGCTTGAGATGGTTGCGCCTATGAATACGGGGTCGCAAATGCGCTGAAGCACGTTATCCACGGCGTAAATATTTAACCACTCTATGCCGTTTTCCTTTAAAAAATCGCCGTAACCCGCCTCTATTAAAGACGAGTACCAACCGCCGTTGCCGTTGGGCGAAAGAGAAACTTTATCCTTTTCGTCGAGGTAAATTTTTCCGTCGAAAGAGCTCGTGGGCGCGAGTTTCTGCCTGTAAAAATGTATCTTTTTTCCGTCGTAACCGAAGTAATCGTTTTCTCTGAAGAAATTACACGTGTCGTCGTGATTTATATCGCTGGTCATGACGAACAGATGAAAATCTGCACCAGCCTTGTTTACGACCTCTTTTATATTATTCATCTGCTGTTCGAATATGGACAGTTTTCTTTCAATGCCTATATTGAACATACCCTTCGGAAGGGACGAGCCGAGGCGCGTTCCCTGTCCGCCCGCAAGGAGCACTGCGGCAACCTTGCCGCTTCTGAGTGCCTCTATGCCGATTTTTTCGTACTTATCTCTATACTTATTTATTTCTTCCACCGACAGAGCGTCTGCGGGAGAAAGTCTGCCTATCTCTCTTTCCCCGCCGCAACCGATGTTTTCGAGCACGGAGAAGTCGAGTTTTTCTATATCCGAAAGAAGCTGACGTCTGCCGTCTTCGCTCAGTTCGTCGAAGTACTGCAAAAGATGCGTCTGATTGTATTTTTCAAGCAATGCTTCAGCTTGCGTATAATCCATAATAAACCGCCTTGAAAGCTAATTTTTATTATGAATATTATACATTATAGCCAAAATTATGTCAACACCATTTAAAATGAGTGAAAATTGCGTAAAATGGTTTTTTTATTTCAGATTATGCTCACTTTTGAGCATAATTTTACACAAAATTCACAAGACATCTTGAATTTTTTATCATTATGCTTTATAATATTGTAGTGAACAATTACGATAAGGAGGTATGAATATGTATTGCAGCGTATGCGGAGAAAAATTGACTCTCGTCGTGCACAAGTCAGAAGGTCTCGTGCCTTTCTGCAAGAATTGCAACGATTACCGCTTCCCTCAGTTTGCAACTGCCGTATCGCTGGTGGTCACCAACAGAACCAAAGATAAAGTTCTGCTTGCAAAACACCTCGGTCAGGAAGATTACATTCTGATAGCAGGCTACGTAAAGAAAGGCGAAACTGCAGAAAAAGCCGTTACGCGCGAATTCAAAGAAGAGACCAAACTCAACGTGGTAAAATATAAGTATATGTCTTCGCGCTATCACGAGCCCCGAAACGTGCTCATGCTTAACTTCCTCATTATAGCCGAAAACGGCGAAATTTACGCCGACCCCGACGAGATTGAAGAAGTAAAATGGTTTGATTTTGACGAAGCGTTGGAAGTTGTGAGAAAGCAGTCTACTGCCGAAGCCTTCCTCAAAAACGCCATAACCGAAATTAAAAACAACAAAATTTAAGGAGCAGAAATATGGGATTATGGATTACCCTCGGCATCGTCGGCGTGATTGTGCTGATTGCGATAATTATGACATGCTGGGCGATAGCCGTGCGCAATAACTTTGTGCGCATGCGCAACACCTGCGAAGAGGCTTTCGCAACCATAGACGTCTACCTCAAGAAGAGATATGACCTCATCCCCAACCTGGTGGAGACCGTAAAAGGTTACGCAAAGCACGAAAGTCAGACGCTTGAAAAAGTAATTCAGGCGCGCAACAACGCGGCAAGCGCAACCACTACCGCCGAAAAAATCGAGGCGGACGCAAATCTTTCCAACGCCATAAAGAGCATCAACATAGTTGCGGAACGCTATCCCGAACTCAAGGCGAATGCAAACTTCCAGGACCTTTCGGCGCAGCTTCAGCGCATCGAAACCGACCTCGCAAGCTCGAGAAAGTACTACAACGGCACAGTCAAGACTTTCAACACCGAAAAGGATATCTTCCCCAAGTCGATTATCGCCAATATGATGAAGCTCGAAAAGTTCCCCTACTTCGAACTCGACAGCGACGAGGAAAGAAAGAACGTAAAAGTCAGCTTTTAAAAAAAATTATAATCAAAGAGCGGTTTTCACCGCTCTTTTGAATATGAGGGAGTAAACGATGATTAAAAGAAAATCATTACGCACAGCTCTGCTGATTGCGGCGTTATTGCTGGCGATTGCCGCGTTTATCGCGCCGCCCCTTTCGCCGACCTATGCGGCAGGCAGTTCCTACTTGTCCCCCTACGATTACAATATTGACAGCTACGTCGCAGATTATGACCTGCACGCAGACAGAACTATGTCCGTCGAGGAGCGCATTACGATAGCTCACACGGGCTACAAAAGCACGGGCTTTTACAGGTATATTCCCGTAAATGCGGGCGACAGAGTGACAAACGTAAGCGTTTGTCAGCTGTCCTACGGCGAGGAGGACGAGGTCGATTACTCCGTATCCCTCGAAGACCAGATAATAGTCCTGAACATAGGCGACTATTCCGTAAAGACGGGCAAGGTGATTACATATATAATAAGGTATAATTACGCCGTCACCAAGCCCGTCGATAAAAATATTCTTTACCTCAACGTTATAGGCTATGACTGGGACGCGCCTATCGATTATGCCGAAGTAACCATTCATCTGCCCGACGGGTTCGAGGGAGGTAAATTTTTTGTCGGCAACACAAATATATCCTCGCCCTTTGACCTGAGCGGCGACAAAAAGACAATAACCGCGACGGCGGAAAACCTCTCCGAATTTGAAGGACTGTCTTTCGAACTCACCTTCTCCAAGGGCGCGCTGACGGATATCTTCGACTACACTCCCTTCATCATTCTGCTTGCAGGCTGTGTGCTTTTAGGCGCGCTCGCGGCGACAAAATTCCTCGCCTTCCCCAAAAAGCCTCTCACTCCCGTAGTCAATTTCGAAGCTCCCGAGGGCATGGACCCCGTCGTGATGGGAAAACTCATAGACAACAGGGCGGAATCGAAAGAGGTGACCGCGCTGATATACTACTGGGCAAGCAAGGGATACCTAAAAATAGACTTTTCAGACGAAAAGGACCCCGTGCTCATAAGAATTTTTGCCTCCCTGCCCGAAGGTTCGCCGAGCCATCAGATTGAAATGTACAACGCTCTGTTCGCGGGCGGAAGGGACATGGTAAAGATAAGCAAGCTCGAAGGCAATTTTTACGTGCATATTGACAACGTCAAAAAGCTCGTCAATGCGCAGTATTCCTCCCTCTACACCTCGAAGAGCATAGGTATTTCTATACTCTTTGCCCTGCTCGGCGGTCTTTTAATGGCTCTCATTCCCGCCATCGTTTCGCTGTTTGCGATAAGTTTCAAGCTCTTCTACTATCAGTCCCTGCTCGCACTCGTGCCCGCGCTGATAATTTACGCGCTGACAGAAACATATATGTACAGCTACAACAAGCTGAAAAAGTCGGCTAAAATAGCTTTTATGGCGGGAATAATCGCGCTCTGCGCGGCGTTCACCGCAGGGTATGCCTGGCTGCTGCCCTCGCCGATTATGGAAATTCCGTCCAAAATCGTCGCGTGCTTATGCTCGTATGCGGCTGTAATCGGCTCGGTCTTCATAATATCCCGCTCTGACCGCTACACTGAACTCCTCAACCAGATTATAGGCTTCCGCAACTTCATAATTTATGCCGAAAAAGACAGGCTGGAAGCTCTGCTTGCCGACAACCCCGACCTCTACTACGACATATTGCCCTATGCGCAGGTTCTCAACGTATCAGACATCTGGGAAGACAAGTTCAAAGCTCTTACGATTGAACCTCCCAAGTGGCTCGCCAGCCCTGCGGACACCATAATCACGTTCGCGCTCATAAACAATGCTATACGCATTTCAAACGGCGTAATGACCGCCAGAATGATTGCAAAACCCTCCTCCCGCTCGTATTCGGGCGGCTCGATCGGCGGAGGTCACTTCGGCGGCTTCGGCGGAGGCGGTCACGGCGGCGGAGGCGGTCGCGGAAGATAACCTGAAAACAAAAACGGACAGATTTCTCTGTCCGTTTTTTATGCCCGTATTTTCCGAATTCGGTAAATCTCAGATGTCGGTCTGACCGCGCAAAGGCTTTAAAGACGCTGCAACAAATTTTTTCTGCCTTCTGAAATTTATATCTTAAACGCAACAAAAGCCAATATAAAAAACAGCCGCGCATGCGGCTGTTTTTGTTATTCTTCGGTTACGTTGACCTTTATCTTTGCAGATATGCCCTCGAGCAATTTGAGCTCGACGTCGTAAACGCCTATATTCTTTATGGGGTTGGACAATACCACCTTCTTTTTATCCACGTCGTAGCCCGCGGCTTTAAGCGCGTCGGAAATGTGCGCCGTAGTTACAGAGCCGAACACTTTGCCGCCCTGACCCGCCTTTATCGTGACGTTGACGCTCTTGCCCTTGAGTTCGGCGGCAAGCTCCTGCATTGCCTTTATTTCCTGCTGTTTATGATAATCTGCAGCCGCTTTTTTCTGTTTGAGGTCGTTTATTCTGTTGGGAGTTGCAGCCTCAGCCATTCCCTTTTTGATGAGAAAGTTGCGAGCGTAACCTTCGTTTACTTCCACCAGCTCGCCCTTCTTGCCCTGTCCTTTTACGTCCTGCAATAAAATTACCTGCATAAATGCTCCTTCGGCGCGATGCGCCTTTCATCTTTGATTTATTTTAAACCAAAATAACATTTTTGTCAATAGCCCGCGCATAAGACGGCGCGCGATACGCAAAATAATATCGTATCCGGGCGCAGGCGATTTTTTACCTGCGCGCCGCGGAAAGACATTTTCTGCGGCGCGCAGGATGCAAGTCTTTTGCCCCAATACAAAGGGAGGTTTTATGGAAAACATCAATTTCGGTATAGCATGCAACGTCAACAAGTGCATGTACAACCACAACGGCTGCAACTGCACTCTTGACAAAATTCAGGTGGGTTCGACCTGCGAAGGCGAAGAATGCACCTGCTGCAAGAGCTATATGCAGAAGTAAAACCCATTAAAAAAAACAGGGTCGCCTCAGGCGACCCTGTTTTATTTTTTTAACCGTTCAATCCGAACCAGTCGCGCAGAGGTATGTTCTGAATGACTGCGACATTGTTCAGTATATTGTAGTCGTAGAGAGCTTTCGCAAGCGACGAGTAATTCATATACTCGTTGAAACGCGCGAATGCATCGAGGTCGTTTATCATATAAGCGAACGCGCCGAGAGCTATGAGCACGGCAAACACCACAGCCGTAAGGACTGCCGCGCCAAGCACGCCGTCTATTGCGACGATAAACTTTATGTTGCGCAACTTATCCACTGCGTGAGGAATGAAAATTGCGATTATTATTATGATGATGAGCATTATCAGGAACAGACCGACTGCCACTACCACTCTCGCAACAAATTCAGTGGTTATGTTGAGAGCGTTGAGCGCAGGTTCGATATTTGCAAGAAGTCCCGAAAGAACGCCGTCTTTAAGTCCCATTGCAGCGGAATCGAACGCCTCGACATTGAATGCGAGGTGATATGCAAGATAGCCCGCGCCGCCGACGAGGGCAATGACTATCAGCGTTCCCAGCGCGGAAAGCAGACCGCTCTTATAGCCGAGGCGTATCGACATGCAGAGCAGCGTCGCAATGACAATATCCAGGCAATAGAAGAAGCCGAAGTGCGTCCAGACGGGGCTTTCATAAAGAGGCTGAAGCGCGTCGTATGCGACGGTTATGTTGGCTACGTCTATGATGAACATTCCGAGCCCGAGGATAATTGCCGCCGCCATAGCAAGATTTAAAAGAAAGGTTATTCCGCCGAAAATTCTGTCGACAATGCCCCACGCGCCGCGGTTTTCCCTGAACTTGCGCTTTGCGCGCTTGCGGTAGGATTTTATGTCGCCCTTATCGAGCGAAACGAGTATGAGTTCCTCGTTTTCGGTGCGGTCGTCATACTGACGGTAGAAAGAAAGCTTCTGACTGTTGGCAACCTGCTTTTTTATGTACCTTCTGACGAGCTGGCAGAGTATCGTCAGAATTATCATGCTTGCCGCGGCTACGCTGAGCATCATTATGCCTCTTTCATTGAATTCTGCGGCATATCTGTCGACTATAACGGCAACCAGCACGGTGCCTGCAACGGCTCCGCCCCAGCACGACTGCCTTATATAGCCGCGATAGAAGCCGAACAGAAACGCCAGCACTGCCACCACAGCAACGATTATGATTATTAAGTAATTCATATATTAACCTCACTGAACGGTTATTTACTAAAATTGTCTTTTAAGATTACTTATTGAAATTGTCCTTGAGCGTAACGATTTCCGAAAGCACCGTTATGCCGCCGTCGGTACACTTTTTATAGTATCCCGTACGCATGAGCTGGAAGGGCTTATCTTCCTCGCTCTCTGCAATATACGGTTCAGCCTTGCCGCAATAAATTTTTTCGCTGTCCTTGTTGAGACGCTCGGCATAGTCCTGGTCGGGATACTGTTCGTCGTTGAGAAGGGGCTGATATCTTCTGAACTGCACGTCCCTGCCGTACTTTGCGTCTACCCAGTGAATGACGCCCTTTGCCTTTATTTCGCTCTTTACTTCGCTGCCCGAACGCGTTTCGGGGAAGTAGGTGCAGAAAATCTCTTCAACCTCGCCACTGTCGTTCAGCCTTACGTCGTCGCAACGCACTATATACGCCGACTTGAGACGGACGAACGCGCCCTTTGTAAGCCTCTTATACTTGGGCGGAGGCACGAGCGCGAAGTCGTCGCGGTCGATATACACCGTGCCGCTGAACTTCACAAGCCTGGTTCTGCCCTGTCCGTCGAGAGGGTTCTTTTCAAAGGAAAGCTCCTCCTCGCCCTCGTAATTTGTTATGGTAAGTTTTACGGGATTGATTACAGCCATCGCCCTTTCGGCGGTCGCGTTGAGCTCGTCGCGTATGCATTCGTCGAGCTGGGCAAGTCCCACCACAGAATAATTCTTTGCCACGCCTACGTCGGCACAGAATTTCTTGAGAGCCTCGGGCGGAACTCCGCGGTTTTTAAGCCCCATGAGCGTGGGCATTCTGGGGTCGTCCCAGCCGCGCACGAAGTGTTCGTCCACCAGTTTTTTGAGATATCGCTTGCTCATAAGCATATTGGTTATGTTGAGCCTTGCAAACTCTATCTGTCTGGGCACGGGAGGCGTAAAGCCCGCCTTTTCTATCACCCAGTCGTAGAGAGGACGATGATTTTCAAATTCCAGCGAGCACAGCGAATGCGTTATGCCCTCTATCGCGTCCGAAAGCGGATGCGCGTAGTCGTACATCGGATATATGCACCACTTATCGCCCTGACGATAATGCGGGACGTGAGCTATTCTGTAGATGACGGGGTCGCGCATATTTATGTTGGGCGAGGACATATCTATCTTTGCCCTCAGCACCTTTGCGCCGTCGGGGAAAACGCCCGCCTTCATCTGACGGAAGAGACTTAAGTTTTCTTCCACCGTTCTGTTGCGGTAGGGCGAAGGCGTGCCCGGCGTAGTCAGCGTGCCGCGCGTCGCCGTTATCTCTTCGGCGGACAAATCGCACACGTACGCGTTGCCTTCAATTATGAATTTTTCTGCTATTTCGTAGAGTTTATCGTAATAGTCAGACGCGAATACAAGCTTATCGTATTCAAAACCCAGCCATTTTACCGCATCTATGATGGAATTTACGTATTCGTAATCTTCCTTGGCGGGGTTTGTATCGTCCATTCTCAGGTTGAGTTTTCCCTTGTACCTTTCCTTGACGCCGAAGTTTATGCACAGCGCCTTGACGTGTCCTATATGAAGATATCCGTTGGGCTCGGGAGGAAAACGTACCGTTATTTTGTTGCCTGTGCTTTCGAACTTGCCTGCGGCGAGCTCCTCGTTTATTATCTGTTCAATGAAATTAGTTGCTTCGGGTAATTGCATCTTTCTGCCTTTTTTCTCAATCAGGATAGTCCTGTTATGTTTCCGTCTTCGTCTATATCAATCTTTTCCGCGCAGGGAACAGAGCCGAGCCCGGGCATGAGCATTATATCGCCCGCTATCGCAACGATAAAGCCCGCGCCGCCTTTATATATTATATCCCTCACGTGCACTTTAAAGCCCGTCGGACGGGATAATTTTTTGGCGTCGTCCGAAAGCGAATACTGCGTCTTTGCTATTATAACGGGCAAGCCCGTAACGCCGCTGCGCTCTATTATCTCTATAGCCTTTTCCGCCTGTTCGGAATAGGTCGCGCCGTCGCCGCCGTAGACTTTGACGACTATGTCCTCTATCTTCTTTTTTATGCCGTCGTTGAGGTCGTATGCAAAGCTGAGCTGACTTTCTGTATCGCATGCGGCGATAACTTCCCTTGCAAGCTCCTTGCCGCCTTCGCCGCCCTTTAAGAACACGTCGGTGAACACAGCCTTTGCGCCCGCTTCTTCGCAGGCGACTTCGACAGCCTTTATTTCCTCGGGTGTGTCGGTTGCAAACCTGTTCATTGCTACAATGACGGGTTTTTTATAGACGTCCCGCATATTTTCCACATGCTTTAAAAGATTTGGAAGCCCCCTCTTCAGAGCCTCTGTATCGCACTCGGAAAGTTTGCTCTTGTCCGCGCCGCCGTGCAGCTTTAACGCCTTTACCGTTGCGACGACTACTATGCAATCGGGCTGAATGCCCGCTATTCTGCACTTTGCGTCGAGGAACTTTTCCGCGCCGAGATCTGCGCCGAAGCCCGCTTCGGTCACGGCATAGTCTGCATACGTCATTGCCGCATAAGTTGCGCGCACCGAGTTGCAGCCGTGAGCTATGTTTGCGAAAGGTCCGCCGTGAATTATGGCGGGAGTGCCCTCGAGCGTCTGCACGAGGTTGGGTTCTATCGCGTCCTTTAAGAGGGTTGCCATTGCGCCCTCCGCCTTTATCTGACGGGCGTAGACATACTCGCCGCGTTCGTTGACGCCTATTATTATGTTGCCCAGCCTCTTTTTGAGGTCGGCAAGGTCGCGCGCGAGACAGAGTATTGCCATGACCTCGCTTGCGGCTGTAATTTCAAAACTTTCCTTTCTTTCGTAGCTTGTACAGCCCTTCATTCTGCCCGCTTCCGAGGATATGGTTATATCCCTGAGCGCACGGTCGTTCATGTCCATGCAGCGATGGAAGAGCACTTTCTTTATGCCCAGCCTGTTGCCGCGGAAGATGTGGTTATCCGTCATTGCGCAAAGCAGATTGTTTGCCGCCGTTATTGCATGCAAATCGCCCGTGAAATGCAGGTTGATATCCGCCATGGGCACAACCTGGGCGTATCCGCCGCCCGCAGCTCCGCCCTTGACGCCGAAGACAGGACCTAACGAGGGCTCTCTGAGAGCAAGGCAGACCTTTTTACCGAGCTTTGCCATGCCGTCGGCAAGACCTATGGATACTGTGGTCTTACCCTCGCCGCTGGCTGTGGGGTTTATAGCGGTGACAAGAACAAGTTTAGCTTTCGGGCTGAACTTGCCGCATCTGATTTTCGCCTTGTATTTTCCGTAGAGTTCGAGGTCGTCTTCACCCAGACCGAGCTTGGACGCTATCTCTCTGATATCCTTTAATTTGCAACTTTCGGCAATCTGAATGTCGCTGAGCATTTAAACCTCTGTACAATAATATAATCCGTTACGATTATATCACACTTTGACACCAGTTGTACATAGTTTTAAACAAATTTTTAAAAATTTATAAAAATTAGGTTATAAAATTATGAAGGCTGTATTCGCTTGACTTGAACGGGCGTTTTTTATAAAATATTTCTGTATTTTATTTGAAATTGCGCAGAGTTTTTTAATCTGCGCGTAAGGAGATTTGTTATGTCGCAGAACAAAAGAGCCGTAACTCAGGACAAACTCGTCGCCCTGTGCAAAAACCGCGGATTTATCTTCCCCGGAAGCGAAATTTACGGCGGTCTGGCTAACACTTGGGACTATGGTCCTCTGGGCGTAGAGCTCAAAAACAACATCAAAAAAGCCTGGTGGAAAAAATTCGTAACCGAAAACACGCTCAACTGCGGCGTAGACTGCGCAATTTTAATGAACACCCGCACCTGGAAGGCATCCGGTCACCTCGGCGGTTTTTCCGACCCTCTTATGGACTGCAAAAACTGCAAGACGAGACACCGCGCCGACAACCTCGTTGAGGCATATGTGCAAAAACACAACCTCGACGTAAAAGTCGAGGCTATGGACAACGACGCTTTAGAGGCATTCATCAAGGAACACAACATTGTCTGCCCCGTCTGCGGCAAGAGCGACTTTACTTCCATAAGAAAGTTCAACCTGATGTTCAAGACATTCCAGGGCGTGACCGAGGACAGCGTCAACACCGTCTACCTCCGCCCCGAAACGGCTCAGGGAATATTTGTCAACTTCAAGAATGTTCAGCGCGCCTCGAGAATGAGAGTGCCCTTCGGCATAGGTCAGATAGGCAAGTCATTCCGCAACGAAATCACGCCAGGCAACTTCATCTTCCGCGTAAGAGAGTTCGAACAGATGGAACTTGAATTCTTCTGCAAGCCCGGCACCGACCTCGAGTGGTTCTCTTACTGGAAGGAATACTGCAAGAACTTCCTGCTCTCTCTCGGCATGAAGGAGGAAAACCTCAAACTGCGCGACCACTCGCCCGAAGAGCTCTGCTTCTATTCCAAGGCGACGACAGACTTCGAATACAACTTCGCATTCGGCTGGGGCGAACTCTGGGGCGTTGCCGACAGAACGGACTACGACCTCACCCAGCACCAGACCGAGAGCGGCGAGAGCATGGAATACACCGACCCCGTGACAAACGAAAAGTATATTCCCTACGTAATAGAGCCCTCGCTCGGCGTTGAGAGAATGGTACTCGCTTACCTCACGGACGCCTACGACGAGGAAGTTCTGGACGCAGCAAAGAACGACGTGCGCACCGTGCTCCGTCTGCACCCCTTCCTCGCGCCCTACAAGGCGGCAATTCTGCCTCTGCAGAAAAATCTTTCCGAAAAGGCTGACGAAGTCTACAGGACGCTCGCAAAAAAGTTCAGCGTGACCTACGACGTTACGGGTTCAATAGGCAAGCGTTACCGCCGTCAGGACGAGATAGGCACGCCTTTCTGCATAACGGTTGACTTCGACACCCTCGAAAACGACACCGTAACCGTGCGCGACCGCGACAGCATGGAGCAGATACGTCTGCCCATTTCCGAGCTCGCTTCTTACATCGAAAAGAGCCTTGAATTCTGAAAACAAATTAAGTTCTGAAAATAAAATTTATACGCCCCGCGGCGCAGCGCGCCGCGGGGGCGTATTTTTTTGTGTTATGATTTTATGCTCATTATGCGCCGACTGACGTCTATGATTTTACGGAGAAGGGATAAAAATACCTCCGCTTTTCCCCGAGTGAAATTCTGCCGTTGAGACGGTTGATAAGGCGGGCGTCGAAGTCCTTTGAAAGCTCGTCGCGCACGGCGACGGTGAAGCGAACGCGGTCGTCATAGTTTATGCCGCAGACCGTGCAATCATTCTCGTCAAAAAACTTTTTCGCGCCGTCGGCAAAGGCATAGTCTGCAATATATTCGCCCTCGCAGCACAGTTCGTAACTTACAATATCCGCCTCGGCAAGGTTTTTCGCCACGCTGCCCGAATATGCCCTGACGAGCCCGCCCGCGCCCAGCTTTATGCCGCCGAAGTAGCGCGTGACAACTACGGCGGTCTGTACCAAAGACTTCGCCTTTATGACTTCGAGCATGGGCATTCCCGCCGTTCCCTGGGGTTCGCCGTCGTCCGAAAAACGCATGAAATTTCCCGTTGCATCGCATATATATGCGTAGCAATTGTGAGTTGCGTCGCGATATTTATAAGAAATTTCCGCTATGAAATTTTTTGCCTCCTCCTCGCTTTCGACGTGCGCGGAATTGGTTATGAAGCGCGACTTTTCGATTACGACTTCCGTTTCGAGCCGTCCGCTCACCGACAGATAATTTTTCATAAATTTTTAAAAAAGCGGCTATGCAGCCGCTTTTTGGTCAGATTAAACGAGCACGATTTTTACGTGCACTTTTTTGCCCTTGTGAAGGACGTCGCCCGACTTTACCTTAGTATTTATGTCGCTGACTTTTTCGTCATTGAGTGACACGCCGCCCTGCGCGACGAGCCTTCTCGCCTCGCCGTTGGACGCACAAAGTCCCGCCGCTACGAGAACGCCGATAATTGTATCGTTTTCCGCGCCGACAATCTTTTCGGGAAGGTTCTCGCCGTCGCCGCCGAATGCCGCCTTTGCCTGCGCGCGGGCTTTTTCCGCCTTCTCTTCGCCGTGAACGAGCTTGGTGAGTTCGAACGCGAGAATTTCCTTCTTTTCGTTTACGCGCTCCGCGCCCCACTTCTCCATCTCAGCAATCTCTTCAAGCGGAATGAACGTGAGCATCTTTATGCACTTCATGACGTCGGCGTCGTCCACGTTGCGCCAGTACTGGTAGAAGTCATAGGGCGTTGTCTTGTTCTCGTCCAGCCACACCGCGCCCTTTGCCGTCTTGCCCATCTTTTTGCCCTCGCTGTTTAAAAGCAGGGTGATGGTCATTGCATATGCGTCCTTGCCGCTCTTTTTGCGTATGAGTTCAGTGCCCGCGAGCATATTGCTCCACTGGTCGTCGCCGCCGAACTGCATATTGCAGCCATAGTGCGTATTGAGATACCAGAAGTCGTATGCCTGCATTATCATATAGTTGAATTCAAGGAAGGAAAGCCCCTTTTCCATGCGCTGTTTGTAGCACTCTGCGCGCAGCATATTGTTGACGGTGAAGCAGGGTCCGACTTCCCTCAAAAGGTCTACATAGTTGAGCTTTAACAGCCAGTCGCCGTTGTTGACCATAATCGCCTTGTCTTCGCCGAATTCGATAAAGCGTTCCATCTGCTTTTTGAAGCACTCGCAGTTGTGATTGATGACCTCGTCCGTCATCATCGTGCGCATATCCGTTCTGCCCGAAGGGTCGCCTATATGACCCGTGCCGCCGCCGACGAGCACTACGGGTTTGTTGCCCGCCATCTGCAACCTCTTCATGAGGCAGAGAGCCATGAAATGACCGACGTGCAGACTGTCTGCCGTGGGGTCGAAACCGATATAAAAACGTGCGCCGCCGTTGTTGATAAGCTGCCTTATCTCCTCTTCGTCGGTTACCTGAGCTATAAGTCCGCGCTCACGAAGTTCCTCGTAAATTCCCATAATTGACCTTTCCTTAAATATTTTCCGCAAAAAATAAAAGCGGTTTGCCCGCAGGTAAACCGCTTTATTCGCGATATGTGCCCACGGCAAATCAACGCATTACCAGAAGCGATAATACGAATAGCCGCAGTATTCGAAATTTGCGAAATTACTTGAAATCATAGGAAAATTATAGCACGGGCAGAATATACTGTCAAGCTATTCGGTAAAAAAATCCTGCGCGTTGAGATGTCGGCGAGCCTTTTCTATGGCGCGTTTTTCTATGCGCGATATGTATGAACGCGATATCCCCAGCCTCTTTGCCACTTCCCTCTGCGGCAGAGGAACGCCGTCCTCCAGCCCGTAGCGCAGCGTTATGATGGTGTACTCGCGCATATTTAAAATATCCTTCAGAAGTTTTACGAATTTTTCGCGCTGGACAGACTGTTCCACTTTGGCAAACACGCTCTCCTTTTCGGCGACGACGTCCATAATCGTAAGTTCGTTTCCGTCCTTATCGAACCCGACGGGGTCGGAGAGCGACAGCACGTTTTTATGCTTCTTGCCCGCGCGCAGCAGCATTAAAATTTCGTTCTCTATGCACCTTGCCGTATACGTTGCAAGCGCGGTGCCCTTGCCCTCCTGATAGGTGTTTATTGCCTTTATCAGCCCTATCGAGCCGACGGACATCAGATCGTCGTTGTCCGCCGCGCCCGAGTATTTTTTTACGATATGCGCGACAAGGCGCATATTGTGCTTTACCAGAATGTTTTTAGCCTCCTTATCCCCCGCATGCGCGAGCGCGAGATACTTTCTCTCCTCCTCGGGCGGCAGTGGCTTGGGAAATGCGCCCTTGCCCTGCACTACGCCCGTAAAGAGAAAAATTTTGCTAAGAAATAGCCCGATTACATCAAATAACATAAACTGTTTCCCCTTTTTTATCAGTTTAATAGCTTATGAATTACACGGTTTGTACTATTCAGGCGGACAAATTGTCTTTTTTTATGAGCGCGATTATTATTTTTTTATCTGCTCGGCTGTTCACCTTTTCACATAAAACTTACTGCGGACAGGCGCATTTTTACGCGTTTCTACATTCAACCTCCAACGTTTAATATATTTTAAAACTATTAATAAAAGGGCGCGCGCCGCAGAAACTGCGGCGCGCGCCCTAAATTATTCAGATTTATCAGCCGCCAAGAAACTCAACGCCCTTGAGCATGACATCGTTGACGGTATCGTTGACGAGAGAATAAAATATAATCTTGCCGTGGCGTTCGCTCTTGACTATTCCGAGATTTTTAAGCAGTCTGAGCTGGTGCGAGACGGTTGTCTGGTTTATATCGAGCACGCGCGACAAGTCGGTCACGCACATCTCCGAAATGGCGAGGGCGGAGAGCATTCTCACCCTCGTAGGGTCGGCAAAAACCGAGAAAAAACACACCACGCTGTCCAGAACGTCGCCCTCGGGGACATATTCCCTCACAAGTTCTGCCGTTCTTCTGTCCAGAAGCATCATATCACACGTTTCCTGCATACTGTCACCTCGCTATGACAGTATACACGCTGATATGCGTATGCGTCAACATGTTATTTTGGGGCGTTAAGTCGCAAAATATCTTACTTTGTCTTATTTGTCCTCTATGCCCGTAACGGTGTAGCCGGCATTGTCCACCACGCTTCTGATTTCCTCGTCGGAGACGGGCTGTCTGCTGCGTATTATGGCGCACTTTTTCTTGAGCTTGACCTCGGCGGAAACGACATTGCTCACCGCCGAAAGAGCCTTTTCCACGCGCGACGCGCAGTGTTCGCAGCACATACCCTCTATTGACACAATCTTTTTCATAAATTCTTCTCCCTTTATGCAATTTTTATTTTTATATAAGAGCAATCTGAGCGCGTTGCACACCACAAACAGCGACGAAAGCGACATGCATGCGGCGGCAATCATCGGATTGAAAGTAAAGCCGAACGCCGCAAACGCGCCCGCCGCGACGGGTATCATCACAATGTTGTAAATGAACGCCCAGAAGAGATTTTCTTTTATATTGCGCATGGTTGCCCTGCTTAAATCAAAGGCAGTATCGAGCGCGGATATATCCTCCGAGACGAGCACGACGTCCGCCGTATCTATGGCAACGTCCGTTCCCGAGCCTATGGCTATGCCGACGTCCGCCTGTTTCAATGCGGGCGAATCGTTTATGCCGTCGCCCACCATTGCGACATATCCTCCGACAGACTGAAGATTGGTAACCGAGCGCAATTTATCTTCGGGCAGCACTTCGGCAACGTAATCGGTTATGCCTACGCTTTCCGCGACAGACGCGGCGCACGTCTTGCTGTCGCCCGTGAGCATTGCAACGCGCATGCCCCTTCCTTTGAGCAAAGAGACCGTCTTTGCGGCGTTTTCCTTTAAAGTATCCGATACCGCAATGAGCGCGACGACCTTTTCATCCTCTGCAAAATAGAGCACCGTCTTGCCCTCTTTTGAAAGCGCGTGGGCGGACGAACTCACCTTTGCAGGTATCTTTATGCCCTTTAAAAGGGCTTCGTTGCCCAGCCTGTATCTCTTGCCCCTGCACTGCGCGGTTGCGCCCTTCCCCACAACATATTCGAAGTTTTCAACTTCTGAGGCATCGGGGAAGTACTCTGTTATGCACTTTGCTATGGGGTGGTTTGAATGTCTTTCTATGCCGGACGCGACCGACATAAGATAATTTTTGTCGCCGCCGAAGACCTGAACATCGCTGACCGAAGGTTTTCCCACCGTCAGCGTAGCCGTCTTGTCGAGCAGAACGCAGTTCACGTCGCACATCTTCTGCAGAGTTTCGGCGTCCTTATACAGCACTCCGAGCGACGCGCCCTTGCCAGTAGCCGTCATTATGGCAACGGGAGTTGCAAGTCCGAGCGCGCACGGACAGGAGATTACGAGCACCGAGAGAGCGTAAGTTACGCAATGTTCAGGCACGAACGCGCCGTCTGCAGCCAACCATATTATAAAAGTGAGCAGCGCGACGACTATGACCGCAGGCACGAAGATACCCGCAATTCTGTCGGCGAGTTTCTGTATCGGAGCTTTTGAAGCCCCCGCCTCTCTGACCATTTTGACTATCTTTGAAAGGGTTGTGTCGCTGCCGACTTTGCGCGCGACGACCTTTATTACGCCGCTCGTGTTGAGCGCGGCACTCGTAACTTCGTCCCCCTCTGTCACCTCGACGGGCAGACTTTCGCCCGTTATCGCCGACTTATCTATAAACGCGCTGCCTTCGACTATCATGCCGTCGACGGGCACATATTCGCCCTGCTTTACAACGACAATATCGCCCGTCGCAACCTCGGAAAGAGGCACGACGCGCTGAACGCCGTTGAATTCCACAGTGACGTTGTCGGGTGCGAGAGAAAGGAGTTTTTCTATCTCGTCGCCCGTTCTGCGCTTAGCCTTTTCCTCCAACCACTTGCCTATATCCACGAGTGCGAGTATCATTGCCGCGCTCTCGAAGTGCAGGTTCATTGCGTTGTGCATGGCGTCGTTTCCGATGAAAATGAGCACCGTCAGTCCGACAGAATATGCAAACGACACGCCCGAACCGAGCGCGACCAATGTGTCCATATTAGGCACTCGCTTAAAAAGCGCGACTGCTCCGCGCGAGAAATAGCGGTAATTTATACCTATCACCGCCGCCGACAGTATCGCCTGATACAGCGCGAACCACCGCTCGTTACCCATCGACGGGTCGATAAAAAACGGCAGAGGCGCACCGAACATATGCCCCATAGAGACATACATCAGCGGCACTAACAGACAGACGGAGATTATAAAGCTTATAAAGAGCCGCCTCTCCTCCGTCGTCTTGGTGTGCACGGGCGTGTCCGCCTGCGCGCTTATTCCGTAGCCGAGCGACCTGACGACGGAAAAAATTTCCTCTTCGGTAACCGACGCCTCGTCGTAGTCGACTTTCATTGTCTTTCCCATAAGGCTGACTTCGACAAAGTTCACTCCGCCGAGCTTGCCTACGGCACGCTCTATGCCCGACGAACACGCCGAACACGTCATGCCCGAAATATAATAAGTAGCTGTCATATCCATCCTTAAAACTGAACTGCGGTTTAATTATAGCCGTTAATTCCTATTTTGTCAATAGGAATTAACCGTTACATAAAACACATTCCCGAAAAATTGCGCGCAGCAATCGTCTGTCGGCGCGGAGACGTATTATTTTACGATAAAACAAAGACATTCCGACATAAAAACAGTAAAAAACCACACGATAAACGGGCGGCGCATTCTGCGCCGCCCGTCGGTTTTTGAAATTTATCAGTTTTTGCTTTCGGATTTGGAAACAACCTCTTGCTTGTCATAGTAGCCGCAGTTAGCGCATACTCTGTGCGCCTGCATTTTTTCGTGACAATGAGGGCATTCTACCAGTGTAGGAGCCTCTGCTTTGTAGTTTGCAAATCTCTTGTTCGTTCTGCTCTTTGACTGTTTTCCCTTGGGTACTGCCATTTTTATCCACCTCTTCTAAATTTATCTTGATTTAATCCGACGAAGCCGAGCACTTTTCGCACAGCAAGACCTTTGGCTGGCTGAATACGAAAGCGTCTTCCGCTGCAGGCTGAACATCCAGCCTGGTGCCGTCGTAATAGTAATTATCGGCGTCGTCTTTGTCGGTTACGAACAGCGCGTCATAACTGAACGATATTTCGCTGCGCGCATCCTCGAGACAGTACGAACACTGCCCCTTGAGCGCGTACGCTATCTTCAGCGTGACGCCCACGCTGTCGTCTTCGTAAATTTCATAACTGCCGCTCACCTTTATGTTGCCTTCAACCTCGCACAAGGGAAGAACCGTCTTCCCCTCGGGCGGAGGACATTCGTAAGCGAAGTCGCCGACATATTTTCTGAGGGCTATCTGCTTTTTTACTTCAATAATCATAGCCGAACCGACTTAGTCAATTATATTATACGTGCAGAACTTTGTCAACTCATTTTGAAAGCAAAGAATACTTATTTTTAATATATTCGCATTAAACGAGCGCGAGAGTTTCCCTTGCTATAACAAGTTCTTCGTTGGTGGGAATTACGAGCACTTTAACCTTGCTGCCCTTTGCGGAAATTTCGCGGATTGCACCCGTATTTTTACCTTCGTTGGACTTCTTGTCGAGCTTGACGCCGAGGAATTCGAGCCCTTCGCACACGCCTGCGCGGATGATGGGCGTATTTTCGCCTATGCCTGCGGTGAAGACTATGCAGTCAAGTCCGCCCATAGCTGCGGCATAAGAGCCGACGAATTTCTTGGTCTGATAAGCAAACATATCGAGGGCGAGCTGGCACCTGGTGTTGCCCTGCTCTGCGCCTGCGATGAGGTCTCTGAAGTCGCTCGAAACGCCAGAAATACCCGCAACGCCGCACTCTTTATTGAGATATGTAACCATATCTGCAGCGTTGAGACCCTTCTTGCGAGCGAGGAACTCTACAGCCGACGCGTCTATGCAGCCCGAACGAGTACCCATAAGCACGCCGTCGAGTGGCGTGAAGCTCATGGAAGTATCCACGCACTTGCCGCCGTCAACCGCCGAGATGGACGAGCCGTTGCCGAGGTGGCAGGTGACGATTTTCAAATCTTCGGGTTTCTTGCCCATATACTTTGCAGCTTCCTGAGAAACGAATTTATGCGATGTGCCGTGAGCACCGTATTTGCGCACGCCGTATGCCTTGTAATCTTCGTACTTGATGCCGAACATGTACGCCTTTTCGGGCATGGTCTGGTGGAAGGACGAGTCAAACACGAGCACCATGGGCGTGCCGGGCATTACGTCCATGCAGGCACGCAGACCCGTTGCTGCCGCGGGGTTGTGCAGGGGTGCGAGTTCGAAGGTCTTTTCCTCGAGAGTTTTGATAACTTCGGGAGTTACCAGCGTGGGTGCTTTGAAGTATTCGCCCGATGCGACAACTCTGTGTCCGACCGCGCCGATTTCCGTCATGGAGGAGATGACGCCCACTTCTTCGTCGGTGAGAGCTTTCAGAACGAGCTCGATTGCAATTTTGTGGCTGGGCATGTCCTGTTCGTAGACCTTTTCCTTGCCGTTGCCCTTTGCCTTGAGCACAGAGCCCTTTATGCCTATTCTTTCGACGTTACCTTTTGCGAGAACGCCTTCGGTTTCCATATCTATGAGCTGATACTTTAAAGACGAGCTGCCTGCATTAACTACGAGTATTTTCATTCTTGTCAATTTCCCCTTATATTATTCTGCCTGAAGAGCCGTAACCGCTACCGTTGCGACGATATCTTCCACGTTGCAGCCGCGGGAGAGGTCGTTCAGGGGCTTTGCAAAGCCCTGGCATACGGGTCCGATTGCCATATAGTTGCCGAAACGCTGCGCTATCTTGTAGCCGATGTTGCCCGCGTTGATGTTGGGGAATACGAATACGTTTGCATGTCCCGCAACTGCCGAACCAGGTGCTTTGAGCTGTCCTACTTCGGGTGCGACTGCCGCGTCGAACTGGAACTCGCCGTCGAGCGCGAGGTCGGGAGCCATAGCCTTTGCAAGCGCGGTTGCCTCCTGCACCTTTGGTACGGACTTGAAGTATTTATCGTCGTTGCCGCTACCCTTTGTCGAGAAGGAGAGCATTGCAACTCTGGGTTCTATTCCGGCGATAGCCTTTGCCGTCTTTGCGGAAGATACGGCGATATCCGCAAGCTGCTGTGCGTCGGGTTCGATATTGATTGCGCAGTCTGCAAATACTGCCACGCCGTCGGGATTGTAAGGATTAGCCGAACCTTCGGGTGCTATCATTATAAAGCAGCTCGAAACAGTCTTTATGCCGGGAGCCGTCTTGACTACCTGAAGTCCGGGACGGAGAGTATTTGCCGTCGAATGGCACGCGCCGGAAACATATCCGTCTACGTCGCCCGCCTTGAGCATGAGCGCGCCGAACATCGTTCTGTCCTTTGCCTGCTTTAAAGCCTCTTCCTGCGTCATGCCCTTAGCCTTTCTTGCCTCGTAAAGAATTTCGGCATAGGCTGCCGTCTTGTCCGACGTGAGAGGGTCTATGAGCGTTATGCCCGTAAGGTCAACTTCGGGTGCAACCTTTTTGCACTCCTCCTCGTTGCCGATAAGTACTATTTTGGCTATTCCCTGTTTTGTGATTTCTGCGGCCGCCTGAACAACGCGCTTGTCCTCGCCTTCGCAAAGCACAATCGTCTTGTTGAGTTTTGCTGCCTTGACCTTGATTTCCTCAAGTAACGACATATCTCTTTCTCCTTAAAACGCTTTATTTATCCGTCGGGATGGTGTATAATATCCGCAACGGTTTTTTAACATTGTTATTATATAACATTTTTTTTGTATTGTAAAGATAATAATGAAAATTTGTGCGATAATTTGCGAATTTAATCCCTTTCACAACGGTCACGCCTACCTCATCGAACAGATAAGAGCTTCAAAAAAGTTTGACGCCGTTCTCTGCATAATGAGCGGCAGTTTCACGCAGCGCGGCGACATTGCGGTATGCGATAAGTTCACGCGCGCCCGCCACGCGGTGACGGGCGGCGCGGACTGCGTTATCGAACTGCCCGCGCCCTTTGCCGTCGCGCCCGCGCCCATCTTTGCCCAAGGCGCGGTGAAAATTCTTAGCTCAATTCCCGCCGTCAGAGCCCTCGCTTTCGGCTGCGAGGAAAAAATTGACTTTTTTCGCGCCGCACGCGTCTCCGCAGACGAGAACGAGGAATTCAGAAGCACGCTGAACTCCCTCCTCTCCGCGGGCGAGAGCTATGCAAAAAGCTACTGCGCCGCAATCGGAAAACTGAGCGGCGAAAACGTCGTCGGCTCGCCGAACAACATTCTCGGCATCGAGTACGCAAAGGCAATTTTAAAATACCGACCCGATATCGAAATCTTTCCCGTTGAGCGCGTGGGCGGCGGCTACAACGACGAGCACCTTTACGAAAACTATTCATCTGCGAGCGCGATACGCGCTCACCTCGGCGAAAGACAGACGGCAGGCTGTCTGCCAGACTGCGTCATGGCTGATTTGCCGCGCGACTTACAGCTCGCCGAACGCTGGAACGACATAATGCGCTATGCGCTGGCGCGCGCTGAAAAGGACGACCTGAAGAGAATTTTCGGCTGCGGCGAGGGGCTGGAGCACAAGCTCAAGAGCCTCGTCACCCTGCCGACGGAGCAGATTATAGCCGAGGCGACCTCAAAGAGATACCCCTCCTCACGCATAAGACGCATTCTTGCGGCAAACGCCCTCGGACTGTATGCCGACGAGGTCCGCACGCTCTCTGAAGACGGCGGATACATCAAACCTCTCGCCGTAAAAGGGAGCGCGTGCGACGAGCTTTTCAAAGAGCTCGCCCGTTCGCCCTACCCCGTGATAATAAAACAGCGCGACCTCGGAACGCTCGACGCGCCGTCGCGCAGGCTGTACGAACTCTCTTCCGTATGCGACGACGTGAGGGCTGCGGTTGCGAGAGAGAGCGCATATGATTTCACTCTGAAAAAAGTATAATTTCAAGAGCCGCGCCGCACAATCGTGCGGCGCAGCTCTGCATTTTTACGGAGTTCAACAAGACGCCGCCGCGCAGAAAATTTCTGCGCGGCGGCGTTAAATTTATTTATACAAAATTAATCTTGCCAATCAGCCGATCTCGGCGCGAATGCGTCTTAAAGCCGATTTTTCGAGGCGGGAAACCTGCGCCTGGGAGATGCCGACCTGTCCTGAAATTTCCGTCTGGGTCTTGCCCTCGAAGTAGCGCAGCAGCACTATGCTCTTTTCCCTGCCGTCAAGCTTGGATATCGCCTCGTACAGAGCGGCTTTTTCCGTCCATGCCTCGTCGTTGTTCTTCTGGTCGAAAATCTGGTCGACAAGCAGCAGCTCGTCGCCCGACTTGTTATAGACGGGGTCATAGAGCGAAACGGGGTCGGAAATTGCGTCCAGAGCGTAGGCAACTTCGGAAACGGCTATATTCATCTTGCCAGCTATCTTATCGTAGGTGACGTTTTCGTCCTCGACTTCGAGCTCTTCCCTCACCTTTAAAATTCTGTAAGCGGTGTCCCTTATGGAGCGGGATACCCTCAGACTGTTGCCGTCGCGCAGATACCTCTTGATTTCGCCCATTATCATGGGCACGGCGTAGGTCGAAAAGCGCACGCCCACGCTCATATCGAAATTGTCTATAGCCTTTATAAGTCCGACGCAACCTGCCTGAAAGACGTCGTCCGCGTTGGCATTCTTCGCCCAGAACCTCTTGACAAGCGATAAGACCAACCGCATATTGCCTATGGTGAATTTTTCCCTCGCCTGCTCGTCGCCCGCCTTCAGGCGGCGCATGAGCTCGTCCTGTTCAGCCGCGCTCAGCTTGGGAAGCCCCGATGTGTCCACTCCGCAAATGACAACTTTTTGTAACATAACGCACCTCCTATGTATACAGACTTCAAGTGCGGAAATGTACAAAGATTGAATTTTAATTTGCGTGCAACAGATTGCAACCGTTAGAAGTTATATGCGGCGGCTGATGTCCTTTTTGAGCTTTATAATTATCTTTTTTTCAAGGCGGGATATGTAACTTTGCGAAATTCCGAGGCTGTCGGCGACGTCCTTTTGCGTCATCTCTTCGCCGCCGTCCAGACCGAAGCGCATGCGCATGATTTTTTGTTCCCTCGGCGACAGGCGGGAGAGCGAAGCCTTTAAAAGTTCCCTTTCCACTCCGCCCTCGATATCGGAATAGACGCAGTCGGCGTCCGTGCCCATGACGTCGGAGAGAAGCAGTTCGTTGCCCTCCCAATCGGTGTTGAGAGGTTCGTCGAATGAAACTTCCTGTCTGAGCCGCGAGAGCCTGCGAAGATACATCAGAATTTCGTTCTCGATACAGCGCGAGGCGTAAGTTGCAAGCTTTATGTTTTTATCCGCTCTGAAGGAATTTATAGCCTTGATAAGCCCTATCGTGCCGACCGAGACGAGGTCGTCGCCGTCCGCGCCCGAGCCTTCGAACTTTTTAGCTATGTAGACAACCAGCCTTAAGTTGTGCTCGACGAGCTCGTTACGCGCCTTGCTGTCGCCGCCCTCCATGAGCTCTAAAGCCTCCCGTTCCTCCTCGCCCGAAAGGGGCAGAGGCAACGCCTCTGTGCCGCAGATGTAGTCGAGAGTGTTTTCGCCGAAAATCGAACGTAAAAGTTTTTTGAGAAAATCAAGCATCATTCCGCCTCCGCAATGTCGGGGTGAAGCACAGCGCGACCCTCCGCAGAGGGCGAAACGCAGAACAACACTCCGCGTAAAGTGACAACTCTTTCTCCGTAGTCAATCTCAATTTTATCGGCGGTAAATACGGGTAGTTTTCCTTTGCCTGCCACAGTATGTACAGAGACGAAATTTTTTATTCCGTCAACATTCACAATCTTTTCGGCGTCGCTTTGCGAAATTACGCTGACGGGACTGCCTGCGCGATAAACTTTGTTGCCGCTGTCGAAAAACGCCTGCACCTTTACACTGCATTGACCCGCATATATGCGGCAGGCAACGCTTGCCTTTGCCCTTTTTGAAATAAATTTTGAAGCAATCTTTTTAACAGCCAGAGCAAGTACCAGCGCGGCAAACAGCGGAATACCTACGGGTACGGAGGAGAGAATTACCCCGCCGCCCTGCTCATAACTCATACCCGTCAGAGAGAAAACCGCAATCAGTCCGCCGCCTAACGCAAAGGTAATCAGAGAGAATACCGCGGTAAATTTAAGATATGCCCTGACGCGCTGAAATATGCCTGCCGCGGCACAGAGTGCCGCGCCCGCGATTAGCTTTATTATGGTTGCCAGCCAGCCGCCCGTACCGAAGAGCGGAAAGACGACGGCAAAGCACGCGCCGAGAACGGAGGCTATGCCTATCCGCCACAAACCCGTCCTGTTTTTAGTTATTGCCTTCGCCGCGAACAGCAGGCAGAAATCCATGCAGAAATTTTCGGCGAGAGCGTACTCGATGTAAACCTGCATTGCGGGTTGTATTATAAATGCGCAGAGGTGTCGGAAAATGTAAAAAAACGACGCTTTTTGCATAAAAGCGTCGTTTTCAAACCTTTGTACAAATTGTCAGAAGGGCATTTCTTCGAGAATTTGCTCTATCTCGCCTCTCGTTCTGCAGGCAAACAGTCTTAACTTATACCCCGCCGCGCCAGGCATTCCCTTGGAATAGAACGCGAGCATTTTGCGCATGTAGACAACCGCAAACCTCTCGTCGAACAGACGGAACGTATCCTCTATCTGGCGGCGGATATAAATTTTTTTATCGCCGACCTCCCTGCCCGTCAGGCGGGCAAAGATAAACGGGTCTGTGAGCGCGGCGCGCGCCACTGCCACTCCGTCCGCACCCGTCTTTAACATAAGTTTTTCCGCATCCTCAAGGCAGAAAACTCCGCCGTTGGCAATGACGGGTATGTCAACCGCAGACTTTGCCAGAGCTATCTGGTCATAGTCGACTTCGCCTGAATAAATTTTATCGCGCGTTCTGCCGTGAATTGTTATCATATCCGCACCCGCATCGCGCATTGCGACGGCGAAATCGCGGGTTATTATGCGCTTTTCGTCCACGCCCGTGCGGAATTTTACCGACACTGCTTTGCCCGATTTTTTGCACTCGGTAACTATCTTCTGCGCGAGAGGTATATCCTTGAGCAACGCGCTGCCCTCGCCGTTATTGAAGATTTTAGGCATGGGACAGCCCATATTTATATCTATCAGCTCAAATGGCGCGATATCTTCGCTCTCCGCCGCCTTGCGCATATAGTACGGGTCTCCGCCAAAGAGTTGAACCGCCTTTATGCCGTCGGCATATCCATCGAGCATGAGCAGTTCGCGCGTGTTCCTGCTGTTGTAGCACAGCCCCTTCGCGCTGACCATCTCGGTAAAGGTAAGTCCCGCGCCGAGCTCATGGCACAGGGCTCTGAATACGCAGTTTGTATATCCCGCAAGCGGGGCTAAAAAGACGTTGTTGCGCGCGACGAGGTCGGCTATTTTAATCTTCTTTAGTTGCATTTTTAGCACGTAACCAATACCAGTCGTATTCCTCGTCGCAGAGGTCGTTTACATTCTTGCCCTCGGAAAGAATGATATTTTCGAATGCCTCGAAGCGTCTTATGAACTTATCCGTAGCCTCGGCGAGTGCCTGTTCGCTGTCCACTCCCGCAAGACGGCAGGTATTGACGGCGGAGAAGAGCAAATCGCCCGCCTCTTCCGCAACAGCCTTTTTATCGTCCGTCTGAAGAGCCTTTAAAAGTTCTGTCGCCTCTTCGCCCATCTTTTCGGTAGCAGAGATTGCCGATATGAAGTCCATACCGCTCTTTGCGGCGCGCTTGCCCACCTTCTGGGCGCGCATGCATGCAGGGAAATTGACGGGTACAGCCTTCAGGCTCTGAGTGTATGTAGTCTGATGTTTTTCCTTCATCTTGTTCTTTTCCCATACGCCGAGAGCGGAACTTTCGTCAGCCGCCTTGTCTCCGCCGAATATGTGAGAATGGCGGAATATCAGCTTTTTGACCACGCGCGTTATGACGTCGGAGGAATTGAACGCGCCCTGCTCATCCTTCATGACGGCGTGGAACGCCGCCTGTAAAAGCACGTCGCCGCACTCCTCTTCCATGCCGTCGTCGTCGCCGCGGTTGATTGCGTCGACAAGTTCGTACGCCTCCTCTATCATATTCTGCTTTATGCTGTCGTTGGTCTGCGCCCTGTCCCAGGGACAGCCGCCCGGCGCGCGCAGAAGTTTAATCATATTTTCGAGGTCGGAATAGTCGTATCTCTGCTTTTTGAGGAAGGTATCCTCCTCAACCGCCACGGCACAGTCCGCGCCGTAATTTTTCATTCTGTCGATTTCGTAAATCTTTATCTTTTGCGCGCCCTCCGCGTTGACGAAAGTGCAGTAAGTTTCCTCGCCGAAGAGGTCCGAAAGCTTCTGCTTGACCACGCCTGCAAGATATTCGTCGTCGATATCGTAGACGACGGCAGCGGGACAGCTCTTGAGCTGCTCTGTCGCACATGCCGAAAGCGCGGTGACGGCAAAGCTCTTCAGCCCCGCCGCATCGCGCACGTAGGATATCTTTGATACTCCCTCGTAAACTTCGACTTCCCGCTGCGAAGAAATTATAATCTTGCACGCCTCGTCCTCGCACACCGCGCCGTCGACGCAGTAGACAACGGGGCTGTCCTTCGCCGCAGAAGTCACCTTTTTGGCGAGGTTTTTATTCAAAGTATCGAAATTTCTCGAACGTTCGAACACTTCGTCCAGATACTCGACGTCGTATTTCGCTATCTGCGAATATGCCTCTCCGCGCGAAGTGCGGGCGAAGATTTTTCCCGCGCCGCTCAATGCTCTTTCAGCCGACAGCGTCATATCGCCGTCTTTTACTCCAAGTCCTATCAACGTTATTTTCATTTGATTTACCTCTTACTCTTATAATATACCAGAGATTGAGCAAAACCGCAACAAAATAACAGATATTTGCCGCAACGGCCGCTCCGCACACCGAAAGCGGCGTGAATGCCGCCAACAGCGCGGAAAGTATTACGCGCAGCACCGACGTCACCCACTGCGTGAGCGTGCCGTAAAGCGGCTTACCCAGCGAAGTGAGACACGCCGACGACGTCTGTACGAGAGAAAGCGTAACGGCGTTTACGCTCATTATGCGCACAAGCGTAATTAAAAGTTCCCTTTCGGACGAGGAGAGCGAGGAAAAAATTATATCGGCGGCAAGCGGCGCAAAGACATACAGCGCAACCGCGCAGGGCGCGGAGACGGCTAAAGTAATCATGAGCGACTTTCGGGCGCAGATTTTCGCCTCGTCCATTCTTCCGCTCTGGGCAAGCGGGGAAATGCGGGGAACGCCCGCCGCCGCAAGACCGTAGGTGAGCGACACGGGCAGATTTATGAGCGTCATTGCGCAGCCCGAAAATATGCCCCACAGCGAAGTGGCGTTATCGGCCGCGCCGCGAAGTATCCACACCAGCACTATGCTCTCTGCGAGCTGGCTCAAAGGCATTGCCATTGCCGTGAAAGTCAGAGGAATTGTAAAGCGCAGAATGGGTTTATAGTAATCAGCGGGACGGTAATACAGAGGCGGCTTTGCCCTTTCCGAGCGGAAGTACATTGCGGCGGCGAGGCAGGCGGAAAAGACCTCCGAAATGGTAACGGCAAGCACGGCGGCGGCAACGGCGCGAAAGACGTTGCCGCGGAAGACATAGCAAAGAGCTATGCCCGCCACCACCTTTATGAGCTGTTCGGCTATCTCTGTAAAGGCTGTAGGCGTCATATTGCCCTTGCCCTGAAAGTAACCGCGCACGACGGAAATGACCGACACAAAGAAGACGGACGGCGCGAGAAGTTTGCAGCAGAGTTCGACCGCTGGCTCGCCCTGAGCCGCCGCGAGCGGCGCGGACAGCAGGAACATTATAACCGAGCCGATAAGCCCGAAAAAGCCGTAAAGCCTTATGGCAGAACGCTCTGCAAATGCGCATTGCCCTGAGGATATTACGCGGGCAATGCCCGTAGGTATGCCGCTTGCGGAAATTGTGAGCAGTATGCAATACAGGGGATAGACCATCTGGTATATCCCCATTCCGTCGCCGCCGAGAAAGGCTAAAAGAGGTATGCGGTAGACCGCGCCCAGGAGCTTTGAGACAAACCCTCCCGCAGAGATTACCAGCGCGCCCTTCAGATAAGACTGCTTTAAAGTTCTGCTCTTATTTTTCATTCGAACTGATTGGCGAGTATGGTTGCGGAGAGCTGCGCAAGCTTGCATGCGCCCGCCTCCATCTTTGCGCCCTGTTCGCTTGAAATGAGCGCAACCGCGCCGAGGCAGTCGCCGCCGCTGACTATGGGAACTATGACCTGTGCCGTTATCGAACATTCGCCCTCGTCGGTTATGGGCACGATGTCTCCGCCCTCTGCGGCATTTGCCACATAGCTCTTCCTCTCCGAAAGTATGCGGTCGAGTTTTTTGGATATCGTCTTGCCTGAGACCTCCCTCTTGCCGCTGCCCGACGCACAGATTACCTCGTCCGTGTCGCATATGAGCGCGAGATGTCCCGAAAGGTCGTTAAGGCTCTTTGCCGTCCCGCAGGAAAACTGACCAAGCGACGCCACGGGCGAGTACTTTTTGAGCATCAGCTCGTCGCGGTCGGTAAAAATTTCAAGCGGGTCGCCCGACTTTAAGCGCAGGGTAGAGCGTATTTCCTTTGGTATCACCACTCTGCCCAACTCATCTATTCTTCTGACTATGCCTGTTGCTTTCATATCTTCTCCTTTAAATTTACATTTATAGAAAAAGTATGTGAAAGCGGAAAAAGTTTATACTTGCAACTTGTTTCGCGCAAATGAATTTATCTGCGAACTCTGCTCTCTGTCCGTCAGCGCGCACACATTGGTTTTTTGAATACATCAGTTAAATAAGCCGCCCGCGCAAAAATTTGCGCGGGCGGCTCAGCCTTTTGAACGTAAATTCAATCTCTATATTATATTATCCGTCACGGTCGACGGCGCGGTCACGCCGCCGTAGGAATATACGGTAATGGTGTAACTGTAAAAATGTCCCTGCTCTGCCAAAACGCCTTCGACCGACTTCTCTCCCGTCGGCATAAAGACGTCTATGCGCCATATCTGACCTTCCGCCACATAATATGTGAATGTAAAAGTCCCCGTCGACGCGGACGCGCAGAACTCGCTCTGCTCTGTTCCGCCGTCCGTCCAGCAGAATGAAAATTGTCCGTCGACGGAGGCAAAATTATTGTCAATTATCATAATCTGCACGGCGCACTTATCCTTCCAATGCGCATAGAGGGTCACCTCCTCCGCGCCGTCCGCCGCGTCTTGTAGGGTTATATCCTCCCCGACCCTTTCTCCGCCCTCGGGCGAGGTATACCAGCCGTCAAAGACATACCCTCGCCGCGCGTCGCCGTCATAAACTGAGCAGCCCTGCGCGTCGGGAATGTAACTTTGAGCAAGTTCGCAGGATATTTCAATACTTTCGGGGGCAAGTTGGCTGTATTCGTCTTCTGAATTATTTATATCGAAATGCACGGTTATAAAGCTGTCGTCCGTATAATTGAAACCGACAACCCCGGTAACCGGCAATACCCACCGCGCGGCGGCAACTGAAATTATTGCCGCGCAGACTATTGCTGCTGACGCAACCAATGCTTTCTTCAACCCTGTTCCCCCTTTTTGTTAAATTTTAGCACAAAAGCTCTGTGATTTCAATATTCGGAAATAAAAAACATAAGCAATTATGACAAAAAACAAGTGCGCGCGGGCTCTTGCCCGCGCGCATTTGAAGTTTAACCTGATTACTGTCCGATATCGGCGGTCTGATTTTCGTTATTCTGCCCGCCCGCACTTTTCGCCTTGCGGGAAAAGAGGGTTATAAAGATTATTACCATGCCCGCGACGAAAGATATCGCGTCTGCAATGGGCGCAGAAAGAAGCGCGCCGTTCAGTCCCATACCGAGGGGCAGCAGAAGGATTAAGGGAACGCTGAGGACGAAGTCCCTCAAGAGCGAAAGAGCCATTGAAAGAGCGGGCTTGCCGAGAGCCTGCAAAAATATGCTCGTCGCCTTCTGCACGCAACAGAGTATTATAGTGCAAAGATATATGCGGAACGCCAGCGCGGCAAACTGCAGATAGAGCTCGTCGCCGCTGCCGAATATGCTTATTATCTGGACGGGGAAACATTCGAAGCAGATAAAAGCAATCAGCCCAACCGCCGCTTCTGCAATGAATATGATTTTATAGAGGTGTCTTACCCTCGACATATTGCCTGCGCCATAGTTATAGCCTATTATCGGCTGCGAGCCAGCGGCAATGCCGACGACAAAGGCAATGACTATCTGAAACACCTTCATAACAATGCCGAGGACGGTAAGGGGAATGTCTTCGCCGTATTCGGACATCGCGCCGTATTTTATCAGCGTATTGTTCATGCACGCTATGGTCACGACTATTGAAAGCTGGGTAAGAAAGCTGCTTATGCCGAGCAGGCAGACTTTTCCGAGCAGTCTGAACTGAGGTCTGAAACTGTTCAGTTGAAGTCTGAACGTGCGAGTTTTAAACAGATAGATGACCGCAAGCACGGCGGAAACCACCTGTCCTGCCACCGTAGCGAGAGCCGCGCCCATTACGCCCCAATGCAGAGCAAAGATTGCTATGGGGTCGAGAATGATGTTCATTACGCAGCCGACGGAAATTGTAACGAGTGCAAAAGCCGGGCTGCCGTCCGCCCTTATCACCGAATTCATTGCGTTAGCAAATATGTAAAAGGGAAGTCCGATTAAAATATAATCGAAGTACTCGCGCGCATAACCTATATTTCCCTGCGTTGCGCCGAACGCCCACAGTATGGGCTCTTTTATGAATACAAAGAGCACGGTGAGAACTATGCTGAAAATTATTGTAAAGGATATTGCGTTTGCAACCGAGCGATGAGCGTTTTCCCTGTCGCCCCTGCCCTGACAGAGGCTTAAAAAAGCCGCGCAGCCGTCGCCCACGAGAAGGGCTAACGCAAGTGCGATTACCGTAATGGGGAAGACAACGTTTGTCGCGCCGTTTGCCAGATAATTTATGCCGTTGCCGATGAATATCTGGTCGACGAGGTTATAAAGCGAGGCTATGAGCAGCGAAAGTATACAGGGAACTGCAAATTTAATTATAAGTTTTCCCAATCTTTCACTGCCGAAGTATGCGTTTTCTTTGTGTTCCATATAATCTCCAAAAAATCTGTATTCCCGCGCGTTGCGCTCAAAAAAAAAGCAGCCTGCAGAGCGATGCCTTCGCTCTGCAGGCTACAGCTGTTATGCATTTTAACAGATTAAAAATTTTTTCGTAAGCGTTTTTACGCAAATTTTTAAATATTTTTTTAATCAGTTTAAAGCATGAAAGAAGCCGCACGATGTGCGGCTTGTGAATTTATGCCCTTGTGGCAATCTTTGCCCTTACGGGATATATGCTGTCCGAGGTGCGCACAATCTCGCCTATCTCGTCTGCGACAATTTGTCCCTTCAAAGGATTTTTGACTGAAACTATCTTGCCGTTTATATCGGCTCGCACGTCGCTGTATTCGAATGCGAGGTCGCAATCTTCCATAGTGCAGTCTGTCAGTCTCAGATTTTTACAATAGCAGAGCGGTTGAGTGCCGATTATGCGGCAGTTGATGAACGTAAGTCCATCCGAGTACCAGCCGAGATATTCGCCCTTTACCACGCTGTCTCTGACAACGACATTCTTTGCGTGCCAGAAGGCGTCCTTAGTGTCGAGCACGGAGCGGGAAATCCGCAAATTGCGCGTGTACTGGAATGAATATTTTCCGCTGAAATCCAGCCCCTCCGCCCTTATGTTGCGGCTCTCGAAAAAGCCGTACTGCGAATTTATCGCGCTGTCTTTTATGTAAATATCTCTGCTGCGCCAGCAAAACTCGGGGGAATTTGCCTTGACTTTCTCAAGTCGGATATCACTGCATTCCCTGAGTGCCTTAATGCCATTCATTGACGTATCATAAATTTTCACGTCCCTGTCGTACCACAGCGCAGCCCTGCAGTTTTCCGTAAGTTCGCTTGCCGATATCTTCAATCCGTCGATATGCCAGAATGGATATCTCAAGTTCATATAACAGTTCTCAAGTTGGATATTTTTACACTCCTTGAGTGCGGACTCGCCGTCCTCTTCGCCGTCGAAAGCGCAGTTTTCAAGTCTTAAATTGCTCGAATTATATAAGGCGCGCTCCTCGCCGAACGTCTGATTTTTAATCGTCTTCATCTGTACCTCTTCAAAAGCTGAACGTTCTGATATGTATCTATATATAAACAGAATTAACCGACATTTAACGCTTCGGACACATAATTTTTACAAACTCATAAAATTGTAAAAATTTTTACCTTGTTTCGGGCAATTTATCAGACAAAAGTCAATTTATTTTTTGTAAAACAACTTTAATCCGCGTTCGGATGGATAAAACAATAAAACAGACGGCGATTGCCGTCTGTTTTTTAAGTTGCCGACTCTTTGTCTACATTCCGCTTTTTTACCGATTTGACGAGTATAACAATCACAGCCGCACCGCCTGCCGCCATCACTGCGCCGAGCACGCTTCCGACTACTGTTATGTATTCGATTGCAAACTCTTCCTTGTCGCGTTGCATATCTACAACGTTCTGCTTGCCCTGCTCGTACGGAATAATTGTAACCGCATCATGCTCGAGCGAAACTACAGGATAATTCCAGCCGTCGCCGAAGTATCCGCTTGCCGCGGAGACATAAAAGGTTTCTCCCTCCTTAAGGCAGGCGAATATATTGTTATCCGTTGCTATGTCATAGTTTTTGCCGCTGATGACAAAATAATTATAGAAATCCCGCTGATTGTGTTCAAAATCAATGTATATAGCTTTATCGGTAACCGTATAAGACCTTAAGTCGCATCTGAAATACGAATAGTTATCGTCATCTGAATAGTATTCAGGCGTACCGATATCGTACGAATACAGCCCGAGCCAGAATATCAGCGCAAAAAGCGATATTACCGCGGCTACAAACCATACAAACATAATGACTACATATCTGACTTTCATATATGCCTCCCTTATCGGTTGTTATAATTATACAACAGCTTTGTCAATATTACAATAGCTTTATCCGTATTAGTTGCTCCACCCTCGAACCCCTCGCCATATATTCTTGCTTAAAAACAGAGGGGCGATAAAAAATCGCCCCTCTGTTTTTAGCGGCGAGTTATCGTCCTTATACGAACTTTGCAAAAGATAATATTAAGACTTACTCAAATATTATAACTATAAGTAACTATAGGTTTTACTCTCCCTGTCCTATTGTTTGTAATGCATTTCCTTTGACATTATCTTTGGTAAATTGTATAATAAGTAAGAAAAGTAATGCTAATCATACTTAAATAAGGAGCATTTTATGGAAAATTTCCCCGAAGGTAAGTTTTTGACTACTGTAAAAATCGGTCCCAAAGGACAAATTGTTATTCCTAAAGAGGTGCGGGATATGTTTTCGCTGAATATCGGCGATTCATTGCTTCTAATGGCGGACAAAGGACAAGGTATCGCCTTGCAACCATTTTCTTATATGGAAACGCTGTGGAATGCCGTTAACAATATTAAAAACGGAGATAACGAAAACAAATGAATGCGCTTGAAGTAAGAGAATTAACGAAAGTCTATCCTGAATTCAAGTTGGATAAGGTAAGTTTTTGCGTGGAACAAGGGCACATTTCCGGACTTATCGGAAGAAACGGCGCAGGAAAAAGCACAACTATTAAAAGTATTTTACGTCTTATTAGCGCAGAAGGAAACGTGTCGGTCTTTGGAAAAGATTTTCTCAAAGAAGAAATGGTCGTTAAACAAATGATAGGTTATGTCGGAGGCGGCTTTCGATATTATCCTATGAATACGCTTGCCGCAATACGCAAAGCATACGCGCCTTTTTATCCGAGTTGGAATCAAAGCAGATATGAAAAATTCCTTTCGCAATTCGAGCTTATCGAAAGTAAAAAGGTAAAAGAGCTGTCCGAAGGAATGAAAGTAAAGTTTGCGCTTGCCCTCGCCCTCTCGCACGGTGCGAAATTGCTTATCATGGACGAGCCGACAAGCGGACTCGATCCTCTTTCGCGCGAGGAGTTTTGCGACATTATTTTACAGCTTGTACGCGAAGAAGGCGTATCGGTTCTTTTCTCTACGCATATAACGTCCGACCTGATGCGAATCGCAGACGATATCGTTTATATTTCGCAGGGAAAAATTATTGCGGCGTGTCCGCTGAAAGAGCTACTCGGTAAATATAAGCAGGCACAATTTTCTTCCCTTGCGGCTGCAACAGAAGCAAATGCCATAGGAGTGAAGCCCGTAAAAGATGGATATGAAGGGCTAGTCAACAGTAATGTGCAAGGATTAAGGGACGCCGTAATAATAGATACAACTATAGACAGCATAATGGTGCATCTGGAAAAAGCAAACAAGGAGAGAAAATATGCTGAATCTGATTAAAAAAGAAATTCGTCTTTGCTTACATCCTACGGCTTTTATTTTTCTCTTATTTGCCGTACTTGTGTTTGTGCCCAATTATCCGTATGAAGTTATTTTCTTTTTCTCTTGTCTTTCCGTATTCTTCAGTTGCATGATGGCAAGAGAAAACGGAGATATTTCTTTTACCTGCACTCTGCCGGTAAAAAAAGAACAGATACCTCTCGCTAAAATATCGGTGATATTCGGATTGCAATGTACCATTCTGCTGCTAGTTGGAATTATAGGAGCAATCAAAGGAGTTGTTTTGCCTGCGGAGCAATATGTAAACCAAGCAGGGATATCGGCAAATCTTGTTTTGGTAGGCAATGGGGCGATCTTACTCGGTATATTCAATTTGATCTTCTTCCCTTGTTATTTCAAAAAAACCGATAAAATCGGAGCCCCTTTTATAATCGGTGCAATTATCATATTCTTATTAATTGGCGTCTTTATCGTTTTGCGTTGGGCAACGCCGCTCTATTCTATAACTTTGAATGGACTCAATTCAGAAAATACGGGCGCAAAATTAGCGGCTCTTGCAATAGGAATTGTCGTATATGTCGTTTTAACTGCCGCGAGCTGTAAATTGTCAATAAAAAATTTTCAAAAAGTAGATTTGTAAATAATGTTTCGGTCCTAAAATTTGCACAGCCAGCCCTTTGTTTTGGGGCTGACTGTTTTAATTCGTCTAACGATGATGCCGAAATAATCAACGGCAAAAAATAATACGAACCCGTTTTCAGAGTTCGTATTATTCCCTAATGGCGGAAGGTGAGGGATTCGCGCCTTTGGCGGCGCGCCCCGGTGAACGGTGGTTATCCACCGTTCAGTTTGCGTCTTTGCCTGTCTCTCACCAAACTAATCTTCGCAAACCGTTTTGCTCTCGCAAAATGCCTCCACCCTCAACCCCTCGCCATATACTCTTGCTTAAAAACAGAGAGGCGATAAAAAATCGCCCCTCTGTTTTTGGCGGAAGGTGAGGGATTCGAACCCCCGGAAGCTCTCACTTCAACGGTTTTCAAGACCGCCGCCATCGACCACTCAGCCAACCTTCCTTAATTTTTAAAAGCTACATTATTTTAACAGAGCTTTTATATATTGTCAACTCATTTGAAAATTGTGACCACAAATAAATTTATGGCGCGGAAAATTATTTTCCGCGCCGTTGTGCCTTTTTATACTCCGTGTCTGCGCTCGTAGCGCACAAAGAAATATGCCGCGCATACGCCGACTGCGAAGAGCACAATTCCGAGCACGAGCTCCCACCACATGAACGAAACTCCCCACTCCGAATAGACGGCATTGACCTCGGAATTATAGAACATTGTAACAACCGACCCGAGAGACAACCCCGCAACCGTATAGAAAGTTGCGGCGCGGCGTCTTTCAATGAGCTTGCTCATGCCCTTGGATACGGTTAAAAGTCCAATAAGAAAACCGACGGCAAGGCAGGCATAAACTATGAAAATCTGAGGATTTTCGCCCCAATAGGTGACTGAAACCGAATTTAAAAGGGGCGTGAAATAGCCAAGCATCATGAGTACAGCCGTCGCGCTCAGACCCGGCACGAGCTGGGTCACCGCCACGACGTAACCTATCACCACAAACAGAATATAATGATAGAACTGCGCATTTTCAAGAACCTGCTCGCCCGTAGCTATATTGCAGGAGACCACGGACAAAATTACAGGCACGGCGAGCCCGACAATAAACAATATTACTCTCGTCGGCGTGACCTTTTCACCCTTGAACTGGTCGGTGACTGCGGGGAATGCGCCGAGCATCAGACCTGCAAACAGCGCGACAATGGCAAAAGGTATGAGTGCCATGAGATACTGCACGCCGAGAAAGCCGACGACGAGCCCTGCCACTCCTCCGATGAGTATCGGCACGAGAAAGAGCGCGCACTCTTTGAATTTTTTTAATATGTTTCCGAAGGCGTAGAGCAGTTTTTCATAAAGACGGAAGATAATGGCTACCGCCGAACCGCTCACACCGGGGACGATTACCGCAAGTCCTATGAATACGCCCAGCAGTCCGCCCTTGAACATCTCGCGTTTATCCGCATATTTCAAGGATAAGTTATCCTGTTCCTGTTCTTCGCTCTGTCGGTTTTCGGGCAAATTGTCCTGCATTGACTGCACCTCTCTCTTTATTTAATATTAAGACGCTTGTAAATATTACCATACAGACGCAAAAAAGGCAAGCGTTTGCCTGCCTTATGCCTCTTCAGTCCTCAATGTCTCTTCAAATCTCGGGCGAGACCTCGGTCTCCCCCTCCGTCTTCTCCTGCGCAGCGTCGAGAGACGAACCGTAAAGTCTGCCGCCCTTTTTATGGTCGATATACAAAGTTATTAAAAATACTGCTATTCCTATGAGCGTTACGACTATATCCATCATAGTGTCCGTCATCGGATTGAGCCCGTGCGCGACGCGGTATTTCCACAGCTGCGCGTCCCCGCCGAATATGCAGTCGGTTGTGAATTCAAAGACCTCCCACAGCGCGGCGACGCCGAGAACTGACAGCGTTACGAGCACACATATGCCCGTTTTACTTAAATTTTTACCTCCCCAGCGCAACATGAAAAAGTATATGAGTTGCGCGCACCACAGCCCGAAAAAGGCGTGCAGAAATTTATCGTAATGGGGAATAAAGCCATAGGCATTGAGCGCGGTGCCGAGGTCTATTGAAATTATTATGTGGAAAGCTATCGTGGCGTTTATAAAGTATGGCACTCTTATTTTCGCCCACCGTTCAAGGGCGGGGAAAATGAGAGGTATTGCCGTGCAGACGGGTATCTGAAGATATACAAGCGGACGGAACGTCGCCGAAACTACGGGGTGCAACGCCGCCGCGATTATACCCATAATCACGCACGCGCCGAAGGGTAACCATTTTAAAAACGTTGCTTTTGCTCTGCTATGAGAAATATTCATCAAACTCCTCTGCAACAAAAATTATTTGCTACATCAATGGCGAAACAAACCTTAAAAGCGCGATGGCAACCGTCCTTAAAAGTCCGTTTTTTTCGGTATTTTCCGAGAAATCGCAGTCGCCGAAAGTGTGCTCGAAATCGGCAAACACGTCGTAAACTACGGTCATGTCGTCCGCCAGGACGGCGTCTTCAAACTGCTGGTAGAACGAACGCATATCGAAATTGACCGTGCCGACGACGGCGCAGCTTTCCGTGACAACGAGCTTGCTGTGCACGAACGAGTCGCGCAGGTAATAGATTTTTACGCCGTATTTTTTCAGCTTTTCAGCATTGTCGCGCGTGACCAGATAGACATACAGCTTATCGGGCACGGACGGAAGTATTATTCTGACGTCCACCCCCGAGAGAGCTTTATTGACCAACGCCTGCACTATGCTGTCGTCGGGAATAAAATAGGGCGTCATTATATACAGCTTTTTCTTCGCAGAATAAATTACGCTCTCGAAGACGTTCTTGCAAATCGAAGGTCCGTACTCCGGTCCGTCGACGTAAGGCACGACCGTGTAAGGGCTGTACTGCTGCCTGTAATGCCCGAAATAGGGCGCATAGTCGCAATGCTTTTTGGTTATGAACTCCCACTGCCGCAAAAAGAACAGCGTCATAGCGTCTATCGCCTCGCCTTCCAGCCTCAGACCGGTATCCTTCCAATAGCCGTGCATGTGCTTTTCGTTGACATACTCGTCAGCAATGTTGCTGCCGCCCGTGTATGCTATTTTTCCGTCAATTACTATTATTTTGCGATGGTCGCGGTAATTTAATGCAAAAGTAAAGCGGGAAATCAGACGGTTGAACACCTTTATCTGCGCTCCGCTCGCCTTAATTTTTTTGCGCATCGCTGGCGTGAACGCGCGACTGCCGACATCGTCGTAGATTATGCGCACTTCCACTCCCTCTTCCGCCTTCTTGCCAAGTATGTCCCATATGCGGTTCAAAAGTATGCCGTCCGCAATGGCATAGTATTCAATGAACACAAATTTCTGCGCTGTCTTGAGGCTCTCTATCACGTCGTCGAAGAGCTGCGTTCCGGACGAAAAATATTTAAGCGAGGTGTTGGTATACGGCACAAAGTCGCCGGCGCGATTGAGGTAAGAGCACATCTGCTTCATGTCGTCGGACGCGTAGGGTTGGACATATGTCGGCACGAACGACTTGCTGCGCGCAAAAATCTTTGCGTGTCTGCGGCGTGAGCGGGCGTACATATATTTATCGTTCGACATGAAGTAAACGATAAATCCGAAGAAGAAAAACACTAATATGAAGAGCACCCAGACGGCTTTTGCCTGATTGTTCCTGTGCGAGGACAGCACAGAAAAAGCCGTCAGAACGCTCATTGCAATGAGGAATAACAGATACCACCTGACCGCGAGCGCGGGCAGGGTGCTGAGACCGATTATTATTCCCAGCTGCAGCAGCACTATTGCCGCCGTGAACATTGTTTTGAATACGCCGATATTGTTGTGCTCGGTGCGGATTTTAACCACCTTGTCCTCGGTGAAACGCTGACGGCGACGGCGGGATTTATCTTCAAGCGAGCGGTACAGCCGCGTACTATCCATTTGCCGCCTCCTTTAATTGCTCCTCCTCAATATACTGCTCCCGGGCAGGCTCTTCCGCCTCGTCGGAAGAATTTTCCTCCGCAGGCAAAGCCTCCTCTTCGGTTGAGGGAGCTATGAGCAGACACTCGTCAATGAGTGCTCTTATATTTTCGAGGCTGCGCTCATTCGTTTTCGCCGCAGTCGCATTTTCGCGCTTGCGCATAAACATAAAAAACGCAACCGCGCACGCCATGAGCGCAACGGAAAGTCCGCTTATCCACCAGCCGCATATGCGGAAAACAGGCTCATTGAATGCGAAGGCAAGCCACAGTCCGAGCGCAACAAGTCCTGAAAATATGATGAACGAAATCGCTATGAATGCGTGAGATTTTATGTGTTTGTGCGAATTGACGCGCGACACGGAATTTATGAAACTTTCCATGCGCACCTGAAGATACTGCAATCTGTCCTTATTTTCAATTTTATGCGGACGGCGCAGGCGGACGTATTTCATATTGTAATACTCCCTGTCGTCCTCCATCTTCTCTTCCCTCCAGCCCAGAGCGCGATAGCACTGCAATATCCTATCGAGCTGGTCGCTCTTTACCGATACGGAAAGATAGTCGTAATTTGTATAATCTCTTGACATTGTTACCTCACGGGCATACGCTCAACGCATGTTTTTATCATTATAAAATAAAATTATAAAAACGGTGCGATTAATCTGTTAAAACTCGGTTAAACAGAGCTGTTTATATTATACCACCGCGCACGCGCGAAATCAACCCCCGCCAACGCTGTTTTAACTGTTGACTTGCGCGAGAGTTATATTATATAATGGCGGTATGAAAAGATATAAGTACATACATCGCGCGGCGAGAATCATGACCGCGGCTGCGCTGCTTTGCGCATTCCTGCTGACGTTTACGCTGTCGGACTATTACATATTCAATCGGGTAAGCCAATTCAACCCCGTATTCGTCATAAGTCAATGGGTCAAAAAGGCGGGACTTCTGCTCCTTGCGCTTGCAATTTTTTATAACAAAAAGTGCTGCGCGGACATAGCAAAATATTTCCTGCCCGTATTCATTATTTTAAGCTGCTCGCTCTTCGGAGATTTTTTCGACATAACCAAGGCGGCGGACACTCCCGCTCAGGAAATTTACAATCAGGTAAATCTTTTTATGCCGAAATGGCTGAACATGACGCTCTTCTTTTTGCAGAGCATTACAATGCTTGCGCTGTGTGCCCTGCTCTTTGTGCGCGACGGCTGGCGCGCCGATAAGAGAAGTTTTATCTTCCTCGCTCCCGCCATGCTGGCGTGCATGCCGCTCAATATCTTTGAGAACTTTTTCGACATAAACGCAATACCTGCGGACAGCTTTCTGCGCTTTAAAAACTTTACAGTCTGGCACCTTTTAGCCATACTCATTCTTGCGGGCTTTACTATAGCCGCCTACTACTTCTTAAAAAATAAGACCCGAGAACAGCAGAACGCCTACCTCGGCGCGATGGCAGTTGTTCTTCTTTTGCAGTACCACTCCAAGGACAGCATGGTCATGGGCGACGGCTACAACGTATATCACACGGTGCTCGCCTGCGTTCCGCTGTTTATCTGCAACATAGGCGTCTACGTGGCGTCGCTTTCGGTAATTTTAAAGAAGAAAGCACTGTATGCCATCTCATTTTTCGTTCACGCGGTCGGCGCGCTGACGGTATTTATCTACTTCGGCAAGGACGAGATGAGCAACTACGGCATATTCTGCAGCTACTCCATTCTGTACTTCTGCTTAACTCACGCCCTGCTCTTCGCGCTCAGCGTTCTGCCCTCCGCGCTCGGAATGTATAAATTCAGAATGAAGGACTGCATTGTGCCGCTTGTTTACTACTTTATAGTCATTATAGCGGCGTCGGTATGCAGCGCACTTGTAACTTCCGCCTCTATGACGTGGCATACGACGGACGGCTATTTCCTCTCGCCCGAAGAGATAATTATGCCTAACTACGCTTTCACCCAGATTAACCCCCTGCCCTTCGCCGTTCCCGCCGTATGGGTCATACGCATATGGAACTACGACGTGAATATGCTGTACATACTCGGCTTATACGCCGCATATGTCGGGCTGTTTTTCGCATTCACGGGTGCATACTATGCCTTTCATGCAATACGAAAAAAGGTGCTTGCTCGCCGCGAGGAACTTCCCGCATACGGTGCTGCAGGTGAAATCGCAGCGACAAAATCTGACGACGGGGAAGACGATGACAATGTTTGAATTTTAATAGTTAAGCCCGCGGCTTTTAAAAGCCGCGGGCTTTGTTTTTTTAATTTACTTTTGCCGCACAATCGGGGCAAAGACCGTTGAATTCTATCTCAGTAGAGTAAACTATGTAACCGCCCTCGCTGCGGGTATTGAGTATGTCCGTGAACGGACCTTCGAACACATCCGTGATTTTGCCGCACTTTACGCAATGACAATGCGCATGCGGCGTAAGTCCTGCGTCGAAGCGGGTATCGCTGCCCTTCAGGCTCAGCCTGCGCACGCTGCCCTCGTCGGCGAACTGTCCCAGCACCCTGAACACCGTCGCCCGCGACAGGCGCGGATAACGCTCGTGTATAATCTCGTACAGCTCGGACGCCGTGGGATGGTCCGCACACTTCAGCACGGACATTATTATTCTCTTTTGTTCGGTATTTCTCTTGTTTTCCATATTGATATTATATCTTAATTAAGACGCAATGTCAATACATTGAGGCGGTTAAAGTTGCAAAAGAAAAATAAAGCCGCCGCGGCAGCACGCCGCGGCGGCACAAACTGAAACCTCTTGTTAAACTGATTAATTTTGAACTGATAAGGAAATTTAAAAAGAATTTCACTTCATAGCCTGTGAGATTTCTTTTACCTTTCCGAGCAGGAAATCGTATGCAGTCTTTGTGCCGCAGACGAAAGACGAAGGTCTGTCAAACGGCAAAGGATTGCCCTCCCAGTCGCTGCAGACCGCTCCGCATTCCTCAAGCATGAGGACAGCCGCGGCGTAATCCCAAGGTTTTAAAACCTTTTCGAAATATCCGTTAAGCCTGCCCGCAGCAACGTAGGCTATGGCTATGGCTGACGAACATATGCGACGGATATCGAGACATTCTTTGAATATCTCTTTTGCGAGAGTAAAGGCAATTTCAGCGTACTGTTTTTTGGTTGAGCCTGCACCGAACTCGATGAGACAGTCTTTGAGCTTTCTGTCAGGTGCGGGAGAAAGCTTTTTGCCGTTGAGAGTTACTCCTTTGCCCCTCTCCGCAACGAACAAATCTTTATTGAACGGATTATATATGACGCCGAACGTCACTTTTTCGCCGTCGAAGAGCGCGAGTGAAACAGAGCTCATGTTGTAGCCGTAAACGAGATTTGTAGTGCCGTCGACCGGGTCGAGAATCCAGCGCACGGGACAGAGTTCGCCACTCTCCTCTTCACTCATAAAACCTATAGAAGGATAGAGTTCGGCGAGCTCTTTTTTGAGATATTCGCTTATGGCAAGGTCCACCGCCGTGACAAAATCTGCCTCACCCTTCATATTTACTGAACTCTTAAGTCTTTCATCGAAAACGAAGTCGCCGGCTTTTTTTACCAGCTCTATAACTCTATCAAATTGCAATTTAAACACCTCCCTGATTATTTTTGAGAACTTCCGCAAAGTTCTGAACCAGGAAATCATCCCTCATCTGACGGGTGCGGAAGACATATATGACGCCTATTTGGGGCGAGGGCGCTTCGTCATGAAATTCGCCCTCGAAACATGTTACGGCAACATTGTCGTGCACCGGTATTTTAAAATCATGTATGCCGCGCCGCGTGCCTTTATCCACCTTGTGTTCGTTGAAAGTACCGCTGAATTCACGCTTTGCCGTGAATACGCCAAACATTGCGCCCTCATCATCAATTTCATATACGCCCCGCCAATGCGTGCGTTTTATCAAATTTTCGCCTATTTCCTTGCTCTCTGCATTGTAACGTATGTTATAATTCAGCCCATCAAAGGTCAACTTTTTGTAGTGCTCGGGGTCAAATTGCTGACTTATGCGTATCGTCCCCGTACGTATGTAATGGTCATCGTCAGCCGAAAGATGAACGTGGTACCACTCGCCATCCAGTTTCCATGCCTTGTGAGCTTCGCGCCACTCCGCAATCTCTCTTTCGCCGAGAACAAAGGCTCTGCTCCAGCCCACGCAGGACGAAAAATCATAACCCGTAAAGAATTGAGCCATAATTTTCTGTATGGTCATAGTTTCTGTGACCGACCTGCCGAAAGCTATCTGATTGCTGAATGAAAGCTGACACTTTTCATCCTCGGTGAGTTCGTTGACATCCTTTTTGCGCAACTCGACAAGCTCGTCGCAGAATATTGCAATAATGGGCTTGCCACATTCAACAGCGTATTTATATTCTCTTTCAGTCCAGCTGACACCGTTTTCGTCGCGCGAGCCGTATACCGCACCAAGTATCAGCACAAAAAAATCCGACTCATCTATGCGCTCTTCTATATCCTTGAATTGCCTGTTGACTGATGCCGTGAAGTGTTCCATACACACCGGAAACACGCTGTAGTCAAGCAGGCAATCTATGACTATGCTGCGCTCATCGCGCAAGCTTTCATATACGGATGAGATGAAAGCAGAATACATTTTTCGTTGCGACATATCCCCCTCCCTATCGCTACCTTAACTAATCTTATATCACATATAATTATACCAAAACGCCTTCAAGTTGTCAATGGCAGACAACATTTGTACATTTCGCCTAAAAAAATATTTCCTGCGGCGAGCGCAGGAAATATTGATTTTTGTCATGCAAATCTGAACTGAACCATTCCGCTGAACTTGAGCGAATTGTCCGTTGTGTCGTATACTTCAGAGACGACGGCGTGACCGACATATTCGCCCTGAGGCGTGAGCACGATATATACCTCGTCTACGCTGCGCTCGGTGCCCCGGGTTTCGTCCTGAACCACCTTAATCTTTATATAGTCATCGCCCTCATAGGTATAGTAGGTCAATCTTTCGCTGCTGAGAACCGTAAAGGACAGGTCTGCGGCTACAGCCGAAACCACAACGCTTTCATATTCGTCAAGCGAACCAAATTCTGTAATGTAAGGCATTGTAACACTCAGTTCGTTGCCGCTGCTGCTCACAGTGCCGTCCACCGTATATGCATTTTCCTGTCCGCCCGACCTCTTTATGAGCTCTATTGCAGTCTGGTAAACGTATGCCTCCGTTCCGAAGTACTGCATATCATCGCGCTCGGCATAAAGCACGGACGCCTTGCCGCTGAATTCGGTATATTCGCCCGAACCGTCGTAGCAGAGCTTAAGATATATATCCGCGTAATAGGAGAGCGACTTCGCAAGTCCGCCGTTATCGCTTACCCATTCTTCCATATTCGCAAAATATGCGGGAGGATTGTTAATCAAGGTATCATTATCAATAAGCTGATAATCTTCGTCGAACGTATACAGCGCATACCGTATGTCGGCAGCTTTTACTTCACAGGTATAGGTTATTGCATTTTCTTCAAGTCCTTTCCAATAATAAGCATCCTCAGGCAGAGGTGTAGCCGTTACGGTATAAGTTCCTGCATCCTTTACAGCCAACAGCGAAGAACCGGAAATTATCAGATAATACTCATCTGTGCCGTCGCCGTCCACATCGCCGCTTATGGGAACAAGATAATTATCCTCTTCGTCCCTTATATCTACGCGGGCATGAGTCTGATTGTTCCACCCTTCCACAAGAATTACTCTCGTCTTTGCGTCGTATACGACATAGTCGTTGCCGCTCTCAGGCGTTATGCAATCGTTGAGCTTGAACGAAATTGCATCCAGACCAATCTTTTCAACAACGGCGAAAGTGTAAGTGACGGGATCGGTATTTAGTTCGCTGCCGAACCAATAATAATTGTTCGGATAGATTATCCTTGCCGTTATCGTATATACGCCCACATCGCTGAAGCCCCTGAGCACCCAATCGCCGCCGACAATCTTTAATACATCTATGGGCTGCTCTTCGCCGCCGTCCTTGGAATAAGTAAATTCGATATACTCAGACTGGAAATAAATGCTTGAAATTATTACATCATATTTTGCCTGCCCCTCAAACACAAAGTCGTACGGCAAATCATACAAGTAATCATCGGCTGTACCGTAACAATTTTTTGCACGCAAGGATATGGTGTTTAGAGCAAATGCTTCAATATTAACTTCAACGTCTGCCGTACCGACAAACTCATAATTGGTCCCGCTTTCAGCGATAAATTTTACGGGGTACTTTTTGCCGTCGTCAGAAGCGTCGACAAGCGTCTGGGGAGCAGCCCACTCGAAAGTACCATCTATCGCCTCATTTTCGTAAATTATATACGTTACATTGCTTATGTCAATGTCCGAAAGGGCAATCTTATCCACCTTTTCATTGAGAGAATCTGCATTATAAGAAAAACGTGCACTCAAATAGGATGATTCTACAATTTCCGATGTCAGATTTACCTGCGCTTTAGTCACCGTCACAAGGCAATCTTCGTCTATCACGGTATAACTTTCATTATAATTCTGCGACTGTGCAGGAAGAACCGCGTAGATATAATACTGCCCGGCATCAAGCAAGGCGGTGTCCGCCGCGTATGCAAGCGAGTGTATTATTACGTCATTCACCGTCCAATAGTTCGTCTTCTGTTCGTCGGTGAGAGCGTCGAAAACAGACTTTTCAACTGCATACCAGTTGATTGACTGCGAGCTGTCTGCCGGTCCGGGATAGTCGGGTACGCTCACATCTGAACCCGTTGAACCGTACGTCCATTGTTTTGTCTCAACCGAAATTTCGTATGAAGGCGTAGCCTTAATGACAAAGAACACGACACTTGCCGTAAAATCACCGCTCGTATATGTTACGGAATAGTTACCGCAATCGGGTACATCGGGCAAGACGGTTAAATCGACGTTATCCGCCGCATAGGATACGGCATACTCGCTTTCGGGCAGGACTTTTTCGCTGCCGTCGCTGTATTCGGCGTAGAGTGTGAAGTTATCGGGAAGAATTTCCGCGCTCGAAGTTCCGTATACGTATTCGCCCAACTCGAGATTGCTGACGTTCTTGTCTGACGAGTCTTTGAGATAAATATTCGTAATAGTCGCCTGTGTATCTTCGGCGCACGCCGAAAGAACTATTGCACAAGGTACAACGGCACCTGCTGCAAGTGCGAAAACAAGCAACTTTTTTAAAAGTTTCATAATCTTTTCTCCTTAACAGTGTCATTGCGTTTTGCGACCGACTTTTCAGCCCCCGACGCTCTGATATGCGGATAAAAAGCCCGTCTTTGTAACTTCATTCTACCATATTGTTTATATAAATACAATACCCTATTTTTCGTTTAAAAAACCGCCCGCGGCGGACTTTGCAAAGTCCGCCGCGGGCGGTGAGCTTATTTTTCAGACGCGCTTTAAATTTTTTCGCCGCACTCGGGGCAGAATTTTGCCGAGGGCGCAACAGCCGCGCCGCACTTGGGACAGGTATATTTTACGCCTGCTCCGCACTCGGGACAGAATTTCGCGCCTGCGGGCAAAGCAGCTCCGCACGCCGCGCAGGTTCTTTCAGTCTGAGCGGAAGCCGACCTGCTTATCTCTCTGCCGAGGTCCGCACCCAGACCAAGACCAACGCCGGCACCTATTACAGAGCCTGCCATTCCCGGATTTTTTGCCGCCTCCACCATTGCGTCGGCGCGCGCTATTCTGGTATACAGCTCGGCGTTGCCCTTTAAAAGTCCGAGGCGGGCGTTTTCATCGATTGCCTTTTCGACCTCTTCGGGAAGGGATACGCTTTCGAAGTTGAATGAGGTCAGTTCCAGACCGAAAGCTCTGAACCTCGGCGATAAATTTTCAAGCACGGACACCGAAAGGGACAGAAGATTTGCAGACATCTCCGCAACGCCTATGCCGCTCGCGCCGAGAGCGTCCGACATGCCCATTACGAGCACGGAGCGCATGTAGTCCTCAACGTCCTGCGTGCTGAAGGAGTGACGCGCGCCTGAGAGTTCCTTCAGAAGAAGCGGAGCGTCGCTGACGCGGAAAGAATATGTGCCGTAACCGCGCACGCGCACGGCACCGAGTTTTTCGTCCTTTATTATTACGGGAGTGGCTGTGCCCCACTTATGCTTTATGAACTGACGGGTGGACACAAAATAAATGTCAGATTTGAAAGGAGATTCAAATGCATACGCCCACGACAGGAGCGCGGTGAGTATGGGCAGGGTGTCGGTATTGAGACTGTACATTCCCGGTATGAAGACGTCGGCAATTCTGCCCTTGTCACAGAAAATCGCAACCTGACCCTCCCTTACCGTCAGTTTCGAGCCCCACTTTACTATGCTCTTCCGCGTGTCGTATTTATGAATGATTTCGTCCGGCGAACTTTCCACCCATTCTATAATATCTAATAATGCCATAAAAATCCTCCTGCGCGAAAAATTATCGGCATTTTTATTCTATCATACCTCCAAAAGGCTGTCAACAGGCAGTCTATTGACAAAAGTCGGACGCAGACATATAATTGAACTATGAAAGAAGTGAAAAAATACTTAAAAATTTTACTCACGCTGTCGGTAATTCTCTCAGTAATGCTCGTTGCGGGCATTCCTATGATAATTGTCGGAGCGTCGAACCAGATTTATTCCGTCATGGGGATAGGCATAGCCTTCACCGCGCTCGGATTTTACGGCACGCCCACCGCTTGGGCTATTTACGGGTCGAACATGCCTTTAAAACGCGTGGTTTACGCCGTCTGCGAGGAAAATTTATACACCGTAAGCGAAATCGCGCAACAGCTGTCCATGGACGAAAACTCCGTGAGAGGCTGGCTGGATAAGGCGTTCAATAGGGGCTTCCTCAAGGGGTTCATAAGAAACGGAGACATGATAGAGCTGAACGACAACGTGTCCGCAGGCAAGAGAGAACGCGCGGCGCAATGCCCCAACTGCGGCGCGAAGTTTACATACACCGCCGACAACCCGCGCTGCCCCTACTGCAACTCGCCCGTTGTCAGACAATAAAGAACTGAATGCGCGCAGCGACTGCTGCGCGCATTGAAATATATAATTATTCAAGAGAGAGGCAATGAAAGACGATAACGCCATAAAAAAATTTATGCTGAGAATGAAGAACGACTACGCATTCAGAACTTTTATTTCAGCGGCGGTCTCGTTCATTGCTACAATAATATTCACTCTTTTCAACCTCTATCTGGGAATAGCCTACAGGGCGGAGTGGAATTTATGCATTGCGGCATATTATGCGCTGCTGGTCGCTATACGCGCCTTCGTAATAATTCATGAAAGAAAAATCAGCCGAGGAAATTATGAAGGCTCTGTACGTGACAGGCGACGGAAAGACGCTTTTCTCATTCAGAGCATATTGCTATTCATAACAGACTTTGCGCTCATAACTCCCGTTTCGCTGATGGTATTGCAGCGCAAGGCAGTCAGCTATTCAGCCATACCAGCAATAGCTGTTGCCGCGTACACAACATATAAAATAATTGTTTCGGCAAGAAATTATTTCAAGGCGGAAAAACAGCAAAACCTCAGCGTCAGAATGCTTAAAGACATAAGCCTGATTGACGCCGCGGTATCCGTACTGTCCCTTCAGTACACGCTTATAATGACTTTCGGGGACGGAATACAGGGCAATATGCTTACTCTGTGCGCGGTTACCTCCCTCATCATCTGGCTTTTGTTGCTCGCGTTTTCAACCTCCGTGCTCGTCTTTGCAATCAGGCGCAGAAACATGAAAAGTTGCGACAATACTGAAATGAATAAAAAAACGGACAGCGCTGCGACTAAAGTCGCAGCGCTGTCCGTGGTGGGAGGAGGTGGATTCGAACCACCGAAGTCGGAGACGTCAGATTTACAGTCTGATGCATTTGGCCACTCTGCAATCCGCCCATATATTAAGTTTTTGCCGATGTTTTTTTGGAGCTGGTGACTGGAATCGAACCCGCAACCTGCTGATTACAAATCAGCTGCTCTGCCAATTGAGCTACACCAGCATAGCAGATTTTTTTGGTGCCTTGGGGTGGAATCGAACCGCCGACATATGGATTTTCAGTCCACCGCTCTACCGACTGAGCTACCAAGGCATTTTTAAGCGCCTTTAAAAAGGCGCTTAAACTTGTTTGGCGACCCGAAACGGGCTCGAACCGTCGACCTCCAGCGTGACAGGCTGGCGCTCTAACCAACTGAGCTATCGGGCCAAAAAATATTGAAAGTGGTGGGCCTTCACGGACTCGAACCGCGGACCGATCGGTTATGAGCCGACTGCTCTAACCAACTGAGCTAAAGGCCCGTCAAGCGCATTTCCCTTGCGCCGTAACGCTTGTATATAATAATATAACCGCAATTTTTTGTCAAGTGATTTTATTGCAAATTTTTTCAGATTTTTTAATTTTTTTAACGCGCTCCCTCCACCTCTTTTCTGCCGCAATTTTATGATTTTTTATGCAAAAAATTAACAACTTATGCACTTTTATCTTTTACAAAACATTTGTTATTGACTTTTTTTTGTAAATAGTTTAAATTATAAAAAAATATAAAAATATCTGTTGCTAAGTTGCCATGCTGTATACCGTAACATTCAATCCCTCGCTGGATTATTATGTAAAAGTTAATAATATTCGCCGCGGAGCCGTAAACAGAACGGCAGGAGAAAAACTCACCGTAGGCGGCAAAGGACTGAACGTAAGCTTTGTGTTGAAAGAGCTGGGCGACGAGACGTTTGCCCTCGGTTTTGTGGCAGGATTTACAGGCAAAGCCATATGCGAGGAGATTAAAAGTTGCGGACTTGAGGCTGACTTTCTGGAAGTTGACGGACAATCGAGAATTAACGTCAAAATAAAGAGCGTCGCAGAGACAGACATCAACGGCACGGGCGCAATCGTCACGGAGGACGACATAGCCAGACTTGCCAGAAAGCTGAAGCGCATAATACGCAGCGGCGACTGGCTCATCATCTGCGGCAGCGTTCCGCCCTCCCTCCCCTCCACGGCATATTCCGACTTTCTGGACGAACTCAGACCGCCCAAAGGCGTCAACGTGGTCGTGGACGCCAGCGGCGAACTTCTTACAGAAAGCCTTAAGCACAAGCCATTTTTAATCAAACCCAACCTCTTCGAGCTGTGCGAAATTTTCGGCGTGCCCAACACCATCGACACAAAAAAGATTGTGGAATGCGCGCGCAAACTGCAAAGTCAGGGCGCGAGAAACGTCATAGTCTCCATGGGCGCGGACGGCTCGGTCATGGTGACCGAAACCGACCAGGCAATGTATGTGCGCGCGGCGAAGGGACAGCTCATAAACTCGGTGGGCGCGGGCGATACCATGGTTGCAGGCTTCATTCACGAGTACATAAAGACGGGCAACTACTTCAAATCTCTCAATTTCGCAACCGCCGCCGGCAGCGCGTGCGCGTTTACAGAAACTTTGCCGACCAAAGAACAGATAGACTACGTTGAGAGCCTGATGTTATGACCTGCCTTGCCATAACTTCCGCCGCGGACGTCTATAACAAAGTAATATCGCTGACCGAAAAGATTACAGGCACCCGCGCAGAGATTGACTTTTCTGACGACCGTCCGAAATTTTTGACTGAGTGCGGGGACATAAAAGACTTCAACATAAGTCACAGCGGAGATAAAGCTGCAATCGTCCTCGGCGACTGCCCCGCGGGCGTTGACATAGAAGTGCTGCAAGGCAAAAAACACCTTTCCGTACTGCGCAGGCTGACAGAGCCCGAAAGGGCGGAAATTTCCTGCGAGCGGGACTTCCTTGCAAACTGGACGGCGAAGGAAGCCTTCATAAAGATGCACGGCTACGCCCTCTCCTCCCACCTTAAAAGGCTGCAGTTTTACGGCGGGAAAATTTATCTCGACGGCGTTGAACAGGTCTGTTTCATACGACATATTCATAATGAAAACAGCGTGGTCTGCGTATGCTGCGCGAATGTACAAACTCAACTTATCATATTGAAAGCGGAATAAATTTCCGCTTTTTCTTATTTTCAAATATTTGCCAACACAGAGCGCATTTGTTATAATAAAGCATATGACAGTATTTGTAATAGCACTGCAGGGCGAAGCCGACAGCGTGCTCGCCTGCATGCAGGATAAACAGACAAAAGAAGTGTGCTCGCGCAAGGTGATTTGCGGCTCTATCGAAGGAAAAAAGACCGCCGTAGTCATCTGCGGCGTGGGCAAGGTAAACGCCGCCTGCGGAGCGCAGTACGCAATCGACTGCCTCGGCGCGGACAAGATTATAAACTTAGGCGTAGCGGGCGGACTTAACCCTTCTATGAAGATAGCCGCCGTCTACGAAATGGACGCAGCCGTTCAGTACGACTTTAACCTCGTGCAGATTAACGGCACGCAGATAGGCACGCTCAACGAATATTCCCAGCCCTACCTCCACTTCGACAAGGTCGGCGTATACCCTTTAAAAAAACTTGCCTCGGGCGACAGGTTCAGCGACAGCGCGAGCGACTTTGAACTTCTGACGGGGACATTAAAAGCCGACATACGCGACATGGAGGGCGGCGCGATACTGCACGCCTGCACCCGCGCAAAGGTAAAGTGCTACTCCTTCAAGGCGATATCAGACCTTGCGGGCAGCGGCTCGACCACCGAACAGTACGTTAAAAATCTCGGCGAGTGCAACAAAGTTCTCAAGGACTGCGTGCCCGCCATTTTCGAGGCTGTAAATGGATAAAATACCGTCTTTTACAAAAAATCACGACATATTGACCACGGGACTGCACGAGGGCACTACCATGCACGGCGTGACGACGTGGGATTTGCGCTTTAAAAAACCAAACTCGGGCGACTACATCACGCCCGACGCCCTGCACGCGACAGAACACCTGCTTGCAACAACTTTAAGAAATTCCGCGCGCAAGGACGACATTATATATTTCGGTCCTATGGGTTGCAGGACGGGCTATTACCTTCTCACCGTCAACATGAACAGGGATGAAGTTATTGCCCTCGTCAGAGAGCGCATTGAAGTTGCGCTCGCTCTCGACGAAGTGCCGGGCGCAAAGCGCGAGGAATGCGGAAATTACCTTGCTCACGACCTGAACGGCGCGAAAGCCGACTTAAAAGAATACCTCAAGGTGCTTGAAAATTTATGAAAGCTTTAGGCGGCGGTTGGGACGAGGCTCTCGAACCGCTCTTCTCCGACCCGAAATATTTAAAGATAAGGGAATTTCTGAAAAAGGAATACTCCGAGCACATAGTCTACCCCGACATGTACGACCTGTACAACTGTTTCAGATACACTCCGCTTTCCGAAGTCAAGGTGGTTATTCTCGGTCAGGACCCCTACCACGAACCCGGACAGGCGCACGGACTGTGCTTTTCGGTCAGGCGCGGAGTGCCGCTCCCTCCCTCTTTAAAGAACATATATAAAGAAATAAAGGACGACCTCGGCATAACTCAACCCGACTGCGGCGACCTTACCCCCTGGGCGAAGGAGGGCGTGCTTCTGCTGAACACCACTCTGACGGTCAGGGAGCATCAGGCAAACAGTCACGCAAACTGCGGCTGGAGCTGGTTTACCGACAACGTCATAAAGACGGTATCGGAAAAGTGCGAAAACGTTGTATTCATTCTCTGGGGCAGAAACGCGCGCAGCAAGACGCCGCTGATTGACCAGAGCAAACACCTGATTTTACAGTGTGCGCACCCTTCCCCCCTCTCGGCATACTACGGCTTTTTCGGGTGCAGATTTTTTTCAAAGGCGAACAGCTACCTTTTAAGCCATAACAGGACGCCCGTCGACTGGGATCTGAACGGAAAACAGCAATAACCAAGGCATATATCGGGGTCAATTTAAATTCATTAATACATTTTTGTGCGCGCAGAGCGCGCAAGTCAAGGAGTAAATTATGAAATATGCAGTCATTTTAGGCGACGGCATGGCTGACTGGAAAATACCCGCGCTCGGGGACAAGACCTGCCTCGAAGCCGCAAAAACGCCCACTCTGGACGCGCTTGCGCCAAAGGCGGAAGTCGGGCTATGCAAGACCGTGCCCGACGGGATGAAACCCGGCAGCGACGTGGCGAACATGTCCGTTCTGGGCTTCAATCCCAAAGATTATTACACAGGTCGTTCGCCCCTCGAAGCCGTCTCTATGGGCATAGAACTGAGCGACACGGACGTAACTCTGCGCTGCAACCTCGTAACCCTTTCCGATGAAGAAAATTACGAGGACAAGACAATGGCAGATTACTCTGCGGGAGAAATAAGCACGCAAGAGGCCGCAGAGCTCATAAATTACCTCAAAAAATATTTTGACGACGAGCGCATGACGCTCTATCCCGGCATTTCTTACAGGCATTGTCTTGTTGTCAGAAACGGCGTTACTGGACATTCGCTCACTCCACCTCACGATATCTCCGACAAAAAGATTGCGGCATATCTGCCCGAGGGCGAGCTGGGAGCAAAATACCTTGAGATGATGAAAAAGAGCTATGAACTGCTTAAAAATCATCCCGTAAACCTTGCAAGAATTGCGGCGGGCAAGCGACCCGCAAACAGCATATGGCTGTGGGGCGAGGGCACAAAGCCTGGACTTTCGCCCTTCGAAAAGCTGCACGACCTCAAGGGCGGAATAATTTCCGCAGTCGACCTCGTGAAGGGCATAGGCATACTCGCAGGCATGAAAGTTATAGAAGTCGAGGGCGCGACGGGCAACTATGACACCAACTTCAGAGGAAAAGCTGAGGCTGCGGCAAAAGCTCTCACCGACGGACTTGACTTTGTATACATACATATGGAAGCACCCGACGAGTGCGGTCATCACGGCGACGCGGAGCACAAGATTTATTCTATCGAACAGATTGACGGCGTGGTTATCCCCACTATAATTTCTGCCCTTGAAAAGGAGGGAGAACACTATGCCATACTCGTCTGCCCCGACCACCCCACTCCCTGCGCCTGCAAGACGCACATCTCCGACCCCGTGCCCTACCTGATTTACACGGATACGAAAAATCTTTCAAACGGTGCAAGGCGTTACACGGAGGACGAGGCTGCCTCGACCGGCACTTACGTTGCCGAGGGTCACAAACTCATTGAAAAACTCTTTTCGATAAAATAATACGTTATAATCAGAGCCGCCCGCGCAAAGATTTGCGCGGGCGGCTTTTAAATTTAATCCTTCTTATCCTGTCGGTTATCTCCATTGTCCAGACCGCATAAGTATGCAACACCTTCAGACGCAAAACGTGCGCGCCGCGGCAATTGCCGCGGCGCGCACTCTGATTTTTCAGTTCAGCCCTGAAGGGACTTCATTTCCTTTTTGAACTTGTCGTTTATCTGGTCTATCATCTGTTTTGCGGCGGGCGCGGGTGCGTAGTATCCGCGCGAGCTCATCTGAGTGTAGAGACTGTACTGAGCCGCAGCCACGGCGTTGAGATTTGCCGCAAACTCCTTGCGGAGGCTCTTTGAGCTGCCCTCGAACAGCGCGGTGGCATAGAATGACATGAGCTGCTTTTCGCTGCCCAGCATATCCTGAATGGCATCCTTTTCGTTGAGCTGCGTATCAGACTTTGACTGCTTCATAATTAACCTCCTATAATGTTCAGAAGGGCGCAATAGCGCGCCTCGTGTTCGTCTGCAACCTTCGCCATGCATTCGGCAAGGTCGACGTCCGTCAACGTCTTCGAGTACATTCTCGCCTTTTTGCAGATAAGTCCTTCGTAAGTCAGTGCGTCCGAAATCATGGTAAGTTCTTTCGCGGTTATTTCTGTCATAAAAAAACCTCCTCTCCTACGTTATTGACTACGGAGAGAAGGTTTATTCTTTTTTATTGAACTCGTCGCATGCGGCAAATCACTTTATATCCTTGAAGATATCGATATCCATTGCGCCGTGCGACTTTATCAGCTGATAATAGGGGTCGGAGGAGAAATCGCGCTCCTTTTCGTACGTGCCGCCAAGCTCCTCTATGGCAAATTTAAGCTCCTGAAAATCTGCGTATGTAATGCCCTCTTCGTCTATCTTGTCCAAGAGATATCCGAGCGCGCGCTCGTCGCCGTATGCCCCGAGAAAACTTGCGTGCAGAGCAATATTTTCGTCGTCCGTGCGGAACGCTTTTATAAGAGCAGAAAAAATCTTTTCGTCGCGCACCGTGCAGCGCGAGAGTATTTCAAGCATATATTCGCTCGAAACGCCCTGTTCATAGAGCGAAAGGGCTTCGTCCTTTACGAGGTCGGCATGCAGTTTCACATAGTCCACGCAGGTGTTGCGCACGTCCTCGCTTTCGGACGATACTATCAGCCGCATATACTCGGGCAGGGCTTTTTCGGAAGAGCCGAGAAGGTTCAGAGCATACGAAATTTCGTCCTCCGTGCCTCTGAGAAGGGGTATTAAGAGCTCATCCATATGCCTGCCCTCTATCGCGTTGCACAGAAATTCACTGACGGGCACGCCCTGTTTAAGGTGAGCCGTCAGGCTCTTTACGAGCTGTTCGTCCGTCTGCTCCGCATAGAATTCGTTGGGCGTCTTGCCTATCGATTTTACGACGGTATCGCCGAACTTTGAATACATTTCGGGGATGACGTCCTCCCACTGTTTTTCGGTGTAGCCGCGGGGATTGCGCTTTATATATTCGGAAAGTTTTTCATCGAACATGCCGTCGAAGTCGTAAAGTTTCATTGCTCTTCACCTAAAATTCTGAGATAATTTTTTTGCTTTGCGCCGAAGAACGCACACACCGTGGCGTTATCCAATCCGTTTTCCTGCACTCCGCTGACGGTGTATATAGCCGCCGCAAGCGACTGCGCGTCCCTGACGTCGCCCAGCCTCTTTTCCTTTGAAAGTCGGGAATACAGCCCCGCCGCAGCCTCGTGCATGATATAGACGTAGTCGGCATTTATAAGTCCGAAGCGGGAGACCGTGAGCGCATATGCGCGTATGAACGCCTTGCGCTTTGCTCTGCCCACCTCGAGAGGTACAAAGTTTATCTTGCGGTATATGTTGCACACAACCACGCCGTACTCTGAGCGGACGTTTCTTTCGGCTATCATTCCTACGGTGTGCATCTTGAGCGAGTCAGGAAGAAAGGCGTCAAGCAGCACGTCGCGCAGCAGGTCGTCGCAGTCGTTGGACTTTACGGCACACGCCGCGCCCAGCATTTTGAGCTCTGCGCCCGTATTTTCCGCTCCCTCGTCAAAGCACCAGCGTATGCAGTCCGTGAGGTCGAGCTTCTTGACAAACGCCGCTGCCTGCTTGTCGCTGAGCCTGACGAACGCGGATAAGAGTTCTATATTGCTCTCCCTCTCCTCCTGCGGCAGACGGTAGAAATAGGACAGAGGATTTTTGATATAATCCTCGTCGTCCATGTGCTCGCGGACAATGTCGAGGTAATATTTTGCCGTGACCGCGTCCGAATATATGGTAATGAGCTTATCGAAGGCGTCGACGCTCTCCTGCTTTCTGCCGCTGTTGTATGCCGAAACCGCCTTGAAATAGAGCACCGAATTGTCGTACTGCAAATCTTCCTCTATGCGGCAGAAGAGTTTGTATGCCTCCGCGTGCATTCCGTTTTCGCAGCACACGGTGGCTATTTTATAGATATCGTCCGTCGCCGTCGCGCCGACAGAGAGAAGTTTCTGAGCTATTGCGCGGCTCTCTTCACTCTTTTTCTGCTGGTTCTTGACCGCCGCCAGCGTTGTTAAAGCCTGCACGTCGTCGGGGTGATTTTTTAAAATATTCAGGCACTCCTGCTCAGCCTCGTCGCACTTATCGAAAATTATATTGCACATCGCGATATAGTTGCGGGCGGAAAGATATTTTTCGTTGCCCTCGTCGACGAGAGAAAACTGCTCAATCGCGCTTTCAAAATCGCCGTCGCGCATAAAGCCGACGCCCTTTTGCATCTCTTCGGAAAAATCTGCAAGCCGCGGCGGCCACGCAATCTTTAAAGGGCTCTTCTGCGAGCATATGAAATTATTTATTATTTCTTTGCGGTTTTCCGCGCTCAGGTCGCCCGCGGTCTCAATAAGAAGTCGGTTATAGTAGTACGCCGCAACCTGCTCGTCGCCCGAGTTGAGGTAGTTGACCGCCAGTCCCTCGTATGCGTCAGCCAGCTCGGCGTCGGGATATATGCTTACGTAATCGATATACTTGAACCACGCGTTTATGCTCTTTTCGCACAGCGACATATCGTCGAAGGTTTCGGCGTACATCATGTACGAATCTTCGGCGTTGCCGTTGAGTTCCGCATTCTTGTTGAGCATACGCAATGCGGCTATGAAGTTGTGCTCCTCAATGTAGTCCGCCGCTATGGCGAGCAGGCGATCTTCGCTGAGGTCTATCGATGTGGTCTTGTTCATTTATCTGTTCTTGAATAACTCTTCTATGTCGTCTGCGACAAATGTATAATCGGTATTGCAATAGTGGCAATGAACGCTCACTTTGCCCTGCTCTTTACAGATATTTAAAAGCTCGTCTTTGCCGAGGGGAATAATTACCGCCTCTATCTTCCTGCGCGAGCAGTTGCACACGTAGTCGGGATGAAGAAGATACAGTCCATCGTCGGCAATTTCGCCGTCGAAGTATTTTTTGATTAAACCCTGCGTGCCCTCGCTTTCAATTAGGCTCGCAACGTCGGAAAATGCAGACATTCTCTCTTCGCACTTTGCCGCGTTCGCCTCGGAAGTGCCGGGCAGCTGCTGCATTACAACGCCGCCTGCCGCAAGGCACTCTCCATCTTCAGAGAGCTTTACACCCACGCGGACGTGAGTTGTTATCTGTTCGCTCGCGCGGAAATATTCTGTAAATATCTCTGACACGTCGTCGCTTTCAATCTCGCAAGCTCCTACGAACGGACGGAAAAAGCCGTCGTCCTTTATGACGGTGAGCGTGCCGCCCTTGAGGGTGTGCATGCACGACCCGTCGGCATAGCCGCGGATATGCAGTTTGCTGTCGCCGGATACGGACACGCAGCCGTCGCCGTCCGCGCTCTTTATTGTAAGGGATACCGCTCCCTTTTCGCTCTTGAGACAGCCCGCCATATACGCGCAGCAGGTCAGCAGTCCGCCGAGAAGATATGCGGCATTGCCGGAGAGATTGTGTATTTTTATGGCACTCTTTACGAGGTCTGTCGTGTCGAGCACCGAAAGGGAAATCTGTTTGTCGTATACGAGTGATTTATACAGAGTGTTCATATTTATGCCTTATCTTTTTACCGCCGTAAAATTTATGCGTCGGCTCTTATCAGCCTTGCCGAGGTGCCCTGAAGAGCGGACGTCTTCAAAACCGACTTCCCTCAAAAGGCGCAGTATGTCGTTCTCCTCGTGCGCGTACTGAATATGACGCTCGTCGAAGCGTTGATATCTGCCGTCCTTGCCCTTTACGAAGAAGGTAAGGTCCATTATGACGCCGTCCGACGTCCGGGTGTTGAACCACATATAGGATATATCCTCGCCGTCCTCGCCGAACATATTATCGCCTATTATGTTGCGCAATTTGTTGCTGCTCGATATATCGAAGTGGAATATTCCGCCCCTGTTCAGCGCGGCATATACCCGTGCGAACGCGCTTTTGAGCTTATCGCCTGCGACATAGTTGAGGCAGTCGTTGACGGCGACGGCAAAGTCGACTTTGCCCGTCAGTTTAAGTTTGGTTATATCTCCGAGTAAAAATTCACAGCGCACTCCCTCCGCCGCCGCTTTCGTCTTTGCGACGGACAGCATAGAAGGAGATATGTCGATACCCGCGACGTCATAGCCCGCCTTGTACAGCGCACGGGTGAAATAGCCGTTTCCACAGCCTATATCCACGCCTTTCGCGCCCTGCTTTATCGAACTGAGCTCTTTAATTAAATACTGCGACCATGAAATATAGTCGCAGTCTTTGTTGAGATATTCAAACCAGCTGCCGAGGGCAGAATAGCTTTCGTTCATAATTTATTTGAGAAGGTTATCCGAGCTTATCTTTTTCTTCTTGCCCTTCTTGTCGGTGGAAGTGAGAGCTTTTTCGCGCTCGGCAAATAACTTGTTGTACTCTACGTACTTGGTTTCGTTCTTGTGGTCCTGATAGTATTCCTCTATGCCCTTTTCCATGGCTTCGCGCTCCTGCTGCGCCCTCGCCACGTCGCCTCTGCCGAAGGTTGAGGGAATGTCGCGCACGCAGATTTCGTCGTCAATGGGCTTTATGGGTCTGCCTACGAGTTCGGACTTGCCCGCCGCGAGAAGTTCCCTCGCCGCCTGCATATCCTCTTCGCGCTTCGCCTCTTCGCGCTGCTTGGGCGTCATCTTCTCAATCTTTGCCTGCTTTTCTGTGGCAATTGCGGGAGTTATGAAACTATCGAACATCCACTGCGTGTAGGACATCCAGACGAGAATTATAAACGACAGTCCGATAAACAGGAAGACTATCGCGCCGATGATAGTGAAAATCGTGGACACCGTGCCGAGGAGCATTATCCACACGGGTATGAGCGCAAAGCCTATCATAAACACCGTCTGAATAATACTTGCCGTCATAAGAACAAAAGAGTTTTTGAGCAGATATTTGAATTTTACATTATAGCTGACGCCTACCGCCATTACCCACATTGCATAAATGCCGAACAGAACGGTTGCGATTATTATGAACACCTTTGCGGTAACAGGACCTGCCGCAGTCCCGCCGTAAGCTATTGTCTGTGCCGCCCAGTCGCTTATTATTACGCAGGCATAATAGAATGCAAGGAAGATTGCAACGGGCACTACGGTGTTGAAGTAGCAACGCTTTACGCCGTGGAAGTAGCCCCTGACGGTGAATTCGCCGTGGCAGTTAATCATTCTCTTTACGGAGTATGCCGCACCCGAAACGCCCACGCAGGCTATAAGTCCCGCCACTATCAGGGCGGCGTAGTACATGAGGTCTACAGAAAGCACGAGGCTCTCTGCAAGACCTATCGTGGAAGGCGTGTAAACAGCTATGCCTGCATTGGATGAAAATGGATACATCGCCGCAAGGCTTGCCACTTGTGCCGACCTGAGATATATCAGGGCTATGCCGGGCACGAAGAATATGAGCGTGAGCACGTTGATAATGACGAACTTTACAAAGTTAGCCTTGAACAACGCCCATGTGTCGCCCCATCTGCCCTGAGGGACGTAAGTTCTTACGTAGTCGTCGGCCATATCGTTGCCGACGAGCGATTGCAATTTGGATTCTGCCATAAATTTTTCCGTCTGTCGCCGCACGCGATTGCAGGGCGGCATTTTTTTATGTTTTCATTTATTATACAGTATAAGGTAAAATATTTCAATTAATTTACCCGAACTTGCGCAAATTTTCTTTGACTTTTCTTTGCGCATATGATATTATCACCTTGCTGAATAGAGGAGCGGACGAGCATCAGTACCCTTCGGGCAGGGATTTTTGGCAAAATCCCGCATACGCGAGGGCGAAAGGGCATCTCCGCCGAAGCGGACTTTTTGCCACGGTCCGCTGGGCGCAGGGGTTAAAACCTTTGCGACTGTCACTTTTTGTGTCGCGCTATCTGCAAATATTCGTACATTTTCTCGGATGTTATGCGGCGCAACGGCGTCGCTTTTTTAATTTTAACAATTTTATTTTTCGGAGAATATATTATGAAAAAATATAAGGTAGGCATAATCGGCGCAACCGGCATGGTCGGTCAGCGTTTTGCCCTTCTTTTACGCAACCACCCCATGTTCGAGGTCGTCGCACTCGCGGCTTCTTCGTCGTCCGCAGGCAAAAAGTACGCTGACGCCGTCAGACGCTGGCACCTTTCCGACCCCATGCCCGAAGAATTTTCGTCCATGGTAGTGCTCGACGCCACGGCTGACAAGCAGAAAATCGCCTCCATGGTCGACTTCTGCTTCTGCGCTGTCAACATGCCCAAGGACGAAATCAAACAGCTCGAATACGACTACGCAAAGCTTGAGTGTCCCATCGTATCCAACAACTCGGCACACAGATTTACTGACGACGTGCCCATGATTATTCCCGAAGTCAACGCAGAGCACCTCGAAGTAATCGCCGCTCAGAAGAAGAGACTGGGCACAAAGCGCGGCTTTATCGCCGTAAAGAGCAACTGCTCGCTTCAGTCCTACGTTCCCCTCCTTCACCCCTTAAAAAAATTCGGCATACGCTGCGCCGCAGTCACGACCTATCAGGCAATTTCTGGCGCGGGCAAAACTTTTGAGACCATGCCCGAAATTGTAGACAACATCATACCCTATATCGGCGGCGAAGAGGAAAAGAGCGAAAGAGAACCCCTCAAAATCTGGGGCGAAGTCAAGGACGGCAGAATTGCTCTTGCTCAGGGTCCTGTAATAACGGCGCAGTGCCTGCGCGTACCCGTCTCCGACGGTCACACGGCGGCTTGCTTCGTTTCGTTTGAAAAGAAACCTTCTAAGGAAGAAATTTTAAATGCGTGGGCGGAATTTTCCGGCGAGCCCCAGAAACTCGCACTTCCCTCCGCTCCCGCTCAGTTCATACACTACTTCGAAGAGGACAACCGCCCTCAGCCCAAACTTGACAGAATGACCGAAAACGGCATGGCTGTCTGCGCGGGCAGACTGAGAGAAGATAACCTCTTCGACTACAAATTCATTGGTTTTTCGCACAATACGCTGCGCGGCGCGGCTGGCGGCGCGGTGCTCCTTGCGGAGCTCCTTGCAGCAAAGGGATACTTCGACTGATTATATCTTAACGGGAGGCAGAAATGAAAGGCTTTTTTTACGGTTCTGCAACGGCGATGATTACGCCGTTCGACGAAAACGGAGTTAATTTTACGGCGTTCGGCAATATGATTGAATACCAGATTGCCAACGGAACCGACGCGCTCGTCGTGCTCGGCACTACGGGCGAGCCCGCAACCATGACGGAGGATGAAAAAGTTGCCGTCATGAAGTTTGCCATGGAAAAGACGGCAGGCAGGGCGAAACTTATCTTCGGAACGGGCAGCAACTGCACGGCAAAGGCGGTTGAGGCAAGCAAACGCGCTCAGGAACTCGGCGCGGACGGCGTTCTTGCCGTTACGCCCTACTACAACAAGTGCACCCAGAAGGGCATTGTCGAATACTACAAAGCCATATGCTCTGCGGTAGACATTCCCGTAATCGCTTATAACGTGCCCCCTCGCACGGGCGTAAACATTCTGCCCGCAACGACCGAAGAGCTCTCCTACATACCCAATATGGCGGGAATTAAGGAGGCCTGCGGCAATATGGAGCAGATTTGCGAAACAATGAGAAGAATTCGCCCCAGAATGGACCTCTATTCGGGCGACGACAACCTGAATATCCCCATTATGGCTATCGGCGGAGCAGGGCTTATATCCGTTGCCTCCAACATCGCTCCCGCACAGATTAAGCAGGTTGCCGACCTCATGGCAAAGTGCAAGCTTGCAAAAGCCAACAAAATTCACGAAAAAATTCTTCCGCTTATCGACGCATGTTTCGTAGAAGTCAACCCCATCCCCGTCAAAGCGGGCTGCAATATGATAGGTCTCGACGCGGGCGTTCCCAGAGCTCCGCTCACCGAACTTGAAGACGAACACAAAAAGCTTATGAAAAAATGCCTTAAGTCCGCGGGGTTTAAAGTATGCTGAACTTTATAATTTGCGGCATAGGCGGAAAGATGGGCTCGAACCTCGTAAGTCTGCTCTCAAACGACAAACAGGCGAAAGTTGTCTGCGGCGTCGACCCGAGAGCAAGCGACGTAGGCGGCATTCCCGTTTTTTTCTCATTCAGAGATGTTGACGTGATTGCAGACGCCGTAATAGATTTTTCCTCCCCCGCCGCTCTGGACGACGAAATTGCTTACTGCACGGCAAACTGCGTGCCCCTCGTGATAGGCTCGACGGGTTATACGCCTGAACAGCTTGAAAAAATTAAGAGCGCGGCGCACAGGACGGCTGTTTTTAAAACGGCGAACTTCTCGCTCGGCGTTAACCTCATGGTAGAACTCGTCAAAAAGGCGGCAACCGCCCTCGGCGAAGACTTCGACATAGAAATTATCGAGCGTCACCACAACCAGAAAGTCGACGCGCCCAGCGGAACGGCACTCATGCTTGCAGACGCCGCAAACGAAGTGTTTGAGGATAAAAAGCCCTACATGGACGGCAGAAGCGGTCAGGTCGGCAAGCGCGGCAGAGAGATTGGCATTCACGCAGTGCGCGGCGGCACAATCGTCGGCGAACACGAAATTATGTTTGCTGGCGAGGACGAAATTATATCCATATCCCACTCCGCCCGCTCCAAGCGCGTTTTCGCCGCAGGCGCAATAAAAGCAGCAAAGTGGATTGCAGGCAAAAAAAGCGGTCTGTACGATATGAAGGATGTATTACAGAACTTAATACAGTAAATACAATTAATACAGTTTATGCAAAAATTAAAACCGCCCGAAACGGGCGGTTTTTTATATATTTTCTGATTATTTCTTGAAAAACTGCTATAAATCTGACCGCTGCGCGTAATCTGTCGACATATGGACATATGAACAGTTAATACAGTTGAGCGCAGCTTTGAAATTTGCGGGGTACTTATTATTTCATCATACAGACTGCTTTTTATCGTCATCTGACGGCTGCGCGCAGGCAGTTTCGAAGGCTTTTGACGTTTCAGTCTGCGCGGCGGCGCATGAGGCGTCGGAAAGAGGCTGAGCATGCGCGGCGGCGACTTCAGAAGTTGCCCCTTCCTCGCGGCGGACGTAGGTATATTTGTATTCATAGTCCGAATGAGCGTCGGTGCGGGCTTTCATAGCCGCATAGACCTCGTCGCGAAGTTTGCATTGAGCCTTTTTGAGGGGCAGATTATTGTCTGCGAAGAAAGGACCGTCGACATACACCGTAATTTTCGGCTTTTTCGAGTGTCTGCGCTTTGAAAAGGTCATTGTATAGGAAAAAACGGGCGTATCAAGTCTGACGGGATAGCGGAAAGACACGGCGGGGAAATTTCTTAACCCTGTATAGTAAGGCCAGATATGGGCTTCGGGATAGATTGCCACCCAGTACTTTTTATCTATCGCCCGCGCGATTTCGTCGTTGAAAGCCGACATCAGGTGAAGATTTGAAGGTATTGGCAATGCACCCGCGTCCAGAACGACCCAGCGTATGCCCTTAATAGACGTGGTATCCTCGTTGACCATTACCTTTGCGGGACGGGGAAAGGACAGAACTGTCGGGTTGAAGGCGTCGCACACGAAAGCCGTGTGGTTGCCGTAGATGAAACAGCCCTGCTTTTTATAGCCCTTCATGCACTTTTTGTTGACATACTTTATGCGCTTTACCAGCTTTGTATAGAGAAAAGTCGCGGGCGTAGCTATTATGCGATAGACTATAAATCGCCTTATCGCCGCAAGAGGGTTCTTTGAATGATATTTAAAATCTTCGGGCAGAGGCTGAGTATTTATGCCCGTTCCTGCGAAGTCGTCGTGCACTTCGTCGGAGTAATATCTGATTTCGTTTTCCATCTCGTATTTCCTTATAATACTATCTGAGATTAATACTTTTTTATAAACGGCATATAAAATCATTGTACAAAAATATTACAATTTATTTGTTGCCTTGACCTCGTTTTTATGTTATAATGCCATTTGTCGTTATTTTTATAAAAAAATATTACAAAGGAACGCAGATATGGATATTTTTCTCAATATTCTCTTGCTTATCGCAGGCTTTGTGCTGCTGACCAAAGGCGCAGATTTCTTTGTCGACGGCTCAAGCGGAATTGCAACTAAGCTTAAAATTCCTCAGATTATAATAGGTCTGACGATTGTTGCGATGGGCACGAGCGCGCCCGAGGCGGCGGTTTCAATAAGCGCGGCTGTCGGCGGAAATGCAGACATAACCGTGGGAAATATCGTCGGCAGCAATATACTCAATGTGCTGATTATCCTCGGTCTCTCCTCCGCAATAACCCGCCTCGCCGTGCAGAAAGACACAATCTATGTCGACATGCCCGTAGTTATCGGCGCAACCGTGCTCCTGATTGTGCTCGGACTGGACGGAACTATCGGTCTGTGGGACGGCATTGCGTTCCTCGTTATCTTTATAGCCTATATGGCATATCTCTTCGTCGTTGCGCGCAAGAACATAAACAACCGCGAACAGCAGGTATCGCTTGCAAACGGCGCGGTAGCTACGCCGATGCCTGAACCTCAGGGCGACACGGCTCAGACCGTTTCAGCTGACAGCGCGCAGCCTGACGCCGTACAGACGAACGACATATCCTCCGCACAGTCGGCAGATACAACCGACTTAAGCCCGACGGCAGGCGCAACTAACTCTGACGGCGCGGAACAGAGCGCGGCATGCGAAGAAAGCGGAAAGGCTGAAGGCAATGAAAAGTCCAAAGAAAAGCCGCTGTGGCTCGCACTCATTCTAACCGCGCTCGGACTTGCAATGATTATATTCGGCAGCCAGTTTGCAGTAGATTCGGCAACCTTCCTCGCCGAAAAGATGGGCGTCAGCGAAAGATTTATAAGCCTTACGGTTGTCGCACTCGGCACTTCTTTGCCCGAACTTTTTACCTCGGTTATTGCCGCAATAAAAAAGAATGCGGACATTGCCATAGGCAATATTGTGGGAAGCAACCTGTTTAACATACTCTTCATTACAGGTCTTACCGCAGTTATAACCCCCGTTCCATTTGCACAGAAATTCCTCATCGACTCCGCCGTCGCTCTCGGCGCGTTGCTGATTTTGTGGGTACCCTGCCTCATCAGAAAGAGTATCGGACGCATAACAGGCATTACAATGCTCGTCTGCTACTGCGGTTATTTTGTATATCTCGTACTCGCTTAAAACTCATTAAAATAAAGCGTTCGCCGCGGCATATGCCGCGGCGAACGCTTTTTATCAGTTAAAAAGCGATATGAATTCGCGGAGCGCGAACGGTATGGGTACGTTTTTGGGAAGAGCTATTCCCACTCCGCGCACCGGAAGCGAGGGCGTTACGTTGACTTCGAAGAGGTCGCCGCTTTCAATCTCCTTGAGTGCGTATTCGCGCGGAACGCAACCTATGCCCATGCCGCTGACCGCGAGCTTGAGCATCAGGTCCCAGTTTGCAACCTCGATATCGGGACTTAAAGATATGCCCATCGTCTGCGTATAGCTTGTCAGAGCCCGACGGGCTACCGTATTTTCCTCTATCATAAGAAGGGGATAGTCGTGCAGGTCTTTGAGATTAATCTGCTTATCCTTAAGCTCTGAAAACTTCCTGCCCGCCACAAAGATATCCGAAAGATGTGCAACCGTGCCCGTGAAGTTGACTTCCTTATCGTCTATAGGTAGGTTGATAAAACCTATGTCGCACTTGTTTTCCTTGAGCTGGTTGAGAGTGTCGGGCGAAGTACCCGTTACAAGCTCGAATTTTACGGCGGGATACCTTTCGTTGAAGGCAACGATTTTATCGGCTAAGATGTTGCTGAATATACTGTCGGTCGCGCCTATTCTTATAGTGCCCGTCGCCGTCGTCTTGAGCTCGATTAATTTGTTTTCCGCCGCGTCAAGCAGATTTAAAGCCTCTTCTACCTGTTTGAAAATGAGCTTTCCGCCCTGCACGCTCAGTTCCATTCCCCTGTGCGTGCGGTTGAAAAGCGTTGTGCCGAGCTGACTTTCGAGCTGCTTAATAGCCTGCGACACCGCAGGCTGAGAGATAAAGAGTTCCTCCGCCGCCCTCGTCAGACTGCCGCACTTTGCAACCGTATAAAATACTCTGTAGAGTTCTATATTTACCATATCTTCACCCGTCTTCTCATTTTCCCACGCAGAATTTTGCAAATACTTCGCTGATTATTTCTTCGTTCGCCGTCTCGCCCGTTATCTCGCCGAGAGCCGACCACGCGTCGGTTATGTCGAGAGAAATTATATCGAGAGGAAACGCGCCTATCGAGCCTGTCGCGCTGCGCAGCGACGCGTCCGCGCGGCAGAGCGCGGCAAAGTGCCGCTCTTCGGTTATCATCGCGCTGCCCGACGCGTTCGCGCCCATCGCCCGCTCGGACATCAGCTTTTTAAGCCCGTCGATATTCTCATCCGTCTTGGCTGAAAGACTTATATCGAATTTATCCCCGCAGACGGTATTTATATCGCATTTGTTGAAAACTCTTATCAGCCTCGGGTCGTCTTCCGCAACGCCCTCCAAAGGCTCGTACTCGCCCTCTGACACATATATTATGATATCTGCCGAGGCAACTATCTTCTTAGCCATAGAAATGCCCGCGCTCTCTATCTCGTCGGCATTCTCCCTCAATCCTGCGGTGTCGTACAGATTATACCTGACGCCCGCAATCTCTATCGTGCCCTCGACCGCGTCGCGCGTAGTGCCCGCCGTAGGCGAGACTATGGCTTTGTCGTAGCCTATGAGCGCGTTCAGAAGCGAACTCTTGCCAGCGTTCGGCGCGCCGCACAGCGCGACCGTTACGCCCCTTTTAATCTTTTTGCCGCCGTCATAGCTCTTTATCATGGCACATATGCGCCCGTCAACGGCGTTAAGCCTATCGCCGACGTCGGAAAGCTCCGTCGCTTCGACGTCCTCCTCGGGATAGTCGATATCCGCAGAAATTCCCGCAAGAATGTCCTTGAGTTCGTTCTGCAGCCCGACGACCTCGGCGGTAAGCTTTTCAGAATACAGCATATTTCCCGCGCGCACTTCGGCAAGGCTGGTGGCGTTTATCATATCTATAAGCCCCTCTGCCGAGGCGAGCGAAAGCTTGCCGTTGAGAAAGGCACGCTTGCTGAACTCGCCGTTAAGTGCCATGCGCGCCCCGCCGTCAAGCGCGGCTCTGAGCACTCCGCCGGCTATCTGATAGCCGCCGTGACAGTGCAGTTCAACTACGTCCTCGCCCGTGAAAGAATGCGGCGACCTGAAATATACGCACAGCCCGAAATCTTCGAAGCCGTCGCACTTTATCCTGCCGGGATACATTCTGTAGGGCTCGAAGTCCTTTACCTGCCTCTTGCCCGCAGGCACAAATATTTTTTCGGCAACCTCAAGCGGACTGTCGCCGCTTATGCGGATTATCGCAACTCCGCCGACGCCCTCCGCCGTGGAAATTGCAGCTATGTTTTCGTTAAGCATCTGTATTCTCCGCTCAAACTATAATTTATACTTATATCTTCAGGCAGATTATAGCACACTCAAAACTTTATTGCAATTAAAAAACGGCGCACACCGCGCCGTTTTATTGTGCAAAATCAATTATTTTCCAAAGTCGCCGAAGGGGTCTTCGGGAGGAGTGTCTCCGCCGCTTTTTGGCTGCGTTGAGCTCTGTTCGCCGCCGTCCGTGCGGGGCGAAGAGGAATTTGCAAACTCTTCGAACGGGTCGCCGCCTCCGTCCGAGGGACGGTTGTCGTAAGGGCTTCCCGGGCGGTTGGGCTGACCTGTATAGGGGTTATATCCGTAAGGGTTGCCGCCGTTCTGACGATTATACTGCTGATACATTTCATAGCGCGCCTGCTGCTGATTGCGCACGAAGGTGCGGTAATTGTTGGCGCGGTTCTTGCGGGAAACAAACATAAGTATGCCTTTGACGGGCATGAACACCGAGAACAAAGAGTATACAATGTAGTAGCGGCTGGCATACGTCTGGAAGAAAGATATCACCACGAATACGTGGAAGAGAACGTACGCAAGATTGAACCAGTTGAGGACGTATGTGCCGAAATTATCGAACACCCAAGCCAGCCACGTACCCTGAATGGCTGCCGACGCCTCGTAGCCTGCGATGTACTCCAGACCCGTAATCATGTCGGACTGGGTCACTTTTACGTACAGCCCGCTCGAGAACACTATGCCCGAACATACATAGTTGAATATGAACAGTCCGACGCATATGAACTCAAGAATGGCGAGCACGAGCGAAAAACGCTTTGCGGGAATGTTGTAGATGCGGTTTTTTTCCGAAAGAACGCCTATATAATAGGTGTTGAGGAAGGGCACGAAGGACATCCATCTGTGCTTAAATCCCTCTCTGCCCGAAATTTCCCAAAGAGCGACAGCCTCAAAGACATACACTACGGCAAAGAGCACGCCGCTTATTAAAAGCGTCACCCAGAGAGCCGTAAACGGGTCTACGCCCGCGGGCACGAACAGCCCCGCTATGCTCGTAAATTCAAAAAAATCCATATATCCCTCTCAGTTTCAGTCTTACAATTATACTTTTCTTTTTACTATATTATCCTGCTTTTGTTGCGGGCTTGAAATAACTTTGTGAAAATTGAGTAAAATTTATCTCTCAAACAGCACTGTTCCGTAGTCGACTTCGTAAAGGCAAAGTCCGTTTGGCGGCATTGTCTTGCCCGCCAGAGAACGGTCGCCCGTGACGAGAGAGCTTTTAACCCTTTCCAACGGGATACTGCCCTGCGCGCAGCCGAGCACGGTGCCCGCAAGCGTGCGGACCATGTTATACAGAAAGCCGTTGCCGCACACCGACAAAGTTATGTCCTCTCCGTCCTGTTCCACATTGAAGAAATGGACTGTGCGCACGGTAGTTTTTACCTGCGAACGGCTGGCGCAATAAGCCCTGAAATCGTGCTCGCCCACAAAGAGCTGCGCCGCCCTGCGCATCGCGTCTATATCCGTTGCCCCCTTGATATGCACCGAATACCTGTCTTTAAGCGGGTTTCTGCGGGGGGAGTTATACATTCTGTACACGTAAGTTTTTTTCTTCGCGGAACGGTTTGCGTCGAAACCTTCGGGGGCAGCCGCCGAAGCCAGCACGCTGACTGAGGACGGCAGTCTGCAGTTGAGCGCGTCGGCAAGTTTATCGGGCGGAACGGAGACCTCCATATCTGCGTGACACACCTGTCCGAGAGCGTGAACTCCGCTGTCCGTTCTGCCGCTTGCAGTAAATACCGCTTTAACGCCGAAAGCCTGCTCCGCAGCCGCGGACAGCGCGCTCTGAACAGAGCAGCCGTTGGGCTGCTCCTGCCAGCCGCAGAAATGCGTGCCGTCGTATGCTATTTTCAATACGTATCTCAATTATATCACCACATAAGGATACGCCGCGGGAGAGATTTCATAGGCGTATATATTGAAGAGCACTATGCCGGCGATGAGCGCAGCCCCGAACAGGAACGCCACGCCGTCGCGCCAGCCAAGGCGCAATTTTTTGTATTTTGTGCGCTTCTCCGCGCAGGAATAGCACCTCGCCTCCATCGCGTCGCCCAGCTCGTCCGCGCGGCGGAACGCGCTTATCAGAAGAGGTATGAGTATGGGCACTACCGCCCTCACTCTCTTGGCGAGGTTGCCCGTTTCGAAGTCCGCGCCGCGCGCCTTCTGCGCGGCGATTATGCGGTTGGTTTCGTCCATCAGCGAGGGAATGAACCTGAGCGCAATCGACATTATGAGCGCGAGAGCGTGAACGGGGAATTTTATCAGCGCGAGAGGCTTTAAAAGACTTTCAAGTCCGTCCGTGAGGTTGACGGGCGTCGTCGTCAGCGTGAGCACCGCCGAACCGAGCACGAGGAAAATAAGTCTGAACATCAGAAAGACGGCAAACAATATGCCCTCGAGGTAGATATTGATTATTCCCCAGCTCGCGAGCAAAGTCTCGCCGCCGTGGAAAAAGAGATTGAGCACCGAAGTGAATACAAGCAGGAATACTATGCCCTTTACCGAGCGGAGCACCGAGCCGAACGGAACGCGCGAAGAGATTATCATAATCGCCAGAAAGAGCGCGCAGAGTGCCATTCCGTAGAACGTTTCCGCAAGGAACAGAGCGACTATATATGCTATTAAAAATATCAGTTTCAGTCGGGGGTCGAGCCTGTGCACGAAGGACTGTGCGGGATAGTACTGACCGAAGGTTACGTCGTTAAGCATTTTCCGCACCTCCCCCGAATGCGGCTATGACCGCCTCCGCAAAACCCTTTGCGGTGTAGTCGCAATCTATTTTGAAGCCGCCGTCCTCGAGGCTGCGGCATATCTTTGCCGTGAGAGGCACGTCAAGCCCGAGAGACATAAGCTCCTCGTCGTGAGCGAAAAGCTTTCTCGGCACGTCGCAAGCCATAATTCTGCCCTGCGAAACTACGCAGGCGCGCGTGCAGTTTTCTGCAATTTCGTCCATGTCGTGCGAGACGACTATTACCGTCCTGCACCACTCGGAATGAAGGGTGTGCAGCAGCTCCATTATCTCCTTCTTGCCCAACGGGTCGAGCCCTGCCGCGGGCTCGTCGAGTATGAGTATCTTGGGTCTGGAAACTATCACGCCCGCAATGGCGACGCGGCGTTTCTGTCCGCCTGACAGTTCGAAGGGCGACTTTTGCGCAACCTCGTCGTAGTTGAGCCCCACCGCGCCTATAGCCGCGCGGACGCGCTCTTCTATCTCCTCTTTTGATAGATTTTTAAAGAAATTTTTAAGACCGAACGCTACGTCGTCAAAGACCGTTTCGGCAAAGAGCTGATATTCGGGATACTGAAAGACCATGCCCACGTCTGCGCGCAACTTCAGAAAGTCGCACTTTTTGTCCGCAAGATTGTAAGGTCCGACCGTCATTGCGGGCAGAGGCGCGCTCTGCACGTCGCGCTTTTTGGGCGGCTTGTACTTCTTCTGCGCCTGCGGAAGTTTTATGAGCGCGTTGAAGTGCTGTATCATCGTGGACTTTCCGCTGCCCGTATGCCCTATGATGCCGAAGAATTCACCCTCGGATATGTGCAGGTCAATGCCGTTCAACGCCCTTGACGCAAAGGGCGATTTCGCTGAGTAAGTGAATGTCAGATTTGAAATATCTATGTCCCATTCGCCCGAGGATATGCCGCTTTCAACGCCGTCGCCTGTCGCAATCTGCGGCGTTATTCCTCTCGACTTTGCGGCAGAGAGAATTTGTGCCGCGAGCTCTTCGGGATAGAGGCAGGGCGCGGTTGGTATGCCGCCCTCTGAAAGGCTCTGCGCTATGCGGGAAATTTCGGGAAGGTCGAGGTTGTAAGTTTTGAGCGCCTCGCCGTTTTCGAAGATTTCCTGCGGTCTGCCCTGCATGACTATCTCGCCTCTGTTCATAACGATGGTTCTGTCGGCGAGCAGGGCTTCCTCCATAAAGTGAGTTATGAGAAGTATGGTCATGCCCTCGTCCTTATTCAGACGGCGCACGACGTCTATAACTTCCCTTCTGCCCTTCGGGTCGAGCATTGCGGTCGATTCGTCGAGTATGAGTATGTCGGGCTTTATCGCGAGCACGCCCGCCACGGCTATGCGCTGTTTCTGTCCGCCCGAAAGACGGGACGGCGTGGCGTTGCGGTACTCGGTCATTCCGACCGCACCGAGAGCCCATTCAATTCTTCTGCCGATCTCCTCTCGCTCTATGCCGAGATTTTCAGGTCCGAAAGCGAGGTCGTCCTCTACGATTGAGGCGACCATCTGATTGTCGGGGTTCTGAAAGACTATGCCCGCGTGCCTGCGCACGGCATTTATGTTTTTATAGTCCGAAAGGTCGTAGCCCCACACTTCCACTTTGCCTGCGTCCGCCTCCGCAAGACCGCATATGAGCTTTGCGAGCGTAGATTTGCCCGAGCCGTTGTGCCCTATTATCGACACGAACTCGCCCTTGCCGACGCTGAGGCTGACGCCGTTGACTGCGGGCGACGGGGCGTCGGGATAGCTGAATTTTACTTTGTCCAAGCGTATTGCGGTAAAATCTTCATTCTGCAAAGTATTTTCCGCGCGTTCTGACTGCTGCATTTGATTTTCCTTGTATTTTATTCTTCTGAATTATAGCAAATTGCGCGCATTTTAACAACAAAATAATATATAAAAATGTGAAAGGCGCGTAAAATTTTAATGCCCTTTCCAAATCCCACCGCGAAATATCGTTAACTATTATTCAGAACTTGCCCTGAACTGCCGCCGCGCGCCCCGCAAAAGAGGGGCGCGCGGCGGCAGTCATTCGCGGATATAAACTCTGGCGCGGTCTGTGCTCCGACCTCGTTTTAGTGCGATCGGAACAGGTCAGGTTATGTCAAGCAGAAAATTTCCATTCCGCAGCGGCGCGGACAATGCCTGCAAGGCGCATTGTCCGCGCCTGCGAACGAGCGGGCGAGGGCAAAAAAATTTTATTTGTGTGTTGACATTTGACCATCTGTGTTTTATAATTGTATTGTCTAATAATGCGGAGGGTACGTGCGCCTGTATGCGTACCCGCGTTATCGCGTGACCGCATTTTTACAAATTACAGAAAAACAATATAATTATATTTCTATCGGAGGTTTCTTGATGAAAAAATTGACTATCGACGGCAATACCGCCGCCAGCCACGTTGCGTATGCTTTTTCTGAAGTAGCAGCGATTTATCCCATCACTCCTTCCTCTCCCATGGCGGAGATTGCGGATGAATGGGCTACAGCAGGCAGAACCAACATGTGGGGTCAGACCGTTAAGATTGCCGAGATGCAGTCCGAAGGCGGTGCGGCAGGCGCTGTTCACGGCTCGCTCTGCGCAGGCGCTCTTACGACTACCTACACGGCTTCCCAGGGTCTGCTTTTGATGATCCCCAATATGTACAAGATTTCCGGCGAACTGATGCCCATGGTCATGCACGTTTCGGCGCGCGCCCTTGCAGCTCACTCGCTCAACATATTCGGTGACCACGCCGACGTTATGGCTTGCCGCCAGACCGGCTTTGCAATGATTTGCGACTCTTCCGTTCAGGAAGTTATGGATCTCGCTCTCGTTGCTCACCTGTCCACGCTCAAGGCAAAAGTTCCCTTCATCAACTTCTTCGACGGCTTCAGAACGTCGCACGAAGTTGCTAAAATCGATGTCTGGGACGAAACCGACAACTATGCCGAAATCCGCGCTATCTGCGACGAGGTAGGTCTCGACAAAGATATAGCTGATTTCAAGAGCCGTTCGCTCAACCCCGAACATCCCATCCAGAAGGGTACCGCTCAGAACAGCGATACTTACTTCCAGAACAGAGAAACTGCCAACAGCTACTACGAAGCTACCCCCGCCATCGTTCAGAAGATGATGGACGTAGTTTCGGCTAAGTGCGGCAGAAAATATCACCTCTTCGACTATGTCGGCGCAAAGGACGCAGAACAGGTTATCGTCTGCATGGGCTCCGGCTGCGAAACTATCGAAGAGAGCATCAACAAGCTCAATACGATGGGCAAGAAATACGGTCTCATCAAAGTAAGACTTTATCGTCCATTCGTCGCTGACGCTTTCGTTGCGGCAATACCTCAGTCCTGCAAGAAACTTGCAGTCCTCGACAGAACGAAGGAACCCGGCTCGCTCGGCGAACCTCTCTACCTCGACGTATGCTCCGCTCTCATCGAGAAGGGCATTACAAATATAAAGGTAGTCGGCGGTCGTTACGGTCTCGGCTCGAAGGAATTCACTCCTTCCATGGTACTTGCAGTCTACAAGAACCTTGAACAGAAGACCCCCAAGAACCACTTCACCATCGGTATTTACGACGACGTTACCAATACTTCGCTCGACTTCTCCGAAAAGTTTGACGCCGCTCCCGCAGGTTCTACCTCCTGCAAGTTCTACGGTCTCGGCTCCGACGGTACCGTAGGCGCGAACAAGAACTCCATCAAGATTATCGGCGACCATACGGACAAGCACGCTCAGGCTTACTTCTTCTACGATTCCAAGAAGTCCGGCGGTATCACCGTATCTCACCTCCGCTTCGGCGATACGCCCATCCAGAGCGAATACTTAATCGACTCCGCTGACTTCGTTCAGTGCTCCAACCCTTCGTACATCACCAGATACGATATGACGAGCGACATCAAGGAAGGCGGTACATTCCTCATCAACACCGACGCAACTACCGTTGAAAAGCTCGAAGACTTCCTTCCCGCAAAGGTTAAGCGCGATATCGCTACAAAGAAGATTAACCTCTATGTAATCGACGCTATCCACATTGCAGGCAAGCTCGGTCTCAAGGGCAGAACCAACACCATTCTCCAGTCGGCATTCTTCCGCGTCAATCCCCAGATTATGCCCTATGACAAAGCAGTCGAGTACATGAAGTACATGGCTAAGAAGTCCTTCGGCAGAAAGGGCGACGCAGTCGTTCAGATGAACTACGACGCTATCGACTCCGCAGCAGGCGACAACCTTGTAAAGATTGACGTTCCCGCATCGTGGGCAAAAGCTACGACGGGCGCAGAGATGGTCAAGGGTCATGCGGACAAGTATTATCAGGAAATAATCAAACCCATCCTCTACCTCGAAGGCGACAAGCTCAAGTCCTCGCAGTTCAATGCAGACGGACACGTTCCCACAGGCACAACCAAGTTCGAAAAGCGCGGCGTTGCGGTTACCGTACCCGAAATCGACCTTGCTAAGTGCGTACAGTGCGGCACCTGCTCGTTCGTATGCCCTCACGCCTGCCTCCGTCCCGCACTTGTAAAAGTCGGCGAAACCAAGCCCGAAACCTTCGGAACAAAGGCTGCTATCGGTCTTGCAGGTTATGAGTACAGAATGCAGGTATCCCCTCTCGACTGCATGGGATGCGGCGTCTGCGCAACCGTTTGCCCTGTAAAGGACGGCGGCGCAATAAAGATGGTTCCCCTTGAAGTTTCCCTTGAAAAGGGCGAAGACAAGAACTGGGATTTCGCTGTAGAACTTCCCGAAGTCGACACCTCCAAGTTCAAGAAAGACACCGTAAAGGGCTGCCAGTTCTGCACTCCTTTGTTTGAGTTCTCCGGCGCATGCGCAGGCTGCGGCGAAACTCCTTATGTAAAGGTAATCACCCAGCTCTTCGGCGAAGATATGATTATCGCAAACGCTACGGGCTGCTCGTCCATCTACGGCGGTTCTTCCCCTACATGCCCTTACACCACCAACAAGGCAGGTCACGGTCCCGCCTGGGCTAACAGCTTGTTCGAGGACAACGCAGAATTCGGCTACGGCATGAACCTCGCATACTCCGCAAGAAGAAATGCCATAAAGGCTAAAGTTGAAGCTCTTGCAGCAGAAGACGCTGCAGCTAAGCCCGCTTGCGACGCTTACCTTGCAGCATTCAACGACAGAGAAGCTTCCAAGAAGGCTGCCGCTGAACTCGTTGCAGCTTGCCAGAAGAGCAAGGCTGCGGTCGCTAAGGAAATCCTTGACAGTAAGGACTGCCTCGCTAAGAAGTCCATCTGGATATTCGGCGGCGACGGCTGGGCATACGATATCGGTTACGGCGGACTTGACCACGTACTCGCTTCCGGCGAAGACGTAAACGTTCTCGTACTCGACACCGAAGTTTACTCCAACACCGGCGGTCAGGCTTCCAAGTCCACGAACATCGGCGCAGTTGCCAAGTTCGCTTCCGCTGGTAAGAGAGTTAAGAAGAAGGACCTCGGCATGATTGCAAAGAGCTACGGCTATGTATACGTTGCTCAGTGCGCTATGGGCTCCAACCCCGCTCAGTTCCTCAAGGCTATAAGCGAAGCTGAAGCTTACCACGGACCTTCCATCATAATCTGCTATGCTCCTTGCATCAACCACGGCATCAACATGACCAAGAGCCAGCTCGAAGAGAAGGCTGCCGTTGACTGCGGTTACTGGCAGCTTTACAGATACAATCCTGACGGTGAAGTATTCACGCTCGACAGCAAGGATCCTACAGGCGACTACCAGGCATTCCTCGCAGGCGAAACGAGATACTCCTCGCTCGTCAAGACGCAGGGCGCAGAAGTTGCAGCCGAACTCTTCAAGAAGACCGAAGAGTCTGCAAAGGAACGTCTCGAAGGCTACAAGAAGCTCGCAGGCAAGTAATTTAAGAAACCTCCTTCTAAATAATTTCAGCCCCGACCGCAAGGTCGGGGCTGTTTTTTTATATTCTGCACAACCGATTTTTTATATTCCCGCACTTTTATGCGCAGCAACAAAAGGTCTGGCAGATATTTTTCAGTGCGCACTTATATTCAATGTCTTTTTACTGAAGACAGAGAAGCGTTAATTTGCATATGACCAAATATTTTTATTGCAGGCACAAACAAATCAAACCGCATATTAATTATTACAGCCCCGACCGCAAGGTCGGGGCTGTTGTAAAATTGTGTCTGTCGCGAAGTCAGGGTTGTCGTGAATTCTGGTCTATCGCAAGGTCTTGTCTATCGCGAAGTCAAGGCTGTCGCGAAGTCGGGTGTGGCGCGATGTCGAAACTGTTGCAGAAATCTTGGTTGTAGCAAAGTTGTGGCTGTGATTTTGCTTGCAGACCATATAAGTATAATAATTAAGGCTGTATAATTAACAGCCTGAATACTAAATTATAATATTTTTAAATGATTGCAAGTTTTTTTGCCCGAAACAAGACAATTACAGGGCAAAATCAGCCGATTATTGCGTCGAGAATGAACAGTATGAAATATCGTCATAAATGCATATGAACACTTGTATAATCAAACAGCTCAGGTTTCCGCGAAGTCGATTTTGAATAAACATTCAGAAAGCTCTGATTTTCAGAGTGAAATCAATGTCTTTCGGCAAATTCTTTGAGCACTTCAAACAACTCGTCCGAAATTACGTGCTCAATGCGACAGGCATTATCTTCCGCAAGCTTTTCGTCTGCGCCCGCAACTGTAAGCAACTTTGTTATGACCTTATGCTTATTGAATATTTCTTCCGCCTTAGCCTTCCCCGCAGCAGTCAGAGTTATCTGCCCGCCGCTGCCGACAGAGATACAGCCGTTACTTTTCAAAATGTTCACCGCGCGGGAGACACTGGGGCGCGAATAGCCAAGTTTTTGCGCCACATCGGTTGCGCGCACGTGCGTCAGCTCTTTGCTCAACAGCAATATCGTTTTAAGATACATCTCTTCAGATTCACAATACTTCATTTGCATATCCTAAATTTTTCTTTGCTTAAATTATAGTCGCACGTGCAATAAAAGTCAATAACTTCATAAATTTATGTCGGTAATAAATACCTTACTTTCCTTACTTAACGCATAAATTAATGCAATTTTGCTGTACAGGGCGACATTCTGCAATTAAACCGCACATAATTTCAACCGCGGACTTTAAAAAACATTTAACAGGTTCAAATCAATATTCTGTTTTAAAAGGCTTAAAATAAAGCCGCAGGCAATCGGTCTGCGGCTTAATATAAAATTCAGTTTTTTGATATTGTCAGAAGATAGGAAAAAGCCTGTCCTGCGCCGTCGTCAAAGTTTATAAACGGCTTTAAGGAAAGTTCCCTCGGAGCTGCGGGAAAATCGTTTATGCCCCACCAGGGTTCGACGCAGACATAATCGCCGTCCTTTTCGTTCGACCAGAATGCATACACGGGACAATTTGAGTAATACTCCGTGACGAACCCGTCCGCCGTGGTCATCCTGACAGTGCTGCCTGAAAGGTTGCCCATCTGCAAAGTCTTGCACTGTGCGAAGAACTCCTTATTGAGCACCATGCTCTGCACGCTCCCGGGCGCAACCGCGCCGTCCTCGCCGACGGGATATATGAGAGGATGTTCGCGTTTCGAAAACTCAATAACCGCCTCGCCGCCAGGCGCATTCATGCCAGGGTGTCCGCCCACATAGAAGGGCATTTTCCCGCTCATCGACTGCACAAAATATGTGACCTTAACAGAATTTTCCCTGACCTCATACCTGAGCACAAACAGGAACTCGTAGGGGTATTCTTTTATAGTATCTTCATCGGAGGTGAGACCGAATTCTATAAAGTCATCGCCCATATCTCTTACCTTGAGCTTTCTGTAGCGCACAAGCCCGTGAGATTTAAGGCTGTAAGTCTTGCCTGCCACGGTAAATGGCTGAGCATGTCCGATTATGGGAAAGATTACCACGTCGCGACTGCCCCACGCCTCGCCGCCCTGCCACAGACGCTCTTCGCCTGTGGGAAGGTAGATTATCGAGCGCATGCTTCCGCCCTCGTCGGTTACGGTGAGCTGCAATATGTTGCTCTTTATAATGTAGTCCATATGTCGCCTCCGCAAGCTTTACCAGGGCAACGTCTCGCCGCCGAGAATATGTATGTGAAGGTGAAATACCGTCTGCCCTGCGTCCTCGCCCTGATTGATTACAAGTCTGTAACCGTTTTCGCAGCCGTTTTTTGCAGCGACTTCGGGAATTACAGAGAGCATATGACTAATTACTTCAAGTCCCTCTTCGCCCGCCTCCGAAATGAGCTTGAAATGCATTTTGGGCACGGCGAGCAGATGAACTTTTGCCTTGGGCTCTATGTCCTTAAAGACGAGCATAAAATCGTCCTCGTAGACCTTTTGCGAGGGAATTTCACCCTTGATTATCTTGCAGAAAATGCAGTTTTCATTCAACATCTTTTATCCTCCTCGATATTATGTAGAAAATAATATACATCGTCAGCGAACAGCCCGCTATACTTGCAAAAATTATGAAAAGTATGGCATACTGCGGCTGCTTATAGTCGAATTCAAACGCGGGGTTGTACATGAACGCCGTCACTTCCTCGCCGTCGGCAGACATATTGAAACCTGTCACATCCGAACGAATGCGGAAATATGACGCAAAAATTTTACCGCTCGCGTCGTAGAGGTCCTCTTTGAAATAGCGATAAACACCCGTACTTTTAACTATGTCGACGCTTATCTCCGTGAGGAAATAGAGCGATATATTGCCGTCGCTTGCCACATTGTATGTATAATAATATGTGAACCCGTCCTCTTCAACCTCCTGCGTGACGGAAGTGAGGACGCCGTCCTCGAATTTATACGAGCTGTCGGGCAGAGATTTATCGTACGGTCTGTCGAAATCGGACGAGAGCTCATAGCCGTCCTGCATAAAGGAAATAAACTCACGACTGTCCGAAAAAGTCTGGGTATAATAGGTCTCGCGGAAGGGAATTGCGCAATAGATTATCGCGATAAACGACATCAGCACCGCCGCCACCGTGAGACTGAGATGCCCCGCATGGACGTAATACTTTTTATCCTTCCTGAACGATTTTTCGTCCGAATGAAAAAACTCGGGCGTGGGCAATTCGCCTGCCTCGGCGAACATAGCCATTCTGCCCCTGTAAAGCACAGTAACTTCAAACGCCAGAGCAATAACTATGCACAGGGCCGTAACGATATACTTCCACAGACTGACAAAGGGCATATTCCATGCGGCGTGAAGGACAAAACTGCCCGCAAACGTCAGATAGAAGAGCGGATTTATCAGCGGTTTTTTGAAATAGCAGAACGCCCATCCGACGGCTGCCGTCCAGATAGAGTGCGTGCACAGCGCGGTCAAACCGCGGTCGAAAAAGAGCGATATGGTAGTTGTTATGTTGATTGCGGGGAGTTCGTTGGAATACACGAAGATATATCCCATATCCTCCACATCCGAAAAGCCGCAACCGACTGCCACGCCCATTATAAAGCCGACGAGCGGTTGTTTTGTCTTCACTACGGCAAGTATTATTATGACGGCTACGGCTTTTGAAAACTCCTCCGAAAATCCCGCATACAGCGACCACAGCCAATCGTTGGGAGCACGCCATATCCCGTAAAATATCTGCGTGAGCACGCACGCGCCAGTTCCGCCTATCAGAAGGGACATAAAGACCTTCAGAAGGCTCAGATCGCCCCTCGGATAGACCTCGTATATGAGCACGAGAAAGGGAAGATTGAAAGTGAGCGCGGCAAGCATTATCACAGACGGCGTGAACAATTCGCTTGAGGTAAAACGTATTATCAGAAGATATACCGCAAACAGAATTACGCAGGCTGCAAACAGACGCATGTAGAACCAGGGATATTTCCTGTGGAAATACTCCTCTCTGTTTACTCCGCGGGTGACAAATTCCGCATATTCATCGTGTGTATGACGGCGGAAGGTCTGCCTGAAAAAGCAGCCGACCTGTGCCGTTGCGAGCGACGCGCCCTTTCTGATTTTTGACATAGAACTACCTTATATTCTGCCGACTTATATAACTGTTACACAGTACCCAGAGCACCGTCGCGGAAAGCGGACGTCAATGTGACCGACGCGCGACCTGAGTGTCTGCCTTCGACATAAACTTTTATATATTCGGGGGTATAGCCGTCCGTGTAACGTCCGTCGAAGTCTTCAAAAATGACTTCGCGCGTCTTTCCTATGCGGGAGGCTATAAATTCTTTTTCCGCCCTGTCGCCCTCGGCAATGAGCGCGTGCAGGCGTTTATCTTTGATTGGCGCGGGAATATCCTGCAACGAATACGCTTTTGTGCCCTCTCTGGGAGAGTAAGCAAACGCGTGAACGCGGGCAAAACCCGCCTCTTTTATAATACTTAAGCTGTCCGAAAAATCTTTATCCGTCTCGCCGCAAAAGCCCGCGATTATATCGGTTGTAATTGCCGCATCGGGAAAATATTTATAGATGAGCGCGCACTTTTCAAGATATTCAGCTCGGGTGTAATGCCTGTTCATGCGCCTGAGCACCTCGTCAGAACCACTCTGCAAAGACAGATGAAACTGAGGCGCGAAGTCTTTAAGCTCTTTACAGCTTTGTAAAAACCCCTCGTCTATAATTCCGCACTCCAGCGAGCCGAGGCGTATGCGCTTATCCGTATCCTTAAGCGCGGACATCAGCTCGGTGAGCGAGCTGCCCGTATCCTTGCCGTAAGCCGAAATATTTATGGCTGTGAGCACAACTTCCTCCGACTGCGTCAAGGCGATTTCTTCGACGATATCCCTTACGCTGCGCGAGGTCACCCTGCCGCGAAGGTAGGGAATTATGCAATAGGAACAGAAATTGTTGCAACCGTCGCCTATCTTTACAAACGCGCGCGTGCGCACCTGTTTGGGAAGTCCGGCAACAATGTGCGCGCCGCAACCGAAATCTTCGGCGATTGCGTCGAGAACGCGCTGTTTGTCCCTCGCTCCGCAGACAAATTTTACCCCCTTGTCAGCAAACTGCCCGCCGTTCTTTTCGGACGCGCAACCGCAAACATATATGGGGGCGTCGGGGTTGAATTTTCTCACTCTCGCAACGAGCTGACGGCTCTTTTTTTCGGCTTCGCGCGTCACCGCGCAGGTGTTAAGAATATAGACGTCGGCGCAACCCAGCTCGGGCGACACCTCCCAGCCGAGTTGACAGAGCGCGTTCATTATGGACGCGCTCTCCACCTCGTTAACCTTACAGCCCAGAGTGAATACTACCGCCTTCATTCCATCTCTCCGAGGCAGAACATAACAATCGCGCACGCGCTTATAGCCGCCGTTTCGGCGCGGAGTATGCGCTTGCCGAGCGTTATGCCGGCAAAGCCGTATTTCTCCCTCGCTATCTTATATTCGTCGTCAGAAAAGCCGCCTTCGCTGCCCACGACTATGACGGCAGAACCGTCAATCCTCGTAATATCCGCATCGCTCCTGCCAGCAAATTCGCAGGCGAAGAGCTTATTTTTATACCCCTGCACGGAGGCGAGAGCGCTTTCCAAATCTTCAAAGTACTCCACTTTGGGAGCTACGCTGCGAAGGCACTGTTTTGTCGCCTCGCGAGCGACTTTATTGAGCCTTTCTATCTTATTTTCGTTGAGATATGCCGAGCAATAGCGCGATCTGAATACGCCTATTGAAGACACTCCGAGTTCTGTCGCTTTCTGCACCACGAGCTCGGTTTTATCGCCCTTGAGCGCGCCGCACAGCAGACAGACATCTGTTTTCGCCTGCTTGTCGCCGACGTTTACCGCCGCAATATGTGCCGAAAAGGACCGCTTGCCTACCGAGGTGACTATTGCGGTGTATTCATTTCCGCTGTTGTCGAGCAGCACTATTTCGCTGCCCTCCTCCACGCGCAACACCGTCTTTGCATGCACGAATTCGTCGCCGTCGATAACCACTTCGCTCTCTTCGGGGTAGTTGACGGGACTTACAAAAAATCTGTGAGGGGTGCTCATTTTCTGACGAACGCCAATGCGTTCCATTCCCCCCTCTTCATATCCTTATCGAGTTTCAGTCCCTGCGCGCAGTAGGCTTTTATTACGCCGTCCTTCTTCTCGTCAATAATGCCGCTGAGGATGAGCGCGCCGCCCTCGGCAAGGTTTTTAGGTATAGAGGGCGCAAGTCTTTCGAGTATATCCGCCGTTATATTCGCGAGCATGATATCACCCTTTACAGAAGAGTTCTCAAGCAGGTCGGAATGAGCGACCGTAACCTTATCCGAAACGCCGTTGAGCGCGCAGTTATGCGTTGCGCTCTTGACGGCGACATAGTCGATATCTGTAAGATATGCGTACTTTGCGCCCAGCTTTATCGCGCTTATGCCAAGAATTCCGCTGCCGCAGCCGACGTCTATGCACACGCTGTCGGGCGTGAGGTATTCCTGCAGAAGCTCGACGCACATAGCCGTTGTTTCGTGCTCGCCCGTGCCGAAAGCCATGTTATTGTCCAGCTTTACGACCTGTTCGCCCTCGGCTTTTTCGTATGCTATCCACTCGGGCACAACCACGATATTGCCAATATGAATGGGACGGAAATGTTTGCGCCATATCTCTATCCAATCGTCGCCCTCGACGGTGCGGGTGGTCATTTCGAGAGAGCCTAATGGCAACGCTCCGCCGCAGGATATACTCATCTCCTCAATATCCTTTCTGATTTCGGGCATCTTCTGCGGGGTGATATCCACGGGAATGAACGCCTTTACAAGCACGTCGCCCGACATATCGGCTGTCAGTTCTTCGTCCATATAGTCCCAGTACATAACTTTATCGTTCTGCAGAGCAATGACGTCCCTGACGTCAGAAATGGCTACGCCGTAGGACGAATAACGCCACATAATATCGGCAATGAGTTCGCTCCCCTCCGTGGAGGTATGAACGGTTATTTCAGTAAATTTCATAATTATTTCCGTTAAGTTTATTTTTTATATTGTAACACTGTTTGCTGTCTTTTGGCAAGCAAATAACAAAAAGCCCGCAACTTGACTTTGGTAACGGAATTTTATATAATTTAAAAGAGCCTGCGTGCACAGAGCTTGTACATTTTTATACGGTTTTGCATTAATATTAAGTTCAAATTTAACGCACAAAATGATTGATTTTGGAGATTGCCCCGCATATATGGTCGAATTACTCAAAAAAGACATGTTTGATGAGATGTATAAGATAATGGCTGAAAGTTTCCCCGCAGACGAGCACAGACCGCGCGAAAAACAACTTGAACTCTTTGAAAACGAGCATTACAATGTTTATTTTTCGAGGGACGAAGGCGGTAAAATCGCTGTGTTTATCGCTGTATGGAGGTTGAACGGCATGAGCTTTTTAGAACACTTCGCCGTGAGAAAAGATTTACGCGGCGAAGGGCTCGGAGGGGCGTTTCTTGACAGCGTGATAAGGTCCTTAAGCGGCAGAATATGCCTTGAAGTCGAGCCGCCCGAAGACGAAACGTGCAGGCGGCGCATAGCGTTTTACGAGCGGCACGCGTTTTTCCTGAACGAGTACGACTACCTTCAACCTCCGCTTTCCCCATCCTGCGCGCCGAAGAAGTTATTGCTTATGACATACGGCTGCAGAGCCGAAAGGAACGTGCTTGACGAAATGGTGCGCACGATACACAAGCAGGTTTACAACACTGATAAATATCTCAAAATCTGAATAAAATAAAGATTAAAGCGAGGCGGACTAAAAGTCCGCCTCGCTCATTTCAGACACGGCAAGAAAAGACGTGTGAAATTTTTATTCTTCGTTGAATGTCATCTGCATTATCGCCGCGTTGATTTTGAGGTCTTTGAATTTATCCGTTTTATCGAAAGCCACTTTCAGAGTATCGCCCTCGTTTGCGGCAAAAGTATAGCCCGAGCTCATGCCCGATGTGCAGGGCGGCATACTCCGTCTGGTCACACATACGGGCGTTTCGTTTACGTAGAGCACAAACTCGCCCGCTTCGCAGGAGCGGTTGACATAGCAGACGTTGAGGCCGACGGTGTACAGCGCGGACTTCTTTAAAATTATCTTTTCGGCGCGCACCTCGAAGGCGTCGCTGCCCGAAGGATATACAGTATGGTCGTCGAAACGCGCAAACTGCTCGCCGGCGTCCACATCGTCATTCGCTACGAAGAGTGCGTTAAGCGATACGGGAGAATTTTCTCCGGGGTCGCCCTTGTCGCCCTTTTCACCCTTATCGCCGCGCGGAATTACAAAGTCAAATACATGATTGTTGCCGCTGCCCGAGTCTGTAACTGTTGCAAACGAACCCTCGTCCCCAGTCGTTGTAGTACCGACGGCAAGCGTATCCGCAGTTCCCGTCGCACCAGTTGCTCCGTCGTCGCCTGCAGGTCCCGTAGGTCCTGTTACACCTGTCGGTCCTGTCACGCCCGTGGGTCCAGTTGCGCCCGTGGGTCCCGTCGCGCCCGTAGGTCCTGTCACGCCCGTAGGTCCCGTCGCGCCCGTAGGTCCCGTTATACCCTGCGGAATGACGAAATCGAGTATATGTTGCGTTCCGCTGCCGACGTCTGTAACCGAAGCGGCAGTTCCCGGATCGCCCGTGGTGGTTGTGCCGACTTCAACAGTTTCAGACAATCCCGTTGCACCCGTCGCTCCTGTGGCACCGGTTGCGCCTGTAACACCTGTATTACCTGTAGCACCTGTATTACCTGTCGCGCCTGTCGGTCCCGTTGCTCCCGTCGCACCCGTCGCGCCCGTAATGCCCGTCAGAGTATAAACTACGCGCGTTATGACGGTATCCGAACCGCAACAACTGCCGAAGCCGCCGCAACAGTCGTCGTCACGGCAAATGAGGGGTATTATATTAAATTTTTTTATCATTTGATTTCTCCGTTTAGTTTTGAAGAGAGATAACGCTTATTGTTGAGATAGGAGGCGTCGTCGGGGCAATATCTGCCTGCCCGCTCGTTCCATGCGTAAGCTTTATTATAGTCGCCCAGCCTGTCATACAGCACGCAGAGACTTATGCAGGGCACAAAGCCTGAATATCTCTCATCTACAAAGCCTCCGTCCTGCTCGTCTTCGCGGCTGCGCAGCGCAGCAAGGTACCAGTATTCAGCCAGCTTGTTTTCGCCGTCCGAAAAGAACTCGTTTGCAATAAGGCAACAATCCTGCGCGCGCGGCTTTACGTACATGAACGACCGCACAAGCGACAAAAGAGCGTTCTGCCTGTCGCCGACCGCGACATAGCTGTAATACAGCACTCTGCACGCCTCCGCCTTGTTCTGCGCCCAGCCGTCTCCGTTGAGAAACTCTTTGAGCACGACAACCGACTGACTGTACATTCTGTTATAAAACAGCTCGCGCCCGTAATAGAACTTCTGGCGCGCGTCCAGCTTTGCGCCGCGAGCAATCTGCTTCTGATAGATTAAAAGATTGCGCAGGGGGTCAGTCGGCTTCTGCTTTCTGTGCTCTATCGTCGCGGGGAAATATTTTATCTGCCCGCGCGGCGTTATTACCTCGTGCACCGCGCCTTCCCACACAAAATTCATCGAGCGACGAAGTATCCTTTCGCGGTAATACTTCAAACCGCCGCTCTTGTAGATGAGCATTGCCACGTCGAACCCGCCGTCTTCAACAATGCGTTTTATTAAAACGACGTCCTCATCCGATATTACGTCGTCTGCGTCCAGCCACATTATATAGTCGCTTTCCGCAAGCGAAAAAGAATAATTGCGCGCCGCCGCAAAATCGTCGCACCATTCAAAGTCGTAGACCTCGGCACCGAGCTTTTCAGCAATCTCTTTGGTGCCGTCAGTCGAACCAGTATCGACAACTATAACGCTGTCCGCAACCGCCATTGCACACTTTACGCTGCGAGAAATAACCTCGCTTTCATTCTTTGCTATCATACATACCGTGAGCGTCATCTATATATTTTATGAATATATCTGCGCTATAGTGAACCGTGCGGCAAAGATTGACAATTATTTTTAATAATAAAAGCCGCCGCGCGGAAATTTTTCCGCGCGGCGGCTTTGAAATTTATTCTTTTCAGTTATTGCCGAAGAACTCGCGATAGATGGAAGATATACACTTTTCCATATCCTCGTTTTTGACGGCTACTATAATGTTGAGCTCCGAAGAACCCTGGTCAATCATTTTTACGTTAATCCCAGCCTCCGCAAGGGCTTTGAACAGTCTTGCCGAAGTACCTATGGACGACGACATGCCGTGCCCTACGGTGGCAATGAGCGCGATGTTTTCGGATACGCGCATGAAGTCGGGCTCGGTTTCGCTCTTTATGCATTCGAGCAGCTGCTCGAGCTTGAAACCAGTGAGCTGACTGCTCTCCACAACGACGGACATAGTATCTATTCCCGAAGGGATATGTTCGACCGAAACGCCGAAACGCTCGAATACGGAAAGCACCTTGCGCACAAAGCCTATCTCATAGTTCATGTGAGATTTCTCTATGAATATTACAGTGAAATTTTTCTTGCCTGCAATGCCCGTAACTATATTGCCGCTGGGTTTGTACTGGGCTATGGGAAGAATGGACGTTCCCTCGTCCTCGGGACGGAACGTGTTTTTGATTACAATGGGAATGTTCGCCTTGCGCACGGGGAAGATACTCTCCGAATGAAGGACGTTTGCGCCCATATACGAAAGTTCGCGCAGTTCCTTGTACGAAAGGCTCTTGATGTTTTTGGGGCTCTCTACAATTCTGGGGTCGCAGGCGAGGAAACCGGACACGTCCGTCCAGTTTTCATAGACGCTTGCGCCGACGGCGCGCGCAACTATCGCGCCCGATATGTCCGAACCGCCGCGCGAGAAAGTCTTTACCTTGCCGTCAACGCCCTTGCCGTAAAAGCCGGGGAATACCGCCTTTTTGCAGCCTTCGGTTGCGGCGGCAATGGCTTTATAGCTCTTTGTATCGTCAAAACGACCGCGCTCGTCGAAGAACACAACGTCCTCGCTGTCGATGAATTTTGCGTCCAGAAGCTGAGCCATTACGACAGCCGAAAGATATTCGCCGCGCGAGGCGGTGAAATCTTCGCTCTTTTCTATATCTATGCGTGCCTCGGTTTCGTCGAGCACCTTTGCCATGTCGAAATCGAGACCGAGCTCTTTGACTATGCTTTCAAAACGCTTTCTCACCTCGGAAAAAGCCGTCTTGCATGTGCCTTCGCTCTGCAAATCTTTAAAGCATTTGTAGAGCATGTCGGTCACCTTTATATCGCCCGAAAAACGCTTGCCGGGTGCCGATACGACCACAAAACGACGGTCGGGGTCGCTGTCTATTATTTTCTTTACATTGTTCATTACGTGCCCGTCAGCCATTGACGTGCCGCCGAATTTACATACCTTGAGTGCCATAATTATTTAATCGCCTTTGCTTCCATATAATATCTTTTTTCGTTGCCGTCGCCCATGGAGAACGTCTTTCTGGGCAGGTTGCCGCCGCTTATTATCAGTCTGAACAGGTCGTCCTTTTTAATCGGGGGCAACATTATGCCCACGCCCTGATATGACAGCCTCTTAAGCTCGTCGTTGCCGTGAACATAGTCCACTTCCCCGCCGTGTTTTTCTATGAATGAAGAGATATACTCGTCGAGAGCTTTAATTCCCTCGGGAATGTTTTCGGGGAATTTTATCGCGCCGCGCCTGCCGTTTACAGCCACGACCGCCTTGCCGTTTCCGCCGAGGTTGAGACCTTTCATAAACAAATCTGTCTTCTGCATCTTGACGATGCGGTGAATGGGCTCGAATTTCAATGCCTTGTCGTAGATGTTAACCGCCTCTACGAGAGCGTACCTTGCGGGATGTACGGCACGCTGTTCGGCGTTAAGCGTATCCTTTATGCCGTCCCAGCACGCCTTTGCCGTAGCGAGCGAATGGTTGCCGTCGCCGACCGCGAAGAGCAGTCTCTGGAACGAACCGTACTTTGAATAGCACGTCATTGCGTCGCAGAGATTGTCGAAGGCGTCTATCACCGCGTGAGGATTGGTTATGTATGTGCCGCGCAGGTGTCCGCCGCCCATATTGAGGTCAAAATCGTACAGCACGTTGCCGCGCCTGATTGACGAGAGCACTTTATTTTCCTTATCGTCGTATAAAAGCATTACATGCGGCAGCTCGATTGGCGCGTCCTTGCGTATGCGAACGCGGGGAGGTATCCTTTCGAGAATAGTCGCCTCGGTTGAGCGTATGAGCGCGGAGTTGCCCTTCTCGTACGAGTAATCTTCAAGGTCTATAGCCAGCACTATGCCCGTACGGGTGCCCGACTGCGTAGTTCTTTCAACCAGAATGAAGCCGTCCTCCACCGCGCGGAACATACCCGCATTGAGGTAGGAATACATAGTCTGATTGATTTTTTCTATGCGCTCCTCGGGTCTGTCCGAAAGGTATATTTCGGGGAGAATGAGCTTTAATGAAGAGGGTTTGTCGCCCACATAGGCATAGAGATTGCGCCAGTACTCTTCGTCTGAGGTGAACTGGTCGCAGGCGTTGACCGACCACGCAGACAAATCGTATGTGTTCGGCAGAAGAATGCGGGGAATTTTAATGGTGTTCATGCAAACCCTCCTTAAACATTGGGCATGTTTATCAGCATAACCGCTATTGCGGCTATGACAAGGGCGAGAATTTTGATGTCGATATTTTTAGTGAATAAATCTTTGAAAAATTTGCCGGGTTTTTTCATATCAGTTCTCCGCGGTCAGGTCGGACCAGTAATACTGCGAAAGCGCATTTTTGAGGTCGGCGTCGCTGGCATAGCGTTTTCTGACCTCGCCGTTCTTTACTATCGAAATTATGCCCGTTTCCTCCGAGACGACGATTGCCGTCACCGAAGCGACCGACGTGACGCCGAGCGCGGCGCGGTGACGCGAACCGAGCTCCTGAGGAAGGTTGTCGTTCTGAATTATCGGAAGGAAACAGCCCGCCGCATGAATTTTGTCGCCCTCTATTATCATTGCTCCGTCGTGCAGGGGAGCTTTGGGATAGAAGACCGCCTCTATCATTGGCGCGTTAATGTCGGCATTGATTACCGTGCCCGAGGAGATTATACCCTCGGGGAGGTTGTCGTTGGAGAGCACTATGAGCGCGCCGACGTTGCTCTTGGACATATCCTGTATGGCGTGTATCGTCTCCTGAATTATCTTTTCGATGTGGCTTACCGTCATATCCGACTTGCCTATGTGATGTCTTGCGCCGGCGTCAAGCATAGAACGCTTGATTTCGACGTTGAACATCGTTATTACGGCTATCGCCACGAGGAAGACGAGAATTAAGAGCGTCTGCGAATTGATATTGTCTGAAAACGAGCAGGCAAGCCCGAAAACCAGTACTGCCGCACAGACTATTGCAATGAATTTGCCGCCCTTGTTCTCCTTTAAAACCTTGAAAACGAGATAAAAAAGCACGGCAAAAGCAATGAACTGCACCGCGTACGTCCAGTCCATGCCGTTCCACATACCTACGAATTTACGTCCTATTTTTTCCCACATGGCGGCTCTCCGAGCAATTTTGTTTACCCGCGCGTCCTATGCGCGCCTATAAAAATATTATATTATGTTTTGTAATAAAAATAAAGCGTTTTTTCCTCTATATTTTTTTCAGAGAGGCAATATTTGCCCGCGCTTTTTTCAGCCGAGCAGTACATTGGCGATTGCGCCGTCGAATGCGCCCTCCGGCGTCAGCTTGCCCGAACGCATATCTGCCGAGACGTCATACAGAACGCGCGTCAGCCGCTCAAGCTTTTCCCTGCCCAGAGCAGTTGCCTGCTCGCGGCTCTTTTTTACTCCGTATTCCTTCATCTTAAGCTTCGTCGCGACGGCGGCGTCGCTCTCCGAAGAGGAAAGCATTATTAGAAGATTTTTAAAATACCTGTGCAGCGACGATATTATGATATTTCCGTCCGTGCCCTTAGAGAGCATATCCGTATACACGGCGCAGAATTTGCCGAAGTTGCGGCGGGCAAGAGCTTCGGTCATCTCGTAAATTCTGTAATCTGCGTCCTTGTAGACAAGCTCGCCTATATCCTCGCGCGTGAGTTGGTTTGCGCCATAAGCAATGAGCTTTTCGGTCTCCTTGCTGACGCGCGACATATCGCAAAGACAGTACGCCGCCACGTCGCGGCAGGCGTCGACGTCCGCCGCCACCCCCGCCTTCTTCAGCGTTACGTACACCCATCTTGTGACCGTCTCCTCGTCGGCGTGAGAACAATCGACATAGGTTATGCACTTCTTCCTTTTGAGGTCCGCACCCTTGCCCGAGGACTGATTGACTATTATCAGTATGGTGCTTTCGGGGCAATTTTCAAAGGCATCTTTCAGGTTTTTTTCGTACTCCTGTTCGGTAGTGTGGAAATCGGTGACTTTTATTATCCTCTTTTCCGCCATAAACGGAAAGACCGTCATTGCCGACAGCAACAAAGAGATGTTCCTGCCCTTGAGGTCTGCGCCGTCGAAGGAGGCGAAATTGAGCTCGGGCATGGAGAGAAAGGCGTTTTTTATCTGCTCTTCGCCGTGCATGGCAAAATAGGCGTCTTCGCCTTCGAGAAGGTAAATGCGCCTGTCGCCTTCTTTTATATCGTTTTTGAGTTCGGTGTACTTCATAAAAAACTTTCCGCCGCAGGAAATTTTACGGCGCGGGCACAAGTCCCGTCAGAACAAGTTTACCATTATCGGCGATAAATTGCAAGCATCCTTGCGAATATACGTCATAATCGCCGTCCTTTCCGTCAAAACACACCTGCGTTGCCGCATTGCAGGAAGTATTTTCGTACAAAGTTATGAGCAAATCGGTGCTTTGAATATCGATATATCTCCCCGCGCACACGGCGAAATCGACGCCGCCCGCACTCGCTCTGAGCGTGTATCCGTCGACGAACGAATAGTGCGTTCCGCACAGCTCGAAAGAGCTTTCGTAGTGCGCCGTCGAACCGTCAGGCGCGGGCAGGACAATGCCGTCGGGCGGCAGATATATGTCTGCGAAATCATAATCGAGCTCGTATACATATTCAGCCGCGCCCTCGCCGCCGAGAATTATTACCTTATCCGCGCCCAGCGGGCAATATCTGTTGATGAACGAGGTAAGTCTGCCCGTATACATTCCGTCCGTTACTATGAGAACGTTGCCCTCTGCGTTTCTCACGAGCACCATGCCGCCGTCGTAATATGCACCGACGACTATGCGCGTTTCGCTGCCGAACACCGCGCCGCCGAGCACCGTGCAGGTTGCGAAGCAGACCGCGCAGAGCGCGCACGCGATTGCGCGAGCCGAACGACAGAGATTGAACTTATCCGAGAGGGCGAAAATCGCCGCGAACACGAACAGCGCGGTCCACCACCCGCCGAAGCCCGATATGAGCGAATTTTCAAAGCCGAAAGTTACGAAAAAGTTAATAACCGCGCTGAGAGGCAGCAGCGCAGAGGACATAAACGAGGCGAGCGGCGCAACGACTGCACATATGACCACAGCCGCAAACGTGACTACATACAGCGCGGACAGAAGGGGCAACACGAGCACGTTGAGTATAATTCCCGCGCCCGAAACATAGCCGAACGTCAGCAAAAGCGCGGGAAAGGTCGCCGCCTGCGCACCCGCGCTTACGGCTATGCCGCCGCACAGTCCGCGGGGCAGTTTTGTTCTTAAAAGCAGCCGCCTTATGTTTGGCGACAGAAAAATTATGCCGAGCATTGCCGAAACGGACAGCACGAAACCCACGTCGAACAGATTGAGCGGGTTTAAAAGAAGAAGTATTATTACAGCCACGCTGAGAGCGTTCAGGCTGTCGTATTTAGCGTATAAAAGTTTTGCCGCCGCGGCGACAGTGCACATTACGGCAGCTCTGACGGACGAGGGAGTAAAGCCGCACACGCCGGCATAGAGAAAGATTAAAATTATTATTGCCGCAAAGGAAATCTTTTTGTTTATCCTGAGAAAAGAGGCTAAAGCCGAGAGTACGCCGAAAAGCACGCCTATATGCAGACCTGACACGGCGAAGATGTGCGCCACTCCGCCATAGCGGAACGAGGACAGTGTCTGTAAGGACATATCGCCCGTGTCGCCCGTGAGCATAGCATAGGCGACGGCGGCGGTTTCGTAGTCGCAATTTTCATAAAGGACGGCATATATACCCTCGCGAATGCCGCCGAACAGCGAAAATGCATACTCTGAATTCAAATCGCCGCAGGCATTTGCGTAATACTTAATTCCGTCTGCGGCGCGGTAGTTTAGCTCGCCGTAGCAGAACAGATCGTACTTTTCAACGACGCCCGAGACGCGCACTTTATAGCCTGTGCGGGCATAGCCCTCCGTCTGCTCGTCGATATAAATTATTATATCGCCGTCGAGCCCGCCGTATTCCGTCACGGCGTCGCTCAGTATGAGATACGTTCCGCCCGAGGAGGTTTCTCCCCTGCTCTTTACAACTCCCGAAATGTAACATAGTTCGCCCGTGCGGACGGACGAACTTTCGTATGAATAGAGCACTCCGCCAGCGTAGAATACTCCCGTTATGAACAGGGCGCACGCAAGCGCGCAGAAGAGCATTGGTTTCCAGCTCCTTGTGACGAGGGCACAGACAATAAAAATTACGGCTGTAAGAGGTACAGCCGCAATCATCCATATAAATTCTGCGCGATAAACCGCAAAGGCGTACGCGACTGCCACTCCCGCCGCGAGCGAGAGCGCGAGCACCAGAGGCAATCTGAAATTTGCAATCTTATACGCCTTTTTCATCTTAAGGTTATCTTTTATCAGCCGAGTGAAATTTTGTCCGAAATGCTTCTTATAAAAAGTCCCGTGCGCACGCCCTCGTCTATGCAGGCGTTGACCATGGCGGTAAGTTTATCCGACGTTCTGGGCACGCCGAGCTGCTTTATGACGGTTGTGACGAGTTCGTCCGCATACATGCTTACTTTGTCGAAGAGTATCGCCTTGATGAGCGAAATTACGTCGTAGGGCGTAAAGTCGGTATCCGACGTGCGCACCTGCCCGTTGCTTTCGACGCGGTATCTCTCGTACTCGAGACACTTTTCATTCTTATAGTAATACGTGTTGGAGAGCATTTCCTCGCTCCTGAACGCGCACGCGGCAATGAGCGTGGAAAGCTTGCCCTCGAGCTTGGAGCCGTATTTGGTTATGCCGAAGGACGACAGCACCCGCTTTATGAGGAACTGGTGCGAGACGGGCTCTTCCGCAGCAACAACCGCGCGTATGGCCTTTATGAGGTCGGCGTCGCACTCGCCCGACAGTATCGAGGCGGGGTCAACAGTCTTTTCGTCCAGCTTGGCAAAGCGATAGGGTCGCTTGTATGTCGTCGCCGTCACCTTTGCCGAGGACGTCAGCTTGTCGAGGTACTCCTTTATCTTTTTAATCTCGCGCTTGGGATTGTTGAAGAAGTTAATGGAGTACAGCCTTATGACGTTCCAGTTGTTCCGCTTGAGCGTCTGAACCTGCATTACCGAACGGTCCTTTACAGAGAAGTCCGTAGTGCCGTCGCACAGTATTGCAAGTATGAAGTTGTGCTTGTTCTTTGGGTCGACAACGCCGACGTCTATCTTGAAGTCGGAGACGCCCACGTCGCAGCGGCACTCGTAGCCGTAGGACGAGAGCTCTGCCGCGACATACTTGCCTATGCTCTTCTTGTTGATTATCATCTCGTCGCTGGGCGCGGCAATGGTCGTTCTGCCCTTTTCGGCAAACTCGAGGAAAGCCTTGAGCCCCGCAACGCCGCGCGAAGTCGTGCGCGACAAATCTATCATGGAATAGCGCATGGACGAGAAAATTATCATCTCTTCCCTCGCTCTCGAGACAGCCACGTTGAGCCTTCGCCAGCCGCCGAGCTGGTTCAAAGGACCGAAGTTGAGCGAAATTTTGCCCATGGCGTCCGGTCCGTAGCACACTGAAAAGAGTATGACGTCGCGCTCGTCGCCCTGCACGTTTTCGAGGTTCTTGACGAACAGCGGCTCTTCCCTGTCGTATGCCGCCTCCTCCAGACCCTTTTCGTTGAGGCGTTTGTTGAGCAGCTTTTCTATATACACCTGTTGGGGCGTGGAGAACGTGACAATGCCTATGCTCGAATTGCGCGAGCCTGCGTCCTTGAGACGGGCAATTACCTCTTCCACGAGGGCTTCCGCCTCCTGCCTGTTGCACTTTGAACCGCCGCGCTCGTAGACGCCGCTCTGTATATAGCGCAGCTTTACCCTGCTGTCGAGCGCGTCGGGCGAGGGGAACGTGCACAGTCTGGACGAATAGTACATTATGTTCGAGAAGGCAATAAGGCTCTCGTGCTTGGAGCGGTAATGCCAGTTGAGGTGCTTTTCGGGAATGCCGAGGGCGAGGCAGTCGTCGAGAATGCTGTCCAGGTCCTCCGCCTCGAGGTTGTCCTCGTCCATCTCCATATTGACGAAGAAGGACGTGGGCGGCATCTGCTTGGGGTCGCCGACTATAATCGCGCTCTTTGCGCGGGCGAGCGAGGGCACTGCCTCGCAAGTGGGCATCTGCGAAGCCTCGTCAAAGATGACTATGTCAAAGAGCTGAGGGTCGGGCGGCAGATACTGCGAGACCGTGTAAGGGCTCATCAGCATGCAGGGCGCGACGACCTTTAAAAGCTCGGGGAAGTCTGTAAGCAGACTGCGCAGGTTAAAGCCGCGCATGTTGCCCTTAATCTGGCGGTTGAACGCCATAAGTTCGAGCGCGAGCGGTCCCTCCGTCTGCGACGAGGGCAGACGCGAGACGAGGTCGTGACGTATCTTGCGCCGCGTCAGGGAGGTGTATTCCTCTATCACCTGCGAGAAGTTCTGCGCAGTCTCGTCCAAAAGTGCTGCCGAGAAGGACGAAAGTGCCTCGTCCGCGGGTATATTCGTCTGTATGAAGTTGCGATAGACGTTCTTTCTGAACGCCGAAAGTATCTTTTCGCCGCTTATCTGTCCCGACTCCATCGCGTCGGTTATGAAGGTAAGTCCGCTCTCGTTGAGCTTCTTGGCTGTCGCCTTGTACATGCACCACGCGGGCAACATGTCGATATTGTCTATGAGCGCGGAGCACTTTGATGTATAGAAGTCGAACAAATCGTCGTCGCCGACTATGTTTTTATCTGACTTGATGACCTTGAGGAAGTTGTCGCAAGCTTTGACGAACGCCACGGCTGCCGATATGAAGCCCGTAAGCAGCGGATAGAGATATCCGTCCGCGGCGCGGGCGCAAACGCTGTTGAACGCGTCGCCGTTGTAGTCCATGAACACGCTCGCACAGCTCTCATGCAGTGCGTAGATGGGGCGCATATACTCCTCGCGCTTCTTGTCGTTCAGACTGCCGCCTATGCCGACGAACGCCGAGGAAAGATTTGTAAAGCCCAGAATTTTGCGCTTTGCCTGCTCTATTTCGTATGCGCGCTTGACCCATTCGAGCTCCTCGCTCTCGGCAAGCGGCGTGCGGGAACAGCGGTTAATCTTTTTGATTACCGCCAGGAGCACCTTGGACGAGCGGTAGTTTTCGCCCCAGTTTTCTATTTCGCTGTCGATATCGTCGGCAAGCCTGCCGATATCGGGCAGAGTTTTAAAGCGCGTCAGCCAGTTGTTGACTTCGGCGTCGTAGCGCAGATTTGCGTTATAGAACACGTAAAAATCGCTCTCGTCGCAGCTGAAGAAATTCTTGAGCCTGTCCTCCTTGAGCACGGTGGCGATTTCCACGAGATTTTCGAGCTTTTTGGACGTGAACGCAGAAATCTTCTGGTTGAACGTATCGAGGAACAGTCCGAGGTAATTTTTAAGATGTTTGAGCTCTGCGAGCACGACCTCTGCCGAGCAGAGCACCGAGGAGAGCACGCTCTCGTTGCAGACAGAGATATTTACGCCTGCAAAGGGCGAACGGTAGACGCCGCCGCACTCCTTCGCCGCCGCCTGAGCCGTAAGCAGCATATTTTCGCACTCGGCGAGCTTTTTGGCTGTCAGCCTGTCGTAGAACGTGGACTCGATATTGACAAGCTCCGGCGCGTTCTTGTTCTGAAGATAATAGATTATTCCCTCGTAGACCGAAACGCCCAGACGACGCTTTTTATGAAGTGCCGCGAGAGGCTTTTTGAGCTGGGCTCTGTCCTCCTCTATCTTCTGCGCGCAGGCGATGAATTTTTCGTCCGAAAAATCGTCCGTGAGAGAGAGCGTCTTTTCTATCGAATGAGCAACCTCGCTCTTGTTCGTAGACTTGCCGGAGTGCATTTCAAGGCAGAATTCGCCTATGCCTATCTCGTCGAGACGCTTTTTGACGACATCGAGAGCGGCTTGCTTTTCGGCAACGAACAGCACGCGCTTGCCCGCGTCGACGGCATTGGCGATTATGTTTGTTATAGTCTGGCTCTTGCCCGTGCCGGGAGGACCGTGAAGAACAAAAGTCGTGCCCTTTGCAGACTCCGAAACCGCGGCATACTGCGACGAATCGCAGGGCAGCGGAGTTAAAATTTCAAGAGGGTTGCTGTCGTCCTCGCTGACGCCCGCAAGCTTGTTTTCGCCCAGCCTGTTGGAATTGGTCAGAAGGCTGGCAATCAGGGCGTTGTTCTTATAGACGGACATATTGTTCTTTACGTCCGACCACATTGCATAGCGCGCGAATGTGAACTGCGAGATATAGATATCCTCGAAGACCATCCACCCCTTCATGTTGGCTGTCTTGGAGCGGATGACTGCTAAAATTTCCAAAGGCTTTAGGTTCTTGTCCTCCAGACCCCTTATGTCTATGCCGAACTGTCCCTTTAAAAATTCAAGCAGCGTGGTATTTACGTGGAAATCGTCCCCGAGCTCCGCCTCGATACCCTGAGTTTTGGTCTTTTTGAGGCTGACGGGCTTCAATATGAGGGGCGCGTATTTGAATTCGTTCTCGTCGCCCGACTTCCATTTGAGGAAGCCTATCGCGAGGAAAAGCGTGTTCGCGCCCACCTCTTCCTGCGTCGAGCGCGCCTTTCTTATGAGCGTTGTCGCGTCCTCGAGAAGGCTCTCTCCGCGGGTGTACGAACGCACGACGCCCTGACCGAGCTCTATGTTTATAAGCTCGGAAAGCGTCTTGAGTTTCTGCCCGCCGCCGAAGTACAGCGCGTTGTCGAGCGCGTTGGCGTTGGGCTGTATGACGAGCTTGTCCCTGTCTCCGAGTTTTTCGAGGAAGGACGCCGCGTCGCAGGTCAGAAGGTGAATGCAGTCCCTGCGGTATCTGAATGCGAGAAGATTGTTTTTGAGCGACAAATCCAAAAGTCGTCTTTCCCAGTTTTTATCCTTGGACGCGCTCCTGCCGAGGTCGAGCTTGTCGGCGTCTATTATGTCCTTCGGACGCTCGTCGTAGGCGAACTGTCTGTCGCCGAGAATTTCGTACGAAGAGCCGTTTTTTACCTTTATGGGCATGGGGAACACGCCGCCTATGCGGCAGCGTTTTATATCCAGACAGCCCTCGAATTTACGCGCCGCGAGCGCGGAGGCAAAGTGCGCGGCAGCCGTGGTGAAGCTGGCGTTTTTATGCGCGAACAGGTCGTCCACGTCGACAATGGCGAGGTTGTTTACGCCGTCTGCGACATACCTCTCCACAACGGACATATCGTCCTGCAGGGTGGTCGTAAAACAGCTTTCGTACAGCCACACGCCCACGCCGAGTTTGGTCTTGCCGAGAACTATTACGGGATTGAGCTTTGCCGCCTCGAGACAGGACGCAGCAAAGCAAGCCATGGCAATGGGCGTTGCCACGCGCTCTTCGACTATGTCGCTGACGTTGCCTATCCTGACCGTGCCCGAAATATCGCTCTCCTCGCCCCTCTCGATATTGAGGTTTCTTATGGCTGAAAAGATGGACGCGAGCGCGCCGCGGACGGCGTTTTTATCGTTGCCCGCATAGCCAGAAAATTCCTGAGAAAAGCCCCATGTCTTAAGCTGAAGTCCCGCCTCGGCGAGTACTTTCTGGCAGTCGGGAAGTTTGGGTCTTACGTGTGCGGAGAGCATTTCGGTGTGCCCCGAAATACCGCTCCACGTGTCCATAGGAATGGCTGTGACGTCCGCAGAAATAGAGCAGATTTCCCTCTTGCCGCAAGTGACGTTGACGAGCACTTTGTGCTCTTCCGCCTGCTGAAGGTCGGCGAGGAATTTGGGGTTGAGAAGATTGGGCGATTTGACCTCAGTACTGCTGTTTGCGGGTATTACGGGAAGATTGATCTGCGCGGGCATGATGAGCGCGCAGTCGCCCGAAACGCTTATGGTGATGTTTTCAATGTCTTCATCCCCGTTGTTGTAGATACGGAATGTGGTGAACAGCGGAATTCTGTTGAAATACGCGGCATAGGACACGGCGTTTAAAAGTTCGCCGTCGAGTTCTATCGCGTCGAGTTGTTGCTTTGTGTTCTTATTTGCTGGCATATCTGTTCCCCGAATGTAATTATTTACCTTTCAATTATACCACAAACCCTAAAGATATACAATCTTTAGGACGCAAAAAAATTGCTCTCGAAGGCAATAACTTTGCGCAGGCGCAAATACGGCTTTTTGTACCGTATCTGACGCTGTTATTGAAAAAATGGAGGCAAATACCGGCAATTTTTAATGATTTCAGCGGCAATTTTTACGCAACGAGGAGAGCTTTTCTGCTTTCCGGAGGCAAAAAGCAGGCTCTGTCGCAAAAAAGTGCGAAATTGCAAGGCGGCTTTGCCGGAAAATCTCAGTCTGAGGGTGTATAATAAAATAAAAAAACGGAGCGCGACAATGAGCTTAGGCACAAATCTTTTCAACGCACGCAAAAACAGAGGTCTCACGCAGGAAGACGCCGCGGAAAAGGCGGGCGTGAGCAGACAGACGATTGCAAAATGGGAGACGGACGAGACCTCGCCCGACCTGTTTCAGGCAAAAAAACTTGCCGTGCTCTACGGGCTTTCGCTGGACGAGCTCATCGGCTACGACGAGGAAGAGAGACAGCTGGCGCGCATAATCGAAAAGACTGACGAAAAGATTAACGACAGGATTGACTGGAACAGCGTGTGGAGCAAAAAATACCCCGTTCTGGCAGAATACAAATGCCGCGTTGACGTTCAGAAATACGGCGACGAACTGCTCGGGCTGCTGAAAAGCCTGATGAATGATTATGGCTACGGCGACCGCGACGCATGCCTCGTGCTCAAAGACATTTTATACGTCGTATGGAAAAGGATGTCCGCAGACAATCGCCGCAAATAACCCTCCGCAACAAAATATGAATAAAATATAGGCGCGGCTGCACTTGTGCAGCCGCGCCTATATTTTGCATTAATTTATAATTGAACGGCACATATATGCGCGCCAATTAATAATATTTATTTCATTAAAAACTTTTAAGACGTCGTAAAAATCAATCTTTTTTCTCCTGCGTACTCTTCTTCTTTCTGCCGAATATCTTTTTACTCATGCCGCCTATGACCACCGTGAGTTTCTGACCGAAAACAATATTAAGAATGACGAGAAGCACGGTGAAAATCGTGATGGCGAGAGCCTGATAGGGCGGCGTCACGATCACGCCGAAGAAGTCGAGATTGTAGCCGAAGTTGCTCGTCAGCTGGCTCATAAGTTCCGCGCCCTCCGTCGGCATTATGCCTACAACGTACCCTGTCATTTCGGTTATGGCGTCCGACATGAACGCAAACCTGAACAGCGCGCAGCAATATGTTCCGGGCACGAACCCGCACAGATACTGTACTGCATAGGGCATCATGAAAAGGGGCATATACGCGCCGATGAGAAAGCCTATCGCGGTGGAAAATATGGTTATTATGCTCGCCATAGTCGAGTCGTGGGATATGAACGAACAGATAAACACGGTGAAGAGCACGGAGTTTATCGTAGCATACACAAGCACGCCGAGAATGGAAACTATGGACGAAAAGCTCATTATGAGTTCGCCGAGGCAGGCGAGATAGATAAAGCATGCCGCGAGGAAAATGAAGCACACGGCAAAGGTTATTATGAAGTTTGAGAGGAAATAGCTGAGTATAAGAATGTTTGAAGATACGGGCGAGGAAGCAAAGTCGCGGTTAATGCCGTTTTCCTTGTCGCTTACAGTTATGTTGTTTATCTGAAGCGAGACGGTTATCGTCGACATTGCGATTATGCCGCTGAGCATCCAGGAATCTATGAGCGTATAGATATACGACATGAGCTTTTTGTCGTCGGCGGAAAGCCCGTATTTTTCAAGCACGGGCTCTATCGTCATAAGCTCGAGGTCGCGCAGGAAAAATATATATATTACGAAGATGATAAAGGGCACCATCATCGTATAGAATACGCGCATGCGGTTGTTTATAAAGACGAGCAGATGTCTCTTGGTGAGACTTCCCAGCTGCTCGAAATAATTTTGCTTAGTCTTCAGCATCTTCTTCCTCCGCAACCGACATATTCCTACCCGTCACATTGAGGAAGACGTCGTCCATTTTGCCCTTTAAAATTTCTATGTCGCCCGTGTATTCGGGATAGCGGGCGATGAGCTCTTTAGCCGCCGCGGTGTCCTCTATTCTTATGCGGTATGAACCCTGCTCGCCGTCGTAAACGAATGTATAGCCATCGGTCGCGAGCTGTTTTTCGAACTTCTCGTTCTTAGGCATGAAACTCACCAGAACGTCGAACGAATACGCGTTTTTGAGCTCGTTGGGCGTGCCGCGGGCAATTATCTGCCCCTTGTCCATTATGACGACGTCCGTCGCAAGCTCCGCCTCCTCGAGATAGTGCGTAGTAAGAAAGACCGTCATGCCCGTTTCGTTTCTTATCTTGTCTATCAGTGCCCACACAGCCTGCCTGTTCTTGGGGTCGAGACCGGTAGTCGGCTCGTCCAGAATGAGCAGCTTGGGACGGTGCACCATAGCCCTCGCTATGTCCACCCTTCTCATCTGTCCGCCGCTGAGGTTCTTTACGGGACGCTTTAATATTGGTCCGAGTTCGAGGAGCTCTATTATATCTTTAATATTTTCGGCTTTCTGTCTCTTGTCTATGCCGTAAAATGCCGTGCGTATCTGCAAATTCTGCAAAACGGTCAGTTCTTTGTCCAGAACTGACGTCTGGAAGACTATGCCTATCTGCCTCTTTATGTCAATGGGAGCTTCGTCGAGGTTTTTTCCGTCGACGAGTATAGTGCCCGCGTCCTTGTCGAGTATCGAGCAGATTATATTGATAGTCGTCGACTTTCCCGCGCCGTTGACGCCGAGGAAGGCAAACAGACTGCCCTTTACGACATTGAAAGAGATGTCGTTGACAGCCCTGACTTTGCCGTACGACTTTGTGAGATTTTTAATTTCGAGTGCGTAATTTTCTGCCAAATTTTCACCTGCCGAATTTATTTGGTGTTGCGTTTAGCCCTGCCCCACTTGGGTTTGGACATTGTTCCTATACAAATCGTTACGGAATATACCACGAGGAAGAACGGAAAGAGCAGAACCGCGCTTATAAGTTCGCTTCTCTTTTTCGCTCCTATCTTTTTATAATCGAGCATTACGAGAATGAATGCCTGTATGTAGCCGAAGAAGACAAACAGTCCCAAAAGTACAGATCCGCCTATAATCACCGTATTCCACAGTATTGTCGCATACCATTCGGGCGGATAGAGCGTGACGGTCAGACCGCCGTAAGCCGCGAACCCGAGGTATATGAAATTATAGACGTAAAACAGCGGCAACCATACCGAAAGCAACACGGTAAGAAAGAGAAAACTGTATGTAAGGCATATCTCCAGACAGGACAAATTGCCCGTTTTAAAGAAGTTTGCAAACAGCTTTGCAAACTTGGGCTTGAGAAGAGAAACGCTTCCGCTGCCTATTCTCTTGTTGCGGTTGTATGTATCCCTCAAAGAGGAGGGCATATCCTCCATTACGACGGCGTCCTCGACAAAGTGTCCCTTGTAGCCGTCCAGCAGGCGGTTGAAATAATATTCCGCATCCTCGGAGATGGTTACGCAGTCATATCCGCCCGTAGCCCTGAGCATGCGCGCGCTCATCATCGCGCCGCTGCCGTTGACGTGAGCGGCAAGTCCCAGCCGCTCCCTCACTCTGCTGCCGTAGCGCGATTCGAACACATAGAACATTGCGCAGGCTTTGGTAAAGAAGTTCTGCGAAGGGTTTCTTGCCCCCTCATAGGGACGGGCAAGGTCCACTCCGCCCTGATACGCATCGTTCATAAGCGAGGAATATTCGGCGTTGAGGTGATTGTCCGCGTCCACCCTGATGACAATCTCATAGGGGTCGTCCTCTATCGATAAGATGTGCTCTATGCCGAATTTCAGAGGATACGCCGCCATATGATGCGCAGGGTCGGGATCGTTATGTATGAGCACGGTAGCCCCCGCTCTGCGGGCGAGCTCCGCCGTGTTGTCCGTACAGTTGTCCGCAACGACGAACACATCGTACTTGTCGCGGGGATATGACTGACCTTCGAGTATGTCTTTAACCGTGTCGTAAATGACGTCCTCTTCGTTGCAGGCGGGAATGAGATAGGCAATTTTTGCCTTCTTTTCGCTGACCGCCCACGTCTTCTTTCTGACAAAGGATGCCAGAACATAGAAAATCTGCAACAGCAGCGGTATGCCAATTATTATAAGCACGCAGTAGTTGATTATACTGAGTACTCTGTAGAGGATTTCGTACCACATAACTGCTCCTTCGGCGGAATTCGCCTTAAAACAACTCTATTCTACCATTTGCGCAATGTTAAGTCCAGCAATTTAAAGTGAAATAAATTTACTGTGATTAATAATCAATCCTCCGACACAACTTTCTGAATGAAATTCACCTCACGACGGCGAGTTCCTTTAACGCCCTCGTGTAAGCTATATATCTTTCGTTTACCGTCATATCGCCGTCAACTACGGCAACGGCGGTGAATTCCAGACCCTTGCTCTCGTAGACTGTCATGATATTTATCTTCTTTTTGGAAATGACGCCCGTCCTGCGCACGACGTTGTAAGCCTTACGCGTATACTTTTCCAGATTGGCTTCGGAAGTAATCACCGCGCGCAGTCCCTTCTTATCCGCAAGGTATCTGCCGATTGACTTGGGCGCAATGACTTCCACATCTTCGCCAGAAAGTCCAACGGGCTGCATTTCTATGCCGAGATTGCCCGACACGTAGTCGACAATCTGGTTCGTGTTGCGGTAGTTGCGGGTTATGTCGTAAACTTCATACCCCAGCTGCGACCAGTCCCCCACGCCGCGATAGGGCGTTATGTTCTGCTTGAGGTCGCCGAACACGTTGAAACACGCCTCGGAATTGACTTTGCGCAGTATGTCGTACTCGGCGGGAGAAATGTCCTGAGCCTCGTCGACGAAGACGAAGGAATACTTTGGCGAAAGATTGTACCCCAGCGCGCACAGAAGGGCGCACAGACAGTATATGTCCGCCCTGCAGAACACCTTATTTGTCACGCCGTATTTCGCCTTGATATTTTTTACCGTCTCTTTGAAGAAGAAACGGGCGATATCGACGGTATCCTCGCACTTGCCGATATGCACGAGATACCCCTCCCCGCGAGCCACTTCGGCAAAATCGAAGGTGACATAAAAGTCGGAAAGTATGCGTTCGATGCGGGATATTGCCGCGTCAATCTCCTTTTTGAGCTCTTCGCGCTTTGCAATTCTCTCGGCGTAGGTAAATTCTTCATTGCCCGCCACAATGATTTTATAGCGTTTCAGGTCGGTTATTTCTCTCTCGACGGTAGTCTTTAAAGAGCGCAGATCCTCCGCCGCGGCAAGACAGATTTTTTCGCCGTAGCGACGTATGAATTTGAGCGATTTATAGAAGGATAAAAACTGTTTGTAGAAGTAAAAATATCCGTTCATCCTCGCGTCCGTGACGTTGACGGACAGAAAGTCTTTGACCTCGTACACGCAGTTGAAGAGCGAGCGCATCTGCTTTGTGTAGTAAAGTCCTCCGTCGGGCTTTTCCTTTATTTCGCCGAGCACGCAACGTCTGACGCGCAGCGAGGCGTTTTTGATGTGCTCGTATTCCTTTATCTGCCTTTCGCAGGAGGAGGTTACGCCGTCTATGAGCTCGCTGCCGTTTTCACGCGAGAGCATGGAGCGCACGCTGTCGAAAATTTTAGCAAGCTTTTTGTTTATGTCGGCGATAAAGCGCGGCGAATACACATAATTAAGATATTCCGCGCTGACCGGCATATGATAGTCGACCTTGCCTGAAATATCTATTCCCTGATTTTTGAGCATTGCCAAAAAATAATTATCGAGCGTGGTCGTCTTTACCTTTTCGAGCTCGAGCACCTGCGCAAGCTCGTCTATGAATGCGTTGAAACTGTCCGAAGGCGTTATGACGAGCACGTTGGAAGGTTTTATGCTCTCGTTATTGTACATGAGATAGGACAGTCTGTGCAGCATTATCATCGTCTTGCCGCTGCCCGCCACGCCCTGAACAACAAACTGCGCGTTCTCAGGCGCGGTTATTATCTCGTACTGCTTTTCCTGAATTGTCTCTATTATGTCGCAGATTTCCTGCTTTTCCTTGCGGCTCTTCAATATATCCTTCAGAAACGGGTCGAAGATGACGGACTCGTCCCTGCCGCCTATCTCTTCCTTGGTGAGATAGTCGCCGAGCGAGAGATATTCGTTCTGAAAACCCTCGAGTTTGCCGTTGTGCACCCTCAGAGCCCTGCGCAGTATGAGTTTATAGTTGAACTCGTTGATGGAGAAGCTGAGGCGGCTCTTCTGATAGTACTTTCTCGCAAGCGGGGCGCGCCAGTCGACAATTTCCAGCCCCTCGTCCCCCTTTTTGCCTATATAATAGCTGTTATACCCCTCTTTATCGTCGTACAAATCCATGCGGGCAAAGTAAGTTTCGGTAAAAAAGCACTTATAGCTGTCAACCTGACGCCTGTACCCCGCAATCTGCGCGTTGAGCTCCAAAACCTGCCTGTACTTGTCCGCCGTGTAGTCGGGCGAGGACATGAGTTCGTCCCTCTCTTTAGCGCAGTCCTTTATTCTGTCGAGCAGTTTTTTGACATAGATTGCCTTGAGCATGAGAAGAACAGCCCCGAGGTGTTCTTCCTCGCAGCGCGTCTGTTTCTCCTCGTCGAGAAGGTCAAGGTAAAAATTTTTGTCCGGGGTCTTCGACGGGCTTATTAATTTTTTGAGTTGCTTTAAATCTGCCATAATAAATCTGCGGTTCTGTCACTCTGCCCGAACCGTTCATATAATTATAGCATGCTTTACATCAAAAATCAAGCCCCGTCATAAAAGCCGCATTCCGTCGGCAAAACTCCGCAAAATCAGCCCTTTTTCGCCTATTTTGCACCATTTTTCTGCAATAAAATGCGGCGCGGAGGCTGCATGCACCCCCCGCGCCGCGACAAATCGCATACAGCGGACAGATCAGAAGTTTACCTTCAGTTCAAGCCGCCGCAGATTATTCAGATTGTCGTCGTCCGCAGCGCATTTTTCAATCGCTGAAACGTTCGTCGTAATTTTTAATACACTTCTCTATGACCGCAACCGCCTCGTCTCTGTCGCAGATTTCATTGACCTTTGTGACCTTCTGTTCGAGGAACTTGTACACCTCGAAAAAGTGCATCATCTCTTCGAAAATATGCGCTGGCAGAGCGCGGACGTCCTGGTAGTCCTTGTAGTTGGGGTCGTTTACGGGCACGGCTATTATCTTTTCGTCGTAATCGCCGTTGTCTATCATCTTGATAACGCCTATCGGTCTGCACGTCACGAGCGTCATCGGATAGACCGAGTCCGAACACAGCACGAGCACGTCCAGAGGGTCGTCGTCCTCCGCAAGCGTGCGGGGAATAAAGCCGTAATTTGCAGGGTAGACCGTAGAGGTGTACAGCACCCTGTCCATTCTGAGAAGTCCCGTCTGCTTGTCGAGTTCGTACTTGGTCTTGCAGCCCTTGGGTATCTCGATCAAAGCTTCGAAAATATGCGGGGTTATGCGCACTTTTTCTATGTCGTGCCAGATATTCATAATTTTCCTCCGTGGAAACCGCGGAACGGTCATCTGAGTTTATTTTTAATGCATGCCTCGTAGGTGAGAACGGTTGCCGCCACGCCCACATTCAGGCTGTCGCACTTGCCAAGCATGGGAATGGCAATCATGCTGTATTCCCCGTCGTACCACTCCCTTGCTATGCCGTATCTTTCGCTGCCGACGACAAGCGCGGCGTTCTTGCCGAAGGGCTCGTCGTAGTAAAATTTATCCGCCCTCGTGTCTGCGAGGTAGACGGTAAAGCCGTGACTTTTAAGCCAGTTTCTGCACTCCGTGACCGAGGCGAATTCAAACGTGGGCACGGTTAAAATCGCGCCCTGACTTGACTTTATGAGCTTGGGATGGGTCATTCTGACCTTGCGGTTGCAGAAGAACACGCCGTCCGCGCCCGCGCCGTCCGCCATGCGCAGCATTGTACCCGCGTTGCCGGGAATTTCCACGCCGTCGATAATCAGAATTACCGCCTTGTCTTTGGGATTGAAATTGGCTATATCCCGCCTCGGCAGAGCCGCAAGAGCCATAATGCCGTCGGGCTGACCCTTTTCCGAAATCTTTTCATACGTCTTTGCCGACACCGAAAACCTCAAATCGGTGCGCTCGGACAGATTGCGTATGAGCGTCATCACCTCGGGCGTACGCACGTGCTCGGGGCAGACTATGAGAGTTTCTATGGGCGTATCGAACCTGAGACACATTCCCGCCAGCCAGATACCCTCGGCAACAAACAGTTTTTCGGGGTTGGGCTTGCTGTTGGAAAGTATGCCCTTGACGCGCTTTATAATGCCGTTGCCCTCGCCTATCGGCTGAAAATTAAGTTCTTTGAGCAATTCTTCAACATTCATCCGCTCACCGAAAGCGCGTTCCGCGCCTGAATTTAATCAAATTTAAAGAGGTTGAGCGCCACTTCTTCGCTGAAAGCGCGCTCCACCTTTCCGTCGATTACAAATAAGACGACCTCGCAAGTCGCGCTTATCTCCGCGCTGTTGAGGTGTCCGCCGAAAACCTTGCCGCTCGCGTCGCCCGCACTCATATGAAGATGAGCATAAAACTGCCCGTCCTTTGTAGTGACGGTGCCCGTGAGCGATACTATTTCGTAGTCGCCCTCAAAGCTGTTCGAGCGGTAAGTTTTTTGCTCGGGCGAGAATACGCCCGCGGTAAACTTGCCCACCGCGCCGATTGCCGATATGTACGCGAGAGTTACCCTCTCGCTGCCGCACAGCGAGAGGAGAGAGGATATTATTTCCTCTCCCTTGTCAAACCTCGCCACAATTTTATCCGAAAATCTTTTATACTGCATAGTAGTTCAACACATTCAGATTTTATTTAAGTGTAAGCGCGCTCTTACCGCGAAGAAGGCTTACTCCCACTCTATGGTTGAAGGGGGTTTGGAGGTTATGTCGTAAACTATTCTGTTTGCGTGCTTCACCTCGTTTACTATCCTCGTTGAAATAGTCTCGAGCACGTCGTAGGGAATGCGCGCCCAGTCTGCCGTCATCGCATCGAGCGAAGTCACCGCGCGGATGGCAATTACGTTTTCATACGTTCTGAAATCGCCCTGCACGCCCACCGTCTTGCTGTTGGTAATGACGGTAAAGTACTGCCAGATTTTGTCGTCCAGACCCGCCTTTGCAATCTCTTCCCTTAAGATATAGTCGCTGTCCCTAAGCGTTTCGAGCTTTTCTTCCGTCACCTCGCCCATAATTCTTATGGCGAGACCGGGTCCGGGGAAGGGCTGACGCATAACTACGTTTTTGGGCAGCCCGAGCTCGAAACCTACCTTTCTGACTTCGTCCTTGAACAGGTCGCGAAGGGGCTCTACAATCTCCTTGAAATCGACAACCGAGGGCAGTCCGCCGACGTTGTGGTGCGATTTTATTACCGCGCTCTTGCCCTTGCCGCTCTCGATTACGTCGGGATATATTGTGCCCTGAACGAGGAAATCGACTTTGCCGATTGCCTTGGACTGCTTTTCGAACGAGCGGATGAACTGCTCGCCTATAATTTTGCGCTTCTTCTCGGGGTCGGAGACGCCCTTTAATTTTTCAAGGAAAATCGCGCCGTCGTCCGCCTTTATGAGGTTCATGCCAAGCCCCTCTGCAAAGACCTTCATGACCTCGTCGGCTTCGTACTTTCTTAAAAGTCCGTGGTCGACGAACACGCACACGAGCTGGTCGCCGACGGCTTTATGCACGAGCGTTGCCGCAACGGCGGAATCCACGCCGCCCGACATTGCACAGAGCACTTTTTTATCGCCTATCTTTTCTTTGAGTTCCTTAATCTTGTTCGCAACGAAGTTGGACATAGTCCAGTCGCCCGCCGCGCCGCACACCGAATAGAGGAAGTTTTTAAGTATGGTAGTACCCATGAAAGTATGGTTGACCTCGGGGTGGAACTGCACGCCGTAGAGTTTTTTCTCCTCGTCGCCGAATGCGGCATAGGGGCAGTGCGCCGAATGCGCGAGCATTTTAAAGCCCTCGGGAAGAACTGTAATTCTGTCGGTGTGGCTCATCCAGCAGACCGCTGTTTTGGGCATATCCTTTGTGATGTGCGAGGATACGTACTCCACCTCTGCCTTGCCGTATTCGGATGTGGACGCCTTTTCGACCGTGCCTCCGAGCATGTGCGCCATAAGCTGGCAGCCGTAGCAGATACCTAAAACGGGTATGCCGAGCGAGAAAATTTCCTTATCGATTTTGGGAGAATTTTCATCGTACACGCTGTTCGGTCCGCCCGTGAAGATTATGCCGATGGGGTTGTATTCCTTAATCTTTTCTATGCTCATGTCCGAGGGAAGAAGGTCGCAGAATACGTTGAGCTCTCTCACTCGCCTTGCAATCAGCTGGTTATACTGTCCGCCGAAGTCTAAAATCAATACTCTTTGGTGTTGCATTTTTTATATTCCTCTTTTTATTCTTTTTTTTACTTAAATGCCCTTCGGGCTGTAGTTGGGGGCTTCCTTTGTTATGTTTATATCGTGAGGGTGAGACTCCGTCAGAGACGCCGCCGTCATCTTGACAAATCTGCCGTTCTTTCTCAGCTCTTCGATAGTTGCGTTGCCAGTATATCCCATACCTGCGCGCAGACCGCCCATAAGCTGGAAGATTATATCGGCGAGCGCGCCTCTGTAGGGCACTCTGCCCTCGACGCCCTCGGGCACGAACTTCTTTGCGTCCGACTGGAAATATCTGTCCTTCGAACCCTTGCTCATTGCGGGAAGAGAACCCATTCCGCGGTAGGATTTGAAACTTCTGCCCTGATAAATTTCGAGTTCGCCGGGGCTCTCGGAAGTGCCCGCAAAGAGCGAACCTATCATAACCGCGCTCGCGCCTGCGGCGAGAGCTTTTACTATATCGCCCGAGTACTTTATGCCGCCGTCGGCGATTATGCGTCTGCCCATTTTATCCGCCTGTTCGGCGCAATCGAGAACTGCCGTAAGCTGAGGCATTCCTATGCCCGCAACTATGCGCGTCGTGCATATCGAGCCCGGACCTATGCCGACCTTGACGACGTCTGCGCCCGCGTCGAGCAGGGCTTTTGTAGCCTCCGCCGTCACGACGTTGCCCGCAACCAACGGAAGGTTGGGGAATGCCGCCTTGACCTTGGAAACAGCCCTCACTATGCCTGCCGAATGACCGTGCGCCGAATCGAGCACGACCATATCCACCTTGGAAGCTACCAATGCGGCAACCCTGTCGAGCACGTCGGGGGACGCGCCTATTGCCGCGCCCGCAAGCAGTCTGCCGTTCTTGTCGCGCGCGCTGTTGGGATACTGAATGGTCTTTTCAATGTCCTTTATCGTGATAAGTCCCTTTAGCATGCCGTCCTTGTCGACAATGGGAAGTTTTTCTATTCTGTGTCTGCCTAAAATTTTCTGCGCGTCTTCGAGCGACGTGCCGACGGGAGCGGTGACGAGGTTGTTCTTTGTCATCACGTTTGCAATCGGCTGGGTATAGTCGGCTTCGAAACGCAGATCGCGGTTGGTGAGAATACCGACAAGCTTGCCCGCTTCGGTTACGGGCACGCCGCTTATGCGGTATTTTTCCATGAGCTCGACTGCCGCGGAAACGGGCTGTTCGGGCGAGAGATGAAAGGGGTCGGTTATGACGCCGTGCTCGCTCCTTTTGACCTTGTCCACCTGCGCCGCCTGCTCCTCCACCGTCATGTTCTTATGAATGACGCCTATGCCGCCCTCGCGGGCGATTGCTATGGCAAGGCGCGCCTCCGTGACGGTATCCATCGCCGCCGAGACGAGCGGAATATTAAGTTCTATGCCATCGCACAGCTTTGTGTGCAGGTCTGCGGTTGCTGGAAGTACTTCGGACGCCGCGGGAATGAGCAGCACGTCGTCGAAAGTGAGAGCTTCTTTGACAATCTTGTTCATTTTATTCTCCTGAAAAATCATTCTGCCGCACCGAGCATTTCAAGAACCTGTAAAAGGTACTGCTGCTCCTGCGGTTCGGAGGGGGTTATGAGTTGAAGAATTTCTATAACTCTCGAGGCGGAAGCCTCGTCGTCGTTCTGAGCCACAGACACGGAGAGCGACATGAGCGCATTGCCGTATTCGAACGAAGTCATGCCGTTATAGCCGTATGCAAGCTCGAGAGCCTGCGAAAAATTGCCCTTGTCGTAATAGGCGACAACCACCTTTCCCTCTACGAAGTTGCCGTATTCAATGCCGGAAAGGCTCTCATTTCTGTCGGCTATGACCTCGTCCTTTCCCTCGTGAGAGAGGAACTGTCCGCCGTAATCTACGATATAGTCGGGATTGCCCGTCAGAATTGCGTCGTCCACGCAGCGGGCAAGGTCATTGACGTCGCCCGTATAGTAGTACCTCAGAGAGGCATAGCGCAGAGCGAGCGAATAGCTGCCCGTATTTTCGGCAAAGGTTGCCATGTGCTGAGGGCAGGCAAAGTTGAAAGCCACAAACGCCACGACGAGAACGCCGAGTATTGTAAGGGCGGTCTTTACCGCCGTTTTGACCACAAGATTTTTCAAATATTATCCTTTGTAATTAAGGTCAGTTTTTGCCCTTAAATTATTTTCGGCGAAAGAACTTTCCGCCGAAATATAAATATTATTTTTATCATTTTAGCACACGGCAAGGCAAAATGCAACCGTTTGATTATTCTTTTGCGCGCATATTGCGCGCGCGCAAGGACAACTTCTTTTCAGGGAAATTTATAAAAATCTATCATAATACCGAAAGAACGAAATAAATTGTATTGATGAGAAAATTTATTTTGTTTTTGTTTGCGAGCGCAACCGCTCTTATACTTACGTTTGCCGCGGCATGCGGCAATGAGACGGACTATTCCTCTTTCATTTCAGAAAAACGCACGTCCGTCTACCTCTACGAAGACGACACCCTTTCAGTAAAACTGCATTATTCTTCGCGCGAAGAGCCGTATATATCCGACGGCTTCAAGGGCGAGATGACCGAACTATGCGAGGTGTTTGTACATTTTTCCGCAAGTCCTGAGAAAGTCGAAGTGCTCTTCGACGACGGCAGAGGCGGCGAAATGAGCTATATGTCCGTAACAGACAGTTTTTATCTGAGTTTTGCGGGCACTTTTTCGGGCGATAAGATAAACGTAAAGCTTTCGTGGGGCAATACGACAAAGACGATTGAGGCAAGCAGCGTTATGTATGACGGCGTGCTGACCTGCGAACAGGCTTTAAAATGCGCAACAGAATACGACGGCGAAACTTTTACCTCGCTGACCGACGGCAATAACTTTTTGGGCGAAATTTATGTGAGGCTGCTCTCGGACGCGGGCAAATGCTACTACTATGTAGGCGTGTGCGACAGGGAAGGCAATATAAACGCCTACCTCGTAGACGGCGAAAGCGGCAACGTAATCGCCGAGCGCAGGTCCTGACCCCGCCCTTATCCGTACGCAATCGCCGCCGCAATAAAAATTCAGACCGCAGCGGCGTAAATCATAAACAACCGCGAAGTGTACAAAAAATTAATATTGCGGCGTCTGCACATCTGAATGCGGCGCGGGCGCGACAGAATTGTCGCGCCCGCGCCGTAATTTTTATTCAGCTTGGGTCATAAACCGTTCAGAGTTGTTTTTCGTAGGCAATTCTCGGCTGCGAGCGCACGGAAATCTGCCCGCGGCAGACGAAGCCTGAGGAGGTTAAAAGGTTGCGCATGGGAGCGTTGAGCTCGTGAGTGTCTAGTCTCAGGGAGACTGCGCCAACCGAACGAGCGCGTTGCTCGGCACAGCTTAAAATAAATCGGGCGCAGCCGCAACCGCGGAACTCGCTGTTCACAGCCACGGTGTGCACGGCAAGATAATTGCCGTCGCCCGACCAGATGTCCGCCCCGTCGTAATAAATATCCCTTTCCACGGCGGAAAAGACCGCCGCAATCTTACAACCCGAACAGACGACGAACAGCTCGCCCCTGCCCGTCGCCGAGCGGACGAACTCTTCGTCCGGGTGTCCGTCCTGCCACTGAGGATTGCCGAGCGAAGACATAAAAGCCCGCGCCGCGGAAAAGATGTCGTTTATTTGTTTTTCGTCCGCAGGCTGAGCCCTTCTGACAGTAAAATCATTCATATTTGTTACCCGCGCAGAAAATCGCAGATTATGGAATTCTGCACGAAGAGGTATTCGTCCTTTATGCGCGCGAAGTCATCGCTGATTTCGAGATAGTGCGCATTTTTTGCGATAGCGGCGGCATATTCCGCAGCGAATTGCGTTCCGAACAGCTTTTCGAACTCCTTTAAGTCGACCCCTCTCGTCGTGCGCATGGCGAGCATTACAAACTCGTCCTTCGCATCCTCCGAAGAGATTTCCTGCCTGTCCACAACGGGCAACGCGCCCGAAATTATGCACTTGAAGTATTCGTCAAGGTCGAAAGTATTTGTAAAGCGCACATTCTTTATGCAGCTGGACGCCGACACTCCGAAGCCTATGTATTCGCCCCTCTTCCAATAGTTTAAGTTGTGCCTGCTCTCTTTGCCCTTCTTGCAGAAGTTGGAAACTTCGTACCTTTCAAAGCCGAGCTCTTTGAGCTTTTCCACGCCGAAGGCGTACTGAGATGCGACCTCGTCGCCGTCCGGAAGTTCGCCGTTGAGGTAGTCGGTGTAAATTGGCGTGCCGTCCTCGGGAGTGAGCGCGTACATGGAAATGTGCGACGCGCCGAACGCCGCGGCAACCTCTATCGCCTGCGAGATGTCCTGCAAAGTCTGACCTTTAAGTCCTATCATTACGTCGACAGAAAAGTTGCAGCCTTTGAGAAGTTTGCAGCAGGTCACAAACTCGTTGAGAGTGTGTATTCTGCCGAGGTCGGCGAGTATTTTATCGTTCGCCGACTGAAGTCCTACCGAAAAGCGGTTTATGCCGCACTTTTTATAGGTATCTATCTTCTTCGCCGACACGGTGCCGGGGTTAATCTCTATGGTAATCTCTGCCGAGGGAGAGAGTTTATAGTGTTTTCTCGCCGCCGCGACGAGCATTGCGATATAATTTTCGTCGATTACCGAGGGCGTGCCACCGCCTATGTACAGCGTATCGAAGTTATAATCTTTAAGCTCCCCGCTGCGCATTGCCATCTCCCTGAAAAGGCAAGCCATATAGCTTTCGGCAAGTCCGATTTTGTCGGGGAAAGACGCAAAGTCGCAGTAGCGGCATTTGCTCTTGCAAAAGGGTATGTGTGCGTAAATTCCCGCCATTTATATATTCCACCTGTATTTATTCATATCCACCGCGCCGTCCTCAACCTCGACGCCCTCGCTCTTTAAAAGCTCACACTGCACGTCAATTCCGCCGAAGGCGAAGCCGTCTGTAAGTCTGCCGTCCTTAAAGACCACTCTGTGACAGGGAATTATCCCCGGCTGCGGGTTGACGTGCAACGCCCACCCGACCTGACGGGCTGAGCGCGGTCTGCCGACAAGACGCGCAACGTCGCCATATGAGAGAACTTTTCCGCGTGGTATTCTCTTTACAACTTCATAGACGGCTGAATAAAAATCATTCATAGCGCGACAAATCAAAATCTTTCTCTGAAAACTCTTTGGGGAAGCTCCCTGCGCAGTCCGCGCCGTTGAGCTCCTTTTCGTACCAGAAGACGGACAGCCATCTGCCCATCTTATATCCCTGCTCTTTGAATTCGGCTGCCTCTTTAAAGCCGAGTTTTTTATGAAAGGCGCGGCTTTTATCGTTTTCGCCCGTAATGAGCGAATACACCTTGCGATAGCCCAACGCCTGCAGAATATCCAGAATAGCCCGCGAAAGCAGACTGCCGCAGCCCCTGCCCCGCCTGTCCTGCCTCACGTATACCGACAAGTCAGCGCACCAGCAATAGGCTCTCCGCTCGAATGCGGGCGAGGCGTAGGCGTAGCCGATTACCTCCTCCCCGTCCTCGCAGACGACTGCGGGAAACCTGCCCGCAAGCGCGGCAAACCTGTCTGAAAAAGCCTGCAGCGATGGCGTTTCGTATTCGAATGAAATTGTCGTCTGCCCGACGTACGGACGGTAGATTTCAAGCATCGCCGCATAGTCTTGCGAAGAGGCGAAACGCAGGGTCATATGTCACTCCTTGTTGGTCTTGAGTATCTCCATGAATACTTCCGAAGGCACTTCCACGCTGCCTATCGAGCGCATTCTCTTTTTGCCCTCTTTCTGCTTTTCGAGCAGTTTCTTCTTTCTCGTAATGTCGCCGCCGTAGCACTTTGCAAGCACGTCCTTTCTGACCGCCTTGACGGTTTCCCTTGCAATTATCTTGCCGCCTATTGCCGCCTGAACGGGCACTTCGAAGAGCTGTCTGGGAATTGCCTCCTTGAGGTTTTCGCAAAGCATTCTGCCGCGGGCATACGCAGAGTCCTCGTGCACTATCATTGACAGCGCGTCGCACACCTCGCCGTTTAAAAGTATATCAAGCTTGACGAGCTTGCTGCGCTCGTAGCCGATGAGCTCGTAATCGAAGCTCGCATAGCCGCGCGTGCGGGACTTTATTCTGTCGAAGAAATCGAATATAATCTCATTGAGCGGCAGACGGTATACAAGCTGCACCCTCTTTGCGTCGAGGTAGGTCATCTGCTCGAATACGCCCCTCTTTTCGCGGCACAGGTCCATTATCTGACCGAGGTAATCGGGCGGGGAATAGATATCCGCCCTTACAACCGGCTCTTCCATATAGTCAATCTCCGACTGGGGCGGAAGATGCGACGGGTTGTCGACGAAGAGCGTTTCGCCGTCAGTCTTTATTACTTTATAGCTGACCGAGGGAGCTGTGGTTATGATATCCAGACCGAACTCGCGCTCCAGCCTTTCCTGCATTATCTCCATGTGCAGAAGTCCGAGAAAGCCGCAGCGGAAGCCGAAGCCGAGCGCGACGGACGTATCGGGTTCGAACACGAGGGACGCGTCATTGAGCTGAAGCTTCAATATGGCGTCCTTGAGGTCGTTGAACTTGCTGCCGTCGAGAGGATAAATGCCGCAGAACACGACGGACTGAACCTTTTTATAGCCGGGCAGGGGCTCTTTTGCTGGATTGTCCGCACTCACAACAGTATCGCCCACAGCCACGTCCTGTATGGACTTTATCGAGGCGGCGATATAGCCTACTTCGCCCGCAAAGAGCCCGTCCTTGGGCACGGTGTGCGGAGCGAAGACACCCACTTCGACTACGTCGTAAATCTTGTCCGAGCGGAAACACTTTATTCTGTCGCCGACGTTGACGCTGCCGTCCTTTATTCTCACAAACAAAATTACGCCCTTGTAGTTGTCGTAATAGCTGTCGAATATGAGCGCGCGCAGCGGCGCGGACGCGTCGCCTTCGGGCGCGGGAAAGTACTTTATGATATCCTCTAAAATTTCCTTGATGTTCGTGCCTTCCTTTGCGGAAACGAGGGGCGCGTACGACGCGTCAAGACCGATAACCTCCTCTATCTCCTGCTTTGCCTCGTCGGGGCGGGCGGAGGGAAGGTCGATTTTATTTATGACGGGCAGAATTTCAAGGTTGTTTTCGAGCGCGAGATAGACGTTCGCCAGCGTCTGCGCCTCTATGCCCTGCGAGGCGTCCACAACGAGAATTGCCCCCTCGCAGGCGGCGAGAGAACGGGATACTTCATACGTGAAGTCGACGTGCCCCGGGGTGTCGATGAGGTTGAATACATACTCCTCGCCGTCGTCGGCTGAATAGAACATTCTTACGGGCGCAAGCTTTATGGTTATGCCCCTCTCCCTCTCGATATCCATGCTGTCGAGAAGCTGCTCTTCCATTTCGCGCTTGGATACCTGTCCCGTGAGCTCGATTAATCTGTCCGCAAGCGTCGATTTGCCGTGGTCTATGTGCGCTATTATGCAAAAATTTCTGATGTTGCTGTTTGGTTTCTTCATTTATGTTCCGTCCGGTTTTATATACTAATTATATATAATTTTTGAACGGTTGTAAATTATTTTTTGACCGTAAGGCGGCGTTATATGCCGCCGATATTGAACAAATTTAACACAAAACGAAATTATTTTTCTGTTTGGTATTGATTTATGGCTGTTTTTACTTTATAATGGTTATATGATGGATTTAAGGAGGAAATGATATGTCCATTTCTGCAAAAAACATACGCAATATCGCCGTCATAGGTCACAGCGGCGAAGGCAAGACTACGCTGTGCGAGGCAATGCTCTTCAACGGCGGAACGCTGACGCGTATGGGAAAAATAGAAAACGGCACGACGCTCTCTGACTTCGACGAACAGGAAATTGCGAGAAAGATGTCGATTTCGCTCAGCGTAACTCACACGTTCTGGAAGGAGACAAAGCTCAATATTTTAGACGTTCCCGGCTTCCTCGACTTCGAAGGCGAACTCAACGAGGCAATGCGCGCCTGCGGCGCAGCCCTTATCGTTACGGGCGCGGGCGGCACGGTCACCGTAGGAACGGAAAAGGCCATTTCGCTGTGCATGAAGGCGGCTAAACCGATGGTCATTTTCATCAACGGCATGGACAAGGAAAATGCCGACTATCATTCCACTATCGACGCTCTGCGCGAACAGTACCCCGCAAAGATTGCGGCTATTCAGCTCCCCATAATGCACGAGGGCAAGATGACGGGTATGATTAACGCACTGACCGACAAGGCATACAAATTCTCGGCGACGGGTCCCGAAGAAATTCCCATCCCCGACGATATGAAACAGCAGCTCGAGGAAATGCAGTTCGCCCTGATGGAGACGGCGGCGGAAAACGACGACGTTCTGCTTGAAAAGTACTTCGAAACGGGCTATCTCACAAGAGAAGAGTGTATTCACGGCATCAGAAAGGGCATCGCAAACATGAACGTCATTCCCGTAATGGCGGGCAGCGCGCTCAATAACCGCGGCGTCATAAACCTGATGAACGAAATAGTCAAATACGTGCCTCAGGCTGCAGAGAGGCGCGACCTGCTCGCAACCGACTGCACTAACGACAAAGTGATTTCCGTCTCCTGCGAGGCGGACGGACCGTTTGCGGCGCAGGTATTCAAGACCTCGGTAGACCCCTTCGTGGGCAAGCTCAATTACCTCAGGGTCAATCGCGGCGTGCTCAAGACGGGCATGAGCGTACTCAACCCCAACACGGGCACGACCGAGAGAATAACCGCGCTCTACGTCGTCAACGGCAAGAAACAGGAAGCCGTTTCGGAGCTCACCGCAGGCGATATCGGCGCGGTTGCAAAACTCACCTCCACCGGCACGGGCGACACGCTGTGCGACGAGGGCGCGCCCATAAAATTCGACGCAATCTCCTTCCCCCGTCCCTCGCTCTATATGGCGGTTTACGCAAAGGCGCAGGGCACGGAAGACAAAGTTTTTGCAGGACTGAACAAGATTGCCGAAGAGGACAAGAGCTTTGTCATAACCAAGAACAACAACACGGGTGAGACGCTGCTCGGCGGACAGGGCGAAGTTCACCTCGACGTAATATGCAAAAAACTCAAGAGCAAATTCGGCGCGGAAGCCGTGCTCAAACCGCCCAGGATAGCTTACAGAGAGACCATACTCTCCACCTCCACAGCCGAGGGCAAATATAAAAAGCAGACGGGCGGTCACGGACAGTACGGTCACTGCAAGATGAGGTTCGAACCATGCGAAAACGAGTTTGAATTCGCAGAAGAAGTCGTAGGCGGCGCAGTACCCAAACAGTACATACCGGCTGTTGAAAAGGGCATAGTTGAATGTCTTTCCAACGGCGTGCTTGCGGGATATCCCGTAATGAATATAAAAGCCGTGCTGTACGACGGCAGCTATCACGACGTGGACAGCAGCGAAGCCGCATTCAAAGCTGCGGCAGAAATCGCCTTTAAAGAGGGCATGAAAAACGCCACTCCCACTATCCTCGAGCCCATCTGCAAGATGAAGATAGGCGTGCCCGAAAAGTACCTCGGCGACGTCCTGGGCGACCTTACAAAGCGCAGGGGCAGAATTATAGTTATGGAGGCAAAGGACGATTTGCAGATTATAACCGCTGACGCGCCTCAGGCTGAAATTCAGACTTATGCAACCGCCCTCCGCTCAATGACGCAGGGCAGAGGCAAATTCATAAGCACTTTCGACCGCTATGAACAGGCTCCCGAAAACGTTATCCAGTCTCTCATAAAATAACCGAATAAATTAAAAAAAGCGCGTTGCCTAGGCAACGCGCTTTTTTTAATTTATTGAATTTATTTCTTTTCCCCGTCGTGGGCGGACTGTCTGATTTTTCCGTAGACGCAGAGGTCGTAAGTTTTGCCGTAACTTAAAGAGGAATTTTTAGTTATCCCCTCGAGCCTGAACCCGTTCTTTTCGAGCACTCGCCGCGAGGCGATATTCGGCTCGAAGACCAAGCCCGTGATGCGCCAAAGCCCGAATTCTCTGAACGCCTCCTCGCACATAAGCCCTACGGCTTCGGTCATTATGCCGAGAGACGAATACTCGCTGTCAATAAAATATCCTATCTCGCCGTCGCAGCTGCGTATGTCCTGCATGCGCTCGATTGATATCGTTCCCACTATTGTGCCGTCCGCCAGAACTGCGCGGTACAAACCGTCGCAGCTCTTTCCCGCAAGCGATATATATTCCTCCGCGTCCTTACGCGTATATGGCGACGGCATTCTGTCGGAGAGATAGGTTCTGTCCGCGCGATTGCACAGCCGCTCCAGCTGAGGCGCGTCGTCAATCGTCCACTTCTTCAATGAAATTTCCATAAACAATAAATCGCAACAGGCAAACGCCGCTGCGTCCGTTAAAAATACAGCCTCTTCAGGAATTTTTGACCCTTACGAACTCGATATAATCTTTTGCCGACACGGGGCGGGAAAAATAATATCCCTGAAGATAATCGCAGCCCAGCTTGTCGAGCGTTCGGACCATCTCGAGCGTCTCAACGCCCTCCGCGACAATCTTTGCGCCGAGCCCGTGCAGCATGGGCATGTAGTGCTGAAGAATTGTCTCGTACTTGGGCTCTTCCATATATGCCTTGACGAGCGACTTATCCAGCTTGACCACGTCGAACGGGAAGTTGATGAGAAACTCCATAGAGGAAAATCCCGTGCCGAAGTCGTCAAGCGAAAGTTTATAGCCATTAGAATGAAGCCTTTCGAGATTGGACTGCAGCCTTTTATATTCCTTCGACGAGGCAGTCTCGGTTATCTCGAAGGTTATCATGCTGTTTGGCACGTCGTATTCGCCGAGCATACATTCAAGTTCTGCCACCATATCGGGGTACAGGCACTGTATTATGGAAAGATTAATGTCTATATACTTCACGCCGTATCTCTGCGGCTTTTCTTCGCCTATGAAGCGGCAGACCGATGCAACTACCTGCCTACCTATATCGACAATCGTTCCGTCCTTTTCGGCTATGGGAATGAACTCGTTGGGCGATATATATCCCAGCTCTGCGTCCTTGAGCCTTACGAGGGCTTCGCAGCCGCTGAACTTGCGCGTATGCAGGTCATATATGGGCTGATAATACACCTCGAAGGCGTTGTTGTCCAGAGCCTTCTGAACGGCATAGCCCACCTTTTCGCTGCGCTCGATATTTTCGACCGCCTCCTTCGCCGCCTCTATGACGCCTCCGCCCGCACTGTTGTCGCGGTAGTACTTCATAATGCTTTCCACGTCGGAGACCTTTTTGCCAACCTCGGGAAAGCGTATAAGACAGGCGAACATATCTACGGGGACTACCGTGCCCGATACGAAAAACCGCTTGCCTATCGCGCGCATGTAGCCCTGTCTGAACTGTCTGTACTGCTCGTCGCCGTTAAACAGCACGGCAAACTTGCAGCCGTCCATGCAATAGATGTAATTAATTTTGCCCGTAAGCGCGGACAGCCTTGACGCCAGCTCCTTTAAAATCGTCTCCCCGCCGGCGTGACCGAGCACGGAATTTATGACGGGCATATTCTTTATTTCGCAGACAAAGAGTTTTATGCTCCTGCCCGCGTGTATCTGTATAGCAAGAAATTCCTTTAAAGCCTTGCCGTTGAACATTCCCGTCACGGGTTCAATCTCGTCCTCGGGACGGCGCAGAGTGGCATATATGAGCATTACCGAAACGGCGAACGCGAAGTCCGAAAGCTGAATGTTTGTGTAAAACTGCACTATCGTCGCAACGAGGTTGAATAATATGAAAAACAGAATGTTTACCTGCTTTCTGACGCGCAGAAAACGACGGTTGACGAGCATATACACCGCCGTCGCCGTCAGCGCGAAGTAATGGCAGACAAACATTATGTTTATTATTACGGGATATGCCGCCGCAGACATCTGCACGGGCATGGTATATGTAAAGCCGTATATCGCTATAGAGACCGCGTCCGCAACAATTAAAATTATCGTCAGCCAGAATACAGACTTTGGAAGATTGCGGTTTTCGTAGCTCTCCGCAACGGCGTAAATCATGAAGATTATGCCCACGCTGTGGACGGAAATGACCATCAGCATGCGCGCCAGATACCTCAGCCATGACGGCGTGAACTGCGGGTAAAACTGATTGAAAATGAGCGACAATACATTCATGAACGCAGAGAAAAACGATGCAATCATGAACGCCTGAAAGAGCATTTCCGTGCGGGTATGTTTGCGCTTTACAGAATAGTAATTGCCCATAATTATAAGGCAGATAACTATCGCGCAGATATCAAATCCCAATCCTACGAGTGCAGAAGAACTCATATTTTACTACCCAACCAAACCTTGCGCCACAATGCGCATACCGACAGAAATCTGAAAAGCAGAAAGACCTTTCAGTACTGTTGCTCGCCCGCTATCTTCGAGCAGAGATAATCGCTCGAAAGAATAACTCCCCCGCCGATAACCGAGCACAGCGAAGGTTCTTCGCTGACGTTGACGGGAATGCCCAGCTTCTTGCCGACATATTCGGCAAAGCCGTCCATCTTAGTAAGTCCGCCCGAAAGATAAACTCCTCCGTGCATAACAGCGGACGCCACCTCTGCGGGCAGCTTGGACATGACGAGCGTTACATACTCCAAAATTTTATCCACGTAAATTCTTATTACGCCTTCAATCTGCGAGGAATTGACCGCAACAGACGAAGGGTTGCCGGAATTAAGGTCTCTGCCGTCGGCGACAGTCATCTTGTTGTCGTCCTCAAGCAGACTTCCCACTGTGTTTTTTATTCTCTCGGCGGTGAGCGCACCTATCTTAAGACGGAAATTTTCAGCCATGTAGTCCATAAGATGAACGTCCACATTGCCGCCTCCGAGATTGACCGAGAGCCCGGAAATTATGCCGTCGAGCGACAGCACGGCAATATTGGTTATGGCATATCCCACGTCGAGACAGAACATAGGCACTGTTTCGGAAAGAGTGACGTTGTGCCCCAGCACGGCGGCAAAGGGCGTCTGAGTAAAATACGCCCTGCCTATGTTGCACTCATAAGCCACGTCGAGATATTTTTCCTTGAGCTCGTCCTTAGCTCCGCAGGGAATGACGAACATAACCTCGCAGTTCTTTGCCTTTCTGCGCGTAACTTCTATCTTTTCCAGAAAATAAGAAAGCAGCGGCGCAAGCAGTTCGGGACGGGATATGTCGCCCTCCGTGACGGGATTGACTATGTGGGTATTGAGCGCGGCTTTACCCGAAAGAGCCCTCGCCCTGTCGCCGAAAGATTTTATGTTAATCTGTCCGTCTTCGCTCTCGACGGCGACGCACGTCGCCTCCGACAGCACCACGCCGCACCCGAGCATATATATCTTTGTTACGAACGAACCTATATCTATCGCCAGTCTTATCATTGCTTAATCTGCTCCAACATATTTTTTACAAGTCTTACGGGCATACCCACGACATTTGTATAACTGCCGAAATATTCCTTGACCACGCCCTCGTCCTGAATGCCGTAACTGCCCGCCTTGTCGAGGGGCGAACCGCCCGCAACGTAAGAATTTATGAACTCTTCGGAGAGGTTATTGAACCTGACTTCCGTCTTTTCGAACGAGGAAATTTTTTTGCCTCCCGCGCGGATACATACGCCCGTTATAACAAAGTGTATTCTGCCCGAAAGTTTCTTAAGCGTCGCCTTTGCGTCCTCCTCATCCTTCGGCTTTCCTAAAATTTCGCCGTTGAACACGACTATCGTATCGCAGGCGATTACCGCTGCGTCGGAATTTGAGGAAAAGACTTCGTTGCACTTGTGCTCTGCAAGCGAACGGGCTATCTCCTCGGGCGGAAGCGTTCTGTCGACCACCTCCTCCGCGACGGCGGGAATGACTTCGAATTCCGTCAGGATATGACTGAGTAATTCGCGCCGCCTCGGCGACGCGCTGGCAAGAATATATCGCATAATTTCAAACAACAATGCCGCCCTGCGGCGGCATCGTACAGTAGTTTTTTTAAAGTATTTCGAGGTTTTTGCGGAATGCCTTTCTGAATTCCGCACCCGCCGCCATAGCGTCGCGGATTTCCAGACTTGCATCGCCTTCGACTTCGGTCTTCATTATGACTGAGTCGCCGAGTATATCGCAGTTTATGCCCTTTATAGTGCCCGAATTCGACCTGTCGAGGCTCTCGGCAATTCTCAGCATTACGCCCAGTCTCTTGACGATTTCGATATCTTCTTCGTTCAAAATATCGCGGTAGCGGTTCCAGTCGTAGGGGTTGATGTCCTCTTTTTTATGGCAGCATGCCGTGAACGCCGCAAGGACAATCTCCCTGTGCGTTACGCCGTAGAGCGTAGAGTTGAGTATCATATAGCAGCTGTGACGCTGATGATTGTAATACTTGATGCGCATGCCGCAATCGTGAAGCATTGCAGCAACTTTCAGAACTTTAAGGTACTGTCTGGGGAATTTGTGCAGCACTCTCAGCTGTTTGAAGAGCTGTATTGAAAGGTTTACCACGTGTTCTACGTGCTTTTCGTCGCAGTCGTAATACTTGACGAGCGTAGTCAGCGAGTAATTCATCACGTCGGATATGGGTTTTTCCACCGTCGAGGGCAGAGCCTGATTGAACATAATGCCTTCCCTGAGCCCCGAGCCCGAAATGGTGAATTCGGTGAGCTTCATGCGGGTCAGGAATGCCTTGATTATAGCCAGAGCCGCGGGCAGAATGTCTGCGCGCTCGGCAGAGAGACCCTTTATCTTCTTTTTCTTATCGAGGTCGAGAACTTTTATCATATCGTAGAGGGGATAGAAGTCCTCTGCCTGCATATTGAAATTGTGCACGGTATCGAGGGGATATTTCTGCACTATTTTGCTTATTTTAAAGAGGTTGCGGAAACTGCCGCCCACGCCTATCATCTGCACGTCGGGGTCGACTTCGTTGAGCCATTCCACGCCCTTGAGCTGCGCGGTGAAGAATTCTTCCATCTTAGCCGCCTGCTCTTCGGGTCTGAGCCCGTCATTTGCAAACAGGTCGGTAAGCGTCACAGCTCCGAAGGGCAGAGTGACATAGTTGAGCATGTTTCTGCGGTTATAATACACGATTTTCGTCGCGCCGCCGCCAATTTCTAAAATTATGCCCTTGGGGATATCCATCGAGTTGATTACGCCGCGGTAGACATACGTAGCCTCCTCCTCGGCGGAGAGAACGTGCAGTTTTATGCCGCAGCTCGCCTGAATTTCATCGAGGAAAGAACGCTGGTTCTTTGCACGGCGTACCGCCTCGGTAGCGACGGCAATAATTCTGTTGACGCCGCTCGCGTCGCAGAGTTTTCTGAACATTCTCAAAGTCTTTATGGTCTCTGCCACGCGCTGAGGCTTTAAAAAGCCGTCCCTTTCCATATCCTGTCCGAGACGCACGCTCTCTTTGAGTTCGTCCATAACCATAAAATAGCCGTCCTGAAACATATTGACTATGACAAGACGAGCCGAGTTTGAACCGAGGTCAATAATACCGATTTTTTCCAAATTAAACACTTCCTTAATTGAGTATTGCCGCCGCGCCCTCAGATTTTACCGTCTTTGCGACGCAACGGAAATACGCTTGTTGCATGGATAAAACTGTTCTGAAATTATGGGTTTTTCCATAAAATTACATTTTATCCACTATGCTGAATTATAGCACAAGGCTACATTATTGTATAGAGATTTTAAAAAAAATTGTGCAATTTGCACATAGAATTTTCACGCATGAAAATTAATAACACCCCGCGCGACCGCCGTGCGGGGTAAATTTTACAAATCTTTGACGACCCTGTGGGTGAGCGGACAGACAAATTCGGGACAGATTTCTTTAAGGGGACGTATGACGAAATCTCTTTCAGCGTAGTGCGGATGAGGCACGGCGAGCCCCTCTTCCGCTATGACTTCGTCGCCGAAAAATATTATGTCTATATCGATTGTTCTGTCGTCCCAGCGGCGGAGGCGTTTTCTGCCGAGCTCTTTTTCAATGCCCTGCAACAAGGCGAGCAGCTCTCTTGCGGACAGGAAACACTCGGCAATCAAAGCGCAGTTTATAAAATTGTTCTTCGCCACGCCGCCGTAAGGCGCAGTTTCTATGAACGAGGACACCTTTTTAACCTTCACGCCGCCGAGGGAAGAAATTTTTTCAATCGCGCTGTCCAGAGTTGCGCGTCTGTCGCCCTCGCTCGAACCGAGAGAGAGCACCGCGTTGCGCCTTTTCGCCTCAAAAGTTGCGTATACGCAGCCAAACTTGCAGTCCATGGGTGCCTGCGGCTTGCCGACGGTTACGGCAACAGAATTCACCCTTTCAAAATTTTCGAGTATCGCAAATGCGCAGTCGCGCGCAAGATTTTCAATGAGGTTGCGCACCCTCTGCCTTGTCACGCGCTCCGCAAGGGCGCACACGGCGGAGTAATCGACCGTCTTCGATATTTCGTCCTCTCTCGCCCCGTCGTCGCAGTCGACATCCATGACGATGTCGAATATAAAGGGCTGCGGCGTCACCTTTTCAAAGTCCAGAACGCCGTGGCATGCGGATATTTCAAGTCCTTTAACGCTTATTTTCATAGTACTTCTCTATCTCCGTGACGTTTTCCTTTACGTCGTGCACGCGCACGAACAGCACGTTGTTCTGCGCCGCGAGGCGGGTTGACGCGAGCGTTGCCGCCAGCCTTTCGGACGGCTGACCGCCGAAGAGAGATTTTCTGCTTGCGCCCAGAAGAAGGGGATAGCCGAGCCGCGACAGCCTGCCGTAGCCGTTTAAAAGTTCGAGGCTCTGTTCCCTGCTCTTTGCAAAGCCTATGCCGCCGTCCAGACAGATGCGCTCGCGCTCTATTCCGCGCGAGAGAGCAAACTGCGCCTGCGCCGACAGAAAGTTTTCAACCTCGCAAAACAGGTCGCCTTCAACCTGCGAAGCTGCATTGTGCATAATGCACGCCGCCGCGCCCGCGCGCGCGATTTCGTCCGCCATTCCCTCGCTCATGAGCCCGCGCACGTCGTTAATCATATGCGCCCCCGCACCGAGAGCAAATTTAGCCACTTCGGTAAAATAGGTATCTACCGACACGGGAATGTCAAAATGCGAAAGGATGGCCTGAAGGGGTTTCTCGAGGCGGGAAATTTCCACATCCGCCGTAACTTCGCTGAAGCCCGGGCGCGTCGACTGCGCGCCGAGGTCGAGAATTGCCGCACCCTCATCAATCGCCCTCTCTGCGGCAAAGAGCGCGTCGTCAGCGGCGACGCGGCTGTCTTTGAAAAAGCTGTCGGGCGTGAGGTTTATTATTGCCATCACATAGGTGTAGTCTTTAAAAATGCGGTTGCCTATCTTCATCTTACGAGAGCCAATACCTCATGAAGTCTGTTTTCGGGGAAGTCGCCCAAAGTCACATAGGAGATGGTCTTGCTGCCAGCCTTTTTAACTCCTCGGCAGGTCATGCAGGTATGCTCCGCCTCGCACCAGACAAAGACGCCCTTGGGCGCAAGGTAGTCCATCACCGCCTGAGCTATCTGACGGGTGAGCTGTTCCTGAAGCTGAAGTCGCTTTGCGTACACCTCCACGCAGCGCGCAAGCTTTGAAAGTCCCACCACCTTTTTATCGGGAATGTATGCTATGGCTATTCTGCCGAAGAAGGGCATCAGATGATGTTCGCACGTCGACGAGAAGGAGATGTCCTTTTCAATGACGATATCCCCTCCGTTTACGGAAAAGGTCTTAGAAAGTTCCTCTTTCGCCGTTCTGCCCTCGCCGCTCAGAAGTTCGGCAAACATATCCGCAACGCGACGGGGCGTCTCTTTCAGCCCTTCGCGCTCTCTGTCCTCGCCCAATGCGTCCAGAAGGTCCTCTATTGCCTTTATTGCCTTTGCTCTATCCAATTTTTTGCCTCCTTCAAGAGTGTGAACGAACCGCATACGACTACGGTGCGGTTTTTCGCGCCGCCGAGAGCGGTTGCGATATCGCCCGCCTCGCGCACATTTTTATATTTTCCGCCGAACGCGTAATACATCTTCTCTCTGTCCATCGCGCGGTAACTGGGCGCGGGGACTGTTATTATCTCGTCGAAGAGCCCGCCAAGATTCTCCGCCGCGCCCTCCGCATCCTTGTCCGAAAGACAGCCGAAGACGAGCGTCTTTGAGCCCTTCAGCGCGCCGACGACCTCGGAAATCGGTCCGAACGCCGCGGGATTGTGACTGCCGTCGAGAATGTACAGCCTGCCGCGCCTTTTTAAGAGCTGAACTCTGCCGAATATGCGCGCCTTTTTAAGTCCGCGCTTTATACAGCGTTTTTGCAGACCCAACATTAAAGCGCACTCGATTGCGACGGCGGCGTTATATACCTGCTCCTGACCGAGAAAGCGCACAAAATAGTTTGTGCCGCGATAGCGTATTTTCTGCCCCTTAAGCGAACTACGAATGACCTGAGCACTGTCGCCCGCGCAGACCGCGCCGACATTTAACAGGTATTCCAGCGCGTCCGCAGGCAGGTTGCAGGGCACGACGGCGGGACAATTATTTATTATTCCCGCTTTCTGGCGACCGATACTCATAATATCCTTGCCGAGAACTGCGGTGTGCTCTAAAGATATCGAGGTTATCACCGCAAGCTCTTTGCGAGAAATTGCGTTAGTGCTGTCGTTCAGCCCGCCCAGACCGCACTCTATCACCGCGTATTCGCACCCCTCGCAGGCGAACATGTCGAGCGCGGCGCACGTTTCGATTTCAAAAGCCGTGGGCTTGTCCGTCATCTCTTCGGCGAGGGCAAAAGCGCGCGCAAGATAGAAATTTATCTCGCTTGCCGGCGCGGGGACGCCGTCTATGCAGAACTTTTCTTCATACGAAAAGACCTCGGGCGAGGTGAATGTGCCCGTCTTTTTTTCGGCTTCGACGAGAATAGACGTCAGCATTGCGCACACCGAGCCCTTGCCGTTGCTTCCCGCAACGTGAATAATTTTAAGTTTTTCGTCGGGGTGTCCGCAGAGTGCGAGCAGCTCCCCGGCTCTTTCCGTGCCGAACTTGCTGCCGCTCTTTTCCATCGACCTGACGGCGGCGATATAATCTTTCATATAAAATGCAAACGGGCGCATATGCGCCCGTGTAAAAATAAAAAATCTTTGTTTGGGGACGCAACGCGGCTACCGCAGGCAAGCCTTTCGTGCGCGGGCTGTCCGACCCGCACCACTTTACGCAACCGCGTTGAATACAGTATATCACTTTAACTTGCCCGTTGCAAGGATATTTTGCTCATTTTACGCAATACTGTTTGTATGGCTCTGATTTTTATAAGAACGGCGATAATTTTCTTGACCCTTCTCGTATTTATGCGACTTATGGGCAAGAGCCAGATAGGCGAAATGCAGCCGTTTGAATTCGTCGTAACTTTACTCATTGCCGAGCTCGCCTGCATTCCGATGGCGGACAGCAGCATACCTCTAATGTACGGCATAATTTCCATTGCCACCATATTCATTCTGCACCAGCTTGTCTGGCTGCTCGATATGTGGTTCAAGCCCATGAAGGCGATTATCTGCGGCAAACCGTCGGTGGTAATCAATCGCCAGGGCATAGACAGCTATCAGCTGCGCAAAAACAATCTGGACGTTTCCGACCTCATAGAGAGCATGCGCGCGGCGGGATATTTCAATCTCGACGACGTATATTACGGACTGTACGAGGCGAACGGCTCTTTCTCCGCGCTCGCGCGCGAGGACAAGACCGATACTCTGCCCGTAACCATAATTGACAACGGGCACACCGACAGGCAAAACATGCAGATTGCAGGCATTGAGCCGTCGGCTCTGGATAAATTTCTTTCGGAGCGCGGCACAAGGGCGAAAAAAGTGCTCGTGATGACTGTGGACGGCAACGGCAGAGTTTACTTCCAGAAGAAGGGCAAGCCCTATTCGATTGAACAAATAGAGGTCGGAAGAAAATGGTAAAATCTATTATCTACACTCTTGTCGCCGCCGTGCTGTGTCTGGCGTTCTTCATATTCAGCGAGATGTACGTCGGAGCGCAGTTCGAAGATTTTCACGAGGCGGTGACGGTGCTCTGCGACAAGGTCGGGAGCGAGCGCGCGACCGACGGCGACGTGCGCGCCGTGTGCACTATGTGGGAGGAAAAGAAGAGCCGTCTGCACATATTCATACCGCACAACGACATATCTCAGATAGACTATTACCTGTTCGAGGCGGGCAGTTATATACGCGAGGAGAGATATGCCCAGGCTCTCGCCAAACTCGAAGCCGTCAGTCACATGACGCAGTCACTCCCCTCAGCCTACTCGATTAACCTCGAAAACGTCTTCTGACCGTCAGTCATAAAAAAATCTCCCGCGGCGCGGGAGATTTTATTTCAGTTTCAGTTGTTGTAGACGTCGATGTCCTTATCGTCGGTAATGTCGACGTTCTTGCGCGAGGAAGGAGCATTGAGCTTCTTGCGCTTGTGGCGTCTGACGAGGAATATGACGAGCACGGTTATGCCGCCTATGACAAGCAGACCTGCCACGCACATACCTATTATGAAGAAGACTTTCGCAACGGTCGAAAGATTGTCCCACCATGTGCTGTCGTCCACGGGATAGGACTGCATATACGAAGTGCGGAGGTCGTCAAGATAACCCTGATAATCGTCTCCTGTCATTCTGCCGATCACGCTGTAGTAATATTCTATGCTGTTGGAATATACCGTCTCGCCGTTGACTTTTCTCGACTGCTCTCTGTATTCCGCCCAGTCAGAATTTTCAGCCGCGGTTGCAAACTCGCGGTAAATTTCTGCGCTGCGCTCGGAATAGAGATATTCTTTATCCTTGCCCTCGATATCTACGTAAGCCTGTATGAGGTCGTCGAGGTACTCGGCATCTCCCGTGCGGAAGAGATACTTGAGCGCGTCGGGAAGGTAACGATACGCCTCCGTTCCGTCGGAATTGGTCTTTTCGCTGTATTCTTCTATCTTTTCGGTTATGCCCTCGAACTGTTCGTTGAGCGCATTTATTTCGGCATTGGACATCACGCCGTCGTCGGTGTTCAGATCGAATGCCATAATATAGTTGTAGCCTGACATTCCCTCAGTTTCGCTTGCGAAGAGTATCTGATTTTCCACAAACTCGGGAAGATACCAGCTCGACTTGGCGTCGAGGTCGAGAATGCGCACCTCGGAATATGTGTACAGGTCGTCGGAAGGCAGACGGTTAGTGGCATAATCGTCCTTGTCGCCGTCGATGGCTATACGATAAATCGTGTAACCGTTGCCGCCCGTCAGAGAATAATATACATTGGTGTGAGTTTCCGTGCCGCTGCCCGTTTCGGACGCGCTCGTCTCATCCCTTATGGCAATGATTGTAGCCTCGCCGCTGTCGGTGAGCGAGTACTCGTCCTTTATGCCGCCGTTTTCAAAGCGACCTATAATAAGTCCGCCGTCGCCGTTGTACAGCACTTTCTGCTGTCCGTCTATCGTGACGAAGGTGTAATCCACGCCGTCGCTCGTGGTGAGAAGGCGATAATCGGTCTTTATCTTTTCGTTTGCAGATATAGCGTCCCAGCTCTCGTCGACCTGTCCGTCCTCATCCGCGTCAAAATCGGTGCAATCTATCGCATACAGTCCGCCCGTCGTATCGAGAGACTGCTTTGCTACGAAGAACAGCGTGCCGTTCTTGAACTGAGAGAGAGAATACGTCACGTCGGCATAATTTATGCTGTAGCTCTTATCGCTGCCGAAGCCGTAGTTGAACTGACAGTATCTTTCGCCGTAAGCCTGGAAACCTATGCCGTCGAGCACGAATTCGCCCTTGTTGACATAGAGAGGGTCTTCGGACGCGTCGTAGTCCTCTACGTACGAGAAGTCGTAATCTGCGGCAGACTGTTTTGCGTCTGCGCGGGCAACGAAGAGCTGATTATACGATTCGCTTATGCTGTTCAGCGAGCCGAGGTTGTAGGTTACCTTCATTGTGTAGAACACATAAGGATTTTCGGGGTCCTCGGTATCGAAGGCGTAATCGGATACGTTGTAGGCGATTAAGACGTCTTCGCGCGTCGAGGTATTTATCGAATGGATGTTGGTTACGGCAGAGGTTTCGCCGTAGAGAGCTTCCGAAACGACGTACATGAGGTATACTGTATCGTCGACTTCGACATAGCGGTATTCGAGCGCGGTCGATGAGGAACGATAGTAATAGTCCGACATCGTCTCCTTGCCGTCGAGCGTGGAGCTCTTGAACTCGAGGTTGGAATTCTGTATCTCGCCCGAGCTGTTTTTAGCCGTCGACGGAGTAGAATAATATACTCTGTCACCGTAAATGTAGACGCCTGCCTCATAATATCCCGAGAACAGAACGAGAGGCACTACCGTGCTCGACGAAGAATAATTATGTGCGGCGAGGTCGGCTTTGGAAATTCTCTGCAAAGAGCCCTTCAGGGGATTGCCGAATGTATTGTCGTCGGTATTGGAAGCCGCGCCGTTGACGAAATATACATAATCGTCCGTCTGAACGACGAAGCCGCCGTTGGACGTTACGGAAGTATAGTTGTCTTTCGACACGCCCTCGTACTTCCAGTTGCCGCATCCTGCCGTGAGCATGAGACCTGCGGCGGAAATTGCCGCCGTCGCGATGCATATAATTTTAGTGATGGTTTTGCGCATATTGGTTTTATCCTTTTATTTTGCCCGTTATAACCGTTTATACTAATCGATACTCAATAATTATACCCCAATTCTGACTTTTACGCAATAAAAAACATTACACTTTTAATGAAATTTTAATAAAAGGAGAATTATATTACGGAAAAATTTGCTCTGCTCAATATTCTCAAGGCGATAGACGCGTTAAACGCGGCAAAACCGACACAGAAAGACGACGCTGCGAGCCGCACCGAGCCCGACAAGCGCGCAAACGCCGAGCGTCCGCGCGCGGAACAGCGCACCTCCTCCTCCGAACAAAAAGCGGACGCGCCCAACCTCATGGCAGAGGCAATAATGCGGCACGAACGCATATCCAACCGCGTCAAAAGCAAGAACGGCGGAACTAAATAAAGCCGCGCAGAGAAAATCTCTGCGCGGCTGACAAAATCATTTTACGGGAAATTACTTTTCGAGCTTGAGATGGCGAGGCAGACCGTCTACCCAGAGAGGCGTGATTTCTGACTGAATGAGCGGACGGATATAGTGGATAAGCTCGGGCATTACATATGTGCCGTCTGCCGAAATCCACTCGTCGGGAACTTTCTTTTCTACGTTTGCAATCTTGCTTACTTCAGCAAGCTCGGTTATGCACATATAGGGGTCTTCGGAGACGCGCTTGAGGCATGCAACCATGCCCGTCTTGCCCTCGAACGCAGCCTTGACCGCCGCACCTGCCGAGTTGAACGCCTCGGTGACGTCGATACGCGAGGTAATATGCGCCGCGCAACGCTGCAACGACGAAAGTTCTATGGCTCTCGTCTTGACGCCGAACCTTTCGGCTACCTTGCCTGCAAGGAAACGAGCCGTACCTGCAAGCTGTTTATGACCGAAGGCGTCGACATAATCGACGTGGTCGGAAAGTTCGCACACGTATCTGCCGTCGGCAACCTTTACGCCTTCGGATACGGCAACTACTATTGAGCGGTTCTTTTTGAGCTTTTCGCCCGTCTTTGCAAGGAAGTCCTCAATATCGAAAACTCTTTCGGGCAGATAAATCATATCTACACCCTCACAGTCTTCGCCCTTGGAAAGAGCCGCAGCAGCGGTAAGCCAGCCTGCGTTTCTGCCCATGACTTCTATAATGGATACTACGGGATAGTCATATACGAGACCGTCGCGGATAATTTCCTTTGTGGTTGCGGCTATGTACTTCGCTGCCGAACCGTAGCCGGGGGTATGGTCGGTTATGGCAAGGTCGTTGTCTATCGTCTTGGGACAACCCATGAAGCGGATAGGGCTCTTGATTCTCTTGCCGTATGTGGACAGCTTGTCTATGGTATCCATGGAGTCGTTGCCGCCGATATAGAAGAACGCATAGATGTCCAGCTCCTTGAGAATGCCGAAAATCTTGTCGTAGGTTTCTTCGTTGCCTTCGATTGCGGGCAGCTTATAGCGGCACGAACCGAGGAACGAGGAAGGCGTACGCTTGAGCAGGTCCATGTCGAGGTCGTTCTTTATCTGCGTGGACATATCTACGATATCCCTGTCCAGAAGTCCCTTTATGCCGTGAACCATGCCGTATACGGTATCTGCACCCCTGTCCTTTGCCGTCTTGAAAACGCCCAGAAGGCTTGCGTTGATTACTGCGGTAGGTCCGCCGGACTGTCCTACGATAACGTTTTTCATTAAATAAATCCCCCTTGATGGTTAAAATGGTTTTTTATTGTTATTTTATGGCAATCTGCCTTATTCAATTATAATACAGGAGCGCAAAAAAATCAATAGCCAAAATGAAAAAGTTTATAAAATAATGATAGTCTCTTTCAAAAATATTCCCAAAAAATATTCAGACCGCCCGCCCGACGTATCCGTCGGGCGGGCGGCTCATAAAAAGAATTAACTTTTATATCATTTTCAATCTAACGGCACGATAATTTCCTCGCCGCGGCAGGGCACGGTCAGGTAAGTAAAGCCTGTCTGCCTGAGCGTGCGCACAGCCTCCTCCCTGCCCCTGCAAAGATTGCGTTTATTGTGCGCGTCGGAGGAAAAACTCACCTTTCTGCCGCCCAGCTCGAAATATCTTGCGAGCGCGTCGCCGTCGGGCAGGTGAGCGCAGCCCGCCGTGCGCACAGAAGAATTGACCTCCAAAATCTTGTTAAGCTCTATAATCTTTTTAAAAATTTCGTCATAGAGCTCTTTAAAATCTGCATAGCGCAGTTTAGGGTCGGGATAGGGCGCATTGCGCGAAACATAGCCTATATGCCCCACTATATCGTAACTATACGGCGCGGAGAGGCTCTCCTTCACGCGCAGAAGATATTCCTTATACGCCGTAAATTTATCCTTGCCCGCAAAATAGTCCTGAAACCAGCAATCGTGATTTCCGCAGGTGTGAACGCTGTTAACGACAAAATCGGGCGAGTACTTGTTTATAACCTCTTCGTACTGCCGCGCAACCTCCGGCGAAGGCGAATACCCCATTTCGCAGCCGAGAAGAAGTTTTACGTTGCCGCTCCCCCGCTGCAACCTCCTGCCCTCGGCAAAATAACTTTCGGCGTCCGTGAACGCGGGCGCGCCGTTTATTCTGAGCCCGAGCGCATTGTAGTCGTAATCGAAATGCTCGGCAATTCCCAGATAGCTTATGCCCCTTCCGCGCGCCTCGTCCAGCACCTCTGAAAGCGGACTTTCGCCGTCCGAAGAATATTCTGAATGAACATGTATGTCCGTGAGTATCATACGGATATTTTAACGCAGCAGCTCTGCTTTGTCAAGGTCTGCCGTGCCGTCGCACGCTCGCCTTATACTAAAATGCGAGCAAACTGCCTGCCGCGCCCGACGCACGCACAATCTTCTGCCTGAAAAAAACAATATTACAGCAACATCACGGAAGCACCTCACCTAAAAATTATCTGCCACAGCGAAACGCGCATAAAAATCAGATATTTTCAGCCGATAATCAGATTTAACGCCGCGCGCAACATAAAATTCCGCCCGCCGCGCACAAGCGCGGCGGGCGGAATTTTCATATTTTTATAAGAGTTTATAAGTTTACTCAGTTTCTGTCTGAGCCGTCTGCTCGGCAGGCGTCTGTTCGACAGTTGCCTCTTCCTGCTTTTCAGGTCTGTCAGCCGACGAGATGTAAGCCGCAATGGCTGCTACCGTATTGAGAACGACTATGACGAGCATCTGTCCGCCGAGAGCAACGAGGTCCACCGCAGAGCAGAGCACGCAAATCTTATAGGCTATGTAACCTGCAAGCGTCACGCCGGCAGCGACAGCGGGAAGTTTCCAGCCGCACTTTTTACCGCCTGTCGAGCTGACCGTCAGCCTGACGAGCGAGATGAGCGTGAGTGTGAGCGCAACTATGTGGAACACAGCCAGAGGCAGATAGTTAATCAGAATTGCGGAGTTCAATTCACCCTCTGCAAACACGTGATTGTTATAGCAGTTAAAGCCGAGAGCCGCGCCGATATTGTCCACTCTCACGCCGAAAGAGTACATCGGCGAGCCGAACAGGCAGGCGGATATGAGAAGGCACAGCGAGCCGAAAAGTCCGACAAGTCCGCCGCGCGCAGCCGTTCCCTCGCTTGTCACCCATATCTTGCCGAGAGCGTAGAGCGCACAGAACACGACTGCAACCGCACAGCAGGCTACAGCCGCAGCGTTGACACCCACCGCAGTGAGCTGACTTACGGCAAACAGAGCGAATATGCCGGGGATATAGAAAGCAAAGAACTTTGCGCCGCCCGTCTTACGCCTGACGAGCGCAAGCACCTCGAGCACTATGAAGATGACGGCTACCGCCTGAAGATATATATAAATTATGCTTCCCACCGACAGCACGGCGTCGCGCACCGTGAGGTCATCCAGCCTTCTTTCGAACAACTCAACGCCGCTTCCTTGCGCAGACACGTCAAGCGCGTTCATATAAGCTTCCTTTGCCTCGAGCTTTTCATAGCGCATCAGATTTATGTCCGCATAAACCGACGACGCGCCCACGCCCAGCTCGTCTATGAGTTTCATAACCTCGTCCGCATCGTAATCAGTCGTTGCGAGCATGAGCCCGAGCTTCATTATAATGTCGCTCTTTTCGGAAATGAATGCATTTGTCGCATTGAGCATAAGCTCCGACGTATCGGAAAATTCGGTGGCGTTGGCCTCCCTGTCGTCCCCCACCGCGAGTGCGGAAAGAGGATAGAACATGCTCTGTTCAAATCTCGTATCGGAGAATTTTTCGCTTAAAATATCGGTTATGTCGGCATTGTCGGATACCGATGTCTGATAAGTCTGAACCTCATCGATAGGGATATATTCATACTTGACGAAAAATCCCGACAAAAGCACGATTACCGCCGCAACCAGCACCAGCCAGCGAAGAATGTACTTTTCGGTTACCGTTTTCAGGCAAGCAATCCAGCCAACCAGTTTTTCGCGCACTTTCTGCATGCGCGATGCGCCATCGGGCGCACTTTCATTTTTTGTCATATTTTTCCCTCCGTCAGTTCCGACAAAAAGCGGAACTTATTTGGTATATTTACTATAACACATAAAACTTTATTTTTCAATACCCATTATTTTGCTCTGTCCGCAGTTAATAGCTGCCTGTTTTCACAAATTAATATATATCTGCGCCCGCCCTGCAATGACATAAAAAAAACCGTCGGCAAAACTGCCGACGGCTGAAAAATACATTTTATAAGTCGTGAACGTTCCGCAATTATCTCTTGGAGAACTGAGGAGCGCGACGTGCCTTTTTGAGACCGTACTTCTTTCTTTCCTTGACGCGGGGGTCGCGGGTGAGGAAGCCTTCCTTCTTGAGTGCGGGACGGCAATCGGGCTCTGCCTGAAGGAGAGCGCGCGCAACGCCGAGACGGATTGCGTTAGCCTGACCGGTGTAACCGCCGCCGTAGACGTTTACGAGTACGTCGTACTTGCCTTCTACGCCGAGAAGAGCAAGGGGCTGCTTAACAACATACTGCAGAACCGACTGAGGGAAGTAATCTTCGAAAGCTCTGTCATTTATAACGATAGTGCCTGTTCCTGCGGGAATGAGACGAACGCGGGCGATTGCCTTCTTTCTTCTGCCCGTTCCCCAAAACTGCAACTTTTTCTTCAAATTAGCCTTTGCCATAACTATCTCTCTACCTCTCGATTAGAATAACTTAAGCTCTTCGGGCTTCTGCGCTGCGTGATTGTGTTCTGCGCCTTTGTAAACTCTCAGCTTCTTAATCATATCTCTGCCGAGGGAGTTCTTGGGAAGCATGCCTCTTACAGCTTCATAGACGGCGAGGTCGCTCTTTTCTGCGAGCATCTTCTTGTAGGAAATTTCCTTGAGACCGCCGATGTAGCCGGTGTGATAACGATAGAACTTATCGGTGAGCTTTTTGCCGGTAAGAACCACTTTGTCGGTATTTATTACTATTACAAAGTCGCCCGTGTCAACGTTGGGGGTAAAAGTAGGCTTGTTCTTGCCGCGAAGAACGGCTGCCACCTTGGAAGCAAGTCTTCCGAGGGGTACACCTTCAGCGTCGACAACGTACCACTTTCTTTCAACTGTCTGGGCATTTGCCATATACGTTTTCATTGTTTACTCCTTATCGAATTTTCTCTGCGTAATGAGTGTATTTACTGCTGTTTCTTTGTTTCTGACTGAAATGTAAAACTATTTTATTATTAAATGAAATTTATGTCAAGCCGTTTTGTGTTTGGTTTACAAAGTTTTTAAAAAATTTGAAAATAATTTTTCCTCCGCCGCAAAAGCCCGTCTGAAAGCCCAGTTACGGGGCAATTTATGCGCATAAATTGCATAAATTCGCCTAAATCGAGGGGCGCGGGCACGAGCACGGCTTTAATTCTCTTCACGCCCGCAGACACGTTTTCCTGCTTGGCAATTTTGAATGTGCCTAAAAGTCCCGTGTGTTCGGCGTGAGGTCCGCCGCAGATTTCCTTGGAAAAATCGCCTATCGTGTAGGTCTTTACCCTCTCGCCGTACTTGCTCTCGAACAGTCCCGTAAAGCCCTGTTCTTTGGCTTCCTCCAACGACATCTCCTTCATAACTACGGGAACGTCAGCCTTTATTACTTCGTTTACCAGCCTTTCGACTTCGGCAACTTCCTCGGGGGTGAGTTTTCTTGCAAAGTTGAAGTCGAAGCGCAGTCTCTCTTCGGTTATATTGGAGCCCTTCTGTTCGATATCGGGCGAGCACACCTTTTTGAGAGCGGCGTGCAGAAGGTGAGTTGCCGTATGAAGATAGGTCGTCTCTTCCTTGTGGTCTGCAAGTCCGCAGGCAAACTTCTGCTCGCTGCCGGCGCGGGACTTGGCCTGATGCTCGGCATATGCCGCCTCGTAACCCTTTACCTCCACCGAAAGTCCCTTTTCGCGCGCCATCTCCTGCGTGATTTCTACGGGGAAGCCGTAGGTATCGTAGAGATGGAAAGCCGTCACGCCGTCGATTTCCTCGCCCTCCTTGAGCTGGGAAGCGACTTTTTCGAACTCCTTGAGACCCTGAGCGAGCGTTCTGGAGAACTTGTTTTCCTCCTTATTGAGCTCCTCCTCTATCTTTGCGGCATTGCGCACGAGTTCGGGGTATACGTCCTTATACTTTTCTATTATGGTCTTTGATACAGAGTTGAGCGCGCCCTGGGGCAGTCCTATATTTCTGCCGAAGCGCACGGCGCGGCGGATAATTCTTCTTAATATATAGCCCTGGTCGGTATTGGAGGGAACTATGCCCTTGGTATCGCCCAGCATAAAGGTTGCCGTGCGCACGTGGTCGAGAACGACGCGGAACGCGCGGGTTATATCTTCGCTCTGATTGTACTTAAGTCCCGTAAGACGCTCGATTTCCGCTATGGCGTTTTCGAAGATGTCCGTCTCATAGACGCTGTCCTTGCCGTTCAATATGCACAGCGTTCTTTCAAGTCCCATGCCCGTGTCGACGTTGCGCTGTTTTAAGGGCTCGTACTTGCCGTCCGCCGTCTTGTTGTACTGCATGAACACGTCGTTCCAGATTTCGAGGAACGTGCCTGCGGGAGCGAGGTCGAACTGGTCGGAGGCAAGTTTGTCCGCCTCCGCATGGTTGCGGATTATATGCATTTCGGTATCGGGACCGCAGGGACCTGTCGTGCCCGCGGGACCCCACCAGTTTCCGCTCTTGGGAAGGAAGAATACATGCTTGGGGTCAATGCCGCACTCTATCCACTTCTTCGCGCTCTCTTCGTCGCGGGGGCAGTCCTCGTCGCCAGCAAAGCAGGTGACGGCGATATCCTCCACGGGAATGCCGAGATATTCGGGCGAGGTCAGAAATTCATACGACCACGCAATCATCTCCTGCTTGAAGTAGTCGCCCAGCGACCAGTTGCCGAGCATTTCGAAGAACGTGCAGTGAGCAGAATCTCCCACTTCGTCTATATCGCCCGTGCGCACGCACTTCTGCACGTCGCAGAGCCTGTTGCCCGCGGGATGCTTTTCGCCCAGAAGATAGGGTACGAGCGGGTGCATTCCCGCCGTGGTAAAGAGCACCGTGGGGTCGTTTTCGGGAATGAGCGACGCCGAAGGTATGACAGCGTGTCCCCTCTGTCTGAAAAATTCCAGATATAAATTTCTTAAACTTTCGCTTGTGAGTTCCTTCATAATCTGTATAACCTCAACTTAATACCTAAACATTATACAACGGCAAAACACCTTCGTCAAACGCGGCGAAGGCATTTTTACACTATTTTTATTTTCTTTGAAGGGCATAGCCGTCCTTGGCGTCCTTTACCGTGTAGCCGAGGGCGTCTATCTTTGCCCTGAGTTCGTCGGCAGCAGCCCAATTCTTTGCTTTCTTTGCCTGCCACCTCTGTTCGGCGAGAGCTTTTACCTCTTCGGGCACTTCCTCCTTCGGGGCTTTGGCGGCAACTTCGGCGAGGTAAGCCTTTGCGTCCTTTTTGAACAGTCCCAGAAGGCTGTAAGTGCGCCTTATCTGGCTGACGTCGTCGGCGCAGCCCGCGTCCTTTGCCGCATACTTTGCGGCAACGCCTTTGAACAGCGCGTACAAATCGGAGAGCGCGAGCGCGGTGTTGAAATCGTCGTCCATTGCCGCGTTGAAGGCATTGTCTATTTCCTCGTTGCCCTTTTCGCCCTTGCCGTACGCGCTTTCGACCTCGTCTATAATCTTATAGAATTCTGTCAGGTGTCTTTCCGCCTCGGGGAAGAGATTGTCGGTTATGTTGATATCGTTGCGGTAGTTGGTCTGCAGAAGCGCGAACTTTATCGCCTCGTTTGTGTATTTTGCGAGCAGATCTTCTAAAAGCAGACTGTTGCCGAGCGATTTGGACATCTTCTGTCCGTTGACCTTTATCAGTCCGTTGTGCGTCCAGTACTGCACGAAACGCTTGCCCGTCAGACTTTCGGTCTGCGCGATTTCGTTTTCGTGATGGGGGAAAATGAGGTCTCTGCCGCCGCCGTGAATGTCAATCTGTTCGCCGAACGCCGCGCGGTTCATCGCCGAGCACTCTATGTGCCAGCCCGGTCTGCCGTTGCCCCAGGGCGACGCCCAGAAAATTTCGCCCTCCTTTGCCGCCTTCCACAGCGCGAAGTCAGCAGGGTTGCGCTTGTCCTCCGCATTCTCGACGCGCACGCCGTCGAGCATATCCTCCACCGAGCGGTTGGAAAGGCAGCCGTAGCCTTTAAACGACGTAACATCGAAATAGACGTCGCCAGAGGGCGCGGGATATGCGTGTCCCGCAGCTATCAGCTGCGAAATAAAATCTATTATGTTGTCTATATTGCACGTCGCCTTGAGCCATACCGTAGGGTCGTCGATATCCATTTCGCGCATGACGACGTCAATCTTTTTAATCATCTTTTCGGCGTATACGTCTGCGGGAACGCCCTCTTCCTTAGCTCTGGCGATAATTTTATCGTCGACGTCGGTGTAGTTCCTCGCATAAGTTACGCTATATCCCTTCTTTTCGAGATATTTGCGCATTATATCGTATATAAGTGCCTGAAAACCGTGACCTATATGCGCCTCGCCCGAAACGGTTATGCCGCAGGCGTACATCTTTACCTTTCCCTCTTCGAGGGGTACAAATTCTTCCTTCTTTCTCGTAAGCGTATTATAAATTCTCATATATCATTCCTCTTTTCCGCCCTGCGCGGCAGGTTCGCTGACATTGTCATCTGATATGGGTTTCTCCGACGCACCCTCTGACGTCTCCTTTCCGCCTGTGAGCGCGGAGAGCTTTTCTTCAAGCGCGAACACCCTCTCTCTCAGCGAGCACACCTCTGAAAGCAGGGGGTCGTCCTTTTCCTGAAAGAGGTCAACTCCCTCCTTACTGCCGCGTATGCGCACAATTCTGCCGGGAACGCCCACTACCGTTGCGTGCGGGGGAACGTTGCGCAGTACGACTGCGCCCGCGCCCACTTTCGCATAGTCGCCTATGGTTATGTCGCCGAGCACCTTCGCGCCTGCGGAAATTACGCAGTGTTCGCCAATCGTGGGGTGACGCTTGCCCTTCTGCTTGCCCGTGCCGCCGAGCGTGCAGCCCTGATAGATTACAGTCCCTGTGCCGACTTCGGCAGTTTCGCCTATTACGACGCCCATGCCGTGGTCTATGAATACTCCGGGCGCAATCTTAGCCGCGGGGTGAATTTCGATGCCCGTTATCGCACGGGATATCTGACTGACTATGCGCGCGAACAGGCGGAGCTTCATTTTATACAGTCTGTTTGCCAGCCTGTGATGAGAGAGTGCCGCAACGCCCGCATATGTAAGCCAGATTTCGAACTTGCTGCGCGCGGCGGGGTCGTTCTCCTTTGCCGCGTTTATGTCCATTCTCAATCTTTTGAAAAACATGTGACTTTCCTTGAATATTTTATGCTGAAAAAATAAGCACCCTTACATTATATGTAAAGGTGCTTTGCACGGTTCCACTTTACTTCGTCTTCAATTCAGAAGACCTCGTTTTCTCTCTGACGGGGAGTTGCCGCGGGGTATTAACCCGACCCTGGATTTCATCCGGACAGCGCATAATTCCGCCGCGCAAACGGAAAACTTTCAGCCGACGATTTTCCTCTCTGTCGCCGCGCGGGACGCGGACTTTTTCTGTCATAAGGTTTTTACAATTTTTAATGATTATAAATCAATCGGGCTCAAAAATCAAGCAATTTTATCAGGTTTTGACAGACAGCTTGAAAACATCCCTCGACTGACCGATAACGAATATGTGGTCGTCCTCTTTAAAGCTGTAGTCGGGCATGGGCGAGGGGTTGACGCTGTTGCCGTTTTTGATTGCTATTATGTTTATCTTGTACTTCTTGCGCACGTCGAGTTCCATAATGGTTTTGCCCTTCCACTCCTTGAGAATGGGCACTTCGAATATGGCATAACCGTCCGCAAGAGCGATGTAATCGAAAATATTGTTGCCGTTGTGGCGTATGGCAAGTTTATCCGCCGTCTCGCCGTCGGCATAGATAATTTCGTCCGCGCCGATTTTTCTGAGAAGTTCGCACTGAATTTCGTCGCGCGCTCTCGCGGCGACATACTTCGCGCCCAGATTTTTGAGCGTTATGGTGGTTATCATGGACGCCTCGAAATCGTCGCCCACCGTCACGAAACACAAATCGAACGAGGGGATGTCGAGAGTGCGGAGCACGTCCTCGCTGGTGTAGTCGGCAATGCGCGCATCGCTGCATCTGCAGGCTATCTTTTTAATGCTGTCCTCGTTCTTGTCGAGAACGATTACGTCATGCCCGAGTTCCTGCATTTTTTCGGCAAGATGTCCGCCCAATCTTCCTATGCCTATTATGAGAACAGATTTTTTCATATTTTTTTCCTTATTTTAAAATTAACCGATAATGAGATTATCCGCCACCCTTGAAATAGAGACGGGTTCGCGTTCGTTGGAGAACACAAGTATGAGCGTGAAGCCGCCCACTCTTCCGAGGAACATAAGGCAGATTAATATTATCTGCGATGCAACCGAAAGCGACGCCGTAATTCCGCACGAAAGTCCCACTGTGCCCACGGCCGACACGACTTCGAAAATAATGTCGTGAACGGTATAGCCCGCCGCGCTCTCTATGGCGGAAATTATGAGCGCGCTGACGACTATTGCGCTCAGGTATATCGAAAACACTGCGCCCGCCTGTGGATACGCGTCGTCGTCAAAGCGGCGATTGAATATCTGCGTTTCGTTTCTGCGGCGGGAAGTTGCTATCGCCGACAGGAAAATTACCGCAAGCGTAGTGGTTTTTATGCCGCCCGCCGTCGAGCCGGGACTGCCGCCTATGAACATCAGTATCGTGGTAAGCATGCCGCCGCCGTTGGACACCGAGGCATACGATACCGTGTTGAAACCTGCCGTTCGGGGGGTTATGGACATGAAAAACGTAGCAAGAATTTTTGTTCCGACGTCCTTATCGCCTATAGTTGCGGGGTTATTCCATTCAAGAGCCATAAAGAGTGCCCAACCTATCAATATAAGCGCGCCCGTCGTAGTGAGAACGACCTTGGAATGGAAGGAATAACGTCTGAAATGAATGCCGTTTTTAATCATATCGCCCCAGACGAAGAAACCTATGCCGCCAATGACTATCAGAAGGCAGATGACGAGGCAGACAAGAGGGTCTGAAACGTACGCATTGAGCGAATCCTGACCGAACTTTCCCGTCAGAGTAAAGCCGCAGTTGCAGAAAGACGAAACGGCGGTAAATACCGACTGCCAGATACCCATTCCCCAACCCATGTCGGGGACAAACGCAAAGCTTAAGAGAAACGCGCCCGTCGCCTCGCAGGCTACAGTACCGATAAGAATGTATTTGACAAGAGATTTTATACCTTCTAAGCTGACCGAACCCGCCGACTGCATTACAAGCTTGCGCTTGGAAAGCGAAGCCCTCTTCTGCACGTACAGAAAGAAGACGGAAAGTATGGTAATCAGCCCGAGCCCGCCTATCTGCATGAGCACAAGTATTATTGCCTGACCGAAGTACGACCAGTAACTGCCCGTATCGACTATGGCAAGCCCCGTCACGCATGTCGCGCTCGTAGCCGTAAAGAATGCAGCCATAAAACTGACTTCGCCGCTCGCCGACGCCGCGGGAATGCACAGCAGCGCAGTGCCGACAAGTATAGCCGCAAACAGACTTAAAGCTATTAGTGCCGCAGGGGGCAAACGTAATTTTTTTGTAGCCGTCATATATCCGTATTATAACTTAAAAACGCATAAAAATCAACAATTATGGACTGATTGAACGCCATAAATAATTTACAATTTAATTTGTAATTTTTTAACATTTGATTGGATAATTTTGTTAAAAGGTTGCTTATTTTTCTTGACTTTGCTTACAGTAAATATTATACTAAAGATAACGTAAAATATTTATGTTAAATATTCACAGAGGAGAGTTCGCATGAAAAGGGAAAGAATTGAAGAAATTGCCGACATTTTGGATAAACGCGGCAAGATGACGCTTGAACAGCTTGAAGAAGTTTTCCCCAACGTTTCACAGATGACTCTTCGCCGCGACCTTTTCCAGCTTGAAGAAGACGGCAGAATTATCCGCATACGCGGAGGCGCGATGTCCGTCAAGGAAGTTCAGAAAGTTTCAGGCGAGGCGTACACAAAAAAGACCACCATTAACACTGATGCGAAAATTGTTATTGCCCAGAAAGCAGCAACTCTTATCGACGAGGGCATTTCGATTTTCCTTGACGGCGGCACGACTGCGATGTATCTTTCCAAAGAGATGCCCGACATAAAGTGCAACGTCTTCACCAACGGCATTGCCGTAGCTATGGAACTTGCGCAGAAAAAGAACATCGATATAACCGTTGTTGGCGGACAGCTCATGAAGGATAACCTCTCCACCGCGTCCCCCGCGGCAAAGGAATATTTTGCCCTCACGAATTTCGAAATAGCGATAGTTTCCGCGACGGCGTTTACTCCCGAGAACGGTTTCAGCTGCAACAGTCAGGTTGAAAGCGACCTTTTGAAACAGGTATTCAAAAAGGCAAGACACGTCTATATGATGCTCGACAGCTCCAAGATAGGCAAAATCAATCCCTATACCTTCGCTCACATAGAGGATATAAACGTGCTCATAACCGACGACACGTTCCCCAAGGAATACAAACAGATTTTTGAAGACCACAACATAGTAGTTATGTAATAAAATCCGCGCAGTCTCCTGCGCGGATTTTTTCATTGACCGCATGATATCCCCCATCCAACGGCATTTTAATTGAGATTTGAAACGCCCGCCCGCATTCGCGGGCGGGCGTTAAAATCAATCGCTCCACTTGTGTTTTGGCAGAGTTCTGTCCTTTATGTCGTCGTAAAATTCAAAATAGCGACGGCGCATCTCGTCGACAGAGAGATCGCTTTCCATATTTCCGAACAGCTCTTCCAGCTCTTCGGGGGTATAGTCGGCGGCGTCAAATTCGCCGTCCGTAGCCTGCGCGAGGCGCATTAAATCGAGTTGAGTGAATTTCATTTTATTTCCTGCTCAAATAATCTTTTATCGGCGGAAAGGTGGTAAGCGCGTCGAAAATGAGCTGTATTCCGAAAATCATTATGTGCAACGGGATATGGTGGTCATCCGTAGGCTCATACAAGAGAAGAAATGCCAGCACAAGTTCCGCCACACCCTTGCCTATGTAGTATGCGCACCTGCCCGAGCGGGCTATGCGACTGAACGCATGGTTGAACGCATGCGCCGCCTCGATGAGACCGAGAAAGCCCCACGCAACGGCTATAATTGTAAAGGCAGAGTCGTATTCCACGCATATCAGCACGCCGAGCGTGATCATTACGAGCGAGGACGCCGTCTTGTTTGAATGGGTATGTACGTACTCTTTGCTCTTTACCGCATACACGAACAATCCCGTGCCTATGGTTATCATGAACCCGCCCACAATATACGGGAAAGCAATTTTTATGCTGTCAGAATGTCCGAGACAAATAAGCCCGACGATAAAATATATAGCGCAAAGTATATACTTGACAGTATTTTCAGAAATATTAATCGCTTTTGACAGCTTATATGCATTTGTCTCCGCGGAAAATTCCTCAATGAGAAAGTCGCCGCCGATGCGCTCTTCGGCTACGGCGGTTTCGCTCTCCGCAAAGCCCGAAAAGGAATATTCCTCTTCGTCGCCCGTCACGGTGGAAATGCCGCCTGCACGCCTTAAGCGCGCCTCGGTTTCCGCAGAATACCCCTTATAGGAATATTCTTCGTTGTCTTCCATAATTTTCCCCCTCGGCGGTCTCATGCGCGCCGCCCCGCGCCGTAAAATTGCGCACGAGTGCGCGAGAAATATTTATTCGCCCTCTGTCTCGTCGGTGACAAGTGCGGTTTCCCAAAGATTTTTGGAAAATCTGCGGGCTATATGGCTGCACTTGCACATGAACATATAAAATATTCCGTAGCCCGAACCGTAGAGCGTTTCCAGATTTCCCAGACCTTTCGAAATAACCACGTCGCTGTTGCGTATGAATGCCGAAGTCAGAAGATTGCATTCCTTGAGATAGGTCCCGGGAATTGCCGCGCCGTTTTCAAAGACGTAGGAAAATTTGCCCAGCCCGACCATGTCGGCATCCATTTTCGTAGCGTCGTTGATAATTTCGCCACCGCGCACTACCGACACGCACCTAAGCCTCGGATTGAGCGTCTGCGCCGTGCGGATAAAAATTTTATCGAGCACGATCTCGCCGCAGTTGTCGTGAAGATAGCACATGGTATTCGCATTGAGAATTTTATCTTTGAGCTTCAGATAGGTTTCCTCGTCGACCACCGTCCTTTCGGCGGCAGAGATGACTTCCTTAACGCTGTCCTCGTTTAGGTCGGAAAGCCTTGCAAAATCTATGTAATTTGCCGCCATGGCGTACTTTACAGCCTCTTTAAGCGGCTCTTCGCTGTCGATTATCTGCGTTAAAAGCTTATCCTCTATATTGAGCAAGGCTCTGTTGAACAGATTTTTTTCATCCGAATAATCTATTCCCTTGCCGAAAATCGAACGGTAAATCCCATCGATATCGCGCATTAAAAGAGGCGCGCACGAGCTTTCGGGCGCGGTATCGCACAGAGCGCGCACGTCGCGTCTGAACAGTTCCGTCGTGGCGTTTTCGCCATGCATCTTTATGACCTTTTTAAGTTGACTTTCGTACAGGCACTGCCTGCATTCATTATCCAGTTGCATATGCAAATTATACCATACACTTTTTTTATAGTCAATACCCGAACGACGCAAACTCTGTCAGTGCTTCGGCGCAGAACAACTTTTTTTAAGTCGGTTCAAATAAATATTATAGCAGGCGCAGGTTTACACATATTCATGCGAGCATAAAAAAGACGGCGCGCGGAAATTTTTCCGCGCGCCGTTCTTTTTATTTATAGTCAGATTTCGTAGTGGCAACCCGAATACTGTGTAGGCGGCATGGTTTCGCCTTCCTTCACGTAGACGTTATTGAGCACGTTGCCCTTTTCGTCCACTACATTGTATTTGCCCGTTCTGGGGCAGGTATCTCCGCAATTAAGCTTCATAAATTACCTCCGTAAAGGTAATTTGCGCAACAACAAACTATTTATGCGCCAAAATCAATAATACATGCCGCTTGTAAACATCAGCACCATAACGACTTTACAAATAACAACAGCTATTATGTAAAGCGCAATTTCAATCGCGCTTATTATTATGCCCGCCTTGGAAAGCGTCGCACTCTTATGACTGTTCTCTTTCTTAGCCGAAGAATATGACAATATGCTTACAATCAGACCCGCCAACGGAATAAAAAAGGCAAGCACAAACCCTATTACGCTCATCGTGGAATATGAATTATCCAACGCGCCGCGCACTTTGCAGCCGCAATGCGGACAGATATAGGCGTTGTCAGAAATTTCTTTGCCGCAATATGTGCAATACTTCACTTTTTCACCTTCCCGAATTAAAATTCAGCTTTTTCTGACATTATTATAAAATATATAACAATATATGTCAATCGCCTCACATTAATGTGAGGCTTTTTACGCGGTCAATAAATTTTCTGCATTGCTCACATATTCATATAAGGCAATCACTGCGCAAAAATTTTGCAGGTTCTTCTTGATTGACGACGCAAAGTTGTCTTCTGCGTAGGCACAGATACAGACATTCAGACGGAAAAGATATATAATCGCGAGCCCATGTCCTTCGCGAAGAATTAAAAATATAAATTCAATGCAGTCTAAAAGCGAGGGCGCGCCGCTTTTAAAAAAGCGGCGCGCCATTAGTTTTATTATAAAGTCTGCAACAATTTTTTTACCGCGTCGGAAGGGAACTCGTCCGAGGGCGGATTTTTATCCAGCTCCTCTAAAATTGCGCGCGCGTTGCCGCTCTGCGGCAACATGTAGCCGGCCTCGCGCATGATGTCCTCGGCTACCAGCCGCTCGGCTCTGGCAACGGCTGTCATAAGGCGGTAAAGCCCGTCTTTCTGCGCCTCATTTGCAAGCTTCCTCGCCATATTTTCGCCGTCCGCCTTACTCTGCGCCATATCGTTGAGCGCGTCAACAACGTTTTTGTCCTTCTTCTGCTGAGGCGGATAAATCGTCGGCACCATGCTGATTGCGCCGCTCGGGCAGGCTTGGGCGCAATCGCCGCAGCCTATGCACTTTGTGATGTCTATTACGCTGTTTTCCGTGTCCGTTGCGCCCGTCGGGCAGACGTACAGACAGAGGCAGTCCTTGGTGCATAAACGAAGATTTCTTACGGCAATTTTTCTCATTTTTTCGCCCTCCCCTCGATTTTATCGAATTTCCACGACGGAACTTTGCACACGGGACAGAGTTCGGGCGGATTGTCTCCTATGTAGGTAAACCCGCACACGCTGCAGACCCAGATTTGCGTGTCAGCAAGCATTTTTTCGCCCTCTTTTAAGTATCTTTCGACCAGGGATGAGAGCATTCTCGTAACTTTTTCGCCCCAGACGCACACTCTCGCCGCGCCTCTGTCCGAATTCTCGTCTGCAACGCTGCGCACATGAGCATAGTTTTGCGCGTCGCTTCGGAGCATTGTCGCAAGGTTTTCCACGCTCGCATCGTTCACCGCAGGCGCGACAGCTGTGAAATACTCTGCAAGTTGCGTGAAAAGCTGCGATTGCTCGTCCTTATACTGCTTTTCGCAGCCCCTTGCAAGGTTGGAGCACAGCGCGGCAAGCTGCCCGACGGACAATCTGTAGTCATCACTAGCCGTCTGAGGCTTTCTTGCCTTATCAGCATTTACCTTGGTATCCGTTCCGCCCTGTGGCTTGATTTCCTCAAACTGCGACTTTGGCGCGCCGCAAATGGGGCACTCCCAGTCGTCGGGCAATTCGGAAAATTTTACGCCCATCTTCTCTTCGTCGTATATGTACCCGCATATACGGCAGACATATTTCATAAATTTATCCCCCTTTATAAGATTAAATCTTATCTTTATTGAGATTGTATCATAATAAGCTTGCTCTGTCAATATCCGTAATAAATTTTTTTAAATAAAAAAGCGCAACCGACTTAAGTCGTGCTTGCGTTTTACTTAAATCGGGCAACTTGCTTTCTCGCCGCCATTGCTGTTCTCATGGCGGCTCGGGCATCGCAAACGCCTGACATTTGCGTTTACTCATCGCGTTCGGCACGGACAGCGGATGTCCGCCGTCCTGAAAATTGTCTCGCTCGTCCTCGCGGGTACACAAGGTTAGCAATTTTAATAAAAAAAAAGAAGTACCAACATTTGTTAGTACTTCTTGATTGAAATCCGGCAACTTGCTATCCTTGCGTACCTTGGATGGTAAACTACTTTCGCCGTAGACGAGCTTAACTTCTGTGTTCGGAATGGGAACAGGTGGATCCTCGTCGCCATCATCACCGGAATGATATTATAACGGCACAATACCGATATAAACTTGATTTTCTGCTTGTAAGACGAAATTTCCTTCGACTTTAAAGCATTTTCAATCTTCACTTTTTCCTGCGAAGACTGACAACTGCATAGCTTTGAAATAAGATAAAGAAAAAAGGTTTTTGTACGCTCGTTAAAATTGTAGCTGTATCTCTTTTTGTTTAGGATTCGTAAAATTTTATCTGTTTTTCTCAACTTTTGTTGAGATCAAGCCCTCGACCTATTAGTATCGGTCAGCTTATACATTGCTGCATTTACACCTCCGACCTATCAACCTTGTA
>CASESJ010000002.1 GCA_949290575.1 uncultured Clostridia bacterium
AAGGGCAGCGAAACGTTTGCATACGGCGAGCCTGCGGGACACTCCTACGGCGAGTGGCAGATACCTGAAGATATAGGCGACCTGATCTATTCTGGGCAGTCTGTTACGCTCACGCGCACCTGTACGGTATGTCAGGAGGGTACTGACGGCAGAGTTCAGACCTTGGTTATGTCAGAGGTGATTGACGAAAAGGAAAATCCCGACGCGAACTTTATTCTCGACAGCAGCAAGGAGTGGGGAATGCTTGTGGACTTTGTCCGCACAGGCACATATGAAACAACTCCCTATAACGGCTATTTCGTGACGGAATATATTATGCCCGACTGCACCAGGGATGGCATGATTTCGGGTATATATAAGAGTGAAGAATTCGGAGACATCGCCTTTGAAAATATATCCATGTCACAGCTTGAGCACATCTATTCCGACTGGATGGCAGATGAAACTCAGCATTGGGTTTATTGCTACAGGTGCGGAAACGAGTTCAATCATAGCAGGGCGTAGTCACAACGCCCCCCACTCACATGAGCGAAGGCACTATGACATACACCTGCACGGTCTGCAACTCTACAAGATTGGAAGTTATACCCGCCACAACCGAACATGACTACAGTCAGCAGGTTATAGCGGACGAATACCTTGCAAGCGCGGCTACTTGCACAGAGGCGGCAACGTATTACTACAGCTGCGAGTGCGGAGAGAAGGGCAGCGGAACTTTTGCATACGGAGAACCTCTCGGTCACGATTACGTTCTCGATAAAGACGAAAGCGGGCATTGGGAAGAGTGCTCGGCGTGCCATGCGCAGACAGAAAAACAGCCGCACGTCTTCGGTGACGGGGAAACCTGTTCCGAATGCGGATACGAGCGCGAACACGGCGTGACAGGCGTGGAGGCTGTACTGCACACGCAGAACAGTCAGAGGCAGACGCAGCTCGTACAGACGCTGTTCAATATAAACGATGTATTCAACTATACTAATCTTGCCGTAGAAGCTACAATAGTTACGGCGGGCGTTGAAAGCAAACAGTATGTTGAAGGCTTTACTGTAAGTGCGCCTGATATGACTACCGCGGGACAGAAACAGGTTACCATAACTTATGAGGGCAAGACGACAACTTATAATATTACCGTCCTCGACCTCAACGGCGTTCCGAGGAACAGTGCAAGCGTAACTGTGGATAAAAATGCCGTGGTCGGCGTGAGCGGAGGCATAGTTACCGTCAATTCCATAAATGACGCGGTGACGGTGTTCAAGCTGCTCGGTACGGACGACAATGTGACCAAGGTCATAAATGTTGCGGCAGGCGAGTATTACGAAAAGGTTGAAATAGATATACCCAAGGTCGAGCTCGTTGGCGGAACGACGAATGCCGCCGATACGGTAATATGGTATGACCTTATAGCCGCAATAGTTGCGCCCGGCACCAATCAGGGCTATTCAACGGACGGTGCAGCTACCGTTTCTATAAGGGAGAGCGCAACAGGTTTCCACGCACAGAATATAACTTTCAGAAACTACTATAATACCTATGAATTGTATCTTCAGTCCCAGGAGCTTGCGGCAAAGACTGACGGCAACACTCAGGCTGTAGCTTGTCTTGTGGACGCAGATATGTGCGTTTTCGACAACGTAATATTCACGGGATATCACGATACCTTATATGCCCGCTACGGCAGGCAGGTCTATAATTACTGTCATATAGAGGGCAGAACGGACTACGTATTCGGCTACAGCGCGACCGCGTACTTCAATGAGTGCACGTTCAAAACTCTCGGAGCGGACGGAGGAAATAACGGCGGTTACGTTGCGGCAACCCGTGGCTGCAAGACAGGTGCTGCGGATGCCGTAGAATACGGATACGTCTTCTATAAATGTTACTTTATAGCGGATACCAATGTCGTTGAAGGAACTGTTTCGCTGGCGAGAGCGTGGGGAGAATACATGACCCTTGCATTCATTGAGTGCGACATATCCTCCGCGTATTCGCTCTCGGCTTACGGAGAGGGCGTCGACGGCAAGAATGTAAGGTATGAGGAAATGTCAGGCGTCGTGCCCGACCCCGAGCGCATTTTTGAATATGGCAACACGGGTGCCGGCGCACTCACAAATGTAAGTGAGGGGACTAACGCAAATCTTTGCACAATTCTTACGGCGGAGAGAGCGGCAGATTTCATGAGCATGAGCACGGTCTTTGCCGCGCAGAACGGCGGGTTTGCGTATTCCAAGGATTGGGACGGCAACGCAGGCGTTGAATTGCCTCTCGTCATGAGTTTTGACGGACTTACCGAGGACGAAATTGTCAACGGAAATGAATTCTTTGGCGGAAACATTATAATTAACGAGGGTTATCACCTGAATGGCAATTCTGTCCGAATGGACGTCGGCTCTGTCATATATGTTAAGGTTCAGGGTACTGTAACAGTAACCTGGTTTGGCGGTGTTTACGGTACGGAGGCAAACGGAAATATAATTTATGCCGACGGCTATGCGCAGATTGAGATAATCGCAGACGAAACTGCCACGGGCGGTATTTACATTGTCTCTGTCACGGTGGATACAGGTACTGTGCCCGACGATACGCCTAAACAGACAATAAGCATATACGAAGGCGAAGTTATCGTAGGCACTATGCAGGTATACGCCGGAGAAAAAATCTCGTATGCGGATATATCTGACTTGCTTGCGGAAAAAGGTACTGTCAAAGCCGTCTATGCCGACGCGCAGAACCTTACCGAGTATGACTTCGATACGACAATAACCGGCGATATGTCGCTATATGTCGTATTCCTGCAGGAAGGTCAGTTATCTATGATAGAAGAAAATATGACCTATACATATTCAAACGGCGGAAGAGCAGATGGAACGGCTGAAGTATCAACGCAGTATTTTGAGTTTACTGGCTGCTACGTAAACAATTCGTGGCTCAAGTATGGCGGAGAAGGCTCGTCGATAAGATTAAACGTTGCTGCGGGTGCAGTTGTATCATTGAAACGTTACAGCTCTGAAACGATATATTTTAACGGCAAGCCGCAGACTGCCGATGAAAACGGTATGATTGTTTATACCGCAGAAGTAAGCGGATATCTTGTGATTACTGCGGACGTTACATCTTATCTGCAATCAATATCCGTAAAATTCCCCGTTGAGTATAAACAGATAACTGCAGATTATTCTTATACGTATGCTGCCAACGGCATAAACGGCGATGAATATGTGCAGATTAATGCCGCCGACGGCGGATATATCTGGCTGAAGGATGCAGGATACATAAAGATGAATGTTGCGGCAGGCGCAACCATAACGCTGAATGGTCTCTATATAGATACAGCCAACGGTTGGGACACGGTAACAATTAACGAAACCAGGATTGAAACTGTATCCGGCAGCGTGACGTTCTACTCGGAGTCTGGCGGAGATATCGTCATCGCGACTGCAGGTTCTCAATCGTCGATAAGAGAAATTCACGTTACTTTTTCGGCGTAATTTGTACTCTGAGAGCAATCTGAACTTCTGATGTGACCGCCGCTGCGCAAACTGCGCAGCGGCGGTTTGCCTTAAATCAGGCAGGGTTAAAAAATGTTTTTGTCGCTCCCGACGGGCAGGATAAATCGGGTTGCGCGGCGGTACGCGTATGATTGCGGCATAATGTTCGGGTTAAGGTTGGTTGCTTCAGTTGCGGGCATATTGACAAATCATGCAAGCGGCGGTAATATTAAGTATATAGATAAGTACGAACAACGGAGAAATGGCAATGAAGGTCAACGTTGCTTTGCTTGAAGACGAGCAGGACGATTTGCTGCATACCCGCAGCATGCTTGAAAAATTTTTCGGGGAAATCAATGCGGAATATACTGTAAGCTGTTTTTCTGACGCAAAGAGTTTCTTGGAAGGGGGCAGGGCGTTTAAAGATTTTCAGCTTCTTATAATGGACATCATTCTTCCCGCAGGTCAGCCTAACGGCATTGAGCTCGCTCGCGAGATAAGAAAAGTAAACAGAGACGTCGCCATAATGTTCATAACAAAGACGGCGCAGTTCGCCATAAACGGATACGAGGTGGACGCGGTTGATTACGTTTTAAAACCCTGCGTCTACGAAGACCTTGTTCTGAAGCTCAAAAAAGCTATGCGTTATATTCTTCTGCACAACGAAAAATTTATTGTGCTCAATCGCAAAGACGGCTCTGTGCGCATAGGCGAAAGCGAAATTTATTACATAGAAGTAATGCTGCATTACCTCATAGTGCATACGACAAAGGGCGATATCACCGTGCGCGGCAGCATAAAGGAGATGGAAAATAAGCTCTCAAAGAGCTTCTGCCGCTGTGCCAACAGCTTTATAGTCAACCTCAGGCACGTCGGACAAATAAACCGCAACGAAGTAATCGTAAATGGCGAAAGCGTTCCCGTAACAAAGTCGCGCAAAGTACAGTTTATCAACGCGCTCAATGCGTATAACGGGGTGATGTGATGCCGCTGACTGCCTTTTTCATAATGCGCTTCAGTCTGTTTACGGCGGAAGTTATGTCGTTTATGTTCATACTTATGCATAAGTTCGAAAAACGACCTCGCTTTGCCTTGCGCGTCGCGCTCTCGGCTTTAATGCTTGCCGCCGCCGTCGTTGTCGTAGGCATATCAACTAAATTGTGGCTCAGAGTTTTTAACTACGACGAGAACGATTTCAGAGTGTACCTGATAAGTACTCTGCCTTATATGGTGATGTTCGCCCTCAGCGTAACGGCTTACGGAATATGCTATCGTTGCAGGTTTTACAGCCTGTTATTCTGCGGAATTTCGGGCTATTGCGCAAGACATCTCATGTTCAGCATATATCTTCTGTTTGTCGTCCCCGTGTGCCCGCAATACAATATCTATGCTTACATACCTTTTACATGGACTGTGATACCTGTTTATATTGCCGTCTGCGCCGTCGCGGGAGCTTTTATCTGCTTTACACTTATCGGCAGAATACGCCGCGAAAGCATCAATGAGGTCGGCAGAGAGGTTCTGCTGTTCTGTCTTATAACGCTGTTCATAAACGTTGCCGTCAACTCCGTAATCGAGCTTAAAGCGGGCAGCCGAAACGAACTTTATATCACAGGGCTCGTGTTGCAGTCGGCATGTATGATGCTTATGCTCGGGCTGTTTGTGACAATGTCTGACCGCATCAGACTGATAAATGAGAAAAAAATTATAAATACCATCCGCGAGCAGCAGGAAAAACAATATAAATTTGCAGAGATCAACGCGGAGATGCTGAGTATACGCGCGCATGACCTCAAACACCAGGTAGCCGTCCTTCGCGCGGGCGGGAAGGAGGCGGAAAAGTTGCTTTCAGAGCTCGAGGAGCTGACAGATAATTACGGCTACGTAACCAACAGAAGTCACAATGCAATAAATACGGTAATTGCGGAAAAGTGGATGTACTGCCGCGCGCACGACATAAAACTTTCCAGAATGGTAGACCCGGACGCCTTGAATTTTATGGAAAATACCGACGTGTATGCGTTAATCGGCAACATACTTGACAACTGCGTCGAGGCGGTAATGCACATAGAGGACAAGAATAAAAGGGTAATAACAATCACCGTCAGCGAACGCGGCGGGGCGGTCAGTCTGTCTACGAACAACTACTACGAGGGACAACTGAAGATGTCGGACGGCTTGCCCGTTACAACAAAACCTGACGGCGACAACCACGGCTTCGGTATGCGCAGCATAAGGTGCATAGTCGATAAATACGACGGCAATATTCAGGTCACCACCGACGACAATATATTTATTCTCTGCATAACTTTCTGTAAAAAATAGTGCCTGCGACGAGTTGCTCGCTTTTTGCGGCTTATAATTGCCTTATGTGTTATCTGTGCCAGAATAACGTAAAGATATGCCTCGGGTATTGATTTTATAATAAGGTATAATTATAATCTGTACGAAAAAATTCATAAGGAGAAAAATATAATGAAAAAACCTGTCAGAAAGATAGTTTCGGTAGTTATGGGCGCAGTGTTGGTCCTGACATTTGCGGCATCGGGCTGCGCACCTGCTGAAGGTCATGTTCATGATTGGTCGACGACGTGGTCAAAAGACAGCGAAAACCATTGGCACGACTGCTCCGGCTGCGACGAAACCAAAGATTTAGCACCCCACACGTTCAGCGAGGGCGAATGCACTGTATGCGGACAGCCCGACCCCGATTATACCCCCGACCAGGGCGGTGAGGAAGGCGGAGAAGAGGGCGGTACAACGCTCGTGACCGACGCAACCCCCACGATTTTCCTTGCGGGAGACTCTACCGTAAAGACCTACGATGACAATCAGTACATAGCGGGCTGGGGACAGTATCTCGATTATTTCCTCGATGAGAGCATAGAAGTCGTCAATGCGGCTCAGGGCGGCAGAAGTACGAGGTCTTTCATAAACGAGGGCAGACTGTACAACATAGACGACCCCGAGTTCAGCTATTCCTTCTCGCAGAATAACGGCAAATCGATAGAGAGCTCTATCAGCGAAGGCGACTTCCTGTTCATACAGTTCGGTCACAACGACGACGATACAAAAAAGGCCTCGTCTTACAGCACTCTGTACAACAGAATGGTGCCCCTCGGAACGCCTGACAGTAACGGAATATATCCTGTAACCGCGCCTGCCGGTAAGCAGTCGACCACCTATCTTCCTCTGGAATACACAAACAATGTCTCTCAGAGCGAGGTGACTTCGGCTCTCACCGAGATAGCAAAGTACGGCAGCGAATACTATGCTTACGACTGTGGCGGAACATATAAGTGGTTCTTAAAAGAATATGTCGACTTTGCGCGCGAACACGGCGCGACGCCCGTACTCGTCACTCCCGTAGCGAGAGTAAAGTTCAATGCGGACGGCACTTTGCAGGACGGTCCCGGACTTCACGGCGACGACTTTGCTTATGTCAAGGCGGTTCGCCAGCTTGCGGAGGAAGAGGATGTTCTGCTTGTTGACCTCTTCGAATATACAAAAGAATATCTCGAGACGGCAACCAAAGATTTTGCAGATTTCCTGATGGCTCTCGTTCCCAATGAACTTACAGGCTCATGGCCTACAGGCTATGACAATGCTTACGGCAATCAGCAGGCGGGTTTTGAAAAGATAGAAGCCACCCACTACAACAAGTACGGTGCGTTTATAACGGCTGCAGCGGTTGCGGAAACCATACTCGAATACAGCGAGGCGGACATCGCAGGCGACGGAACGGAGTACTTCAATTTCACGGACCACGTGCTCACCACTCCCGAAGAATATATTGACCCTTCTAACAGAATGAGCATTTCCAAGGTTGCGCTGATTGAAGACGTTCTCACGACCGTGAACCCCACAAATCCTGACAGAACTTATATGCAGGCAAGCGAGGTCATTGAAGCGATAACCGCTCTCGAAGCTCTCGGCGAAGTGACTGCGGAAAACTATCTCACCCTTCAGCCGCAGGTTGAGGCAGTGAGGGCAAAGTACGAATCTCTCAACTTCGACTATCGCGCAGACGTAACCAATTATTCCGTTCTTGTGGCATATGAAGAGGCTATCGCTGCGGAGATTGAGGCGGCAAGACCCAAGCCCTCGCGCATAGTGGTCGTTTCCGCAAGCGATGTCACAACGATTGCTTCGCCCTACACTGTTGGCGGAATTACATTCACATTCACCTCGGACCTCGCGCTGCAGACCAACTACAAAGCCACGCCCTTTGAGTATAACGGCGAAAGCTACGGCGCAACAACGCAGTGTATCTACCTCAACGGCAATGCAGGTCTTACGGGTTCAACGCCTAAGAAATATATGGAGTTTACGCTTGACGGTCCTTGCAGAATGACAATCGCGGCACAGTCGACGGGTGCGGATGCGAGAACTGTAAACCTCGTTAAGAACGGCACGGTTGTAAACGGCTTTGCCGCAAATCCCGGTCAGACTACTGTTACCTCCGCAGATATAACCGAAGGCGGAACATACCGCATAGGCTCTGCAGGAAGCAACATCGCATTGTACTATATAATTTTAGAATACTTCGATTAATTTGCGATTGGTGCGGCAATATATGCCAGTCAACTCAAATTTAAGTAATGGTACAACCTCAATGAAAATACTCGTGCGCGCCGCACATAGCGGCGCGCACGTAGTATTTATATCAATAAAAAAACAAGACCGCAGTAAAAACTGCGGTCTTGTTTTAATGTATGCGCTTACGCGCCCTGAGCTACGCCGTCGTAGCTGAAAGTTACATTTGAATATTCTACCGTGAGGTTGCGGTTTGCAAACAGGCATATGTACATGTAGTTGTTGTCTACCGCCGTGAAGTCGAAGTCCGTATAGGTCTGGGTGTATACGTTTGCGCCGTCCTTTACGGTCACGGTTACGACCTGACCGAGCCTCGTGATTGTCAGGTTATACGTATTGCCTGCGGTGGGGGTAATGCTCTTGTTTCCCTTAGTGATGGCATCCTGAGAGCTGCGGCTGAAGATGGTTGTGCCGTCCGCGAGCATGCCTGCCGCAACGTAGTTGCTCTGTATCATCTTTGAGTAGACGTCTATGTACATATCGTCGCGCAGCATAAGTCCGAAACCTGTCTGGTTGTTTCCTGCAGAGCCGCCTAAGGATACAAGTTTTGCGTCAACAGTAATTGTAAAGTTATCGTTCTTGCTCACGCGCATAAATGCTGTTGTGAAGCCGTCGGTTGTGCTTGCGAATTTACCGTTTGTTCCGCCGGGGTTGCTGACCGTGAAGGTGTTGTTCGCATATGATACGTTGAATTTTGCAAGTTTGTCGTTTCCGCCGATGTCGCCAAGTGTCGACTTGTACCAATTTGTCTGGTAAGCTTCCTGCGTCTGCGAATTTGTGCCCGCTATCGTGGCAATCGCCGTCATGTTGTCGAGGTCGGGAGCTGTATAATCAGATTTGTTATAACCTTCCTTAATCGCAATCTTCCAATCGGTGGGAGCGGCTATATCTTCCTTGACGTGAGCGGCAAGGGGATTATCCGTCTCCATGAGTGCGGTTGCAAGCTGATATACGACCATCTGCGCGCCGTACTTATTAATGTGCGTATCGTCTCTGCCGGCGGGGGTTTCGTTGGGTTTTACGCCGTCGTAAGAGGTGTGAGCGTGGAAGTATGCTGCAGCTGTGTTATCTGCTTCGTACAGAGTTTTTGTAATCGATGTGAGGTCGATAACCGTCGTGTCTGTAGCTTGCCCCAGCGTCTTTATAGCCTGAGTATAGTCGCCCTTGTCGGTGATATGTATCTTTGCTCCGCTGTATTCCGCCGTCGAAGAGTATCTTACGATAGGGGTGCAGAGGATGGGCGTTGCGCCTGCGTCCTTTGCAAGCTTTACATAGTTTTCATACAGCGTGTACTGGAAGGAAGGTCCGTTTGTCGTGCTGTCGTCCGTGTATGACTTTGAGGGGTCGGTGTAGCGCGTTGCATCGTCGTCCTTCTCGTCGTTATGACCGAAACCGATAATCAGATAGTCGCCTTCGCCTATGCTGTTTTTAAGAGTGGTGTAATTTGGTTCCGGCAAGAAGCTAAGAGAGCTTCTGCCCGAAATTGCAAGGTTGACAACCTGGTCGGCAGTTACGTTGAAGTATTCTGCAATCTGAGTGCCGTAACCGTATCTGGGCAAATAGTAATAATCGTCAAAGGAACTTACGGTTGAGTCGCCCACAACATAAATCTTGTTCTCTGCAGGGAGAGGTGTCGAAACAAATTCTTCGCCGCCTTCTTCGCCGCCTTCTTCGCCGCCCTGATCGCCGTCTTCTTCACCGCCCTGGTCGCCGCCTTCTTCGCCGCCCGGGTCGGGGGTATAGTCAGGGTCGGGCTGTCCGCAGACGGTACATTCGCCCTCGCTGAAAGTGTGAGGTGCTAAATCTTTGGTTTCGTCGCAGCCTGAGCAGTCGTGCCAATGGTTTTCGCTGTCTTTTGACCATGTCGTTGACCAATTATGAACATGACCTTCAGCAGGTGCGCAGCCCGATGCCGCAAGACCGAAAACCATCACCGTTCCCATTACTACGGAAACAAGCTTTTTGATGGGGTTTTTCATAAAAGTTCTCTCCTTAAATATAATTTATCAAATTAAGTATAAAGTAAAAACGATATAAAATCAATATACAAGGCATACTTTTATGCTGTACAGACATAATTTTTTGCAAAATTTTTATCTCGACGACAACCTGGCTGCATCGGGGCGTAAAATTAAGTTCTTAAAGACTTAAATGCGTTGTTGAAAAAGCCAAAAAATGTCGCGGGCGGGTACTCCGACATATAATGTTTGTAAGGAGTAAATATGAATAATTGCAGAAAATGCCCGCCGCCGTGCTGCGCGTCGGGAAATATAACCGAAAAAATTATATACTCTGTCGGAGTGACGGGCGCGACGGGTGCAACAGGCGCAACGGGCGCAATGGGTGCAACAGGCGCAACGGGTGCAACGGGCGCAACGGGTGCATCGGGAGTAACAGGCGCAACAGGGGTAACGGGTGTAACGGGACCGACAGGCGCGACGGGCGCGACGGGCGCGACGGGTGCAACGGGCGCAACGGGTGCATCGGGAGTAACAGGCGCAACAGGGGTAACGGGCGTAACGGGACCGACAGGCGCGACAGGCGCAACGGGCACGACGGGTGCAACGGGCGCAACGGGTGCAACAGGCGCAACGGGTGCAACGGGCTTATCTGAAACAGTTGAAGTGGGTACAACCACCACGGGCGACCCGGGAACACCCGCTTCGGTTACCGACGTCGGCAGCGGAAATCAGCATATACTCGATTTCGTCATTCCGCAGGGCGTAACGGGACCGACAGGCGCGACAGGCGCAACGGGCACGACGGGTGCAACGGGCGCAACGGGCTTATCTGAAACAGTTGAAGTGGGCACAACCACCACGGGCGACCCTGGAACGCCCGCTTCGGTTACCGACGTCGGCAGCGGAACTCAGCATATACTCGATTTCGTCATTCCGCAGGGCGCAACGGGTGCAACGGGTGCAACAGGTGCAACAGGCGCAACGGGTGCAACAGGTGCAACAGGCGCAACGGGTGCAACGGGTGCAACAGGCGCAACGGGAGTAACAGGACCAACGGGCGCAACGGGTGCAACGGGAGGAACGGACCCGCAGGCGATAAGCGCGTTTTCTCTGCCTGCGGCGCAGGTGGACAGCGGAGGACAGCTGATATTTGACAGAAACGCGTATCAGGCGGGCAGCGACGTCACACATACCGCGGGGACGGCAGATTTTACGATAACTCAGACGGGGACTTACTATGTGCAGTACTCCGCAACCGTCAGCCCTGCCAGCGGAACAACTCTGCCCGCTTCAAATATTCTCACCCTGTCGGTAAACGGCGCAACGCAGAGCGCGGGCGCGGCGCAGGAGCTTTTCTCCTCGTCCTCGCAGGCGTCCAATATGAGCTCGGGTCTGGTTGTCAACGTCACCGACGTGCCCGCCGTAATAAACCTCACCTCAAACGGCGGAACTTTTCAGTATTCCGACGCGACAATGAATATCTTCCGTCTGTAATAAGGCGTTATATCGGGCGGCGCACCTTTTATGTGCGCCCTCTTAATTTAAAATGTCAACAGATGTGCATATACGCAGGGCGCGCGGCGGAAAATCCGCCGCGCGCCAAAATTTGCTGCGCTTAAGTCAGGCGTATATCGTCAGAATTGCATTTTCCGTAAAACAAAAACTTCTGAATTCGCAGAGACGGCGGGCAGGCAGGGAACACCGTATTGGGATAATTTAAAAAATTTATTGCAAAAATGCCGCAAAAAGGGTATAATATCATTAAACTCAACTTTTAAAGGAAGGTTTTGAATGATTTATTCTGATATGGAAAAACTTGTCGGCTCTACGCCTCTTGTCGAGCTTTCGCATTTTGCGGCAGCGCGTTCGGCTTTGGCAAAAATTATTGCAAAAGTGGAATTTTTCAACCCCGCGGGCTCGGTTAAAGACAGAGTGGCTAAGCATATGCTCGACAGAGCGGAAAGAGAGGGGCTTATCCGCAAGGGGGCTACGATTATAGAGCCGACTTCGGGAAATACAGGCATAGGACTTGCCGCAATCGGCGCGGTCAGGGGATACAGGGTAATTCTCACCATGCCCGAAACCATGAGCGTGGAGAGGCGCAACCTCATAAAGGCTTACGGCGCGGAAATCGTACTCACGGAGGGCTCTAAAGGCATGAGCGGCGCGATAGAAAAGGCTAAAGAAATTGCCGCCTCAACCAAGGGCTCGTTCATTCCCGACCAGTTCGCAAATCCTGCCAACCCCGAGGCGCATTACCTCACTACCGGTCCCGAAATATGGGAAGGTATGCAGGGACAGGTGGACGCATTTGTCGCAGGCGTCGGCACGGGCGGCACGATTACGGGCGTCGGAAGATATCTCAAAGAGTGCAACCCCGATATCAGAATAATAGCCGTAGAACCTTTCTCTTCGCCCGTGCTTTCGGGCGGAAAGGCGGGCACGCACGGTCTTCAGGGCATAGGCGCAGGCTTCGTGCCCGACGCGCTCGATACGGATATCTATGACGAAATAATAACCGTCACCGAAGAACAGGCTTATTCTGCAGGCAGACAGCTGGGCAAATGCGAGGGCATGCTTGTCGGCATATCTTCGGGTGCGGCTCTGCACGCGGCTGCTGTCGTTGCCGCGAGGGAGGAGATGAGGGGCAAGAACATCGTCGTTCTTCTGCCCGATACGGGCGACAGATATCTCTCTACGCCTATGTTTGCTCAATAATATATCGTTTGATAGTTGCGCCGCGCCGACAATTCCGTCGGCGCGGCTTTTTTATTCAGGAGAACCAAAAACTGTTGCAGGGCGGCAGGCGGAAAAGTCGGGATGATTACGAAAGATAAATTTTTTAATGAGCGCAAATATATTTGTGTTTGGCGGCGAATGTGATATAATGTAACGGTAAATTCAACTTTGTAGGAGTAATAAAATGGATTACAGAAAGATGTCGCTCAAAAAGCACGAGGAGTGGAAGGGCAAGATAGAGACGGTCTGCCGCGTTCCCGCGGAGAACAGGGAAGATTTATCCCTCGCATACACCCCGGGCGTTGCAGAGCCCTGCATGGCTATTCACGCAGACGTTGAAAAGAGTTTTGAACTCACCCGCCGCTGGAATACCGTTCCCGTCATAACCGACGGCACGGCGGTGCTCGGTCTGGGCGATATCGGTCCCGAGGCGGGCATGCCCGTCATGGAGGGTAAGTGCGCGCTCTTCAAGGCGTACGGCGGTGTGGACGCCTATCCTCTGTGTCTTCGCACAAAGGACACCGAAGAAATCATAAACACAATCAAAATTCTCGCAGGCTCGTTCGGCGGCATAAACTTAGAAGATATCTCCGCGCCCAGATGTTTCGAGATTGAGACGAGGCTCAAAGCCGAGCTCGATATCCCCGTATTCCACGACGACCAGCACGGCACTGCGATAGTCGTCGCCGCCGCACTTAAAAACGCGCTCAAACTCGCAGGAAAGGATATGGCGACAATTCGCGTAGTTGTAAACGGCGCGGGCGCGGCGGGCATTTCAATTGCAAAATTCCTGCTTAAGCTCGGCGTCAGGAACATAATCATGTGCGACAAGGCTGGCATTCTGTACGAGGGAATGCAGACCGAAAATGCCGCGCACAAGGAGATTGCAAAGCTTACCAACAGAGAGGGCAGACGCGGACTTTTAGCCGACGCAATGAAGGGAGCGGACGTTTTTATAGGCGTCTCCGCACCCAACTGCGTGACGAAGGAAATGGTTGCCTCCATGGCGGAAAAATCAATTCTGTTCACCATGGCAAACCCCGTGCCCGAAATTTCGAGGGACGAGGCACTCGAAGCGGGCGCGTACATAGTCGGAACGGGCTCTTCTCAGTTCCCCAATCAGATTAATAACGTGCTCGTCTTCCCCGGACTTTTCCGCGGCGCGCTCGACGTCAGGGCGAGAACGGTAAACACCGAGATGATGATTGCCGCGGCGGAGGGCATTGCCGCTTACGTCGGCGACAAGTTGGCAAAAGATTATATTCTGCCCTATGCCTTCGACAGAAAGGCTCACGAATGCGTGGCTAAATCTGTCGCTCAGGCGGCTATAGATACAGGCGTATCCAAACTTTACAGCAAATAAAATCAGTTTTTAAAGCCCCGCGCAGCATGCTGCGCGGGGCTTTTTATTTTATATGATTACAGGTAGAAAACAGCCTCCCGCCCGAATTTTTCGGGCGGGAGGCATTAATTTTTATTCGCTGTAAAGGTCGTCGTCGCGATAGGAATAAGATTTTTCCTTTCTGCGGCGTTTTGCTTTGTTTTTGCTGCCGCGAGTGCCTATCACGGTCAGGTAGGCTATAGCTATGATGACAAGTCCGACTATGAGCAGTACTACGATGACCGTCTGAATGTCGTTGTCGTAGGTGAAGCCCTCGGTTCCAGTCGTCTGCTGGGTCTGGTCCTCTGCGGAGAACTGGTAGGGGGTGAGGAAACCCGCCGCGACAAAGCCCGTAGCCGTCGTCTGTCCGTCGGAATAGCTTACCCTGTAAAAAACTGTGTCGAGATAGCGCAGTTCAAACTTCTCGCTGACTTCGACAATCGTGCCCGCCTTTATGGGTGAAATTGCCGTTGCCCCGCACATATACGGGCGCGAATAGAGGGTTGTATCCATCAGAATATATGCGCCGTTCATGTCGGACGCGGGCGGGGAATAAGCCGAAGTTTCAAGGGCGGATGTCAGCGTTATATAGCTCGCGCCCCTGCCGTTTTCGTCCGCCATGATAATTATTGTGGCATTGCCCGTCTCGGCAATGGCTAAAGCCGACCTGTCGGCGGTTATCTTTATCGTCTCTACCGACCTGAAAGTTTCGCCTATTTCTGTCAGGTCTATTCGGGTGCAGTAGGTTTCGTATCCCTCGGTCGTCTGCGGCTTTATGACTACCGTCTTTACCGTGTAATCGGACAGCAGAACCTGCGCCGCATTGCCTGCGGGCAGGGAGTAGGACGCTGAAAAATCTGTATATGTCGGAGGCGCAGCCTCTGCGGAAGTGCCGTTGAGCGCGTACACGCTTCCCTCGTGCATTACGTATGCCGTGCCGTCGTATTCCTTAAGATTGGAACAGTTCTCGTCAAATATAGTAAAACTTGCGTTGTTGTTGCCGGAATCGAAGCTCATAAGCGAGCCCGCAGACAGGATATACAAAAAATTACCTATCGTGACGGCGTCGGTTATGGGCGAAAACGAATAATCGCTCGGCGCAAGGTCGGGATAGCGGTAACTCAGTCCCTCCGCGCTCTGAATGTAAAGATTGCCGCCCTCGTCGCAGTCCAGCCGCTTGAGTTCGAACCCGCAGTCTACCGTAGTCAGACGTTCGTCGCCGAACTCGTCGGGCTTTATGATGTAGAGCTTGGTGCTCTCAGCATACGCTCTTACATCTCCGTAAACCGCGTAGTCCGCAAGCGAGGTGAAGCTCAGCGTGCTCGAAAACGAGGTGGGGTAGTTGCACTCCTCTGTCGCACCGCCCTCGGCATAAGCTCTTTCAGCCGCAGTCATGTATGTCGGCGCGCACGCTATGATTGCCGCAAGCGCCGTTGTAAGTAAAACCGCCTTTTTCACGTTTTGAATTATACCACCTTTTATTTATATTGTAAAGTTTTTAAAGCGCATTGAAATTGCTTATCCGTTTACAAAAAATCACAGAATATTTTTTTAATTTTTGCCATTTATTTTTTAAATATGCAATTTTTGTCATATTAATCGTTTTATAATACAAACGTAAAACAAACAAACGTTTGCATACTGTTGCAAATGCATCGCCGTGAGGCGAGGAGGAGAGAATGAAGAGCAAGAGGCTGATGAAGTTTTATTTTTGCGCCGACAGACTGAACGAGGCAATGGACAGACTGATACTTGCAGCCGCGTGCGGGTCGGCGAACAGCATATACAACTGTGAGGAGAGCGCGGACAGGGTGGTCGCGCTGATAGAAGCGAAATACGCGCTTTCGGGGCTGTGGAGCTATCTTGACGGAGTGATGAAGGGGTTTTGCGGAGAGGACAAGGCAGTTCTGTACGGCTATGCGTTTTCGCGCGGCGGCTGGGCGAGGCTTGGAAGGGAGCGAGGCAATGCCATAAGAAAGGTTGTCGTGCGGTTCATGCGCAGGGCGAAGTATCTTGAAAGATATGAAGAAGCCGTGCGCGTGCTTGACAGATTTTATGCTCTCGTCGGCAGGGGCGAGGGGCTGAAAGATCTCAAATAAACACATCTCGCGCAAGGCTATATGCGGTGCAAAAAAGGGGCGTTCAGAACCGAATGCTGATTGTGCGCGGCAGGATAGCGGGCGCACAACTCTGCGGCAAAAATCTGCAGCAGACGGGTGCGGTTATGTTGAATGTTTATAGAGGCAGAGAGTAACTATTCGGTTTTGTGTTTTTTTGAGGAGACGAACACGAGGATGAGCGCGCCGGCAGACAGGGCGACAATTATGACGGCGGTTATAATCTGACCGCTGTCCGTGCCTTCGTTTTCCTTCGGCTGAGCGTCGTCTGACGGCGCGTCGATTAAGGGGTAATCGTCGTTTGCCCCGCGGATATACCCGAACGAATCGCGGCAGAGGACATACGAATACGCCGTCGCGCCCGAATAATAAGTGCCGTAAAAGGCGGCTTCGAGCTCTATTTCGTCGAGTACTGGCAGCGAGCTGTCCCCGTCCGAGGCGGAATATGAAATGGTGAGGGCTTTATACAGATATGTAACTTCGGGCGGCTCGTCCAGCGCGGCAAAGTCGCTCTTTAAAACATAGCCGTACAGCGCGCGGTAGATGCCCTCGTCTTCGGCGTACTGAACATAGTACCAGTCTCCGTCGTCGCGCAGTATTTTTACGCAGTATGTAAAGGGTACTGCGAACAGCGATGAGGATAAATCTTTCTGCTCGAAGAAGTACGACGCGCGCGACGAGGCGCGGGCGTAGTTGTCGCTCGCAGGCTCGGCGGCATAGACGGGTGAAACTGTGTTCAGGGCGAGCGAGACTATGCAAATTATTATTAATAATAATTTCTTCATACCCGTCGATTATAGCGCGCAAGCGGAGGGGGAAATCTGGGAGATTTTGTAGAAAATATATGCAAAGACAAGAAATTATCGAAAGAATTGCCCGCATAGACGCAATTCTGTCCGCACGCGCAAGGGAGAACAAACTTCTCTCATACAATTCAGGCAGAAAAAAGCACAAAAAGCAGATAGCCTTTCACAAGTGCAGAAAGCGCAACCGCTGGGTGTTCGGCGGCAACCGCTCTGGCAAGACGGAGTGCGGCGCGGTCGAGGCGGTGTGGATGGCGCGGGGCATTCATCCCTACCGCAAGAACAGAAAAAACGTCTTCGGCTGGGTGGTTTCCCTCTCCCAGCAGGTTCAGCGCGACGTCGCGCAGAAGAAAATTCTGTACTATCTTCCGCCCTCGTGGATAGAGGACGTAATCATGCTCTCGGGCAGAAAGGACAGTCCCGCAAACGGCATAATAGACCAGATTAAAATCAAAAACGTCTTCGGCGGAATTTCCACGATAGGTTTCAAAAGCTGCGACCAGGGCAGGGAAAAATTTCAGGGCAGTTCGCTCGATTTCGTCTGGTTCGACGAAGAGCCGCCCAAGGATATCTATGAGGAATGCGTCATGCGCGTCATGGACAGACAGGGCGATATCTTCGGCACTATGACCCCGCTCAAGGGCATGACCTTCATATACAACGAAATATTCCTCAACCGCCGCGGCAATCCGCAGATATGGTGCGAGTTCATGAGCTGGGAGGATAACCCCTTTCTGCCCGCAAAGGAAATAAAACTTCTGGAAAGTTCGCTCGACGAGCACTCGCTCGACAGCAGGCGATACGGCAGATTTTCTGCGGGCGAGGGGCTCGTCTATCCCGAGTTCGACCCGTCGGTGCACGTCATACCGCCCTTCGCCGTGCCGCCCGAGTGGCAGGATACCATATCCATAGACCCGGGGCTCAACAATCCGCTTTCGGCGCACTGGTACGCCGTCGACTGGGACGGAAACATCTACGTAGTGGCGGAGCACTTCGCCGCGGGGAAAGACGTGGAGTATCACTCTCGGGCAATTAAAAACATATGCGCTTCGCTCGGCTGGAAGAGCGACGGCGCGGGCAGATATTCTGCCCTCATCGACAGCGCGGCGTCGCAGCGCACGCTGGCATCGAGCAAGAGCGTGGCTGAACTCTTCCGCGAAAACGGCATTATGGTCAACACGAAGGTGGATAAGGACGTGTTCGCGGGGATATGCCGCGTGAAGGAATATCTCAAGCGGGACAACGGCAAGGCGGATATATATATTTTCGATACCTGCAAAAACATGATAGAGGAGTTCTGCGGCTATTGCTGGGCGGGCGGAGACAGCCCGAAAAAGGTGGACGACCACTGCATGGACGAGCTGAGGTATTACATAATGACGCGCCCCCGCGCCGCGACGCGGACGGAGCTTTCGCCCATAGCCGAGGACAAGAAAAGGAGGATAAGGAGGTTGAAAATTGACGCAAAAAGACGACAGTCTTGAAAGGGCTCTCAAAAAGTGCGCGGTGGGTTTCGATACGAGCGAGACGGTCGAAGAATTCGCCGTGCAGGACGGCGAGCTCAGGCTCGTCAAGCGCAAGGTGACGAGGCGGGACATTCCGCCCGACATAAAGGCGGTCAAAATGCTGCTCGACGACAGACAGGAAGAAACCGTTTCCGATGAAGAGTTGTCCGCCGAGCGCGAAAAACTTATAAAAATGTTGAAGGAGGAAGATTTTGACTGAAGAAATGAAAAGAGCCGAAAAGGCGAGAGAGCAGATTGCGGACGACGTGATGCGCGATTTCGCGCTCAGGCAGGAGGAACGCAGGCAGCTCGAAAGGGGCTGGCAGCTCAACATGAACTTTCTGTGCGGCAATCAGTATTGCGACGTCAACTCGCTCGGCGAGATTGAAGAGGACGCGCAGGGCTTTTTCTGGCAGACGCGCAGGGTATTCAACTACATTGCGCCCACGGTGGACATGCGCTGCGCCAAGCTTGCGCGCATCAGACCCAAGCTCGCCGTAAGAGCGGCTACCGACGAGGACGGCGACATTCGCGCGGCGGACATCTCGTCGCGCATTCTCGCGGCGGTGTGCGAGAGAGAAAATATCGACGACTGCATAACCAAGGCTACCGTCTGGTCGGAGACGTGCGGCACGGCGTTCTATAAAATCATATGGGACAACGGCGCGGGCGACGTTATAGCCTCTGACGAAGACGGCGAGGTGCGCTCGGGCGGGGTAAGGGTAATTCCCGTTTCGCCCTTCGAAATTTATCCCGCTTCGCTCTCGGAGGAGAGCCTTGAAAATCAGCCGAGCATAATTCACGCCAGAGCCGTCGCGGTCGAGGATATCTATGCCGCATACGGCGTAAAGCTGGTCGGCAGGGACATAGACGAATTTTCGCTCTCGCCCTATTCTGCGTCCGTTCACTCGGTGACGCGCGTTTCGCCCGTTACAGCCAAAAAACACGGCTACGAGACGGTCATAGAGCGTTACGAGCGTCCCTCGCCCGAATGTCCGCTCGGCAGACTGACGATAGTTGCGGGCGGCGTGCTGCTCTTCGACGGCGACCTGCCGTATACTAACGGAAAGGACGGCGGCAGAGGCTATCCCTTCGTGCGACAGAGCTGTCTGCCGCTTGCGGGCGGATTTTTCGGCGGCAGCGTCGTCGACAGGCTCATTCCCGTTCAGCGCGCCTACAACGCCGTCAAAAACCGCAAGCACGAGTTTCTGAACAGAATTTCCATGGGCACTATCGCTGTCGAGGACGGCTCGATAGATACCGACGAACTCATGGAAGAGGGGCTCTCGCCCGGCAAAGTGCTCGTGTACAGGCAGGGCGGCACGCCGCCCGAAATGCTGTCGCTCGGCTCTGTGCCCTCGGAGTTTTCCGAAGAGGAAGACAGGCTGGTCGAAGAGTTCTCGCGCATATCCGGCGTAGGCGAAGTCAACTGGCAGTCGGGCGGGTTCAACTCCGTCACTTCGGCTACGGGATTACAGCTTTTAATCGAACAGGACGAGGCGCGTCTGAGCGTTTCATATGAGCAGATCAAGAGCGCGCTCAAAAAGATAGGGCGGCACATATTGCGCCTCTATCGACAGTTTTCAGCCCAGCTGAGGGTCATGCGCGGCGCGCACGAAAAGGGCGCGTGCGGTCTGATTTCCTTCACTGCGGGCGACATAACGAGCGACGACGTCGTGCTCGAGGCGGACAGCGAAATCAACCTCACTCCCGCCCAGCGCAGGACGGTCATATACGATATGATGGAAAGGGGACTTTTCAGCGACGACGACGGCAGGATAAGCGCGGGCGTCAGAAACAGAATTCTAAACTATCTCGGCTATGAGGGCTTCAGCGAGAGCAGGGATATATCGTCCCTGCACAGGTCGCGCTGCGCCGAGGAGAACGCCGCGCTCTGCACGGGCGAAGTCGCGGTGAAGTCCTATGACGACCACGCTCTGCACATAGCCGAACACACCGCATACATACTGAGCGGCAAACTCACTTCCCAGCAGGAGGCGCGCTTTGTGCGCCATCTTGAAGAGCATAAAAAACTTTTAAAGGAGGAACAGAATGGATAACACGAACGACCTCAAGCCGACGACGGCAGACCCCGCGGAGGCGGAAAGAGAGAACGCTGCGACGGACCTCGGCAAGTTCAGGGACGTGCGTGCCCTGCTCGATGCCTACAACAGCCTGGAGGCGGAATTTACCCGACGCAGCCAACGCCTCAGAGAGCTGGAAAAAGCGGAAAAGGAGGACGACGCGCCCGTCGCAACGGATACCGCGCCCAATCCCCCGCAGGGGCAGTTGCAGGGTGCGGCTCTGCTCGAAGCGGCGCAAAATGACGAGGAGGTAAAGGCAGCCATAATTTCGGAATACCTTCTCAAAGCTTCGAAAAACAGGGGCGTACCCATAGTCACGGGCGGGGTCAACGTGCCCGCCCGCAAAAAAACGCCCGTTTCGGTGCGCGAAGCGGGCGAACTCGCAAAACAATTTCTGAATAAAAGGAGTTAACATCATTGATTACATTAACTAACGCCGATGCGGCTCTCAAAGATTACTACCTCGACGCCGTTTCCCAGCAGCTCAACGAGGACGTCTCGCCCTTTCTGAATGCGGTTGAAAAGAGCTCGCAGTACGTGAGCGGCAAGAACGCAAAGTGCGCACTCATCAACGGCGACCTCAACAGAATTATGACGGGCGACGAGGACGGCGACCTTCCCGACGCCACGGGCAACAACTATTACGACGTCACCGTTCCCCTCAAGAATATCTACGGCACTATAGCCATCACGGACAAAGCCCTGCGCGCGGCGCAGGATTCTTCGGGAACGTTCGTCAACCTGCTCAACACCGAAATGGAGGGGCTCATCGCCGACGCAAAGGCAAACTTCGCCCGCATGCTCTACGGCGACGGCAACGGCATACTTGCCTATATAACCAAGGTTTCGGGCACTAAAGTCACCATCTCGACAGCCAAGAGCTGGTTCCTCGGGCTCAATGTCGACATTGCAGACATCAATACGTCCGCCGCTGCCGTCTCAGGGCTCAAGATTGCCTCTGTCGATATCCCCAACTGCACCATAACCTTCTCCACAACCGTCGAAAATCTTTCGACATACGTCGGCAGATATATCTGCGTGAGCGGTGCTTTCGGCAAGGAAATCTGCGGTCTCGCGGGCATATTCGACTATGCGACGCTCTACGGTCACAACAAGGTTTCGGATAAGTTCTTCTATCCCTACGTGACGGGCGCGACCGCAGTCAGCGAGGACGGCATTCTCGACGCAATTCAGGTGCTCGAAGAGCGCGGCGGCAAGGTGGGAATGATACTCTGTTCTCACTCCATGCGCAACAAAATCGCCAAGCTGTTCAAGGACAGAATGTCAATTCCCTCTACCGACGCGAGAGGCGGCTACACTTCGGTGTACGTCAACGACGTGCCCGTCTATGCCGACAGGTTCTGCCCCGACGACAGAATTTACTTCCTCAATCCCGACGACTTCGTGCTCTGCCAGCTGTGCGACTGGGAGTGGATGGAGGACGAGGGAGGCAAGATACTTTCCAAAGTGCCCGGAAAGGCTGCATATACCGCAACGCTCGTCAAGTACGCCGAACTCATCTGCAAAAAGCCCTATACGCAGGGTCTCTTCCAGGTATATCAGAACCTCACGACCTAAATTCAGTTCCGCGGGCGCAAGCCCGCGGATAATTCCGGATAAGGAGGTAATATGACGGTAAATAATCTTATAACCGAAACGCTCGTCCTCATGGGCATGTCTCAGGCGGCGGACGAGGGCGAAGACCCCTCCGCCGCAGATACGGCGCGCATGCGCGGCATACTGCTGCTTTGTTTCAACGCCGTCGCAGACGAGCTGGCGCGCGGCTACTTTCCGCTGAAAACCGTACAGACCCTCACCTCTGATACGGGCAGCTATATGTTCGCCGATTTTCCCCTCGTGCCTTACAGAATAATATCCGTAAAGAGCGGAGGCGAAAAGGTGGCTTGGAAACTCAGACCGCTCTGTATCGAGTGCGACAGACCGTCGATAGATGTGGAGTACGAATACGTTCCTCAGCGCAAGGAGGCGGACGACGAGTTTTCCTATCCCGACACCGCGGTGTCTGAGCTGCTCGTCGAGTACGGCATGGCGGCTGAATATATGCTCATCTGCGGCGACGCGGAGGCTTCCGCCGCGTGGGAGAGCAGGTATCGCGCCGAGATAGACAGACAGCTCTCCGCCCGCCCCGTCAGGGGCAGAGTGCCTCCGAGGAGGTGGCTGTGAGAATTCGCAAGGACAAGGAGCTCAGAGCGCCGTCCTCCAAGGTCAGAAAGATTTCTCTTCTGGGCGAGGATGAGGGCTATACGGATTCCACTCTGAATTATATCCCCGAGGGCAAGGGGTACAAGTGCGCCCCGCTTCCCGTCATGACGACGTACTACGGAACTCTTCCCGGAAATCCGATTGCTCTGCATTATTCTCAGGCTAACGGCGCGTTCTTTTTCGTGACGCAGGACGGAGTTTATCTTACGGACAAGTCCAAAAACAAGACGCACCAGAAGATTTATTCGGGCTCTTCGCCGCTGCCTTTCTTTGTCGATATGTACATAAACGGCTTCTCCTGCACGGTGATGTTCTGCGGCACGCAGAGAGTTGTGTACAACGGCACGCAGGTCGAAACGTTTACGGATACCCGACAGTTCCGTGCGGGAGTGATGCACTGCGGCAGATTTTTCGGCGCGGACTACTCGGACGGCGTCAAGCTTTGGTGGGCAGCCACTCACGCGGCGGACTGGACGGAGGGCATTGGCGGGTGCGGCTATATCTTCCTTCCGCCCGAGGGCGGAGCGATAGTCAGACTGTTCAGCTACGGCGACAGGCTGGTAGTGCTGCGCGAACGCGGAATTACCGTGGTCAGAGCTTACGGCGAACCTCAGCATTACAGCGTGGAGAGTTGCGCCTCATACCTCGTGACCGAGGGCATAATCGGCGAGACCTGCGCGTTTGCGGGCGGGAAAATTCTCTTCTGCACGCCGTACGCGCTGTACGCCTTCGACGGCAACTCGACGGAGCGTCTGTGCGAGCTCGGCGAGGGGAAGTATTATCTGCCGCAATCTGCCGTCGGAATGGGGGATATCTACTGCCTGAAGTGCGCCTACGACGGTATCGGCTGCATAATGGGTTATGACTGCGTCACGGGGAAGGTCTGGAAGTGCTATACGCTCTGTACGCTCATGTGCGTCTGTTCGGACGCCATTTACATCTTCAGTCAGAGCAGCGTATATTATTTCGACCGCTCGCAGTGCGCGCTGGCAAAATGGCATTCCAAAGAGACCGACTTCGGCACCGACGGAGTAAAGTTGCTGAAGAGCATAAACATCACAGGCAAGAACAGCATATTCATAATCGTCAAGTGCGACGGCGTGCAGCGCACCTATGAGGGTACGGGCAGGCACAAAATTATGATGCACGGCAGAAAATTCACTTTTACCGTGACGGCGAACGGCGATTTGCAGGAAATTGTTGCCGAACTGGAGGTGCGGGATGGAATTTGACATAATCGACTTCAGCGAAGAGGAGGTGCAGGCTCTCACCACGGTGCAGCTCAAGCTTCTGCGCACGGCGCAGCAGAAAAAGAACGAGCTCGAGCACAAAATGCAGCAGGAACTCGAGGTGTACAGGTGTCTCTGCTACACCAACAACGTGTTCTTTTCTTCGCTGTATACGGACAAGCAGCAGGAACTTCAGCAGGAGTTCGACTATCAGGTTGAAATTCTGCGCGAGCAGCTCATATTCAATATGAGCCTCAACGAGCCCACGCACGACGACGAGACGGGCGACAGCGGCATGGGCGACGACGCGGCTTACGTCGTCGACTACGAGCTGTCCTATCTCGAAAGGTACATAATAGTTCGCGACTATTACATGTCCATAGAGGACCCTGCCGAAAGAATGGCTCTCTACGGCGCGGACGAGGTGGCGAAGAATTATCTGGGCAGTTACTACAACACTCTGTATAACTACCTCGCCACTTACGACTAAAAGTCGCGTCGCTGTCTTTTGTACGGGCAGATTGTCTGTGCCCGAGGCGGAAAATCTTATGTATGCGACGGAGGAAAACCAGTCGCCTGCACCCAAGGAAAAACCTGCCGCATTGCAAGAACGGGGCGGGCGGTCGTATGACCGCCCGCCCTTTCATTTTTGCGCCTTGCGCCGCGCTTTTGCTTTACATTTCGTCGGGAATATTATATAATTGTCTGTATGAAGATTGCCGACGGATGGAAAGACTATAAAATAATCGCCACGGGCGACGGAATGAAGCTCGAACGCTGGGGGGATGTGTGCCTTCTGCGCCCCGACCCTCAGGTCATATGGAAGAGCAGCACGGACTTGTATTCCTACCCGGGCATACACGCCGTGTACCGCCGCAGCGAGCGCGGAGGCGGCGCGTGGGAGCGTCGCAGACCCTTCCCCGACGAGTGGACGGTCGGCTATAAAGACCTGCGTTTCAAGGTTAAGCCGATGGGTTTCAAGCATACGGGGCTCTTCCCCGAGCAGGCGGTCAACTGGGACGCCATGCGCGCCCTCATCGAGAAGGAGAAAGCCGCGCGCGGAGGAAAGGTGAAGGTGCTCAACCTCTTTGCGTATACGGGCGGGGCGTCGGTCGCCTGCGCCAAGTCGGGCGCGGAGGTCGTGCACGTCGACGCGGCTAAGGGCATGGTCGAGCGCGCGGGCGAAAACGCCGCGCTGTCGTCGATAACTTCGGGCATACGCTACATAATAGACGACTGTTCGAAGTTTGTCGCAAGGGAGATACGCCGCGGCAACAGGTACGACGCCATAATAATGGACCCGCCCAGCTACGGTCGCGGACCGGGCGGCGAGATGTGGAAGATAGAGGACAGCCTGTTCGACTTCGTGTCCATGTGTACGGGCGTGCTCGTCGAAAATCCGCTGTTCGTGCTCATAAACAGCTACACCACGGGGCTTCAACCCTGCGTAATAAACAACATTCTCACGCTGACCATGAAGAACTTTGACGGCGACGTTCAGTCATACGAGGTCGGCATACCCACGGAGGAGGGCATACCTCTGCCCTGCGGCGCGAGCGGACTTTTCGTCGGCAGACGCTGAAAATGAAAGGTGAACAAATGGAAGAAAAAGAACTTGTCATTTTACACGAGGATAACCACATAATAGTCGTGCTCAAGCCACAGAACGTGGCTTGCTGTCCCGACGAGAGCGGCGACGATAACCTCTTCGACTGCGTCAAACGCTATATAAAGACGACATATTCAAAGCCCGGCAACGTCTATCTCGGGCTCGTGCACAGGCTGGACAGACCGACGGGCGGCGTTATGGTCTTTGCCAAGACTTCCAAGGCGGCGGCGAGACTGTCCGAGCAGATGAGAACGGGCGGCTTCGAAAAGCTTTACTTCGCCGTGCTCTGCGGCGTGCCCGCGAGAAGGAGCGCGACGCTCGAAAACTATTTAAGAAAGAATTCGCTCAACAATATGGTCTACGTCTGCACGCAGACGGAGGAGGGGGCAAAGTTCGCCTCGCTCGACTATAATGTGCTTGAGGACAACGGACAGCTCAGCCTCGCGGAGGTCAGGCTGCATACGGGCAGAACGCACCAGATAAGGGTGCAGATGGCGGCTATAAATTGCCCTCTCTACGGCGATATGCGCTACGGCGGGGAGAGAGCGGTCAAGGGCAAGCTCGCGCTGTGGGCGTATTCCTTAAGGTTTTCCCATCCCACGACGGGCGAAAAACTGCGCTTCGAAATCGAGCCCCCCGTCGACGAAAAACCGTGGAATAATTTTCATATAGAGGTATAAAACCGTATTTTTTATGTGAAAATTGTCTTTGATTTTTCAAATTGATTGACAACGACATTATATTATTGTATTATTTGCAATGTACGCGCGGCGCGTATGTGCGAACACTTTGTGCACGTCGACCGCGTCAATAACCAAAAGGTTCAAAAAAAATTATGAAGAAAATCAGACTTTCCCTGATTGCCTCCGCGGCGGTTTGCGCGCTTGCGGCTTCGGCAATGGCCGTCACCACGGTGGCTGCCGCAGACGATTACAGAGAGGTTACGCTCACCGGCACCAACGTGTTCTATGCGGGCGTAAGCGGAGCAAAAGTTGCCGTCACCAGACTTGACGACGCCTCCGCTGAGGAAGGATATCGCGATTACACCCTCTTCGAGATGGGCGAAAATCAGACTATTACCTTCCGTAAGAACCTCGCCTACAGCTGGTATGCGGCTAACGAGGACGGCACCGTCGAAAACAAGAAATTCAGCATGACGGTAGGCTTTGAAGACATCAATTTTGAAAGCTACACTATAAGATTTCAGTCCCAGCAGTACTCAAAGACCGAGGACGGCGTTACGGACAATTACCTCATTTTCAAGCCTTCGGAGGACGGACAGGCTCTCGAGCTCTATATCTCCGCCGATGAAGAGTTGTCCGACGGCGCGCAGGTTGCGGTCACGCTGGAAGATTACCTCAGCATCGATATCGCCTTCGGCGCATACGCAAAAGGCGACTATGAATTGCTCGTAAACGGCGAAAAGCAGGGCGAGTTTGTAAACGTCAGAGAAAGTTATGCTTCCTACGTGTCCTCAGGTTCGAGCGCGGCAACGCCCATGACGTTCAGCGTTCAGCTGCCCGACGACGCGGAAAACGGCACCGTTTGCGGCATGATTATGTACGAACTCAACGGACAGAGCTTTGAAATTTTCGGCGCGCGCGAGAGCGACGGCAAGGTTTCGGGCGGCGTAATACACGACGACTGCGCACCCGTTGTCTGCCTCGACAGCAACCTCAATTATCTCACTTACGGTGGTTCGATAGATATCGACTACAAGGTCATCGACGTAGTCGCATCTTCGCCCAGATCGACGCTCAGCTACTACGTGCTCACAGCCGAACAGTACAACGCAACCGATTTTGATTATAACAACACCTCTTCGGACGCAAATCTCTTCACCGAAGTCACCACTTCGGTGGACGTAAAGCTTCTTCGCGACAGCAATACTTTCGTTCCCTATCTCGACGATGACGGAGTTGAAAGAATAGACGGCTACAGAACTTACGGACTTGCCAAGGTCTGCCTGCTTGTCAAGGATACCACCGCGTCAAACGCGCGCACCGACTATGTCTTTATGGACTGGTACGTGGACGAAAGCTACAAGCTCAACCTTTCGGACATAGAGCAGGGCAAGGCTGACGAAGACTTCATAAGAATAGTCGAGGATGAGCGCGGCGCAACCTACGGCGCGGGAATTGAAACTCTCGAAGAGTACAAGACGAGAATACAGACAATTCAGGAAGAGTATCAGGCTGCGATTGGTGCTGCTATTGAGGAGCAGTATCCAGACGGACTGTATGCGGGCTCTTCAAAATATCTGTATCTTCCCGACTTCTCCGGCTATATAACCGATAACCTCGGCGGATATACCGACCTCACCTATCGCATTTACTACAGCGCAAAGTCGACGAATTCAACCTCGTCGCTGGCATACAACAATCTTTCTCTCGCGCTTTCCGAAGCAAACGTCACCTATCGTTTCACAATCTTTGCTACGGACGCGGCGGGCAACGAGATGTACTATCCCACTGCCGAAGAGGGATATCTCGAGCACAAGTCTATAACCACCGACGATATCTGGGACGACGAATTCAGCGATCTGCTGCCCTTCTTCGAAGTGAAGGTGTCTTACAAGGCCGCAACTGTGGAGACCCCCGGCATTCAGTCTATAGGCTATGTCGGCTCGGCATACACCGACGCGTCGTTCGATATTCAGGGCGTTTCGGGCACTTATACCACGCAATATTACCTCTATGTCCTCGACCGTAACGCTATGTATGCGGAGACGGGATTGGACCTCACCTATGACGAGGTAATCGAAAATATCGATAAACTCTTTACGGATAAGTATAAAGACGGCGTAAATACCAGAAAGTATTTCACCACCGTCCGCACGGTGGCGTCCCTCACCGAGGGCGACCCCGACTACGACAAATTTGCAGACTACGCATGGGACGCAAACAATGTTACGTTCGTTCCCCAGTCGCCTTCCGAATTCTATATAGTCCGCCTCATGCTCAAGGATACGGGACTTTCCAACACGACGACGGACAGCTTCCTCGTCGTCCGCGCCTCGGCGAGAGCAAATTCTCTCTACGGCGAGGACAACTGGCTGAGCAACAATATCGCCTCGATAGTGCTCTTCAGCGTTGCCGGCGTATGCTTCGTCGCGCTGATAGTTCTTCTCGTAGTCAAACCCAAGGATAAGGGCGACATAGATAAAATCGAAGTCGCAAAGACCGGACCCAAGGGCGGCAAGAGCAAAAAATAATCTCAATGAATAATTTCGGGCGAAGCCGCGACTGCGGCTTCGCCCTTAATTTTTGCGGTCGCGCGCATTGAGCCGCCCTCAAGGTTAAAATTTACAAAAAAAGATATGTCGGAGGCGGCTTTTTGGCGCGGTAAATAAAATTAACCATTGACAATTTATAAAAATCAATGTAGAATAATATAAGATATAAAATACTATCATGGATAATATTTGACGGCGTAAGGGAAAACTATGGGATGCTGTGCAGATAACGTCAAAAAATTTGAATATTTTGCCGACCGCGATTTGTCATACGCATTCGACTCGCTGACGGGCGTTCTCAAGCGCGAGGAGATTATAGGCTACGTCAACAGCCTCATATCTGAGGGTAAGGCATTTACTTTCGGCATAGCCGACATCGATAATTTCAAGACGGTCAACGATACTTACGGACACGTCCGCGGCGACGCCGCGCTCAGATCCATGGCGGAATACCTGTGCAAGACCTTTGCGGGCAAGGGCGTGATAGGCAGGTACGGCGGCGACGAGTTCATGCTCGTTCTCGAGGGCTGTTCGGAATATAAGGACATATGGGCTCTGGGGCATGCCGTAAACATGGATATTGGCAGCGTCAGAACAGAGGGCTGCAGAGAACTTTCCATGACCATAACCATGGGCATGTGCAGATATCCGATAGATGCGCACAGCTATAACGACCTTCTCAAGCTTGCCGACAAGGCACTCTATCGCGGCAAGATGAAGGGGCGCAACTGCTTTATAATTTATCTCGAAGAAAAGCATAAAGACATAAACATAAACGACATAATCGAGCGCAAATATTCGGGCATGCACCTTTGTTCGAGGGTGTTCACCTACCTCACTTCGAGCGGTGATATTGCCGAGGCAATAGACATACTCTTTCGCAGAATAGTTTCGTATTTCATGGTCGACCACATCTGCATAGAGACGCGCGGGGGCATGCATTTTCAGGTCATACACAAGCTTTCCAAGCAGCGCGAATTCTGCAAGCTCGACTATGACGAGGTTATCAGTCTCTTGAACAACGCGGGACTTGCCTATTTCAACAGAATGGCAAGTCTGAGGGACGAAGATTACGGTCCCGTCATCAAGCAGATGAAGGACAGTCAGATAAGTTCGGGCGTGTACTGCAAAATACAGGCGTTCGGCAACGAGTACGGGTATATCAGGGTGGATATGACCGATACCGTCAGGATATGGCAGCAGGACGAAATCAACGTCATAATAATAGCCGCAAACACGATAGGGCTCATGCTCTACTACCAGGGCAGGACGATAGAGGAAATGCCTCAGACGCAGCCCGTGTTTATAGGCGGAGAGGAATAGCGTTAATCAATCGCGAAGTTTTTAACTTCGCGATTTTTTTTGCGCAAAAAGCGTTCAGCCCTTGCAATTTAATACTATATCTGGTATAATAATGAAAATAATGTACAATGGGTGTGTATTGTGCACATTCCGACTACGGAACTGACATGGCAGAAAAAAGTTATAACGCAAACGATCTGAAAATTCTTGAAGGGCTCGAGGCGGTGCGCGTCCGACCGGGCATGTATATAGGCTCTACGGGCGTCAAGGGACTGCACCACATTCTGTGGGAGATAGTCGACAACTCCGTCGACGAGGCTGCCAACGGCTATGCGGACGAAATTACGGTTACGCTCCACGCCGACGGCTCTGCGTCGGTCGAGGACAACGGCAGAGGCATGCCCACGGACATAAACACCAAAGCCAAGATGAGCGGCGTGGAGCTCATCTTCACCAAACTGCACGCGGGTGGCAAGTTCGACAGCGAAAACTACGCCTTTTCGGGCGGTCTGCACGGCGTCGGCGCGTCGGTCACCAATGCGCTCTCGCAGTGGCTGGAGGTCGAAGTCTACCGCAAGACCGTCTTCAAAATGCGCTTCGAAAGCCATTACGACAAACAGCGTTCCAAGTGGATGTGCGGCATACCCGTCGCGCCTATAACAGACACGGGCGAAAAGACGGGCAAAAAGGGCACGTACGTCAGGTTCATGCCCGATAAAAACGTGTTCGAAACGGTCGAGTGGAACTACGAAACCGTCCTCAAGCGGCTCAAGGAACTCGCCTTTCTGAACAAGGGCGTAAAGATTAACCTTCGCGACAAGCGCAAGCTCTTCCGCGAGGAAGAGGAGACGGGCGACGACGGCGAAACCATAGTTAAAAAAGTGCCGCTGCCCGAGAGAGAGGATGTCTCCTTCAAGTACGACGGCGGACTTACAGACTTTGTCAAGTATCTCACGGACGGCAAGACCGCGCTGTATTCAACGCCCCTTTACTATTCGGCTGTAAAGGATATAAACGTCAAGGGCGCGACTGCGGGCAAGATTAAAATAGAGTTTGCTCTCTGTCATACAAAGGACGACGACGAGAGCATGTATTCCTTCGTAAACAACATATCCACGGTCGAGGGCGGCTATCACGAGACGGGCTTTTACAACGGACTTTTAAAAGCCGTCAACGACTATGCCCGTTCAAACGGCTTTCTCAAGGCGAAAGAGCCCTCGTTCGTCTCAGACGACGTCAAAGAGGGGCTCACCGCCGTGCTCGCCGTCAAGATGAACAACGTCGAGTTCGAGGGACAGACCAAGACCAAGCTGGGCAATCCCGAGGCAAAGCCCGCCGTGGAGCAGGCTGTGACAGAGGGGCTGACGGCACTTATGAACACCCGCGGCAACAAGGCGGTGTTCGACGAAATGGCAAAGAAGGCGAAGTTCGCCGCCGACGACAGAATAAAGCACCGCGCCGAGCGCGACGTCGCAAAGGCTGCATCGGAAAACGACGGGCTCAATCTCGTGGGCAAGCTGGCGGCGTGCTCGGGCAAGAACCCCGAACTCAACGAACTGTTCATAGTCGAGGGCGACTCTGCGGGCGGCACGGCAAAGCAGGCGAGGGTGAGACAGTATCAGTCCATACTTCCGCTGCGCGGAAAGCCGCTCAACGTTCAGAAAAAGAGCGCGCTTCAGGCTCTGCAGAATGAGGAATTGAAGACGCTCGTTTCGGCGATAGGCGCAGGTTTCAACCGCTCTTTCGACGTCGAAAAGAGCAGGTATAAAAAGGTCATCATCCTCTCGGATGCCGACCAGGACGGAATGCACATACGCTGCATACTTCTCACTTTCTTTTTCAAGTATATGCGCGACCTCGTCAAGGCGGGCTGCGTCTATATAGGCATGCCGCCCCTGTATAAGGTCTACAAGCGCGACCAGGTGGAATATGCCTACGACGACAAGGAGCTCGACGAGGCGATAAAAAAAGTCGGCAAGGGCTATCAGATACAGAGGTATAAAGGTCTCGGCGAGATGTCCGCAGACCAGTTGTGGGACACGACGATGAACCCTGCAACGCGCAATCTCATTCAGGTTACGATAGAGGACTCCGCGGCAGCTGCCGAGGTCATAGATATGCTCATGGGCGACAAGGTCGAGGGCAGAAAGCAGTTTCTTTCGGAGAACGCCAACTTCAATAAAGTTGACGGCTTTATAGAAAAGGTCAATTTCAGGCAAGAGGATAAGGGGGAGGACGACTGATGGCTAAAAAGAATAACGACAGTTTCCAGACCGCCATTCCTCAGGGCAACGTGTTCATAACGCCGATTGAAGAGGTAATGCCTTCGGCGATGCTGCCCTATGCCGAGTTCGTCATACTCGACAGAGCTCTGCCGAGGGTGGAGGACGGGCTCAAGCCCGTGCAGAGGCGCATACTCTACACAATGATGGAGATGGGGCTGACGCCCGACAAGCCGCACAAAAAGTCGGCGAGAATTGTCGGCGACTGCATGGGTAAATATCACCCTCACGGCGACAGTTCGGTGTACGACGCCATGGTCAGAATGGCGCAGGACTTCAACATGCGCATGCCGCTCGTCAACGGGCACGGCAACTTCGGCTCTGTCGACGGCGACCCCGCCGCCGCAATGCGTTATACCGAGGCGAGGTTAGAGCCGCTCGCGCTCGAACTTCTCAGGGATATCGATAAGGAGACCGTGCCCTTTTCCTTCAACTTCGACGACAGCTTGTTAGAGCCCGACATTCTTCCCGGCAGGTTTCCCAACCTTCTCGTCAACGGCGCGAACGGCATCGCCGTGGGACTTGCAACCAACATTCCCACGCACAACCTCTCTGAGGTAATCGAGGGCGCGTGCGCCATGATAGACCGCCCTAAAATTTCGCTCGAAGAGATGATGAATATCATCCCCGGACCCGATTTTCCGACGGGCGGATTTATCATAAAAAATGAACTCGCGCAGGCATATAGGACGGGCAAAGGCAAAATCACGCTGCGCGCGAAGTACTCCGTCGAGCAGGGCGACAACGGCAAAAAGCTCATTGTCATAACAGAGTTGCCCTATCAGACCAACAAGGCGGAGCTCTTAAGAAAGATTATGCTCATGCGCGAGGATAAAAAGGATATCCTTGCGGGCATAGCCGACATTGTCGACGAGTCCGACCGCACGGGCATGCGCGCCGTCATCGTCTGCAGAAAGGACGCGGACGTTGACAGCATACTTTCATATCTTCTTAAATACACCGACCTCGAGTGCACGTTCGGCATAAACATGGTCGCCATTGCTGGCGGCAAGCCCCAGCAGCTCGGACTTTTAGACGTGCTTAAGTACTATATAGACTACCAGCGCAAGGTGGTGGTGCGCAGAACAAAGTACGATTTAAAGCAGGCAGAGGCGCGCTGTCATATCTTAGAGGGACTTATAGTCGGCGTTCACAACATAGACGAGGTAGTGGAGATAATCAAAAAGGCGGACAGCACTCCCGACGCGAGAAGAAAGCTGATGGAACGGTTTGCGCTCTCCGAAAAGCAGGCTCAGGCGATACTCGATCTGAGGCTGGCGCGCCTTACAAAACTCGAGGTGACAAAGCTCGAACAGGAACTCAAAGAACTGCTCGAAAAGATAGAGCTCTACAAGGCGATACTCGCCTCTAAAGAGCGTCAGATGGGCATAGTCAAGCGCGAACTGCGCGAAATCAAGAATAAATATCCCTGTCCCCGAAAGAGCGTGATAGTCGACAGCGCGGACAAGATAAGCGTTTACAGACAGGACGTAAAGCGTCCGTCTACCGAATGGATAGCCGCTCTCACGGCTGCGGACAACCTCAAGTTCATGCAGAAAGTCGACTTCGACGGCAAATTTGCAAAGGCTCTGCCGCAGACTGCAAAGCAGGACATAATGTACAGACAGACGCTTGAATGCAAGTCGGACGGCGTTTTATTGGGCTTTACAAACTACGGCAACGCCGTAAGGCTGACTTTAGAGCAGTTCGACGACGTCGAATTCAGAGGGGGCGGCATAAAGCTCAAGTCTTTCTACGAGGGCGCGCTGAACGGCGAAAAGATAGTAAAACTCTTCGACATATCAGACGGACTGCCCGCGGGCGACGTGCTGTTCTTTACGCAGCAGGGCACGGTCAAGCGCACTGAATGGGCTGAATACGGCATAAGCAAGGGCGTGTTCCCCGCAATCAAATTAAAGCCGGGCGACGAGGTTATAAACGTCGAAAATTACGTCGACGGCGACGAGTATACCACAATGATTTTAGTCACGCGAGGCGGCATCTGTCTCAATGCGGATACGGTGGATATCCCCTGTCAGGGCAGGATAGCGACTGGCGTGAGGGGCATGATGGTCGACAGCTCGGACAGCGTGCTCTTCGCCACGCAGATGAACTGCGAGGGGGAAATTATAATCGTCACGGACAAGGGCACATTCAAGAGGGTTATCTCTTCGATGATAGAGCCGCTCTCGCGCGGAAGAAAGGGCGTTATGATAACCGACGCACAGTCATCCGTTGTGTTTGCAGATTATGTTACGGTGCCGTATACTCTGGCGGTAATCAATACCGACGCGACCGTCGCCGAGGTGCAGACGGAGGAAATAACCATAGAGCCCCGTCCGTCCAAGGGCAAAAAGCTCAAGCGCAGCGACATAACCGAAATAAAGAAGGTCGTCGCGCTGAAATACAAGACGGAATATCCCGACGGGAATATGCAGATTAAATTTTAAATTATAAGCCGCGCCGCGCGGGGAGCGCGCGGCGCGGCGATTAAAATATTTTAAAAGGAAAAAATTGTTATGCTTGAAAAGTACATCTCTGCCGCGGCAGGCAGAACGAAAGCCGATCTGGTTCTGAAGAATGCAAAGTATGTCAACGTGTTCAACGGCAAGATAGAGAGCGGCGACATAGCCATATGCGGCGACCGAGTGGTCGGCACGGGCAGCTACGACGGAATAAAGGAGATTGACGTTGCGGGAATGTACGTGCTTCCCGGATATATTGACGGACACGTTCATATCGAAAGCTCGCAGCTCTCGCCCGAGGAGTTTGCCTCACTCATTGTGCCCCGCGGCACTACGACGATAATCGCCGACCCCCACGAAATCACAAACGTGTGCGGAATGGCGGGCGTCGAGTACATTGCAAAGGCGTCGGAAAATATCCCCCTCGACGTCAAAATACAGTTGCCTTCGTGCGTGCCCGCAACGCCCTTCGAAACGAGCGGCGCAACGCTCTCGGGCGAAGATATAGCCGCACATATAGGCGATGCATGCGTGTTCGGGCTGGGTGAATTCATGAACTTCCCCGGCGTTGTCAACGCCGACGCGGACGTCGTCAGAAAGCTGGAGGCGGCTCATTCCACAGGCAAAATAATCGACGGGCACGCGCCCGCGCTCAGCGGCAGCGCGCTCAATGCATACCTCTGCGGCGGCATAACCACCGACCACGAGTGCGTCAACTGCGCCGAGATAGACGAAAAACTCGCAAAGGGCGTCTACGTTCACCTCAGGCACGGCTCGTCCACGCGCAACCTCGTCGCCAATTCCAAGGCGGTCAACGCCGCCAACATGCGCCGCTTTATCATGTGCACCGACGACAGACACGCCGCCGACCTCAAGGAGAAGGGTCACATAGACGACGCCCTGAGAAAGGTCGTGGCGGGCGGTCTCGACCCCGTCTGGGCTGTGACGATAGCGACGCTCAATGTCGCGGAGTGCTATTCTCTCAAGTGGCGCGGCGCAATCGCACCCTATTACTTTGCAGACCTCGTCGTCGTGGATAACTTAAAAGATTTCAATGCAAAATATGTGTTCAAGGACGGCAAGCAGGTTGCAGAGGACGGCAAGCCGCTGTTCGATACCTCGGTGCGCTATCTCTCGCCCGCCGTGCTCAATACCGTGCACGTCGATCCTCTCAAAGCGGACGACTTCGTTCTCACTCTCAGGGGCAAAAAGGCGAGAGTTATGACCATTCTTCCCGACAACGTCGTCACGGGCTCGGAGATATGCGAAGTTGAAAGCAAAGACGGCGACGTCGTGCTCGGAGGTACTGACATCCTCAAGATGGCTGTCGTCGAACGACACAAGCGCACGGGCAATATAGGCAAGGGGCTTTTAAAGGGCTACGGATTAAAGGGCGGCGCGCTGGGCATTACGATTTCCCACGATTCGCACAATATAATTCTTCTCGGCGACGACAACGAGAGCATGGCAAAGGCGGCAAACCGCCTTGCCGAGATAGGCGGCGGCATGGTAGCCGTAAACGCAAAGACGGGCGAGGTGCACTCGCTCACACTCGACATAGCGGGACTTATGTCCTCGCGCGACGCCGAAAGCCTGCAGAGGGACAGCAAGGAGCTCATCGAAATCGCATATTCGATGGGCGTCGACAGACGGCACGAGGCATTCATGTCGCTCGCATTCCTCTCGCTTGCGGTAATTCCCGAACTCAAGCTGCTCGATACGGGTCTGTTCGACGTGACGAAGTTCGCCTTCACAGACATAAACGCCGACTGATTTTAAAGCTCTGCCGACGCGTGCGGCAATGCGGAAAATTCAATATAACTGCGCAGATATAAGGCTGAAAAGCCGCTGTTGCGCGCGGGCGCGGGACGCGCCCGCGCGCTTTTTGCTTGCAATTTACATTTTTTTGCAAAAAACTTAAATAAACGCGTTTACATAGCCGCCAAAATATAGTACAATAGTAAACGGACAAAAACGCACAACCGATGCGCGCACGCGCGCATTGCGCATAAAGGAAGGTTATGGGACTTTTTAAATTCATAGCAAACGCCGACAGCCGCAGGGCGTTGAGAAAGCTTAACAGACAGGCAGAGCGCGTTGAGGCGCTCGAACCCAAGTACGCGACTATGAGCGACGAGGAGCTCAAGGGACAGACCGCAATATTCAAAAAGCGTCTCGCCGACGGCGAAACGCTGGACGATATTCTGTACGACGCGTTCGCCGCTTTAAGAGAGGCGAGCTGGCGAGTGCTCAAGATGAAGCACTTCCACGTTCAGATAATCGGCGGTATCTGCCTTCACCAGGGTCGTATAGCCGAGATGAGAACGGGCGAAGGCAAGACGCTCGTTTCCACGCTGCCCGCATATCTCAACGCGCTCACCGGCAAGGGCGTGCACATAGTCACCGTCAACGACTACCTCGCCCGCCGCGACGCCGAATGGATGGGCAAGGTGCATAAATTCATGGGGCTTACCTGCGGCGTAGTCGTTCCCGGAATGGACGACAATCAGAAAAAGGAAGCCTATAAGTGCGATATAATTTACGCAACCAACAACGAACTCGGTTTCGATTATCTGAGGGATAACCTCAAGACGTCGATATCCGCAATGGTTCAGCGCGAGCTCAACTATTGCATAATCGACGAAATCGACAGCATTCTCATAGACGAAGCGCGTACGCCCCTCATAATTTCGGGCAAGGGCGGCGAGAGCTCGCAGCTCTACGTCGACGTGGACAGATTTGTAAGAAATCTTCACGGCGGTTTCGACGACGATAAAAAGGCGGCTGAAATGCGCGTTCCCGTGCGCAAGAAGAAGGGTCAGACGCTCACTGAGGAAGAGGAGGCAGTCAACAGCCAGCTCGAGGCAATCCGCCGCGACATGGAAAATTGGGACTACATCATAGACCGCAAGGATAAGTCCGTAACCATAACCGAAAAGGGTGCGGAAAAGGCAGAAAAATTCTTCGGCATAAAGAACCTCGGCGATATCGAAAACGCCGACCTCAACCACCATATACAGCAGGCTCTCAAGGCGCACGAACTCTTCGCCCGCGACGAAAACTATATCGTCACCGAGGACGGCGAGATTATGATTGTCGACGAGTTTACGGGTCGTCTCATGGTGGGCAGACGCTATTCCGACGGACTTCATCAGGCGATAGAGGCAAAGGAAAAGGTCAAGATAAGGGAGGAAAACAAGACGCATGCAACCGTCACCTTCCAGAACTATTTCCGCCTTTACAACAAACTTTCGGGCATGACGGGTACGGCAAAGACGGAGGAGGCGGAATTCCGCACCATCTATTCTCTGGACGTCGTCTGCATACCCACAAACAATCCCGTTCAGCGTATCGACTATCCCGATAAGATATTCTCCACCGTCGAGGGCAAGAAGAAAGCCATCGTCGAAGAGGTTATAGAGCGTCACCAGAACGGTCAGCCCATTCTTATAGGTACGATAACGGTAGACAAGTCGGAAGAAATTTCCCGACTTCTCCGCCGCAACGGCATAAAGCACAACATACTCAACGCAAAGAACCACGCGCGCGAGGCAGAGATTGTCGCGCAGGCGGGCAGGTTCGGCGCGGTCACAATAGCAACCAACATGGCAGGTCGAGGCACGGATATTCTGCTCGGCGGCAACCCCGAATACCTTGCCAAAAAGCGCATGAGGGAAGAGGGCTACGACCATGACATGATAGAGGTCGCCATCTCCTATGCCGACAGAGAGTTCACCGAAGAGGAGACGGTTGCGAGAAAGAGATACGACGAGCTGTACAGAATGTACAAAGCCGAAACGGACGAGGAGAAGAAAAAGGTGCTCGCGGCGGGCGGACTGTGCATAATCGGTACGGAGCGTCACGAATCGCGCCGCATAGACAATCAGCTGCGCGGACGTTCGGGTCGTCAGGGCGACCCCGGCGCGTCGGTGTTCTTCATCTCTCTCGAGGACGACCTTGCAAAGCGTTTCTGCGGCGACAAGGTAAAGGCACTGTATTCCTCGCTCATAGACGATGACGAGTGTCTGCAGTCGCGTCTGCTTTCGCGCTCTATCGAGAACGCGCAGATGGCAATCGAGGGCAGAAACTTTGGCGCGAGAAAGCATACCCTTCAGTACGACGAAGTCATGAACGAACAGCGCAAGCTCATCTATTCCGAAAGGCTCAACGTGCTGCGCGGCGGCGACGTGCACGACCAGATGCTCAAATATATCCCCGACTATGTCGCAAAGATTGTCGGCGAGACGGTAAATACCGACGCAATGCCCGAAAAGTGGGACGAGGACGCGCTCAATGCCGCTCTCGAGCAGAAAGTCTACCCCGAGGAGTGCACATTCACCATAACGCGCGAAATGCTCGAAAGATGGGACTATGAATATGCAATCGAAAAGATTTCAAAAGAGGTTCAGAAAGCTTACGATCAGAAGATAGAAAACATTTCCAAAGAGACGCGCGGTCAGGTCGACTACAGACAGGTCGAGCGCAACGAACTTCTGCGCGCCGTCGACAGAAACTGGATTGACCATATAGACGCAATGGACCAGCTGCGCAAGGGCATAGGTCTGCGCGGCTACGCCCAGCAGGACCCTGTAATCGCATACAAGCAGGAGGGTCACGAGATGTTCGAGGAGATGATAGACCGCATTCAGACGACTACCATATCCCGTCTGCTCAAGGGCAAGATAGTTCGCGTTCAGCCCGCGCCCAGACCCGTGCGCACCGCCCAGCCTTCGGCAAAAGCACCCGCTGCAAACGGCGGCAATGCTGCAAACGCAGGAGCGAATGCGTCCGGCGCGCCTCAGGGCGTGCGTCCCGTTCAGCCCCCCGTTGCGCCGCTCAGCAATCAGGCTGCGCCCTTCGGCGCGCCCGACGCACAGGGCAACTTCGTGCCCAAGGAGCTGAAAATTCACAGACCCAAAAAGCAGGACAAATAATAGATTTTTTGACGGAAATAAGATGTTTAAAGCAGACGATTACAGATTAAGATTAAAGGCGTTGCAGGACACCCTCGCAGAGGCAAAGTACGCGCTCGATATCGACAATCTCGACGAAAAGCTCGCCTCGCTCAAGGCGGAGCAGGAACTGCCCGAAGTATGGCAGGACCTTGAGAGGTCCAAAAAAGTGGGCAGAGAGATTTCGGCGATAGAGAGCAAGATGGCTGCATACGAAAAGGGTTACAATGCAATCGAGGAGGCAAAGACGTTCATCGACCTCATAGAGGAAGCTGACGACGAAAGCCTCATACCCGAGCTCGAGACAATGATTAAGGCGGCGGAGGACGACATAGAGGATATGCGCATCCGCGCGCTTTTAAAGGGCAAGTATGACGCAAACAACGCCATGCTCAACCTTCACGCGGGCGCGGGCGGCACGGAGGCGTGCGACTGGACGCAGATGCTGTACAGAATGTACTGTCGCTACTGTGAGGCGCAGGGTTTCAAAGTTACCGAACTCGACCTCGAAAACGGCGACGAAGCGGGCATAAAGTCGGTTTCGTTCAAGGTAGAGGGCGAAAACGCCTACGGCTTTTTAAAGGCGGAAAAGGGCGTGCACAGGCTCGTGCGCATATCGCCTTTCGACGCAAATAAGCGCAGACACACATCCTTTGCCTCGCTCGAGGTAATGCCCGAAGTCGACGACGAGGGCGAAGTGCAGATACGCGACGAGGATATACGTATCGACGTGTACCGCTCGTCGGGCGCGGGCGGACAGAAGGTCAACAAGACCGAAACCGCCATAAGAATAACTCACTTCCCTACGGGCATAGTCGTCACCTGTCAGAACGAGCGCAGCCAGCTGCAGAACAAGGAGATGGCGTTCAGATATCTCCGTGCAAAGCTGGTTGAAAGACAGATTGCCGAGAGGGAAGCGGCTGACGCCGAGCTCAAAGGCGAAATAAAGAAGATTGAATGGGGCAGCCAGATACGTTCATACGTGTTCTGCCCTTACACCCTTGTAAAGGACCACCGTACAGGCTACGAAAACACAAACATACAGGCAGTCATGGACGGCGACATACAGGGCTTTATCATTGACTATCTTAAAAAGACCGTATGATACGGGAGGAGATATAAATATGTCGAAAAATGTCAATACGCAACCCGAACAGATTGAAGTAGTTTCCATGCAGGAAGCGGCTGAAGAATTTGGCAAAAGACTTGTAAAGCTCTACAAAGCCGAATATTTTGTGCGCGAAGGCAAGCAGTTGCGCGAACACCTCATCGAGGTGGGCGTTGAAGCGGGCGCATGCCTTTCGAGCATAGCGAGCCTTGCCGACAAGAATTCCAAGCTCGAGGCGGCAAACAGAGCGATAACGCTCTTCAACTCGGTTGCATACACGGCAAACGTAATGCTCATGACAGAGCTCTACACCAGAAAGCAGGTAGCTCCCGTCATAGGATATGCTCAGTGCATAATAAAGGCTCTTGCGGAGCTTGTGGCATCCGTACCCGAAGCTCACAGAGTAATCAGGGTAAAGACGCCTATAGGCGTAACGGACGCAACGGACGGCGACTATGCATTCCCCGCGTACATATCCGCACCCCAGAGCTATTCCGAATATGTAGATACGGACGGCGAAGGTCTCAACGACGCTGTCTGACAGCATAAATAAAGCTTTAAAGCGGCGCAAAATACTTGTGCCGCCTGTATAACTATGTGCCTTAAAGATACAAACACCACAAAAAGTCAGCCTGTCATACTCGGAATAGAGAGCAGTTGCGACGAAACTGCCTGCGCAGTCATATGCGGCAGAAAGCTTTTGTCCAACCAGATAATCTCATCTGCGTCGGAGCAGGCAAAATACGGCGGCGTAGTGCCCGAAATAGCCTCGCGCATGCACATTGAGGCTGTCGACGAGGTTGCAGCCCGCGCCCTCGCTGAGGCTGAAATCACAGTAAAGGACATAGACGCCGTAGCTGTGACGTACGGCGCGGGACTTTTAGGCGCGCTGCTTGTGGGGTTATCTTTTGCAAAAGGGCTTGCCTATTCTCTCGGCGTGCCCCTGATTGCGGTAAATCACATACGCGGACACCTCGCGGCGGCATATCTCGACGCGCCCGAACTCGAGCCGCCATTTGTAACGCTGCTTGCAAGCGGAGGGCACACGGCGATACTTCACACAAAGGACTATCTCAACTTCGAGGTGCTCGCCTCTACTCTGGACGACGCCGCAGGCGAAGCGTTCGATAAATGCGCGCGCGTTTTAGGACTTCCTTACCCCGGAGGTCCGAATATCGAAAGGCTTGCGCTCGAGGGCAAAGAGGGCGTAAAACTTCCCTCCGCGCTCGTAAAGCATTCCGAGCGCACGGCGTTTTCATACAGCGGTCTCAAGACTGCGGTAATCAATTACTGCCACACGGCGGAGCAGCGCGGCGAGGCTTACAGCAAGGCGGACGTTGCCTATGCTTTTCAGTGCGCGGCAATCGACCCGCTCGTCGAAAAGACGGTTGAATACGCGCTCTCGCTCGGCGTTGATTGCGTGACTGCGGGCGGCGGAGTGATTGCCAACGGCTATCTTCGTAAAAAGCTCGCCTCCGCGTGCGAAAGAGCGCATTTAAAGCTCGTCCTGCCCGAAAAGAAGTACTGCACCGACAACGCGGCAATGATAGCCGCCGAGGGCTTAAATCAGTACCGCGCGGGCAACTTTGCCTCTATGGATATAAACGCCTGCGCCGCAATACCTTTAAAATAAGTAAGATTTAATTAATTTAACAAGGAGAAGAAATGAAAAAGAAAATTTTTGTTGTGCTGTCGGCGATAATAGCTTGCGTTGCATTTATTTTTGCTTTTGGCGGCTGTTCTACTGACGGAAACGATGAAACAGAAAAGAATAACTATGCAGAAACTGTGCTTGTGCCTTATGATGAAGGTCCAAGTATTGGAATGGTTTATACTTTTGTTTCTAGGAATGGTGAATATGTGATTGACTGTAATGATAAGAGTTATACAATAGCTGATTTAACAGGTCAATCAATGCCATATAATAATTATGCGACATTTACTTTTTCATGGAAGACGAGTAATTACAAAATTAAAAAGGTTGAATTTGATATTTCAGCACAAGATACATTAAATACAACAATTTATGTGTTTGACGACTACTCACAAAATGTAAATCTTACAGCAGGCAAGTCAATTCACGTTGCAATAGATTGTGATGTATCATATAGCTCATATCCCTTGGTAATAAGTAATAATAAGGGTACAAACGGATACTTTAATGGAAGTTATTGCACAGCAAGATGGAAATTAAGTAATTTATTCATAACAGCTGAAAAAGTATAAAATTAATTCTCCCGACGGTTACTCGTCGGGAGTTTTTCTATCATGAAACTTAGTCAATTTACAAGTGTACATTTCCTCATATGGGCATATCGGCTTGTCACACATCGTCAGAACTCAAAAAAGTGTATTGTCTGTATTTAAAAAATACAATACAGTTTGTACAATATATACAGATAATACAATAAAACAAACGATAAAACAACTCATTTTAAAATTTTATAAAGGGTCAAATCGCTTTACTTTTTTTTATGTATTATATATAATTAGTTTACAATTCAATCAAGAGGCGTTTGAAAAAGGACAACGTCGTGCGGTGCAGCCTTCAAGAGAGCTCGCGGTCGGTGTAAGCGGGCAGGCAAACCGTACGGATATCACCTTTTAAGCCTGCTCCCGGAAATTTCTCTCGGTTCAGCCTTGCTGATTGCCGGAAAAGAGATAAAGTAAGGGCGCACGGAGTCGCAACCCGTCATAAATTGCGGCAAATGGTAGTTTGTTTTGGTGGTTTAAAAGCACTTTGTTTTGGTGTCCGAAATAAAGGTGCTTTATTTTTTTATAAATTATTTTATTTTTGGGTGAAGATATGTACAAAAAGGTGGATACTTCCTTAAACTTTGTCGAAAGGGAAAAGGAAGTAATTAAATTCTGGAAAGACAACGACGTCTTTGAAAAGTCGATATCCAAAAACGAAGGCGGTGAGGAGTTCTCCTTCTACGACGGTCCTCCCACAGCCAACGGCAAGCCTCACATAGGTCATATTTTAACGCGCGTAATGAAGGATATCATTCCCCGTTACCAGACGATGAAGGGCAAGCACGTCTTAAGAAAGGCGGGCTGGGATACTCACGGTCTGCCCGTCGAGCTGGAGGTTGAAAAGAGCCTCGGCATTGACGGCAAACAGCAGATTGAAAGCTACGGCATAGAGCCCTTTATCAAGCAATGCAAGCAGTCGGTCTGGAAATATAAGGGCGAATGGGAGAAGATGAGCGACCGCGTCGGCTACTGGGCTGACATGGATAACCCCTACGTCACTTACGACGATAACTATATCGAGTCCGAGTGGTGGGCTCTCAAGCAAATGCACAAAAAAGGTCTCCTTTACAAGGGACACAAAATTGTGCCCTATTGCCCCCGCTGCGGCACGGCACTTTCCTCGCACGAAGTTGCGCAGGGTTACAAGTCTGTCAAGGAAAATTCGGTAGTCGCCCGTTTCAGGGTCAGCGGCGAAGAAAACCGCTACATTCTCGCGTGGACGACTACGCCCTGGACGCTTCCCTCCAACGTCGCACTCTGCATGAACCCCGACGAGAGCTATATCGAGCTCGAGAGCGAGGGCGTCAGATATATAATGGCGGAGGCACTCGCGCATAACTTCTTCGAAGATTACAAAGTGCTCGAAAGAAAGAGCGGCAAGGAGTGGGAAGGTCTCGCCTACGAGCCCCTCTTTGAGTATACAACTCAGGAAATAAAGCGCATTTCGCCCGCGGCTGCGCCCATGAAAGCCCACTATGTCGTCTGCGACAGCTATGTAACCATGTCGGACGGCACGGGCGTAGTTCACATTGCTCCCGCATTCGGCGAGGACGACTATAAAGTCGGCAAGAGGTATTCTCTTCCCGTCGTTCAGCTCGTCAACGAGCGCGGCTGTTTCGACAGCCGTTTCCCCGAACTTGACGGCATTTTTGCAAAGAAAGCGGATAAAATGATAATAGAAATGCTCGAAGACAGCGGACTTTTGTTCAAAGTTGTGCCCTTCGAGCACGATTACCCTCATTGCTGGCGTTGCGACACGCCCCTTCTGTACTACGCGCGCTCGTCGTGGTTCATAAAGGTCACGCAGGTAAAAGAGGATATAATAGCTTCCAACCGTTCGGTGAACTGGATGCCCGAGACAATAAAAGAGGGCAGAATGGGCAACTTCCTTGAAAACGTCATCGACTGGGGGCTTTCCCGCGACAGATATTGGGGAACGCCCCTGCCCGTCTGGGTCTGCCCCGACTGCGGCGAGATAGAAGTTATCGGTTCAAAAGCCGAACTCAAGGAAAAATGCGGACTTCCCGCGGATAAGGACATAGAACTGCACCGTCCGTACCTCGACGACCTCACCTGCACCTGTCCCAAGTGCGGCGGAAAGATGAAGAGGACGCCCGAAGTTATCGACTGCTGGTTCGACTCCGGTTCAATGCCCTTTGCGCAGTATCACTATCCGTTTGAAAATAAGGAAGTTTTCGAGCGCACATTCCCCGCAGACTTCATTTCCGAAGCCGTCGACCAGACGCGCGGCTGGTTCTATACGCTGCTCGTAATTAATACTATACTCTTCGGCAAAGCACCCTTCAAAAACTGCATAGTTTTAGGTCACGTCAACGATAAAAACGGCATAAAGATGTCCAAACATAAGGGCAACGTGGTTGACCCCTGGTCTGTGCTCGATAAACAGGGCGCGGACGCCGTGCGCTGGTATTTCTACACATCTTCTGCGCCCTGGCTGCCTTCGAGGTTCTATGAAGACGCCGTTTCCGAAGCGCAGAGAAAGTATATCGGCACGGTCTGGAACACATACGCATTCTTCACGCTGTATGCAGAGATAGATAAGTACAACCCCGCGGACTATAAACTGAGCGAATGCAAGCTCTCGCTTATGGATAAGTGGATACTCTCAAAGCTCAATTCGCTGATTAAGCTTGTAGACGAGCACCTTGCAGAGTATGAAATCACCGAGTCTGCGCGCGCATTGCAGGACTTTGCGGACATACTTTCCAACTGGTACGTCCGCCGCGGCAGAGAGAGATATTGGGGCAGCGAAATGACGGAGGATAAGGCGGCGGCGTATACCACGCTCTACACCGTGCTGGTTACGCTTGCAAAGCTTACCGCGCCCTATACGCCCTTCATGGCGGAGATGATGTATTCCAACCTCGTACCCGCGTTCTTCCCCGCAGAGCCCAAGTCTGTGCACCTCTGCACCTTCCCCGTAGCTCAGGAGAGCTATATAGACGGCGAACTCGAGAGGGGTATGGACGGCGTGCTCGACATAGTCGTGCTCGGCAGAGCTGCGAGAAACGCAGGCAACCTCAAGAACCGTCAGCCTCTTGCAAAGATGGTTGTGGTCACGACGCGCGACTTCTCTCTTTCGGAAGACGAAAAGAGAATAGTTTTAGACGAACTCAACGTAAAGGAGTTTACCGTTGCGGACGACGCGACTAAGTATATAAGCTACAAGCTCAAACCTCAGCTCAAGACGCTCGGACCCAAGTACGGCAAGAAACTGGGCGCAATCTCTGCATTCCTTGCAAACTGCAACGCGGACGAAGTAGTTGCGGCTGTCAAGGACGGCGGAGCGTACGAAATAGCAGGCGAGGGCGTGTTCTTGAAGCAGGAGGACCTGCAGATATTCACGCAGTCGGCTACGGGCTATGTTGCGGCTGCGGATAAGGGCATAACCGTCGCGCTCGACACGGCACTCACCGAAGAGCTGATAGAGGAGGGCATTGAGCGCGAACTCGTCTCCAAGATACAGAACATGAGAAAGGAGGCGGGCTTCGAAGTGACCGACCGCATATCCGTATATTACAAGGCGGAAGGCAAGGCGGAAAAGGTGCTCAGAAAGGCGGCTTTCGCAGGCGACGTGCTCGCCCAGTCGATAACCGAAGGCGACGCCGACGGCTTTAAAAAGGAACAGTCGATAAACGGCGAAAAAGTAACCCTGACCCTCTGCAAACTTTAATTGACCCGCATATATGCCTCGGTTAATCAGAAAGCGCGCTTAAAATCGCGCAGAATATTACGAAAAGAACGCTCATAGCATATACTATGAGCGTTTTTGATTTGAAAAAGGGACAGGTCGGAAAAATAACAAAAATAGGAGTGCAGGGCGCGGCGGCGGAGAGGCTTAAAGCCCTCGGCTTTAAGTGCGGCGCGGATGTGTGCGCTCTGTCGTTCTGCCTGTTCAATACGGGCGTGCTCGTCGGCGTGGGCGCAACGCGCGTCGCGCTGCGGAAAAAGATTGCAGAGCTCATAGAGGTGGAGGAGTGAACATTGTGCTTGCGGGCAACCCCAATGCGGGCAAAACGACGCTCTTCAACAGCCTGACTAACAGCCGCCTGAAAACGGGCAACTGGCACGGCGTGACCACGCGCTCATTCAGCAAGAAGTGCGGAGATATAACCTTTACGGACAGTCCGGGGCTGTATTCCTTCGAGGCGTACACTATGGAGGAGGGAAGTGCGGCGGAAAGTATTTCCTCCGCCGACGCGGTCATAAACGTAGTCGATTGTCTGACGCTCGAAAACTCGCTCTCGCTCACGCGAAAGCTCATATCGAAGAATAAAAACGTAGTTGTCTATCTTACGAAACGCCGTGCATTGATGGCGAGAGGCGGGCGGGTGGACGCGGCTGAGCTTGAAAAATTCCTCGGCGTGCCCGTCTACGACTGTCGCCCGTCAGAGCTCAGACGCCTCGCACGGCAGGGCGCGCTGCTGCGCCCTGCCGTGCGAGGCGAAAGCTCGTTGGATAGGGCATATTACGGGGGCAATGCCAGTTTGCGCCCCGTCGAAAAGCTGTTTTACGGCAAGGTGAGCGCGCCGCTCATTTTCTTCGGCGCGATGATACTCACATTTTTTGTCACCTTTTTCCCGGGCATGCCTGGAGCCGTCTTAAAGGACGGCGCGGAGCAGCTGATATGCGTAAAGCTTTCTTCCGCGCTCCGCGGCTCAATGACCAACGAATATTTTGCCTTGTTCTTTTGCGACGGCATATTGGGCGGCGCGGGCGGCGTTCTGGCTTTCGCGCCCCAGCTCGCCATACTCTATCTCGCGCTCATTCTGCTCGACGAGAGCGGAATAATGAGCGCGCTCTGCTTTGTCACGGACGGACTGTTCGAAAAGGTTCATCTCTCGGGCAGAACGGCTTTTTCCCTGATATCCGGTCTGGGCTGTACGGCGGCTGCCATATCGACCACCCGCGGCTATGCCAACCGCTCTTCGCAGGTCAGAACGATTGCCATGCTGCCGTACATTCCGTGCGGTGCAAAACTGCCCGTCTTTATCACCTTTCTCTCGCCGCTGTTTGCCGACCCGTTTCCCGCGGTCTGCGCGCTCTACTTTGTCGGCATAGCTATTTCACTCGTAGTGTCCGTCGTCATGCGCGGCGGAGAGGAGGGGCTGATTACCGAAATCGCGCCCGTCGCGCTCCCGTCGCTTTCACAGGTGATAAAAAAGTTGTGTTTTTACCTGACTTCGTTTATAATCAAAGTGGCGTCCGCGGTGACGGTCTTCTGCATGCTCAGCTGGCTGCTCTCGCACCTGTCGCCCCGACTGACTTTCGTCGCCGTCGATGAGAGCATTCTCGCAAAGCTTTGCAATGTCGTTCTGCCAATCTTCAGACCTATGGGTGCGGACGACTGGCGGCTTGCGTATGCTTTTATATCTGGCTTTGCCGCCAAGGAAAACGTGGCGGCTACAATCACCATAATGTTCGGCGAACTCGTTCTGCCCCTTCCCGCGGCAGCGGCGGCGTGCGCCTTTGTGCTTGCCTGCCCCGCCTGCATATCGGCGTTTTCGGCGTCGGTAAGGGAAATAGGCTTTTGTAAGACGCTGGCAATCAACCTCTTTCAGCTGCTTTGCGCGTTGCTCTTTGCATACGCTGTGTATTTTGTTTTTAACTTGCTATGAAGGAATTTACTGTAACTCAACCCTGCAAACTCAAAGATTTTACCGACTGCACCTATCCGCAGGGCAGTTTTTACTTCAACGCCCTTTTAAAATCGGGCGATATCAGGGTCAACGGCGTCAGGACGACAAAGAACGTCGCCCTCCGCGCGGGCGACTGCGTGCGCTATTATACGACTGCTAAGATGGAGGCGAAGCCCAGTCACGAGCGGGTGTTCGAGGACGAAAAAATCTTTGTCGCCGACAAGTACGACGGAGTGAGCACAGAAGCCCTCGCCTGCGAACTCGGGCTCTCCGCCGTTCACAGGCTGGACAGAAACACCTCGGGTCTGATAGTCTTTGCAAAGACGCCCGCGGCAAAGGCGGGGCTTGAAAAAATTTTCAAAGAGAGGCAGGCATATAAGGCATATATCTGCATTGCCGAGGACAATTTCAGGCAGGATACCGCCGATATGCGCGCATATCTTAAAAAGGACGAAAAGCTCGGGCTTGTAAAGGTTTCCGACATTCAGGGCAACGGTTATTTACCAATTCGCACGCAATATGAGGTGCTTGAACGTCGGGACGGACTTGCCTGCGTCAGGGTAATTCTGCATACGGGCAGGACGCACCAGATACGCGCACACATGGCGCATATCGGCTGTCCCTTGCTCGGCGACGAAAAGTACGGCAACGAGGCTCTCAACGCCCTTTACGGCGTCAGAAGGCAGTTCCTTGTGTCGAAGTGGCTGTCGTTCGTGCTCGACGGCAAGAAATATGAGTTTGAAAGCTCTTTTTCGCTGCAGTTTCCCGAGAAAAAGTGACGCCTCTTTCAGGCGGAAAATCAGATAAACTTAAAAAATTGCCGCCGCCCGACAGAAGTCGGGCGGCGGCTTATCCGTTTTATTAAATTACAGATTATTTTCTCTGGTCGAGGGGAACGTATTCCAGCCTGTCCTGAACGCACTGGTAAGCGGGACGGATAATCTTGTTGCCGTTGACGAGCTCCTCGATGCGGTGAGCCGACCAGCCTGCAATTCTTGCGATTGCAAACAGCGGCGTGTAGAGTGCGGGGGGAATATTGAGCATGGAATACACAAAGCCCGAGTAGAAGTCGACGTTGGGGTTGACGGGCTTGTCGGTGTTGCGCTGTTCCTGAATGAGTTTCGAGGCGACGGAAGCGACTGTGTTATACAGCTCGAATTCGTCCTCCTTGCCCTTTTCTGCGGCGAGTTTGCCGGCATACAGTTTGAGCACCTCGGCGCGGGGGTCGGAAATAGTGTACACGGCGTGACCCATGCCGTAGATGAGACCGGAGCGGTCAAATGCCTTCTTGTGCAGAATTTTGTTGACGTAATCGGTGATAGTGCTCTCCTTCCAGTCGTGTACGTTTTCCTTTATGTTGTCGAACATCTGCTTGACCTTTATGTTCGCGCCGCCGTGCTTAGGACCCTTTAAAGAGCCGAGCGATGCGACGGTGGAGGAATAGGTATCCGTGCCCGAGGAGGTGACGACGTGCGTTGTGAAAGTCGAGTTGTTGCCGCCGCCGTGGTCTGCGTGCAGAGTGAGGCAGATATCGAGCACTTTTGCCTCGAGGTCGGTGAAGGAATTGTCCTTTCTCATTATGTGCAGAAGGTTCTGCGCCGTCGAGTATTCGGCGAGGGGCTTGTGAATTATGAGCGAAGCGTCGCTTACGTCATAATATTTGTAAGCTCTGAATGAATACGCCGCAAGCATGGGGAACTGCGCTATAAGCTGCAGGCTCTGACGCAGAACGTTGGAAATCATTATGTTGTCGGGGTCTGGGTCGTAGCTGTAAAGGCTGAGAACGCACCTTGCAAGCATGTTCATTATGTCGCTCGAAGGGTTCTTCATTATGACGTCGCGCACGAAGTTTCTCGGCAGCACTCTGAATTCAGCAAGCATGTCAGAAAAGGCTTTGAGCTTGCTCTTTGAGGGCAGATTGCCGAACAGCAGCAGATAGATAGTCTCTTCAAAGCCGAAACGGTCCTCCTTAACGCAGTGCGAAACGAGGTCCTTTACGTTGTATCCGCGATAGCAGAGTATGCCGGGGATGTTTGTCTTGACGCCGTCAACCATCTCCCAGCTGGTGACTTCCGAAATCTCTGTAAGACCGCACAGAACGCCCTTGCCGTTTTTGTCGCGCAGACCGCGCTTTACGTCGTATTTTTCGTACAGCGCAGGGTTTATTGCGTGCGCCTGTTCGGATTTTGCCAGTTCGGAAATCTGGTGTGAATATTTAACTATAAGGTTGGCTTCATTGAAATCCAAAAGATAGCACCTCACAAAAAAATTGATTGCTTAAAGAATATATAAAAAAATTATATCATAAAAAAATGATATTGTCAAACAGAATTGTTATGCATAAATACAGCGGTTTAGCCGTTTATTCAAGTATAATTATGTATATTTTCTTAAAATATATGAATAAAAATACTTTTAAAGCAAATATGGGATTGAACGGACAAAAAAGTTGTGTTATAATGGTTTTGCAGCGGTTTAAATGCGTTTATATATAATTAAGAATAATTCGGAGCAGATTTTATGGAACAAAGCGTAAAAATTCTTTCCGTCTCGGCGGATAAAATAGCAGTGGGGCTGACGGGCGACGTAGACGCCTCGGTTCACGAGCAGTTTGACGGCGTTATACAGAGCTGTTATGCGGATAACAGAACGGACGTCGTGCTGGAGTGTGCCTCGCTCGACTTTATAGACAGCACCATCCTCGGAGCGATAGTCAAGCTCTATAAGCAGCTCAAAGCTGACGGACACAGGCTTATAATAAAAGATTTAAAGCCGAGGATAAAAAAACTTTTTGAAATTTGTGCGCTCGACAGCGTGTTGGAGTTTGCATGATGAAAGAATTTAAAATATCGTTCAGTCTGTCTGACAGTCGTTATCTCACGGCGTTGAGGCTTGCCGTCGGCGGAGTATGTGCCGCGGCTGACCTCGATATAGACCTTACGGAAGATTTCAAGGTGTGCGTTACGGAGAGTTGTCTCATACTTAAAAACTGCGGTTTTTCGAGGGCGGACGTCATTCTGAATACGTGCGACGGCGTAAGTGCGGAAGTCTGCGGCGAGAACGCCGAAAAACTTCTGGACGGCGACAATGAATTCTCGCTCGCGCTGGTATCCGCACTCGTAACGACGTGCGAAATAGAGCGCGTGGGCAACACGATAAAGAAAGTCAAGTTAAAGGTATGACCAACGAAAAAGCCGCCGAGCTCTTCCGCGAGTATCGCCGCACGGGCGATATAAAGATAAGGAACGAGCTCGTAGAAAACTATATGTATGTAGCCGAAATACTCGCAAAGAAGTTTGCCGGCAGAGGCGTGGAGTACGACGACCTTTTACAGGTTGCGTCCGAAGCGCTCATTTCCGGTGTCGAAAAATTCGACCCTGACCTCGGCAATCAGTTCACTACATACATTACGCCCACTATTACGGGCATAATACGCAACTATTTCCGCGACTATTCGCGCTCGGTCAGGTTGCCGAGGCGCGTATACGCGCTCTCCGCCAAAGTAAAATCGGCGGTAAACGATTACTATAAAGACCACGGCGTAAAGCCTACGGTAAAACAGATTGCCGAAATTCTCGGCGAGGACGAAGAGAGTATAATCGAGGCTATGGAGAGCAAAGCTCCCGTGTCATTGGATGCGCCCGTAAAGGAGGGCGACGCAATGCTCTACGAAGTCATAGCCGACGACAATTCCTCATTTGAAAAATTCGAAGACGCCGACGCTCTGCGCACCGAAATAGCCAAGCTCGACCCCACCGAACAGAAGGTGGTGAAACTGCGCTTCATACAGGGCAAATCACAGTCGGAGGCGGGCAAAATTCTGGGCGTAAGTCAGATGTTCGTGTCGCGCGCAGAACGCAAAATCATAGCCAAACTAAAGGAAGCTCTACTAAAATGATGACTTTCAGGGTGGACAACTTAAAGGATATGAACGCCTCCTTGCAGGACTTCGCCGAATACCTGAAAGGTTACCGTCTGACGGACGACGACGTGTTCTACGGTCGTCTCGTCGGCTGCGAGCTGATAACCAACGTCATCCGCCATTGCGGAGAAATGGCTCTGTTCAGCGGCGGCGTGCAGAACGACAGCATAGTCATCTGCGTATCCTCCGACGGCGGCGAAGAGTTCAGCCTCTGCCCCAAACTGCCCGAACTGCTCGCCGAGAGCGGCAGGGGACTGTATATCGTCAACGTCATCTGCGCCGGCGACCTCACTCTCTCCGGCAACCGCATTACGGCGCGCATTAAGCTGGGAAGAACTTTATTGTGAATTATCTCTTCAGTCTGACGGATTTTACGGTGATTTAAAATACAACAGATTTAAAAAATATCAGAGATTTAAAATATCAGCCGCCGCCCGCAAAAAATTTGCGGGCGGCGGCTTTTTTCATATTTTTATTCTCTGCACAGATTTTTTTCGGCTGTAAAGCTTGCGGCGATTTGCCTTGCAAGACAAATCGCCGCCTTTTTGTAAAATACGGAGGCTTGCGGAAACGTGGACAAAAAATATGCGGCTTCGGAAGACCGAAGCCGCATAAAGTTTCAAGTTATCTGTTGTTTCTGAAGTAGAGGTAGATGTTGCGGAGCAGACCGCTTGAGAGCGTAGAGCGGAACTTGCCGAGGTGTATGAATATTTCGGAGAAGAATTCCTTGTTGTTCTCGCCCACCTCATATTCGGGCATGCCTGCGGGCAGTTTGCCCTGAGATTTCTCGAAGAATACCTTGGAGAATTCAATCTTCTGCTCAACGGTGAGGGTATCTATAAATTCGTCGGTAGGACCGTCGTAAACGAGAGCGGGAGCCTTGTTTATGACTGCGTGGTAAACCTGAGCCGCAGGCTCGTCGGCAGGAGTTTCGTCGCTCTCCGCAACGGGAACGTCCATAGTAAGCTGTTCGGGCTCGTCGCTGACGCTTTCTTCGGTCTTTTCGGTCTCCTCGACGGTTTCTTCGGCGACCTCTTCGGTAACGGGCTGTTCTGCTTCGGCAGTCGTTTCTTCAACAACTTCTTCGGCAGGCTGCTCTGCGACTGCGGGAGCGGCATAGACAACTCTGTCGCTCACGAGTTCGGTCTGTTCCTCGCTCGCGGAGCTCATGGTTTCGTCTCTCAGTCTCAGTCTTTCGTCATGCTGTTCGCGAGCCTTAACCTTGAGTGCGCCCGTTGTACCGACGCGTACTGCGGAGATTATCACAGCTATGAGCAGCCAGAGGATGATGAAGTAGAGGTTGAAGCCTACGGAGACATTCTCTATGAACAGGCAAACGAGAGCAACAACTGCAACGACGAGGGTTATGATGTATCTTATGAGTGAGAACACTTTAGAACCCTTGTTTACGAGGATTATACCCGTCTGGTCGTGCTTGTTGCCGGACATAATTCCGCAGAAGTCGATTATGATATTGATTATTGCAAGTATGCCGAGCGCGAGCACGGCAACGTTTAAGATGTTTGCGGCAACCGTCGCGCCTTCGAGCCAGATGAGGTTTTCGCCCTGAACAAGTCCTGCAACCATAACTCTGAAGAGTACGAATGCGGTGACGGGCACGTCTGCTGCGACATAGAAGCCTGCGCCCGACTTGATGGAATCGAGTGCGTTGTACCAGCCTTCGAGCGAAATGCCGAATTTAGCGGCGACATAGGACATGAGCGCGTCAAACTCGAAGAGGCAGATAATAACGAAGAGCGAGAACAGGAAGAGGAACATCTTGACTGTTCCGAGCGACTTTTTCTGCATTATGCTCTGTATGAAGAGTATGACGAGCACCGCCGTGCTGACAGCAACGAGGTTGAGGTTGCAGTAAACGAGCCACGAAGATACGGGAACGAGTACGCAGTTATAGTAAGCGAAGAAGAAGAAATAAAGTCCGGCGGTGAAGAGAGCCGCGCCTTCGCCCACGTAAGCACAGATAATGCTTGTATTTTTATCCTTTTTGCCGAGGCAGACGGGGATAATCATAACGAGCGCGAGCACCGTAACAACCGCATAGACGAGCATGAGGATGGCGAGCATCTGAATCTGCGTTGCGTCTTCGGGGAGGACGGTGTTGGAGTAACTGAGGAATTCGGGCAGGGGATGTTCGTCCACGAATGCGCCCGAAATGAGCGGTGAACCCGTGAAGGGCATTAAAGCGGCGTTGAGTACGGCGGGGATATACCAGAACATCATCTGTGCGTTTACGTCCTCGAAGAATTCGAAGCCGAACAGAGGAATAAACCAACCCGCAACGAGCAGAAGCACTGCTATGACGTAGGTAACGATTACCGCAGTCTTGTTTGTCTTCTTTGTGATATCAGTTGACATAATCATTCTCCGTAACAGTTTATTTTTAAAGCCGCAAAAGTGGCGGCGCGATAAATTAGTTAAATAATAGTCCTGCGCGAACCTTCTTGAAACATTGTAATACAAAATTTATTATATGTCAAGATTTAGCATTAATTTTGCGCCGCTGCAAAGGCATAAAATTTAATTTTTATGCAGCCTTGCGCAGAGGCGGAGCAGCGGCTTGTCCGCGCGCGTTTTTTTGAGTAAAGTGTTGAAATTTTTTTGTGCATATAGTATAATATTATGCACTGAAGGCAACAATTCAGCCGTGCACATGCGCACTCAGCAACATAACGGAGGTTCTCATGGCGGCAAAGTCGCACGTCGGCGGGTTGAACGTCGGCGACCTGATAGCTCAACTCAATAAATCGAGCAGGGAAAAATTGCTCGAGGGAAGAGATCTGAAAAATCTCGTAAAAATTTTCGAGGACGGCGAGCTCATGTCCACGCTCACCTGCCTCTTCGAAAACGACCTCAACGTGTCAAGGACCGCCCGCGCGCTGTACATGCACCGCAACACGCTCATTTACAGGCTGGATAAGGTACGTTCGGTCACGGGGCTCAACCCCGATTGCTTCAACGACGCCGTTACCTTTCTCATATTATACGCGCTTTACAGCGCAAAGTAGGCATTAATTGAAAAAATCTCTGACAAAAAAAATACTCATAGCCTCCGCGGCGTTCATTGTCGCCGCGGCAGTCATTCTTACGTCGATATATTTCGGCATATTCGGCGTCTACTTTTCCACCACCGACTGGGTAATAGGCATGATTGATAAATACTACTATTACGAAGTCGACGCGCAGGACGTGCGCGAGGCGGGGCTGGAAAATCTTACGGGCAACGTGCTCGATATCTATTCGGGCTATTACACCGCGGAGGAGTACAAAGCTCTCACTCAGTCCAACGCGGGCAACAGCACGGGCATAGGCGTCAGCGTCAGCTATGTGGACAATTCCTTCGGCAAGGGCGTGTTTGTAAACGAAGTCGTCGGCAACTCGCCCGCATACCGCAGCGGGCTTAAGGCGGGCACTTTCATAACGGGCGCAACTTCTGGCGACGGTCAGACGGTGCAGTTCGGCTCTTCGTCGGCTTTCTCCGATTTCGTGTCGGCGAGAGCGACGGGCGAACAATTCACCTTAATTACCGACAGGGGCGAATTTACGGTGAGCAGGCAGGCTTATCACTCTTCCTATTGTTTCATGGCTACGTCCGACGCGGAGTGGAACATAGAGTATGACGGCTCCAAGAGGGAGATAGTAAAGACGTCCTCCGACGAGTATTCCTTCCTGCCCGAAGGCGCGGCATATCTCAGGGTAACGCAGTTCTACGGCGACGCCGCGGCGGAGACGGCTGAACTCATCGGCGAGTTCAACGACGAGGGGTGTCATAGCCTCATTCTCGATCTGCGCAACAACGGAGGCGGCTATGTGGACGTGATGCAGGAGATGGCATACGTCTTTGTCGGCAGCAGGGACTATATGAGCGCGGCAATGACGGCAAGGTATAAGGACGGCTCAGAGACGGTCTTCCCCGTAACGGCTGAGGCGATAAAGAGCTGTCTGTTCCCCGCCGACTGCGAGCTGTACATTCTTGCCAACAACGGCACGGCGAGCGCGTCGGAAGCTCTGATAGGCGTGCTCGTATCCAACTCTGTGGCGGACTATTCCGACATATATCTCTCCGACTTTTCGCAGGCTTACCTCGACTGGTCGGGCATGGCGGAAAAGAACTGCCGCACCTACGGCAAGGGCATAATGCAGACGACATACAGGTACATTGTGACGGGCGAGGCAATAAAGCTCACCACGGCGGAAATTTTCTGGCCGAACGGCAACTGCATTCACGGCGTCGGACTTACGCAGGAGGACGGCTGCAAGACCGTCGGAGCGGAGTGGAGCGTCACCTATTCCGACGAGGAACTGCGCGCGGCTGCGGCAATGATTTTCAACTGAAATACGTAAATTTTTTCAAGGCGCGGCGCGCGGGATTTTCATCCCGCGCGCCGCTTGTTTTTATAAAATTTTTTTCCGAATTTATAAGCTTGTTTTACCCGTAAATTTGTCTGTAAAAGAACAGCTGAAAAGGGCAGAAAACAAAAAATTTATATATTATCATATAATATATAATTTTTAAAATTTCCGCAACTGAAAATTAACTTGCGGCGCGGCGTAAAGCCGCGCCGCAAAACTAAAAATCAAAGGGGTTTTCTGAAGCGTTTTATCCTGCGCGCGTCGAAGATTAAGCAGACTGAAAATCCGCCCTCGGTGCGCGTTATGTCGAGGGAAAACCGCCCCTCGTTTTCGAAGTATTCCGAGCAGACTTTTCTTATGTCCGCAAGGAAGAGCTGCTTTTCTCCGTCGGTGAAATCTTCGCGTTCAAATATGATGTTCTCGCTCATATCTTCGTCCTCATTTTTCGCTTTATGTAGCCGCTCACGCCCATGTAAGTGCGGGCGGGAGAGTAGCTCTTTTTGCCCCTTCCTGCAATGCGCGCCGCCGTCATTTTGAACGCCTTCACGCTGCCGGGGCGCATACAGCCGAGCGGCATTGACAAATCTTCGGGAATGACGCCGAAGAGGGGCGAGCGCAGCGTCTTTGCTATGTCCGACGGCGGCATTATTTTCGCGTCGTAAATCAGTCCGCCGTTTACTTTGTTTATAATCAGCCCGACTTCCTTATACCCCTCGTCGTTGAGCCTGTTTATGCAGACCTCCGCGCTCTTCAAAGAGGGAGTGTAGGGTTCGCACACTACCGCCGCGCGGTTGCAGAGAGGGCGCGCCGCGCCGTCGCAGATTACGTAGTCGAAGAGCTGTTCGACTTCGCTGACGGCGGCGGTGCGGTAATCTTCGTCCTCGCAGCCGAGGGTGGGCAGTATAAAAAAGTTGGGCGAGCGCGGATGGTTTACGAGCACCTGTTTCACCCTGCACGCGCCCCGCTGCGCCTCCGCAAGGGAATATACCTGCAGTCCGCCCGCACCCGAGAGCCAGAGCGCGGAAGCGCAGACAAAGTCGCCGTCCACAAGCAGAACGCGCTCGCCCGCCGAGGCGAGCGCGAGCCCCGTTCCCACTGCGCAGGTTGTGACGCCCGTGCCGCCTTTGAGCGAGGCAAACAGTATTTTTTGCGCCATTTTTTTGTCTTCCTCCGAAAAAAATCAAATAAATATTATTTTATTTATTATACCTGTCCATATGACGAAAATAGTGGCGAATGACGTCATAATTGCGCTGTTTTGCTCATTTTTCACACAAAAAAACGCGCCCGTCCGCGCACGGAAAGGCGCGCGGACGGGCGGGAAAGACAAAACTTTTTTGAGTTTATTTTTAGTTTATAAAAATTTATATTATATATTATGTTTGATGCGCATGGGCATTTTATGCCTTTTTTCGCGCAGATAAATGCGTTTAAAATTTTTTTGCGAGAGGCAAATTCAGTATAATGAAAAAGTTTTTCAGGTCGGTAACCTGTGTTGCGCTTGCTACGGCGAGTGCAGCCTGCCTGACGCTCGGCATTACGGGCTGCGCGGGCAAGACGCAGTCTACCGAACGCCCCACAAACGTCGATATAACCAAGGTCGAAGCTCCGACCGACGGCAGTCTTCCCACCGCGCACTCCGCGGCGGAGAACCTTTCGTATATCGCATACGTGCTCGACGCACAGCCGCAGTATCACTGCTACACATACACGGTTACGTCCGCTTCCATAGCCACGCAGTACACCAAGAGTTATAAAGATTATAAGGACGGAGTGACAATCTCTTCGGACATAACTTATTCCTCTATGGTAAAGTCGGGCTCGCAGGCGTGCTTTATCGAGGGCGCGAACGGTCCCGAGGCATATATGCGCTTCAGCTCCGCGCCCGGTGCGGATACCACGCACCTCACGGCAGATTGGTCGACGGAAGCCCCCGTTCACTACAACGAGCAGGCATATCTCTACACATACGGTCTTTTCCAGACGGAAATGACTAACTATATTATCAACGCCGAGACGATAGCCGACAGCGGCGAAGTCAGGCAGAATTCGGACGGAACATATTCTCAGTCCGTACTTCTCGACCCCATAGCCAGCACTTATTACTATCAGTTCGGCATGAAGACGAGGGGCGGACTTGCGGGATATCCCGAATTCCAGAGCGTCAGCCTCGACCTCACATTTGACGCGTCGTGGCGCATTCTGTCTATAGATATAGACGAAGTCAGCCTTGTCAACAAGGGCGTGACCGTAACCAGCGTATCGAAGAGCCGCGTAGAGTATTCTTACGACGACGCCTCCTTCGACAGCGCGCATTATGCGTATTACGACAATTACTTCAGTCAGTACGTCGGCGACGAGACGCTCGAAGAGGGCGGCGAATTCGAAGAGGAGATGACCGTCGACCTCACCAACGTGCTCTCAAACGGCTTTTCCAAGATAATGAACGGCGGTCAGCAGTTTGAAATTACCGCCGAACTCGGTCAGAACAAATACGTGGGCTATATCTTCGTATCCCTCGACCTTGCCGACCCTCTCGGCAGCCTCGGACTAAAACTCAGTCTGGGCAGAACGTTCGAAGAGCAGGGTTTCTATGCAGAGTATGCGGACGGTGAGGCAAGGGCTTACTACGGCGAAGATTTTGCCGCACAGGTCAACATAGCCGCGTTCAAGCCCGTCATAGAGCAGTTCACGCAGTGGGCGGACGGACTTAATGAAATATTCTCTCAGACCGAGCAGAGCGAGGACGGCGCGCTCGCGCTCTCGTCGGACGCTCTCACCGACCTTATGAACGAGATGAAGCTCGAAGTCGTCGGCGACAGCGCAAAGATTGTGCTCAGGTCAGACAATCTTCTCGGTCTGGGCGTGGGCATAGACGCACAGCTGCACTTCGGCGTGGGAGAAAAGGACATAACCTTCCACGGAGCGACTGTCAGCGGCATTGCCTTCGGCGGAAGCGGCATTGACCTCGCGCTCTCGCTCAGGACGACGACCGTTCCCGTGATAGACAGGGAGGACACTTCGGCGAGTGCCGACCTTGCGGAATTTGCCGCAGACATATTCAACCTGCTCTCTGCGGACATCATCAAAGTCAATCTGAACCTTGACGGAAGTTCGGAAAATGTCAACATTTCCGCGCTCAAGGGCATAGACGTAGCCGCGTCGGCATACGTCGACATCGACGGCGTGACGGTCGGCGCGGAGGTTGACGCCTCATACAGCCGCGCAGAGGGCGCGCTCAGCGCAAAACTTATCGCTTACTACGATTATGACACCTCGTCGCCCGACTATGGCAGAATTATTCTCAAAGTCGTGTCAATCAACGGCGTAAAGACGGATATAGGCGTCGTGTGCGACATATCGGAAGTCACCGAAGCCGTTCCCGCACTTTTAGAATTTGCGGGACTTGAAACCGAACTCTTCTCATCCGGCTCTTCGGCAACTCTGAATGTTGCGGATATAATAAATTCGCTGCTTGCAAGCGACCTTTCGGGGCTTATCGGCGAACTCTATGCCGACAGAGTGCAGATAAAGGCGAGCGTCAGCGTTGACGAACTTTTAAGCGCACTGTCGATTGACGCGGGCGTGAAGTTCGGCTACTTCAATCTTACATACACCCGCGGCGGAGCAAACGGCGGAATTATGACCGCGGCTCTTCCCGCAATGGGACTTTCTCTTTCGGTCAGCGGCACGGACGGACAGCTCACGCTGCCCGACACGAGCGGCTACCTCGACCTTGCCGACCTCGTGAACACGGTCACCAACGCATGGCGCAATGTGAACGGAATAATTGCCGAGGGCGGAATAAATCTCGACCTCCCCGAGGGCGGAACATACATAAGCTACGGCGGAACGACACTCGCCGCAGACGGCGCGGTCAGCGTGAACTGGAAGAAGGGGTATGTTGCGGCAGACCTCAACGTAAAAATAGCTTCGCGCGCAACGGCGGTTACCCGCGTGCAGGTGGTATATAACAGATATAATTCCGCGAATAAGCCCATGGTGAGACTTGCCATAAACGGCGCGGCAATGGATATCTACGCGAGCGACATACAGAGCGCGCTGTCTCAGATAGGCAGCGTGGCAACAACGCTTTCGCCCGCAATGGACGGCGGAGATGAAGAGCAGCAGCTCCTCGCGCTGGTATTCGGCATGCTCTCTGACGGCGAGTGGATAAACGTTCTCAACAGAATGACGCTCACCACGGACGGACAGTCGGTTACGCTCTCATACCTCAACAACGCAGCCGTAAAGGTGACGGCTACCGAGGCGGGAGAGCTCGGACTTGACCTCAGTTTCAGGTCGGGTCTGTTTATGGGTTCTGCCAGCGTGAGCACGTCCGCGCAGAATATCTATGACGAAACGTATGCCGTTATAGGTTCATACAACCCCGTAAGCACGGCAAACGGCGACAGCTTCATAAAGGTAGTATACGACTATCTCTTCGACGCGTTCGGCACAGTCGACCTCACCGACGTGCTCGGCGGAGCATACAATGTAACTCTTTCGCTCAACGGCAACAACAGCGGCATAGACCAGCTCAAGGGCGTGCAGGTCAACGCGGAAATTTACCTCTCCGAGTACAGGAACAAAAATATCCTTACAGCGGACGTCTGGCTCAACATAAGCAATGTCGAGGTTAAATTCGATATAACCGTCTGGGGCGAAGAAATCTATGTTTCGGTCACCAACATAACGGGCAAAGAGCTTCCTCACCTCAAGGTAAAGACGACTTCAGACAGTCTTTACAGTCTGATTTCAGACCTCGTGGATACGGCGGTGAACAGCGGCATACTCGGCGGAACGAAGGCGGCAACGCTTTCGGCGAGTGCGGCAGAGAGCGGCAAGGCTGTTGCAACCGACCTCATTTTCAGTCTCGTCAACTTTGATTTCGGTTCGGCATTCCTCTGCACGGAAGTCAACGGCGTAAAGAGCGTCACTATTGACGTGGACGACATACTTTCGCAACTCAACGTTGCCGCGCCCTCGATAGGCTGCATAACGGCGAGCATAAGCGCAGCCGATATCAGCGCGAGCGCGACAAACAGCGGCAGGGAATGGCTTTCGGTCAGCTGCGGCACAAAGCAGAAAGATTATTCATCCTTCAGACCTGATGAATACATAGATTTTTCGTCGGTAACGGCATTGCCGATAGTCGATATACTCAATCTCTTCAACAGCGAAAACCTCGCGCTTTCGCTCGGCTTCGAAAACGGCGGATTAAAGCTCGACGCGCAAGCCTGCATAAACGTCACGGGACTTGTTGCGTCCGTCAGCGCGGATATAGAATATGCCTACGGCGACAAACTCATTTCGGCAACCATAGCGGCATATTACGACGGCGAAGGCGGGGTGTACCTGCACGTAACAAAACTTCAGGGCAGGGACTACAGCCTGAGCGTTTTCTGCAACACGGACGAAATATCCGTGGCGGTTACAAACCTTCTCGCCGCACTTCAGACGGAAGCAGCCGAAGGCGGCATAATAAATCTGCCCGACATTGATACGAGCGCGCTCATTACAAACGCGCTTACGGCGGACTATGCAGCCATCTTCTCGGGCATATATGCAAACAAGGGCGGCATAGGCGTGAATATCGACGGCGACAAGCTGCTTACAGAACTCGGTCTCGATCTGGGCATAGCCCTCGGACAGATAGAACTTCGCTATGTAACGGGCGGCAGTCTTACAGTCAGCGCACCCGTCACGGGTCTCGATCTGGCGGTAGCTTCAAGCAAGAGCGCGCCTTCCAACCCCTCGTACGACTGCTTTGACATAACGCAGCTCATAGATACGGTTACGGGCATAATAGAGGGCAAGACCTTTACGGTCGAGGCGTCGTTCGACGCGGACAAATCCACCGTCAGCGAGCTTGAAAGCCTTGCAGGACTCAGTGCGGATATCAAGGCATATGTGCAGATAGGTTCTGCGCCCAAGGCTCAGGCAGACCTTGCGCTCAGCTATACTTCGGAGGGCAAGAGCGTAAGCGCGGAAATTTGCGCGTACTATGAACTCAGCTCTCTCGACGGCTACAGCTATAACAACGTATACCTCTCTGTAAACAGCATAAACGGCAAGAGTACGGATATCGCGGTAATGTGCGAAGTTTCCGAACTTGCAGAGGCTGTCGGACAGCTCATGCATGCGATAAACGTGCAGTCGGCAACTCTGGCATTGCCCGAAATTTCTGTCGACGGCGCGCAGATAGTCGGCGCGCTCCTTGCGGCAGATTTCGGCTCGCTTGTAAAGGAACTCAGCGCGAACTCGCAGGGAATTAATCTTACAATCGGACTTGACGAACTTCTCGGCGCGCTCGGCACAGACCTCGGTCTGCAGCTCGGCGATATGACGTTCGGATACTCCTCGGCAAACGTTGCGCAGGCTGCGCTTCCCGCACTTGGCGTCAATGTAAAGGTGAGCTGCTTTGCCGACGAACACATATTTGTCCTGCCCGAAAAGGACTACCTCGACCTTGCCGACCTCGTGAACACGGTCAATGCGGTCTGGGCGGAGATAGACAAGGTAATCTCTTCGCAGTCGCTTTCGTTTGATATCGCCGAGCAGACCCCCGCATACATAACGGTGGACGGCATAACGGCGTCGGTAAGCGGCAGGGGAGAGGTCAGCTGGCGCGCAGGCGCAACGAGCGTCGCGCTCGACCTCATTGTGGCTATCGCCGAAACGGGCAGAGACGTGCTTGAACTCAAACTCGTCTACAGCGAGGACGCCCCCGCAGATGAGCCCATAGCAACTATTGCTTTAAATAAAGTCGCGCTCGAAATTTACCGCTCCGACCTCGACGGCGTGACGGATAAAATTTCCTCGATAATTACCGCCATTTCGCCCCTTTTGGGCACGACGGGCGAGGCAAGCGCAACCCTCTCTGCGACCATGCCTGAGAATACGACTTATGCCACTACGGACGAGGTTATATATGCCGTTCTCGCTCTCCTTTCGGACGGCGGCTGGGTTGACGTTCTCAACGATTTCACGCTCTCCGCGGACGGACATTCCGTCGCGCTCTCGTATCTGTCGGACGGCGCGGCAGGCATAAGCATCTCCGAGGAGGACGGACTTGTCCTTTCGTGGAATGCGGCAAAGGAGGGGGACGGCGCAAGCTTTGAAACGGGCGCGCGCCTTAAGATAAGCTCCTCTTCGGGCACGCTTGCGGAAGAAATTTCCAAGGCGGTGCACACCGACGCATATAAACTTACAACTTCAGACTGGCAGAGCGGAACTTCCTTCATAAGGCTGGTATATGACTATCTCTTCGAGGCACTCCGTTCGGTTTCGTTCGATAATATCCTCGGCTCAAACGTATATAACATAAGTTTTGTCCTCGACGGAGCAAATACAGATATCGCCGAACTTTCGGGCATTTATGTTGATGCGCAGGCGTATGTCAAGAACTCAAACGGCGGCATTGTTATGCAGAGCGATTTCGACTTCGACATAAACGGCGTAGTCGTCAACGCGCAGCTCATAATGGAAAATACCGCAGGCGAGACGCGCTTCTACATAACGCTCACGCAGGTGGGCGACGTCGTGCTCAACGGACTTAAGGTCTATGTCTCTCAGTCGACGCTCTACGACACCGTCGAAGCTCTCGTCTCCGTCGTGTGCGATACCGACATACTCACTAAAGTTCTTGCAATGCTCTCGCCCGCAACTACGGTTCAGCAGGTGAGTGCTGTCGCACTCGAAGAGAGCGCAAAGACATCTGTCACGGACATAATTTACAATCTTCTCTCCGCCGACCTTTCCAAGGCGTTCGTTGCGGTCACGGACGGCGGCATAACCAATGCAAGCATAGATATCGATACCCTGCTCGGCGCGCTCGGCACAGACCTCGGATATTCGCTCGGCTCAATAGATTGTCAGATAAATCACAAGACGCACGCGATGACGACTTCCGCCAACGTTCAGGGCATGGCGGCAAACTGGCTCAGTCTCACTTCGAGAAGACTTTCAGAGAGTGAGATTGCTTCGCTCGATTACGCTCTCGCCTCAGTCGACAAGACCGACTATATCGACCTCGCGTTCCTGCCCTCGCTCGTGGGCGACCTTAAGAGCAGCGTCACGGACGACAGCGGCGCAATGTATGAGCATATGACTTTCAAGGGCTCGATAGACGTAAACGTGGTGAGCATGCTCAACATTACTATAAGCGACCTCACCATGACGGTCAACGCGGGTGCGGATAACTTCTATCTCGCTCTCGAGGGCTATCTTTCGGGCTCGATGGTATCTTCCAGAAGAATAGGTCTTACCTATCAGAACGGCTATCTGACGCTCTATCGCGACGTCAACGGCGGCGAATACCGCGTGATGACGTTCGAGTACTTCCTCGACAATATGTTTGCCTCGGGCGATACCAGCACTCTCAACTGGCTGCTCGGCGCAAACAGCACAATCTGGGGACTTGTCGGCTCGTTCGTGCCTGAGGTCAGCTCGGGACTTACAACGCCGGGCGACGTCTATCTCTATGAACACGAAGAACAGAGTGCAGCCTCCGAAGTCTCACTTTCCGACTATATCATAGCGGCTCACGCAATGATAGGCGGAAGCGAGGAACTTCTCTTCCAGTCGTCGGAGGGCGGAGTGAACGCGCTGATAAACGAGCTCGGACTTTCGGGCGACAACTACTACGCGTTCGATATCAACGCCTCCGTGCTGACGGACGGAGTGCTCACCAAGCTGAGCGCGGCAATCACCCGCGCAGCCGACGGAAGCGGCATAACGGGCTTAAAGGCAAACGGCGCGATAAGCAGTTATGTCAGCTTCAAACTCAATTTGAGCTATACCGAAAACGACCCCGCGCCCTGCTCAAGCCACTTCAGCGCGGTGAGCGAAGGCTTTGCATCGTTTGCGCAGAACGGTGAAATAACTGACGGCGCAAGCGGCATATTCGGCTGCTACAACTCGGCAGACAATTCGGTTAAGTTCTCGTATCTTCTCACGCCATACACGCTTACAATCGTCGATACCGACGGCAGCAGGACGGAAATGACCGTGCGCGAGGGCTTCACAGTTCATCTCTACGATAACTACTTCCCCGCATACACCGACGAGAGCAAGCAGTTCAGAAAGCTCTACTCTCTGACGGAAAACGGCGAGCCTGTGACCTCGTTTGTGATGAATGGCGACACTACCGTATATGTAGTAAAGCGCAGAGCGGTGGAAATCAGCGTTTCGAACAGCGGCAGCGCACCCGACTTTGTGTATTCTTCGTTTGTCGGCGACACACTGCCCGCACACTTCGACGGCTTTGCAACGCTTGAAGACTTCAGGTTCGCCGACGGCACGCTCAGCGCAGGCACTGTGGTGAGCGAAAATACGCCTTCTGCGATTTACGGCAACTACGAGCTTGCCTCCTGCACTATAGATTACATAAATTACGAGTTCAATGCCGACGACGGCGCATATCACGTTACGGGACTTGCGGCAGGATACATTCAGTATTATGTAAATGCAAACCGCACGATAGTCATAGCCGACAGCATAAACGGCGTGAACGTTACGGCAATAGACAAGGGCGCATTCGCCAATACCAACACAGACAGCAACGGCAATATCGACGCGACCAAGTCAATCAAAGACGTAGTCGTGCCCGCTACCGTTACCGAAGTCGGCGAGAGCGCGTTTGCCAACAACGTCGGAATGCAGTCGATAATCTTCCTCGCCGACAGCGTTCACCTCAGCGGCTCGGGCAACGACGACGGCAGCACATATCCCTTCTACGGCTGTTCGACCTATGCCACCGACGCGGAAGTCAACGGCAAGAAGGGCAACGAAATCACCTCGCTCAGCATCTACTACAACAACATAACGGCAAATGACGGCAACTGGAATATCTTCCGCTATGTCTACAACGGCTGGTGGTATCGCTTCTATGTGGGCGACAACGGCGGCTCTTTGAACGGCGCAGGCAGCTGGATTTATGCCGACGTGACGGTTGAAAACGACACCGAATTCAATATAGAGGACGAGGCAAAAGCGTTTGTCGCCGACGGACTGAATAAGAGCGTCGATTTATCCTATGTGCAGTCCTCTCTTCAGACTATTGCAGACAGATACACCGCCTCGCAGTACGGCGAGATAGGAAAATACATAGTTTCCGTCAATGCGCAGAAGGGTGCAGACGGCAAAACATACGTAACTGTTTCGCTCAACTCGTCTTCCGACGTCTGGTACGCGCTCAGCGTAAACAGAGGCGCGGCAGGCAATGTGACGCTCTCGGGCGACGTAAGGCAATTTGATGGCGCGACCTATGCGAGGGGAGAGGTGACTTTCACCGCAGAAAGCGTAATGACGGGCTATAAGTTCGTAAGCTTCAGCGACGGAAAGAGCGAAATAACTTCCAACCCTGCAACCTTTGCAATAAACGGTGTGACTGAGGTGGTTGCTAACTTCTATGCCAACATAAGCAATGTAAACGTTGTCAGCGCATTAGACTTTAACTACGCGGGCACGCAGTACGGCGCGAGCGCAGAGGGCGTCAGCGTCTCGGTTGCGCTCAACGAAAACGGCGAACTCCTTCCCGTTGCGCCCACAGTTGCGGGATATGAATTCCTCGGCTGGGCGAGTGTTGCGGACGGACAGATGAGCTTTACGACCATGTCGGATACGAATGTAACATACTATGCAATCTGGGGCGGCGCAAAGGAGGGCATAACCTACACCTTGCAGACTTCGGGTACGGCGGTAAATACCCCCGCAGTTTCGGCGGGCAGCTTTGAAAACTGGTATTCCTCTGCAGATTATGCAACAGTTATCTCTTCCGCTCTGTCGGCAGACAACACCGTCTTCCACGCAAGAAGGCAGTACAGCTTAAGTTACGGTATAAGCGGCGCAGGTACGCAGTATCAGAATACGGCTACGATGAGCAAGAGCGCGTATGCTCTGTCCAAGAAGATAACCTGCACCGTGCTCGAAGGAAAGAGCGTTACCTTCGAAAGGACGAACAACTATCACGATATAATCATTTATATCGACGGTGCGGAATATACTACGCTCAAGCTGATATCGTTCAATGTCATTTTCACTAATATTCATTACACATTCAAGGATGATTACTTTGTAAACGGCGACACATTCACCATAGTTCCCGCCGACAATATGGAGTACATCTTCAACTACTGATAAAGCGCAGAAAAGCGCGCCGACGTGCAAGCACGTCGGCGCGCTTTCATTTTTATAAAATGCTCCGTATTTTGCGCATTTAAAACAAAATACGGTTGCGGAAAAGGGACGGCTCTGTTCATTTGCCGCAATTTTGTCAAAAATGAGCTGCAGCCCTCATAAATTAGAGTATGGAATTTTTAAATGAGATTTTAAAGGAAGCGGGGGCGGATACGCTCGCCGCGTTTACGGTTGTGCCGTCGTTCGGCGCATATTTCAAGAGCGTAAAGGGCGTCGGCGAGTACACCGCGCAGAGGATGGTCATAATAGTCGGCAAAAAGACGGTCACCCTCTCGGGCGAAAATCTTAATATAAGTCAGTTCGGCGGAGGCGATCTGTTTGTCCGCGGCGACGTGAGAGGGGTGGAGATATCTTGAAGGGCTTTAACGACCTCACGGGGGTGCGCGTGTGCGCGACGACGGAAAATGTAATAAAAAAGCTGTCAAAAAACAATATTTACGCCTTTAACATAACAAAAAAGGGCGCGTATACCCACTTTTTCGTCGCACATAATTACGTTGAAAAAGTTTTTGCAATTTTTTCACACCCGTGTTATAATATAACCGTAATTAAATTAAGTCCCGCGCGCGCATTGGCTGCAAGGCTTTCAAGCCGCATCGGAGTGCTGTGCGGCTGCGCTCTGTTTGTTGCCGCCGTAATCTTATCTCAGTACAGCGTGCTCAAAATAGAGGTGACGGGAAGCGGTAGCTATCTCGCTCCGCAGGTGGAGGCGGTTCTCAGCTCCTGCGGCATAAAAGCGGGCTCGTTCTTCCCCTCCGACGATTTTTCTGAGGCGCGGGCAGGCGTCATGTCCTTGCCGTCCGTCACATTCTGCTCTTTTGAAAGGCGCGGGTTCGTGCTCGTCGCAGACGTCGAGTGCAATCCCGAAGACGATAACAAGGCAGACTATTCCCCGCTCGTGTCCGACTGCGTCGGCACGATCGAAAAAATAACAGCCGTCTGCGGCACGCCGCTCGTCTCTGCGGGCGACGAGGTCTCACGCGGCGACGAACTTATAGGCGCGTACTATACCGCCGAGGACGGCGAAAAGATATCCTGCCTCTGCGTGGGATATGCCAGAATTGAGGTGACGGCAAGCGTAAGCTGCCACGCGGAGGAGCGCGGAGACAAAGCCATGCAGAGCGCGCTTGCGGCGGCAAAGCTGTACGCCGAGGAAATCGAGGTCGTATCCTGCGACATAAAGGATACGTCCGACGGCGTCATATATATCGTGAATTTCACTTATTTACATACGGTCAGCGTAAATATGCAATAATAATTGCGGAGAACTGATGGATATATTCAAAAGAGTAAGTTTAAACAGTCTGTCAAAGCTATCGAAGGTGCTGGGTACATTCGATGAAAATCTGAATACGCTTATGCACGAAGTCGGCGTGACTTTGCGCGTGGACGGAACGGACGTAATAATTTACGGCTCTGAGGAGAGCGCGAGAATTGCTGAGGACGTGCTTGAAAATCTGGCGGTGCTCGCCGACGGAGACGAAAAGATAGACAAGGGCAGAGTTGTTTACTGCATAGAGCTTGCCAAGGAGGGCAAGGCGTCGGACATAACCAAGCTTTCGTCGGGCACGCTGACAATAACCTCGCGCGGAAAGCCTATAAAGTGCAAGACGATAGGACAGCGCATCTATACCGACGCGATAAAGAGCAATACCGTTGTATTCGGCGTCGGACCTGCGGGCACGGGCAAGACCTATCTTGCCGTCTGCCTTGCGGTGCAGGCTATGAAGCAGAAGCAGGTGGACAAAATCATCTTAACCCGCCCCGCCGTCGAAGCGGGCGAAAAACTCGGCTTTCTTCCCGGCGATTTGCAGACAAAGGTCGACCCGTATCTCAGACCGCTGTATGACGCCCTTCAGGAAATGCTGGGGCTCGAAACCTACACGAAACTTATGGAGCGCGGCTCTATTGAGATAGCTCCGCTGGCATATATGCGCGGACGAACGCTGTCGAATGCGTTCATAATACTCGACGAAGCGCAGAACACCACGCGCGAGCAGATGAAGATGTTTTTAACCCGCCTCGGGGACGGAAGCAAGATGGTCATAACGGGCGACATGACCCAGACCGACCTGCCCGAAGGCAAAAAGAGCGGACTTGTACAGGCTACAAGAATACTGCAGGGCATTAAGGGAGTGGAGGTGGTTTACCTCACTGCCAAGGACGTCGTGCGCAACCCGCTGGTAATGAATATAGTCCGCGCTTACGACAACGCGGATGCGGACGGAAAAAAGGATGAAAACAAGACTGAGTAAAAAATTGATATGCTTAAGCGCGCTCATGTTCGTGCTCAATGTAGTGCTCCTGTTCGCGCTGATTTTCTTAATGCTCGAAATCAAGGAAGGGCTCAACGTCATTCACTATATACAGGGCAACGCGAAGAGCATACTGTTCGTTGCGGCGACGGTAATCATTTTAACCATGCTTACCTACGCATATTTTTACTTCGAGTGCACCGAAATTTTAAATGAGCTTTCGCGCATAATCGAATGTTTCATACTGCTCGATATAGCCCTGCTTGTGTCCTACGTTCTCGGACAAGTGCTTGACGTCAATTCCCGCCCGTTCGCCTTTCTCGCGCTGATGGCGGCAACGCTTTTAGGCAGAAGAGAGGCTGTGTTTCTGAACATAATCTACGCGCTTATTCTCTTCGTCATAGACATAAACTTCACTGCGGGCGAAATGTGGCAGAGCTGTGCATGCCTTCTGATATCCTTCTGCGCAGGTATGACTGTGGTCTTCGTCACCCCCGCGATAAAGTCGAGAATACAGGCGGTTTTAATTGTATTTCTTCTGCTCGTCCCCGTCGAACTTATAATCGGCGTAATGGAAGTATGGTTTGTCTCCGACCCCGGCAGCAACGTCATACTTTTAGCGTACGGCGCGCTCGGCTGCTTCTTCAGCGTGCTTTTATACCTTGTCATGCTGCCCGTTTTCGAAGTGCTCTTTTCAGAACTTACGGTGTTCAGGCTGCGCGAACTGACGAGCGACGATGCAAAGCTCATAAAGAAGCTCAAGACCGAAGCTCCCGGCACATACAATCACTCGGTAGTGGTTGCTCAGCTTGCCGAAGTGTGCGCAACCGCCATAGGCGAAAACGGCGAACTTGCCCGCGCCGCGGCGTTCTACCACGATATGGGCAAGCTCAAAAATCCCGAAATGTTCACCGAAAACCAGTCGGACTACAACATGCATAACGAGCTCTCGCCCGAACTTTCGGCGGATATAATCCGTTCTCACGCGCGCGACGGCGCAACGCTCATACGCAAGAACCGTCTGCCCGAATTTTTCGCAGACTGCGCCGTTCAGCATCACGGCACTATGCCCATAAAGTATTTCTATGCCAAGGCTCTCAAGATGAGCGACGGCGAAATCAACATAGCAAACTATTCCTATCCCGGTCCCACGCCGAGGAGCAAGATAGCGGCAATTTTAATGATTGCCGACGCGTCGGAAGCAGCTTCGCGTTCGCTCAAGGACAGATCCCCGCAGGCGGTGGAAGAGCTGGTGACCGCGCTCGTGGAAGAGCGTCTCGATATGGACCAGTTCGACGACTGCGACATAACCATGCGCGAACTGACGATAATCACGCACACGATAGCGGCATCGCTCTCGGGCGTATATCACAAGAGAATTTCTTACCCCAAGCTCAAAATTTCCCAGAAAAGAGTGTAAAATATGAAAGGTTTTGTCATCAACTGCGAAGAGCGCGATTTTTCCCTGCTTGCACAGGCGTTCGGAGGCGAGGTCGACTGCGACTGTACGCTCTGCGCCGAGATAATTTTTGTCGGCGAGGACGAGATTAAGGAGCTCAACGCGCGCACCCGCTCGGTGGACGCGGTGACGGACGTGCTGTCCTATCCCATGCTGAATTGTACTCCCGGACAGAAGATTTCGGGCGAAGATTATCCCTTCGACAGGGACGAGGAGGGCAACCTCTTCATAGGCAGCGTGGCAATATGTTTAAAGCGCGCCGAGGAGCAGGCGGCAGAGTACGGACATTCCGTCGAGCGCGAAGTCAACTATCTCGCAACGCACGGCATATGTCATCTTTTAGGCTACGACCATATGGACGAAAAGGACAAGCCCGCAATGCGCGCCGCCGAAGAGCGCGTGCTTGCAAGGCTCAATCTTACGAGGTGAATGAATGAGAAGCGGATACGTAGGCGTCATAGGCAGGGCGAACGCGGGCAAATCTACGCTCGTCAACGTGCTTGTGGGCGAAAAGGTAGCCATAGTTTCGCCCAAGCCCCAGACTACGAGGGACGCTATAATGGGCATACTCACAAAGCCCGAATACCAGATAGTTTTCGTCGATACTCCGGGTATTTACAAGGCGGGCAATGCTCTCTCGGACATAATGATGAAGACTACAAAATCGACCGCCAAGGACGTCGATCTGATACTCTTTGTAATGGACGGTCACGAGGGGCTGAACGACGAGGATATCGCTCTTGCAAAAAGGTATGCCTCAGGTCAGACGCCCATGATAATTGCTTATACCAAGATAGACATAATGCCCAAGGAGCGCATACCCGAGGATGTGAAAAAACTGTACGAAAGCGGGGTGGAGTGCGACGTCTTTCCCGTCTCTGCGAGAAAGGGCACAAATCTTTCCAAGCTTGAAAAGGCTATCCGGGAGAGGCTTCCCGAGGGCGAAAAGGTCATAGAAGACGACATAATTTCGGACAAGAGCGAAAGTTTCATGATATCCGAAATAATGCGCGAAAAGATACTTTTGAAGTACGATAAAGAGATACCTCACGGCGTTGCGATAGTCATAAACACGTTCGAGCGCAAGGAAAACGGCGTTTACGACATAAATCTTGACATCATTTGCGAAAAGTCCAATCATAAAGCCATTCTGATAGGCAAACAGGGCAGCGCGCTCAAGGAAGTCTGCTCGTTTGCGAGAAAGGACATGGAAAAGTTTTTGTCCTCAAAGGTCTTTCTTACGGCTTACGTCAAAGTCAAGGAGGACTGGCGCGACAGACCCGCGCTCATACGCGACTACGGCTACGGCAAAAAAGAGGACTAAAAGGCAAAAAAATGCACAACCTGTTGTAAAGGGGGTGCGGTATGAAGAGAGTGGACGGCGACGCCGCCGAACTTGCCTGGAAGATGTTTGAAAAGACGGGTTCGGTCAGCTACTACATGCTGTACAGACAGCTCAAAGGAAAAAAATAAGTGGAAGGAATAAAGGTCAACGCTCTCATGCTTAGGGCGGTTGACTACGGCGAAAACGATAAAATTCTCACCCTTCTTACGGCGGAGGCGGGCAAGCTTTCGGCGGGTATCAAGGGGGTAAAAAAGGCGGGGGCAAAGCTCAGATTTGCCGCCCAGCCTTTTTGTTTCGCCGAATATATTTTAGCCCGCCGCGGCGACAGGTACACGGTGACGCAGGCTTCGGAAAACGAAAGCTTTTACGACCTGCGCACGGATATCAACAAATTTTACGCCGCCTCAGCCGTCTGCGAGGGCGCAAACGCTTTGACTTTCGAGGGCGACGACTGTTCCGAGGTCTTTACCTTCGCCGTCAGAGCTCTTTCTGAAATCTGCAACGGCGACGAGAGCGACGCGCTCATAAAATTCTTTCTCTCAACGCTTTCCGCCGTCGGCTACGGCATTTCCGCCGAGAACTGCACCGAGTGCGGCAATCGCCTTTCGGGAGAGGATAAGCTGCGCTTCGATATGAAGACGGGCACTTTCACCTGCTACGACTGCGGCGACGGCGTAGGCACAAGCGGAGTTACATACAACGTCCTGCGCATGTGTTCGGGCAGGAAATACCTCCCCGAATTTATCACCCCCGACGGTAAAAAACGCGCCCTGCGCCTGATACGCGAATACCTTGCATACAAGACGGACGCAAAGTGTTCAAGCCTTTCGGAATATCTCAGATTGTGCCTTTGAATTGCTCACCTGCATTTTAATATTCTTTCAATGCACAGAATTTTATAAAACGATAAAAAAATTTGCGCCCCGAAGCCAAGGCTTCGGGGCGCGTTTCATAACCGATGGGAAGGTTACAAAACTTTCCTGAGTGCAGACGTTACGGGTAAAAACAGAGTGCTGACGGTGACTATTGCGCAGATGGTCTGCGGCAGCATAGCCGTGAAAGATACAAAAAAGTACGTCAGCGCGGTCTGCTGCGTCATTCCCATAAATAGCGGCGTTATGACGTCGTCGAGCAGAGTGAAACATATCGTAAACAGCGCGGCGACGCCCGTAGCGCAGATAACCTTAAGGCTGTTCGCGCGTTTGTCGCCCTTTAAAAAAACGGCTGTTAAATTGCACGTCGCCGCAAGAGCGAGGAAAGCTCCGCCGAGTATGTAAAACGCCGTGTTTATGGCGATATCCGCCGCGGGAGCGACGTGTATCGCGCCCGTCGCGGCAGTTGCTGTCGCGCCTGCCGCCGCAGACAGACAGATTATGTTCACAGCCGCAATAAACAGGGCTCTTTTACTCTCGTAAAAGGAGTTGCTTATTCTGCCGAGCAAGCCGCATACAAGCGCGAATGCGGGGTAGTAAATGATGTATAAAACTATGACTGAAGGATAAAATCCGAATATAAAACAGCGCAGAAGGCTGAAAGTAAGCGCGGAAAATACCCCGCACCATACCCCGAATATGTAAGAAAAGCTGAGCAGTATCACCGTGACGACTTCCACGCCCTGAGCGGCAGAAAGGGCAAGCTGAGCGGCAATCAGAAGCGCGGCGGCTACCGCGCTGTATGCAATTTTTTTAGACGGCGTCAGCCGCGCGCTGTTTTTTAACATTTTCAGTATGCAGAAAGTATGAGGGCGTAGGTCTGACCTGCAACGCAGGGCAGAGTGCCGAAACCTAAAGTCGCGCTGCCGAGCGTCTGACCGTTATATGAGTAAGTTCCCCAGGTTGTATTGCTGTAATCTTCAAGGGAGGTGTATATGAACCAGTATTCGTTCTGTGCGGAGGGTGTAACGCCGTTGACGGAGACAATCATTCCGTCCTCGGCTTCAAAGGTTATTCCGCCGTTTTTCTGCATAGCCTGCATGTACTGCTCGAGAGTGGTAGTCTCGCCTATGTCCATAACGTCCTCGGTTGCAACAAAGACAAAGCCATTTTCAACCGCGACGACGTCGCCCTTGCCGCCGTTATTAGTGCCTTCGTCCGAGCATGCGGCGAGGACGGAGAGAATTGCAATCAAGCAGAAAAATATGGCTACGGTGAAGTAATTGCGTAAATGTTTCATAAAAAACTCCTTAAAAAAATTGCCTTCCGAACAGAGGAAGACAACGAAAATCAAACCGCGGCGATAGTCGTGGCGAAAAAACGCGCGTCTGCGTCCCCTCAGAATGCGAATAGCCGACAAAAAATGTCGTCCTGTCCCGACGGTAGGTCTTCCGACTTAATAATTTGCGTGGCGCGTTATGATTTTTGTCCTTCCCGCACAGTGCAGTGAACAAAAATGCGCCTCGCAACGGCAGCGGGGGCTGTGGAGCTATTGGCTCTCTTCCCTATTAAAACCTCGTTAAAGGTTGCCGACGAAACATAGCTTTTTAGGCTATTTTAAAGCAGGTTGAAATATTTGTCAACTATATATTAACTATGGCTTGTTATAGGCATAAATTATATCTGCGTGAATAATTTAAGTTGACACGCGCGCTCGGACGGGATTATAATTTGAGTATGAGAAATTTATATTCAGAGAGTTCGCGCAGGCGCGCGCTGACCGCCGCCGATATAGCAAAATGCGCGCTGTTTACTTCGCTCATGATAGTCGGCGCGTATGTAAAAATACCTTTTCCCTTTGTTCCGCTCACGTTCCAGACGGCTTTCGCCGTGCTGGCAGGCATGCTGCTGGGCGCAAAGAAGGGAGGCATCGCCGTCGGTTGCTATATGATTATGGGGCTTATCGGCATACCCGTGTTCACTTCTGGCGGAGGTCTGGGCTATGTGCTCATGCCCTCGTTCGGCTATATAATAGGCTTCGTAGCTGCGGCGATTGTAGCCGGTTTCTGCTCTAAATTCTGCAAAAAACCTGCAATTTTCATAGCGATTGCACTTGCCGCCGTCGCGGTGAATTACATAGTCGGCATTGCGTATTTCATACTCATCTGGCAGATGAACGGGTACGAAAATCTCGCCGCCGCGCTCATTACATACAACGTCATCTATATTCCCAAGGACGTCGTGCTCGCGCTTATAGCCGCGCTCGTCGCGTTAAAGCTCAACCGCATAAAATAATTTTATGCCGCAACGCAATATTTTTTAATTAAAAAACGCCGCTCGCGGCGTTTTTTTATATAATTAATTGCAAAAGCCGAGTGCTTGTGTTAAAATTAAAACTGTATAACCTTTTTGTGCATAACGGGCATATTATGTCAGTATGCAGAAAACCATATCGAAAATCAACCTCGCTGCGATAAGGCATAACGCCCTGCACATGAAAAGCCTCGCGGCAGGCGCGGAATTTTATGCCGTGGTCAAGGCGGACGCCTACGGTCACGGCGCGGCAGCCGTTGCGCGGGAGCTTTCCGACATTGCCGACGGCTTCTGCGTGGCAATCGTCGACGAGGGAGTCGAACTGCGTGCCTCGGGCATATCTTCGCCCGTGCTCGTGTTTACGCCGCCTCTGGATGAATACGACGCGGACAGAATGTCCGCCTATCAGCTCACCGCGACCGCGGCAGACGAGCGCAGCGCGCGGCTGTGCCGCGAGCTCGACTGTCATATAAAGATAAACACGGGAATGAACCGCTACGGCTGTCCGCCTCAAAAACTTTCAGCCCTCTTGGATATTCTCGATTGCGGGAGAGTGAAGGGGGTCTACACTCATATGTATGCCCCGCTGGATAACGATATCTCGGAAAGTCAGCGCGAGCTGTTCGGAGAGTGCGTTGAAAGGGTAAAACACTTCGCGCCGCAAGCCGTGGCTCACATGGCGTCCACTGCGGGGGTGTTAAAGGGCGGGCAATATCTCTTTGACGGCGTTCGTTGCGGCATATCTCTGTACGGATACTGTCCCGCGGGCTTTTCGGACGATAGCCTTGTGCCCGCTCTGAAGGTGTACGCGCCGCGCGTGCAGACATTTGCGCCGCCCGTCGGCGAAGGCGCGGGTTACGGCAGGGCAAGTAAAAAATTTGAAAGTCTGTCATCCTACAGGGCGGGCTATGGCGATGGTTTTGTCCGCACGGTTGCGCTCGGCAAGGGCAATCTCTGTATGGACGCGTTCGTGAGCGGAAACGACGATGATTTATTGCTCGTGTTCGGCGACGCGGACGACTATGCGGCGCGGGCGGGCACGATAAGTTACGAGGCGTTGTGCGCAGTCACTAAGAGGAGCGTCAGGGTTTATGAAAGACGACCTGAGGTATAAATATAAGATAAAGCGCAAATATTTTCAGCATTCGCGCCGTACGGTTGCGGACGGCGCGGTTGCCGACAATCTTTTGAGATATTTCGATAAAGAGCGCAGTTTTTTCATCTATTACAGTTTCGGTTCGGAGACGGACACCCGCGCCATAATATACCGTCTGCTCGAGGCGGGCAAAGAGGTCTATCTTCCGCGCGTCGAGGGCAGGGATATGGTCGCTGTGAGATACGTTGACGGGGACGAGCTCAAAAAGAGTGCGCTCGGCGTGAGCGAGCCGACGGGAGAGGCTTACCTCGGGCAGATCGACGTCGCCGTCGTGCCGCTGCTTGCGGTCAATGCGCTGGGCTTCCGTCTTGGCTACGGCGGAGGCTTTTACGACAGATATTTAAAAAACTCGACCTGCGTGCGCGCGGGCATAGGCTATGATTTTCAGCTCACCGACGAATTTGTTGCGGATGAGTGGGACGAGCCGCTCGATTTATTCATAAGCGAAAGGGGGATATACCGTTTTGGAAAAAGTACTTTTACCCGCTGAAAAGCGACAGAAATTTTTATGGGAACTCAAGGATCTTTTAATAGGCGCGGCATTGCCGTTCGTAATAATGTGCATCTTCAGCAGTACGATTATTATGTTCGGCGACAGCGACGATATCGCCATAGCCGTGCTTGCAATCGGCGGCGGCAACCTGCTTTTAATTGCGGCGTTCGTCATCTTCGGCAGACAGAACGGTGCGGTGTCCTATCGTAAATTTTACCTCAACGAAACAAAACGCAGGCTGAATTCATCGGACAAGAATGCAATATACAAGACGGGCGAATACGCCCTCTGGAAGGGCATAGTCATTCCCCTCATAACCTGCGTGCCCTTCATAATATTGCAGATAGTAAATATCGCCGTGCCCAATACCTTCTGTATATTCGCGCTCAAATACGTGTGCGGCTGGGCATATCTTCCCCTTGCAAAGGCGGGAGTGCACGAGGCGGTAAACTTCATATTCATAGTCGTTCCCGTAGCGTCGCACCTTGCGGGCTACGTTCTTGGAATGCTCAAGGAGCAGAAACTTCAGGCTCAGCTTGCCGAAGAGAGCGCAAAGGTAAAAAAGCACAAGAAATCGAAATGAGGGTAATAAGCGGAAAGTACAGAGGTCTCAAACTCACTCCGTTCGAGGGCGATGACATACGTCCCACGGCCGACAGGGTGAAGGAGAGCGTGTTCAACATACTGTATGGCGAAATAGCAGGAGCGAGAGTGCTCGACCTGTTCTGCGGCAGCGGCAGTCTGGGCATAGAGTGTCTTTCCCGCGGCGCGGCTGAGGCAGATTTCAACGACGCGTCTGCCCGTTCGGCGGCGATAGCGCGCGGAAATCTTGCAAAGCTCAGGGGCGCGTCGGGCTATACGGTCACGGTAGGCGACTACTCGGCATTTCTTTCGAGGAATAAAAAGCAGTACGACATAATCTTTATCGACCCGCCCTATGCCAGCGAAAGCGGCAGGGGCGCGCTTGAACTCATAGCGTCAACTGGTGCGCTTAAGGAGGGCGGCGTTGCCGTCTACGAGCGCGACCGCGCATTCGAAGGGGAGATAGAGGGACTTAAAAAATTTGACGAGCGCAGATACGGCAAGACATACGTCACGTTTTTTACGCCCGTCGGGGAGAATTTATGAAAAAGTGCGTTTTCGCGGGCACGTTCGACCCGCCCACGGTCGGGCACGAGGACGTAGTCAATGCCTGCGCGAAGATGTTTGACAAGGTATACGTGGCGGTGCTCGACAATCCGCAGAAGGAAACTCTGCTCACCGTCGGACAGCGCAAAGAGCTGCTCGGGAAGCTGTTTTCGGGCAGGAAGGAAGTGGAGGTCATAACCTTTACGGGCGCGGCGGTCGACCTTCTGGACAAGCTGGATACGCCGTTCTATGTGCGCGGAGTGCGCGACGCGATAGACTTCGAGTACGAAAACCGCAATCATTACGCCAGCAAGAGGCTCAAGCCCGACATGATTACGATATATATCCCGTCGGAGCAGCGCAATCTGCACGTAAGCTCGACGCTGGTGAGAAACTCTCTTAAATTCGGAAAAGAATACGACGACCTCATTCCGTCCGCCATACTTGCGGACGTAAAGTCGATGTTGGAGGATAAAGATGTTTGAAAAACAGATAAAAATACCCGAGCCTGAGGAAATAAAGCAGGCAATGCCTTTGCCTGAACGCCTTGCGGCAATCAAAAAGGAGCGCGACGAGCTCATCTCCGAGGTTATAACGGGCAAGAGCGACAAGATGATAATAATAGTCGGACCCTGCTCTGCTCACGCAGAAAAGCCCGTATTGGACTATGTTGAAAGACTGGGTAAGCTCAACGAAAAAGTCAAAGATAAGATTGTGCTCGTGCCCAGAATATATACCAATAAGCCCCGCACAAAGGGCGTGGGTTACAAGGGAATGTTTTCCCAGCCCGACCCCTCCAAGGGCGAAGATATCTTGAAGGGCATATATTCCATCCGCGACCTCAATATCCGCGCGATAGATTGTTCTCACCTCGCCGCGGCGGACGAAATGCTCTATCCTGCAAACTATAACTATGTCGACGATCTTCTCTCCTACGTCGCAGTCGGCGCGAGGAGCTCGGAAAATCAGTTGCACAGGCTCGTTTCGAGCGGTATCGACGTGCCCGTCGGCATAAAAAATCCCATGAGCGGCAGCGTTATGGTAATGCTCAATTCCATCTATGCGGCGCAGTCGGGACAGGTATTCAAGCTCAACGGCTGGCAGGTAAAGACGGAGGGCAACCCGCTTGCGCACGCAATACTCCGCGGAGCGGTGGACGGCTACGGCAACGACATTCCCAACTTCCACTACGAAACAGTAATGCAGGTTATAGACGGCTATGCCAAGTCGGGACTTAAAAACCCCGCGATAATAATCGACGCAAACCATTCCAACAGCGGCAAGAAATTCAGACAGCAGATAAGAATTTGCGAAGAGGTAATGCAGAACCGCTTGTACGACAAGGACTTCAAAGCCAACGTCAAGGGCTTTATGATAGAGAGCTTCATAGAGGAGGGCAACCAGAAGGAGGATACCGTCTACGGCAAGTCGATAACCGACCCCTGCCTCGGCTGGGCGGATACCGAAAGGCTCATACTCGACATAGCTTCAAAGGTGTGACATGAGCGGCATTACAGGTTATCTCGGACCGGAGGGAAGTTATTCCCACGTAGCGGCAAAGAGGCTTGCGGAGGGCGAAATCGCGCCATATCAGTCCTTTTTTCTGCTTGTAAAGGCACTCAGAGAGGGCGACATAGACAGCATAGTCCTGCCCGTGGAAAATTCTTTGAACGGCGGAGTTATGCAGAACCTCGACCTTTTGCAGGAGACCGAGGGCATTGTCGCCGTCGCCGAAACGCTGGTAAAAATCGAGCATCGGCTTGTGACGATGAAGGGTGCGGACCTCAGCAAAATCACGACTATATATTCCCACCAGCAGGCACTCGGGCAGTGCGCGAAATACCTATATACTCATTTCCCGCACGCCGCGCTCAGACAGACTTCATCGACGTCTGGCTGTCTTAAAATGATAAAGAGCCCGACGGACGCGGGCATAGTCGGCTGTCATTGCGACGTCGACGGGTTTGAAATGTCAGATGAGTGCATTTCGGACGAGCCTTTAAACTTCACGCAGTTCCTGCTTATAAAGAGAGGCAGGGCGGAAGATTGCGCCCGCAGCGCGAAGATGTACTTTTCGCTCACCTGCCTGCACCGTCCGGGCGCGCTTGTGGGGGTGCTTTCGGTGCTCGCCCGCCACGGCATAAATATGACAAAGATTGAAAGCCGCCCCATAAAGGACAGGGTGGGCGAATACCGCTTTTTCATAGAGACCGAAGCCGACTGCGGCGCGGAGAGCACAAAGGTTGCCCTTGCGGAACTTAAGAAAAACTGCAGTTCGGTGAAAATTCTGGGCTGCTACTGATTTTTTATATTGAGCATTGAGCTGCGTCGGCAGACGCGGCGGAAATTATTGCATTATAAAGGCAACGGGCAGCAGCAACAAAAAGCATAATAGCCCTTGCGCGGCTTTTGTGGCGGTAAACTTTACAACGCTCACGCCGAGGGGTCTGAGGTAGCAAAGCTGCTGCAGAAGAATGGACGCCCCGCCGAAAGTTATTAAAAACCCCGAAAGCGGCAGGGAGAGCGGGCTTTCGCACGCCGAAAGCGCGCGGCAGCCGCCCGTCGCCTCGATAAGTCCCATGCAGAAAGCGGAGGATAAGTCCTTTCCGAGTATGAGGGAGAGGGGAGCCTGCACAGGGTACAGAAGGTGCATGTTTTCCGCGGCGGCGGAGAGGGTATAAAAAAAGCAGATGAACCCGCCTGCAACAATTACGGATATGACGGCGGAGTAGAAACAGTCATACAACAGGTTGCCGTCGTCTTTATTTTTCGTCAGGGCGCGGCTTTTTTGCGGTTTGCCTGCGGCGCACAAAATCAGCCATACGACAATCACCGATATCAGGTGCGCAACGAGAATACATACTCCCGCCAGCTTGTCGGCGAACATATTCTGTCCCACGCTGCCTATAATAAAGAGCGGTCCCGAAGTCGAACACAGGGGCGCAAGCAGTTTTACGCTCTGTTTATCGTCAGAGCTTCTGCTGTATTCCGCCAGCAGTCTGCTGCCTGCGGGATAGCCCGAAAACGCGCTCATGACGAACAGTGCGGGTGCGGCGGCGGGAATTTTTCTTTTGTCGTCCATTCCGAGGGGATGGGCGGAAGCTCTGTTCAGAACTCCCGATTTTATCATTATCAGCGTGATTACCATAAACGGAAAGAGCGCGGGCAGCACGCATTCCGCCCACATCTGTATGGCGGAGAGGCAGACGGGCACATAAATTTCAGGCGATATCGCAAGTGCCAGCGCAAACAGGGTCAGCAGAATAAAAATAAAGGCGTATGCGACCTTTTTTGCACATTTTTGTTTCATAGTACATAATTATTTATCCGAGGAAAGGTTTATGAGTAAAAAATTAGGTCTCGCACTCGGCAGCGGCGGAGCGCGCGGGGCGGCGCATATTGCGTTTTTGCGCGCCCTCGAAGAGGAGGGCATAGAGCCTTACTGCATTTCGGGCTGTTCTATGGGCGCGGTGGTCGGCGCAGGCTATGCCGCAGGCATGACAACTGAAGAACTCAAGGAAAAAGTGGCAGACCTGTCTGCCTTCGATTTAATAGACCCCGCAGTCGCTCCGCTCACCAAACTGGGGCTGTTCAAGGGCAATAAAATGCGCAAACTGCTCCTGTCAAATCTGGGCGAAATTACCTTTGACGAGCTTAAAAAACCGTTCGCCTGCGTGGCTACGGATATCTACAGCGGTCGTTCGGTTGAACTCAAGGAGGGCTCTGTCGTCGAGGCGGTCAGGGCTTCGTCGGCTATCCCTACGGTGTTCCGTCCCGTAGAGCGCGGCAATATGTTGCTCGTCGACGGCGGCGTGCTCTGCCGCGTGCCCGTAAAGCTGTGCAAGAGCCTGGGCGCGGACGTCGTCGTGGCGTTCGACGTGCTCGCCAACACGGGCGAGAGCGTCGAAAAGGTGTCCAACCTCGTGCAGAAAATTCTGCGCATTTTCGATATAATGGACTACAATCAGAACGAGAATGCAAAAATTCTGATGAAAGATTACTACGATTTGTGGCTCTCCCCCGAAATGGAAGGGCTCAGTCAGTACAACGTCAAGGACGCCGCCAAGGCATACGAGCTCGGCTACGAGTTCGCAAAGCAGCACGTCGGCGAAATAAAGGACCTGCTTGGGTGATTTATGGATTTATTCGATTTCAACGGCAATGCCGATGCGGCAAAGCCGCTCGCAGAGCGCATGCGCGCCAACAACCTCAATGACTTCATAGGTCAGCGGCACATAGTTGCCGAGGGCAGTCTTTTGCGGCGCGCAATCTCGCTGGACAGATTGGGCAGCTGCATATTTTACGGACCTCCCGGCACGGGCAAGACGACGCTTGCAAACATAATCGCGCAGACCACGCACGGCGAGTTCATAAAACTCAACGCCGTTCAGGCGGGAGTGTCGGACGTGAAAAAGGCTGTGCAGGAGGCGGAAAACAATCTTAAGATGTTCGGCAAGCGCACATATTTAATGCTCGACGAATGTCACCGCTTCAACAAGACGCAGTCCGATTCCCTTCTTCCCGCAATAGAGCAGGGCACAATAATTTTTATAGGTTCAACCACCGAAAATCCCTATGCTTCGATGACGCCCGCAATAGTTTCAAGGTGCAGAGTTTTTGAGTTTTTAAGGCTTTCGACCGAGGATATATGCGGGGCAATGAAAAAAGCGTTGAAGGACGCCCGCAAGGGTCTGGGAATGTATAAGGCGGTAGTCGACGAGGAGGCGATAGAGCACATAGCCCGCACCGCGGGCGGCGATCTGCGCTCAGCGTACAACGCGCTCGAACTCGCCGTGCTCACCACAAGTCCAGAGAGCGACGGCACAATTCACGTCCGCCTTTCGGACGCGGAGCAGTCCATACAGAGGAAAGCTCTCTCTTACAACGAGGACGACTACTACGACTATCTTTCGGCTTTCTGCAAATCTCTCCGCGGCAGCGACGCGGACGCCGCGCTCTACTACGCGATGAGGCTTATCGAGGGCGGCTGCGACCCCATGCTGGTTGCCAGAAGGCTGGTCATTCACTCTGCCGAGGACGTGGGAATGAGCGACCCGCGCGCTCTGCAGATTGCCTCGTCTGCAATGTACGTGCTCGAAAAGACGGGCGTGCCCGAGGGACTTATTCCCCTTTCCGAGGCGATAATCTATGTCTGCGAAGCGCCCAAGAGCAACTCGGTGGTGTGCGCTCTGCACGCCGTGCAGGAGGATGTCAGAAATATTCGCGACGACGACGGCGTTCCCTCGTATCTCCGCGACCATTCCTACGACGGAAGAGAGGGCAAGGCGCAGGCAAAGGCGTATAAATACCCCCATAACTACCCCAACGGCTGGGTGGAACAGCAGTATCTGCCCGACGCGCTAAAGGGCAAAGTTTACTATCAGCCCAAGGGCATAGGCTACGAAAAGACCGTAGAGGAGCTGCGCCGTTTCAAAGGCAAAATCAAATGATTAAATTAATTGACAAGCGTTCATAATTATAATATAATTTGAATGAAATTTTATAAAGGCAATGACGAAGAGGAGTAACGCGCATTATCGCTCACAGAGAGCGGACGAGGGTGAGAGTTCCGCAGAATGAATACGCGCCAAAAACACTTCCGAGCCGCCGCCCGAAAAATTTATTGAGTAGGGTGAGCCGTAAACCTGCGTAAAAGGTAAAAGTTTTGAGCTTTTTGCGAAAGAACTTTATGAGCGACCGCATTTTTTTGCGGTAACTTGGGTGGCACCGCGAACGACGTTCGTCCCAAAGAAAATGACAGCATTTTCGGGGACGGCGTTTTTTTATTGCCCCGAAAAAAAGGAGAAATTATGGCGACAGAATTCCGCACAAAAATCACAAGCAAAATAGGTGAAGACCTCGTCGGCAGCGAGGTCAGACTTGCAGGCTGGATAGAAAACATCCGCGACCACGGCGGCGTGTCGTTTATCGACCTGCGCGACTACTACGGCGTAGTGCAGGTGGTAATGCGCGACACCGAGCTGTTGAACGGGCTTGTCAAGGAGGACTGTATTTCAGTCCTCGGCACGATAGAAAAGAGGGACGAGGAGACGTACAACCCCAAAATTCCCACGGGCACGGTAGAGCTCAACTGCAAAGAGGTAAAGGTTTTGGGCAGAGTGCGCGAACAGCTCCCGTTCGAGGTTATGACTTCCAAGGAAACGAGAGAGGATATCCGTCTCAAGTACCGCTTTCTCGACCTCAGAAACAGAAAGGTGAAGGACAACATCGTCTTCCGCACTCAGGTCATAGCATTCTTAAGAAAGAAGATGGAGGAGCTCGGCTTTCTGGAGGTGCAGACGCCCATTCTCTGCGCGTCCTCGCCCGAGGGCGCGAGGGACTATATAGTTCCCTCGAGAAGGTACAAGGGCAAGTTCTATGCCCTGCCCCAGGCACCCCAGCAGTACAAGCAGCTCCTTATGGTTTCGGGCATAGATAAATACTTCCAGATTGCGCCCTGCTTCCGCGACGAGGACGCAAGGGCAGACCGTTCGCCCGGCGAGTTCTATCAGCTCGACTTCGAAATGGCTTTCGCCTCGCAGGAGGACGTGTTCAAAGTGGGCGAAGAGGTGCTGTCCGAAACGTTTGCAAAGTTCGCGCCCGAGGGCTACGAAGTTACAAAAGCACCCTTCCCCGTCATTTCCTACAAGCAGGCAATGCTCGAGTTCGGTTCGGACAAACCCGACCTCCGCAACCCGCTGAGAATAATAGACTTATCCGAATTTTTCAACAAGTGCACCTTCAAGCCCTTCCAGAACAAGTGCGTAAGGGCGGTAAAGGTTCACGCCGAAATGAGCAAGGGCTTCCACGAAAAACTGCTCGCGTACGCCCTCTCGATAGGCATGGGCGGTCTGGGCTACCTCGAAGTGGGCGAAGATCTCAAGTTCAAAGGTCCTATAGATAAATTCATCCCTGCAGAGCTCAAGGGCGAAATGCTCTCGCTTGCGTCGCTCGGGGCGGGCGATACGATATTCTTCATCGCCGACACCGCCGAAAGAGCGTCCCTTCTTGCGGGACAGATAAGAAACGAGTTGGGCGAAAGGCTCAACCTCACCGAAAAGAACGCCTATCGTTTCTGCTTCGTCAACGACTTCCCCATGTACGAAATCGACGGCGAAACGGGCAATGTCGGCTTTACTCATAACCCCTTCTCGATGCCGCAGGGCGGACTTGAGGCTCTCAATACCAAAGACCCCCTCGACATACTCGCATATCAGTACGATATCGTGTGCAACGGCGTGGAACTCTCGTCGGGCGCGGTCAGAAACCACGACCTCGACATAATGGTCAAGGCGTTTGAAATCGCAGGCTACGGCGAGGAGGAGCTCAAAGTCAAGTTCGGCGCGCTGTACAATGCATTCAAGTTCGGCGCACCCCCTCACGCAGGCATGGCTCCCGGCGTGGACAGAATGATAATGCTGCTCAGAAACGAAGAGAACATAAGGGAAGTAATCGCCTTCCCCATGAGTTCTTCCGCTCAGGACCTTCTGTGCGGCGCGCCTTCGGAAGTCACCGAAAAGCAGCTGCGCGAGGTTCACATCAAGGTCAGACAGTGAGGTAAAAGATGTCAGTTACAAGACAGCAGATAAAGACGCTTGCGCGCCTTGCGCGCCTCGACTTCGACGATGAGAAGTGCGAAGAGTTCGCGCCTCAGTTCGAAGAGATAATCGCCTTTGCGGACACCATAAACAACTCTGTCGAGGGCGATACCGACACCATCCGCGAGGTCACCGACCGCACGGCTGAGTGGAGGGAACTGCGCGAAGATACGGTTGAAGAGAGCCTGCCTCAGAGCAAAATTCTCTCCAACGTCGACAGCGAAAACGGGTATTTCCCCGTAAAGAGGGTGGTAAAATGAAAAAGGTAATTTCCGCCCTTTCAAAGGGACTTTCAAGTAAGCAGTTCTCGGCAACGGAGCTGGCAAAGAGATATATTTCCGAAATTGAAAAGATAAACCCCGTAATAAACGCATACGTGCACAATACCTTTGAAACCGCGCTTGAAAATGCCGCATATGCAGATAAACTCATTGCAGAGGGCAGGGCGGACGCGCTTACGGGCATACCAATGACGCTCAAGGACAACATAGCCACCGACGGACTTTTGACGACGTGCTGTTCAAAGATACTCGAGGGCTTCCGTCCCTACTACGACGCCACCGTATGGCAAAGGCTCAAGGCGCGCGGCGCAGTCCTGCTCGGCAAGACGAACATGGACGAGTTCGCCATGGGCTCTACGAGCGAAACTTCTGTCTACGGCGCGCCGTTAAACCCCAGAAATCTCTCTGCGGTCACGGGCGGCTCTTCCGGCGGCGTTGCGGCGGCAGTCTGCGCAGATATCGCGGCATACGGTCTCGGCTCCGACACGGGCGGCTCTATCCGTCAGCCCGCGGCGTTCTGCGGCATAGTCGGCTTCAAGCCCACCTACGGCGCAGTTTCGCGTTACGGTCTGATTGCCTACGGCTCGTCGCTCGACCAGATAGGTCCTATGACCCATTCGGTGACCGACGCCGCGCTCGTGTACGACGCGATAAAGGGCGCGGACAGACACGACCAGACTTCGGTCGCTGTCTCCTCGCAGCCCACGGTGCTCAATCCCGACGTCAGGGGGCTGAAAATCGGCGTTGCCGAGGAGTTCTTCGACGGCATAGACGAGGGCATAAAGAACGCGATTGACGCGGCAATATCCGCCTACGAACGCGCAGGAGCGCGCATTGTCAGGGTAAAACTGCCCGCGCTTAAGCAGGCACTTCCCGTGTACTATATAATCGCCTGCGCGGAGGCTTCTTCCAACCTCGGCAGGTACGACGGCATACGATACGGCTTCCGCGCGAAGGAATACGACAGCGTGGACGATATGATAACCAAAACGCGCACTCAGGGCTTCGGCAAAGAGGTGCAGAAGCGCATAATGCTGGGCACTTACGTGCTTTCGAGCGGCTACTTCGACGCGTACTATAAAAAGGCATGCATTCTCCGTCGCAAGATAGTTTCTCAGTTTGACGAGATGTTCGAAAATTGCGACGTTCTGATTGCGCCCACCGCTCCAAATACTGCATTCCCTCTGGGATATGCGGGCGGCAACGCGATAGAGACCTATCTTTCGGACGTCTGCACCGTGCCCGTAAACATTGCGGGACTGCCCGCAATTTCGCTGCCCTGCGGCGTGGACAAAAAGGGACTTCCAATAGGTATGCAGATAATCGGCAACAAGTTTGACGATGAAAAGGTGCTCTCTGCGGCATACTTTGCAGAAGTCAACCCGCTCTGCTCGCTCGGCGACACCGAAGGAGGCGTAAAGATATGAAATACGATTTAGTGGCGGGACTTGAAACTCACGTAGAGCTTGCAACCGCAACCAAAATTTTCTGCGGCTGCACCACGGCTTTCGGCGGCGAACCCAACACCCATTGCTGCCCCGTCTGCACGGGTCAGCCCGGAGCTCTTCCCATTCTCAACAAGAGGGTGGTTGAGTACGCAATCCGCGCGGGACTTGCAACCCATTGCAAAATAAATACCACGACCCACCTTGACCGCAAGAACTATTGCTATCCCGACCTTCCCAAGGCGTACCAGATTTCTCAGTTCGACAAGCCCCTCTGCGAGCACGGCTACGTCCAGCTTGACAGCGGCAAGAAGATAGGCATAACGAGAATACACATAGAGGAGGACGCGGGCAAACTCGTGCACGAGCGCGGGTTTACCTTCGTCGACTACAACCGCGGCGGCGTGCCATTGATTGAAATAGTTTCCGAACCCGACATCTCTTCCCCCGCAGAGGCGAAGGAATATATCGAAAAACTTCAGCTCATAATGCGCTATATCGGCGTATCCGACTGCAAGATGCAGGAGGGTAGCATGAGGTGCGACGTCAATATCTCGTTAAAGCCCGCGGGCAGCCCCGTCTTCGGCACGAGGACGGAGATAAAGAATATGAACTCTCTCAGCCACATCGAAAAGGCGATGGAGTATGAATATTCCCGTCAGGCGGAGGTTCTGGACGGAGGCGGCGAGATTGTGCAGGCGACCCTGCGCTTCGACGAGACGACGGGCGAAACTTCGGTAATGCGCACCAAAGAGGACGCGCAGGACTACCGCTATTTCCCCGAGCCCGACATCCTGACCGTCGTCATTCCCGAAGACAAGGTAAAGGAAATACGGGACAGCCTGCCCGAACTTCCCACCGAAAAGTTTGCAAGGTACACGGGCGAACTTAAAATCAACGCCTCGTCCGCCTCGCAGATTGTAAGATATAAAGCCGCGTGCGACTTTGTAGAAGAGGCTATCTCTCTCGGTGCTTCGGCAAAGCATTGCATAAACTTCACTCTCGGCATAATCTTTTCCACCCTCGCCACCGAAGAGGACAAGGAAAACTTTAAAATCAAGGTCACGGCGCAGAGTTTTGCACAGCTCATAAAGCTCATAGACGAGGGCAAAATCAACGTCACCGCCGCGCAGATAACGCTCGGCAAAATGCTCGAAGAGGGCAAGGACGTCAAAGATTATATAAAGGAAGAGGACCTTGCGGGCGTCGCCGACGACGAGCTCGAAAAAATCTGCCGTCAGGTCATTTCGGACAATCCCAAAATCGTCGAAGATTTCAAGGGCGGCAAGGACAAGGCAATCTGCGGTCTGTACGGCTTCATAAAGCGCGCAACGGGCGGCAAGGCGGATATCCGCAAAGCAGACGCGCTGCTCAGAAAGATTATTTCCGAAAGCTGAAATCAGCCCTGACGTTCAGATAAAACTCAATAAAAATTTTTTCGCCGCCGCGCATTTCCAAATGCGCGGCGGCTTTTTTTATGCAAAAAAACACAGCGTCAGTTTTTTTTCAGGTTTATGCCCGCCGCGCGGCATAAAATTTTCAGCGGCAAAATAGATTAGTAAAGAAAAAGGCGAAATGTCCTAAAGGTTGGCGCAGGCGTTTTCGTCAAAAATACAAAAAATTCGGCAAAGCTGCGGTAAATATTACAGAGCGAGCTTTGCTAATATCGGAGAGCACATTGGCATACGTCATAAAAATGCGCGCGGTCATCTTCTGTTTCTGTGCCGCGCTTTTAATAACCGCGCTTTCGCTTTCGGCGTACTATTCGGGCGCATACGCAGTCTATTTCGGGGCGTCGTCCCGCCGCATACCCATCTATTGCGTCGGGCGGCAGGATAAGACAATTTCCATATCCTTCGACTGCGCGTGGGGCACGGACCACACGGACGACATACTTTCCGAGTTAGAGCGGAACGACGTCTTAGCCACATGGTTCATGGCGGAATTCTGGACGACAAAGTATCCCGAATTCGTAAAAAAGATTGACGAGGCGGGGCACGAAATCGGCACTCATTCTTCGACGCATTCATATATGTCAAAGCTGGGCAGGGCAGAGATAGAGAGCGAGCTGACTTCCTCGTCCGAGGCTATAACGCAGATAACGGGCAAGGAAGTCGAACTCTTCCGACCGCCCTACGGCGACTACGACGACGAACTCATAGACACCGCCGAAAAAATGGGCTATTACGTCATTCAGTGGGACGTAGACAGTCTCGACTGGAAGGACCTTTCGGCGGGCGATATAGTATTGAGAATAATAAACAAGGTAAAACCCGGCAGCATAATACTCATGCACAACGACGGAAAACACACATCCGAGGCGTTGCCCATGATATTTTCCACGCTGAAAAACAGCGGATACGAGTTTGTGCCGATAGGCGACCTTATTTACCGCGACAATTACACTGTGGATATCAACGGATGTCAGCAGCCTTTGTAAGATAAATATTTAAAGAGGTACGATTATGAATATCAATTGCGAAAAGAACAACAAAGTCTACATCTGCGGCAAGATAGTATCGCCTGCGGTGTTTTCACACGAAGTTTTCGGCGAAGGGTTTTACGAATTTTTCGTCGAGGTAAAGAGGCTCTCGGGTCAGGCGGATATCCTGCCCGTAACCATCTCCGAGAGGCTGATGGGCGAGGATATGAAGGAGGGCGACACTCTGTGCGCGCTCGGACAGTTCCGCTCGTACAATAAGCTCGAAAACGGCAAGTCCCGACTTATGCTCACAGTGTTCGTGCGCGAAGTGCTCTCGTCACAGCCGTCAAAAAACCCCAACTCGATTGTGCTTTCAGGCTATATCTGCAAGCCGCCCGTCTACCGCACCACGCCATTCAACAGGGAGATTGCCGACCTCCTGATCGCCGTCAACCGCTCTTACAACAAGAGCGATTACATTCCCGCGATAGCGTGGGGGAGGAACGCGAGGTTTGTCAGCAATCTCGAGGTGGGCGATAAAGTCGCGCTCTCGGGCAGAATACAGTCGAGGGAATATCAGAAAAAGCAGCCCGACGAAAGTTTTGTCACGATGACGGCTTACGAGGTTTCGGTATCCAAACTGGCGGCGTTCGACGAGTATTCCGATTTCGACATAGACGCCGAGTTCGACCTCTATTCGCTCTCGTCGCACAGGGAGGAGCACGGAGATAAGCTTTAATCGCCTCCGCAAATGAAAAAAGCACACATTTTTGTGACACAACAAAAAAATAAAAAAAATAATAAATTATATGCGCCCGCCGTTTGCAAAACGGCGGGCGCAGGTTTATAATCGTATACGCTATGAGTGAAAAAGCTTTAAAGAAGAAGACAACCGATTTAACTTCAGGCGACGTCTGGAAGACGCTGCTTTTATACTGTCTGCCCATATTCGGCAGCGCAATGGTTCAGCAGGCGTACTCGCTCGTCGACCTTCTCATCGTCGGCAACTTCGCAGCCAATTCCAACCTTGCGGTCAACGCGGTCGGCAACGCCACAACCGTTGTCAACATACTTTTGGCATTCGCGCTCGGCGCAAACGGCGGCTGTTCGGTGACGGTGGCTAAGTATTTCGGCGCGAAGAACTATCCCAAGGTCAAGGAGACGGTCAACACCTCGGTAGTTACCTTCGCCGCGCTGTGCGCACTCACAATGGTGTGCGGCTTTGCGTTCGGCGATTTGTCCATGTATGCTCTCAGCGTCGACCCGTCCTACCGCGCGGACTGCCTCACCTATCTCTACATATATGCGGGTTCTATGCCATTCGTATTCCTGTATAACACGGGTTGCGGCATATGTTCCGCGCTCGGCGACAGCAAGACGCCGTTCATATTCCTCGTCGTGTCCTCCGTGCTCAACGTCGCGCTCGACCTTCTGTTCGTCTGCGTGTTCCATATGGACGTTGCTGGCGCGGCATGGGCGACGTTTATTTCGCAGGCGATATCTGCCGTGCTTACGGCTTTCGTGCTTGCAAGAAAGCTTAAAAGCCTGCCCTGCGAAGATAAACCCAGAAGATTTGTCGGCTCTATCAGCCGCGATTTGATGGTCACTTCCGTGCCCATAATTTTGCAGAACGCGTTCGTGTCTGTCGGCAACTTCTTCGTAAGCAAGCGCATAAACGATATCGGCATAGATGCAACCACGGGCTTCACAGCGGCGTTCAAGCTTGTCAGCATGGCAAACGTCGGCGTCGGTCAGATGACGAGCGGACTTGCCAACTTCTGTTCGCAGAACAAGGCGGTCGGCAATTACAGACGCATAGCAAAGGGACACATCGCCGTGCTGACCTACTGTCTTATAACCAACGCCGTGTTTATGGCGGCATTCATAGCTGCTCCCGAATTCTTTACGGGACTGTTCGTGGAGAAGGAAAAACTTACGGCGGAGGCAATGGAGTATGCCTGCAACTTCCTCGTAATAGTTTCGGCTTTCCTGCCCGTCGTCTGCGTCAAAATAGTTTGCGACGGCGCGGTGCGCGGCTGCGGCGGCAACCTCGGCTTCACCATTTCGACCTTCACGGACTTAATTCTGCGCGTGGCGTTCGTGTACGCCCTCGTCGGACCTATGGGCTTTCCCGGCGTCAGCTGGGCGTGGGCAATCGGCTGGTCGGTGAGCATGTTCATAGCCATAGGTTTCTATCTCGCCATTCCCTGTCTGCGCTCGACTTTCTTCAGAAGAAAGGCTGCCCTGCAGCCCGAAAATCAGTTGCCCGGGCAGGGGGGAGAGCTTTAAACAGACTTTCAGGGCGGCAGAGCCTGTCTGAATGCATGTCAGATTGCGCGTGATGGCAAAAACACTTGCATTTTATAAAATAATGTGTTAATATAGTAACAGTTTAATAAATATAATGCGTTGATGCGGAACAGTAATGCGATTTCCCGGGTTCAGAGATTTGTCGGACGGTGCAAGACAGACGACGGGCGCGCACGAACTCGCCGCGGAGCAGATTTGCTGAAATTGCAGTAGGCGAATACGGTTTCCCGCCGTATAACGGGCAGGATGTGTAAGCATCTAAGAGGCGGCGCATATGCGCCGTGAAGAAGAGTGGTACCACGCGGCGCGGCGTCTCTTTAAGAGATTTCCGCGCCGCTTTTGCCGTAAAGGTCGGCGAAGCAAAAGGGATAGAAGATGAAAAATTACGACAAGTACTCAAAACAGTATTACATGCCTCCCGTCCGCTGCATGGACTGGGTGGAAAAGGACAGCGTCGACCGCGCGCCCGTGTGGTGTTCGGTTGACCTTCGCGACGGCAATCAGAGCCTCATCGAGCCCATGTCACTGGAGACAAAGGTAGAGTTCTTCAAACTGCTCGTCGAAATCGGGTTCAAGGAGATAGAGGTAGGTTTTCCCGCGGCATCCGAGACGGAATATGCCTTTCTCCGCAAGCTGATAGAGGACGACCTCATTCCTTCGGATGTCACCATACAGGTGCTCACGCAGGCGAGGGAACACATCATAAAGAAGACTTTCGAGGCGGTGAAGGGCGCGAAAAACGTAATAGTTCACGTCTATAACTCTACGTCTGTGGCGCAGCGCGAGCAGGTCTTTGCCAAGGACAGGGAGGAGATAAAGAAGATAGCCGTAGACGGAGCTAAACTTTTAAAACAGCTCACCGAGGAGGCGGGCGAAAAGTACCGCTTCGAGTACTCGCCCGAGAGCTTTACGGGTACAGAGCCCGAGTATGCTCTCGAGGTGGTCAACGCTGTGCTCGACGTCTGGCAGCCGACGGCGGACAGAAAGGCTATAATCAATCTGCCCGCAACGGTGGAAAACGCAATGCCGCACGTCTACGCGCAGCAGATAGAATATATGCACAAATTTATGTCCCACCGCGAGAACACAATTATTTCCCTTCATCCCCACAATGACAGGGGATGCGGCGTAGCGGCGGCGGAAGTCGGACTTCTTGCCGGCGCGGACAGAATAGAGGGCACTCTCTTCGGCAACGGCGAGCGCACAGGCAACGTGGATATAATAACTCTTGCAATGAACATGTTCTCGCAGGGCGTCGACCCTCAGCTCAATTTCGAGAATATGCCCTATATCACCTCGCTGTACAAGACTTATACTGGCATGCCCGTCAGCCCCCGTCAGCCCTATGCCGGCGAGCTGGTGTTTGCGGCTTTTTCGGGCTCTCATCAGGACGCCATTGCGAAGGGCATGGCATACCGTGCAAAATCGGGCGGAAAGGCGTGGGACGTTCCCTATCTTCCCATCGACCCCAAGGATGTCGGCAGGGAGTACGACAGCGACGTTATAAGAATAAATTCCCAGTCGGGCAAGGGCGGCGTAGGTTATATAATGCAGACTTCGTTCGGCATAAATATGCCCAGAAAGATGAAGGAGGATATGGGCTATAAGGTAAAGCACGTATCCGATGTGAAGCACAAGGAACTCAAGCCCGTGGAAATTTATGACATTTTCGAAAAGAACTATCTCGAAAATCATAAAGTGTTCGACATTCCCGAGTGCCACTTCAGGCAGATTGACGGCATAGAGGCGACTGTGACGATATCCCGCGGCGACAGGAGCGACGTTGTTATATCCAAGGGCAACGGCAGACTTGACGCCGTATCAAACGCGATAAAGGCGCTCTTCGGCATTGAATATGTGCTTACGGGCTACGAACAGCACGCGCTCTCCGACAGGTCGGACAGCAAGGCGATATCCTATGTCGGCGTGGAGACCGAAAAGGGCACGTTCTTCGGCGCAGGCGTCGACGACGATATAATAAAGTCGTCGTATAAAGCTCTGACTTCTGCGGTGAACAATCTCATCTCGCATAAATAAAATTTCACGCCGCGCCGTTTGACAATAAAACGGCGCGGTGTTATAATTTAAAAAAATTTCAAAAGGTAAGGAGAATTTATGCACCCCCAGCCTCTTTTCGATATATTCGGCAATCACGTGTATGCCTACGGCATATGCATGGCTGTCGGAATAATAGCCTGCTTTGTGTTCCTCATGGTTGCCTTTCATCTGCGCAACTTCAATGAGGAGGCGTCGGATAAAATTTTAATAATCGGTGTGCTCGCAACGGCATTCGGCATATTTATGGCAATGGTGTTTCAGTCGGTGTACAACTACATCGAAGACCCCTCGCTCGGCTTTAAGCTTGACGTGTCAATGACATTCTACGGCGGTCTTATCGGCGGCGTATCGAGCTTTCTCATCGTCTGGAATTTGTATGTCTTTGTCATCGCGCCCAGAGCCAAAAATGTAAAGTTCCTCGCAAACAACATGAATGCGTCGCTCTCCGACGCGTTGCCCATCATCCCTATCGGAATAACCATAGCGCACGCCTTCGGTCGTCTGGGTTGTTTCTTCGGCGGCTGCTGCTACGGTGCGGAGACTGACGCGTGGTACGGCATTGCCTGCCAGGCGATAGGCGGAGTGAATACGGGCGTAAAGGTCATACCCACGCAGCTGTTCGAGTGCATTTTCCTCTTCGTGCTGTCGGCTGTGATGATAGTGCTCTACTTCAAGTTCGGCTTCAACTGCAACTTCGGACTGTACGCAATCGCATACGGCATCTGGAGATTTTTGATAGAATTCGCCCGCGACGACCACCGCGGCGAGCTGTTCGGCGCGCTCACGCCCTCGCAGTTCTGGGCAATAGTCATGGTGCTGCTCGGCATAGGCTATTTCTTCCTGTATAAATACTGGCTTTCGCGCTTCATGAAGCACCCCGAAAGCCAGCCCTCCGTAAGAGAAAAGAAAGACGGAAAAGAGGAAGAGGGCTCTGCCGCAGAGTGATTGCATAACTTGTAAATTTTTAATTGAGCGGCACATATTGCCGCGCCAATCAATAATATTAAAGCGCGGACGACCCCGCATAGGCGGGGTCGTCCGCGCTTATTTTTTTAACTGAAAATAACCTGTTTCATGCACGTAAACGTATATGCGCTCTAAGACGGAATTCAGTCGTTTTCCGTCTTTGCAGAAAAAAAGAGGGCGGCGGAGACTGGCTCCGCCGCCCTAGGAGCGTATCCCGCGATTTTTCAATCGGGGAGATGGGTGGGCGCAAACAAACATTTTTTTGTTACAAGATATATAATATCACTTATTGCTAAGTTTGGCAAGCGGATAGTTGTAAAATGCAAATTATTTTCGTTCGCCACATATTTTTACGCTCTTATGTAACTTATTAACATAAAGTTCAGTCGATAAAGCGTCTTGCAGCCTGTCGCACTTCGTCCGCAAGCGACTGCGGACTGACAACTTTTACCGCTCCGCCGAACGAAAGAATTTTGTTTACAAGTCCTTCGGCGGGCAGCTGCATTTCGCATATAAGCTTGTCTCCGCGCGGCTCTATGGCGTCCACGCCCAGCCATTCCTCCGCGTCGGAGAGGGCTGAACGCTCTATGCTCAGCGTGACGGAAGTGAGCTGGTCGGATGAGTAGTAGAAATCAAGCGGTATCTGGTCGCGGGTTATAGGTTTTTTTGCAAATTTCCTGTCAGTCAGCCAGATTTTGCGAATTCTTCCTATCTTGAACGTCCTGAAGTCCTGCTTTGTGTGGCAAAAAGCATATAAATACCATACGTTGCGTTTTAAGATGAGTACATACGGGTCAATCGTTCTGCGGCTGTGTTCGCCGCTTCTCGATATATAATCTATCGTCACGCTCGTGCATTCGTTTACCGCTTTTTCACAAGTTTTCATTTTTTCTGTAAAAACGCCCGCGTCGCCCCAGTTGTCCCCGTCAACTATGATGTCGGCACAGACGGCAAGCTCGCGCTTGTCGTTTTTCTGTTGCCTTTCAATCTTTTCCAGCGCGCTTATCGTAGCGTCGTCGTTGACCTGCGCCGACCAAGCCCTGAGCGCGTTTATGGCAGAGTTGTACTCCTCGCGCGTAAAATATCCCGCCGGCAGTTTGTACGCGTCGGATATCTTAATTCCGCCGTACCTGCCGCGCTCAATGTCTATGGGTATGCCCGATATGCTCAGCTCCTCAATGTAGCGGTAGACCGTTCTAAGAGAAATTTCGTACCTGTCGGCAATCTCTTTGGCGGTAATTTTTCGCTTTGCAAGCAAAGTCATCAGAATTTTTACCATTATGCGGTATTTCATCGGCATGTCCTCCGTATAATATCTTAGACCGCAGGGCATAACAAATCAAACCCCCGTCGTAAAAATTTTTTTCGTTTTCTTAAAAAAATTTTATCATACATGACAATATCTGTCAACAATAGTGGGTATAATCTGAAGTGTAAAAGACAAAGAGGTGTGTAAGATGACGTTTTCAGCCTATATACAATTACAAAAAAGCCGCATAATGCGCGAAACGGGCACAGATTGCGCGGCGCGAGGCGCGGTTGCGCACGCAAAGTCGGGCGCAGCGGCTGCGAATAATGCGAAAATAATGTGCGGTGCGACAGCTCCTGCCGAAGAAATACGCAGAGCAAACTATTTTTCGCGTTCGCCGTATGCGCGCAGTTACAGCGGCATGCTTTCGGACAGAGAGCGCGTGGCTGCGCAGGCGGACGCGGATAGGCTGCTTTGCGAGATAGACGCGCTCGTCGGGCTCAACACGAGGGAGAGGGAGTTTTATGCAGCTCTTCGCAGGGCGCGCGGCGCAAGGGACATAGCGCGCAGCGCGAGCTGACGTCAGGGTCGGGATTGACGTGCGAAGATAACAATGTAAAAAAATGAGTAAGCCCGCCGCGCAGCAATGCGCGGCGGGCTTTTAAGTTTATTCAGGCGCAGACTGTCTGAAGGAAGGCAACTGCGCGTCAGCATAAGTGAAAATAACGGGTTATTTTGAAAGAATTTTTTCAATTGCCGCCACCACGGCGTACATAGCCCCTGCGAGAGCGCAGAGGATTATCGTCGCCGTCATGACGAGGTCGAGTTTGAAGACCTGCCCGCCGTAGACGATGAGATAGCCCAAGCCTGCGCGCGAGACAATGTACTCGCCCATAATCGAACCTATCCACGCCAGCCCGACGGCGACCTTGAGGGTGTTCATGAGCTGGGGCACGGAGGCGGGAATGACGAGTTTAAAAAGCGTCTGCCGCTTGTTCGCGCCGAGCGAGCGCATTAAAGTGAGCATAGTGTTATCCACCTGCAGAAAGCCTGTGAGCGTGTTCATAATGCAGACTATGATGGCGACTATAACCGTCATAAAGATGATGGCTGTGTAGCCTGTGCCAATCCAGATGATTATGAGCGGACCCAGCGCGATTTTCGGCAGGGCGTTCAGAACGACTATGTACGGCTCGAATACCTTTCGTGCCGCGTCGCTCATCCACAGCAGCACGGCAACGGAGTAGCCTGCAATCACGGCAATGAAAAAGCCCGTCAGCGTCTCCATAAGCGTAATGCCTATGTGATAGAAGAGGTTTCCGCCCGCATACAGTTCGGCGATTGTGCGCACCACGCGCGAGGGCGAGCTGGTTATGAACGGGTCGATAATCTGCAGACTTGCGAACAGTTCCCATAAACCTATGATGATTGCAAGCAGAGATAATCTGGCGGTCCAGATTAAAATTTTTCTGCGCTGCACGCCCTTTAAAAACGCGGCGTGCTCTGAGGAATATTGTCTGTCTTTCATAAAATTTTCTCTTCAACGTAAAAATTTATTTGTCGCGCGGAATGCGTGCGGAAATCAGATTCCCAGTTCGCCGCGCAGCGTTTCAAAGGTGTGGGCAAACTCGCCGCTGTTGCGCCGTTTTTTTGGCGTGCCCTCGCCGAAAGTTATTTCGTGTTCGGCAATCAGCCGCGCAGGTCGCGCCGAAAGCACTATCACCTTGTCGGACAGCGCAATGGCTTCCGAAATGTCGTGCGTGACTAAAAGCGCGGTCTTGTGCTCGTTTTTGATAATCGACTGCACGTCGTCGCATACCTCCAGTCTCGTCTGGTAGTCGAGCGCGGAGAAGGGTTCGTCTAAGAGCAGCAGCTCTGCGCCCGCGGCGAGAGTTCGTATGAGCGCGACCCTCTGTCGCATGCCTCCCGAAAGTTCGTTGGGCTTCTTTTTAAGAAAGTCCTTAAGCCCGTACTTTTCGGCAAGGGCGAGAGCCTGCTGTTTGTTTTCCGCCGTCTTTTTGCCCTTGATTTCAAGGGGCAGAAAGATATTCTGTTCGACCGTCCGCCAGGGGAAGAGAGCGTCTTTCTGCAGCATATATCCGCACCTTTCGCTTGTGCGCACCACCTTCCCGCGGGTGGGAGAAATCAGCCCCGCCGCAAGCGAAAGTATGGTGGTCTTGCCGCAGCCCGAAGGTCCTATGACGGAGGCGAACTGCCCCTTTTCAATGTCGAAACTCAGACCCTTTATGGCGTTGGTCTCGCCGTCGGTCGTGTGATAGGTGTAGTCGACGTCCTTAAAGGATAGCATCATAAGCCGTAAACTTCTTGATAGATTGCGTGTGCCTGTTCTGTAAGAACGACTTCGCCGAACGTCACGCGGCGTTCAAGTTCTCCCGCGCTCTCTATTATGTCCTGCAGCCTCTCGAACGCGCTCTCTTTCATAGCCATATCTGTCACCCACGCGTCTATCTGCTTGTAGCTGTCCAAAGACACTTCCAATGAGGCAATGCTCGTGCCGTCGAAATAGGGCGCAAGCTGAGCGGCGACGGTGGCGGAGGGGGTCTCGTTGACGTATTTGATAGCCTTCGTCACGGCGCGCAGAAGTCCCTCGATTTTGTCGGGATTTTTGTCAATATAGCTCTGCTTTGCCATGAAACAGGTGTAGGGCACTTCGCCCGACTGCTGTCCCACCGATGCCACTATGTAGCCCTTGCCCGCAGCCTGATATTCGCTGGCTGTCGGCTCGAACATTGTGCAGTAGTCGGCAACTCCGCCCTCGAAAGCCGCCGTCATCATGTTGAATGCGACGTCGTAGTTCAAGGTCGCGCTGACGCCTTTCTCGTCGAGAGCGTATTCAAAAGTCATAGCCGGCACGCCGCCCTTTCTGCCTGCAAGAATTTCCTTGCCCTCGAGGTCGGACCATTCGAAGTCGGGCTGAGCAGTGCGCCCGACGAGGAAGCTGCCGTCGCGCTTTGTGAGCTGACCGAATACCTTCGGCGCGTCGTTAGAGCCGCCTATCGCGACGTAAATTGCCGCCTCCGGACCGCAGAAACCTATATCCGCTCCGCCCGAAAGCACGGCAGCCATAGTTGCGTCCGCGCCTCCGCCGTTTGTCAGTTCAATCTCAATGCCTTCCTCCTCAAAATATCCCAGCCCGTCGGCGAGGTACAGGGGTGCATAGAAGACGGAATGAGTGACTTCGTTTATGCGCAACACGCCGTCGTCCGTCGAGCAGGCGAACAGCGAAAAGGGTATGGCGGCGGCCATTACCGCCGCCGCAAGCAGTGAAATAAGTTTATTTTTCAATTTTTTCTCTCCGAATAAAAATTTGATAATACATTCTATGCTCGCGTCTTAACGATTGACAATTAACGTCAGATTAATTTATAATTGTATTCGTATTATTATCAGAGGTTTTATTATGGAAAAGACTTACAATCCCAAAGAATTTGAGGACAGATTGTATAAAGATTGGGAAGAGAAAGGGTATTTCAGAGCAGAGCGCGACGATAACAAAGTGCCCTTCACGATAATGATGCCCCCTCCCAACATAACGGGACAGCTTCATATGGGACACGCGCTGGACAACACTCTGCAGGATACCATAACGCGCTTCAAGCGCATGCAGGGCTACTGCGCGCTCTGGCTGCCCGGCACCGACCACGCGTCCATCGCGACCGAGGTCAAGATTGTCGAGCAGATGGCAAAGGAAGGCATAAGAAAAGAGGACATAACCAGAGAGCAGTTTTTAGAGCGCGCGTGGGCGTGGAAGGAAAAATACGGCGGCAGAATAGTCAGCCAGCTCAAGAAGATGGGCTCGTCCTGCGACTGGTCGAGGCTGTCCTTCACAATGGACGAAAAGTGCTCGCGCGCCGTGCGCGAGGTCTTTGTCAACCTCTATAATAAGGGACTTATTTACCGCGGTTCGCGCATAATCAACTGGTGTCCCTGCTGCAAGACCGCACTTTCGGACGCGGAAGTCGAGTATGCAGAGGAAAATTCCTATTTCTGGCACCTTAAATATCCCGTAGAGGGGAGCGAAGACGAATATCTCGTGGTTGCGACCACCCGTCCCGAGACCATGTTCGGCGATACGGCTGTAGCCGTAAACCCCGAGGACGAGAGGTATGAGCACCTGATTGGCAGAAACGTCATTCTGCCCGTAGTAAACAAGCCCATTCCCGTAGTCGGGGACGAGCACGCGGACATGACGTTCGGCACGGGCTGCGTTAAAATCACGCCCGCGCACGACCCCAACGACTTCGAAGTCGGCTTGAGGCACAACCTCGAAGTGGTGCGCGTAATGAACGACGACGGCACTATGAACGAGCATGCAGGCAAGTACGTCGGCATGGACAGGTATGAGTGCAGAAAAGCTCTCGTCGAGGACCTCAAAGCGGGCGGATATCTCGTAAAAACCGAACCTCACGCGCACAATGTAGGACATTGCTATCGCTGCGGTTCGACGGTAGAGCCCATAGTTTCCAAGCAGTGGTTCGTAAAGATGGAGCCTCTCGCCCGTCCCGCAATAAATGCGGTAACTTATAAAAAGACGACGTTCATACCCGAAAGGTTTGCAAAAATATACTATAACTGGATGGAGAACGTCAAGGACTGGTGCATATCGCGTCAGCTCTGGTGGGGACACAGAATACCCGTGTGGTACTGTCCCGACTGCGGCAAGGAAATCTGCGCAAAGGACGACCCCGTAAGCTGTCCTCACTGCGGCTCAGTGAACCTGAAGCAGGATGAAGACGTGCTCGACACGTGGTTCTCGTCCGCGCTGTGGCCGTTCTCTACGCTCGGCTATCCCGACGATACGCCCGATCTGGACTATTTCTATCCCACCGACCTTCTGGTCACGGGCTACGACATAATCTTCTTCTGGGTTGCCAGAATGATATTTTCGGGTCTCGAGCACATGCGCAAAGTGCCCTTCCGCTATGTGCTCATACACGGACTTGTGCGCGACGAAAAGGGCAGAAAGATGTCCAAATCGCTCGGCAACGGCGTAGATCCTCTCGAAGTAATAGATAAATACGGCGCAGACAGCCTGCGTTTTTCCCTTCTTCAGGGCGTAGCTCCCGGCAACGATACAAGGTATTCGGACGCAAAGGTAGAGGCGTGCCGCAACTTCATGAACAAAATCTGGAATGCAAGCAGATACGTAATCATGAGCTGCGAGGGCAGAAAATTAAAGCCGATATCGGAAATCAAGCTGAGTGCTGCGGATAAGTGGATAATCTCCAGATTAAACGCCGCCGTGCGCGACGTAACTCTGATGCTCAACAAGTTTGAGCTGGGCGTAGCCTGCCAGATACTTTACGACTTCATGTGGTCGGACTTCTGCGACTGGTATATCGAGCTGACAAAGTCCGCGCTTCATTCGGACGACGAGGACAAGAAGGACAACGCGGCTTCCGTACTGTACTATGTTCTGACGACGTCGCTCAAACTTCTTCATCCCTTCACGCCCTTCATAACGGACGAAATCTATCGCAACCTGCCCGGAACGGAGGGTTCGATAATGACGCAGGACTTCCCCAGATACAACTCAAAGCTCGCCTACAAGAAGGAGGCGGCTGCATTCGAGGGGGTTATGGACGTCATCAAAGCCGTGAGAGCGGTCAAGACGGAGACGGGTTGCGCGCCTTCCAAGAAGGTCACCATTTTAATGCTCACCGAAAACAAGCGCATAATTTCCGCCAACGCCGACAGTATTTTAAGACTTGCTGGCGCAAGCCAGATCAAGTATATATCCTCGCCGGAGGAGGCGGGCGAAAAGACGGCGGCAAAGGTGCTGCACGTCGGCACGCTGTTCATTCCCATGGGCGAGCTCATCGACGCCGAAAAGGAAAAGGCAAGGCTGGAAGCCGAGCTCGAAAAGGTCATGAACGAAATCCGCCGCGCGGACGGCAAGCTCAACAATCAGGGCTTCATTTCCAAAGCACCCAAAAAGCTCGTCGACGACGAGAGGGAAAAGCTCAACAAGTTCCAGGAGCTCCGCCGCAAAATTATTGAGCAGATTAATAATTTATAAAGGTAATTTATGGCAAAAAGAAAGAGCCGCTCACTCTCGCGGCAGACCAAAAAGAAACTTTTAATTGCCCTCGTAATTATCGTTGTTATAATCGCGATAGTAATGGGGCTGTTGTATGTGTTCCGCCCGTCGCTCTTTATGCAGATAGTTGACAGAGCAAGGCAGGAATATCTCGAATATACTCAGGGCTACTACAACGATACGGATAAGGACGACCCCGAGGGATACAACGGTTCAGCAGTTGTGGATACCCCGGCAGGCGACCTTGCAGAGATTACGGGTGCGGAATTTTCCATACATTTTCTCGAGCTGGGCAATAAGTACACGGGCGACTGCACGCTTATAGATTGCGGCGATACCGAAGTGCTCATTGACGCAGGCTCGCGCAAGTCCTCGGCAACAACAATCAATTCCTATGTAGAGCAGTACTGCGCAGACGGTAAGCTGGAATATGTGATTTCAACTCATGCTCATCAGGACCACATTGCAGGTTTTGTAGGCAACTCTGTCTCGGGCGGCAGAACGGGCGTTCTGTATAACTTCGAGGTGGGTACGATAATTCAGTTCTCGCGCCACAACAGCACGGCTCAGATTTATAAAGACTATGTGACCGCCACAGAGTATTGTGAGGATACATACGGTACGGCTGTCTACGACGCGGACGACTGCTGGTACGAAAGGGACGGCGCGCAGCGTACATATGCACTCAACGAGAGCGGCTCGCTCACGCTCAATGTGCTCTATAACTACTACTACGAAAACGATACCTCGGACGAAAACGACTACTCTGTCTGCGTGCTTTTAAGCTATCAGCCCGAAGGCGGAACGGCAAGTCACTATCTCTTCACGGGCGACCTCGAGGGCGACGGAGAGGAGCACCTCGTAGAGGACAACGAACTTCCGCAGGTAGAGCTGTTCAAGGGCGGACACCACGGCAGCAAGACTTCGTCGACAGATAAGCTTCTCGATATCATAAAGCCCAAGCAGGTGGTTGTGTGCTGCTGTTCGGGTTCAACCGAATACACCACGAATAACGACAACACCTTCCCCACGCAGGCGTTTATCGACAGAATATCCAAGCACACCGACGCAGTCTACTGCACTTCGCTTGCCGACGACAGCGAGGAGGGCTTTACCTCGATGAACGGCAATATCTGCCTGTACATGTCGGGCAACGAACTAAAACTCTGGTGCTCGAGCAACAATTCAAAACTCAAGGATACCGACTGGTTCAAGGCAAACCGCACAGGCTGGGCGTCACCGCCTCGGGCGGATAGCAGGGCAGTTTGGGTTATAAAATAAATAATGAATTGCAGCGCGCCGCATAAATTTATGCGGCGCGCTGCAATTTTTTGCAAAACCTTATTATAAGTTTTTCAATCCCGCCCGAGCATTGAATTCAGAATATGATACAAGACTAAAAAGGGGAGGGCGGACAGGCAAAAAGCCGCGGCGGAAGAGTTTCGCCGCGGCTTTAATCTTTAATTATAATTTATTTAGCCGAAACTTTTTTAAGCAAGGTAGTGACGGCGGTCTGCATTTTCTTCAAAGCAGCCTCGGCGTCGTCCTTGTTGTTTGCCTTTACAGAGTAGTAAATCTTGAGCTTGGGTTCTGTGCCGCTGGGGCGAACGCAGATGAAGCTGCCCGTCTTGAGCTCGTAGTATACGCAGTTGGTCTTGGGCGAGCCGATGGGGGTAACTTCGCCCGTAGCGACGTCGCGCTTCTGGTCCTTGGAGTAGTCGCGTATGGAAGCAACTTCGTAGATGTCGAACTTGTTTACGGGATTTTCCTTGAGGGCGTCAACGACGGCGTTCATTTCCTTCATTGCGTTGAGACCCTTGTACTGTATGGATACGTTGCAGTCGAGCACGTAGCCGTACTTTTTATAGATTTCGTTGAGCCTGTCGAATACGGTAGTACCCTTATAGGTGTAGTAGCAGACCATCTCTGCGCACAGCATTGAAGCTACGACGGCGTCCTTGTCTCTTGCGTGAGTGCCGCGAAGATATCCGCAGCTCTCCTCGAAGCCGAATACGAAGGTGTGGCTCAGATCTCTCTCCCACAGCTTAATCTTTTCGCCTATGAACTTAAAGCCAACGGGCACTTCGAAGAGCTCGACGCCGAAGTTCTGGCAGATAGGTCTTGCCATACCCGTCGTAACGAAAGATTTAACAACCGCCGCATTTGCAGGCAGAGCGTTGTCTTCCTTGAGGCGGGTTAAGATGTAGTCCAGAAGGAGTATACCCACCTGGTTGCCCGAAAGAGCTTCAAATTCGCCCTTGTCGTTCTTGACGGCGACGCCCAGTCTGTCGGAGTCGGGGTCCGTGCCGAAGACTACGGTCGCGCCTATCTTTTCGGCGAGAGCTATGCCCATCGAAAGGGTCTCCTTGAATTCGGGGTTGGGCACCTGAACGGTGGAGAATTCGGGGTCTTTTCTGGTCTGTTCTTCAACCACGGTGGCGTTTATGCCGAGTTTTTTGAGTATAGTGGTTACGGGCACGTATCCCGAGCCGTGAACGGGGGTGTAGACGAGCTTTAAGTTCTTGCCGCACTTTTTAACCGCCTTTTTGGAGAGCGAAAGCTTGGTGAGTGCCTTGTAGTAATTCTTGTCCACCTTTGCGGGAACGGGTTTTATGTACTTTTTAACCTGTTCGTCCGTGGGTACAGGGCTGCCGAGGTAATCTGTAATCTTGCTTATGCTTTCCACGACGACTTTGGTGTCTTCGGGGCTCATCTGCGCGCCGTCCTCGCCGTAAACCTTGTAGCCGTTGTACTGCTTGGGGTTGTGCGAAGCGGTGACCATAATGCCCGCAATCGTCTTAAGTTCTCTCACCGCAAAGGAGAGCATGGGTACGGGGTGCACATCGGAGAACACATAAGATCTGATGTTGTTGGCGGCGAGCACTCTTGCCGCAGCCATTGCAAATTCGTCCGACTTGAGACGGGTGTCGTAGGAAATCACGACGCCGCGCTGCATAGCGTCCTGACCAAGTCCCTTTATGAAAGCCGAAAGACCTTCTGTAGCTCTCATAACGGTGTAGATGTTCATCTTGTTCGTGCCGTAGCCTATAATGCCGCGCATGCCGGCAGTGCCGAACTCAAGTTCCGCGCCGAAGCTGTACTCTATTTCTTCCGCGTTGTCTGCGATTGCTGAAAGCTGCTGTCTGCCTTCTTCGCAAAGTCTGTCGTCGTTGAGCCAGCTTTCGTAAGCTGCTTTATAATCCATAAAAATTCCCCCATAAATTAATAATTAAAATCTGCGAATGCAATAATTCCGCATTCTTACTATTACATTATACAAAAAAAATCCCCCCTTGTAAAGGGGGGAATTGAAAATATTTGGCAATATATCTCAATATTAAAGTTCGTCCTGACCTTTGAAGAACTGTTCGCGGGTGAGCACGGTCTCTTTTTCGGGCTTGACCACGTTCTTTTTGTCGAGGAAATACTTTACATCGTTGTTCTCGCAGTAGTTGACGAATTCCATGCAGATGAGGATGAGGTAGCTTGCGGGAATGGTGATGAGAAGTCCCGCGCCGAACGTCAGGAACACTGCCGCGGTGTTGAGCGATAAGATTATGAAAACGAGTACGAGGAAGTTGGAGAATACGTCTGCAAACTTTTTGCCCGAATAGCCGAAGCTGTACTTCATGGCGGCGCGGTTATTCATCTTGCCGTAGACGAGTGCGGGCAGCCAGTCAGAGGTGAAAGTCATTTTTATGGTGAAGAGCAGAATTATTATCGTCGAGAAGAGGAAGACCAGCAGAAGCAGGGGTATTCCTGCGACATACATTCCGTAGACCGCCGCGCCCGTGAGACCTATCGCGATAACGTCGTAGATTGTGGAAAGGGGCACATATATGGCGTTGTAAAGGCTGGCGTCGCCCAGATTTTTAATGAGCGTTCCGATGAAGGGCGAGTCCGCGCGCATAGCCATCTTGTCGTTTATCATTGCTCCCGCGGTGTAGTTGCCTATACCCAACAGGAAACGCTGAACAAGGTACACCAGCACGATGACGACAAGTCCGCCGACGATTTCGCCTATGCGTGTGGAGAAGAGCTGCATAAGTCCCTCGAGCGAGCCTGTAATCTGCACCCATGCGTCGTGCATTCCCTCGAAGTCGAGGTTGGCGAACGCGCTGCCGAAGTACTGCGAGGCTGCGCTCAGTTCGGTCATCGGCTCGGTGTTGCTTATGCGCTGCATGAAGGGGAAGATAATCGCCGTATAAATGCACATGCACAGTGCGACGACAATCACTCTGTACAGAAGCACTTTATAGGTCGTTTTGAAATTGTCTACGAAAACGAGAAAACTATGTTTGAATTTCATACTTTCCACCTTGAAAAATCAGTATTTTCTTAAATCTTCGCGCTCTATGCCCTCAACGTCGGCATAGATTATGTAGCTTGCCACCACTATGAACAGGAAGGAGCAACCGAACGTGAACGAGCTTATAATCAGCGATAAGACTTCGCCGAGGAAGACAGCCACGGGCACGGTGATTGCGAGGTCGACCGTGAGGGTTATGGCAAGCATTGCAAAAATTTTCCATCTGACCGAGCGCGCCTGAGCATAGGAGCTGTACAGAGCTTCGCTCATTCTGAAGCCCGTCACCTCGGCGCAGGGCAGCCAGAGGAAGAAGTGCGCAAAGACAAACGTCAGCAGGTAAGCGATTACGAGGCAGACGACCAGACCGGCTGTGAAGAGGTAGGGCGCGCCGAGCGCGAAAGTCTTCATAATGGCGGTGAAGAGCACTGCCGCGACTGCCGAGCAGACAATTATTATGACCAGCGTTATCAGCGAATAGATGAAATTGATTGAAAAGCTGGAAATAATCGAGCGGAAAGATTTAGAGCCGAACCTTACGTGTTTGTCGACCATAGAGTGAATGAACGCGACGTCTATAACCAGGAGTATATAGGCGAGCACGCTGAAGATGCAGGTGAACCAGCTTTCGGTATTGAAGGGCAGAAAGACCTTCAGCCACGAAGTAAAGCTGGTGGTAATGTTTCCGTCGGAGAACGAATTTATGATGTTTTCTGCGGCGGAGTAATCGAAAATTGCCGCAAAAGCCAATATCGAAACTGCCAGAGCGGGCAGAAGCAACAGGTTGCTTTTGAGGTATTTTAAGGTTTGTATAATGTATTTCATATGCTTTTATCCCTCAAGGACTTATTTGCACTATTTTTGATGTGAATTTATCGCCGTAAACCACGAGATACAGGTACGATTTTTCGTGTGCCGTGCGGGAGAGCGCGCCGGGGTTAATCATAAACACGCCGTTTTCCTCCCGTTCGAGGGACTTGTGGGTGTGACCGTAAAGCGCGATGCGCGCGCCCTCCTGCGCTGCGCGTTCTGCAAGGCGGGACAGCCCGCTCTTGACCCTGTATCTGTCGCCGTGACAGGCAAAAATCTTTATGTCTTCGACTTCGATAATCTTTTCGTCCTCGCCCAGGCGGGGGAAGTCGCAGTTGCCGTTTATAAGTACTGTCTTGCCGGGGAATGCGGAACGTATTCTGCTGCCGTCGGACGAAGTGTCGCCGAGGTGAATTATCAGGTCGCACTCCGAAAAAATCGGATAAAGTTTCTCGATGGCGGCTCTGTTCGAGTGCGTATCGGAAATAACAACTATCTTTTTCAAATGTTTTTCCTCAAATCTTCCAGAGCGCGGAAGCGGTGGGAGACTGAATTTTTCTCCTGTTCGCTCGCCAGACCGAAACTCTTTTTAAGGTCGTCGGAGTAGAACAGACTGTCGTAGCCGAAGCCGTTGTCGCCCTGTTCCTGCTCTAAAATTTTGCCGCAGGTTCTGCCGACGCCGAAGAATGCCTTCCCGTCGGGCAGGCAGAGGCATACCGCGCATTCGAAGTGCGCGCGTCTGTCGTCCAGCCCTTTAAGCCTCTTTAAAAGCAGGGCGCGGTTGCCTGCGTCGCCCTCGCCTGAAAAGCGGGCGGAAAAAATTCCGGGCGCGCCGCCGAGCACGTCCACGCACAGTCCCGAATCGTCCGCAAGAGTGGGGAGACGGAGCGCGTCGCACACCGTCTTTGCCTTTATGTAGGCGTTTTCCTTGAATGTCTTGCCCGTTTCTTCTATGTCTCCGACAAAGCCCGCCTCGGTCATGGAGACGAGTTCTGCCTGCGAAAATATGCTCTTTATTTCCTCTATTTTATGTTTGTTGCCGCTGGCAACGACAATTCTGGTCATTTCCATATATCCATTATACAATATAAAATAAGAAAAGTAAAGAGCAGCGGACAAAAATCAGTCGTCCCATTTAAGGTTGTGCAGTTCGCCCTGTTCCTTAAGGTGCTCGAAAGAATGCTGTCTCAGAGCCTCGTATACTGCAATCGCCGCCGAGTTGGAAAGGTTCAGAGAGCGCGTTTCGCCAATCATCGGAATGCGCAGACAGAACTTTTCGTTCTCTTTCAGCAGTTCTTCGGGCAGACCTTTCGTCTCCTTGCCGAAGACTAAAAAATCGCCCTCTTCAAAGCGTGCCTGAGTGTACACATGCCGCGCTTTTGTAGTGAAATAATAAAACGTCGCGTCGGGGAAAGCCTCTTTGAGCTGTGAAAAGCTGTCCCAGACTTTAACTTCGACGTACTGCCAGTAATCGAGCCCCGCCCGCTTTAAGTATTTGTCGCTTATTTCGAAGCCCAGAGGCTTTACGAGGTGCAGAGTGCAACCCGTAGCGGCGCAGGTGCGCGCAATATTTCCGGTATTCTGCGGAATTTCGGGCTCGACGAGAACTATGTTGAACAATTTGAACTACTCTCCGTTTTTTTATATATTTTAACTGTTTTCTGTTCGTAACGCAACATAAAAGGGGGAGGGCAAAATTATTTTAATTCATTTGACAAAGCAAATAAAAAACTGTTACAATTTAATTACAATATTTTACAAACGGAGAGAATAATGAGCCTTAATGCAGTTCTGCAGATAATAAGCGCGTTTTTCTATGTGCTCGGCGGCATAACCGTCTTTATGATAGGCATGGAAATTTTAGGTTCCAACCTTGAGAAGGCGGCCGGCAGCAAGATGAGAAGCCTGATGGGCAAAGCTACGAAAAATAAATTCGTCGGCATTGCCACGGGTGCAGCGATAACCGCAATAATACAGAGTTCGTCTGCTACGACCGTCATGATAGTGGGTTTTGTGAACATCGGTTTCATGACGCTCATACAGGCGGCGTCGCTAATAATGGGTGCAAACATAGGCACTACTATATCGGCGTTCATAGCGGCGATGTCCACGGGCGGAGCCGAGCTTGAAATTTCGGCTATATTTGCCTGCGTAGCATTTGTGGGCTTGCTCTTTACAATGCTGTCCAAGACCGAAAAGCTCAAAAGAGTGGGCTATATCCTCGCAGGTCTCGGCATGGTGTTCGTCGGACTTTACATAATGTCCTTCACGGTCAAAGACCTGACGGGCGAGGGGGGAGAAGTCGGTCAGGCTATACGCAACATGTTTGCGTCGATAGGTTACGGCAAGACGACGCTCACGTGGGAAATAGTCGTTCTGTTCCTTCTGGGACTTGTGCTTACGGCTATAATGCAGTCATCGTCGGCGATAACGGCAATAGTCATTTCGCTTGCGAGCGCAGGACTTTTAAACCTTCACATGTCAATGTTCATAGTGCTCGGCACAAACGTCGGCACGTGCTTCACGTCGGTTATCTCCTCCATAGGCGCGTCCACAAGCGCGAAGAGGGCGGCGTGCATACATCTCTGTTTCAACATAATCGGCTGTCTGATATTCTCTGTTCCCGTCATAATATGGGGCGGAGACATAGCAAATCTGCTCAATTATCTCATACCCGGAAACGTCGAGTGGCAGATAGCGATTTTCCATCTGTTCTTTAACTTTGTCACCACGCTCATTCTTATGTGGTTCATAAAGTATCTCGTACAGCTCGCATGCCTCATGGTTCCCGAGGGCAAAAAGCGCGCCGAGCTCGTCACGGACGGCAGCGACGAACTGCTCGACGAGCGTCTGCTCAAGACCCCTGCAATCGCAGTCGGTCAGGCGAGAAAGGAAATCGTCAAGATGGGTCAGATTGCGTATTCCAATTACAAGCGCGCGCTCAATATGCTGCTCACTTACGACGTTTCGGAAAAGCCCGAATTTGCCGAAAATGAAAAGCATATCGACCAGCTCAACAAATATATAACGCAGTTCCTTGTAAAACTTTCGTCCGAAGACATTTCAGTAATCGATGAAAATAAGGTTTCGTCCTTCTACCACGTTACTTCCGATATCGAGCGCATAGGCGACTATGCCGAAAACATAGTCGAGTACGCCGAAGAGATGGCGCAGACGAAGGCGCGTTTCTCTGAACATGCCGAAGCTGAAATCCGTGAGATGGACGGCTATCTCACAGACCTCTATAAGAATGTGGAGCTTGCGTTCTCCAAGCACAATCTCAGCTATGCGCAGAACATAGAGGAGGCGGAGAAGTCTGTCGACGAAGCGTATGTAAGAATGAAGAGCGCGCACATCCGCCGCACGAACGAGGGCAAATGTTCGCCCGAGGCAGGTTCTGTATATCTCCAGCTTGCCGTCAATCTCGAGCGCATAGGCGACCACATGTTCAACATAGCAAACTCAATAAAGTCCTATGTCGAGCCCAACGTATAATAAAAAACAAGTTGCATAAAGTACAAATCGCCCGCGACGCAGCGTCGCGGGCGATTTTATTTTGCCTTTAAAAATTATAATTATAGACTAAGGAAAAGAGTGCGGTCTGCTGTTTTGTAGTCGGCAGAGCCCCCCCGACCTGCGCAGGCAAGCCTGCTTGCCTCCCCATAAGTCTATAGCATCTCACCAAAGAAAAATATCCCCCGCACCCGAAAGGGTAAGGGGGATATTTGGTGAAGATGATAGGACTCGAACCTACGACCTCTACCATGTCAAGGTAGCGTTCTAACCAACTGAACTACACCTTCAGAACGACGCTTTGCCGCGTCGTGCTTTTAAAAAAAGAAGGAATGCAATCTTGTGATTACATTCCCGCCTCTGTGGTGACCCGTACGGGACTCGAACCCATGATACCACCGTGAAAGGGTGGTGTCTTAACCGCTTGACCAACGGGCCTTGACTGTGATTGGCGGGTAAACGCTCGCTCAATCTATATTTTCGCCTTACGGCGTTGTTATTTATCTGGTAGCGACGGGTGGATTCGAACCGCCGACCTGCCGGGTATGAACCGGCCGCTATAGACCAACTAAGCTACGTCGCCATAAGCCTGAACGTGCGGAAAAAAACTGGTTGCGGGGGCGGGATTCGAACCTCGCGACCTCCGGGTTATGAGCCCGACGAGCTACCTGGCTGCTCTACCCCGCGATAAACGTTCCGCACGTTCAAGCTTTATTAGCATACAGTAAAGAGAGTGTTTTGTCAACTGTTTTTGGTCGGTTGCAAAAAAAATTGTTTTATTATTTTTTAATGATTGCAAGGTTGCCGACGGTGTGTTATAATCTTCGTATGAATACAGAACTTGCCCGCTATGCGGGCAGCAAAATATGCGTTGCGTGTTCGGGCGGAAGGGATTCAATGGCTCTTTTGCATTACCTTTGGCACAACGCGTCGGAATGGAACATAACCGTAAGCGCGCTCAACTGCGACCACGGAATGCGCGGCGAACAGTCCGCCGCCGACAGCAGGTTCGTAGCCGATTGGTGCGCAAAGAATAAAATTCCTCTGACGCGTTTTTCTGCCGACGGTTTTCCCTCCGAAGCCGCTGCGCGCGAGTGGAGGATAGGTTGTTACCTTAAAGTGTCGCCCTTCGTCGACTGCGTCGCCACGGCTCATCACCTCGACGACAACGCCGAAACGGTACTTTTCAATCTTGCAAGGGGCTCGTCCCTTGCGGGCATGTGCGGCATTACGGATGAAGACCTGTCTTTGGCTGCAGGCAAAAAATTTACGCTCATCCGTCCGCTCATAAATTGCAGCCGCCGAGAGATAGAAAAGTACATTGCCGATAACGACATACCCTATGTCGATGACCAGACCAATTTTTCGGACGATTATACGCGCAACAGAATAAGGCACAACGTTCTGCCCGCCCTCGAGCAGGCTGTTCCGGGTGCGGCTGCGGCGATATATCGTTTTTCCCGTCTGGCGGCGGAAGACGAAAAATATTATGCAAATGCCGCGTCTGAGCTTGTCAAAAGTTCGGTTTGCGGTTATACTGTATCATATTGCAAAGACAGGAGCGTGTTCGCCCGCGCCGTGCGCGACGTGGTGGCAAGACGCTTTCAGAAAAAAGATTATACCTCCGCGCACTTCGACGCTCTGTTTGCGCTTCAGTCTGCGGCTACGGGAAAAAAGTTTTCCTTTCTCAATCTGACAGCCTATAAGGAGGAGGGCAGACTGCGTATCGCCGAAGATATGCCTTCGCCTGATATTCAGGAGCCGTTCGCGCTCTACGCAGAGGGAAAAAGCGGATTTTGCGGACTTAAGCTCGACGTCCTGAAACTTGCCCCGCAAGACAGTCCCGATACAAGAGTTCTGCGGGTCGACGGAGATAAAATTCCGCGTGACGCGGTGGTCAGGACTATGCGTTCGGGCGACAGATTTAAAAAATTCGGCGGGGGCACGAAGAACCTCGGCGATTTTCTCACAGATAGAAAGATACCTGTCGCGTTCAGGGACAAGATACCCTTGATTGCGAGCGGGAGCGAAATTCTCGTCGTGTGCGGAGTGGAAATTTCAGACAAGGTAAAAGTTGAGGAAGGCGGGCGGACCTTATATATAGCGAGTGCCGACTTCCGCAAATAAAATAAGGGGGAAGGGTATATGCCTTTCATTGATTGCAAAGTGACCGTAAAGCTGACGGAAGATGAGAAGAAAGCCATAAACGACGGCTTGTGCTCGGCTGTATCGCTCATGCACAAGAGCAGTTCTTATCTCATGGTCGGAGTGAACGACGGTTACGATTTGTATTTTTCGGGCAAAAAGCTCGAGGCGGGCGCATTTGTCGACGTGCGCGCTTTCGGCGGAGTGAACGGCGGCGACTGCCGCAAGATGACGGCGGCTGTGTGCAAGCTTTTAAAAGAGGTTGCGGGCATACCTTCGGACGGCGTGTATATCACTTACGAAGGTTACGAAAACTGGGGCTGGAACGGCGACAATTTCTGATTGACCGCCATATATATTGCGATTAACATACAAAAGGAGAATATCTAAATGCACGAATTGCACCCTGATTGTCAGGAAATACTCTTTACCGAAGACCAATTGCGCGCGAGGGTTACGGAGGTCGCAAAACAGGTTGACGCTGCTTTTGCAGGCAAACGTCCCATTGCGCTGGGCATACTCAAGGGCAGCATTATTTTTTATGCCGACTTCATTCGTTGCCTTTCCATACCCGTAGAACTCGACTTTATGGCGGTTTCGTCATACGGCTCGGGCACGGAGTCGAGCGGAAAACTCAAAATCAAAAAGGACCTCGACAGCGATATAAGAGGCAGAGACGTCATAATAATCGAGGACATCATAGACAGCGGTTTCACTCTCTGCTGCCTCAAAAAACTGCTCTTGGAGCGCGGCGCGGCTACGGTTACCATAGTCACCCTGCTCGATAAGTACGCCCGCCGCACGTCGGATATAAAGAGCGATTACAACTGCTTCCTCATAGAGGACCAGTTCGTCATAGGCTACGGTCTCGACTACGACGAGCACTATCGTTCTCTCTCCTATATAGGCATACTCAAACCCTCGGTCTATCAGAAATAATTAAGTCATCATCCGCCGCCGCGCAATTCTGCGCGGCGGCTTTTTTTAAACCTTAAAGCAGCCGCATGCGCGGCAAGTGCTTTCGCGCAAATATTTCATCCGCGTGCATAAAACCCGACGTTTGTAGGACAATAAGTATCAGGAGAATGTTTATGGTAATTGTTAATTTTATTTCTTATATTCTCGTACTCGTAGGCGCACTCAACTGGGGTCTCTACGGCATCTGGAACTTCAATCTCGTCGGCTGGATTTTCCAGGGACCCAGGTCGGTAGGGTCTATAATCGTCTACATCGCGGTTGCAGTAGCCGCGCTCTGGCTGATTATTTCGCCCATCATCACCGGCAGAGGACTTCTTCTGTCCATGCGCGAGGGTCACGACAGGGCTGACGCCTGAATTTTTTAAAATGAGGCGGCGGACGCAATAATCTGCGTCCGCCGCCTGCTTTTTTATAAAACTCTTAGTTTATGGCGCGCAAAGAATAAAAATTAACCTGCAATTTGTGTCGTATGTATTGAATTGTATCGCTCCGAGTGATATAATCATATCGGCAGAGTATGAAAGAATTTTTCTGTTTGCAACCGAAATATTATTCTGAAAAGTAATTCAGACATAAAAAATTGCGGAAAAAGAATGTAAAAAAGGCAAGATTTAACAGTAATTTCACATAAAAGATGTGTCAATGTACACACAGTCAGGTTAAAATCGGAAAAGCCATAAAAGTATTAAGAGGTGCGGTATGAGTTATCTCAGTCTTTCTGACGTAAGCAAAGAATATACGGTAGGCAGCGTAAAGGTGCAGGCATTAAAGAATGTTTCGTTCGAGCTGAACGACGGCGAGTTTGCAGTCGTGGTCGGCAGTTCAGGCGCGGGCAAGACCACGCTTTTGAACCTTCTGGGCGGAATGGACAGCGTTTCGGGCGGCAGCATAGAGCTGGACGGCAAGTCTCTAACCGACCTCGACCGCCGCGGACTTACGAATTACCGCCGCAACGACGTGGGATTTGTCTTTCAGTTTTACAACCTCATGCCCAATCTCACCGCGCTCGAAAACGTCGAAATAGCCATTGAAATCTGCAAGGACCACCTTGCGCCCAAGGATGTTTTAGAGGAAGTCGGTCTGGGCGAAAGACTTGGCAATTTCCCTTCGCAGCTCTCGGGCGGCGAACAGCAGAGGGTGTCTATCGCGAGGGCGATAGCAAAAAATCCCAAACTGCTCCTTTGCGACGAGCCCACTGGCGCGCTCGACTACGCTACGGGCAAAAAGATTTTAAAACTTCTCTACGACATATCCAAACAGCGCAAGAGGCTGGTAATAATCGTTACGCACAATTCCGCGCTCAAGGATATGGCGGACAAAGTTATCTACATACGCAGCGGCGAAATAGAAAAAATAGAGACCAACCCCAATCCCAAACCCGTCGAAGAAATAGAGTGGTAAACTCCTCGGCTGCGGGGTAATCTTATTCAGGCGGTGCGGAAATGAAGACATATTTAAAAACTCTGGGGCGCATGTTCAGCAAGCATGTCACGCGCTTCATATCTATAATTTTCATAGTGCTCATATCGGTCGGGTTCTCCGCGGGCGTAGGTTCGTCCACGGATAAAATCCAGCATTCTTTAAGCGATTACTATGCCGAGAGAAAAGTGCCCGACTTCATAGTCAAGTCGAGCGCGGACGACGGATTTTCCGAGGAGGACGTGCAGACGATACTTGACCTCTTCTCCGAAGACGAAATCGCGCCCGAACACGATACAGGCATGTCGGTAGACGTCAACCTCGACTATCCCGACGGCAAGAGCAGACTGACGAGAATTTATTTTCTTGACAGTTTTCCCGAGGATAATTCAAAGGAATTCAAACTCAACATTCCCGACGTGATAAGTTCGTCCGACGAGCCTACAGACCTTCCGGAGGCTTTTGCAGAGCGCGCAAACAAGACGATAGAGGGCGTCGATTTAGGCGCGGAAATAGAGCTGGACTTTGCAGATATTTTAAATCAGCTGTCGGTGCAGGATACGGGCGAAGAGCTTGACGAGAGCATGCTTAACATTATATCCATGTTAGCTAAGCCTGTAACCGTAAAGGTGACGGCAACTTTGCAGAGCCCTCTGACCATCGCGCTCGACGGCGAGCCGAGCTATGTCAACGGCGAAGACGTGGAACTTCCCGAGACAGGTTCGGGACTTGACGGACTTGTGACGGTGGACAACATACTCTATGTATCCTCGGACATAATACCCTCTGTTATGGGCAACGTGCTGTTGCCGAGCGGCGATTTATATATAGCCGTGTGCGACCGCGATATGTTCTCTTCATTCAGCAGAGGTTATGAAAAATACATCGACGAAATGAGCGAAAAAATTACCGCGGCAATGACGGGAGAAGACGGCGTTTCTACGGTGAGGGTGATAACTCTTTACGACAATTTTTCGCTGTACTCTCTCTACAGTTATTCCGAAAAAGTTGCGGCAATAAGCTGGGTGCTTGTAGTTGCGTTCATATTCGTAACTGCGCTCGTTGTGTTCTCCAACATAAGCCGACTTATGGAGGAGGAGCGCGGTCAGGTTGCCTGCCTGCGCACATTAGGATATTCGCCATTTAAAATAATTTTCAAATACGCGCTGTTCGCCATGATAGCCACGGGTATAGGCGGCGTCGGTTCGTACTTTGTGGGAATGGGTCTGTCCTCGCTCATCTATTACATATTCAACTTCTCGTACGCAATGCCCGCTATGTCGGCATACTTTGCGATGAATTTCTATTACATAGTGTTCGGCATAATAGTTGTGGCAATACTCTGCGCAACTCTGTTCTCGGGCATAAAGATGATGCTTCAGCAGCCTGCCGAACTGCTCCGACCCAAGCCTCCCAAGGCGGGCAAAAAGGTCATTTTCGAGCATATGCCTTTCCTCTGGAACAGGCTTTCCTTCAAATATAAGTCGACTGTCCGCAATGTTTTGAGGTATAAGAGCAGGTTCTTTATGACGGTAATAGCCGTCGCCGTCTCAATGGCTCTCGTCATGGCGGGACTTGCCATACTCGACTTGTGCCTGTTCGGCACGCTCAAGTCGCCCTCTATTGTCGCAATAGCGGTAGTTATAATAATCTTTGCGGGAATGCTCACGGCGACTGTCATATACACAATGACAAACATCAACATAAGCGAGCGCAACCGCGAGCTGGCAACGCTTATGGTTCTGGGCTACCACGACGGCGAGGTGTGCGGCTACATTCACCGCGAAATTTATATCGATACGTTAATCGGCATCATCTTCGGCTATCCTCTGGCTGCGTTGCTCATAGGTCTTGTGTTCACGCTGATAGGTCTGGGTACGCTGGGCGGAATAAGCTGGTTCATGTGGGTAATCGCACCATTTGTAGTAGTGCTGTTCTCGCTGCTGGTAACGCTCCTTCTCAGGCGCAGAATTGTAAAAATCGATATGAACGAAAGCCTTAAGGCGATTGAATAAAACGCGCTGTACAAAGCGCGACTGCAATGCAGAATAAATGCGATTTTAATGCGCCGCCCGCTTAAAGCGGGCGGCGCATTCTGTATATCGCAGCCGCCATTTTCAGGACTGACAGCCTGCGTTTATGTGAGCTTTATAAACTTTCTTGTCCGTCAGCCGCCCGTTCGGAAGCGACAGACTCCTCGTCGCAACCGAACGGCTCTTTTATAAGTCGTAGGTTTGATAAATAATGACATTAATGACTAATTTTTGCCTGTTCCGCGCCCTCGCGGCGGCATAAAAGCTCAAATTGCCCTCAATAGCTTGCCATGCAAAAGGGCTTGTGATAGAATATAAACATTACGTAAACATCTGCGTAAAACACATTTTCAGAAGGTCAGAAATATGAAAATTAAAAAAATAGCAATGTTTGTAGTTTCGCTGGTACTCAGCGCGTCATGCGCTGTATCTTCCGCGTGTGCGGGATTGGGTAAACCAGACGATACTACCGACGGTTCTCAAACAGAACAGCCTGATGACGGCAACACCGAAAGCGGCGGCGAAGATACTCCTGAAAACCCCGACGGCGACAACACCGAGAGCGGAGATACCGAGGGCGGAGACACCGAAGGCGGAGACACCGAAGGCGGCGATACCGAAGGCGGAGACGAGCAGTTAAAAGAAGAGGTGACAATTACCTTTAAGAACGGGGATGACGTCCTCTCTTCGTCTACTGTAGAAAAGGATACGTGCATACAGCCCTATGAGCTGAATATCAGCGGATATTACGTTTCGGGTTGGTATACTACGGCAGATTTTTCGGGCGAACCCTATGATTTCACCCAGCCTTTCACTGCGGATACCACGCTGTATGCAAAGCTTGTTGCAGTCGTCAAGACGGTGACTTACGCAAGTTCTGCCAGCGAGAGCGCGGCTTTCGAGTGGACGGACAGCAATGCGTCCTCGGCAAAGGTTGAATACAAGCTCAGCAGTGCCGGCTCATATACGACAGCCGACAGCGAGCTCGTCCGCCAGATTTCATCAACTTCAGCGAGGGTGGATATCGTAGGACTTAAGGGCAACGCGAACTACGACTTCCGCATTACAACAAGCAGCAAGGAAGTGATTGATTTCGAGGACGTAACAATTTCTGCATACGACCGTTCGGGCTATGCTCATTTCAACGCGACGAGCGGCGTCGGCGCGTATAACGACGACGGCACTCTGAAGTCGGGCGCACAGGTAATTTATGTTACCGAAGCAACCAAGAATACCGTAAAGGCTACCATTAACGGCAAACCGTATACGGGAATTGTAAGCATTCTTCAGAACGCATATAATACCAGCAGTCCGATAGCAATAAGGGTTATAGGCAGAATTTCCGCTGCAACGTGGAATAAAATCGATTACAATGAAGACGGTAAATACAGCAGTTCCAACAAACTGACTGCAGATTATGTAATCGGTGCAAACGGCAAGGCATTGCCCAAGACGAGCACGCTCACCGAAGAAGATATTATCAGCGGCGGATACAATACGCTCAATACTTCTGTCGCAACAAAGCTTAACGGACTTACCAACAAAGTCAAGTACAGCGGCGGCGAATTCGATTCTTACTACAACATGTGCGATATCGAACTCGCCGAAAACGTAACGCTCGAGGGCATAGGCGAGGACGCAGAGTTCTTCCAGTGGGGACTTACGTGGAAGAAGTGCAACTCGATAGAGGTGCGCAACATAACCTTCGATGACTATACCGAGGACGCATGCTCGTTCGAGGGAAGCAAAGACAGTACGACCATTTCGGGCTTCGACAGTCAGAATATCTGGATACACCACAACACTTTCAACGAGGGTATCAACTATTGGGACGTCTGCGGCGAGCAGGATAAGCATGAGGGCGACGGCGGTACGGATATTAAGCGTTGCGCATATACCACAATCTCGTACAACCATTACTATAACAACCACAAGACGGGACTTGTAGGTGGCGACGATAATAATTTGACTGCCTGCGTGACATTCCATCACAACTTCTATGACCAGTGCTCGAGCCGTCTTCCTCTCGGCAGGCAGGCTAATATGCACATGTACAACAACTACTACTACGGCTCGACGGGTACTAATATGTCGTTGCGTGCAGGTGCTTATGCGCTCATAGAGAACTGCTATTTCGAAAATGCCGAAAACCCCGTAACAACGAAGGACGGCGACGGAAAGCGCGGCGTTGCAAAGATTTACAACTGCACTTTCAAGGGCGTATCTCTTGACAGCAAGTACGATGTCACTGTCGTAACAAGCAGAACGCAGAATGTAAGCAACGACAATATCTTCAATCAGACTTTCGATACAGACAGTTCTGCATTCTATTACGACAGCGCGAACAAGTGCTCTGACGTCGAAGTTATGACGGCAACTGCCGACGTGCCTTCGTTCATTCCTCAGCTTGCGGGCACGCTGCACCATAACGACAACATTACGGACGGCAGCTCTTCAGGCGGTTCGACTGGCGGTAACGAGGAAGAAGGCGGTTCAGGCGGCGGCGAAGTCGCGCAGTCGGCAACATACAGCGTAACAGTAAACGGTACTTCCGTGGTGCTCGGCGGAGACGCGCAGACGGGCTTTTTCGAGGGCGGCATAGACAGCGGTTCGGACGAGACTAAATATACCGTCGAAAGCGACAGAATTAACTTCCGCGGTGCGGCGGCATACGTAAAGCTGACGTTCAACGCCTCGGCGGGACAGACAATTACAGTCAAAGTGAATGCGGCTAACGGCTCGTCAACGGCAGGAAATACTCTCAAACTGACGGGATCGAACGTCACCGATACGTCTGCACAGACGATTACTCTCGGCGCGAAGGATGTATTTGCCGAATACACCTGCACGTTCACGGCGGCTGCCGACGGCACCGTGACGGTGCTCTTCAAGCGCGGTGGAAGTTCTACGGTATATGTCAAGGGAATAACCGTAACTGTTCAGTAAAATTTTAAAAAAAATTTCAGTCCCGACGCGCAGACAGCGCGGCGGGACTTATGTTACAGGGTAAAGTTTAATAAAAAACTATCACAGCCGCCGCGCGGGCAACAGCCCGCGCGGCGGCTCATTTTGTTACATAAAATGAGCGATTTCGGCAAAATATGCTGTAATACGCATAAAAAAAGCAGGTATTATTTAGTTAAACGCAAGGAGGGGGAAAGGCAGATGAAAGTGCAGACGTCGCGTTGCGGCGCAGAACTGCGCATAAAGCTGGTGGGCGATATGGACGAGTATTCCGCCGCAGACGCGCGCAGGATATGCGATAAGTTGCTCGATGAAAATCCGTCGGCGCAGAGGGTGGTAATCAACCTTGCTGAAGTTGCATTCATGGATTCCACTGGCATAGGTTTTTTAATCGGCAGGTATAAAAAGGCAAAAAAAATGGGCGTTCCGCTGGTTGTGGAAAAGCCCAATTTCGCCGCAGACAAAGTATTATCGCTCAGCGGCATATACGCGCTCATTCCGAGGGCAGACTAATCAGACGGGGAAAGTATGACCAAAAATTATCTCAAATTACAATTTTATTCGCTTGCATGCAATCAGCCGTTCGCGCGCGACGCGGTGGCGGCGTTCTGCGTGCAGTTAAATCCTTCGCTTTCTGCGCTTTCTGACGTAAAAACAGCAGTTTCGGAGGCGGTTACAAACTGTATGGTGCACGCATACAGGGGCAATCTCGGCATAATAACCGTAGAGTGCGAAATAGAGGACAGAACGCTACATATTAAGGTCAGCGACACGGGCAGGGGGATAGACGATATCGAAAAGGCTATACAGCCGTTCTATACCACGCTGCCCGATGACGAACGCTCGGGCATGGGTTTTACCATAATGCAGACCTTTATGGACGAATTCAAAGTCAACTCCATAAAGGGTGAGGGCACGGTAGTCTACATGACCAAACAATTTGAAGCGGAAGTGGAGAATGCTTGACGTCGAGACGACAAACGTTTACATCGACAGGGCAAAGGCTGGCGACGCCTCTGCCAAGGAGATGCTTTTAAAGGAAAACGACAATCTCATAAAGAGTATAGTGCGAAGATATCTTGGAAAGGGCGTCGAGTACGACGACCTCTATCAGCTTGCGGGAATAGGGCTTTTAAAGGCGATAAACGGCTTCGATAAGGCATACGGAGTGCGATTTTCGACCTATGCCGTGCCTATGATAGCGGGCGAGATAAAGCGTTTCATGCGCGACGACGGCTCGATAAAGGTCAGCAGAAGCATAAAGGCGGAGGCGAAAAAGATTAACGCCTTTGTCGAGGAATACGCTGCGGAACACGGCTGTCAGCCTACAATCAAGGCTATATCCGAAAAATTCGGCATGCCGCCTGCGGAGGTCGTCTTCACCATGGGTTCGTCGAGAATGCCCGTCTCGCTGTTCGCGCAGTCGGACTATAAGGACGAAAAATCTCAATACCTTCTGGACCGACTGTCCTCCGACGACAATCAGGAAGAGATTATAGACCTTATGGAACTTCGTTCAGCCATTTCAAATCTTTCAGAGAGGGATAAAAAGGTGATAATGCTGCGCTACTTCCGCGATATGACGCAGGCGGAGGTGGCTACGATGATGGGCGTGTCGCAGGTGCAGGTCTCCAGAATTGAAAACAGAATAATGGAACAGTTCCGCAAAAAACTGACGGGCTGAACGGCAGTTCAATGACGGATAATTTTATCGGCGGGGCGGGCAAACGCAATGTTTGCCCGCCCCGCCGCAATTTTTATTGCGAATTTTAAAAAATTCAGTAAAGGGCAGGCGTTGCCTCTTTGTTTTCGTCGCTTTACATTTTTAATCTCAGGGTTTATAATATAACAAATGCAAAAAAATTCTGAGCAGGTTGAATTATGATAAATGAAACAAGCGTGCAGCTCGGTTCGGTGCGGTCAGTCATCCGCGAGCTGTTCGAATACGGCAAAAAGCGCAAGGCGGAGATAGGCGAGGAGAACGTCTACGATTTCTCCCTCGGCAATCCCAGCGTAGCCCCTCCCGACGAGGTCAATAAAATCCTCATTTCAATACTCAACGAGGAGGACGCCGTAGCCGTGCACGGCTACACTTCGGCACAGGGCGATTACTCGGTCAGAAAAGCCGTCTCCGACTATATTTTCAAAAGTTTCGGCGTGAACATGTCGCCCGACCTCATTTATATGACTTGCGGCGCGGCGGCATCTCTTTGCATAACTTTAAACGCGCTCCTCTGCGAGGGCGACGAGGTCATAACAATTGCGCCCTTCTTCCCCGAATACAGAGTGTTTGTAAACCATGCGGGAGGAAAGCTTGTCGCTGTAATGGGCGAGGACGGCACGTTCCAGCCCGACCTTGACGCCATAAAGCGGGCTATAACCCCCGCGACAAAGGCAATACTTATCAATTCCCCCAATAACCCTTCGGGCGTAGTCTATACCGAGGACAAGATAGAGGGGTTATGTAAGATTTTACAGGAATGTAAGGAAAACGGGCAGACTATATATCTGATATCCGACGAGCCCTATCGCGAGCTGACATACGGCAATGTAAAAGTTCCGTATATTATGAACTATTATAGTGACAGCCTCGTTTGCTATTCCTTTTCCAAATCGCTCTCTCTTCCGGGCGAGAGAATAGGCTATATTGCTGTAAATCCCGACATGCAGGAGGCGGGCAGGGTATATGCCGCGCTCTGCGGCGCGGGCAGAGCTTTGGGGTATGTCTGCGCGCCCTCGCTCTTCCAGCTCATGGTAAAGAGGGTGATAGGCAAGACTTCGGACGTATCTGTCTACGAGCGCAACCGCGATACGCTTGTGCAGGCTCTCACCTCGTACGGGTATGAAGTCGTCAGACCCGACGGAGCTTTCTATCTCTTTGTAAAAGCTCTGGAGGAAAATTCCGACGCCTTTGCCGAGAGGGCAAAAGAGTACGAGCTGTTGTTGGTTTCTGCAAAGTCGTTCGGCGTAGAGGGATATGTGCGAATTTCCTACTGCGTTTCGCCAGAAATGATTAAAAAATCTTTGCCTGCGTTCAGATTGCTTGCAGAAAGCTATAAAAAGTAAAAGTATAAAAAGTAAAATAAAAGCCGCGTTGAAACGCGGCTTTTTATTTTGCATTGCGATGGGCTGCAATGCACGGTTTACGGAGCGTACGGAAATTGTCATCCCGAAACGCAGAGCTGGCTGTTTATTCCGATTTTTAATATATTGTCAATATCCCGTCCGTCTGCATAAATTTGCAGATTTAAGACGAATTAACGGCAAAATATTTGTCAATAATACTTTTGCATGTATAACAATACATCATTTTATGATGTGGGTCAACTGTTTTACATCACAAAGTGATATTTTCAATATATGGAAACAGCAAAAAAAGTTGGCGACAATATAAAACTTGCCAGAAAAAATAAGGGACTTACGCAGAGCGAAGTCGCAGGACTGATGTTCATGACGCAGCAACAGTACAGCCGTTTTGAAAACGGCGTGTTCGAGCTCAATTACGGACAGATTTTAAAGCTCTGCGAAATATTTGAAATAACGCCGAACTATCTCTTCGGTTTCGAGGACTGACGGAAGGCGGCGCCGATTTTCAATCGGCGCCGCCTTTTTAATTTATCTCAATTGAATTTGCCTTACGGCAAAGCTGCATTATGCATTAAAATAAATGCATAAAATTATTTGCTGTACTTAGCAAGGCGTTTTTTAAGCGATTTTATGTTCTCTTTTACGCAGGCTTCAGACGCTCCGCCGTATGAGGTGCGGGCGTCGGCGCAGGCGCGCGCCTTGACGACTTCGGTTATGTCGGGAGCAAAGTGCTCGTCGAATGAGGCATATTCCTCGGCGGTCATATTCTGAAGGGTGCGCCTATTTTCTATGCACCAGCGCACGATTTTTCCCGTCACGCCGTGAGCCGTGCGGAAGGGAACGCCCTTTTTGGCAAGGTAGTCGGCAACGTCGGTCGCGCAGCAGAACTCGCTCTCGGCGGCTTTGGACATTTTCTTTGTCTTAAGCTCTATTGCGGGCAGCATTTCAGCCATAATGTTCAGGCTGTTGATGACCTGTCTTTCGGCGTCGAAAAAGCCCTCCTTGTCCTCCTGCAAATCTTTGTTATAGGCAAGGGGAATTGCTTTAATCGTGGTCAGCAATGCCATAAGGTGTCCGTATACGCGCCCCGTCTTGCCGCGCATAAGCTCGGGAATGTCGGGGTTCTTCTTCTGCGGCATAATGGACGAGCCCGTGGAGTAGGCGTCGGAAATTTCAAAATATCCGAACTCTTCCGTGGAATATAAAATTATGTCCTCGCACAGGCGCGAAAGGTGCGCCATGATGAGGGAGGCGTCAAAGAGATATTCCGCCACGAAGTCGCGGTCGGAGACGCCGTCGAGCGAATTTTCGCAGGGGCGGTCGAACTCTAAAAGTCGGCAGGTTATGTCGCGGTCGATGGGGTACGAAGTACCCGCAAGCGCGCCGCTGCCCAGGGGCATGACGTTTGCGCGTGCGCGCGAGGAGGCAACTCTGTCAAGGTCGCGCATGAACATCTCCGCATATGCGGCAAAGAAGTGTCCCGCGCACATGGGCTGAGCCTTTCTTAAGTGAGTGTAGCCGGGCATGATGTATTTAAGAGCATACTTCGCGCAGTCTGTAAGCGACTGAACGAGCCACACGAGGCTTTCGGTAAGGCTGTCAAAAGCTGCGCGGACGTACAGACGGAAGTCGGTTGCAACCTGGTCGTTGCGCGAGCGCGCGGTGTGCAGTTTCTTGCCCGTGTCGCCTATGCGGGAGACGAGTTCGTTTTCGACAAAGGAGTGTATGTCCTCCGCGCCGCGAATTTCAAGTTTTCCGCTCTCGATGTCGGCGGAAATGTCGTTGAGAGCCGTGCAGATTGCGCGGCTTTCGCTCTCAGAAATGATGCCGCAGTTGCCCAGCATTGTCGCGTGAGCGATGGAAGCCATTATATCGACTGCCCAAAGCTGCCTGTCGAAGGGCAGCGAGTCGTTGAAAAGGTCGGCATTTTTTGCCGTAGGAGCGTCAAAGCGTCCTTCCCACAGTTTCATAGTATACCCCTGTAAAAAATTGACTTAAAATTTATTTCATTATATAATATTCGGGTAAACTAATCAAGTTAATTGCACACTTTCGGGCATAATTTATGATAATTCTGGGCATTGACCCCGGCTACGGCACGATGGGCTACGGCGTCATAGAAAAACTCAATAACGGCAACACTCTGCCCGTCGACTACGGAGTGGTCACAACGCCCAAGTCGGAAAGTTTCCCCGTGCGACTTGCAATGCTCGAAGAGGGGCTCAACCGCATTTTCGCAAAGTACAAGCCTCAGGAAATTGCAGTCGAAGAGCTGTTTTTCACCAAAAACGTCACTACGGGCATACCCGTCGCCCACGCGAGAGGGGTAATTCTTCTCGCCGCCGTCAAGTACTGCGGCAAGCTCTACGAATACACTCCCATGCAGATAAAACAGGCTCTCACTGGCTACGGCAAGGCGGACAAAGTGCAGATGATGCACGTCGTCACTTCCCTTCTGCACCTCAAGAGCATTCCCCGCCCCGACGACGCCGCCGACGCTTTAGCCGTCGCGCTCTGTCACGCGCACACTTCGCGCTTCGGGGACATGTTCGGCATCAGGTAAAATCAAGCGTTCGCAGCGTGCCTTTTACAGGGAGCGAAAAGGCAGAACGGCGTAAATTAAAATAAATCAGGTAAGAAAATGATAGGTTATCTCAAAGGTAAAGTTCTGTATTCCACGGCAGATTACGCCCTCATCGAGACGGGCGGCGTCGGCTACGAAGTCTATTGCTCGGCGTCGGCTTTTTCAAAAATGACGGACGGAGCGCAGTGCGAAGTTTACACATACATGCAGATAAGCGAAGCCAACGGCGCAGTTTTATACGGTTTTTCCTCTATAGAGGAAAAGAATATGTTCTTAAAGCTCATCTCCGTGTCGGGCGTCGGTCCTAAAATGGGCATAGCCGTGCTGTCGGCAATGGACATCTCCGCGCTTGCGGCAGCAATCGCCACGCAGGACGTCAAGAGGCTGTCATCCGTCAAGGGGCTGGGCAAAAAGACGGCGGAGCGCATAATTTTAGAGCTCCGCGAAAAGGTCGGAGCGATGGGGCAGAGCACGACCGTCGCGGACGGACTGCCTGCCGCAGCCGTTACCGACGGGGACGAGGACGCGGTCGTCGCGCTGATGTCGCTCGGCTTTACGAGAGCGGAGAGTGTAAAAGCCGTCGCCGCGGCAAAGGCGGCGGGAGCGACGGGCGTCGAGCAGATTATTATGTCCGCGCTCAAAAATATGTAAACAGCGGTAAAAGATTATGTTTTTTGACGAAGAAGAATACGGCGAGGAGCAGGACAGACTTGTCCGCAGCACAAAGGGCGAGTACGACGCCGAAGAGAACGTTTTAAGACCCAAAACGCTCGACGCATACGTGGGGCAGAGCAAGGTCAAGGAAAACCTCACGGTGTATATGAACGCCGCGAAGAAGAGAGGGGAGGTGCTCGAGCACGTCCTCTTATACGGCGCGCCCGGACTTGGCAAGACGACGCTGGCGCACATAATCGCAAACGAGATGGGCGGACAGCTCAAAATGACCTCTGCTCCCGCAATCGAGCGCAGCGGCGATCTTGCGGCGATACTCACCAACCTCAACGACGGCGACGTGCTGTTCATAGACGAAATTCACAGATTAAATCACAGCGTCGAGGAAATTTTATATTCCGCAATGGAAGATTACGCCCTCGACATAATAGTCGGCAAAGGACCTTCGGCGAGGAATATCCGCTTTTCTCTGAAGAAATTCACCCTGATAGGCGCGACGACAAAGGCGGGCATGATAGCCAACCCTCTTCGCGACCGTTTCGGCATAGTCTGCCGACTTGAGATGTATACGCCCGCCGACCTCAAAGAGATTGTAACGCGTTCGGCAAAGACGCTGGGCATAAGCATAGACGACGATGCGGCAGGGGAAATTTCCCGCCGTTCGCGCGGCACGCCGAGAATTGCCAACAGACTATTAAAGCGCGTGCGCGACTTTTCGACCGTCAATGAAAGTCAGACTGTGACGCTTGAGGACGCGCGTTTCGCGCTCGGCAGAATGGAGATAGACGAGCTCGGTCTCGACGAAGTCGACCGCAATCTTCTCAGGGCTATGATAGTCAAGTTCGACGGCAAACCCGTCGGGCTCGAGACGCTCGCCGCCACCATAAACGAGGATGCGGGCACGATAGAGGACGTTTACGAACCCTATCTTCTGCAGCTCGGTTTCATAGCGCGCACGCCCCGCGGCAGAGTTATACTGAAGGGCGGGTACGAGCACCTCGGCTATACGCCGACGGCGACGCAGAGCGAACAGATAACGCTCTTCGACAAAAAGGAAGATAAATGAGCAACACCGTATATAAAAAATCAGATTTTTTCTACGAGCTTCCGCCCGAACAGATAGCTCAGACGCCCGCAAATCCCCGCGACAGCGCGCGGCTTTTGGTCTATGACAGGGGCAGGGACGCCGTCGAGCACAGAATATTCCGCGACGTATGCGACTATCTGAAGGCAGGCGACGTGCTCGTCATAAATAATACAAAAGTTCTGCCTGCCCGCCTATTTGCAAAGACTGTCAACGGCGGCAACGTCGAAGTACTGCTTTTAAAGAGGCTGGATATCGACAAATGGGAGGCGCTTGTCAGACCGGGCAAAAAGTGTCGCATAGGCACGCGCCTTACCATAAGCGACAAGCTCTCGCTCACGGTCGAGGGCATAACCGACAGCGGCGAAAGGATAGTGCATTTCAGCTGCGGCGGAGTGTTCGAAGAGGTGCTTGAAGAGGTTGGTTCAATGCCTCTGCCGCCCTATATAAAGCATAAGCTCGAGGATAAAAATTCTTATCAGACGGTGTATGCAAAGACGGACGGCTCTGCCGCCGCGCCCACAGCGGGACTGCATTTCACGCCCGAACTGTTGCAGAAAATCAGGGATATGGGCGTGGAGATTGTCGAAGTCCTTCTTCACGTGGGGCTTGGCACTTTCCGTCCCGTCAAGGAAGATATAATAACCGACCACAAGATGCACAGCGAGTACTACTGTGTAAGCAGACAGGCGGCTGACGCCATAAACAAGGCAAAGTCCGAGGGGCGCAGAGTAATCGCCGTCGGGACGACGTCCGTGCGCACGCTCGAGAGCGCGACGGGCGAGGACGGCATTGTCAGGGCGGAGAGCGGGGATACTTCCATATTTATCTACCCGCCCTATAAATTTAAGTGCGTCGACGCTCTTATCACCAACTTCCACCTGCCCGAGAGCACGCTCATAATGCTCGTCGCCGCCCTCACGGGCAGAGAAAAAATTCTCTCGCTCTATAATGAGGCGGTTCGTGAGGGGTACAGGTTCTTTTCCTTCGGCGACGCTATGATGATTTTGTAAGCTCCGCAATACTGCTGTGATGATTGTATAAGCTTCGCAATACTGCGTTGCGCTGTGGCAACCCTCGGTCATTTACGCTTAAGTAAACTCCCTCGGTTTTTCCTCGCGCGCCTTGTCTTGCTCGCTTCTCCAATCCTCATTACTGCTGACAACACGATAACCGAGCTTGCATTCATCCGTACAGCAGTTGCGGTTTTTTCGGCACATACTTCATTGTATGCTCCCTCGCAGGTGCTCGCTTACCTTTTCTCAATTCATTAAGGGTATTCGTTGAGCAAGCACCGCCTTGTGCGCCGCGACGAAAAAGCCTCATTGATTTTTGCGTTGAGTGCGGCATATAGCCGCGCCAACTGAATAATAAACTACCCGCGCGCCCGTTCAAGGCGTGCGTTTTTAAGGATAATATGGAAAAATTCTCTTTTGAACTTCAACACGTAGAAAAGCATACGGGCGCGCGGGCGGGCGTATTTCACACTCCGCACGGCGACATAAAAACGCCCGTATATATGCCCGTGGGAACGCAGGCTACGGTAAAGGGAGTATATCCGCGCGACCTCAAGGAGGCGGGCAGTCAGATAATACTTTCCAACACCTATCATCTCTACATGCGTCCGGGCGACGAGCTCGTAAAAAAGGCGGGCGGTCTGCACAAATTCATGAATTGGGACAGACCCATTCTTACCGACAGCGGCGGCTTTCAGGTCTTCTCGCTCACCAAGCTGAATAAAATCAAGGACGAAGGGGTATATTTCAATTCGCATATAGACGGTTCGCAGCACCTCTTCACGCCCGAAAAGGCAATACAGATAGAGGAAAACCTCGGCGCGGACATCATAATGGCATTTGACCAGTGTTCGGAATACGGCTACACCTACGAGCAGGCAAAGCAGGCAATGGAGCGCACTTCGCGCTGGCTCGAACGCTGCGCGGCGGCAAAGACGAGGGACGACCAGGCTCTCTTTCCCATAGTTCAGGGCAACTTCTATAAAGATTTGCGCCTCGAGAGCCTTTCGCGCTGCATACCCTATGCAAAGCACGGCATAGCTATTGGCGGACTTTCGGTGGGCGAACCCAAACCTCTTATGTACGAAATGCTCGAAGCCATCCGCCCCGCCCTGCCCGAGGGCGTGCCCCGCTATCTTATGGGCGTCGGCTCGCCCGACTGCCTTATCGAGGGCGTGCTCCGCGGCATAGACATGTTCGACTGCGTGCTCGCGACGCGCGTCGCGCGCAACGGCACGGCGTTCACGTCGCAGGGCAAAATAGTCGCGCGCAACGCAAAGTATAAGGAAGATTTCACGCCGCTCGATCCCGAGTGCGACTGCTACTGCTGCCGCAACTATACAAAGGCGTATTTAAGACATCTGATAAACGTCAACGAAATGCTTGCCGCAATGCTCCTGAGCCTGCACAACATAACATTCCTGCATAAACTTATGTCGGGAATGAGGCAGGCGATTTTTGACGACAGCCTGACGGAATTTGCCGAAGATTTCTACAAACGCTACGGCAACAGTTGATTATTTCAAGAAAATTGAGTGAAAAACCGCCTTGACGCATTAAAATACTTGCCAAAGGGCAATAAAAATATTATTATAAAACTACAATAAAATTATAAAACTACAATAAAATTTTCGGAGAAAAAAATGTTCAATTCAATTTTAGCCGATGACGGCGGAAACCAGATATTCACATATGTATTGATGGGCGTGCTCATCGTTGCGGTCATCGCAATGTTCGTAATCAGTTCCCGTCGCAGCAAAAAGCGTCAGCAGGAAGCCGAACAGCTCATCAATTCGGTAAAGCCCGGCAATAAGGTCAAGACCATCGGCGGCGTTTGCGGCATAGTTGTAGAAGTAAACGACGAAGAAAACACCTTCGTGCTCGAGACGGGCAGCGAAGCTTCGGGCAAGTGCTATATGAAGTTCGACAAGCAGGCTATCTATCAGACCGACGCAGTCGTAAGCAAGGAAGAAAAGAGCGAAGTTCCCGCAGTTGAAAGCGAGGTCGTTGCAGAGCAGACCGAACCTGTCGCTGAAGATAGCTCGGAAGTCGCAGAGGCTGCACAGGAAGCACCCGCAGAGCAGGCGGCTGAAGAAGTCCCCGCAGAAAAGCCCAAGCGCAAGAGAAGCAGCTCTAAAAAGAGTGCAGACGCAGAGTAATTTTGCAAATGTTCTAAAATAATCTCCCTCCGCATACGGTAAATGTAGCGGAGGGAATTTTTATGCTCAGAGATGCTGTTCAGATAAGCAAAGCTGCGTGCGCCTCGGTGGTGTTCGCGCTGATATATGCCCTGCTGTTCGCGCTTGCGATACAGCTTTTCGGCATACCGACGGGTGCGGTAAAGCCCGTAAATCAGGTATTCAAGGTGCTCTCGATAATCTTCGGCGGACTAATCTTTCTGCGCGGCGAGCACGGACTGATTAAGGGCGCGGTGTTCGGCATATCGGCTTACATACAGACGTATATGCTGTTCTGCACGATAGCGGGAGCTTTCACGTTCGACTGGATGACCGCAGCCGAGCTGCTTATCGGCACGGTGGCGGGCGCGGTTACGGGCGTAATTGCCGTAAACCTCAAAAAAGAGTAAAAATAATTACAAAATGCTTGCAATTTGTCGCCGCATAAATTATAATGTAATAAATAAAAATACAGGCGTTAAGGAGAGTTGAAATGATAAAGACTATAGCTAAACCCGTTGAAAGAAAAGTAACCGCATGCGGCGAATGCAGGTCCACCTGCCAGTCGGCTTGCAAGACGAGCTGCACCGTCGGCAACCAGAGCTGCGAAAGAATAACCAGAGAACAGAACCCCGAAAAGGAAGTAAAGTAATAATCCGCTGACGCGCACGGAGCGCAGCGTTTTTTAACAGCGCGTTCGTTCAATCGCACGGCGCGTAAAATCAGTATTCTTAAAGGGAGCAGAAAAAATCTGCTCCCTATTTAATGTCATTATGGTACACGTTTTCAGATATAAAGATATAAATTATGTTTACGATACGGGCAGCGGCAGTCTGCACGTATGCGACGACAAGACGGCGGAATATCTCTCCGCCCGCGAAAAAGGCGAAGTATGCGAACTGACCGACGAGGAAGTCGATAGAATAAAGCGCGAAGTCGGCGAACTCGAGGAACAGGGCTTGCTCGGCGCGGAGGAGATAAAGGCATATCCCGCGAAATCGCACGAGGTCAAGGCTCTGTGCATACATATCTGTCACGACTGCAATCTTCGTTGCCGCTACTGCTTTGCCGACGAGGGCGCGTATCACGCCGCAAGGGAATTCATGAGCGAGGAGACGGCTAAAAAGGCGATAGATTTCCTCATAGAGAACAGCGGCAACCGCAAGGTGTTGGAGGCTGACTTCTTCGGCGGCGAACCTCTGATGTGCATACAGACGATAAAGAACGTCGTAAAGTATGCAAGGGAAAGGGGAGAAAAAGCGGGCAAGAAGTTCCTGTTCACGACCACGACCAACGCGCTGCTGCTTGACGACGACACTATCGACTTTTTCAATAAAGAGATGGAGAACGTCGTACTTTCCATAGACGGCAGAAAGGAAGTGCACGACGCCATAAGGAAGACTGTAAACGGCAAGGGCAGTTTCGACGCGGTTCTTCCTCACATAAAAAAGTTTGTGCAGAGCAGAGGGGACAAGTCGTACTATGTGCGCGGCACGTTCACTTCAAAGAACCTCGATTTTTCGAACGATGTGATTTTTCTTGCCGAGCAGGGCTTCGACAGCATATCCTTAGAGCCCGTCGTCACCGACATAGACGACCTTGCGATAAAGGAGGAGCACCTTCCCGCCATAAAGAAGGAGTACGAAAACCTCTGCGACAAGTACATAGAAAAGTATAAAAAGGGCGAGGGGTTCAATTTCTTTCACTTCAATATAGACCTCGAGGGCGGACCCTGCCTTTCCAAGAGGGTGTCGGCATGCGGCGCGGGCAACGAATATTTTTCGGTAGTGCCCAACGGCGACATCTATCCCTGCCATCAGTTTGCGGGCGACAAAGATTTTCTCATGGGCAACGTATACGAGGGTAAGCTGAACGAGCAGATACGCGAAAAATTCGCCTCGTCCTGTCTGTTTACGCGCAAGGAGTGCGGCGATTGCTTTGCCAAATTCATATGCAGCGGCGGCTGCAGCGCGAACAACTATCACTTTACGGGCGACATAGAGACGCCGTATAAGATAACCTGCGAGATGATGAAAAAGCGCGTCGAGTGCGCTATGCACGTTCTCGCCGTCAAAAAAGGCATGGTATAAAGCCTTTCCGCGCCGCAAGGCGCAAATTTTCACGCGCGCACGCGTAAAAAAATGCTCAAGCCGCACATAATCGTTTGACAGGGCTTTGCATTTTTAATTATAATAATATAGTATTAATCCAAACAGGTATATCCTTCAAGGAGTTTCAGATGAGCAAAGTAAAATCTGCAATAATCACGACGCTCGTGGTGATTGCGATTATAATCGCCGCATTTTTCGGCACTATATCTTTCAGAATGAGCGAAACGCAGAGATATAATTCGATAGCGGCAAGCATAAGCCTCGGCAGCGACTTTACGGGTTACGCAACGAAGACGATGTATCCCGAAGGCGTAGTTTCTGCAGAGGACTATGTTTACATGTCCGAAGAGGACAGGGCTGGCTACGAAAAGCAGGGCGCAGTGTACGTCAACCTCGACGAGACGGGTTACGACAGCTTAGAGGCTCTCGCCTCCGCCGTGGCGTCGGACGCGCAGGTGCTTGCGGGAAGATTTTCCGACAGAGGTCTTTCCGACTTCAGCGTATCCGTTCAGGATAAGGTCACCGTTAAAATTTCCGTGCCCACGGGCTATTCGTATGCCGCATATACGGGCGACGACGCGACTTCGCAGTCGTCCTATCTCTCGGTGGCAACCAGCACGCTCGGATATCTCTCGTCTGACGGCGAAATAACTCTCCGCACGCCCGACGAAACGATAACCGTCGCCGACGACAGCGGTAACGAGTCTACAATCAAAATGACTTACAATACCGACGAGTATACCGATAAGGATATAACGGGCGACGGTTCAAAGACATATTCATATGTCAGCGCAAACGAGAACGTGGCAGATTACTTCTCATCCGTTACGAGCTATACTTTCGGCGGCAACCACGTTCTTCACTTCAACCTCACAGAATACGGACGCGAACGCATGCGCTATGTGACTACGCTTGCTGCGTCGTCCGACAGCAACACTATATATATCTGCGTGGGCGACACCCTCGTGCTCTCCGTAACTTCGACATCGACAATGGATTCTGACACGATGGAATTCGCTCTTCAGACCGAAGATATGGCAAAGGATGCGGCAGTCATACTCAACTCTGCCGTGAACGGCAAGACGCTCTCGGTTACGTACTCTTCGGCGGGTGCGGTTACCACGACGTCCGCTTCGGCAGGCGAACTTGCCGCTCTTATGGCTCTGATTGCCTGCATACTGGTGCTCGTCGCATTCGGTGCGGCTGCAATAATCAGATACAAGAGACTGGGCGGAGTTGTGACGATGAATGCGATAATCTTCGCACTTGTAATGCTCTACGCGCTCTATCTTCTTTCGATACATGTAACGTTCGCGGTAATAGCGACCTGCATAGCCGGGCTCATACTGTTCGGAGCTGCAAACCTTGCAGTGCTTTCCGAAGTGCGCGCACAGTGCAAGACGGGTAAGACCATGCAGTCGGCGGTCAAGACGGCTTACAGAAAGACGCTCTTCGGCATAATGGACATGCACATAATTCTGCTCGTCGGCGCGATAATCCTCGCTGCGGTTGCAGTGGGCGAAGTTGCCGCATGCGGACTTGCGTTAGTCATTGCGACCATTGCGTCCTACGTTCTCTACTGGTTCACCAGACTTATGTGGCACGTTCTGAGCGCGCCGGTGCGCAACAAGTTTGCGTTCGGCGGTTTCAAGAGGGAGGTGTACGGCGATGACTAAGATTATTAAAATGCGTCACCTTGCCGTGATAATCGGCATAATTATAATAGCAATCGGCATGGCAGTCGGTACGATATGCCACTTTGTCGGCGGCGGCTTCTTCAACTACGGCGGCGAGTTCTCCTCGTATAAGAGCGTGGAAGTAACTTCTTCTGTTTCTCAGGACGTAAACGGCGACAAGATAACTTCAATCGCCGAAGACAAGCTCGGCTCTCTCGGCGCGTACAACGTCAGCTTTTCCGAAGCTCAGGGACAGCAGCAGAACACGCTCACCTACAAATTCTACTCCACGGTGTCCGACGAACAGCTCGAGGACGCGGTAGAGGCGATAAATGCGGCTCTCGCCGAGGCAAATCTCGACGAAAGCACCGTAGTTTTACACAGCAATACGGGCTATGCGGGCGGTCAGTACATTCTGACGTTCGCCGCAATCGCAATAGCGTCGGCGGTTGCTTTCCAGGCTATATATTCTGCAATAAGATTTAAACCCGGCATGGCACTCGCCGCACTCTGTTCGCAGGTGTTTGTCGTCGGAATGTATTCGGCTCTGCTTGCGATTACCCGTTGCCCTCTCGGTCTCGAGGCGATTGCATTCGGCATATTGACGGTTGTGCTCAATATGATATGCACCTGCCTGTTCTTCGACAAGGTCAAAAAATCTTACTACGAAGAGAGCAAGGCTAAAGTCGGCAAGCTCGACCTGATAGCCGAAGGCGCACAGTCGACTGTAAAAGTCAACGCGTTTATCTGCCTTGCGGCGGTTGTCGCAATAGCGATATTCGTCATCTTCTCGGTCGTTGCTTCGCCCGCATGGGCAACGCTCGTTCCTTACGGCGCGGCTGTCATTTCAATCGCGGCGTGCGCGTGCGCATTCGGAGTGTTCACTCCCGCGGTTTACTCTCTGTTCTCCGCAATGGATAAAAGGAAAAAATTCTGATTTGTATTAAAAAAGGCGGGTCATCCCGCCTTTTTGTCTTATCTGAAATATGAAAAAAATTCTGCCTGAGTACGAGTACTCTGAAGGACAACTTAATATAATAGGCGACCTTGCAAGGCGCACCGGTCTGTGTCCCGAGACTGTAAAGATACTCTACGGCAGGGGAATTGACGACGAGGACAAGATAGAGCGTTTCATTCACCCCTCGAGGGCGCATTTCGTATCGCCCTACAAGATGAGCGGAATGAAGGAGGCGGTCGAACTCATCACCCGCGCCCGCGACGAGGGCTGGCAGGTGGTTGTGTACGGCGACTACGACGCCGACGGCGTCTGCGCGTCTACGATAATGCGCGGAGTTTTAGAGCGTTTCGGCATAGAGCCCGTCGTATACGTACCCGAGAGAACGTCGGGCTACGGTCTGGGCGAGGCGGCGATAGACGCCATCTTCGAGGAATATTTCCCCCAGCTCTTTATTACGGTAGACTGCGGCATATCCAACGCCGAAGAGGTGGAATACATCAAGGAGCAGGGTGCGGAGGTAATAGTCACCGACCATCACGAACTGCCCGAAGTTCTGCCCGACTGTATCTGCATAAATCCCAAAATCAACGACGGATACCCCTACGACAATCTCTGCGGCGCGGGCGTGGCGTTCAAAGTCGGCTGCGCGCTCATAGGCGAAAGCGCGTACGACTTTCTCGACTTCGCCGCAATCGCGACGGTTGCGGACAGCGTTCCGCTGACGGGCGAAAACCGCGACATCGTTGCCGAAGGTCTTAAAATAATAAACAAATCGGGCGACAAGCCCTATTCCCAGTTCATAGGCAGAACGGGCGAAACCATCACCGCGCAGACGATAGCCTTTGCAATCGCGCCCAAAATCAATGCTGCAGGCAGAATGGGGGATGCCAATTCCGCGCTTGAACTCTTCTGCGCAGACGACCCCAAGACGGTCTTTGACCTGTCCGTAAAGCTCACAGCCTACAACTCCGAAAGACAGAAGTGCTGCGACGAGCTGTATCTTTCAGCCAAGAGCAAGCTCAAAGAGAAGGGAGTGCAGGGCAGAGTTATAATGCTCTGGGACGAGAGCTGGAACACGGGCTTTGTAGGCATAGTGGCGGCGCGCCTCGCCGAGGAATTTGCCCGCCCCGCATTGCTGTTCGTCAAGAACGGTCATATGCTCAAGGGCTCGGCGCGCTCGGTTGAAGCCGTAAACATATTCGAGGCCCTCAGAGCCTGCGACGAGGTTATAGCCGAATTCGGCGGACATTCACAGGCCGCGGGCGTCAACATAGAGGTGGAAAACTTCCCCCTTTTAGAGCAGCTTTTAAATAAATATCTCGACGAAAACTATCCCGTAGGCGCGTTTGCGCCCACGCTGTATATAAGCGGCGAACTGACTTCGCCCGTCTCGCAGAAGTTTGCCAAGGAGCTTGAAATGTTAGAGCCCTTCGGCGTCGGCTTCAAGCGACCGCTGTTCTGTCTTTCGGTGAACGATTGCTCCGTCCGCCCCGTCAGACCCCAGTCGCCCCACCTTTCGGTCAAGAGCAGATATATAGACCTGATGTACTTCAGCGGCGCGCAGTATGCGGGTATTTTAGAGTGCCCCGCGCCCAAAAAACTCGTATTCGAGTACAATATTTCAACATTCAGGGGCAAGGAATACGTAAAGGGCTTTATCCGCGACGTCGTCTACGACAGCGATTGCCCCTCGCAGGCGACCGAGGCGATAGCTTTAAACAATCTGTCGCTTGCGGCTTTGCCCGAAATCGGGTGTGAGGTCTGCAATATAACGGCGGACGAGGCGCGCGCAAAGATGGAAAACTGCGGCTACTATGGCACGCTGTTCGTCGCTTTCGAGGCGAAGACGCTCTCGCTCTATCCCCGCGCAGGACAGCTCGAAGTCAACCTCTTCACGCTTTCAAACAGAAATCTTTCGTCGGCGGTGCTCGTATCGCCTCAGGCGGAGTGCGATATATCTGGCTATGAGGAGATAGTCTTTCTCGATAAGCCCGCTGCAATGACGCTGCCTTCGCTTAAGGGCAAGAGGGTGTATGTCTGCACCGAGGCGGACGGCGCGGCATCGCTTAAAGAGCTCTCTGCGGACAGACAGAAACTCATAGACGCATTCAGACAGATAACTGCGGCTGCTTACTCGATAGAGGGCGCAACTGCTGAGGAGGCGGCGGCGAAAAAGCCGATAAATTTCACTCCCGCCGAAACGTTCTTTGCGCTCAAGGTGTTCGAGCAACTCGGCATAATTTCCTTTGAGGGCGGCAGACTTACCGTCTATAAGGGAATGAAAACCCAGCTCACGCAGTCGCCGCTTTACAATCTCATAAGCGGCTTGAACTGAGAAAAGGTCAGAAGAATATGAAAACGGTTCTGGATAAGATAAACGAAACTTACGGCGACGCCGACAGACAGGTGCTTCTGAGAGCGTACCATTACGCCGAAGAGATGCATAAAAATCAGAAGCGCGCCTCGGGCGAGCCCTATTTCACGCACCCCTGCGCGGTGGCGGAGATACTCGTCGACCTCGGCATGGACACGCCGTCCGTCGCCGCGGCTTTTCTGCACGACGTAATCGAAGATACCCCCGCAACGCCCGACGACGTCAAGAAAAATTTCGGCGAAGAAATTTTAACTCTCGTCGACGGCGTCACAAAGCTCGATAAAATACGCTTTCAGACGCACGAAGAGGAGGACGCCGAAAACTTCCGCAAGATTTTCGTCGCCATGGCGAACGACGTGCGCGTCATAATCATAAAGCTCGCCGACAGACTGCACAATATGCGCTCTCTGAACTTCCTTTCAAAGGAACGCCAGCAGAGGATAGCGCGCGAAACGCTCGAAATCTTCACGCCGCTCGCAGGCAGGCTGGGTATTTCGCAGATCAAGTGCGAGCTTGAAGATCTGTGCCTTAAATACCTCGACCCCGAGGCTTACGAATACCTTGCCTCCAACATACACCAGAGGTTGGAGGAGAGGAGAAACTTCGTCGACTTCGTCGTCGCTCAGCTCCAGCATATGCTCGAGGAGGAGAATATCAAGGGCGAGGTGTTCGGCAGACCCAAGCACTTCTATTCGATATACCGCAAGATGAAGAACAAGGGGCTTTCGCTCGACCAGATTTACGATTTGACGGCGGTCAGGGTGATTGTCAACACCACCGAGGAATGTTATGAAGTTTTAGGTAAAATTCACAAGCAGTGGAAGCCCGTTCCGGGAAGAATAAAGGACTACATCGCAACGCCCAAGCGCAACATGTATCAGTCGCTGCACACGACGGTCGTCACCAACTTCGGGCAGTACTTCGAAATACAGATACGCACCTTCGAAATGCACAAGATGGCGGAATACGGCATTGCGGCGCACTGGAAGTATAAAGAGCAGAAGACGGGCGAAAACAACTTCGACCAGAGGCTGAGCTGGATACGCGACGTAATGGACTGGCAGGGCTCGCTGAACGACAGCAAGGAGTTTGTCGACAGCCTCAAAAACGACCTGTATTCCAACGAACTTTTAGTGTTCACGCCGCACGGCAAAGTCATATCTCTGCCGCTCGAGGCGACGCCCGTGGACTTTGCCTACGCCATTCACTCTGAAGTGGGCAACAAGTGCGTGGGCGCAAAGGTAAACGGCAAGATAGTCCAGCTCAATTCTACTTTAAAGACGGGCGACGTGGTTGAGATACTCACTTCCTCGACGACGAAAGGACCTTCGTGGGACTGGCTCAAGTTTGTAAAGTCGGGTTCTGCGAGGGCAAAGATACGTCAGTTCTTCAAAAAGGAAATGAAGGACGACAACATAAAGACGGGTCGCAGCATGCTCGAAGCCGAGGCGAAGCGCAGAGGTTACAACCTCAACGACCTGCTGACAGACGAGGCGTTCAACAAGATTTCAAGCAAGCTCGTCTTTGCGTCGGAGGACGAGATGATGGCGTCCGTCGGCTACGGCGCAATCAGCGTCAACCAGATAATCTATAAACTTATAGACTACTATAAGAAGGAAATACCCAAGCCCGTAAACGAGATTGAGGCGGAAAAACTCAAGCATACCCCCGCGGGCAGCGTAACCGTAAAGGGTATGACGGGACTTCTCGTGCGCTTTGCGCACTGCTGCAACCCCGTGCCCGGCGACCCCATAGTAGGCTTCATTTCGCGCGGCAGAGGCGTCATCGTTCACCGCCGCGACTGTCCCAATGTCTCGGGCATGGACGACAGCCGCATACAGCCCGCCGAGTGGACGGGTCAGACAGAAACGGGTTTCATTGCGGGCATAAAGATAAGCGCGACGGACGAGAGCGGCGTAATCGCCTTCATCACGAGCGAAATTGCCCAGCTTCAGCTTACAATGACGCAGATAAACGGCAGAATAACCAAGGACGGCAAGGCTCTTTTCGATATCAACGTAAAGCTCAACAAGCGTTCGGACCTCGACCTTCTCGTCAATCATCTCAAAAAGGACAAGCGCATAATAGACGTCTACAGAACGAGCAACTAAACCATGACTGTTCACAAAATTTATCCCGTCGGCTTTGCCGCAAATTCATATATCGTCACGGAAGACGGCGTCAGCTGCGTGGTAATCGACCCCGCGCAGCCCCGCATACTTGAAAAGTGCCGCGAACTCGGACTTAAGCCCGAATACGCCCTTCTGACCCATTGCCACTACGACCACATTGGCGGCTGCGGCGCGCTGTGGGAACAGGGCGTAAAAATTCTGTGCGGCGAGGACGAAAAGGACCTCATCTTCGGCGAGGACAACCGTGCAATCTTCCACGGCATAACCATACCCAAGTTCGAAATTTACAAGACGCTTTCGGACGGCGAGGAAATCGAGCTGTGCTCGCTCAGGTTCAGAACTCTGTTCACGCCCGGTCACACGCGCGGCGGAGTTTGCTATATCTGCGGCAGAAACATCTTTTCGGGCGATACGCTCTTTTTCGAGAGCGTGGGCAGAACGGACTTTGCCACGGGCAGTTTCAAAGAGCTTTCGGCGTCCGTAAACAGACTGTACGCGCTCGAGGGCGACTATAAGGTGTACTGCGGACACGAGGACGACACCACGCTCGAGCATGAAAGAATGTATAACCCTTACGTAAATAAAAGAAATGCTTAACACAAATACTGAATTTCTCCGTCCCGAGATAATGGACGTTCTTCGCCTCTTCGATTGCGAGGGGGAGGACTTCACTCACTATTTTTATTCGGAGGCGGACAAATATATAAACTGCATAGAATATCGCGGTTCAATCCGCGATTTTTCTTACGAGCGGGAAACGCACGACGACATAGAGTACAAACGCTACGCCCGCCGTTCGGCAAAGCTGGCGTTCTATGAGCTGCTCTCGAAGGAGAAGGGAATAAATTTCCCCTACGGCGCGCTGACGGGCATAAGACCGACAAAGCTTGCCTATGCCGAAATGAGCGAGGGCGGGGACTATGAAAAGCTGCTTGAAGAGATGCATGTCAGCGCGGAAAATATAAGTCTCATCGGGCGCGTCATGCGCAGTCAGGCGGAGATTTACCGGAAAAAGGGCGGGCAGGACCTCTTTATAAGTCTGCCTTTCTGTCCGACAAAATGCCGTTATTGCTCGTTCATAACTTCGCCCATTTCCTCGACTGAAAAGTACGTTGATGCCTATATATCCTGCATCGAACGCGAACTTGAGGGTATAAGAGAGGTGCTTTATGACGTGCGCTCGGTGTATATAGGCGGCGGCACGCCCTTTGCGATAGAGGCAAGGCAGCTTGAAAGGGTTTATAAGGCGGTTGCCTCGCTCAGTCTGCCTCAATGCGAATACACGGTGGAGGCGGGCAGACCTGACGTGTTCAGCGAGGAAAAGCTTGAACTTTCCAGGGACTTCGGCGTAAACAGAATTTGCGTCAACCCGCAGAGCTTTTCGGACGAAACTCTCGCCCGCATAGGCAGAAAGCACACCGCAGCTCAGACTTTTGCCGCCTATGAGCAGGCAAAAAAGTACGGGTTCGATATAAACATAGACCTCATAGCCGGGCTTGAGGGCGAGGATACGGCTGAGTTTGCACATTCTTTGGACTGCGCCGTCGCTCTATCGCCTGCTAATATTACGGTGCATACGCTCTCTCTGAAGGCGGGTGCGAAATTAAAGGAAGAGACGCACAGACTTAAAGTTGAGGGCATAGGCGAAATGATAGCCTGCTCGAGAGATAAGCTCACCGCCGCGGGCTATGAGCCCTACTATATGTACCGCCAGAAGTATCAGGCGGGCGGGCACGAAAACTGCGGTTGGGCAAAGGCGGGCAAGGCGTGCGTGTACAACGTCGACGTGATGGAGGAAATTGCCGACAATATCGCCGTCGGAGCAAACGCCATTTCCAAGCGCATATTTGCGGGCGGACAGCGCATAGAGCGCAGCGATTCGCCCAAGGATATCCCCACGTATATAGCAAAGTGCGACAAGGTCATAGCCGATAAACTCGCGCTTTTTACGCGCGAAGATTTATAACAGGGCGCATAAATACAGCGCATAAATATATTTATAAAAGTTGCTCAAAATATTTGCTTTTTGTCGGCAGATATGATAAACTAACATTTGTGTTACGGGTACAAAGATTGCGCGAATACTCAACGGCTTTCTTTGTTTTCCGCAAATATGTTCCATAGGAGGATAAATTAAATGGAAAAGTCAGAAATCATTGCAAAATTTGCGACCAAAGAGGGCGACACGGGTTCTCCCGAAGTGCAGATAGCACTCCTCACCGAGAGAATTAATCACCTCAACGAACATCTCAAGGAGCACATTCACGACAATCACAGCCGCAGAGGACTTCTCAAGATGGTAGGACGCAGACGCGGACTTTTGGACTATCTTAAAAGCAAGGACATCGAAAGATATCGTGCAATAGTCGCTGCTTTGAACTTAAGAAAGTAATTTTGAACGGGCGGGCAAATCATATACTTTGTTCGCCCGTTTTTATAAAATTGTCCGCGGCGGGTGTCGCGGGCGCAAGAACAGACAAGGAGAATGAAAATGGTAAATTTCAAACAATTCACAATGCCCGTCGGCGGTCGCGACGTCATAATCGAAGTCGGCAAGTATGCCGAACAGACTAACGGCGCGTGCGTTGTTCGTTGCGGCGATACTGCGGTTATGGTTTCGGTGTGCATGTCCGCCTCTCCCAGAGAGGGCATGGACTTCTTCCCCCTGCAGGTAGACTACGACGAAAAGATGTACGCAATCGGCAGAATACCCGGCGGTTTCAAAAAGAGAGAGGGCAGAGCTTCGGATAAAGCAATTCTCACCTCCCGCCTCATAGACAGACCCCTTCGTCCGCTCTTCCCCAAGGGACTTTACAACGACGTAGTCGTCATCGCACAGGCCCTCTCGGTTGAGCCCGATGTATCTCCCGAACCTCTCGCAATGATAGGTTCGTCGGTCGCTCTCTCCATCTCGGATATCCCCTGGGCAGGTCCCACGGGTTCGGTAGTTGTCGGCATGGTGGACGGCAAGTTCGTCATCAACCCCGACCTCGCCCAGAGACAGAAGAGCAGAATTCACTTGAACCTTGCAGGCACGAAGGATGCAATCTTAATGATAGAGGCAGGCGCGGACGAAGTTTCCAACGACGAAATGGTCGGCGCAATCATGTTCGGTCATGAAGAAATCAAAAAAATCTGCGCATTCATCGAGGATGTAATCGTTCCCGAAGTGGGCAAAAAGAAGCTTGAAATCGAGCTCTATCACATTCCCGAAGAGCTGGACAAGGCTGTAAGAGAGTATGCGTCCGAAAAGATTGACTGGGCTATCGACACCTTCGACAGACAGGAAAGAGAGGCAAGACAGGCTCAGGCTGAAAAGGAAATTTTAGAGCACTTTGCAGAAATCTATCCCGACAACACCAGAGAGGTAAAGGACAGTATCTACTACCTCACCAAGGAAAAGGTGCGCGCGAAGATATTCGACAAGGGCATTCGTCCCGACGGCAGAGGACTTAAGGACGTCCGTCCCATCTGGTGCGAAAGACACGTTCTTCCCAGAGTTCACGGCTCGGCAGTGTTCACCCGCGGACAGACGCAGACGCTCACAACCTGCACGCTCGGCATGCTCGGCGAGGCGCAGAAACTCGAAGGTCTCGACGAAGAAACTTCAAAGAGATATATGCACCAGTACAACTTCCCCGGCTACTGCACGGGCGAAGCAAAGGCTCTGAGAAGCCCCGGCAGAAGAGAAATCGGTCACGGCGCGCTCGCAGAGAGAGCACTCGTTCCCGTCATTCCCTCGGAAGAGGAATTCCCCTATGCCATAAGAGTGGTCAACGACATAATGTCGTCGAACGGCTCGTCCTCGATGGCGTCCGTGTGCGGCTCTACCATGGCTCTCATGGATGCGGGCGTTCCCATCAAGAACCCCGTCGCAGGCGTGGCAATGGGACTTATTAAAAATCAGGAGACGGGCGAATTCCGCGTGCTCACCGACATTCAGGGACTTGAAGACTTCCTCGGCGATATGGACTTCAAGGTAGCGGGCACGGTCAACGGCATAACCGCCATCCAGATGGATATAAAGATCAAGGGCATTTCCGAAGAGATAATGCACACTGCAATCAATCAGGCTAACGAGGGCAGACAGTTCATTCTCTCCAAGATGCTCGAGTGCGTTCCCGAAGTCGCTCCCCAGCTCTCGGTATACGCTCCCAAGATTATCAGCTTCGAAATCGCACCCGACAAAATCGGCGACGTCATCGGCAAGCAGGGCTGCGTAATCAAGAAGATAATGGAGGAGACCAACACCCAGATAGACTTCAACGACGACGACAGCGGCAGAGGTTATATCTCTACCATAGGACCTATCGAAAACGCAGAGCGCGCAAAGGGCATCATCCTTTCGATAGCTCACGACCCCGAAGTGGGCGATATGTTCGTCGGCACGGTTGTGCGCATTCTCAACTTCGGCGCGTTCGTAGAATTTGCGCCCGGCAAGGACGGCATGATACACATCTCCAAGCTCTCCAACAAGCGCGTTGAAAAGGTTGAGGACGTTGTCAACATCGGCGATACCGTCAAGGTTGAAATCATCAAAATCGGCGAAAAGGGCATTGACCTCAAACTGCTTGAAAAGATGTCTTAACTTAAAAATAATACAAAGCGGCGTGCGCAAAAGCGCACGCCGCTTTCTGTTATAAATTGCATTGGCGCGGGGATATGTGCCCTGCATTGGCGCGGGGATATGTGCCCTGCATTGGCGCGGGGATATGTGCCCTGCATTGGCGCGGGGATATGTGCCCGCGAATGACAATCAGCCAGCTCTCCGCCCGACGAAAACCCGATTTCAGATCACGAAAAATAGCTTATCGCGCCCTTGAAAATGGCGTATGCCGTCAGCGATTGATACTCGTCAGATATGAGCAGAGCCTCGTCCTCGGGATTGGATAAAAATCCGCACTCCACAATTACAGACGGCGCGTCGGTGCACTTCAGCATATAGTAATCGCCCTTTAAAATTGTGTTTGAGGCGATGCCTCCCTCAAGCAGATTTAATTGCCTCTGAATATACCCGGCAAGCTGCATAGAGCTTTCGCTGTCGCCGTCGAAAAAAACGTGCGCGCCCCGCTTGGAGGAAAGGGGACAGGTGTTCTGGTGAATGGAAATGACCATATCCGCCCCGCAGTTTTCAATTATTTCCTTGCGCTTTTGCATGTCGCGCATTTTAAAGCCCTTGGCGGTAGTGCCGTACAGTCCCGCCTGTGTGGAACGTGTCATAACGCACTCAAACCCCGCATTGGCAAAATAGCCCTTCAGCTTGCGGGCGATCTCAAGGTTGATATCGCTCTCTCTGACCGAAGTGTTCACTCCGTAAACGCCCGCGTCTATGCCGCCGTGCCCGGCGTCGATGACTATGACGGGCAGGGAGGAATTGGTCTTTGCCTGCACCGCGCCCGCGGAAACGCCGACGCACGCGCCTATGAACAGACCGCATAAAATCACGCAGGCGATATAGGCGAGAGTTTTCTTTCTGAATATAAACATTTTCACGCTATATACTACGATACTATTGCAATTTTTATGCAAAAGTGGTATAATTTAAACATATATGTTTAACCTTGAAAAAACAATGACGGAACAGCAGACAAGACAGCTCTCGCCCGTAACGCTCGCGTTTGTGGGCGACGCCGTCTATTCGCTGTATATAAGGGGTCAGCTTGCCGCAGTCTGCGACAGAAAGCCTTCGGAGCTGCAGAAGCTCGCCTCGGCGCAAGTTTCGGCGCACGGACAGAGCGAGCTTTTAAAGGAACTCGAAGCCCGCTTTACGGAAGACGAGCGCGAGATTTTTCTGCGCGGCAGAAACGCTAAAAAGGCTACAAAGAGCAAGAATGCCGAGGTTGCGGAGTACAACCGCTCGACGGGTTTCGAGGCGGTTTTGGGCTACCTTTGGCTGTCTGGGCAGATACAGAGAATTTGTCAGTTGCTGGGAGAATAGGATATGCAGACTGAAGGCAGAAACGCCGTTTCGGAGCTTCTGAAGAGCGGTAAAACGGTAGAAAAGATAATGATGGAAAAGAACCCGCAGGGTTCGCTCAACAAAATCTTCGCCGAGGCGAGAAAGGCGGGCGTGCGCGTGCAGTTTGTCGATAAATTCGTGCTCGACAAGCAGAGCGTGACTGGCAGACACCAGGGCTTAATAGCCTTTTCGTCCGACTATCGCTACTGCGAGCTCGAGGATATAATTTCGCGCGGCGAAAGCGGCAACGGCTTTGTGATAGTCTGCGACGGCATAGAGGATGTGCACAACCTCGGCTCTATAATAAGGGTAGCCGAGTGCGTCGGCGCGGACGGGGTCATAATACCCTCCAACAACAGCGCGGCGGTTACAGAGACGGTCGTGCGCGTGTCTGCGGGCGCGGCAAACCACGTTAAGGTGGCAAGGGTCAATTCGCTGGGCAACGCGATAGAGAAATTAAAGGACGGCGGCTTCTGGCTGTACGCGCTCGAAGCCGACGGACAGGATATATACTCAGCCGATTTAAAGGGCAACGTCGCGCTTGTAATCGGCGGCGAGGACAGCGGAGTGAGAAAGCTCACGCGCGAAAAGTGCGATTTCACGCTGTCCATACCCATGCGCGGCAAGGTCAATTCGCTCAACGCGTCTGTCGCGTTGGGAATAGCCGCATACGAGGTGTTAAAGACGCGCTTATGACGGACAATCAACTTGTAGAGCTCTTTAAAGGCGGCGACAAGAACGCCTGCGAAAGCCTTCTTCTGAGGTATAAACCCGTCGTCCTGCGCACGGCGAGAAGGTTTTTTTTGTCGGGCGGAGAGACGGAGGACCTCGTGCAGGAGGGCATGTGCGGACTGTATTCGGCAATGCTCACCTTTTCAGAGGGCGATTTCAGCTCTTACGCATACGCCTGCATACGCAACCGCATCGTCGACGCGGTAAAGCGTTCGGCGAGCGGCAAGAACGCCGCGCTCAACAGCTCGCTGCCTATAGAGGGCGAGAGCGAGACAATAGCCTCCGATTTTTCAAGTCCGGAGGACGAGCTTATTAATTCCGAGAGAATGGACGAGATAAAACTTCTCATGCGCGGCAGTCTTTCGCCCCTCGAGTACAAGGTCATGCAGATGTACGTCGACGGCGCGACAATGACGGAAATCTGCTCCTCTCTCGGCAAGAACTATAAATGTATCGACAACGCGATAACGCGCTCGAAGAAGAAACTTCAGAAAATTTTAAAAGGAGACTGACATGGCATATCTTGCATATTACCGCGCGTTCCGCCCCTCGACTTTCGACGAAGTCGTCAGACAGGAACACATTGTCAGAATTCTCAAAAATCAGATAAAATCGGATAAGATAGGTCACGCCTATCTCTTCTGCGGTCCGAGGGGAACGGGCAAAACTTCGCTTGCAAAGATATTTGCAAGGGCGATAAACTGCCTTGAACCGAAGGACGGTTCGCCCTGCGGAAAGTGCGCCGTGTGCAAGGCTCTTGCAGACGGAGCAAATATGGACATAGTCGAAATAGACGCTGCGTCCAACAATGGCGTGGACGAAATGCGCGACTTGCGCGACAAAGTTCAGTATCCGCCCGTGGCGGGCTCTAAAAAGGTCTATATCATAGACGAGGTGCACATGCTCTCGCCGTCGGCGTTCAACGCCGTGTTAAAGACGCTCGAAGAGCCGCCCGCTCACGCCGTGTTCATACTTGCGACAACCGAACCGCAGAAAATACCCGCAACCATACTTTCGCGCTGTATGCGCTTCGACTTCAAACTCATACCCCAGTCCGACCTCGAAGAACTCATAAAAAAGGTGTTCGACAAGACGGGCAAACAGTACGAAAGTCAGGCTGTGTCGGCGATAGCCAGAGCGGGCGCGGGCAGCGCGCGCGACAGCCTTTCGATAGCCGACATGTGCGCCTCGTATACGACGGGCAAACTCACCTATGACGACGTCTCCGCCGTGCTCGGCGCGGCAGACTTCGACAGTGTGGCGGACATAGTGTGCGCCGTGCTCTCGGGCGACGCGGCTCAGGCTCTCTCGCTCACTGAAAAATCTCTCTCGTCCGGCAAGGGCGTGGGCACGCTGTGCAAGGATATTCTCTCCTTTCTGAACAGCGTCGCAATAGTAAAAATGTGCAGAAACGCGCGTGAAATAGTCAATCTGCCCGACGACAGATACGCCCGCATTCAGCAGGCTGCGGACTGCACCGACGGACACGGCATTCTTCGCGCGACCGAAATTATCTCCCGCTGCGAAGGCGATATGCGCTACGCTCTCAACGGTGCGGTCACGCTTGAAACAGCTGTATTGAAGAGCTCCATGCCGCAGATCGATTACAATATCGACGCGCTCATTTCGCGCATTTCCGCACTCGAAAAGAGGATGGAACAGGGCAACTTCGCTCCTGCAAGAGCGGCGCAGAAGTCGGCGTCAGACCCTGCAAGGGAAGTTGAAAGCGTGACTTCGCCAAATGCAAGGTCGGAGAGCAAAGCAACTTTAAGGACCGGGGCGGCGTCTGGCGCGCACGAAATGAACGCTCAGACGTTTGACCAACCGTCGCCGTTTGATAAGCCTTCGGTAGGAGTTCAGACGGAGGAAAGAGGGCAGGCGTCAAAGACCTGTGATGCCGTTCAGCCCGCGCTGTGGGAGAGCCAGGCGGCGCAGCCCGCGCAGGCGGGGTCGCTCACCGAGGCGGAAAAGAGCAGGGTGTTTGCAAACCTTTTAAAGCTCTTCCGCACCACGCGCAGAAACGCAGTGCTCTTTACGCTCTGCATGGATCTGGAGAGCGCGTTCGAGGGCGACAAACTGATATTGTACACTCAGACGGACGCGGTATATAAAGCTCTCAACCGCGAGGAGAACGCGCGGTTTATAAGGGAGGCTCTCGCAGAGCTCAACGTGTTCTCGTTCGAAGTTAAATTCAAGCAAGCGGGCGAGGACAAGTGGGAGAGCGCGGAAAGGCGTCTTAAAGAAAATTTTAAGGGAATAGATATAGATATCAAGTAAAAAAAGGAGTATTGAATTATGGCATTCAAAGGCGGCGGCATGGGCAACATGCAGAACATCATGAAGCAGGCGCAGAAGATGCAGGAACAGATGCAGGAAGTGGAAAAGGAGCTCGAGGACTGGGAAGTTGTAGGCACTTCGGGCGGCGGAAACGAGGGCGACGAGACGGTCGTCGTCTACATGAACGCGAAGAAGATAATAAACGGCATAGAGTTCGGCAGCGGCATATCGTCCATGGTCGACCTTTCGGACGAGGACGACGTCGAAATGCTCGAAGACCTAATTATGGCGGCAATCAACGACGGCTACAAGAAGGCTGACGAAGTCTACGAAGAGAAGATGGGACCTTTCGGCAACATGGGCGGTCTGGGCGGACTGCTTTAATGAGGACTGCTTTAGTAAAGTAGCTTGTTATGGAAATTTTTATAGAACCTATCGGCAAACTCATCAACGAGTTTTCCAAACTTCCCGGCGTGGGCAAAAAGACGGCGCAGAGGTATGCGTATAAAGTCATAAACATGACAGACGCCGAGGCGCAGGCTTTTGCCGCGGCGATAACCGACTGCAAGCGTAGGGTGCGCTATTGCAAAATCTGCGGCAACTTTACAGAGAATGAAGTCTGCTCTATATGCGCCACGCGCGACAAATCGGTCATATGCGTGGTCAAAGAGCCGCGCGACGTCATTGCTATGGAAAAACTGCGCGAATACAGCGGAGTTTATCACGTTCTTCACGGCGTAATCTCGCCTATGGACGGCGTAGGACCGAACGACATACGCATAAAGGAGTTGCTTGCGAGAATTGATGAAAACGTCAGGGAAGTAATAATGGCAACCAATCCGGACGTCGAGGGCGAGGCTACGGCTATGTACATAGCCAAGATTTTAAAGCCTCTCGGCGTAAAGGTGACAAGGCTCGCCCACGGCATACCCATAGGCGGCGAGCTCGAATATACCGACGAGGTCACGCTCTCGCGCGCCCTGTCGGAAAGGAAACCGCTATGAACATAACCGTTTTAGGCTGCGGCAGGTGGGGCTCGTTCCTCGCTTGGTATCAGGCAACCGTACTTAAAAACAAAGTAGTGCTGTGGGGCGAAGAGGGCAGAAAGTCCTTCGAAATCCTCAGAAAGACGGGCGCGAACGAGTACCTCACGCTCGACAAGTCGATAGAGCTGACAAGCGACCTCGACTACGCTCTCGCGTCTGCGCAGGTGGTCATAATCTCCATAAGCGCGCAGTCGTTGAGAGGGTTCGTCGCAAAAATTTTATCCCGCCCCGTCGACGTGTCGGATAAAAAATTTGTGCTGTGCATGAAGGGCATTGAAGAGGGCACGGGCATGCGCCTCACCGAGGTGTGCGCACAGTGCGGACTTCCTCCCGAAAATACGGCAGTCTGGGTCGGACCGGGACATATTCAGGCGTTTTTGCAGGGCATACCCAACTGCATGCTCATTGACAGCGTCAATCCCGAGCTCACAAAAACGCTTGCCGACAGCTTCAAGAGCAGGCTCATCCGCTTCTATTACGGCAACGACCTCGTCGGCACGGAAGTTGGCGCGGCGGCAAAGAACGTTCTCGGCATCGTTGCGGGCGTGCTCGACGGCTGCGGCTATGTAAGTTTAAAAGGACCGCTTATGTCGCGCGGCGCGTTCGAGGTTGCCTCGCTCATCAAAGCCATGGGCGGAAACTTCAATTCCGCATACGGGCTTGCGCACTTGGGCGACTACGAAACCACGCTCTTTTCGCCCTATTCCAACAACCGCCGCTACGGCGAGATGATGGCTCAGGGCGTGCGCTTTGAAAAACTTGCCGAGGGCGTCATGACGGCAAAGGCAATGAAAGAGCTCGGAGAAAAATATTCGATAGAATTGCCCATAACCAACGCCGTGTACGAGGCGTGCTTTCTTTCGCACGCATTCGAGGGCGGCGACGGAAAGGATAAGTGCATGCAAATAATTTTAAAATTGTTTGAACGCCAAACAAAGTGCGAATTTTACGATAAATAATGCAAAAAAGATTGCCAAAACGGGCATTTGGTATTAAAATTATACTGTTTTAATTTTATCTTAAGAGGTTTTATGTTAAGAACGGATTTAAGAAACGTGGCGATAATAGCCCACGTCGACCACGGCAAGACAACGCTTGTAGACGCAATGCTCAAGCAGAGCCATACCTTCCGCGAAAATCAGGCGGTGGACGAAAGGGTTATGGACAGTAACGCAATAGAGCGCGAAAGAGGCATAACCATACTCGCAAAGAACACGTCTATACACTATAAAGGCGTAAAAATCAACGTCGTCGACACTCCGGGACACGCCGATTTTTCGGGCGAAGTCGAGAGAGTTATGATGATGGTAAACGGCGTTCTCGTGCTCGTGGACGCGGCTGAAGGACCTATGCCCCAGACGCGTTTCGTCATGCAGAAGGCTCTCGAAATGGGTCACAGACTGATTATCGTCGTCAACAAAATCGACCGTCCCGACGCCCGCCTCGACGAGGTCAAGGACGAGATATTGGAACTCCTTCTCGAGCTTGACGCGTCTGACGACCAGCTCATGAGCCCCGTCGTATGGTGCTCGGGCAGACAGGGTACGGCAACGCTCGACCTCGATAAGCCGGGCACGGACTTAACGCCGCTGTTCGAAACCATACTTTCGCACATTCAGCCGATGGAGGTGGACGAAAAGGGTCCCGCACAGATACTTTGCTCTTCGATAGACTATAACGACTACGTCGGCAGAATAGGCATAGGCAGAATAGAGCGCGGAATTATAAATGCCGGTCAGGGCGTGGTTGTGACCAACTACAACAACCAGATGCTGCGCCAGCAGGGCAAGATAGTCAACCTCTATCAGATAGAGGGGCTTGAAAGGGTCAACTGCGACAGCGCGAAGGCGGGCGACATAGTCTGCTTTTCGGGACTTGAAAAGATAAATATAGGCGATACCGTCTGCTCGCCCGATTGCGTGGAAGCGCATAAATTCGTAAAGATAACCGAGCCGACCGTTGAGATGACCTTCTCTGTAAACGACTCGCCGTTTGCGGGCAGAGAGGGCAAGTGGGTAACTACGCGTCACTTGAGGGACAGACTGTTCAGAGAGCTGTTAAGGGACGTATCCCTGCGCGTAGAGGAGACCGACTCCGCCGACAGCTACCGCGTGTGCGGCAGGGGCGAAATGCACCTTTCTATACTCATTGAAAACATGCGCCGCGAGGGCTATGAATTTCAGGTTTCGACCCCCCGCGTAATGTATAAAGAGATAGACGGACAGAAATACGAGCCCATAGAGAGGCTCATAGTCGACATACCTGAGGACGCTGCGGGCGCGGTGTTCCAGAGCATGGGCAACCGCAAGGGCGAACTTCTGCACATGTCGGCAATCGGTTCGCGCACGAGGCTTGAATTTCTCGTGCCCGCCCGCGGACTTTTCGGCTATAAATCCGAATTCCTCACCTCGACAAAGGGCGAGGGCGTAATGAACAGCATATTCTTCGAATATCAGCCCTTCAAGGGCGAACTTTCGCGCAGAGATACGGGCTCGCTCATAGCTTTCGAAACGGGCGAAGCCGTAACATACGGTCTTTTCAACGCGCAGGGCAGAGGCACTCTGTTCATAGGCGCGGGCACGCCCGTCTATGAGGGTATGGTTATAGGCGAAAGCCCCAAGAACGAGGACATAAATGTCAACGTCTGCAAGACCAAGCACCTCACGAACACGCGTTCATCTTCGTCTGACGACGCCTTAAGGCTGATTACGCCCAAGAAGATGAGCCTCGAAGAATGCCTCGAATTCTTAGGCGACGACGAGCTTTTAGAGGTCACGCCCAAGAACATCCGTATCCGCAAGCGCATACTCGACAGCGAGCTGCGCGCAAAGGCTAATGCCAAGATAAAGAAGGGCATTGTCTGATAATTCCCCCGCATATATGCGGCAATCAACTTAAAAATTTTGTCAGCTTAATGCTGAGCGCGCCGCCGCAGATTTTATCTGCGGCGGCGCGCTTTTTTTGTGCTCAAAGAGTAATATATGCGGGGCAACGGACATATCTTAATTAACTGACGGAGGTATGATATGGAGAATGTACAACATACGCTGACCATAGAAAACAGAAAGCGCATAACGGCAACGGGGATAGAGGGGGTGCGCGATTTTTCGCCTGCGGCGTTCACTCTGATATACGGCGAAGGCAGAATAATAGTCGGCGGCAGCGATATGAAGATTACCGCCTTTTCCAAGCAGACGGGCGCGTTTGCGGCTGTCGGAAACATAACTTCCGTAAAGTATGCGGCAAAGGGCGAAAGCCTTGCCAAAAAACTGTTCAGATGAGCCAGACGGCGATATTTTTTATATGTGCCGCGGCGGGCATATGCTCGGGGGTTATATATGACTTGCTGTATGTCGTACGCACCTTCGCGTGCGGCGGCGCGCCCTCGTCCGTGCTCTCGAAAATAATAACCGTTTGGTGCGATTTAGCATATTTTATCGCGCTCGCGGCGATATTTTTAGGCTGCGCTTATTTTCTTGATTTTTACGAATTGCGCGCCTATATGATTGTCGCCTGCGCGCTCGGCGCGGTGCTGTACATAAAAAGTATGCACTTAACTGTTGCATTTCTGATAAATAAAGTGTATAATGGTTGCAGAAAAATAAAAAAATCAAAGGAAAAGCCCAAGTGCAGGACGAAAAGAAAAAAAGAATAATAGCCGCGGCAACCGTAGCGGCCGTATTGCTTATAGTCATACTGTTTGCCGTAGTGGTCTATCAGATTATAGATATAAGCGTTCTTAAATCGCGCAAAGCCCGCCTCAACAGCGAGTATGATTATATACTCGAGCAGATTGACGAGAGCGGAAACTGGCTCGAGCAGTTCGAGCTCAACGAGGATAAAATTCTCTATCAGCTCGCCCTGCAATACGGCTACAGACCGCGCTGAACATGAAAAAAATTGCCGCTATCGATATCGGCTCGAATTCCGTTCGCCTTATGATGTGGGCGGACGGAAAAACTTTATATAAGCAGATAGACACCACCCGCCTCGGCGAGGGGCTTGCCTCGTCAGGACAGATGAAGCCCGAGGCAATCGAGCGCACGGCTCTCGCCGTGCAGAGGTTTGTCTGTCAGGCGAGGGCAGAGGGTGCGTCAAGCGTGTATGCCTTCGCCACCGCGGCGGTGCGTTCGGCGACAAACAGGTCGCAGTTCACCGACAGGGTAAGAAAGCTCTGCGGAATTGAGGTTGACGTCGTCTCGGGCGAGCGTGAAGCCGAACTCGGCATAAACGGCGCGCTGGGCAAGAGCGACGGCGGCATAATAGACGTGGGCGGAGCTTCCACCGAGATAACGCTCAGAAGAGGCGGACAGACTATCTATTCCCGCAGTCTGAATATAGGCACGGTGAGATTATACGATGTCTGCGGCAGGAATTTCGGAAGGCTGGAAAGTTACATTTCCGAACAGATAAAGGGCTATGGCGAAGTGCGCGCGGACGGACTTGAAATGCGTGCCATAGGCGGCACGGCAACGACGATTGCGGCGGTGTCGCTCGCCCTTGAAAAATACGACCCCTCCATAACTCACGGCGCGGTCGTTAGTTTTGACGAGGTGGACGGCATGGCGCGCGAGTTTTCGGCTATGTCGGTTGAGGACGTCAGAAAGGTCGCGGGCATGGATGTCCGCCGTGCAGACGTCATAGGCGGCGGCTGTCTTCTTATGGCTAAGATAATGAATATGCTCGGCGTTCAGAGCATAACAATTTCCGAAAACGATAACCTTGAAGGTTATGTGCTTGCAAAGGAGGAAGTATGAGGGGTAAAATTTTATTCTGGTCGTCGCTCGTCGTCCTTCTCGGGCTGTGCGCGCTGTGCGGATATGTTTTCTGCGTGCGCACCGATTTCGAGGGCGCGGGGCTCGAGAGCTTAATTCCCGCATATCTCGCTTTATTCATTGTCAGCGTGCCCTTTTCAGATTTCGTGCACGAGGGTGCGCACCTCATTGTCGGACTGTGCCTGAATATGGGCATTAAACCCGACAGGTACAGAATATTCCGCACATCCTCCGTAAACGTCTGTCCCAAGGGCAAAAAGCACATGCGCCTGAGAATGATTTTGACCGCGTCTGCGGGCGTTGCGCTCAATGCCGCCTGCGCCGCGATAGGCATAATAGCTCTCTGTCTGCCTCAGGTTCCCGCAACTCTGGGCGTATTGCTTCCTTATTCGGGCTATCTTCTCATGCTCAACGCCATACCCGCAGAGCTTTCGGGCGGCAAGAACGATGGCATGATAGTCTGGGAACTTCTCACCCTCTCAGACAGTGCGAAGGTCATGCTCGTCATTCTGCGCATACAGGGCTCTTTAAGGTCGGGAACCAAGCTTGAGGAAATTCCCGAAAGCACCTTCTTCGAAGTGCCTCAGCTTCCCGAAGACGACATAAACTTTATAATTCTGACCCAGCTCAGGTATGAATATTACCTCGCCGTCGGCAACGACAGCGAAGCGTATAAATACTTCATGCGCTATAAGGACCTGATAAAATATCTTCCCTCCGAATATAAAAATTCTGCCGAAAAAGCCTGACGGCGCGGCAGAAATTCCAAAAATTTCAGATTTGCAGCCGCCGCGCGAAAGATTTTCGCGCGGCGGCTCTTCATTTTTTACGACTGTGTCAGCAGAGCGCGCACGGTCGTATTTTCGGTTGCAGACTGTATTTGCGGACTGATTGCAAAATGAGAGGTACGGCTGTCCGTTCCCGTCTGATAGCTTTCTTCAGTTCGGCAAGGACAGTCTGCCGAAGCAGAAGGGGCACAGAAGAGAATTTCTTTCGGCGCACTCGCGGCAGACGTGATTTCCGCAGGAGACGCACTCGTAAACGTGGTGCGTCTTCAGGTTTGCAAGGCGGCACATTTCTTTGATTTCGTCCATAAAATAAGCATGCATAAAATTGTCTCAGATATGCGTCAGGGCAGAAAAAATGCTGTAAATTCTTGCTTTATTTATTATAATATGGTATAATAAATGAAAGTAAAATTATATTTATCTGCGAGGACAAAATATGCCCGAAAAAATCAATTCAAATTACGACGCAAACAGTCTGAAAGCACTGAAGGGTCTCGAGCCCGTAAGGGAACATCCCGGCATGTATATCGGACCGACGGACGAGCGCGGACTTCACACTCTTGTGAGGGAGGTTATAGATAACTCTATAGACGAAGCGCTTGCAGGTTACTGCGACAGAATAGACGTCGTCATAACCGAGGACGGAAGCTGCACCGTAAAGGATAACGGGCGCGGCATTCCTACGGGAATAAACGAAGAGGAGGGAATAAGCGGCGTAGAGCTTGCGCTCACCAACCTCAACGCAGGCGGCAAGTTCGGCGGCGGCAACAAGGCAGGGGGATATAAAATTTCGTCCGGTCTTCACGGCGTGGGCGTATCCTGCGTAAACGCGCTCTCCGATACTCTTATTGCCGAGGTGTGCCAGAACGGTCATATCTTCAGACAGGTATACCACTGCGGCGTACCCGAAGAGCCGTTAAAGATTATCGGCGATACTTCAGAGACGGGCACGTCCATAACCTTCCATCCCGATGCAACCATGTTCGAGACGGTAGATTTCAACTACGATACGTTAAAGACGCTCCTTCGCGAGCTTTCATACCTCAATAAAGGTCTCACGCTGACGCTCACAGACTACCGCGGCGGCAATGTGCGCAGCGACACGTTCTGCTACGAGGGCGGCGTCGTGCACTTCATAGAGGACATAAATAAGGGCAAGAACGTGCTCTTTGCCTCGCCCGTGTACTTCGAGGACAGCGAGGGCGACGACAAATTCCTCGAGGTAGCCATCCAGTACAACGACGGCTATACCGAGCAGATTTTCCCCTTCTCGAACAATATCCGTCAGCCCGACGGCGGCACTCACCTCGAAGGTTTCAAAGCCGCTTTGACAAAGGTCATCAACGACGCGGGTCACAGGCTCAATATCTTAAAGGAAAACGACAAGCTCTCGGGCGAGGACGTGCGCGAGGGCATAACGGCGGTCGTTTCGGTAAAGATTGCCGACGCGCAGTACGAAAGCCAGACCAAGAGCAAGCTCTGCTCGACCTATGTCCGCGGCTTCGTGCAGAAAGCCGTAGTCGATAAATTCGGCACATATCTCGAAGAACACCCCGCAGAGACGCGCGAACTTGTGCTTCGCTGCATAACCGCGCAGCGCGCAAGAGACGCTGCAAGGCTTGCGAGGGAGGAGACGCGCAGAAAGGGCGTGCTCGAGAGTACAAAACTTCCCGGCAAACTTGCCGACTGTTCGGATAAGCGTCCCGAGCTGTGCGAAATTTACATCGTCGAGGGCGACTCGGCGGGCGGCACGGCAAAGCAGGGCAGGGACAGAAGGTTCCAGGCGATACTTCCCCTGCGCGGCAAGATACTCAACGTCGAAAAGGTGAGAATAAACCGCGTTCTCGAAAACGAGGAAATCAAGGCGATGATAACCGCCTTCGGCTGCGGCATACAGGACAACTTCGACGAGAGCAAGCTGCGCTACGACAGAATAATAATTATGACCGATGCCGACGTCGACGGTTCTCACATAAGAATACTTCTTTTAACGTTCTTCTTCCGCTATATGCGTCCGCTTGTCGAAAACGGACACGTCTATGCGGCACAGCCGCCTCTTTATAAAGTTTCAGGCAAGGGCATTGAGGAACAGTACCTCTATGACGACAAGGCTTTAGAAGATTTCCGTACGGAGCACGAGGGACAGAAGTTCGAACTTCAGCGTTATAAAGGTCTGGGCGAAATGAACAAGGAACAGCTGTGGGAGACGACTATGGACCCCGCAAAGCGTACTCTTGTAAGGATTAACGTTCAGGACGCCGTCGAGGCGGACAGAATGTTCGGCATACTCATGGGCGAACAGCCCGAACTTCGTCGTCAGTTCATAGAAGACAACGCCAAGCTCGTCGAAGAGCTGGACGTATAAGGAGGGTAGATAGATATGGCTAAAAAACAGACCAGCCCCGAACTTACCGAGGAATTTGTCAAGACCCTCGCAATGACCAAAATGCTCGACGTCGAAGTGGACGAAGAGCTCAAAAAATCATTCATAGCCTACGCAATGGCGGTCAACGTATCGCGCGCCATTCCCGACGTGCGCGACGGACTTAAGCCCGTTCACCGCAGAATACTCTATTCGATGCACGAACTCGGGCTGTATTCGGATAAAGCCTTCCGTAAATGCGCGCGTATAGTCGGCGACTGCCTCGGTAAATATCACCCCCACGGCGACAGCTCGGTATATGACGCGCTCGTCAGACTTGCGCAGGACTTCACAATAAATATGCCCCTCGTAGAGGGACACGGCAACTTCGGCTCTGTCGACGGCGACCCCGCCGCGGCAATGAGATATACCGAAGCCCGCCTTTCAAAAATTTCAGCCGAAATGCTGCGCGACCTCGATAAGGAGACGGTGGACTTCTATCCCACGTTCGACGATACGGGAATGCAGCCCACGGTGCTTCCCTCGCGCTTCCCCAATATGCTTGTAAACGGCTCAGACGGCATTGCGGTCGGCATGGCGACCAACATACCGCCCCACAACCTCGGCGAGGTTGTGGACGGCGTCTGCGCAATGATAGACAATCCCGATATCGACGTCGACGAGCTCATGAATTACATTCCCGCCCCCGACTTCCCTACGGGCGCGATGATAATGGGCAGAAGCGGCATAAGAAAGGCTTACAGAACGGGACGCGGCTCTATAATAATCCGCTCCCGCTGCGAGATTGAAGATTACCAGAGCGGCAACCAGACCAGAACGAGAATTATAGTCACGGAAATACCCTATCAGGTCAACAAGGCAAAGCTTATCGAAAGCATAGCCGACCTCGTCAAGGATAAGAAGATAGAGGGCATTTCGGATATCCGCGAAGAGAGCGACCGCGACGGCATGAGAATTGTCATAGAGGTCAAGAAGGATGCCAACGCGCAGGTTGTTTTAAATCTTTTATATAAGCATACAAACCTTCAGATTTCTGACGGACTTATAATGCTCGCGCTCGTCGACGGCACGCCAAAGATACTCAATCTCAAGGAATTCATCTATTATTACCTCGAACATCAGAAGGACATAATAGTCCGCCGCACAAAGTACGACCTTGCAAAGACGGAAGAGCGCGCGCATATCCTGCGCGGACTTGTAATAGCTCAGGCGTCGATAGACGAAGTAGTCGAAGTGTGCAAAAACGCTGTGGACAAGAACGACTGCGTGCAGAAGCTCACGGCTAACTTCGAGCTGGACGAGCGTCAGGCTACGGCGGTTGCCGAGTTAAGACTGTACAGACTGTCCCACCTCGAAGTTGATAAACTCAACGAAGAACTCGCCTCGCTGGAGGCGGCAATAGCCGATTACAAGGACATTCTCGCCAACGAGAGCCGCGTACTCGACATAATAAAGACCGACCTGCAGGAAATCAAGCGCAAGTACCCGTCGGAGAGAAAGACGGAGATTGCGGTAGACTACGGCGACATAGAGGACGCCGACCTCATTCCCGAGGAACAGGTGGTAATTTCTCTTACGCATTCTGGCTATATCAAGCGACTGCCCATAGCCGAGTATAAGGCTCAGCACCGCGGCGGAATGGGCGTAACGGCGCATAGACCTAAGGAGGAGGACTTTGTCGAGAGCATGTTCGTCTGCTCGTCTCACGACGACATATTGCTGTTCTCAAGCCTCGGCAAGGTATACTCGGTAAAGGGCTATCACATACCCGAAGCCGCCCGCACGGCGCGCGGCAGGGCGATTGTAAACATAGTTCAGATAGCGCAGGACGAAAAGATTAACGCGCTCATTCCCGTAAGAGCGGATGCCGAAGGATATATCGCATTCGCAACGCGAAAGGGACAGATTAAAAAGACAAAGGTAGAGGAATTCGCCCGTATCAATCGCAACGGCAAGATAGCCATCAAGCTCAACGAGGGCGACGAACTCATCTCCGTGCAGTTCACAACTGGCAACGACGAAATAATGATTGCCTCGCGCGGCGGCAAGTGCATCAGGTTCTCCGAAAGCGATATCCGTCCGATGGGCAGAGATACCGCAGGCGTTCGCGCAATGACGCTCGACGGCGAGGAGGACGGGCTTGTCGATATGCTCGTAATAGACCCCGCAAAAGACATTCTCACCGTTGCGGCAAACGGCTACGGCAAGCGTTCGAGGCTGGAAGATTACCGCCTGCAGGGCAGAGCCGGCAAGGGCATAAAGGCGGGCGTGTTCAACGAAGTTACGGGCAGCCTCGTCAATCTCAAGCAGGTCACCGACGAAGACGATATCATGATTATCTCCGACGGCGGCACGATAATCAGAATGCATTGCTCGGATATAAGCACGATAGGCAGAGCCACAAAGGGCGTGCGCCTTATGCGTCTCAAGGACGGCAAGGTTGCAACCGTGGCGGTTACCGAGCGCGACGACGAGGTCGAAACGCAGGCTCCCGAAGAGACTGTCTCAGAGGACGTCGCAGAAACATCCGAAGAGGAATAATTGCATAACAGCTTTAAACAAGCCTTCCGCACCGCGCGGAAGGCTTGTTTTTTTATGCCTTTTATGATAAAACTGTCTCTTGTCCGTACGGCTGGTTTTGCTCATTCTTGTTTTAATCTATGTTGCTTTTTTAAAGTCCGGGCGAAACGCCAAATAATTCTGCGCGGAGACCGGCATTTCGGCGACAGCTCGCCGACGGCAGGTTAAGATAAAGATGGTTGGAGCGTATATATGCCTGCGCGAACGCGATTATGTATTAATCGGATAAGTATAAAATATAAGCCGCGCCCTGCCATAAGCAGGGCGCGGCGTCTTAATATTTAATGAGATATCGTAGAAATCAATGGTTGGCTTATTGGGGCGTCTTCGACCGCTCGATTTCGAGCACCTGAGGCTTCTTGCCCGTCGAGGAGGGAAGAAGTATCTGCATGAGTTTTATGAGGCTGTTGGACAGCGGGAACGCCGCCTCGATAGCCACGGCAAGGATGAGCAGTTTTGTGTAGTCCCAGGTGAGCGACGACCAGTTGGGGTAGAGCATATCGGCGAGCGTAGGCACGCACAGCGCGATTGCGGTTACGGCGACCATTGAGGCGAAGAGCACAAGTCTGTAGCCGTTGAAGGGCTGGCATACGCGGTAGAGCATTACGAGACCCGAGAAGGTGAGGGCCATCATGCACATGGGCACATAGTACGCAGCGTACGCCGCCTGATTGAACGCGTACACTATGTACATAGCCATAACGCAGCAGATCATAAGTAGCGCGCCGGGAATACTTCGGCTCATAACGTGGGTAATGAACTTGCCCTGCACGCGCTCTTTGTTGGGCTGAAGGGAGAGCATGAATGAAGGAATGCCGATCACGCAGACTTCAAGAAGGAGCATATTGCTCGGCATGAACAGGTAGGGCTGCTGAAGGATAACCATGCAGATAACCGCGAGTATTGCGGTGAACAGCGTCTTCATCAGGTAGAGCGAGGAGGAGTTTTTGATATTGTTGATAACTCTTCTACCCTCGCCCACGACCTTGGGCATGGAGGCAAAGTTATTGTCCATAAGCACGAGGTGGCTGACGTTTCTCGCTGCCTCGCTGCCCGAGGCAACGGATATGGCGCAGTCGGCTTCCTTAAGAGCGAGAATGTCGTTTACGCCGTCGCCCGTCATTGCGACTGTGTTGCCCTCGCTCTTTATCGAGCGCACCAGCACGGCTTTCTGTTCGGGCGTGACGCGACCGAATACGGTATATTTGTTTGCAATGCTCTCAACTTCCTTGTCGTTGAGCCCTTCGAGCGAGATGAATTTATCTGCGTTTTCAATGCCCGCACGCTTGGCTACTTCCGAAACGGTGACGGGGTTGTCGCCCGAAATTACCTTTACGGCGACGTCGTTCTGCCTGAACCATTTAATGGTGTCAACGGCGTCCTCGCGTATGTTGTCGGCAATGGAAATTATTGCTACGGGCTTTAAAAGCGCGGGCAGCTTGTCGCCGACTATGGGGGTGGAGGAGTGCGCAAGCACTATAACTCTCAGACCCATCTGGGCATATTGTTTTACAATTCTGTCAACCTTTGCGGGCATGGGCTTGAGTACGAACTCGGGCGCGCCCATGCAGAACGTGCCTACGTCTTCGAAGGTAACGGCAGAAAGTTTTCTCTTTGAGGAGAAGGGTATCTTGGTTACGGGCGAAAGTGCGTCGCTGTGCCCGAAGTGATTGTTTAGCGCGATGGACGTCTGGTTGTTGTCGTCGAGCGAGGCGAGCATGCTGCCCATAATGTCGTTCAGCGAGTAGTCGCCCACAGTGTTTAAAATGACGCAGTCGGCAACTCTCATTCTGCCGTCTGTGATAGTGCCCGTCTTGTCGAGGCACAGAACGTTTACCCTTGCAAGCATTTCAAGAGAGTATAAGTCCTGAACGAGAGTATTGTTCTTTGCGAGTCTCAGAACGCCGACGGCGAGAGCCATCGAGGTGAGCAGCATCATGCCCGAGGGTATCATGCCTATGACGACCGTACAGGTGCGCTGAATGGCGTTGTTGATTTCCTTGCTGAAGATATAATCGAAAGCGGTGGAGGTGCTTGCGTCGAAGGCTGCGTTGTACGTTACGAAGAACATGCCTATTGCAATGGGTATTATGAGCACTGCAACCGCCTTTATTATCATTTTAGTCGAGTTCATCAGCTCGGAGTTGGGTCTGCGGTATTTTTTAGCCTTTGCGGTGAGCTTTTCAAGGTAAGTTTCCCTGCCCACCTTTTCAACTCTGAATTTGCCGCTGCCCGAGGCAATGAAGCTGCCCGCATAGAGTATGTCGCCGGGTCCTTTTTTGATGGCAATGCTCTCGCCGGTCAGCAGGCTTTCGTTTACCTCGACCTGACCTTCGGCTAAAATGCAGTCGGCGGGCACCTGATTGCCGAGCTCCAGAATAATGATGTCGTCGAGCACGATTTCGGAGGACGGAATTTCAACCACTTCGCCGTCCCGCACGGCTTTACAGGTTGCCGACGCCATAATGGAGAGTTTATCTATGGAAATTTTAGAGCGTATTTCCTGAATTACGCCTATTATTATGTTCGCCGAAGTTATAATAATTACGAGGTAGTTGGTCCAGCCTGTAGTGCCCGCAATCAGCAGAGCGATGAACGCGCACAGACACAGTAGGTTGAAGAACGTGCAGACGTTGCCCACGATAATACTCGTGTACGACTTGGAATATTTTTTATTTGTGTCGTTGAAGAGGAACTGCGTAAACCTCTTTTCCACCTGTTTGGGCGTAAGACCCTTGTCTAAATCGGGCGAAAATCTCTCAACCTTGGAATTAATCTGTTTTTTCGGATGACGCTTGAAGTAGCGTACAATCTTATCCTTGTTGAAGTCTTCGCCCTCTTTGAACCTGAACGAGGTGTCGCGCGCGGAACTGCTCTGCGCAGGCTCGTCGTCCTCTGGCAGAGAGTAGGAGTAAGTCTTCTTTTCTGCGCTCTCCGCGCTGTCGGCGGCAACGCTCTCGCTCTTTTCTGCCTGGCTGTCGGCGGCAGACACCGTCTTTTCGTTCTCGGAAACTGCGGCTGTCTTCGTCTCGTCTGCCGCGGCGCGCGGTCTGGAATAAGACCTCTTTCTGGGCGCGGGGGCGGGCGGCGTCGCAGTGTCGACTGCGGGCTGACTTTCGTCTGCCACGGCTGCGTCTGCGGCGGCAAGCTCCTCCTCAGGCTGAGCGGAAGTTTTTTCTTCTACGTCCTCAGCGGCGTTTTCGGGCTGCTGCGACTTTGTTGATTTAAAGTAGATTTTGCTCATTTCTTTTCCTTTATATCGTAAAAGATTTTCAGGTTAAAAACAACTTTACAATAAGTATATCATAACCGCTGCATTTTTTCAATTAAATAATTGCATTTCATTTGCAATAAACGTTTTTTTGGCGTATAATGTTTGCAAGCTTACAAATTTAAGGTAAAAGTGGTAATTTTATGATAGACATCAATCTTTTAAGGACAAATCCCGAGCTTGTAAAGGAGAATATAAAGAAGAAGTTTCAGGATAAAAAACTTCCGCTCGTGGACGAGATACTTGCTCTCGACGAGCGTCGCCGCGCTCTTCAGCAGGAGGGCGACACCCGCCGTGCGGAGCGCAACAGTTACGCAAAGCAGATAGGCGCGCTCATGCGCGAGGGCAAGAAGGAAGAGGGCGAAAAGGTCAAGGAGCTCTCAAAGCTCAACAACGAGCGTATCGCCCAGATAGAGGCTGAAACTGTCGAAGTTGAAACCGAGCTCAAAAAGCGCATGATGGCTATACCCAACATCATAGCCGACGATGTGCCCATAGGCAAGGACGACAGCTGCAACGTGCAGTGGAACACCTACCTCGAGGCGAAGGAAAAGCCCTTTGAAGTGCCCTATCATCTCGACATACTCGAAAAACTCGGCGGTATCGACCTTGACAGCGCGCGCAGAACGAGCGGCAACGGTTTTTACTATCTCGTCGGCGACGTTGCAAGACTGCACTCTGCGGTTCTGACGTACGCCCGCGACTTTATGATAGATAAAGGCTTCACATATTGCATACCTCCCTTCATGATAAGGAGCGACGTCGTATCGGGCGTCATGTCCTTCGAGGAGATGGAGGGCATGATGTACAAGATAGAGGGCGAAGATCTGTACCTCATCGGCACGAGCGAACACTCTATGATAGGTCGTTTCATGAACACCGTCATACCCGAGGGCGACCTGCCCCTGACGCTCACGTCATATTCGCCCTGCTTCCGCAAGGAAAAGGGAGCTCACGGCATAGAAGAGCGCGGCATATACCGCATACATCAGTTCGAAAAGCAGGAGATGATAGTCATCTGCAAGCCCGAAGAGAGCGAAGCTTGGTATGAAAAGATGTGGTCGTATACGGTAGAGCTCTTCGTATCTATGGGCATACCCGTGCGCACTCTCGTGTGCTGCTCGGGCGACCTTGCAGACCTCAAATACCGCAGCCTCGACGTCGAGGCGTGGAGCCCCCGCCGCAAGGGCTATTTCGAAGTGGGAAGTTGCTCCAACCTCACCGACGCTCAGGCGAGAAGACTTGGCATAAGATACAAGGACAGTGCGACGGGCAAGAACGTGTTTGCGCACACCCTCAACAATACTGTTGTAGCCCCTCCCAGAATGCTCATTGCCTTCCTTGAAAACCACCTGCAGGAAGACGGCTCCGTGTTCATTCCCGAAGTGCTCAGAAAGTATATGGGCGGCAAGGATAAGATAGTCCCCAAAAAGTAATTGAGTTAAAAATTTTGTAAAGCCGCCGCGCGTTTAAAAAACGTGCGGCGGCTGTTTTAATCCGACGTCAGCCGATTTGCGCGTATTTTCAAATTGCTCCGCGCAAAGGTTGCTAAAACGTGCGCGGTCTGCTATAATTTATTATATGAATTTAGTCTTTTTCGATATCGAGTGCGCAAGCGTGCATAAAACGATAGCAAAAATCTGCGCATTCGGCTACGTCATCTGCGACGAAAAATTCAATATAATCGAAAAGCGCGACATACTCATAAATCCCAAGGGCGGGTTTCATCTGACCGACAGAAGGGGAGAGCACGGGTTAGAGCTTCCGTACGACTACGGCGAGTTCAAAAAGCAGCCGCCCTTTACGGATATCTATCCCTTCATAAAGGAGCTTTTAGAGGACAAGAACAACCTTGTCTTCGGTCACGCCATTTTAAACGACGTAAAGTATCTCGACCTTGAGACGGGCAGGTTCAATCTTCCGCCCTTCAACTTCGAGTTTTCCGACAGTCAGATAATGTATATGACGGCGGTAGGCGATTTTTCGCGTCAGTTCGGTCTGGAGTACATAACGTCCGACCTCAACGTCGAGTTCACTCCCCACCGCGCAGCGGACGACGCCTATGCCACGATGAAGATAGTCGAGGAGCTTTGCACAAGGTACAAAACCGACGTCTTCGGTCTGGAGCGCGCCCTCGGCATGCGCCGCGGAAAAATTTCGGGACACAGCGTAATAAAGCCGACTTCCGAGGCGTTCGAACGCTACGAAAGGGAGCGCAACGCCGCGCGCGAGAGGCGCAGCCGCAACCGCGAAGAATTCTATATTTACTTAAGCCGCAGGCGCAAGAAAAAGAGCGGAAAGCTCTTTGGCGAAGTATTCACATTCTCGAGGCTCATCGAGGACGACATAGATGTATCCAAAGAGCTTGTGGGAGCGATTTACGAGCAGGGCGGCACATATTCGCAGAAGCTTGAAAACTGCACCCTATATGTCTGCGAAGAGGATGACGAGACGGTGCGCACAAAGAATGCAAGACAGCTGCACGACATGAAAGTAATCAGCCTTGCGCAGCTCAAGAGTATGCTCTATGATTGATTTACCTGAAGAGTTTGTATCGCGTATGCGGGAAGAGTTGGGCGACGGAGCGGATGAGTTCTTCGCCTCATACAGCCGACCGCCGTATAAAGGCGTGCGCGTAAACACCTTGAAGACTGACGTGCAGTCGTTCAAAGAGCTGAAATTATTTGATTTGCAGCCCGTCCCGTGGGAGAGCAACGGTTTTTACGTCGACGACGAAAAGCCGGGCAAAAACGTCTTTCACGCGGCGGGGCTTTACTATGTTCAGGAGCCATCGGCTATGTGCGCCGCACCTCTGCTTGAGGTGAAGGGCGGCGAACGAGTGCTCGATTTGTGCTCTGCCCCCGGCGGAAAGGGCACGCAGATGGCACAGGCAATGCGCGGCGAGGGCATAATTTTTCTCAACGAAATCAACTTTTCGCGCGCTAAAATTCTCTCGCGCAACGTTGAAAGGCTGGGGATAACCAATGCCGTCGTGACCTGCGCCGAACCTCGCAGACTTGCGGAAATTTTTGAAAGTTACTTCGATAAAATTCTTGTCGACGCGCCCTGCTCTGGCGAGGGAATGTTCCGCAAACAGCCCGAGGCTATAGCCGAATGGAGCGTGCAGAACGTTCATTCCTGCGCTGAAAGACAGTCTAAAATATTGGACAGCGCGGCGCATATGCTCGCAGGCGGCGGTAGTTTGGTCTATTCTACCTGCACGTTCTCCCGCGAGGAGGACGAGGAGCAGGTGCGCAGATTTCTCTCAGAACATCCCGAATTTACTCTCGTTTCAGAGCGCAGAATTTTCCCTCACACAGAAAAAGGAGAGGGACACTACGCCGCACTCATGAAAAAGAGCGGGGACGAAAGGCGGGATATGCGTATTTTAAAGCCGAGGGCGGATAAAAAAGCCGTCGCGGCCGCACACGACTTCTTTTTGAAAAAACTTAAATTTATTCCAAAAAACATTCATGCAGTCGGCAATACTTTTTACAGTCTGCCCGACGGAATGCCCGATATCCCCGTGCAGACGCTGCGCGCGGGCATCTGCCTCGGCGAGGCAGTCGGGGGCAGGTTCGAGCCTGACCACGCGCTCGCAATGTGCCTTTCTCCCGCAACCGCGGACTGCGTTGAGGTTGACGAGACTGCCGCGCTCAGATATCTGAGCGGCGAAACCTTTGTCTGCGACGACGCGCTCTCGGGCTGGAATGTAGTTACTTTTAAGGGCTTTCCTCTCGGCTGGTGCAAATGCGTCAACGGTATAGCTAAAAACCACCTGCCCAAGGGCATAAGAATATAATTTCCGTCTTTATTTTCCGCCCTGCGGCGAAAAATAAAGGATTGTCATAAGTGGTAAATACAATATTTATATAAAATACAATGTTTATATAAGGCGCGCCGCCCGTTTTCG
>CASESJ010000003.1 GCA_949290575.1 uncultured Clostridia bacterium
CGACATATTTCCCCCAACAAAGACATATTTCTACAATTTATTATCTCCGTTTCTGCAAATTATTACTTGTCGATTTGCAGCGGCGGAGGGTATAATATAGGCACACAATAAGTGCGCGCTATTGTAGAAAAAATATTAAATGAGGTACTTTATGAAAAACCTGTCAAAAAATCAACTTAACAAAGATGTTATGTCGCAAACGAATGATAAAATCAAAGTAGAGAACAAAGCAGTCGCCAATGAAAGGGTAACGACCGAGGATATTCTTTATAGCTTAAAGCCCCTTTTAGACGAATACTTTGTCGGCACCATTTCTTGCGGTAAAACCGCTCTTACATATCAGACCACAAACGGTCAAAGTTTTAGAATTACTGTTACAAAAGAGGCATAAAACGCCTCAATCGAACCGCGCGGCGGAGTTCCCCTCCGCCGCGCGAATTTGTTGAGTGGTTAGTACCAATTGAATGTCTACTTTCAATAGTTGAAATTACAATATTTTTAAGCTTAGACCTTGAAGTATTTTGTAAATTATGATAAAATTATTCTAGTTTACATAGTAATTTAATAAAAGTTTAATTAGTTAGTTTTACTTATGAAATATGCATACAGTAGTTCTCTAAAAATAGTTATAGCCGCTTCAACTTTTAAAGCTTCAAAATTTTCCAGTATGGACTTATACTGTCCCTGTTGTGGAGAGAGAGTTTCGTTTTTTACAGAGTCGTTGGGTATCAATAATAAGCGAGCGCATTTTAGGCACTATCATGGGACATACAGGAAAGATTGCGAGAATTATGCTATAGGAGTAAATTCTCCATATAGACCAAATAAGAAAATAAATGAAATTATTCAAAGCGCTTATGCAATTTATTTTGAAAAGCGTAACAACAATTATTCGTTTTTATATTCAGTAAAATTTACAGAGGCAGAAATTCAAAAGTATCAAGCAATAAATTCTTATCTTCATTTAACGGTTGTTAATAATAATAAAAGTAGAGATATAAAAACTGAAATAAATCATGTTAATTTTGTAGACGGTAAAAGAACCTTTATTCGGTTAGGTGATGCTGGACAAAAAATTATTAGTGTCTTGGAAGATTATACAAGTCAAATTGATTTTATAAGAAGAATTACTTTTTTTAAAATGTTAGGGGACGGGGATTGGACTGATAACGATTTTATTGCGAAAAAAGTCCCAAATGGTGATGATGAGCGTAAATATAAATTATTTTTAAATGAAAAGTACATTTTAGTTGTACCAAAGTATAGTGTGATAAGCAATTCTCTTAACGTTATTAGAAGTGAAAAATACATTTTTGAAAATGTAGATGTATACTTTATTGAATTTAATAAAATAGATATTTCAGCAAAAGAGTTTTGTGCAAAAGGTGGATATGAATTATGTGAAGGAAAAGCTGTTCTTGATATTTTATGGCCACCTTGTGTTGAAATAGAAGATAGTCATTTTGTAAAAGGCAATGTATTATTTATGAAAACAAATTTCCCTATAGTTTATGGGGAATCAATAAATACGCATCAGGTGGAAGATTATAATAAGTTTAGTTGCGTCTCTATTGATAAGGAGATAATACTTGATTCGGAAAATATTCATTACGAAATTAGTCCTTTTATTGATGTTACGAAAGCCTGCAGAGAATATGATAATTTAAATATTGACTATGAAGAAGCTACTGAGTATAAAACTCAAGATGATAGTGCCTGTTTAATTTCAATTTATGGAGTAAAAAAATTAAATAAAAATCAAAAAATTAAACTTAATTTGTCCAGGGAAGTTCGACTATATAAATCTAATTATGTTGTCAAAATAGTTAGATATCCTATGACGGTTGATTCACATAAAAACATTATTAATGATGTGATTTTGTACAATAGAAAGAGTATTAGATTTTTTCCATATGAAGTCGTATATAATGGGGATAACCCGTATATATGGGAATATTTAATACAGTGTAGGAAGACACATGCGATAAATAAAAAAATTTTAGAGTTACTGGAAGGAGAGAAAGATGATTGATTTATCGATATTTAGTGATGATGAATTGCGATATATTATAGGCATTATTCCAGCGTCTCTAATAAAACAGCACTTTAAAAAGAATCCTGGAGATTTTCAAAAAACTATGCCAGGATTTCGTCCAACGGCCACAATTCCTGCGGAAAAATTGTTCAAAGAATTAAAGCGGGGGAATAAACTTATTGTATTTCTTGTGGATATATTTTTGGAAGGAAGCAAAAATAGTATTTTTGATGAAATTGAAAAACTTAAGCAAAACAATGGTGAAGAAGAAGCCCTCATTATGGCGTTAAGCGGTAGCTATTTTGTTTCGAATCCTTCTATTTATTTTAAGTTGCAAAGTTACATTACTTCAGAAGAGCAAGTTAATTTATTAACCGCTGCGGTTAAATTATATAAGAAAAGTAGTGATAAAATTAGTAGTTTAGAAGCTGGGCATGCTTCAAACGAAAATAGAGTCAAAGAAATATCTGACAAATATTCAAATTTATCAAATTCTTTTAATCGCTTAAAAAAGGAATACAATGAAGTATATAATGAGTCAAAGTCGTATAAAGAGAAAAACTCGGTTTTAGAAAAGCAAATTAATGTATTAAATAATCAATTGGAGGAGTTACGGGTAGCTAATAGCAACCTTACATCAGATAGTCAGCATCGCAATGAGGAAATTGCGCGTTCAAGAATCTGTAATGAAGATTTAAAAACTCAAATTGTCACTCTTAAAAAAGAAAATGGACAATTATTGGTTGATAATGAAACTGCTTTAAATAAAATTAAGGAGTTGCAGGCAGAGATAGATAGTTATTTATTGCAGCTTGAGATGAAAACTAAAGAATATGATGAAAAAATTGCAGAAATCGAAACATTAAAGAATGATTGTGAAAGCAGACGTAATGAGGAAATGGATCCTGTGATAATAGAAAAGTCACAAAGTAACCTGGTGTTAGTAACAGATAAATGTAAAGATGAATTAGTGCTTTTACCAGACAAAATTTTAGAAATAAAAAATAAGCATAATAATACTTATTATGTTAAAGATGTAGAGTCATTAAATGATGAGATTGAATATGCAATTCAAGATGCAAAAATTTCTGACGGTAAAGAACTTTTACAAGCATATCTTACTCGAATTTACTATTTAAATAAGCCTATTGTTGGGAATAGGAAAGATTGTGATTTTATATTAAAACTTTATTCTCATATGTTTAATAGGGAAAGATATAGCTATATAGTTTTTCATGAGGAGATTAAATTAGCTGAAATATACTTTGCTTTGGAGAAAAGCGAAAGAGTAGTGTATTTAGATAATTTTATTGGAAATTATAATGAGACCATATTATTTTCGTTGCTTAATTGTTATAAAGATAAGATTTTTATAATCAGTGCAATGTACGATAAGATGTTTATGTATTTACCGGATGATTTTTTAAGGGATTGTAGTTATATTAATTTAACCAGATTTCAATTAACGGATAATATTCAGTTTAATATTGAACAGTGTGAAGAGTATGAGTTTAATAAACCTTATGAAATTTGTGATAATGCTGCAACTTCTGCTATGCTTTCAATATTAAAAGATTTAAATATTCCAAATACGGTTAGAGGAGAACTTATACAAAATATTCATGGACATTTGGATGTGGGGGCTGTTTTAACGTTTTCTGTGTTACCATATTTGGTAGATGTTAAGGGTAGAGATCCTTTTGCTGAAAGCGAAAGATTATTACAGTATTATGAGAAAAATAAGAACTCAAAATTAACTTTAAAGTGGTTTGCTAATGGATAAAATGATTGAGAGCATGTCTGCGGATATGGATATTCCCCGCTATAGAAGTGAACCTGATGAAGATTATTATAAGAGAATCATTTATTCTGCTTTGGGACTATGGGGATTAAATTACGCCAAAAGACAAGTAGAAAATGAATCAGGGATAAGTAAAATAGCGCTTACTAAAAGGCTTAACAACTTGACAGATGTATATTCAAGTATTTATCCGTGTATTAGCAGATATTTTCATGCAGAGGAGTCTGTTGGTTTATATATCCGAAAGATATATGAGGAATTAGGGTATATGATTTATGAGCAACATAAGTTAAAAGTTGCTAAATATGGGAGAGGTCTTGAGATTGCTGAAAATCAGTACTTGTATTTTGGTTTACCAAAAGAAATAGAGTTTATGTCGGGCTTGGGGATAGTAAGTCGTGACGCTTTTTTAATGGATAATATTACGAATATACTTGTTCGTGATAATCTGACGCCTATTAATTATGTAAAGAATAGCTACGATTTGATAGGATTTGCGGAATGGAATAAACATAGTGAAGGTATGAGTTATTTTAATCCATTATCAGGGTGTAATATATCTAATTCATGGAAAGATTATCCTACAACTGAGTTAACTATTGCAAAAGATAGCTCTAATAATTATTTTAAAGTTATATGTCGAGATAATAAAATTAAATATTATTCATATGATGAGTCTGATATGTTCCCTGAAGGATTATTCGGAAGCGATTATCGAAGACTTTACTATTGCTTAAAATATTATTATGATAAGCCTTTTAATGTGACTATTAAACAATTGGATACGGAGTATAGTTTATTGAAGTTACATGGTAGGTTGCCAAACAGGGAGCAAATGTTTTTATCTTTAATCGGGTGGCCTTTGGAAAGTTTCAATAATAAAAATCATTATTTGATAAGGAAAGAATTTATCAGCGTTATAGTAACTAGTCTGAAAAAATTAGGTGTTATAACAAATGAGGTATAGAGATGAAGAATATTTATGGTGTACATGAGACGTATTTGAATATTAGAAATAGGTTGGTTAATTATATTAAATCGGATTATTTAGCCAATAGCGAGCTCTTACTAAATTATTCAGATGAACTACTTTCTAATAATTCAGTAGAACAATCTATTTGTAGTCAGCCATTTATTGAAACTTCTGCTTCGTACGTTGCTGTATCTGAAGGACTTCAGAATGCGGATATTGATAGCGATGCAAAAGAACTAATAGGACAATTAGCGGATAAGGGAATAGGCTTTTTTAATAAGCCATTTTTGCATCAAGTTCAGGCGCTTGAAGCATTTAGTAAAGGACAAGATATATTTATATCAACAGGAACAGGTTCAGGCAAGACGGAGTGTTTTTTATGGCCTATTATATATAATTTAATCTGTGAAGGAATACATAATCCTGAGCAATTTGAAACTCATGCGGTAAGGACATTGCTGATATACCCAATGAATGCGTTGGTGTCTGATCAAATAGGGCGTTTTAGAAAAGTATTAGGTTCAAAAATATTCAGAGAAATTTTCATTTCTAAGACACACACATCAAGAATTCCCTGCTTCGGTATGTATACAGGGCGTACCCCATATTCGGGGGATTCATCAAGACAAAAAAATTTAGAGTTGGCGAAAATTTATAGAGATAAATTTATCTATGAAACCGGAGACGATGAAGGTAAGAAAAAGAGTATAGATGATTTAAAGAGTATAAATAAATTTCCAGCTAAATATAATCTTTCTAATTTTATTGAGAGTTTGGAAAATGGAAGCCATAAGGCACATCAATTTGATGCAGAATTGATTACGCGCTTTGAGATGCAGAAGCAAACTCCAGATATTTTAGTTACCAACTATTCGATGCTGGAATATATGCTTATGCGCAAGCGTGAAAATGGCATATGGGAAGATACTAAAAGATGGCTGTCTATGTCAGAACAAAATAAATTACTTGTAGTTTTAGATGAAGCTCATATGTATAGGGGGTCATCTGGTGGTGAAATTGCTTTATTAATAAGCCGTTTGCTTGATAGGATAGGGATCTCGCACGATAGAGTGCAATTTATAATTACTACAGCAAGTATGCCGCAGGATGATAGAACAGCTATTGATGATTTTTATAGTGGATTAACTGGAAAAGCTGCAAATGAACTTGTTTTATTTGGCAAACGTGAGCTTTTTCCGACGCAATATAAGGTGAAAACAAGTATAGATAAACTATGTAAATTGGGTATACCGTCAAGTTTAGACACGGATAGCGAAGCGTTGGATTATATTAAAAATGCTGCAAAAGAATTATTTGATACTGAGTTGGATAATAATATAACATTATCTGAGGCAGAAGGATGGCTAAATGACAAGTTGCTAGAATATGAAGCATTTTTGAAGTTAAAAGGTGCATGCAGAGAGGGGGCTAAAAGTTTATCGTATTTAAAGAAAAAGATTTTTGATAACGCAGATAATTCAGATTTAGCGTTAGATGTGTTAATAGCATTATCGCCGTTAGCAAAAAAGAACGGCTTAACTTTGTTTCCTGCAAGACTACATTTATTTATTCGCGGGTTACAGGGTATTTTTGCATGTTCAAATCCTAATTGCAAATGTGCAAAAGTAGGAAAAAATGACGAAATTAAGATAGGAAAAATAACATCGATTCGCAAAGAAAAGTGTGAGTGTGGCGGAAAAGTTTATGAACTTATCAATCATGTTAGATGTGGTGGTTTATTTATTAAGGGTTGGATTGCGGAGAAAAACGGGCAAAAATATATTTTTAGTGAGCCTGGACTTAATGATGAGAATTCTTCTGTTCAAGAAATCCATTTGTACATAAGACCAAAGACTTACACAAAGGGAAAAGGGGAAGCAGGGTATATTCCTGCTTGGTTGGATCCTTTTTCTGGTAGATTATTTGAGGGTGATGAATATAAAGAAAAGGGATATCTGCCGGTATTGTATAATTATGAGTATGATGAGAAACGTAAATCCCGTACTTTTAATACGTGCCCAAAGTGTAAAAAAATGATGCACTTGAAGCGTTTAACAGATTTTTCAACAAAAGGCAATATACCTTTCTATAATCTTGTCAAAGCTCAATTTGAAACTCAGCCTGCGGTTAAGCCGTATTTAAGAAATGGCGGTAAAAAAGTACTAGTTTTTTCAGATAGTAGAGATAATGCTGCTACCTTAGCAAAAGATTTGTCAAAATCTTCCGATGCAGATGTATTTAGGCAGATTATTCTAATGGCAGCAAGAATGCTCAAAGAATTAGACGAAAAAAACAATAAAGAATTTACACTTAATGCACTTTATTTGGCGTTTCTAGAAAAATCGAATGATTATAAACTTGATTTCTTTAGCGGACAAGACAGAGATGGGTTTATTAATAATCGAAATGCTTTTGCGAAAAAAGTTAAAAGAGATAGAGAAAGAGGAAGAGTTACAAATTATGAAGATGTTTCATATGTAAGACAAGACGAATATTATGAACAGCTTTTGACGTTTTTGTGTGAAAGCCCGCGCTCAATTAAAGATATAGGAATAGGATGGGTAGAACCTATACCTAGTAAATTGGATGATTGTAAGGAGGACCTGGAAGATAAAGGTGTTGACATTGATAATCAAGCTTTATATGAATTAATTGTGTTGTTCTTTTGGGATATTATGGACAGCGCATGTGCATTGGGTAATAATATTGACGATAGTATACGTAAATTATTGCCTGGTCGCTCAAAAACGGATTTTGGAGTTTCTAGTGATGTTAAAGATTTGGCCGACGGTAAGTTAATTAATGCGATTCGAAAAACATATGGCTATTCAGATGTCCAGATTTTAAATATATTTAATTCAATATCAGAGATTTTTTTACGCCATAATGAAGATGGGAAGCTTTATATTGCTTTGGAGACCACTCGTATACATATTGCTAATGAGAAACATCAATGGTATAAATGTTTGCAATGCGGAAAAATATCTCCTTTTAAAATAGGCGATTATTGCGGTGACTGTTATACATCAAATGAAATAATAATTGTGAATAATGAGGCATTAAGCAGATTTGAATTTTGGCGAACGCCTCTGCTTAATGAGCGCGTCGATATTCATAAAATTAATACTGAAGAACATACGGCTCAATTATCACATAAAAACGACGACGATATTTGGTCAATGACGGAAGAATATGAAATGCACTTCCAAGATGTTGATGTTGGTGACAACGGAGAAAAATCAATCGATGTTTTAAGTTGTACGACTACAATGGAAGTGGGCATTGATATTGGCTCGTTGACGGCTGTTGGTATGAGAAATATCCCTCCTATGAGGGAGAATTATCAACAGAGAGCAGGACGTGCAGGTAGAAAAGGTGCGCAAATATCCACTATAATTTCTTATGCTGGAGGCGGGGTCCATGATAGTCATTTCTTTAAGCATCCAGAAGAAATGATATCTGGTATGCCGCGTAAGCCTTGGATAGATAGAAATAATAAACGTATTTTAGATAGGCATTATGCTATGTTAAGCTTTAATAGCTTTATGAATAGTTCGAAAAATATGGAGAACTATGATAGTATAGATGCTGTAGGGATAATAGATTTTTGTGAAAAATTTTTTGATGAGTTTAATTCTTATTTAGAAAATATATCAAATATAGATGAAGCATATAAAATATCGATAAGAGATAAACTTTTTAATATTAAAGATAAAGTAAACAAAGAACGTGATAAATATATAAAAAATGACGATACTCAATATTCTGTTTTGGAAATACTGCTACGGGAAGGTGTTATACCAACGTATTCATTCCCTAGAGATGTTGTGAACTTTTATGTGGAATATTATTCGTCTAGTGGTAAATATAATATTCCGAAAATTAGGTATGCGCCTAATCGGGATTTAGCATTAGCTATAAGTGATTATGCTCCTGGTAGATTTATTACAATAGATAAAAGAACATATAAAAGCGGAGGTATTTATAGTAATCCTAGACCAAAAGGATATAATGATAGACAAGCGGAGTATTATTTTAATTCTAAGGACTATTTGCGCTCTGTCTATTTCTGTGAAGATTGTAATTGGTTCGGCTATAAACCTAAAACAGACGTGTGTCCTTTCTGTGGCTCTAAAATTTCAGAAAAGAAAGTACTTAAACCTTGGGGCTTTGCGCCTGAAAGGGCGGCAGCAGTTAAAAATGAGGATGTAGAAGAAGAAAAGACATATGCAAGTGTGCCTTACTATTCCCATGTGCCTAGTTCAGAAGATATGTTGGATACTCAATATAAAAATATAAGGATGGCAAAATCTTCCGCTATGACAGATAAGCCGGTCATTATAGTTAATATGGGTAATTCAAAAAACCAAGGATTTGATATTTGTACTGTTTGTGGGGGTGCACAAGTTTCTGATGGAAAAGAACCTCACGTAAGTCAACCATATCATAGTAGTTATTTGTGTAGGAATCATCAATACGAATATAATGTTTTCTTGGGTTATGAGTTTAGAACAGATATGTTTATGCTCGAATTTACCTATGATAGCTATAAACTTACTGATGATAAACGTATTCAAAAGTCTGCAATAGAGTCCATGATGGAAGCATTGCATAGAGCTATTACTTTGGAACTTGATATTGATTATAATGAAATAAAATGTGGATATATTACTAGACGAGCTTCGGATAAAAGAGGTATAATATACATAGAAATGTTTTTTTATGATAATCTATCAAGTGGCGCCGGATATTCTTCTCAGATTGGGAAGAACTTAAGTTCCATAATTTCAAAGACGTATGATGTGCTTGACTGCGATTGTGACAAGTCTTGTCGTCATTGCTTAGATAATTTCTGGAATCAAAGGAGACATTTTTTGTTAAATAGAAAATTGGCTCTTCAATTACTTGATTGGACAGTAAAAAGCAAAGTTCCTAATTCGTATTCGAATAAAGAACAAGAGGAATTTTTAGTGCCGCTCAAGGTTATGTTTGATGATGTTGGGGATAAATTGGCAAATCGAGCTGGTAGTTATTATTATCATAACACAAAGATTGAGGTGCTTCCTTCATTACTACATAAGCCAACTGATACTGATGAAATAGTTTATCTTTCTTATCACGATCTAACGGATTGGTTGCCAGATGCGTTTATGAGAGTATTCAGAAGATCATAAACCAATATTTTTGGAGAAAATAGTATGCTTACATCACCATTGCGTTACCCTGGGGGTAAGGGGCGAATGTTTAAGTCCGTCGAAAATTTAATAAAAGAAAACGGGCTTACTGGATGTACGTATGTTGAGCCATTCTCAGGAGGGTTTGGCATAGGTATAAAGCTTTTGACCTCTGGCTGCGTAAAAAATGTTATAATCAATGATGTTGATGATCATATATATTCTTTTTGGTATTCTGTGTTTAATTATACGAGGAAACTTATAAAATTAATTCAAGAAACGCCGATTGATCTAGAACATTGGAGAGAGCAAAGAAACATCTATAATAATTATAGGGGAAAATCTAAATTAAAAAAGGGTTTTGCGGCTTTTTATTTAAATAGGACAAACTATTCAGGAGTACTTAAAGGTGGACCTATCGGTGGGTATGCTCAGGATGGCAAATATACTATCGGATGCAGGTTTAATAAAGAAGAATTAATTAGACAAATTAATGCATTATCAGAATATAGGGAACACGTCCGAATTTATAATAATGACGCTATTAAATTTATCCAAGAAGTAATTATTCCAATTAGAAATGAGGTCTTTGTAAATTTTGATCCTCCGTATGTTGTTAAAGGTTCTGAGTTATATAAAAATTTCTATACGTCGGAGGATCACGTAAAATTAGCTAATTTTATAAAAGATAATTTACGAGATGTCTATTGGATTATTACATATGATAATTGTCCATTAATAGAACAATTATATAGTGAATATAGCCCACAAGAATATTTTTTGATGCATATGGCTGGTAGAGCAAAAGAAGGTAAAGAGTTATTAATTAGAAATTTTAATTTACAATCATTGAAAGTTAATGATTAAAAAAATTTAATGTTTCTGATATGGAGTCGAGATAAAAAATTTTTATATCGGCTCTATTTTTTTGTTTTGTATAACGATGTTACAAATTGTTATATCTCTGACTTGTTCTATATTAAACGGGCGATATTGACACTTAAAACAAAAAATGGTACAATTATCTCGTTATTTTTAATTGGCAAAAGTATATTAACAGAACGCTTTTTTTGTTAGGAAATTCTTTTATGAACAGATGCTTATACAGCGGCAGTTTTAAAGATTTTTTAAGTGCCGACGACAACTCAATATTCGGCCTTCTGTGCGAAAATTATCACGGTGAAGCGCTCACCACGATAAGAGAAGCGTGGTTGGGCGAAATCTCCATAATGAAGGAAGCCCTTAGAAGGCTTAACTGTGACGGCCAAATCATATTCGAATACGACATACCTCGTCTTGGCAAGAGAATTGACGTTGTGTTGCTGTTCAAAGGCATTATATTTTGCCTTGAATTTAAGGTTGGTGAAGCCAAAATTTTGGAAGGTGATATTGACCAGGTCCTTGACTATGCTCTTGATTTAAAGAACTTCCATAAGTTCAGTGAAGAACATATCATTGTCCCCGTGCTTATTGCCACAAAGCATAATAGTTCCACTGAAAATATACAGATGTCTGTATATGACGACAGAGTGGTAAATCCGCTCGTTACAGGCGAAGAGGGTATTTATACTTTGCTTTCAGAGGTGCTGAGGACATTCCCGAACGAGCCGCCCATAAATCCAAATTGGATAATAAGCCCATATGCGCCTACACCGACGATTATCGAGGCGGCTAAGACATTATACGAAAATCATTCGGTTGAAAATATTACGCGGCACGAGGCGGATAAGGTCGCAACGGACAGGACTATTGCCTATATTTTGCAGGTTGTACAGGACAGTAAGCGCAATCAAAAAAAGAGTATCTGTTTTGTGACAGGTGTACCCGGAGCGGGCAAGACGCTCGTTGGGCTGGAAGTGGCAATCAAGCAGACATATCAGGGAAATAACGAGCCCGTAAAGGACGAAGGCGCGGTATATCTGTCGGGGAATGGGCCGCTCGTTGCGGTGGTTACAGAGGCGCTTGCTCAGGACAATTTCAAAAGATGTCGCGAGAGAAATGAAGCCAAGAAGATAACCGATTCTCGCCGCGAAGTGAGCAAGTCTATTCAGATGATACACAGATACCGCGACAATATGCTGGCTAAAATCAAAAATCCCGTTGAAAACGGAGTACTTGAAATAGACCCGCATAAGGCGGTTAGAATGGAAAAGGCCGGGTTCGGCGAGGTCGAGCACGTTGCAATCTTTGACGAGGCGCAGCGCTCTTGGACGCATAAAAGGCTTGCAGATTATTTGAAGAGGGGCGGCACGTACGGCAATAAGCTCAAAGTTCCTAACTTTCCTCTCTCGGAGGCGGCATTTTTAATCTGGTCGCTCGATCAACGAGAAGATTGGGCTACGATTGTCTGCCTTGTGGGAGGCGGACAGGAGATAAACACGGGCGAGGCGGGAATATCAGAATGGATAAAGGCGCTCAACGAAAAGTTTCCTCATTGGAACGTCTACATATCACCCAAACTTACCGAGCCTGAATACGCCGAAGGCAAGGTCAATGAACTATTGAAAGACAATAAAAATGTGACTTATGCGGAGAGCTTGCATTTGGGCGTTTCACTTCGCTCTTTTAGGGCTGAAAAGCTTTCGGCGTTCGTGCATTCGCTGCTGTGTTTCGATGGCAACGCGCCTGCAATCTATAACGAGATTAAGGACAAGTACCCTATCGTATTGACGAGAGATATTGCAAAGGCGAAGGCGTGGCTTCATGGAAAGGTCCGCGGAACAGAGCGCACGGGCGTGCTCATAACAAAGGAGTCGGCACGATATAAGCCGTTGGGAATTCACGTTTTGCCGTCCGGCGACGAAAATGCCGTCCATTGGTTCTTGGAGGATAAAGTTGATACAAGGTCGTCTAACTACCTTGAGGATGCCGCAACTGAAATTCAGGTTCAGGGCTTAGAGCTCGACTATACCTGCGTGCTTTGGGACGCGGATATGCGCTATGAAAACGGCAAATGGCGCTACTATCGCTTTAACGGCAAGACGAAGTGGGTGGAGCAGAATGGCGATACGGAAAGTAAGGTAGAGCTTATGAAATACATGCTCAATGCGTACCGAGTGCTTCTTACACGCGCGAGAATGGGCATGGTAATCTGCGTACCCTATGGTAATGCAAACAAGACAGCCAGCGGCTATTGGGAGGACAGCACCCGCCTTCCTAAATACTACAACGGCACTTATCAGTATCTGAAATGTCTGGGAATTAAGGAAATATAAGTGGTTAAAAATTTGATAAATTAAAACGTTAGATAATAAGGAGAGAGATAGGGGAAAGATTATGAAAAAAATACAAGATATGCCATTACAAATTACAATTAAAAATATTGTTGCTAATTATGATTTAAAATGTGATAATTTATTAAATAGGGAGTATTCGACAACGCGCTATAGAAAAAACGGTTTTATGCTTTATGATAGTAATGATAGAAATTTAGGTATTGTGTTTCGTGCGGACGATGAACGAACTGCACGTTTTGGGAATGCGGAAATTCTCTTCTTTAAGCAATTTCAAAACGAATATGGCTCGTGGAGAGTAATAAAAGTTTCTGGTAAATATTTGTCATATGAAAAGTTAGTGTCATATCTTCAGGTCCAGGGGCAGTTGACAATAATAACAGACGAAAGAAGTCGCTCTTAATATAAAAACAAGCTAATATTCAAATCGGTTACGGAAGATTAAGTTATGGCAAATTTAAAGTCGGCGTCTGGCAGCGCGGCGGAGGACTTATTCATAGAGCTTTTCAGCGAGACTTTCGGCGCAGAAAAGGCGGGGCTTCTCTATTCTCAATATCCCTTTTATGATATCTATCAGAATGCGCGCTTTGCAGATTTTCTGTGTGAGAGCGGGCACAAAAAGATTGCCATTGAGATAGATGATGAGGCTTCGCATAATCCAAGGCTTGTATCAAAGGATAAGTTTACAGACGATCTCTTAAAGCAAAACAGCATGATATTTAAGGGGTGGGACGTCTACCGCTGGACGGTTCGTCAGATGCAGAAGCAGCCTGATACTGTAAAGGACGAGCTTAAATTATTTCTCGGTGAAAATGCTGCCTTTAAGGAGATTGAAGACTATCTTCCGCCTCAACGAGCTAAGGCGTTAAACGGCGAAAAGTTAGAGCTTAGAGAATATCAGCAACAAGCGCTCGCAAACCTCAGTGCTATGCGTGAAAGAAAGGAGACAATAGCCCTTCTGTATCAGGCAACGGGGACGGGCAAGACGGTAACTGCCGTGCTTGCTGCAAAGAGCGTCGGCGGTAAGACATTATTTGTCGCGCATACCATGGAGCTGGTAAAACAGGCATATGATGCGTTCAATTCGCTTTGGGAAGGGGTTACAGTTGGCAAATTTGCAGATAATCTCAAACAGACCGAATGTGATGTCATTTGTGGAAGCGTGCAGAGCGTTGCTTTAAATTTAGATAATTTTAGAGAGGACGAGTTCGACTACATAATCATAGACGAAGCTCACCATGCGGCGGCTGAAACCTATCAGAAGATACTCTCTTATTTTAAACCGAAATTTATTCTCGGTTTGACCGCCACTCCTGAACGTTCCGACGACGTCAATATACTCGATATATTCAAAAATACGGCTCATAAACTTGATATTGAAACGGCTGTGGAGATAGGCGCGCTAACAACCGTTCGCTGCATTCGCATACACACCAATATAGATATGACAAAGGTGCGCTTCAATAGCGTGCAGTATAACATCCGCGATTTGGACGTTAAAATCTGCGTTACGGAGCGCAACAAACTAATTGTCAATACTTGGCTTGACTATGTAAAGGACAAGCGTACGGTGGTTTTTTGCGCGTCCGTCAAGCACGCCGAACAGATAGCGTCGCTTTTTAAGGAAGTCGGCGTAGAGGCTGTGGCGGTTTCGGGCAGCATGAAGACGTCCGAGCGCAACGAATGGCTTTCAAAGTTTGCAGAGGGAAAGATTAAAGTTCTGTGCGCCTGCGACCTTCTCAATGAGGGGTGGGACTGCCCGCAGACGGAAGTTCTGTTTATGGCTCGCCCGACAATGTCAAAAGTGCTGTATATGCAGCAGCTCGGCCGAGGAATGCGCCTTTGCGAAGGTAAACCTTACCTCATGGTATTTGACTTTGTCGATAATGCAGGGCAATATAATGCGCCCTATTCTATGCACAGACTTTTCAAGTTGAACGGATATCATCCCGGCGGAACGGTACTCGGCAGAAAGGGCGAAAGGGAGGCGGAAGAAGCCCTATATAATAGGGGAGAACGCCCCGATGCAATAGTTGACTATCCCGTAGATGCCACCGATTACGAGCTTGTAGATATATTCAACTGGCAGGAAGAGGCTGCTGGCATGATAAGCCAAATGGAGTTTGTACGCCGCGTTGACGTGCAATCCGAGACGATTGAAAGATATGTCAGAGAGGGAAAGATTGTGCCCGACCTTGCCATTCCCATGAGCGAGCATAGAGTGTTTAAGTATTTCAAGGAAGAGAGTTTAAAGCGCTATGCCGAGGAGTTTGGCTGGCAACTTATTGACGATAAAAACCGCAAAGAGCTGTTTATGAAGATGGTTGCCGATATGGATATGAGCTATTCATATAAGCCCGTTCTTTTGAAAGCGGTATTTGCTCATGCAGATAGTCGCGGTAGAGTAAAGATTGACGATATTGTCGCTTATTTTAAGAATTATTATGAGGGCAGAAGGGCGCAAGGGCTTGTGGTCGAAAAGTCCAACAGTATATTTGCAAAGGGCGGATATACAGATAAGGAGGCGGAGCGCAACATTTTAGCCAATCCATTCAAGCGTTTTGAGGACATGGATATGATGCACCATACAAAAACGCTCGGCATAGTAGAGGTGGACAGTTCGGTCTTCAAAAAGCTTACGCCCCAAGATATAGCCCAAATACTTTCAACTTGCGATAAAAAGTTAGATGAGTATTATGAGAGGTTGTAAAGTAATTAATCTAATTATATAGCCGATGTATTAGTAAATTTGATAAAAATTAAGACATTTGTTCAATGAAAATTAAAAAAGTTTTTAAGTAAAGTTCTGCGGCGCCGATTTGGTCTCGGCGCCGCAGTTTTTCTGTTCAAAATAATAAGAAAACCTCTTGCTATTATTCGAGATTTCGAATATAATGTATATAGTATATACCATACATGGAGAAATTAAATGCTCAGCTACATTTCAGCAAAAGAAGCGGCAGAAAAGTGGGGAATATCTCAGCGCAGAGTGGCAATTCTTTGCTCTGAAAATCGTATAAACGGTGCAATGATGGTCGGCAATATGTGGATAATTCCCGCAAATGCCGAAAAACCTGCGGACAAGCGAACGACGCGATATGAAAGGGAGCACAAGGTAGAATTAAAGCCATTTGTGAAGTGGGTAGGCGGCAAAAGTCAGCTTGTCTCGGAGCTTGAAAAGTTTATCCCTTCGGAAGGTGACCGCGTAATTAAAAAATATGCCGAACCCATGGTTGGAGGCGGAGCTCTGTTTTTTAGTGTTCTCGGCAAATACGACTTCGACGAGTTTTATATCGGCGATACAAATGCCGAGCTTATGAACGCGTATAAAGTGGTTAGGGATAACGTAGATGAGCTTGAGAACGGGCGCAAATATCATTATTATACGGCGAGGGAGCGCTTTAACAGCTTACATTTAAACGATGAAACGGCGGTAGAGAAGGCGGCACTCTTCATATTCCTCAATAAGACCTGCTTTAACGGACTTTACCGCGTAAACAAGAAGGGACAATTCAACGTACCCATGGGGGCATATAAAAATCCCACGATATGTGACGAGGATAACCTCAGAAATTTATCTTCCGTTTTGCAGAATGTGACGATAGTATGCGGCGATTACACGCTTTCCAAGGACTTTATAGACAGAGACACATTCGTGTATATAGACCCGCCCTATCGCCCTATATCGGAGACATCAGGTTTTACGTCTTATAACAGCGATTGTTTTGACGATAACGAGCAGAGACGGCTTGCGGAGTTCATAGCCGAGATTGATAAAAAGGGAGCAAAAATTGTGCTCAGCAATTCCGATCCGAAGAATGTCAATCCAGAAGATAATTTCTTTGACGAACTGTATAAAGATTACAAAATTCACCGCGTTTCTGCTTCCAGAATGATAAACAGTAAAGGCGAAAAGCGCGGCAAAATAAATGAACTTATGATAAGCAATTAAGGATAATGAGGATAATATGGAAAAAGATTATATCAAGTATCTGATAGAGTGTTTAAAAGTAATTCAAAATCCGGATGTCGAGCAATCGACAAAAGAAAAGGTCATTAAAGAATTATTGAAAAAGAGCATCGATTACAATTTTAATTATGGTAATGCGACAAAGAAAGCGTTAAAGGATATAGTGGATATTTCTGCTTCGGAGCAAGAATTATTTGTATCTATTGTGCTTTATTTGACATCTAATGATGTTTCATGTTGAGGAAAGGCTATGAAACGAAACTTTAACGAATGGTTAAATTCTTTTAAAAGCAGTATAAGTACATATAATTATTACGTTGACTTTGAAAAAGTTTATGGCAATGTCGATGCAATAAAAGTCGAACTCAATATCCTCAATTCGTTGGTTGGCTCAAAGGATATAGAGAACGAGTTTGAAAATCTGTCAAATAAATATCCCGAGATATTGAAATGTATTCCCATACTTTTGGCGGTGCGCAGTCGTGAAATTTATGCAATAGACGGCGACGGCGAATATGTTTTCAATTTTAAAAAGCCTAACTATTCTGTAAATGAATATAAGTTGTTCATGCGTAAGACGGGGTTGTTCAACCTTATATCAAACCGCATAATAAATAATCTCGTTGATGATTATGTTACCGGAGTTGAAGTCGGGCTTGACAGCAATGGCAGAAAGAACCGCGGCGGACATCTTATGGAGGATCTCGTTGAAAGTTTCCTTGTTAAGGAAGGTCTTGTTAAGGGTGAGAGCTACTTCAAAGAGATGTATATTTCAGATATTGAAAAGCGTTGGAGGCTTGATTTGTCTGGTATATCCAATACGGGAAAGACTGAAAAGAGATTTGACTTTGTAGTCAGAAAGAATAATACCGTTTTTGCCATTGAGACAAATTTTTACAGCGGAGGCGGCTCTAAACTGAACGAGACGGCAAGAAGCTATAAAACGCTCGCTTTGGAATCAAAGGAAATAGACGGCTTTAGATTTGTTTGGTTTACAGATGGACAGGGTTGGAAGTCGGCTAAACATAATCTTGAAGAAACTTTTGACGTCATGGACGATATTTACTGTATTCACGATTTGGAATGCGGAGTATTGAAGACGCTGCTTGTTGACTGATATGGCAAAGAAAGTACCTTTACAGCCTAAAAATTTCGAGCTTGAAACAAATACCGTCTGGGCGTTCCCCAATAGAGGCAAATGGGCAACGCATGACGCAAAATATCGCGGCAACTGGTCGCCGTATATCCCAAGGAATGTGATTTTGCGTTATTCTTCGGAAGGTGATACAGTATTAGACCAATTTGTCGGAGGCGGGACTACGGCAGTCGAGGCAAAACTCACGGGACGTAGTTTTATAGGCGTTGACATAAATCCTGCCGCAGTAGAGCTGACTAAAAATAAGCTCAATTTTGAATGTGATACAAGTGCAGATATTTCCGTAAGGCTTGGCGATGCACGCAAGCTGGATATCCTTGATGGCAGTATAGATTTAATCTGTACGCACCCGCCCTATGCGGACATAATAAATTACAGCGACGGCATAGAGGGCGATTTATCATTGCTTTCCATAAAGCCTTTTCTTATGGAAATGAGTAAGGTGGCGGAGGAGTGTTTCAGAGTTCTCAAAAAGGACAAATTCTGTGCAATTCTCATGGGCGACACCCGTAAAAAGGGAATGGTGCAACCGCTTGCATTTGAAACGATGCGGCTTTTCGAGCTTGCAGGCTTTAAGCTCAAGGAGATTATCATTAAGGAGCAGCACAACTGCAAGGCTACGGGCTATTGGAAGACCAACAGCATAAAGTATAACTTTTTGTTGCTCGCGCACGAGTACCTGTTTGTGTTTAAAAAAGTGTAGATTGAATTGTGTTTGATTATAGAAATTATTTGGTGAGTTTGTAAATTTAGAAATGTTTTTGATTTTTATTGATAAGGGTGAAAATTATGGATTACTTGATGGATGAAAAGCAGTTCATTAGAAATTTTAAAGTTATTAGTCCTGGAACCATAGATGTCTTTTTGGGAGCGGGAGCATCATTTAGTTCAGGTATTGCAACCGGCAAAGATTTTATATGGTATTTTAAAAGAGAGATATATTGTACCGAGAATGGGGTCAGCAAAGAAAAATTCAAGGATCTGGACTCGAAAAGAAACAAAGAAATATTGCAAGAGTATTTTAATTGTCAGACAGGGTATCCTGCAGAAGGTAGTCCTGAAGAATATTCTTATTTTTTTGAAAAATGTTTCAGCACGAGAGCGGCTCGTAAAAGTTTTATTGAAACTCAAGTTGCACAAAAGTTTCCCTCTATAGGCTATTTATCACTTGCTAATCTGATAGTCGATTCTATGGTCAACAATATCTGGACGACTAATTTTGATGAGTTGACAGAAATAGCGATTCGCCAGGTTAATCCTACATGGACTTTTAATGTCTTGAGCTCCGCTAATCACAGCGCTTTTGAAAATATTAACTACAAATATAGCTGTATTTATAAATTGCATGGGGATTATCGATATGATAAGTTACAGAACACATCAGAAGAGTTACAGTCGTTAGAGGTTGAGCTTGCTAATCAATTCAAAAACAAATTGCTGAATAAGGGGCTTCTGGTTATTGGCTATTCAGGTTCTGACGATTCCGTTATGGGTGTATTAGAGAAAAATACTTTTGAACCAAACTTTTTGTCAAAGGGATTGTACTGGACTACACTAAAAGGCAGACCTGTATCAAGTCGAGTGAAAAGCTTGATTGATAAATTAAATCAAGCGGGCAAGCCTTCATATATTATAGAGATAGATGGTTTTGATATGCTTATGTTAAACATCTATTATTCTATGGATAATAGGATTGAATTAATAGACAAGACGGTCGCACTAAAAGAGCATAATAAAGAATTAAGATTTAATCTTAAAAGAAAAGCAGAATTTATTAAGTTGAATGCATTTGTAGCAAAAGACTATCCTTTATGTAATGTTTTTAAAACCGATATAGCAAATTGGAAGGAACTTAAACGGTATAGGGGTGATCTGATCGCGGCTTTATTTAATGGTTACGTTTATAGTTTTGCCACAAAAGAAGAGTTGGAGAAAAATTTTAAAGGACATATTCAATCTGAAATTAATCTCCAGGAAATGCCTCAAAATGTTCTCGAGCGAAATGATTCCGTTTACACCGGAATGCTATATGAACTGATAAGTAAAACGTTGGTGACAAAGGGATTAGTTCCTTATAAGAGGAGCAGGTTTTATAATCCTGAATCCCAGAATGAAGAAGATGGCTGTTTGGTTTATGAGGCCGTTAATATATGTCTTGAATTCATCGATAAAAAATATTATTTATTGATTAGTCCTACTTGGCACATTAAAAATTCAGATGGAAGCAATTTAGAAAAAGCACAGTACCAAATAAAATTAAACATCAAATCCAATATATTTAACCAAGCATACAATCAGAAACTTTATGGCTGGCAAAAATTATTGATGACTGATCATAAGCTTTTGTTTGGAAATCAAGAGTTTGCAATTGAATTTAAAAGCCCGGCGGTAAGTTGTGGCGGAGTAAATCGAAAATCTGATTGGGAAGAGTTAATAGCGTTTTCAAGTGAAGAGCCGGTAATGCTATTTTCAAATGAAGATAAAAGCAAAGCCGCAATCAATCAGTTGAGAGGATTGATTAAGTATGGTCCGATAGATTGTTCCTATTCGAAAAGTCCAAGAAATAGAGCTCCCGTTAGACTTGCCCTTATAGCCCCTGATTCGGCATCGAATAAATTACTTGCACATTTAAACTCGCTCAATGGGACAACTCGAAATATGAGTAAGGATCAATTTCTGCCTGATTATTTAGGGTTTGAAAAAATATATAGGCGTGGATTGATTTTGCCTGACAAAAACGGTTCTGCGCTATGTTGTGTATATGATCAGAAACAAGCTTATAACTTTACCACAAAAAAATTCGTAGATTTTATTAAAAGGGCAATAGATAGGTTTGCTCTGAATCGTTCAGATTTTGATGTCTTAGTAGTATACATACCAAGGGCTTTTAGTAAATTCAGGAAGTCGGAAAATATTTCGCCTGACTTTGACCTACATGATTCACTGAAATTGTATGCAACAGATAAAAATGTGACATTGCAGTTTATTGAAGAAAAATCTGTGCTCTCTGCTGATAAGTGTAAAGTGCTTTGGGGTTTATCTTCCGCTATTTATGCAAAAGCGGCGATGGGGGTTTTGTGGCATCCACAAGTTATTGATGACAGTACGGCTTATGTTGGTGTTAGTTATGCTATTTCAAAAGAAAAAGGAGTTTGTATAGGATGTAGTCAATTGTTCGATTCGACTGGTACCGGAATGCGAATGTTGTTAAGGAAGATAAGATCTCCTAGATATGCTGGGAAGAATCCCTATATGGGACAAGAAGAGGCAAGAAATATGATGCTAGCCTTACGTGACGAATATTATCGTTGTAACCCTGCAACCAAGCTGGATCGAATCGTTATACATAAAACTACTCCATTTATGAATTCAGAGATTCTGGGCTTTCTACAAGCTTTTGAAGGAATTTCAGATATTGAACTGATACAAATTCAAGAATTTAACCATTGGAAGGGTATCAAGTTTGGGTTGGATCATAACCATGCGGACAATTATTCTGTCGATAGGGGAATGGTTATACCAATTAATGGGGATACTTTCTTGCTTTGGACGCATGGGGTTTTACAATCTTCTGAATTGGGCGGCGGACATTATTATAAGGGTGGACGAGGAACTCCTACGCCGATAGTGGTTAAACGATTTCACGGTAATTCTTCTGGTGAAGTTTTAGTTAGAGAAATTTTAATGTTAACCAAAATGAATTGGAATAGTGGAGATAGCTTATATAAGTTATTACCTGTTACATTGGATTTCGCCAAGGTTCTTTCCAGGATGTCTAAGCAGGATGAGGCATTATATGATAAGGCTTATGATTTTAGATATTTTATGTAATATCAAAGTAATAATTATGGAATAATCAAATTAACTTGTTATTTCGTATTGTTTTTGAACGTTATTTTGGTGGTATATAATGAAAAATAAAAATTTAAAGCCGTATGTTGAAGTAGTGGCGGCGTTGATATGGGACAAGGATAGGTTTTTAATCAGTCAAAGACCTGCAAATAAAACAAGGGCACTGCTTTGGGAGTTCGTTGGCGGTAAGGTTGAAAAGGGTGAGAGCAAGGAAGAAGCCCTTATCAGAGAGTGCCTAGAGGAACTTGCAATAGACATTGTTGTAGACAGCGTTTTTACTGAGGTTACGCACGATTATCCCGACATTACTGTTCACTTAACCCTCTTTAATTCGCGCATAGTAGATGGTCAATTGACGCTTTTAGAGCATAATGCCATGGCTTGGATAACTCCCAAAGAAATAGAAAACTACGATTTCTGTCCCGCAGATAAAGTTATTCTGGAAAGGATAAAAGCTTTGTGGAATAAATAAGTTTGATTTGCGTAAAGCAAAAAAGCCGCAGGCGGAAATTTTTCCGCCTGCGGCTGCTTGCATTTTATTCGTCATCTTCGTCATTTTCACGACTATGCCAGTACTCGTCGTTGTTCGGGTTGCACTGGTTTGAGTGATTGTTCAGGTTGTCCCAATATGCTTGGTTGTTGGGATTATGCTGGTTAGCATAGTCATCAAGCTGTCTTTGCTTATGGGTATATTCGGATACTCCGTGTCCTTTGCTCATAATTTTTCTCCTAATCAAGTTGATATATGTCGTATTCGTCCGACGTTCCGCGAACTCTCTTTGCCTGAAACCTCTGACCGTTTGCCGACCAGGTGGGGAATGAGTCCGCCTTTTCTTCATTTGTAAGCCTGTTGCATATTATAATGTTTTCAAGCGTATCTTTGCCGCCCTGCGAAAGCGGACTTATGTGGTCTATTGTCGGGCAGTATGGGCTTCTTTGGTTGCCTATTGCGCTTTTCAGCATCCTGCGGCCGGCATAGTCGATTGCCTCGTTACAGTGAAGGAAAATCTGTTCCCACAGATATGTTAAGTTGCGATTTGCCATAAATACCTCCTTGCAAACGTATTATAACATGGCTTTGAATAATTGATTATGCACAGTTGTTCAAAATGAAAAAGCATCCTCATGCGAGGATGCTATTCATTGAAACATTGAATAATTGCGAAAGTCCGTAGATATTGTCCATCGACGGCGTTCGCTTGCCTTCCTGCCAGTAGTATATCGCCCTTTCGGAAATGTGCAGCGCCAGAGCTATCCATTCAATGGAGTATTCTGATTCCGCTATCATGCGATATGCGTTTTTGGCAACTTGCCTTTTATTCAGTCTCTTTATTTCATTCATAAATATACCTCCGATAAGAACATGAAATGGGCAATTTATGAATGTAAGCAGATTATATACCTATTGGTTTTCTTTGTCAAGTTTAGGTATGCCAAGCTGTATGAACAGCTGTTCAAAATTATTTAGGGTGTCTAAAGTGAATTCGATAGCTTGCTTTATTTTTTGTGGACTGATTTTTTGTTGCCTTTTGTTATTAGGCTCAAAATATTTTGCTTGGTCAGTCTCAGAAAAGCAATCTTCCAAGCATTTTCTTTCTCCATTAGCAGGAGTGAAAATACAGTCTTTGTTATTCTTGATAATATCCAAATATTCTTTATATCCAAATTTGTGCGCTAACCATGTGGGAGGCTTGGTCAAATTGTCGCGATCTAATAAAGCTTTGAATTTCAAATTTTTATGTATACATAAATGGGTTACATCAAGTATGGGCGAGCCATTACAAGGCAGTAACTCAAAGATAGAAAGATCGTATCCCAAAAGATCGGCAAACTTTTCTATGCAAACTTTATCTGCAACACCTTCGACAAGTAAAAGAGTTTTATCAAGGTTAAACAGAATATCAGCGCTTCTGGTTATGCCGAGTTCTTCTTTAATTGCATAAGACAGCTCATCATCAGAGTTAAGTTGTGTGACTTGCGTGCCGGCTTCTGTGTTTTTAACATTGTAAACATTACCCCAGTTTTCTGGTATCATATAAGGACTGTGAGTGGCGTAAATGACAAATATGCTCCGCGAGGCTAATTCATTCAGTTCTCGCTTCATTTCCAGTTGCGCCTGAGGGTGTAGGAAGGCAGCGGGCTCATCTATTAATAGTATATCGCCGGGTTTTAAAATGCTTTTTATAAGCAGATAAGTAAGATACCATCTTCTTCCAAGGCTTGTATTGTTTACATTTATTTCAGTTCCATTGTACTCAATTACATAAAGCTCAGGGGTGTTGCTTTCGTCCTTAAGTATAAATCCTTTTATCTCACCCTTTTCAAATTCAGGTAAGTTCATAGGAAGAAACTCTTTGTTTATAAGGTCAATAAACTTAGTCCTTCTGTCTTGACTAAGCTTGTCATATTCTAAGAACGATTCATTCTCTCTGTACACCCCTTTATCTGAAAGAAAAATATGTAATGCCTCTAATATGGGGTTGCGATAATTAAAATTTATTTGGCTTGCTTGTTGTTTGGCATATTCATTATCTCTTGATGATGAGAACAGCAGTGTGGTTTCGTTATCCAGGTAATAGCAATGTGCAAAGGCGGCATTTTTAAGCTCTTGTAAAAACTTCTGCTTAATTTTGTCGCGTTCATCCCGCTCGGTATAGCGGTTATCCTCTGCCTTACTGAATACGGATGATATCTTATTTTTTAACTGTTCAAATCTTTCAATTTGCGTCTTAAGTCGGTCATAGGAATCTTTAAGACAGTCGTTTATGCGGAGAAGTTCTTTACTGAATTTTTTATTGGCTTTTTCAAGCGCTTCTTTCGTCAATCCGATGCTTTTGGCTATTATGGGACTTATCAATAGTTCTTGTTCTTTAATGGTGTATAGCGAAATCGGATATGTATAGCTATAGTTAAGTTTTGAATAATTAAAGCTATCAAGAGTAAAGCTGTCGCCTTTAAAGTAATCTAATACTTCTTTAATATCCTTTGTCTGGCGGTCTATTTGATTTTGAACATCCCCGAGAATCCTCTTTGTTAGGTGCGTTAGACTTCCTTTTAATGACTCGCATTCAATTTGTGGATAAAGGTTAAAATAAGCATAGTCATCATTTTCAATTTTTTTGAGATTACTGATGTATGTTCGTGAGGCGGATTTAAAATCCGACAGGATGTCCTCTAATTCATCGTGAAACTCTTTTACACTTATTTGAACAACTTTCGATGTGATTGCTCTGACGGAAGGTTTTTCACCACAATAGTCAACCTTTATAAGTTCATCTTCTGCATTGAGCTCAATATGATTGAAATACATATCGAGTTCTTCTTGTGATAAGCTAAAGTAGTAAGTACCTTGCATTGCGGAATTGTGGCTGAAAGCTGTAGTGCGCCCTGATCCTAAAGTCTGTTTCAGCGCCTCTAAAATATTTGTCTTTCCGCTGCCGTTTTTACCTATCAAGGTGACAGGTTCACCATAATTGAAATTTATGGTGACGGGAGTGTTGATTGACTTGTAGTTCAATATCTCGATCTTTTTCAGTTGCATATTTGTGCCTCATTGTGATATTACACAACTATTATAACACTTGACAAAGATTATAAGCAATATATCATTTAATTTTTGTTTGCCGTTTGAAACAGATTAATGAGTTAATGGATAGTTATAAATTGCTGAGAGTACTTGAAAAATATTGGAAACTATGCAATAATATGTTATATAAAACGTAGGAGAGTTATATGAATACGATTTTGTTGGAGACAAAAGGAATCGCTGATTTAAGTGGAAAGTTCTATATTCCTGCATATCAAAGAGGATATCGTTGGACGGATGAATCAATAAAGTTGATCGAGGATGTTTTAGAAATTGAAAATGTCGGAGTGCCAAAAGAAACCAGATATTGTCTTCAGCCAGTCGTGGTAAAAAATAGGAGTGATGGATCATATGAGCTGATTGACGGACAACAGCGTCTAACAACCATTTACTTGATTTATAAAGCTATTAAAAAATATGTGCCTTTTGCAGAGGCAAAATTTTCTCTGATTTATGAGATAAGATACAGAGCGGAAGATTTTTTAAAAAATTTATCGGAAAGTTCGCCAGAGGATAACATTGATTTTTTCTATATGAAAAAAGCCTTTATGGGAATAGTTGATTGGTTTGATGGTCAGTCAAATCCTTCTTTAACAGCTTTTAAGTTTTATAGTCTGCTATCAGAACGTGTAGAGCTTATTTGGTATGAAGTTGGGGCAGCGGAAGACGGAAATGCCTTGTTTCAAAGATTGAATATAGGTAAAATCCCTTTGACATCTTCTGAACTAGTAAAGGCAATATTTCTTTCCGAATCAAATAAAAGCGGGTTAGCGAGCAATAGAAAAAATGAAATCGCATTACAATGGGATAGCATTGAAAAAGAATTGCATGATTCATCGTTTTGGGGCTTCATAACCAATATAAGAGGTGAGGAATATCAAACGAGAATCGATTTGATTTTAAATTTAATTTCGGGGGCTAAATTTCAAGCTTATGAAAAATATGAAACATTTTATTATTTTGATAATTTAAGAAAATCTAAAAATTTAATTGATATTTGGCAGGAAATTTTACATACATTTTTAGTGTTGAAGGATTGGTATAAGAATCACGAACTGTATCATAAAATCGGATATTTAATCGGCATCAATTTAAAGCTTATCGATATTTTTAAATTGGCTAAAGGAAAAACCAAAAGGGGCTTTATAACAGCTTTAGATGAAGAGATTAAAAAATCTATAAAATCAGATATTAATTATAGTGAATTAAGTTATGAAAATTCTTCAGATTATAAAAAGATAGCTAGGTTATTATTTCTATTTAATGTTGAAGCTACTAGACAGAATGGTGAGCAAAGCATGTGGTTTCCTTTTGATAAATATAAAAATGGGAAATGGAGTCTTGAACATATTCATGCGCAGCAATCTGAAGGAATGACAACGGTTGAAGAATGGAAAGAATGGCTTGCCTTGCACATGGAGTCTGTTAAAACAGTCGGGGAAATTCAAGTTCACGATGGAAAACTTCAAAAAGATAGTCTGGAAGCTACGATCAAAAAAATTCAAGATATGATGTCATATAGCTACCCTAAAGAACATTTTGGGGATGAATTCAAAGCTATCAGACAGACAGTAGAAACAATATTGTCGGATGGTGCTAACGTTAGTTATTTGCATTCAATTTCAAATCTCGCTTTACTCAATGCCAGGAATAATGCTGCTTTAAGCAATGCAGCGTTTGATGCAAAAAGAAACAAGATAATTGAATTGGATAAAAAAGGAGAATTCATCCCTTATTGCACTAAAATGGTTTTTCTAAAATATTATACAAAGTCTGCGGGTAATCAAGTTCATTTTTGGGGGCAAATAGATAGAGAAAGTTATGTTGCTGCTATTAATTCAACTCTGTCATCGTTCTTACCTGAAAAAATTATAAAGATTGGTGAGGTGTCTCAAAATGGCTAAATCTTATTTATGTACATTTAATGAGCTTTTTACTTTGCGTGAAACTGAAGAAGGTAATTCGTTTGAGATTAAGAAGGTTGTAATTCCGCTAATTCAACGAGATTATGCTCAAGGACGAAAAAATCCTGATATCGTAAGAATTCGTGAACGTTTTTTGGATGCGCTTCACCAAGCGGTTTGTAATAACGGAATTTGTCTTGACTTTATATACGGAGATATAAAAACCGACGGTATATTAACTCCGCTTGACGGGCAACAACGACTTACAACGTTATTTCTATTGCATTGGTATGCAGCAAAAAAAGATAATATTAAACGAGAGAAATATTCTTTTTTGTTAAATTTTTCATATGAAACTCGTTATAGTGCAAGGGATTTTTGTAAATTTCTAATTGAATTTACACCGGATTTTAATAGTACAGAGTGCATAAGCGCACAAATTACAGATCAAGCTTGGTTTCCGTTAGATTGGAGTAATGATCCGACAATTAAGTCAATGCTTGTTATGCTCAATGAGATCGTCAGATATTTTTCAAATGTCAAAGATTTGTGGAAATGCTTGGTTGAGAAAAGAAAAATACAATTTTATTTTTTACCCATTAAAAATATGGGACTTACGGACGATTTATATATCAAGATGAACTCAAGAGGAAAGCCTCTTACTCGCTTCGAGCATTTCAAAGCAGAATTTGAACGCAAAATAGAAAAAATAGATGCCGAAAAAGCAAAAAATATAGAGAAAAAAATAGATTTAGACTGGACGGATTTTCTTTGGAAATATAGAAGAAATGATAATTTGACGGACAAACTTTTTTTGAACTATTTCAAGTTCATTTGTGATATCATATGCTACGAAGAAGGACAGTCTCCTCAAAATAGAAGTTATTATGAGTTTGATTTAATAGAAAAGTACTTTGCTTCCGACAGTCATAATGCTAGAGAGCATCTGGATTTCTTAGAATTGGCATTTGATGTGTGGAAAGAATTTGGGGATAATGTGGATAAAAATCTATTTTCCGAATTTATTTCATGTTCAGATGATTCTCTTAAGGTAAAAGTTTATAAATTTTATTCGACGGACTTGTTAAATGATTGCTTACAAAATTATGCAGACGATAGGACTGGTAGGAGAAGTGCCGGTTTCTCTTTTGCGAAGTTTATCATGTTGTATGCTTTTTTACAATATGCAATACATATCAAGACTATAACAAAAGAAGAATTCTCAGAACGAATAAGAATAGTCAATAACTTGGTTTCAAATTCGGATGATGAAATAAATGATAGTAATAGTCGTGTTGGTGGTAATAGATTACCTGCAATTTTAAAACAAACAAAGTCTATCATTGTTGACGGGATAATTTTGGATACAATATCTATTAACTACAATGCCTATCAGCTTGAAGAAGAAAAACAAAAACTTGCCTGGAGACCACCTCATCAGAATGAGGTGCGGGCTTTAAATAGGCTAGAAAATCATGAATTATTATATGGACAAATTGCTGTTGTAGGGCTGGATAATTTTAATTTGTTCGATAGATTTTTCGAGCTGTTTACTTGTGACAGAGATAAAATTACATGTGCGTTGCTTACGATGGGTGATTATTCTCGTATAGAACGTAATAATTGGAGACGACAGCTGGGGGCTTATAAAGATACAGCTTGGAAGTTTCTATTTCATCAAAGCATAGCAGAAAGATTTGCTGAAACAAAAAAATGCCTTGTTGCATTATTGCAAAAGAGCAACCATTTTGATAATGATATATTGGATCAAATAATTAAGGATTATCTATCTCAATGTGATAAGGATAGTATTTATGATTGGCGGTATTACTTTGTCAAATATAAAGAGTTTAGACCGGAACGATATGGAAAATATTGGATTGAGGGGAGAAGTTCTTATTGTATTAATGCTCTATGGACGGCTCAAAACATGTCAGAAAACGCATATCAGCCATTTCTAAAAATCATAGATCCTGATCATATTGACCGAGCATCTCTTGGAACAAGAATTCATAAAGAACAGTATTATCTGTATTGTTGCAACAATAGTTTTGAGGTTAAAGACGAAAATGGTGTATTGATTAAGTCCATGACTATAAATCAAAGAAATGGTATTGACATAGAGGAAAGGATTGAAAAATACAAGAGTAATCCCTTAATATAAGTTATTTAGAATAAGCTTACATTGTTTAACGCAAGGTAAAAAATTATAAGTAAGTGTAATTAAATTGATAATAGTGACAGGCACAAGGAGGAACAAAAATGAAACAAGTATATGATTTTTTGAAGGAAGCGGGGACGTATTATCTGGCGACGGTGGATGGTGATCAGCCGAGAGTGAGACCTTTCGGGACGGTAAACATCTTCGAAGGTAAGCTTTACATACAGACGGGAAAGGGCAAGGTCGTTGCAAATCAGATCGCCAAAAATCCCAAGGTCGAAATCTGCGCTATGAAGGGCGACGAATGGATAAGAGTTGCAGCAACGCTCGTCGAGGACGACAGGGTGGAGGCGCAGGAGAGTATGCTGAATTCCTATCCAAACCTTCGCGCAATGTACAAGACGGGAAAAGATGGCAACACGGTTGTCTATTATATGGAAGACGCCACCGCGACCATTTCGTCGTTCTCTCACGCTCCGATTGAAATTAAGTTCTGATTGATTTGCGCTTTACGCTTGCAATTTGTCAAGAGGTGAGCTATAATATCATCAATAAAAATTAAGACATTCATTCAATGAGTTCTGCGGCGCCGATTTGGTCTCGGCGCCGCAGTTTTTGCTTATGCAAGATTATAACTGCTAAAATTTTGGCAATATATTGACATGGTAAGGAATAATTGCTAAAATATTAGTACTATGATTAAGAATACTTTTGACATATCTGACTTTGTATCTGCACAGTCCTTGACTGGTACTGTGTATGAGCTTGTAAAACGAGAAAAGGCGGCGCGAAAGAAAAAGAAACTTACTCAGAGACAGCTCTCCGAGAGGACGGGCGTTAGCTACGGCTCAATACGCAGGTTTGAGCAGACGGGCGAAATATCTCTTCTGTCGCTCGTGAAAATCGCCAACGCACTCGATTGCCTTGAAGACTTCAATGAGCTCTTCAAGAAGCCGCCAGTTACTGACATAAGGAACCTTAAATTATGATGTAAGACAAAAGATATACGAAGCCGAAAATTTGCAGATAACTGGTATTATGAAACTTATGCTTATTGTGGCGCTTATACTGAACGTGGTAATTTTAGGTTGCGAAGTATACGCGCTAGTACATGTTAAGGGCAAACTGAATATACTAAAATATTATACATACTTACAAAATTTCTTATCGTTGATTGTGAGTTTAATTTGTTGTGTGTATCTGGCAATCAATATAATTTTCGGTCAAACAGTGCCGGAATTTGTAATGGGGTTGCGATATGTTGCAACCTGCGGGCTTGTAGCCACAATGTTTATATTCATTGTATTTCTTGGCAATGGAAAGAAGATTGCAATTACCGAAGACGATTTTTTGTCGGGGTTGAGTCCCAAAATGGGAAATATTATTTTGCATTATGTTTGCCCGATAGTATCTTTGTTGAGTTTTGTAGTTTTTGAAAGGCAAATAGATTTAAATAATAATATATGGACGGCCATTGTTGCCATTCCTTCGTGTGTATATTGGGTTGTATATATAATTCTAACCAAAACAAAATTATGGAAAGAACCTTACAACTTTGCATCGTCAGACAAGAAAAATAAATTTATTGAAGTTTTGACGATGCTGCTGCTCCCGTTGTCGTTTATTGCAATTTCGTTTATTTTGTGGAATATCAGATGAAATTTTGTTTAAAGATTAGCAATCCTAATGTTTAAACACAATCCTTAATTCGCGCATTGTTTTAGTAAAGATGACGGAAGAATAAAACTAAAATTGCTCCGCTCAACAAGTTATTCTGTTGAATAAACTGTCAAATTATCTGCTATTCAATGAAAATATATTAGTTTTTTACCAACTTCAAGCAAATAAAAATGCCGAGACGATTGGCTCGTCGCGGCATTTTTCTGCGAATTATTAACTTTTAATGGGTTTTCGTCCCCAAGGGATTTTTAGGGACGATTTTAACAAAAATGTTAATTTTGGGAAGTAGAAGGAAGATGTCGATTTTTAACAAAGTCGGAGCAGACTAAAAAGTTGTGATTTGGGAGGTTTTGAGGTGATTTTCGCTCTAAATCGCCCGTTTTTAATGGTTTTGGTTTGTGTGAATTTTTAACATTTTAGTCCCTTAACAGCCTTAAAATCCTGAGGAGTAACATCCGTATCGGTTCAACTCCTATCTCGGGCATCAAAATAGCGAGGGAATTAGTTAAAATTTCATCGCTATTTTGTATAAATCAATATTTGAGACAAATTTAATCTGGTTAACCTGAAAATATTATTTTTTAAAGAGAACCTGTAATTTTTACATGTTCTTTTTTATTTATATGACATTTCCGTAAAGTAAAAATAATACAGGTTTGAAAGGCGGCCTTAAATAATCTAAAATATAATCATAAGCAATAACTGAGAAAGCATTTCATCATAAAATTTAAAATTTTTGCAGGCATAATCTTGGCATATCAAGGAGGATAAAAATGAGTATCTTGGACATATTGCTCGATGAGGAAAATCGCGAACCGATTACGCTGTGGGACGGCTATGGCAGGGAGGTAACTTTTGAACAGATTGCGGTGATCCCGCATGATGGCAAAATTTATTGCGTGTTGAAGCCTCTGGACCATTTTGAAGGCGTTGCTGACGACGAAGCTCTTGTATTATACGTGGATATGAGCGGCGATGAAGTGACATTGAATGTTGAGCTCGATCAGTTAAAAGCAATCGAGGTATTTGAGAAATATTACGATTTGTTAGAGAAATCAGCACTCAAAAAGGAAGGCGATGGACAATGAAATATCTGACTGAAAGAAGTTTATATTATTACTTTCTCATGCGCGAAATCACAGATATCGGAACAGAGCTGTGGGCGACGATAGCCGCCGATTTCGGCGTAAGTTCAGAGCTTATAAGGAATTATGAAATTACTCTTCAGGACCCTGTCCTTGCCGACCTCCTGACCGCAGAAGATATCGAAGTATACAAAAATTATATAAGCGGTTTTTTCTGCAAAGAAAACTGTTTCGGGAAATCGGCAACGGAGAGCGATACGATAGATGCAAAACTTCTTGCATTATTAAAAGTTCAGCAATTATTCGGGAATACACAACTTAAGAGAAGCAGATTGCAGGCGTTGTCTCATATCTATGAAACCGACCATGAGACAAGCGTGCTGTACGCCCTGCATATTATTCACTTCAACAGAGATAAAAGTTGCCGCAGGTACGCCGAGGATATTTTATCTGAAGAGTTGTATGACGGAAAGAACTGCGATGCGGGATTTATTCTTCTGCAGCTCAGAAGCGAAGAAACGGACAACATCGTTAATTGCTTAAAGAGTTTGCCCGAAATGCTGATTCATCCCGAAATGCTGAGTTACCTTACCCATAACTATGGCGGCAGCAGCGAAGTTACTGTCAAATCAAAACATCCCATAGGGTTTTAAGGGGAGAGATATGAGATTAAATTCAAAACTGATTGAAAGATGCGCTGAGGGAGTGCCTGGCGAGCAGACGGTGCTGCTCGGCACAGACGACATTGCAAAGGAAGACGGATATACCGAGTTTGAAGCAATGTCTGAACATCAGCCGGGCACTCCTGTTTCGGCATACAGGGATAAAAATGGTCAGCTCCGCATTGTTCAGAAAGACGGATTTTGTCATTCGATAGTGACAGGTTCGACAGGTTGCGGCAAATCGTTCCGCTTTCTTGTAAATTTTCTTTATAATCTGACGGGTAAAAATTCTGTTATAGTCGCGGATATAAAAGGCGAGCTCTATCGCAGTACGGCAGACTATCTTAAAAAGCTGTACGGCGAGGAGAACGTCATGTATATGGATTTTATCCGCCCCGAGACTTCGCAGATTTTGTTCAATCCCATTACTGAGCTCGCAAAACGTTATCTCGAAGCGGAGTTGTATCCCGAGGACAGGCAGAGGATACGCAACGAGGTGCTGTCCGAACTGAAAAAACTGTTTGACAAGCTCTTCCCCATACGTTCCGAAAGGGATATAAGCTGGGATGAGGGGGCGCGCGGGTTCATATACGGCATAGCCGTGGGGCTGTTTGAGGATATGCTTCTTACCAGAAGACAGGAGGCAAAGACAGGACGCCCACGCGTATTGCCCGAGCAGATAAATTTTGAAACTATATCGGAAGTATTCTATCGTTTCGACTACTCCGACGGCTTTGACGACCGCAACTTTTTTTCTTCCCGCCCCGACGACGATATCGTCTGGAGATATGTACGCGGCATAATGAACGACGCCCGCAATACGAGGGCGTGCTATGTTCAGCTCATAGAGAGCTATCTCAACGGTTTCAGCTATCCCGATATCCGCTATCTCACAATGGCGGACAATCTTGACATAGCTACGCTCGGGGATAAGCCGCAGGTTATCTTTCTGACTTACGATATAACCGATGACCGCATGCGCGGGCTTGTCAACCAATATATCGTAAAGTCTCTGGACACTTTGAGAAAGAAGGCGATAGAGCAGGGCTCAGCTCTCTTAGTTCCCGTATTGTATCTTCTGGACGAGTTCCCCACTCTGCAGGCAGACCCCATTTATTCGACTATATTCAGCGTGGGACGCGGCTGGAATATATTCATTACCGCCATCGTCCAGGACTTTACGCAGCTTGAAACGACCTACTCGCAGGGCGTTGCCCAGCAGATACGCAACAACTGCAATCTCACCTATTTTCTGGGCACAAATGATGTATATACCGCGAAAGCAATCAAGGAACAGATGGGCAGGCGTATCATTCCCGACCCTGCAAGCTATCTTCAGGGCAGAATAAACTTTGTTGAAAACTATGTTGTGTCCGAGGACGGGCTCATGCACAGAATGAAACCCGGTCAGGCTTACATAACAATCAACAACCATATGCCCGTCAAGGGGTATTTCGAACTGTATTTCGATTGCCCTGAATATATGCGCTATCCTCTTGCGGTCGGTAAGAGACAGCCTGTAATCGACTTTAACGATAAAAAATATCACTATGACGTCTCGTGGATGACAAGCCGCAGCAGACATTTCTGGGATTGACTATGGATAAAAAAGAAAACAATGTTTTAAGAGCGCTGATTGCAGCTGCCCGTCGTGGGCAGTCTGTCAGCGATGTCTTCGATCTGATGTATGAAACGAGCTTGCCGTATTGTGAGCTCAGAGATATTCTGAATGCGCTTGTCTCGCAGAAAGAAGTTGAATATATTGATATCAGGACGTATAAGTTCATCGGCGATATTTCCCGCGAAATCGTGGAAGAGCCCGAGGAGGACGAAGACGGCGAACCGACTGACGACGACAACGGGGAAATAATCGAGGAGAGACTTTCCCATCTCAGAAGGCACAGACTGGAATTATTCAGAAGAATGAGGAAAAACTCAGGAATTTCTGACGACGATGACGGCGGGACAGATGAGAGCGACGAGGCATTAAGCGACGACGAGGATAATACGGGAACGGATATTTTCGACGAAGACGACGAGCCTTTATTCAGTGACGAAGATGACGAGTACGACGAAGATAATGACGAAGAAGTCTTACATAAAAACCTCGTTAAAATCCTTACGGACGAGCGGGAGAAAAGTAAACTTCGTGCAGAGGCATTGAGGCTGTGCGTCAGAGAAGGATATATATCCGAAAGCATGCTCTGCGAACGGCTGAAAACAGACAGGGACACCGCGTCCGATATATGTATCGGTCTCTATCTCAACGACATAACAGAGGCAGACGTCGAGGGTGAGGGATATAAACTATGTATATCCGAAGAATTCTTCTTATCTTGTTGTGCGGAGGCGGATGAACGCAAAAAATCTCTTGGCGGACTATCCGACGTCATCAAAAAAATTGCTCTGCAGAAACAGGCGGAGGAGGAGACGAATAAACTTCGGAGCATAATTCTCTCTGATACAAGTCTGAACAGAACAAAGGCAATAATTAAAGCCGAGGGCTGTCTTCTGGCTGTCCGTGACGCAGGCAATGAAATTTATGCGGCGGTCTATAAAAATATTATAGACAGACTTAAGAGCATGAGCGATTATATGTTTGATCGCCTCAAAAAACAATCTGAGGGTTGATATTGATTGCAGGTTAATGTATATTATATACGGAATACCTGCGTACAATTCTGTCGGAAAGAGCGACAAGGAGGATATGTATGGCAATTTATGTAACAGGCGACACTCACAGAAATGTGGATACGCTTAAATTGGGATTGTTTGCGGATAGGAACCCTCAACTTACGAAGAACGATTACGTTATAATCTGCGGCGACTTCGGCGGAGTGTGGTCGGAACGCACGCTTGAGGACGATTTGAAGATTTTTGAAAATCTTCCGTTTACCGTCCTGTTCGTGGATGGCAATCATGAAAATTTCTGGCTTCTGAACTCATATCCCGTGACCGAGTGGCACGGCGGCAAGGTGCATCAGATAAAGCCCGATATAATTCATCTCATGCGCGGTCAGGTGTTTGAGCTGGAGGGGAAAACCATATTAACCTTCGGCGGCGCGACCAGCGTTGACAAGGCTTTCCGCAAGGAGGGTATCTCCTGGTGGGCGGAGGAAATGCCGACCTATGAAGAGCTGGACGAAGGCATGGCAAACCTGAAAAAATACGGCAATAAAGTTGATTACATAATAACCCATTCGTGCGGAGAGCGCGCTCTCATGTATCCGCCGCTGCGCACGCGTTCTTTTCGGACGGGCAGGTATCCCGAAAATCAGCTTTTGTCAAATTTTGAGGACATAGCGGACTACCGACACTGGTATTTCGGACACTACCACATGGACGGTCGGCTCAACGACAGAATGACTGTGCTATATCAGGACGTGTTGCCGCTAGGCGAATAGTTTTAATTGTGTGAATTCAAGGGGGGATAGAGGCATGAAAGTATTGTTCCTCGATATAGACGGCGTGCTCAATTCGCGCGGGTATGACAGGCAAAGAAACTGGAATGAGCTGACAAATATTGACCAGACCCGATTGCCGCTTGTAAGAGAGATAGTTGAAAAGACGGGTGCGCGGATAGTGCTTACTTCGACCTGGCGAGGACACTGGAACGCAGACAGAACCGCCTGCGACGAGAGCGGCAGATATATACACGAAACCTTTGAAAAACACCGGCTTTCAATATCGGATAAGACGCCTGACTTGGGACTGCGAGCAAGGCGTACTGATGAGATACGGGCGTGGCTGGCGGAGCATGAAGATGTCGAAAGTTTCGTCATCCTCGATGACGGCAAATTCGGTTGGGAAGAGCTTGCCGATTATTGTGTTTTTACCAATCCATACGCGGGCAAGGGGCTGGAAGAGGAGCACGTCGTGAGAGCGACAGAGGTGCTTAACTCGCACATATTACGGGGGTAATTCGCGAATTTGAGCGCATTGGTTACAAAGTATCGCCGTGCGGTTGTCAAAGGGGCTCATACAGAAATCGCAGTTGTCGGCAGTATCGTTGCCGTACGACAGATTGCGACATATTCTCGAAAATTTTGACAAATCTGACTTTGCATATTGACAGCAGACTTTTTGTGTTGTATTATAATGTCATAATTACCTAAAAGGAGAAAAAATATGAAAACAATCGGCAACATTTTATGGCTGCTGCTCACAGGTCTCTGGTCGGCAATCTCGTATGTCTTCCTCGGAATTATCTGGTGCATCACCATAATCGGTATTCCCTTCGGCAAGCAGTGCTTCAAGCTGGCAGGCTTCATTATCTGGCCCTTCGGCAGAAAGGCAAACACCGATTTCGGCAAACATGCAATCCTCAACGTCATCTGGATAATTTTCGGCGGTCTGGGGCTGTGCATCGGCTTCTTCTTTGCAGGGCTGCTCTGGTGCATCACCATAATCGGTATTCCCTTCGGCAAGCAGTGCTTCAAGTTTGCAAAGCTTTCGATTATGCCCTTCGGCGCAACTATCGAAAAAGCATAAAATTGCATATAAAAAATCAGGAGCGGCGCGTTATCCAACGCGCCGCTCATTTTTTGTTTTTAATTCTGTTTGTCGGGGCTGAACTCTTCCTAATAGCTGTGTATTCGGAAAGAGTAAGTAAAACTCCGACGACGGCTCGTCGGGCTTTCTGAACTTAAACTAAACAAATCGTATTCGCATAATTTTGCATAAAAAGAGCAAGGACGGGTGCGCAGCGCATAAACCAATGGCTTTTTTTAGGGAAAAATGTCGTATTATGCATTTTTATTTGTATTTTGGTATTGATTTTTAAGGATTTATATGTTATGATATTTGTAATAATTGTTCATAAAATGTGACTGATTATCATAAAAGTAAATTGTCTGCGTATGCGGACAGGCAAAAAAGTTCTGACTGAAAAAATATTTTGTCGCGTTCAGCGGCGGATTTTTAAAAATATTCCGGAGGGGAAAACATGAAAGGCAAATTCAAGGCGTTCTTAGTCGGACTGACGGCATTGACGATGTGTCTTTTTACGGGCGCATTTTTTGGCTGTCAGACGCCTGTAGACGAAAGGGATGATACCGACATTGTCGATGAAAAGGACAAAGCCAACAGCGTATCATTGAGCCAGACGACGCTCACGCTCACAGAGGGCGGCGAAACTGTTACGCTTACGGCGACCGTCAAGGACCAGGACGGCAAGACCATGACGGGGCAGAGCCTCGAATGGGCTACGAGCAATGCTCAGGTCGTAACGGTAGAAAACGGCGTCGTGACAATAGTCGGCGCGGGACAGGCTACCATAACGGTAACCGTCAAGGGCACGCAGATTAAGGCAACCTGCGCGGTAACCGTAAAAGCGGCGCAGGAGCCTCAGACGGCAACTTCGATAGAGCTGAACGAAACTTCGCTCAACCTCGTAAGTGGCGGCGAAGCCGTCACGCTCACGGCGACAGTCAAGGACCAGGACGGCGAGACCATGACGGGTCAGACGCTCGAATGGATTTCGGGCGATACAGAAGTCGTAACCGTTTCTGACGGCGTCGTTACAATCGTGGGTATAGGTCAGACGAGGCACTAATGTGCAGGCAACCTGTTCTGTAACCGTAACATCGTCAACCGTATCGGTTACGGGCGTCAGGCTCAACACGAACTCTGTAAATCTCACGGTAGGCAATACTGCTACGCTCACGGCGACGATATCGCCCGAAAATGCGACCAATAAGAGCGTAACATGGTCGACAAGCAACGATGAAGTTGTCACGGTAGTGGACGGCGTAGTTACGGCAGTAGGCGCAGGTACGGCTACAATCACAGTAACCACTCAGGACGGCGGCTTTAAAGCCGAATGTGCGGTAACTGTAAAGGCGGCAACGGTTAACGTTGAAAGCGTAAGCCTCGACATAACAAATAAGACGCTTGAAATAGGCGGCACTGTAACCTGAAGGCGACGATATCGCCCGAAAATGCGACCAATAAGAATGTAACTTGGTCGACAAGTGACGACAAGGTTGCTACGGTAGAGAACGGCGTTGTAACTGCCATAGGCGCAGGCACGGCGACAATAACCGTCACAACAGAGGGCGGCGGCAAGACGGCAACATGCGAAATAACCGTAAAAGCGGCTGCCGTAGCTACAGAAATAACAATAGATGAACCTAGCCTTGAATTAACCGTAGGCGATGAGGACGTGGCACTCAGTGCAACCGTCAAGGACCAGTACGGCGCAATAATGACGGGTCAGACGCTTGAATGGACTTCCGAAAATCAGCAAGTAGTAAAGGTAGACCAAAGCGGTCTTGTAACGATAGTCGGCGCAGGCGAAACGACAATCACCGTAAAGGTTGTCGGCACTAATTTGCAGGCGACATGCGAAGTAACGGTAAATGCGGCACCCGTTCAGGAAGTAACTTATTCAGTCAACTTCGCAGACACTGCAAAGTGGAGTACGACGACATACGGTGATGGCGCTGCGGCAGTCGGCGCAGGTCAGACTGTAGCAATAGGTGCGGACGGAACGCCCGCGGCAACCGACGGAATTATGACGCTCTACGGCGGTGCTTCGCACTTCTATCTGCAGGCAGATGCAAACGTTGAAGGATATACGCAGTCGTGGAGAATAAATACTTTGCAGCAGTCGAACGGTATGGCTGCACGCGCAATACAGATTGATTTGTCGGCGTATACAAATGCGCAAATTACGGTCAAGTGGCGCAGCGGCGGTGCGGGAGGCAGAGGTATTGCCCTTTACACCGACGAGCAGGTAGCGGCAGGCGCAACATCTTCAGCGACTGCGTACATGTCCGAAGCTTATACAAGCGACGACACTGCAACGCTCAGGACGACAACGTTTAATGTAACGTCTGATATTTACTATCTCAGCGCACAGGGAAATATTGTTTATATCTACGAAATAACAGTAACGGCTTCCGATGGCAGCATAACATCCGGACATACTCATAGATTTACACACGTTGAGGCTGTTGCGGCAGATTGCGGAACGGCGACGGATGCTGTCGCCGAGTACTGGACGTGTTCCTGCCTCGAGGGTACGGGCTTTGTATTCTCGGCAATTGGCAACAACAAGGTAATAACCACCGTTGCAGAACTGACAACGGCTTATGCGCATACGTGGGCAGATAACGGCGACGGAACTCATAAGTGTTCTGTCTGCGGAACAACTCAGGCGCACGATTGGGGAGCATGGGTAACTACCGAAACTACGCACAGTCGTGAATGCTCTGTCTGCGGGGCGACCGAAAGCGGAGAGCATAAATTTGAAAACGGCGTATGTACTGTCTGCGGACGTCCCGAAGGCGCGGTTGTAGCTGCTACACAGAATCTGCATTATTCCGCTGCCGACGTTGGTGCGGCGGGTGCGAGCGGCGGAACGACTATATCCGACGGGGATTTATTCACGGCGGTATGGGGCGGTAAAAACGCAACTGTTACACAGGGTTTCTCTACGGCTGTTGCTAACGACGGCTCTGAGCTGACATTTGATTATGCTATGTTGCCCAGTGGTTCGGGCGGTACAATTACAATAACCGCAAAAGACGCGGTCAATGTTACTATTTACTATACGGCTACAGACAGCGGCTTTGCAACTAAAAATCAATCGAAGTCCGGCAATCTTACATGGACGATTAATGGAGGAACGACTGAGACTTCTGCAGTTACAGAGAATAAGGCAAATACTACCGCTTATGCCGAAACAATAGCTTTGAATGCCGGTGATGTAGCAGTGATAACTATTTCCGGCAACAGACTTGCACTGTTTGGTATATACGGTACAGAAATCGTATAATTGTATCGAATATGTAACATCGCAATAAAACTTGCGGGGCGAAAACCGAAAGGTTTTCGCCCCGCATTTTTAAGCTGTGGAATATGACGGAAATTTTTGTCGGCTTTTGCGATTTAATTGTTTATGACTATTGAAAATGGCGAAAGCGTGTGTTAAAATAATCATATATGTTCAAGGAGCGTAATGCGGCGCAGTCTTGCGGCGCGGGGAAGAGGAGGGAATATGATTAAAAAAATATTGGTGGAGTTCGAATCCGATTGGGTGCTAAGTCGCAGGGGAGACGATATTCTTCCCGTCAACAGGCTTGCAGATAGTCTTAAGGGCGACGACAAGATAAAGTCCATGCGTAGCACTCTCACAAGTCTCGAGCTCACTTACGACGCGCAGGATTTTAACGAGGGCGAGGTGGTCAACAAGCTCAGAGAGCTGATACGCAGCAACTATCCCGACGAAGAGAGCAATAATTTCTTCACGGTGACGGCTGTAACTAACGAGCCTGAACCTGTAAAATGTCAACCTGCGGAGACTGCGGCCTGCGAAGACGAAACTTCTCAGGACGAGGGCGAAGATGATGAGAACGTTGAAGAAGATTATGAGGATGTTGAAGAATACATAAAGCAGCTCGAAAAGATATTGGGCGAGGATAAAATTTCAAAAGTTAAGTCTGCTAAACCTGACGAAAATAAACTTACAGAGATTGACGAGCAGGTGCGTTCGCTGGTCGGAGCTGCCGAGTTCAAGGCTCTGACAAATGAACTCAGGCTCATATCAAAGGAGATAATTGCGAGCGGTAAACGCGATATATTCCTTAACCAATGCTATCTCTTCTCTATCGGCGACGGATGCGGGCTTACGACCTATCTCGAAATTCTGGCAAAGTACGCCGCCGCGCTTGGACTGTGCGAAATCGACGAAAGCAACAGCGTCAAAGAGCTTGAGCTCGAAAATAAGCACGGAAATGACGAGGATACGGACAAGCTCATGTCCGACATAAAAACAACTCATTTATTTGGCGTAAAGGTGCTCTGTATAGACATAAGCGAGTGGATGGACAAGACCGAAACGGGTTACTTCAAGGAGTTCTTGCAAAAGCTTTCTAAGGAGACGGAAAAATATATTATAGTTTTCCGCGTGCCTTTCCTTGAAAAGGATGTGCTCGAGCGGGTCAGATTGTCTCTCGGCGACCTGCTTTTCGTAAGGCAGGTTACGTTCCCGCCGTTCAGCCTCGACGAGATTAAGCAGTTTGCAAAGAACACCTTCGCTGAATACGATTTCACGCTTACGGAAGGAGCGTGGAAGTGCTTTATGGAGCGCATTGCCGAAGAAAAGAGCGACGGCAGATTTTACGGCGCAAACACAATTAAGAAGGTTGTCAGGGAGCTCGTCTATAAAAAACAGCTGATAAACGCCTCGTCAAAGAACCGCAATTCTGTAATAAAAAAGAGCGAGGCGGAAACGCTTTGTCTGTATCCCGAAGAGAAATCGCTTACTGCAATGCAGCAGCTTGACAAGTTGGTCGGCATAGAAAAGATTAAGTCCCGCGTTTTGGAGATAGTGGCGCAGATAGAACTTTCCATGCGTGACGAGACCATAGACCCGCCCTGCATACATATGCGTTTTACTGGCAATCCGGGCACGGGCAAGACGACGGTTGCGAGGATAATAGGCAGAATTTTAAAGGAAAAGGGCGTGCTGCGCGTGGGTAACTTCTACGAGTGCTTTGCACGCGATTTGTGCGGCAGGTATGTGGGCGAAACCGCGCCCAAGACAGCCAGCATGTGCCGCGATGCATACGGTTCGGTGCTGTTCATAGACGAGGCTTATTCGCTCTATCGCGGCGACGAGGGCTCGCGCGATTACGGCAGAGAGGCGATAGATACTCTGATTGCCGAAATGGAGAACCACCGCAACGACTTCATGGTCATACTCGCGGGATATACGGAAGACATGGATACCCTCATGAAAGCCAATCAGGGGCTCGCCAGCCGCGTGCCCTATGTCATAGAGTTTCCGAACTTCTCGCGCGAACAGCTGTTTTTAATCTTCAAATCGATGGCGGAGGGCAAGTTCAGCTGCGACAGGGGCTTCTTCGACGCGGCTGAAGCGTACTTCAACGGTATGCCGGACAGTCTGCTCTCAAGCAAGACTTTCAGCAATGCGCGCTTCGTGCGCAACCTGTTCGAAAGGACGTGGGCTAAGGCGGCTATGCGCTGTCAGCTCGGGGGCAGGAAGGAAGTCGTGCTCACAAAGGAAGACTTTGAACACGCCTCGGCAGACAAAGAATTTATACTCAATATCCCGAAAAAGACCAGAATAGGTTTTTAATATATGACGGAGGAAAATATGAACCCTAACGAATTTCAGAAAAATGCTGAGCAGGCATTCGCCACGCTTTGCGAAGTGCTCGATATCAACGGCTGGAAGTACGAGAAGGATGTTGAAAATCTGACTATCAACTGCGGGGCAAAGGGCGACGATCTGCCCATTCCCATCAGAATAGAGGTCGAGGCCGAAAAACAGCTCGTAACTTTGATGTCACAGCTTCCCTTCACTACAAAGGAAGAGTACCGCGATCAGATGGCTATTGCAGTATCTGTCATTAATGCCTATACCGTGGACGGATGTCTGGACTATAACTACGACAGCGGTAATATTATATTCAGAATTACCATGAGCATTTTTGACAGCCTGCTGGGCAAGGAGGCGTATGTCTATCTCATATCGTGCGCGTTGAGCACGGTAGACGATTTCAACGAAAAGCTCTTGTACGTCGCGACTAACAAAGTCAGTATCGGCGAAATGGAAAAATTATTCGGCTACGGAGGTTAATGATATGACAGACGAACAGAAATCGGCAATAAAGGTCTATTCGGCAATGTGTCAGACACTCACGGAGAAGGGGTGGAATTTTGAAAGGAACGATGAAAAACTGCTCGTAAAATTCTCCTGCGGCGGCGACGACCTCAGTATGCCGTTTATAGTGCAGATAGATGCAGACAGACAGCTTGCGCGCGTCATTTCGCAGATACCTTTCGACTTTGACGAAAAACACAGACTTCAGGGCGCGCTGGCGGCTTCGCGTATAAACTACAAGCTTGCGATGGGCAGTTTCGATTACAACTACGAAACGGGCTCGATGCTGTTTGTTCTCAACACTACTTTCAAGGGCAGCATAATCTCGGGCGAAACGATATTCCAGATGATTACTTGCGCCGCAGCCACTGTGGATGATTACAACGATAAACTTCTCATGGTTGCAAAGGATATGTTGCCGCCTGAAAAGGTAGCAGACTGAACGACGTATAAATTATGTCTCCCGTCGTCGACGAAGAAACCTGTTGCATGACGCAAGGGTGAATTATGTCTTAGAATGCGCGATAATTGCTGTTTTTTATGCATTCGGGGTTGAATATTGCGAGTAACTGTCTTATAATATTGTTATGAAAAATAAGAAAGATAAAGTTATTGATAATCAGGAACGGGAAGTGCTGCAACCTTTAGATTTAATTGATGTGCTGTTCGACCCCAATAACTGCGACCCCATAACGCTCATGGATGAAGACGGCAAACAGATGGTGTTCAAACAGGTTGCGGTAGTGCCTTACGACGGCAGTATATACTGTGTGCTCAAACCACTTACAAAGCTCGATGGCATTGCCGATGACGAGGCCATAGTTTTCCGCCTGGAGGAGGACGAAACGGGTGCCGGACTGAAGGTGGAAGAGGACGAACCCACTGTGCTCGCCGTGTTCGAGGCGTACTATGAACTTCTCGAGGCGTCACTGAAGAAAAAGCCGTGAAATATTATGACTTTGACGTCTTTGTCAAAGCAGTATGAAGCATCTTTTAAAATGCAGTGGCGGGGGGCCCGCGCCGCAAAAGATTTTGCGCGCCGCTCTTTTTTACATGGGTTGAGGGATATCAGCCTTGCGGCACTTTGCCTTGAAAATCCAGCATACAGCCGCAAGTATTACGCAGACAGGGCAGAGCACCAGTACGGGAATGAATGCGGCATGGGGTGTATAAAGGCACATTGCGCCCGCGCAGGCAATCAGCTGCAGAACGGTGGATATTATACTCAGGGTCATATACGAACCTGTCACCTTGCCCTTTTTGGACAGCTGTCTGAAGTTTATTACGGCTGTCGCCGTTGCGAACGCGCCGAAAATCAGTCCGATTGCCGCGGCAATGGCGAGCAGTGCCGCGATTACTGCCACGCCGAGAGCTATGCCGAAGGCGGCTGTGGTGTTGCCCAATGCCGAGCCCGTGTCTCCCTTATAGGCGGCGAGAGCGGGGAATATGGAAACGGAGTAAATAAAGAAGTAAATCATGGCGGCGCACAGGCACAGTGCACCGCTCAAATCGAGCGCGAACGCGCATTTTGCAAGTTTTTTCATAATTTTTCTCCCTGCATAGTTGCATAATAATATTATCACCTCGGGCGGAAATAGTCAATAGCCTCCGATTTGCTCTGAGGTATTGCAAAAATTCAAAGTTTAAGTTATAATATACCCAGTACATTCAGAGGATTAGTTTATGATTACAAATTTACTTGCGGAAGAGGGAGCAGCAACCTCCTTCGACTGGAACGCCCTGTGGAACACTATAGTGCAATGGATGACGACTACGGGCATAAAACTGGTCATAGCCGTCGTGCTGATGATTATTTCGTTCAAGATAGTCAACGTGTTCACGAAGAGGCTTTATAAGCGTCTTCACAAAAAGAACGTGGACGAAACTATCGCAAGAGTGAGCAGTCAGACGCTCAGAGTTTTTTTAAAGCTGGTAATATTAGCCTGCCTTGTAGGTTACGTAGGCATAGAGACGGCGTCTATCTCCGCCGTCATAGCGTCGATAGGCGTCGGCATTTCGCTCGCAGTGCAGGGCACGCTTTCAAACTTTGCGGGCGGCGTGATAATAATAGTCATGCGCCCCTTCAAGCTGGGCGACTTTATCACCTCCGGCGATTATTCGGGCACGGTGGAGGACATAAAACTCTTCTATACCCACATAGTGACCACGGATAACAAGGCGGTAGTCATACCCAACGGCGAGCTTGCAAACAACGTCATAGTCAACGCCTCCGCCAAGGATACCAGAAGGGTAGAAATCGCCGTCTCCGTCGCCTACGGCAGCGACGTGGAAAAGGTAAGAAGCATAATAAAACAGGTCTGCGCTCAAAACGAACTCGTCTTTACCGAACCCGCACCATTTGCAGAGCTGAGCAATCTCGGCTCGAGCTCGCTCGACTTCACCGTAAGGGTTTGGTGCAACCGAGTTGATTACTGGACGGTATATTACGCTCTCACGGCGTCAATTCTTTCCTCCCTCGAAGAAAACGGCATAGATATACCTTTCAACCAGTTGGATGTAAATGTAAAAACTCTGCCGCAGAACACAACCGAAAGCAAAGAATAAAAACGCTTATACAAATAAAAAGCGCAGGCTTATCCTAGCCTGCGCTTTTTTAAGTTTATTCTATCGTATCTGGCTCAGCTGCGTTCAAACGCGCCTTTAAGCAGCGTAAGAAGCGCGTTTTGCTCCTCTTCGGTCATCATGCTTACATAGGTCATTATTTCGCTTCCTTTTGAGCTCCTGCTGAAAAGATTTGAGTAGTAATCATTTTCTTTAAAATAAAGCAAATGTCCTTCTTTGCCGAGCAGTTCATCTGTGGTAACATTGAAAAACTCGGCGAGTTTTATTACCGTCGAAAGGTCGGGTTCGCTCGTGCCGTTTTCCCAGTTGCTTATGTTTCTTTGAACGTTACCTATTTTTTCCGCAAGCTGTTTCTGTGTGAGATGTGCGTATTCGCGTAATTCTTTAAGCTTCATTTTTACACCTGTTCGATTAATGTTATACCAAAAAATTTACTCAAAAGTCTTGACAAGGCAATTTATTTACTATATAATATGAGCATAAAGTAAATATTTTACTAAAGAGGTAAAAATTATGGTGTGTGCATATCATACTGACAAACAAGCTGTTGCCCAATGCGAAACGTGCGGCGCGTACATCTGCAAAGATTGTATGGATAAAACACAATATCTGAGAAAGGATTTCGGGGTACTGTGTCCGGATTGCTATAACAATAAAATTGAAGAGGCGCGCGAAATGTATGCAGAAGTTGCGCACAAAAAAATGCTGACAGCTACTATAAGTCTTATATGCTACATAGTCGGTTGGATTATCTTAAGTTTTTCGAAAGGCAATATCATTGTTACGCTTATAGGCATTCTGGCAATAGGCGGATATTGTGCCGTTGCGGGCTGGAGGTTTGCGGCGAATTCCATAGACGAGTACGATGCCAAGCACGGAGCAACCTATGTGGTTACCGATACCGGCATTCACAGGGACAGGGGCACATTTGTAAAAGTTATATTTTTTATTTTAGGTATAGTTTTTGGCGTATTTATAACGCCGATAAACATAATACGTTGGTATGTATCGGCGGCAAAAGCAAAAAAACAAGTCAAATACTGCGATTTAATGGCTATCAGTCAGCAATAAACATTTTCAGTACGGTTATAAAAATTAATAAATACGATACTGTTCGGTGATAGTTTTAAAATAAACAGCGGCGGGGCGCGCATTATGCGCGCCCCGCTGCCTTTTTTGGTGCACCCGTCGGGGCTCGAACCCGAACCGAAGGCGTCGGAGGCCTTTATGGTATCCAATTCCACCACGGGTGCTTATCTTCGCGCGGTCTTGCGCCGCGCGCGGGCATTAATCTTGTTCAGAATTGTGCCGTGTAAATGATTTGATTTGTGTTTTCTTATAAAATTTATTCCGCGTACGCGCTTATTATGCCGAGAAGAATGTCGGTAGCTCTCTCCATGCACTGCACGGCTACGAATTCCGTCTTGCCGTGCGCATTGTGCGCGCCCGTGCACAGGTTGGGGCAGGGCAGACCCATAAACGAAAGTCCGCTGCCGTCCGTGCCGCCGCGTATGGGCTCAATTACGGGAGTTATGTCCAGCTTTTCCATTGCCTTTGCCGCGTTGTCGACTATGTGCATGACGGGCTTTATCACCTTGGCGCAGTTATAGTACTGGTCGTGCATTTCAAGGTGCACTCTGCCGCCGAAGAGTGCGGAAAACTTGTCCGCAACTTGCGAAACGCGCGCCTTGCGCGCTTCAAACGAGGCGTAGTCGTGGTCGCGCACTATGCCCGAAAGCACGCACCTTTCGACGTTGCCTTCAATCTCTGAAAAGAAATAGTAGCCCTCGCGCCCTTCGGTTGTTTCGGGTCGCTCGCTTTGGGGAAATTCCCCTATAATCTGCGTCGCCACTATGAGCGCGTTAATCATCTTGTTTTTTGCCGAACCGGGATGAATGTTTACTCCGTCAATCGTGAAGGTGAACGCCGCGCCGTTGAACGTCTCATAGCTCAGTTCGCCCAGCACGCCGCCGTCGCAGGTGTATGCAAAGTCGCAGCCGAAGCCCTTTACGTCGAACAGCTTTGCGCCGTGACCTATCTCCTCGTCGGGAGTGAAGGCTATGCCTATATCGCCGTGCCTGAATTCGGGGTGGTCCGTTACATACTTTGCCATTGCCATAATTTCGGCAACGCCCGCCTTGTCGTCCGCGCCAAGAATTGTCGTGCCGTCCGATGTGACTATGTCCATTCCGACATAATTTTTGAGCGCGGGGGACTTGTCATCGCTTATCGTAGTGCCGCCCCCGAGCGTTATGCTGCCGCCGCGGTAGTTCTTGTGTATGCGCGGCTGCACGCCGTAGCCCTTAGGTTGGTCGACGACGTCCATATGCGCAATAAAGCCCACAGCCGCGCGCGCGGGGCAGTTGGCGGGAATTTTCGCATACACATAGCACTCGTCCGTCATGCGCGCGTCAAGTCCCATGCCCTTAAGCTCGCCGACAAGCATCTTCGCAAGGTCGCGCTGACACTCGGTGGAGGGGGTGCGCTCGGCGTGTTTCTCGTCGCTCGGCGTGTCGCATTTTACATATCTCAAAAATCTTTCAAGAACGTCGTACATAATTATTTCCTTTTACGCAAATTTATTTTCGTCCGCGTCGTAGCGGTAGCCTATATTGTTCATTCGTTCGACAATATATGCACGCGAAACATCTAAAGCCTCGCACAGTTCCTCTAACGAAGAGTACTCGTCGCGCAGTTTTGTGTTTATGTAGGAAAGCGCAATAAAATTATCTTCGGGCAGTTTCATATACGCTATTATAACACATTTATTTTTATTTGCAAACAGCGTCGGGGATATGCTATAATAATTTTATGGAAAAAAAGACGGTTGTCGTCGGAATGAGCGGCGGAGTGGACAGCTCGGTCGCGGCATACCTCTTAAAACGACAGGGTTACAACGTAATAGGTCTGTTTATGCTCAACTGGGAGGAGGACGACCCCGACGGCGCGTGCACGTCGGAGAGCGATTTCGAGGACGTGAGAAGGGTATGTTCGCTGCTCGATATCCCCTATTATTCGGTCAACTTCGCAAAGCAGTACTATGACAGGGTGTTTAAATATTTCCTCGACGAATATGCCGCAGGCAGAACGCCCAATCCCGATGTTTTGTGCAACCGCGAGATTAAGTTCGGACCCTTCCGCGAGTACGCGCTCTCGATGGGCGCGGACTATATCGCCACGGGACATTATTGCGGCGTGGAGCACGCCGCGGACGGCAGGCACTACCTTTTAAAGGCGGCGGACGCGGGCAAGGACCAGACTTACTTTTTAAATCAGGTCACGCAGAAACAGCTCGAGAGGGTGATATTCCCGCTTTCCCGATTAAAGAAGGAAGAAGTGCGCGCAATCGCGCTCGAAAACGGGCTTGCGACGGCGAAGAAGAAGGACAGCACGGGCATATGCTTTATAGGCGAGCGCAATTTCCGCAGATTTCTGTCGCAGTATCTGCCCGCAAAGCCGGGGAAAATTCTCACGCTCGAGGGCGAGGAAGTCGGCGAGCACGAGGGGCTGATGTACTATACTTTAGGTCAGCGCAGGGGCGTAGGCATTGGCGGAAAGAAGGGCGAAGCCGGCAGATGGTTCGTCGTCAGAAAGGACCTTGAGAACAACGTTTTATATGTGTCGCACGGCGACGAGAGCCCGCTGTATACGACCTCGTGCGAGGTGAGCGGCATAAACTGGATAGGCTTCGAGCCGCCCGCGCATTTTGACTGCACGGCGAAATTCCGCTATCGTCAGGGCGAACAGGGCGTGACGGTTACTCTGACCGACGGCGGCGCGCACGTCGGTTTCAAAGAGCCTCAGCGCGCGGTTACGGCGGGACAGTACGCGGTATTCTACGACGAAGAGCGTTGCCTCGGCGGCGGCGTGATTTTATAAAGTGCCGATTGGCGCGGCAATATGTGCCTGACAATCGGCATTGACTTGACTTCAAGATTGATTAAAAAAGCGTGCGGACGGTTTTGCCGTCCGCACGTTTTTTATAGATGGGCTGAACAGGAACAAATTTATGCGCGTATAAAATCTTCAGTTCAGTCCCGACTGAACGTTTAAGCGCGAAGGCGTGTTAAAATCGGGTGTTGACAATGAGTGGGAGGTGTGATAGAATACATGATATAAGGCAGACTGTCGATTATCTGCCGCGGATATCCATCCGCAAATCTATTTCAGGGGGATAACAATTTTTATGGCAAAATCTAAAAAATCCAAAAAGACCAACACAGTTGCATTGATTGCAGCGGTTCTGGTCGTAGTCGGACTTATTCTCGTAATCGTCGGCATGTCGATTGATTGGGTAGTAGGAGGAGACAGAATGTTCAATCTGGGCGACTTAGCCGATTCTAATGAATTGTACGCGAAAATTGCGGAAGAATCTTTGCCCGGTTATGATGCAATGACCGCTTTTATCTACATAACCATGGTTCTGGCTATCATAACGCTTATAGGCGCGGCAGCCGGCTTGGTAATAAAACTTAAACTCATAAAACTGATTACTGCAATCGCCGGCGCGCTCACGATTGTCGGCGCAGTTCTTACGGTTGTGTTCGCATATACTTTCTGCAATGCCGACGAAACAAAATTATTCCTGTTGGTTACAGAATGTGCTCCCGCAGTCGGCGCGTGGTTGCTTACCGTCGGCGGCGTAATTGCAGGTCTCGGCGGTCTTGGCTGCGCTGCAAAATCTTAATCTGAAAATCAAATAAATTTCAAGCCGCCCGCGCATTTTGCGCGGGCGGCTTTTTTAATTAATTTCTTTAATGAGGCATGCGTCACCTGATAAGTCAATGTTTTCCGACGGGAAGAGAACAAGTTATATTTCCTCTTTGTCGGGGCTGAGGTAGCCCTCGCCGTAGATTTCCTTTGCGGAAGAAACTATCATGAACGCCTTTTTGTCCTCCTCGCGGACGATATCTCTCAGCTTGGGATAGACAATGGGCTTTACTACGCACAGCAGCACCTTTTTGTCCTCGCCCGTGTAGCCTCCGCGAGCGTCTATGAAGGTCGCGCCCGCGTCGAGTTCTTTCAGCACTCTGTCGCAGATTGCCTGAGAGGCTTGCTTGTCGGAAACTATGAACACCATCTTCGCCGAGTTTCCGCCGTATAGCACTCTGTCGAAAACTACCGTAAATACCACTACGGAGAGCACGGTGAAGAAGAGTACTTCGAGGGTGTTTTCCTTATAGGCGAAAGCCGAGCAGGCTACGACGATTACGTCTGAGACCATGGAAATGACGCCCGTGCTTATGTGTCGGAACTTCTTTTTGAGCACCTTTACGGGTATATCCGTGCCGCCCGAAGACGAGCCGCAGCGGAAGATAAGCCCCATGCCCAGACCGAACAGCGCGCCGCCGGTCACGGCGTTTATGAGCATGTTGTCTGTGAATGGCAGCAGGTGTCTGCCGTAAATTTCGGGCACCCATTCGAGGAAGGTCTTGTCGGTCAGCCACATCAGAAGGGAGGAAAAGGCTATGACGTACAGCGTAGAGAAGAAGAACTCCTTGCCGAACACCTTCCAGCCCCAGAGCATGAGGGGTACGTTGATTATGAATGTCGTGATACCCGTACTGAAGCCCGAGACCTCGTTTATAATCAGGGCAATACCCGTAACGCCTCCGCCCGACAGATTGCCCGCCTGCAGAAAGAGCACAACGCCGCTTGCGTACAGCACGCAGCCGAGAGTTATTAAAAGGTAGCGTCTTGTGAAATCTTTTATTTTAAGTTTCTTTTCGTTGCTCATAGAAATTATTTTACATTTTTAACCCTGTTTAGTCAAACTTCTTTGCGCCGTTGCGGAGCAAAGACGGACGTCACTTTCTGTAAGCCCTCGGAGTGACGCCGTACTTTTTCTTGAACGCGTCCTTGAAATAGTTCGCGTCCGAAAAGCCGCAGCGCAACGCGATTTGCGTAACGGTGTCGTCCGTTTCAATCAGCTCGAGCGCGGCGCGCTGCAATCTTATGAAGGTGAGGTATTCGTGCAGACCTATGCCCGCAGCCTCGCGGAATTTCCTGCTCAGATAATTGGGGCTGTAGCCCGCCGCGGCGGCAATGTCAGCCGCAGAAATGTCGTCCATATATCTGTTCTTTATGAATTGCGCTGCCTGTACCACGGGTCTGTCCGTAGTGTGTATCTCCGACGGCATGCCGTCCAGAAGACTGCATTCCCTGCTGCACAGCACCATCATTTCCTGCAGCAGTATGTTCATCATGAGCGTCGAACGTTCGTCGTTTATCTTCTCTTCCTTAATCATGCGCGCAATGAGCGCGGCGATCTGCTCGCGGTATGCCTCGGGCACCTGAAGAATGCGCATCTCTTCAAAAAACTGCTCTGCGTGCGGCAGCAGAGCCCTTATATCTTCGGGCACGTCCTCGAGGCGGAAAAATATGTTGCTCCTGCGGCATGAACCGAGCATATACCTCGTGTAATGAAATACCTGCGGAGGTATCAGCATGAAGTCGCCCGCGTGCAGGTCGTACATGTTGTTTTCTATGAAAAAACTGCACGCTCCCTCGTCTACGTAGAACAGCTCGAAATAGTTGTGACAGTGGGGCGCGCTCATTACGAAACCGCATTCTCTCACCACGCTTTCGGCGTAGATTTTGTCGATTATTGTGTTCGGAGCTCTTGACGGAGTGCAACCGCTCATTTTAAAATCTCCTTGATATTGTTGATAAATCAGTACTTTTTAATAATTATAGCGCATAAACCCCTTGAAAATCAAGAAAAACTGTTGTAAAATATTTGCATAATCGTGGTTTGAGTAATTATTCTGTGCGGAGGAGAGAGGTGCAGGCTGCAGGCGGGGCAAAAAAGAGGTATTCGCTGTTTACGGGCAAACAGCTTTTCTGGCTGATTGCGCCGATAGTTATAGAGTCCATCTTCTCGACTTCGCTCGGCATGTTCGACTCCATAATGGTTTCGACCATAGACGGCGCGGGGCATGCGAGCAACGCCGTCTCCAACGTCGACTTCATAAACAACCTGATTATTCAGTTGTTCTCGGCGTTCGCCACGGGCGGCGCGATAATAACTTCGCAATATCTCGGCGCGAAGGATGCGGAAAATGCACAAAAGAGCGCGAAACACATGCTCGTTCTGGTGCTGATATTCTCCTTGCTCATAGCCGCCGTGTGCCTCATACTCAATCTGCAGCTCCTTCAGCTCGCTTACCCCGACGTGGAAGGTTCGCTCATGGATATGCAGAGGCAGTACTTCTACATAACCGCGGCGTCTTTCCCCTTCATAGGCATATTCAACGGCAGCGCGGCTCTGCTGCGCGCTCAGCGCAAGAGCCTCGTCACAATGACGAGCGCGGGCATAAGCTGCGTTGTAAACATCGCTCTGAACGCGCTGTTCATTCTCGTCCTTAAAATGGGCGTGTCGGGCGCGGCTTTAGCAACGCTCATTGCGCGCGCAATTCCCGCAATTTATATGCGCGTTCTGCTGATGAGCGACAAAAACGTGCTCACCGTAAAGCTGTTCGAAAAGTTTAAATTCGATATGAAAATGGTAAAGCACATTCTCTTCATCGCCATACCCAGCGGTGTGGAGAGCTGTCTTTTCCAGCTCGGCAAACTGATGACGAATACTTTCGTCAACGCGGGCTGCTACATAAATTATAACCCCGAACTCGGGCAGAACATAAACATACAGGCAAATGCCAACACGGCGGCGAATAACCTCAACAACATTGCCTCCGTCGTGGGCAGCGGCGTGGGCACTTCCTGCCTCACCGTAATAGGTCAGGCGGTCGGCACGGGCGACGCGGACTGCGTAAAGTACTACATAAAGAGGATGTTCTTAATATCCTTTGCGGCAAACGCCGTAGCGGTGGGACTGATTATGAGTACGTGTCAATGGCTGATATATATGTGGGATTACCCGACCGAGGCTTATCCCATTGCCCTGAAATGTCTGTATCTTTGCCTTGCTTTTCAGTTTGTAACTTACCCGTTATCCTTCACGACGCCCGCCATTTTAAAGGCGACGAGCGACGTCAAGTACGTAATGTGGTCGGCGATATCGTCGATGATTATAATGCGCGTGGGGCTGTGTTTCCTCCTCGTGGACGACGCGCTCACGCCCTGGCTGTTATCGACTTTCGGTTTCAAATTCGAGATGGGCGCAATGGGCTTCTGGATAGCCATGTGCGCTGACTGGTGCATGCGTTCGATACTCTTCGTGTCCCGCCTTCTTACGGGCAGGTGGAAGAAATCTTCGGGCATGCTTAAAGAAGTTGCCGCTCCGGTTGAAGAGAGAATGGCGGAGACGGCAGAGGAGGAAAAATAATTGCAGACTGTTCAGAGAGCTAAAAAGCGTTACTCGCTTTTTACGAACAAGGCGTTGTTCATGCTCATACTCCCCATAGTCATAGAGTCGGCGTTCACAATGTCGCTCGGACTTGTGGACTCGTTCATGGTCAAGAACGTGGGCGACAACGGCACGGCTATGTCGGCGGTATCCAACGTCGACCAGATTTCCAACGTTATGATACAGCTTTTCGCGGCTTTCGGTACGGGCGGCGCGATAATCACTTCGCAATACCTCGGAGCGGGAAAGGTGGAGGACGCCAACAAGTCGGCTAAACAGCTGTACGTCCTCATGCTGTGCGCCTCGCTCGTGGTATCGGCAATCTGCCTCATATTCAACAGGCAGATTATCGACCTGGTCTACAACGACAACGCTACGGGCTACAAAGATTACGCCTATACATACTTCTACATGATGGCGGCTTCCTACCCGCTGCTCTCGATGTTCTATGCCTCGGCTGCCATTTTAAGGGCGGAGCGCAAGAGCATGAACACCATGACGAGCGCGGGCATAAGCTTTGCTCTCAACGTCGGGTTCAACGCGCTGTTCATCTATGCGTTGAATCTGGGCGTGCTCGGCGCAGGACTTGCAACCCTCATTTCGCGCGCATTCCCCGCAATATTTCTGACCGCGCTGCTCACAAACAAGAACAACCTCGTCAAGATTAAAATCTTCGAAAAATTCCGTTTCGACGCGGGCATAATACGCCGCATAGCAGTGCTGGCAATTCCCAGCGGCATCGAGAGCTGCCTCTTCCAGGTCGGCAAGGTAATGACGGCGTCCTTCGTCGCTGACGCGTCGTACAACGTAATCAACGGCGCGACGACGGTAAACAACGCAAACGTTGCAAACTCCGTCACGCAGAACATAAATACGATAGGCTCAATCGTCGGCAACGGCATTAACACCTCAATACTGACCGTCGTCGGTCAGGCGGTCGGCACGGGCGACGCGGACTGCGTAAAGTACTACATCAAAAAGATGTTCCTCATATCCTTTGTCGGCAACGCCCTCTGCGTTGCGGTAACGTGGGCTTGTTCGCCCCTGCTCGTCGGAGTATTCGCCGATAAGATTACGCCCGAGGCCGTCAGTATGGCTACGCAGTGCATAACGCTGTGCTTTGCCGTTCAGCTCTTCACATATCCGCTGTCCTTCGGCGGACCTGCCGTTTTAAAGGCGACGAGCGACGTGCGCTACACCATGGTGTGCGCTATAACCTCTATGGCTATAATGAGGGTGGGACTGTGCTTCGTAATGTGCACTCCGCTCATTCCCTCGCTTCACCTCGGCGCGCTCGGTCTGTGGATAGGCATGGTAGCCGACTGGACGCTGCGCTCCGTGCTGTTCACCTCGCGCATAATTTCGGGCAGATGGAAGAAGGCTTCGGGCATGCTCAAAGCCGCGCCTGCGGCTGAGACTTCTGCAGCCTGCGACCAAAGTGCAGAACCCTCTTCGGAATGCGGAGAGGAAGTACCCGCGCAGGTTCAGAGCGAAGAAGAGGTTGCAAATTCGGCTGACGCCGTCGAGGACGCGTCTTCGACGGAAGATAAATAAGGGGAGAATGGTTATGGCGGAAAAAGTTTTCAGGCAGATGTTCGAGGAAAAGTATATGCGTTTCCCCGAGGGCAGATCGAAGGCGGTCACTTTCAGTTACGACGACGGAGTGGCGGCGGATAAAAAGCTGCTTGCAATTTTTAAAAAATACAATTTAAAGGCTACTTTCAACCTCAATTCCCGTCTGTTTGACTGCGAAAACTGGCACGGCAGAATGGACGAGGAGCAGACGTTTTCGGCGTTTGCCGACTGCGGACAGGAAATCGCGCTGCACGGCGCGCGCCATATATTTTTAAACAAAGTGCCTCTCTGCGAGGCTATAAAGGAGGTTGCGGATAACCGCAGCTATCTCGAAAATAAGTTCGGTCGCATAGTCAACGGTATGGCTTATGCCTATAACGGTTTCAACGCGGATATAAAGCGCGTGCTCGGCGATCTGGGCGTAAAGTATGCCCGCACGACATTTTCTACGCGCTCTTTTGCCGTTCCCGAAGATTTTCTCGAATGGAACCCCACCTGTCACCACAACGACCCTCAGCTCTCTGACCTGCTCGACAAGTTTATAAAATATCGTCCCGAGGACGAGTTCAAATTCCGCGAGCCCTGGCTGTTTTACGTCTGGGGACACAGCTATGAATTCGACGACAACGATAACTGGGACGTTATGGAGCGTTTTTCCCGCGAAATATCGGGCAGGCAGGACGTATGGTATGCCACTAACGGGCAAATCTGCGACTACGTCGCGGCGTACCGCTCGCTCGTCTACTCGCTCGACGGCGAGAGGGTGTTCAACCCCTCATATATGCCCGTCTGGCTGGAAATCCGTGGCAGGGTCTACAGAATAGACGCAGGCGGCTGTGTGGTGTTCGGAAACTGAAAGGACGGCGCATATCCGTCGCTGAATGTGCAAAAGCGCGGCGCGGGAAACTCTTCCCGCGCCGCGCTTTTTTATGTGCAAAAACTCTCACCCGTTTACGCGCGGGAAGAGTTTGTGCGCGCATGCTTTTTAAATTTTTCAGAAAATTAAACTGTCCGCCGAAAATTCCGGATAAGAGTTGTGTCTGCGCAATCGCGAACTTTTACTCGCTCTGTATGGCGGCGAGAGCGCGTAAATTTTTCAGGGCGGCGCACGAAAACGTGCGCCGCCCTGAATTTGACTTTTTATATCTGACTGTATCTCATCTGCCCAGCCAGCCGCCGTCGACGGCTAACGTAAAGCCGTTCACGTAGTCGGAGGCGGAGGAGGCGAGGAATACAGCCGCGCCCTCGAGGTCGGCGGGAGTGCCCCATCTGCCTGCGGGTATGCGCGCGAGGATGTCAGAACTTCTGTCCTCGTCCTGACGCAGGGCCTGCGTGTTGTTGGTAGCCATATATCCGGGCGCAATGCCGTTTACGTTTATGCCGTATTTAGCCCACTCGTTGGCGAGCGTCATGGTTATGCCGCGTATAGCCGACTTGGAGGCGGTGTAGGAGGGCACGCGTATGCCGCCCTGGTAGGAGAGCATGGAGGCGATATTTATTATCTTTCCGCCCGAGTTCTGTTTTACGAACTGCTGCGCTACCGCCTGCGTGAGGAAGAATACCGTCTTAAGGTTTACGTTTATTACGCTGTCCCAGTTTTCTTCCGAAAATTCCAGCGAGTCCTGACGCTTGATTATGCCCGCGTTGTTTACGAGGATATCTATTCTTCCGAACTTTTCTATCGTTTTTTCAATGACTTCGGGAATGACCGCGCAGGAGGAGAGGTCGGCGATTACGTTAAAAAACTTGTCCTTGCCGATGAGTTCCTCTGTCTCGGTAGAAGGTCTGCGCGAGACGCCCACAACCTTTGCGCCCGCCTCGGCAAACGCGCGGCAGATGCCCTGTCCCAGTCCCGTGTTGGACCCCGTGACTATGGCAACTTTATCCTTTAAACTGAAACTGTCTAAAATCATTTTTCACTGTTCCCCCAAAAAATTGTTTTATTGACTGAATATACTATACACCGCTTTGAGCCAAAAATCAAGGGGCAAACAAAAAAGAACGGGCAAAATTTGCTCAATTTTGTGCGCGTGAATTTATTCTGCGCGGCGGCGGACGTGCTCGCTCATAAACTGTTTGCGCCCGAAAGCAATATCAGTATGCGCGCTGCTGCGCCGCAGAAAGCGGCGCAGCAGCGCGCAATAAATGGCGGCGCATTTTAAAGGCGCGCTTTGGCTACGGAAACTGCCGCGTGCCGCTGCGGGCGCAAAGAATGCGGCGTCGGCGGGGGCGGCAATACGGAATGAGGCAATAAATCGGGGCTATATGTGCGCCTAGGGGGCTTGCCGTTCAGAGCATAAAAAAGCGGGCGGGCGGACTGATGGGGGAAGTCCGCCCGCCCGTCCCCGAAGGCTTTCAGCCTCGGGAGCAGAAATATTTACACAGCGTATTATGCGATGTTTACTTTTTTCTGCGGGAAAGCACAAGTTTTTCTATAAGTTTCTGCAGCTCTACGAGGGGTATTATTGCGAGAGCTACGCCCACGGCTACCAGCCATTCGACTGCCGACAGCATGAAGTCGTTGCCCGCGTCCTCGATAAATACGGTCTTTACGCCAGGCGTCAGGATGACGAAGAGCGTCAGACCTATGCCGAGCAGTACGGACAGATCGAGGGGTTTGTTCGAGAAGAATTTTGAGTTAATCACGCTGTTTCTCTGCGAGCGCATGTTGAATGCGTGGAAGAGCTGTATGAAGCACAGCGATATGAACGCCATCGTCATGGGTTCGGCGTGGTGTTCCGCTCCGTCGGTTATGACGTACTGACCGAGCAGGTACGAAACCATTACGAGGGCGGTCTGCATCAGTCCCTGAAGAATTATGTCCTTGCCCATCTGCCCTGCGAACAGCGAAGAGTTGTTCTTTCTCGGCGGCATCTTCATTACGTCTTTTTCAGCCTTTTCTGTGCCCAGCGAGAGGGCGGGGAAGGAGTCGGTAACGAGGTTTACCCACAGTATCATTATGGGCGAAAGGAAGGTCTGCGGCTGTCCCGATATGAGCGAAATCATCTCTACAATGAACAGACAGAGCACCTCGGCGATGTTTGCCGAAAGCAGGAACTGTATCGCCTTTGTGATGTTTGAGAATATCTTTCTGCCCTCTTCGACCGCGCCCACAATGGTTGCGAAGTTGTCGTCTGTCAGCACCATGTCGGCAGCCTCTTTGGAAACCTGCGTGCCCGTTATGCCCATGCCTATGCCTATGTCGGCTTCCTTTATCGAGGGCGCGTCGTTCACGCCGTCGCCCGTCATTGCCGTAACCTTGCCGTTGGCGCGGAACGCCTTTACTATTCTCACCTTGTTTTCGGGGCTTACGCGGGCAAATACCGAGAAGTTGTTTATGTTCTCGTAGAGATATTCGTCCGTCATCTTGTCGAGTTCCGCGCCCGTCGCCGTCAGGTCGCCGTCGCGCAGAATGTCAAGTTCGCGCGCAATCGCGCACGCCGTATCCATATGGTCGCCCGTTATCATCAGGGCGTGTATGCCCGCCGTTCTGCACTCCGCAACGGCTGCCTTTACTTCCGGTCTCGGCGGGTCTATCATGCCCGTCAGACCGACGAAAATCATCTTCTCTTCCGTCAGGTCGTCGCCCTCTTTATATGCCGCGGCGAGCACTCTCAAAGCTCTCTGCGCCATGCCGCGGTTCGCCTCTTTAATCGCCTCCTCGTCGGCGGGAGTAATCGCTCTCACGCCGTCCGAAGAGAGTATGTGCGTGCACCTTGCAATCAGCATGTCGGGCGCGCCCTTTGTGTAGCTGTATTTCTTTCCGCCGTTCTCGTGCACGGTGGTCATCAGCTTTCTCACGCTGTCGAAAGGTTTTTCGTTGACGCGGGGATATTGCGCCGTCAATGCAGAAAAGTCGCCGCTCTGCTTTATGAAATAATCGACGAGAGCCGTCTCTGTGGGGTCGCCCTGCAAGCCGTTTTTGGACACCACCGTGTCGTTGCAGAGAGCCATTATGCGGTTTAATAGCGCGTCGTCGCCCGAGGGACAGTAGCTGTCCTTGACGGTCATTTTGTTGAGGGTGAGTGTGCCCGTCTTATCCGAGCAGATAATCTCGCAGCAGCCCAGCGTTTCGACCGAGGGCAGGTTCTTGACTATCGCGTTGCGCTTCGACATCTTCTGCACGCCCATGGCGAGCACTATGGTGACTACTGCGGGCAGACCTTCGGGAATGGCGGCTACGGCAATGGCTACCGCCGTCATGAACGCGTCTATGAACACTTCGACGGTCAGACCCGTGGCAATGTGCGCGCAGACGTTTATTATGAATATGACGACTGCTATGCCGAGCACGAGGAAGGAGAGTATCTTTGCCGTCTTTGCCAGCTGTTTGTTGAGGGGGGAGGGGTCTTCCTTGACCTCGTTGAGCATTTTTGCAATCTTGCCCACCTCGGTCGCCATGCCCGTAGCGGTGACGAGACCTCTGCCGCGACCGTATGTTACGGTGCTGCCCGAAAAAGCCATGTTGTGTCTGTCGCCGAGGGGTGCGTTTTCGTCGACAATGCAGTCGGCGTTCTTTTCGACGGGCACGCTCTCGCCCGTCAGGGCCGCTTCCTCTATCTTGAGGGAGGCGGACTGCAGAAGTCGCATATCCGCGGGCACTACGTCGCCCGCCTCAAGCACCACAACGTCGCCGACGACGAGCTCTTCCGAGGGGATGACCGTCTGTTCGCCGTCCCTTATGACCTTGACAAACGGTTTGTTTCGGGCTTTCAGCGCGGCGAGCGCGTTCTCCGCCTTGTTCTCCTGCACGAAACCTATAATCGCGTTTATGACGACTATCAGAAGAATTACGCCGCTGTCGATGAGTTCGAGCGGCTCGTTGTTTATGCCCGCAAGCACGGCGGAAATGACTGCCGCGGCAAGCAGCACGATAATCATCGGGTCGGTAAACTGCGACAGAAATTTGATTATCGCGGGCGTCTTTCTGGCTTCGGCGAGGGCGTTTCTGCCGTTTTCGGCAAGTCGCCTGCCCGCCTCGGCGGAGGTAAGACCGCTTGCGGACGATTGCGTCTCAAGGCAGGTCTGCTCTGCACTTTTGCTATGGAACATTGTTCACCTCACAAGTATTTTTGCGCCTGAAGGCGCAGCGGGTAGTTCGTCTGTATTTATTCCCGTCGGCGCGCGAGCGTAAACACTCGCCTCCGCACAACGCGGACGCGGTCCGCGTCCGGGTTAAAAAAAAGACTTTCAGCATAAAAATGCTAAAAGTCTTGTTACCGGAAAAACGGTGGCGCAACCGGACCGTTCGGTCGTGATGACGGCTGCGCGCTTGCAACTACTCCCTTTTACGTCTTAATTCTATCACCGCGCCCGCCTTTTGTCAATGGTTTGCACTCATTTTTGTCCGCAACGCCCGCGCGCCGCGCGACATATATTGTTATATCCGTAAAATGCATAAATTAGTCCGTTTTATGTATGGAATGAGGGGCGATTTATAACTATAATGATTATGGCTGATGATGCTATAAAAACGTTGCGCGCGTTCGCGCGTAAAAGCGAGGTTTTATATGACTATTAAAGAGAAGTTAAACGCAATCGTCGAGCAGTTCGAATGTGTGGGCATAGTGCCCGTCATCAAGCTCGACAAAGTCGAAAACGCTGAAAAGCTGGCAAAGGCACTGCGTGACGGCGGCATCAACTGCGCAGAAGTTACATTCCGCGCAAAGGGTGCGGACGAAGTGATTTCGCGCATGGTAAAAGCTTACCCCGATATGTTTGTCGGAGCGGGCACGGTGCTCACCTGCGAGCAGGCTGACGCTGCCGCAAAGGCGGGCGCAAAGTTCTGTGTGGCACCCGGTCTCAATCCCAAGGTTGTAAAGCACTGTCTGGACAAGGGCATACCCTTCGCTCCCGGACTTTCCTCCGCAAGCGAAATCGAGCAGGCTATAGAGCTTGGACTGGATTTCGTCAAGTTCTTCCCCGCGGAGCAGGCGGGCGGACTTCCCTACATAAAGTCGGTGTGCGGACCTTACACGTCCATGCGTTTCATGCCCACGGGCGGCGTGACCGCGGATAACCTCAACACATATCTCGCATACGACAAAATCGTCTGCTGCGGCGGCAGCTGGATAGTTCCCTCCAAGATGCTCGAGGAGGAGAACTGGGCGGGCATAACCGCGCTCTGCCGCGAGGCTATCGACAAGATGCTCGGCTTCCAGATGGTGCACGTAGGCATCAACTGCGCAAATCCCGAAGAGGCAGAGGGCGTTGCGGACAAGTTCGACAGCGCGTTCGGCTTCACTAAGAAGGTGGGCAACAGCTCGGTATTCGCCTCCACGTTCGTAGAGTGCATGAAGTCGCCCTTCAAGGGCAAGATGGGGCACATAGCCGTCGCTACCAATTCGGTAAAGCGCGCTATGTATCAGCTCAAGATGCGCGGTTTCACCATTGACGAGAGCTCGATTAAGTACGACGCAAAGGGCAAGCCCACTGTGGCATACCTTGCAGACGACTTCGGCGGCTTTGCCGTTCACCTCGTGCTCAAGAAGTAATAAACAAGGTCAAGACGCCGTCCCGCCGCGGCACGCGGCGGGACGGCGAAGAAAAAATTTCAATAAAAAAATAAAACATATAATTTTCAAGGAGAAAATTCAATGAAAAAAATCGTAACCATGGGCGAGATAATGCTCCGCCTTTCCACCCCCAACAACGAAAAGTTCATTCAGGCTGACGAGTTTGACATCAACTACGGCGGCGGCGAAGCCAACGTTGCAGTATCCTGCGCAAACTATGGCCACAATGCAGAATTCGTAACCGCAGTTCCCGATAACGAACTCGGCGAGTGCGCTATAGCGGCTCTCCGCAAATACGGCGTTGAGACAAAGCACATTGCAAAGTGCGGTGAAAGACTGGGCATCTACTATCTCGAAACGGGCAGCTCCATGCGCCCCTCCAAGGTCGTTTACGACAGAGCTCATTCGTCCATAACGACGGCTACGGCAAAGGATTTCGACTTCGACGAAATCTTCAAGGATGCTGACTGGTTCCACTTCACGGGTATCACTCCCGCAGTTTCCGACAGCGCGGCAGTGCTCACCGAAGAAGCCCTCAAGGCTGCAAAGAAGCACGGCGTTACCGTATCGGTTGACCTCAACTTCCGCAAGAAGCTCTGGTCGAGCGAAAAGGCTCAGAAGGTCATGACCGGACTTATGAAGTACGTCGACGTCTGCATAGGCAACGAAGAGGACGCAGAACTCGTTCTCGGCTTCAAGCCCGGCAAGACGGACGTAACGAGCGGCGAACTCGAGCTCGCAGGTTACAAGTCGATTTTCGAACAGATGGTTGCAAAGTTCGGCTTCAAGTATGCAATTTCTTCCCTCCGCGTATCCCACTCCGCATCGGATAACGGCTGGTCGGCTTGCATCTACTCGGCTGCAACCAAGGAATTCTATCATTCCAAGACATATTCCATCCATCCCATCGTTGACCGCGTTGGCGGCGGCGACTCCTTCGCGGGCGGCGTCATCACCGGTTTCCTCGACGGCAAGGACTTCAAGGCAGCTCTCGAATTCGGCGTAGCTGCATCCGCGCTCAAGCACACCATTCCCGGTGACTTCAACCTCGTATCCCGCAAGGAAGTCGAATCTCTTGCAGGCGGCGACGGTTCGGGCAGAGTTCAGAGATAATGAAAATAGCTTTTCGCACACACGACCTGGGCGTGAAGGGACTGGATGGCGCAATCGCAAAGATAAAAGATTGCGGTATCGACGCAGTTCAGCTGGTTGCGTATAAATTTCTCGACGAAGTGAAGTACGTTCCCGGCGCGCTCACGGACGAACTTGCGGAAAAGATAGGCAACGCTTTCAAGGGGGCGGGCATATCCGTCCCCCTGACGGGCGCCTATTTCAACCCCGTTCATTCCAACAAGCAGAAGGTTGCCGACTGCAAGAGGGTGTTCAAGGACTACCTCGACCATGTAAAGGCTCTCGGCTGCGACATAGTGGGAAGCGAAACGGGTTCGTTCAACGACGACAAGTGGACGTACAATCCGCTCAACCGTACCGAAGAGGCTCTCGCGACGGTCATCGAGACCTTTACCGAGCTCGCCGATTATGCAGCCGAACGCGGCGTTTATATTGGAATGGAAGGCGCGGCGGGACACGTCTGCTACGACGTAAAAACTCTCAAGAGGGCGGTGGACGGAGTAAACCGCAAAAATGTAAAGGTCATATTCGATATATATAATTATCTGGATATGTCCAACTACGACAGATATCTCGAAATTCTCGACGAGGGGCTTAAGACCTTCGCGGGAAAGATAGTCGTCTTCCACATGAAAGATTTTGTAGTGGAGGACGGAAAAATAAAACAGGTCGCGCCCGGCAAAGGGCTGTTCGACTACGAAAAAATACTTGCAAAAATCAAAGCTTACGACAGGGACGCGGTTCTCGTTCTCGAGGGAACGACGGGCGAAGATATAGTGCCCTGCATTCAATTCGTAAGGAGCAAATGGGAGGTTGTTTGACAATATGAAATTCGATATCAGATATTCGAATCATCCCGACGATTCCAAACGTTACGATACTGCGGAACTGCGTCAGAAATATTTAATCGAAAAACTGTTCGAGGCGGATGAAATTCTTCTTACATATTCGCATCAGGACAGAATAATCGCGGGCGGCGCAATGCCCGTGAACAAGGCACTGTCGCTCGGCACTTTCAAGGAACTTGCAACGGCATACTTCCTCGAGAGAAGAGAGATGGGCGTCATCAACATAGGCGGCGCGGGCGTCATCGAGCTCGACGGCAAGAAGTACGACATAGGCTTCAAGGAAGGTATATATATAGGTAAAGGCACAAAGGAAGTCACCTTCACCTCCGTCGACAAGAAGAACCCCGCAAAGTTCTACATAAATTCCTGCCCCGCTCACAAGGAATACCCCACGGTCAAGATAGTCAAGCCCGTAGAGGGTAAAAATCCTCCCGAAGGCGTGAGATATTGCATCCAGCGTCATCTGGGCAGCGAGGACGCCATCAACAAGCGCACCATAAATCAGTTCATAATAGGCGGTGTATGCGAAAGCTGCCAGCTTTCGATGGGCATGACCGAACTTGCAGTCGGTTCGGCGTGGAACACTCTTCCCTCGCACACGCACGAGAGAAGAATGGAAGTATATATGTACTTCGAACTTCCCGCAAACGAGGCTGTGTTCCACCTCATGGGCACGCCCACCGAAACGCGTCACATCGTCATGCACAACGAGCAGGCGGTAATTTCGCCCTCGTGGTCGATACATACAGGCGTCGGCACGAGAAATTACACCTTCATCTGGGGCATGTGCGGCGAAAACCAGACTTACGACGATATGGACAATATCGCAACGGAAGACCTCAGATAAACCTTTAAAAATAAAAACAATATTCATTCCCCGCGCCGCGGCGCGGGGGAAAATAAGGGGAAATAAATAAAATGGCACATCTTTTATTCAAAGACGTTAACAAAGTATATCCCAACGGATATCACGCAGTGCACGATTTCAATATGGAAATAAAGGACGGCGAGTTCATCTGCCTCGTCGGCGACTCGGGCTGCGGCAAATCGACTACGCTCCGCATGATTGCCGGTCTCGAAGAGATTACGGCGGGCGAATTCTACATCGACGGCAAGCTTGCAAACCTCATGACCTCGAGAGAGAGAGGAATAGCCATGGTATTCCAGTCCTACGCGCTCTATCCTCACCTCACCGTTGCCGAAAACCTCGGCTTCGGTCTTACCCTCGAGGGCGTCGACGCCGACGTCATAGACGAGAAGGTGCAGAAGACTGCCGCAATCCTCGGTCTTACGCCCTACCTCGACAGGTTCCCTCGTAACCTCTCCGGCGGTCAGTGCCAGCGTGTCGCCGTAGGTCGCGCGCTCATCAGAAAGGTTTCGATATTCCTGATGGACGAACCTCTCTCCAACCTCGACGCAAAACAGCGCGTAACCATGCGTTCGGAAATCAAGCAGATACACCGCTCCGTCGGCGCGACGACCATCTACGTCACTCACGACCAGACAGAGGCTATGACCATGTCCGACCGCATTGTCGTAATGAAGTCGGGCGGCTACGTTCAGCAGATAGGCACTCCCTACGAGCTGTACTTCTATCCCGATAACCTCTTCGTCGCAGGCTTCATAGGCGAGCCTCCCATGAACTTCCTCAAGGGCAAGGTAGAGGGCGGCAAGTTCGTCAATGACAGCGTATCTCTCGACATCGCGCCCGTCGTCGACGACATCGCGTCAATCGAGGGCAAGGAAGTCGTGTTTGCGTTCCGTCCCGAGGCAATAAAGGTTGCAAAGAGCGGCAGAGCGGGCAAGGAAGAGTACCTCATCAAGTCCAACGTCGACCTCACCGAGCTGCTCGGCGATACGACCAACGTCTATGCGAACGTAGGCGACGTCAACGTCATCCTCAAGGTCAACCCTCACGATACCCCCGCCATGGGCGCGGAATTCAAGTTCGTAGTGCCCTACAAGGCGGCTTATATCTTCGATAAGGAAACCGAAAAGGCAATACCTTCGAGCATAAAGAGAAACTGACAAAGTCATAATATAATCGCAGTCCGTCCGTTGCGGCGGGGCGCAGAGCCTGCGTCCGCGACGGACAGGAGCCGCGCCGTGGCGCGCGGTCCGAATTTTCCGTGCGCGCAGAACTTTGCAAAGGCGCGCGGCTGTCGCGCGCCCGATAAATTTCAGTAAGGCGGACTAATGTGCTGCGAGCATAAAATGACTCGTGCGCGGCGACTGCGTCGGCGCGTGCGCGCGGAAGGTTTTCCGCAGTACTTATACGGCGTTTGCGGGCGCATATGCGGCGGCGAATTGCAAAATTCGTCGGTCGTTGAGCCTGCGGCGGAAAATTCTTCGCAACATAACCCGTAAGGACGGGAAAAATTAAAAATCGTTCCGGAGCTTTTAAATTTATGGAAACAATAAGCAAAAAATTATTTGACAAACCCGAAAGAAAAATAAAGATAATGCAGTTCGGCGAAGGCAACTTTCTCCGCGCGTTTGTGGACTGGATTATTCAGGACCTCAACGATAAGGGCGCAATTTCGTCCGACGTCGCAGTCGTTCAGCCCATGCCCTTCGGCAGAGTAAAGGACCTCGAGGCTCAGGACGGACTTTACACTCTCCGCCTCGAAGGCATCGACAAGGGCGAAAAGGTAAAGAGCAGTCAGGTCATCAACGTAATCGGCGACTGCATCGACCCCTTCACCGAGTACGAACATTTCCTCTCCTACGGCGAAAGCGAAGATCTGCAGGTTGTAATCTCCAACACGACGGAAGCGGGCATTGCTTTCGACCCCAACGACACCGATTTCACTCAGTGCCCCAAGTCCTTCCCCGGCAAACTGCTCGCCCTGCTCAAGCGCAGATACGACCACTTCAAAGGCGACATGACCAAGGGTCTTGCAATCATTCCCTGCGAGCTCATAGACTACAACGGCGAAGAACTGTATAAGTGCCTCACCCAGCTCGCAGAACACAACAAGATGGACAAGAAGTTCATCGAGTGGATGCAGACGGCAAACCACTTCACCTCGACGCTCGTCGACCGCATCGTTCCCGGCTATCCCAGAAACGAAATCGATGCCATCCGCGAAGAGGTAGGCTATATCGACAACAATGTCGTCAAGGGCGAAATCTTCCACCTCTGGGTACTCAAGAAGGAGGCTTTCGTGCAGAAGGTATTCCCCGCCGACAGCACGGGTCTCAACGTCATCTTCGCAGACGACATCAAACCTTACAAACAGCGCAAAGTCAAGATACTCAACGGCTCGCACACCGCAATGGTGCCCGTGGCATACCTCTGCGGCATAGACACCGTAGGCGAGGCTGTCAACGACCCCACAATCGGCAAGTTCGTGCGCGACTTCGTATTCAACGAGGTCAACCCTACGATTGACCTGCCTCAGGACCAGATGACGGCTTTCGCAAACTCTGTAATCGAAAGATATCAGAACCCCTATATCCGTCACGAGCTCATGTCCATCGCGCTCAACTCGACTACAAAGTTCAGAACGCGCCTTTTGCCCACGCTTACCGACTATGTAAGAATTAAGGGCAAGCTTCCTCTGCACCTCGTATTCGCGTTCGCGGCTCTTTGCGAATTCCACAAGGGCAAGAGGGGCGACGAGCAGATAGCTCTCAAGGACGACCCCGAACTGCTCGCTCACTGGGCAAAGCTCTGGGCTGAAAACGGCAGCGATTACCTCGCTTTCGCAAAGAAGGTGCTCGCATGGAAGGAGGCATGGGAGATGGATATGAACGACATTCATCCCGACCTCGCAAAGACTGTTGCCGGCTATCTTGAAAAAATGGATAAAAACGGCATGAGAGAGACCGTTGAGGAATTTGTAAATGGCTAAGAAAACAATAATCATAAACGTAGCCGATAATGTAGCCGTTGCGCTCACCGACCTCAAAAAGGGCGAAGTTTACGAGGGCGTAACGCTCGCCGAGGACATCACCAAGGGGCATAAATTTGCCCTTCGTCCCATCAAAAAAGGCGAAAACATTATCAAATACGGCACGCCGATAGCTCACGCGACCGAAGATATTTCTGTCGGACAGCACGTGCACACCCACAACGTAAAGACCAACTTAAACGAAAATCTCGAATACACCTATAACAAAGTCGACTGCGCTCTTCCCGCAGGCAAGATGCGTCAGGTCAACGTCTACCGCCGCGCAAACGGCGACGTGGGCATACGCAACGAGCTGTGGGTCATTCCCACGGTCGGCTGCGTAAACGGTCAGGCTAAAGAGATTGTCGATACGTTCAAGGCTCAGTACGGCGAAGAGGGCTTCGACGGCATATTCACATTCACTCATCCCTACGGCTGTTCGCAGCTGGGCGACGACCACGAAAGAACCAAGTTCATGCTTCAGAAGATGGTAAAACATCCCAATGCAGGCGGCGTGCTCGTGCTCGGTCTGGGCTGCGAAAACAACCAGATGGACGCCTTTAAGGCGGGTCTGGGCGAGATTGACGCGACCAGGATTAAATTCCTCGTCTGCCAGGAAGTAGAGGATGAAATCGGCACGGGCGTAGAGCTGTGCAGACAGATTGCAGAAGTCATAAAGAAGGATAAGAGGCAGCTCACCGACATATCCTGCCTCAAGGTCGGTCTCAAGTGCGGCGGCAGCGACGGACTTTCGGGCATAACGGCAAATCCTCTCGTCGGACTTTTCTCCGACTACATAGTTTCCGTCGGCGGCACGAGCGTTCTTTCGGAAGTTCCCGAAATGTTCGGCGCGGAGCAGCTCCTTATGAACCGCTGCAAGGACAAGGCGACCTTCGAAAAGACGGTAAAGCTTATAAACGACTTCAAGGACTACTTCCGCGCAAACGGACAGCCTGTGGGCGAAAATCCCTCGCCCGGCAATAAGGCGGGCGGCATAACCACGCTCGAGGACAAGTCGTGCGGCTGCACGCAGAAGTCGGGCTCGGGTCCCATAACCGACGTAGTATTCGACGACGGTTTCGTCACGGCAAAGGGTCTCAATCTTCTGAACGGTCCGGGCAACGACATGTGCGCCGTCACCAATCTCGGCGCGGCAGGCTGCCATCTCGTTCTGTTCACAACGGGACGCGGCACGCCCTTCGGCGGGTTCATTCCCACGCTCAAAATTGCCACCAACTCCGAACTTGCGGCTAAAAAGCCCAACTGGATAGACTTCAATGCGGGCGCGGTGCTCGACAGCGATTTCCCCACCCAGCTCGAGGCTCTCATTGAGCTCATCGTCGAAGTTGCGGGCGGCAAAAAGGCAAAACACGAAATCAACAACACCAGAGAAATTGCAATATTCAAAACGGGGGTTACCTTATAATGAAAGCATTTATGGACAAAGACTTTCTTCTGGACACCGAGACGGCTAAAAAGTTATATCACGAGCATGCCGAAAAGATGCCCATAATAGACTATCACTGCCACCTTCAGCCCAAGGAAATCTACGAGGACAAGAAATTCAGAAACCTCGCGGAAGTCTGGCTGGGCGCGGGCGACAGATACGGCGACCACTACAAGTGGCGCGCGCTCCGCGCGAGGGGCTATGAGGAAGACAGCATCTCCGGTCCCGACGACGACTATAAAAAGTACTGTCAGTTCGTAGAGAGCATGCCATATTTCGTGGGCAATCCTCTCTATCACTGGTCGCACCTCGAAATGCAGAGGTATTTCGGCATAAACGACATCATCAATCCCAAGAACGCAAAGAAAATCTGGGACGAGGCGAATAAAGTTCTCGAGACCCTGACTGCCAGAAAGATGATGGAAAAGTTCAACGTAAAGACCGTCTGCACGACCGACGACCCCGTGGACAGCCTCGAATGGCACAAGAAGATGAACGAGGACAAGACCCTGAAGGTCAAGGTGCGTCCCGCGTTCCGTCCCGACAAGGCGATAAACGTCGAGCTTTCGTGGTTCGCAGACTGGGTAGGTCAGCTCTCCAAAGTTGTCGGAAGACCTCTCAATGACCTCAATGCTCTGTGCGACGCGCTCGCAGAGAGAATTGCATTCTTCGATTCCATGGGCTCGAAGCTTTCCGACCATGCTCTCGACGTCGTCTGCTATGCTCCCGCAACCTACGAGGAGGCAAATGCAATCTACCTCAAGGGACTTAAGGGCGAGAAGATTTCGCAGGAAGAGCAGGACAAGTACAAGGGCTACATACTTCTGTTCCTCGGCAAGCAGTACTCAAAGTTCGGCTGGGTTCAGCAGTACCATATCGGCGCACTTCGCAACAACTCCAAGTCGATGCTCAAGAAAATCGGACCCGACACGGGTTACGACGCAATCGAAGACGCCGTCTATATGGAAAAACTTTCCGCACTGCTCGGCGCGCTCGATGAACAGGACGCTCTGCCCAAGACAATACTCTACTGCCTCAACCCCCGCGACAACTACGCGCTCACAGTCCTTGCAGGCTGCTTCCAGAAGGAGGGCGTAAAGGGCAGAGTACAGGTCGGCACGGCATGGTGGTTCCTCGATCAGCAGGACGGCATGCGCCAGAACCTCGAAACTCTCATGCAGGTAGGTCTCGTCGCTCAGTCGGTGGGCATGCTCACAGACTCGCGTTCCTTCCTCGCATATCCCCGTCACGAGTATTACAGACGTCTGCTCTGCCAGATGCTCGGTCGCCTCGTCGAGAGCGGTCAGTATCCCGCAGAAGAGATGGAGACGCTCGGCAAGATTGTCGAAGACGTCTGCTACAACAACGCTAAGGAATACTTTGGCTTCTGATTGTAACGGGCGGTATAACCGCGCGCGGTCATAAGTCATAATCTCAAAAATCGATAAACCTTAAAAAAAGAGCCCCGCGCGGCAGTCGCCGCGCGGGGCTTTGATTTTTTGCGTCGTTCTCGTCCGTTGAAGACGAACGGATGCGTATCTGTTGCGGCAAAGCCGCTGCGGTCAGACTTTAAGCTGCTTTTCAAGAAGTGCGTAACGACTAAGAATTTCCTGTCTCTGGCGCGCGTTCAGTTCTTTCGACCACGCGACGGGCTCAAGGGGCGCGTCGGAGGTCAGTCCGCAGTACGAAAAGCGGCAGGTCTTGTCGCGGTAGGTGTCGTTCCACTTGTTGAAGAGCAGGGGGGATATGTGGCTGCCGAGCGAGCAGTCTATAAAATCGCACTTGCCGAAATCGCGCCAGGGTCTGGCGAGATAAATTGCGCCTTCGGGCGCGCCGTCGCTTTCGAACGAGCAGTTGAGGAAGGTATATCCCCTGTCCTGTTTGAGGCTGTGAGCGGGCGCGGCGACGTAACCGCTGTTGCGTGCGTCGGCTACCGATATAAGTCTGCAGTTGTCGAAATATGCCTCCGCGCAGCCGAAAATGAAGTCCACGCTGCCGTATATGCGGCAGTTTTTATAAATCTGCACCGCGCTGCCCTCGAGACAGAGCTGCTCTTTGGGTATAAATCCGTCATAGTATGCGGGGTCGTCTGTAAGTCCCGAGTAGCGCACGACGAGGTCGTCGGGGAAGGGGGAGGTAAAGAGAGTGTCCTGCGTGGACTTCAGGTCGACGTTTTTTGCGACAAAGTTGTTTGCGTTTACCGAAAGGGCGACGCACTGCCCGACTTTTTCGGGGTGCGCGTTGGAATTTTCGACGGTAAGATTTTCAAGTACGCAGTCCGAACCTGTCACGCACAGGGTATAGGTGCGGAAAGTATTGTATTCCCTCCCGTCGGCGTGAGGCTTTTTTGCGGCGTCGTCAAATGTAATCTTTGTTGTTTCACGCCCCGCGCCGATAAGTTTTACTCCGTCGGCTTTTATCCATATTTTGGCGCGATAAGTGCCTTCGGCAAGATATATTGTGGCGGGTTCGTCAAGATTATCCAATATATGCGCAATGTCGTCACGTTGTGACAAATGTAAAATTTTCATACTCAAACACCTCTCATATAGTGAAAATATTATACCACAAGTTTTTTTGTGAAACAATCTAAATTTTAAAAAATATATATTGACTTTTAAAAAAGCGCATGTTATAATATGAACGTTAAATGTAATATTGCAACATAAATTTCACATTTAAAGTGTGTAAAACATATAAATATGCGAAAAAATGGTTCAAGGGAAATATCATTAAGCCAATATCGCACGACTGATTTGTTTCTGTTTGCGGTTGTTGTGGGACTTGCAGAATTGCTAGCTTTTGGTGCCACTATCTGGTTTCCTGATGAAGCAGTTTTTTCTTTTTCATTTATGTTGCCGTTGGTTCTTCTCGTTATGATGAGATGGGGATGGCCATCGGTGTTTTATGCGGTTGAAAGTGCAATTATTTATTGTGCGCTGCATTCATTATCATGGCAATATTACCTGACATATATCTTAGGCAATGCTTCGATAGTTATAGTTTTGGTGTATTTAATGCCTATCGGAAAAGAAAGGGTTGCTAAAAGTGCTATTCTTTCTGTTTTGTTGGTAATAATTGCTTGGATTGTTGAAGTTTTGGTCCGCAGTATTATGCTTGTTATTACTGGCGTAAACAGTTTTGTTCCTTCATTAGTTTTGATGTGCGGTTTTGCGGACTGTGGACTGTTGTCGTTGGTAATGGGAGTAATTGCCATATTGGTTGTCCGTAGGTTTGACGGGTTGTTTGAAGATCAGAAAGCTTATCTTTTGAGACTGTATAAAGTAAAACAGGAAAAGCGCAGGGTGGATACTTTCGGGGAAGATCTTGATGAACTTGATGAGGAGAATCTTTCCAAGCTTGATCGGGATAACGATTTATATTAGAAGTTTCAAAGATTAAATGTATTTATAAATTCTTGGTTTTATTTGTCCGACTTACATAAATTCGGACGAGATTATCGCTTGATATCAGCGCGATAACATTTTAAAAAGGTTAATATCGGCTCAAGCCGACCTTACACATTATAATGGCAATGGAGGGATATAATGCGGTTGTTTAAACTCAAATGCGATGAGTTCCTTGAATTTGATGAATCGAGCCAGACATATTATATGGCTGCCGATCAGCAGGTCAGGGACCAAGCTGAAAAAGCGCATTGGAAAGATATCGGTTTTACGCTGTTGAAAGACTGGCGTTTGTACCTTATGCTTGTTCCCATGCTTGTCGTCTATCTGTTATGGCGCTATATGCCCATGACGGAACTTTTGGCGGCATTTAAGAATCCGGCTACCGCTGGTGCGGTTACCGTGGACGAGCAGAACTGGTATGGTCTGACTAACTTCCATGATTTGTTCTTCGGCACTTATGCGGCGGATTTCTGGGCGGCGTTCAGAAATACGTTCATAATTGCGTTCTATGGATTGTTGTTCGGCTTCCCGTTCCCGATTATTCTTGCATTGTTCTTTAATGAAGTAAAGTCTAATCTTACCAGAAGCATCCTTCAGGTGTGTGTATATCTGCCTAAGTTCATGTCGACGGTCATCATAACCACTTTGGTGATCGTCCTTTTCCGCGGACCTACAACTGAAACGGGTACTACGGAAGGCGTGGGCGTGCTTTCGCAGCTCTTCCTCACAATGTTCCCTAACAATAAGGTTTTGTTGCAGGAAGTGTTAGGCGATGGCGGTCTCGTTTTCTCGAACGAGTATTTCCGAGCTATATATCAGATAACAGGTATCTGGGAACACGGCGGCTATGACTCAATAGTATTCTTTGCCGCAGTAATTGCGGTTTCGCCCACATCATATGAGGCGGCTCAGATGGATGGCGCGGGCAAGATGCAGCAGATGAGATACGTTGTTCTTCCCAGCATTCTTTCAACCGTTGTCATAATGCTCATAATGAAAGTCGGCACGTTGCTTTCAGTCGGATATGAAAAGGTTTACCTGATGTCCAACACCCGTAACTTTACGTCGGCAGAAATAGTTTCCACGCTGTCAAATAAATGGTATGCGGCAGATGCTGCCGGCTCTACCGGCGGCGCATCGACGGCTTGCGCCATAGCGGCAGAGATGGTAAATAACTTAATCGGTATGATTCTGGTCATCGGTGCGAACTCTATAGCGCGCAAGGCGTCTGACGTATCGCTTTATTAAGGAGGGTATTGCTTTATGAAAAGAAAAATGGAAATATCCGAATTAATTTTCAAAATCGTATCGTATGTCCTCCTTATAGTGTTTGCCGTAATGTGCGTGTATCCTTTCATATATGCACTTAGTTCATCGTTCAGCTCGTCTTCGGCGGTCGATTCCGGTGAAATAGTGCTCTGGCCTGTTGGGTGGCAGACGGAAGCGTACAGATGGGTTTTTGAAAACAACGTATTCTGGATTTCATATGCAAATACATTGTTTATGGCAGGCGTAGGTACCGTTTGGTGTATGTTGTATACGATGATGGGTGCTTATGCTCTTTCAAAGAAGAGATTGATAGGCAGAAGAGCGTTTAACTTCTTCCTCGTCTTTACAATGTGGTTTTCGGCAGGTGTCGTTCCCCAGTTTCTCAATTATCAGGCAACAGGTAATGTAATGGCTGGCTTGTTCGGAACAACTTACCCTGAAATGGACCAGAAATGGCTTATAATCATCGCAATGGGCATGAATGCTCAAAATGTAATTCTTTTGAGAAACGCATTTGAAGGCGTTCCTGCAGAAATCGAAGAAGCTGCGCGCATAGACGGCGCTACGGAAATGCAGGTGCTCTTCAAGGTTTACATCCCCATGAGCAAAGCGACGATAGCAACGGTTGCGCTGTTCTTCGGAATTTCGCGTTGGAACGGTTACTTCTGGGCGATGCGTATGATGCCTGACCAGCAGTATTCGTGGCCGGTGCAGGTTTATATACGAAATTTCATTGACCAGACATCAGGATTGATTACTGATCCCGCCGAAGGCTCCGAATGGGAGCACGTAATAAGCACTGTCGGACAAGGTACGTTCAGCACTTCGAATTTGTCTGCAATGTCCGTGGTATATGCAATGGTTATCTGCGGCGTCATACCTATATTGTGTATTTATCCTTTCATCCAGAAATATTTCGCCAAGGGCGTAAATATGGGCGGCGTAAAGGAATAATTAAATCGGTTTTAATTGTCGCGATTCAATCGCATATTTAGATTTTCGGTATAGTTTGTTCCTGTTCCGGAAATATGAATATATTTTTAGTGAAAACTAAAAGATACAAAGACAAATTAAATAAGGAGAATAATAATGAACAAAACAAAAAAACTTGCTTTTGCAGTGACATCCATGGTGATGGCAGGAACAATGCTTTTCTCCATGGCTGCTTGTCAGCCCGGTTCACCATCAAGCGGCGGTGGTGGTATGAGTGCAGACCTCAGCATAACAAAGCCTACTCTTTCTGCTGATCTCACTCCTAAGACTGATGCTAATGACAACCTTACCTATGATGCAGGAACATCGCTTTCCATCAACATGGGTAACCAGAACAACTCTCACCCCGCTCGTATAACTTTCCAGTCCGGTGAATTGTCAGGTTCTGTTACTTTACCCGACGGAAAAGACTATAGCACGGGCGACCTCAAACCTGCATGGCAGTCGTTGGCTGACACTCTTGACCTCAATTTTGTTGATAACTTCAAGAACTACGGTTCAGACGCCCAGATTGAAAATGCAATTTCGGAACAGAATATACAGGATTTCGATTTTATATCCGGTTCAGTTAGTGCAATAACTCAGAACTCAACATATTTCCTTAACCTTAAGGATTATCTGTACTATATGCCCAACTATGCGGCATTCCTTGAAAAGTACGAGACCGTATCCTTCTCGCTTACTTCAGACGTTACCAACGGCGGTATGTTCTATGCCCCTTACTTCGACGGTATGGACGATATAGAAAAATATGCTCTTGCTGAAAAGACCTGGATAAGTGATCTGCTTGACGGCGAGAATACCGATACGACCACATTCAAGGCACAGGCTGAATCAAAGGGCAAGACCGGAACTTCTGTAACCATGGAATCGTACATGGGCAAGACCGGCAGCTGGGAAGTTGATACGACTTCTGCTGATGGTAAATCAGTCGTTAAGGCAAAGGTTAACTATGATGCAGCTCTCAGCGCGGTAAAGAGCTCGAGCTCTGCGCTTGGTCAGGCATATAATGCAGCTGCAGGAGCTGCTTATACCGGTACCAGCGGTAATATTGTCGATATAATGAATGCGGCAATCAATGCTAAGGCAGGTGAAGTTACCGGCGCACAGCTTACCGCTATGCTTAAAGCTTATATCGATGTAGCTTATACGCTTGACGGTAAGGCTTATACAAAGCGTTCCGATGTATTCAACAGCGTATCTGCATGCTGGGATGTAGATCTCTTTGTAGCTCTGTCCCGTTGCGCAGTAACATCGCCTACAGTGCTGGGTGCAAATGCAAATCAGCTTTCGAATATTTATGGTCTCTCTGCTCGTCAGGGTACGACTCAGCGTCGTGTTGACCTTACCGCTTTCGCTGGTGAATTGTTCGGTATTCGTGGTATGGAATCCCGCTATGAATATACCTATATAAACAGCAAAGGTAATATGGTTGATGCTCGTGCTAATTCGGATTCATATGACCTCGTTGCAAAGCTTTCTCATCTCGAGGATGAAGGTATTCTTTACAGCGGCACAAGCAATATCAACGCAGCTCGTGATTTCACAGGTCCTTCGTCACTGTTCATGCATGATTATTCTCAGACGCAGACAACCGCAGGTTTCAGCGATGAAGATTTCAACGTAGCTCCCGTGCTTACTCCTGTTTCCAAGTGGGATACAAACGATGACGGCGAACGTGAAACCATAATGAGATTCACAGAATCCTGGCGTTCCGTAAAGAATACAGGTTTTGCGGTTCCCGTTTCTGCAGTTAAGGGTAATTCGAACAAACTTGCCGCAGTTCTTAAGTTTATAGATTATCTGTTCTCCAATGACGGTCAGCTCCTTATGACTTACGGCGAAATCTCGACGAACGGCAATACCAATCCCAACGGTTGGTGGTATGCAACTGAAGCTACTGGCGTAAACATTGATGACGTTGCTGAAAAGGTTTCGGTTGATATTTCAAATCCTGACAACGTTGAGGGTGTAAAGCCTCAGATAGTTTCTGACCAGTACTCAATTAAAGATGCCTACAAGAGCAAATATTTTGTATATAAGGGTAAGGTATATACTGGATTCAATTACCTTGATACTCAGGTTCCTACCGTAACCACCGACAGCATGAACCTCTTCCTCGGTGAAGAAGTTAATGGCTTCAAGCAGGGTGTTAGCACGAGTATCTCTGCAATTGGTAACTATACCAACTATGCTCGTTGGGTAGTCGGAACGACGTTGCCTTTAGGTAATAAGAACCAGGGCTTCGAATATCAGTGCACGGCTGATTGCGCACTTGCAGGTGCAAATATCGTTTCTCAGGCTATTTCGAATGGTACGATTAAGCACCTTGAACTTTCGCTTGCTGACGTTACCAGCTGGTGGTATCTGATTGCTCCTACTTCGATTGCACTTGACACTTCCATGCAGGAGACGATGGGTAGCCCTGAACAGTCTCAGATAGGTACTTACTTCCTTAACAGCAGTAAGACTAACCAGCGTCTCAATGTATTCCTTGATCTTCTTTACTATGGATTTGATACAAGCCTCAATATCTGCGACAACGAAAACTATGGTAAGATTAAGGCAAACGGTACTGAGTATGTAACCTGGCTCAACAATAATGGTCTCACGGTTCGTACAAACATATTCAGCATATGCTGGTCTGATACCAAGACGTTGTTCAATCTTAACTTAGCTGATTAATTGCATATTAATTTGCTTGTTTGATGTGATTTAATTTGAAGTGTGCGGCGCTCATTAATTTGAGCGCCGGCACACACAAATTTAAACTTAAATGCTATTTCGCAATAATTAAATTTGGGGAAATTGATTAATGAAAACTCAAATGAAATTTCAAAAATGGCTGTCGCTTTCAACAATAATAATTGGAGCAATAGTATTTATTTTTGCTATTTGCTTTAATAGCGGCAACCTTGCAGATCTGATGTATTATGAATCTGTAAATATCAGAAATGCAACTTTTGCAGCTGATGATTTTCTTGCTATGGCACAATCGTTTTCATCGCTTATGCTTGGTTTGGCTATCGCCTACATTGTTGCCGGAGTAGTTGTATACATTACTGCGACTAATTCCAGACGCAATTATTATATTAGCAACAAAATTGTTGCAATAGCTTTAATTGCATACATCGTTGCTGTTTCAGTTATCGGTTTAGTCTACATTTTTATGTTGGTTTCAAGCTTCTATGCTATTAACTGGACAGAAATATATGATGTATATGAAATAAGACAAGGCATAGGAGCTCCTGAGGTAACTCAGTCGCCTACTATGTTTATTATTGGTATAGTTGTCTTCATAATTACCATTGCCAATGCATTGGCATGGTTATATAACCTTATTTGGAAAATAAAACTCATGAAGGGAGAAAAGGCTCTCCTTGAAAAGGGTTCTGTTAAGGAGGTGGCTTAATGACTAAAGATCAGTTGTTGGAGATAGACACCCTCCGTTATAGAAAAAACAAACTTCCTGCAAATCTTGCTTTGCTTGGTTTGGTTTTTAATTGTTTATATTTTTGCTTACTTTACGGACAGAAAACTGTTTATCAGTCAAATAGTGAAAAAACCTGGTTTGTATCTATTTTGATTGGTTGTTCAGTAATAGCTACTTTGATTGTTCTTCTCGTTGCATTCCTTGCATCTGAAGGGATAAAAGGCTACAATAAGAAATTCTGTTATGTTCTTATTGTACTTGCCGTATGGCAGATAGCCCGTATATTTATATATCCTCTCTATGGTCTTCGTGAAAATATACTCAATGTAGCATATTTTTGGATTCGTCCAGAGAATTCTGTTTTTGAGTTTATAATGATGCTCATTTGGCTTTGTGCATCTGCGGCTTGTTTTATAGCTGCTGCTGTAATTGGTTATATCAATTGCAAAAAGCTTGAGGATCATATTAAGAGGATTAATAGTGGCGAAGTAAATATTGATGAGCTTTTTGCCGAAGATAAAAATCAAATGGTTGCAGGGGACAAAGCATTAAATGCTGCTTCCGGAGATACGACAAAGGAGGTAGAGTGAGATGCCCGAAGTAAATATCAGACACTTAGATAAAGTTTACGATGGCGGAGTTCAGGCTGTCTGGGATTTTAACCTTGATATTGCTGATGGTGAGTTTATAGTACTTGTAGGACCTTCAGGTTGTGGTAAATCAACTACGCTCAGAATGGTTGCTGGACTTGAGGATATTACAAAGGGTGAGCTCATCATTGATGGCAAAAACTGTACGCGTCTTCCTCCGAAAGATAGAGATATAGCGATGGTATTCCAGAACTATGCTCTCTACGGACACATGACGATTTATGAGAATATGGCATTTTCGCTTACCCTTCGTAAAGAGGATAAGCTTGTCATTCATCGTAAAGTTATGGCTGCGGCGGAAATTCTCGATCTTAAAACTCAGCTTAACAAAAAGCCTAAGCAACTTTCCGGCGGTCAGCGTCAGCGTGTTGCGATTGGTCGTGCTATTGTACGTAATCCTAAGGTTTTTCTTTTTGATGAGCCTTTGTCGAACCTTGACGCAAAGCTCAGAGGGTCAATGAGACGTGAGTTGATGTTGCTCCATAAAAAGCTCAATGCAACTATAATGTATGTAACTCATGACCAGACCGAGGCACTTACGCTTGCGGACAGAATCGTATGTATGTCTATGGGGCATGTGCAACAGATAGGCAAACCTATTGAGCTCTATGAAAAACCCGCAAACACATTTGTTGCAACTTTCATTGGACTTCCTCCTATGAACCTTTTTGACGGAAAGATTGAAAATGGTCAGTTCGTAAGTGATTTGTTCTCATATCCTTTGAATGCTGAACAGTTGAAGTATCTTAAGGATTATGACGGCAAAGAGGTAATACTTGGTGTTCGTCCAGAAAACTTTACTCGTGACGGACATATTACTTTCAATATTACCAATAATGAGAACCTTGGAATGAACACTCTTGTGCATGGTAAGATTGAAGGAAAGAAACTGGTTGTTTGTAAATTTGCTGAATGGTGTAATTATAAATTTGGCGATAGCATCAAACTTGGATTCCAGGAAGAGAAAATGCATTTCTTCGAGAAAGATCCCGAAGGCAGGCATGAATATCAGCACGTTATCAATTAAGGAGGAAGCAGAAAATGTCTGATAAAGAAAATACTGTTGTAAATGAAATACCTCCTGAAAAGAGTAACAAGGCTAAAGAAGTGTTATTTAAAATTTGGGCCGGCATAAAGGAGTGGGGACGTAAACAGATTGTTATTCTTAAGCGTGCACCCCAGCGAATTCCTTTTGTTTTCGTACTGATAACATCAATACTTTGGCTGTTCTGGCTGTTTACATTTTCTAAGACGGTTAACGAAATTCGTTATATAAATTGGGTAGGACTTGCTATATTTTGCAATACGTTGCTAGCAATTCTTATAATACCTTTGTTTATGAATTCGTTCCCTAAGCGTAAAAAGCCTAACATTTTATTTATAATTCTTGTATTCTTGTTTATGGCTGCGATGATAGGGCTTGATTTGGTTTATTATATTAATATTAATGATTTCCTGAGTCAGCAATCATCGCTTGATACTTATCTTGCAAGATTCCCTTATATTTCATCGTCATTAAATCTTGCCATTGTTCATATCGTTTTACAGGTTATCTGTGCTATCATGTTAGCTCTTATCCCTGTTTATGCTCCTTTGATTAAGAAAATCAATACAGCAAAGGCTATTGAGGGCAATGACATCAAAGAAGTTATTGAAGTTGATGATGAATAAAGTTCTTGTGTAAGCTAATTGTAAATCAATAACCGGCAAAATTTTATTTTGTCGGTTATTTTCCTAAATGTAAGATGTCTAAAAAAAAGAAAAAACAACAAAAAGAAACAACAATCGAAAATTATTATGACCTTAAAGTTAATGAGGTGGATGATCTTGTTGCCTTACTGAAAGATAGTTCTAAGGCATCAGATAAAGAAGTGACAACTGATATAGCTGAAATCACAGGGGAAACACCATCAGGTAAGGGTAACAAGAATAAACACTTTGATCCTTATAAGCGCGATTGGTTAAGTAAACTGCCTACATGGCTTAAAGCCATATTTATAAAGTGGTGGTTCGCGGGATGCGTTTGCTATTTTATAATGTGGGGATTGGGTTATTATATAACCAATAATACGGATTTAATGTTGGTTACAGGATTAGTTCTTGGAATAATCGTTGATATTCTTGTAAATCCTAGTTTAAGATATTTAGAGACAATGGATGGTGAATATAATAGTTATATTATGTTTCCATTTCCGTTTAAAAAATACTGGACGTTTTTTGCTAACGCAATATACTATATTGCGGTAATGTTGCTTGTGTCAATGGTTTATACGGGGTTTAATTTGTTATTACAGCTTATAAATCCTTCGTATTTTATAGGTGTAGAACCTCTTTTGTTTGCAACAGTATGCGTTGTTATAGATATGGCGTTTATAGGCATAAAGGATCTGATTGTTTATCTGGTAAGAAAGAATAAAGCAAAAAAAGTGGAGGAAAACAACGATGTTTAAACTGCTCTTTGTCTCCGGCACGACGGCGTGCTTCGAACTTGACAACAAGGCTCCTTATTACAGCCCCGAAAAATATACCGTTACGCTCAACGGTAAGAAAATCGAAACCAAGGACACCAATGTCTTTTCACTCTTCAATCTCACGCCCGACACGGAATATACCGTGGGTGTGTCGACGGACAATTCCTCTCTTACGTTCAGAACGCTCAAAGAGAGCGGCACCGTCAATGTGAAGGAACTTGGTGCAAAGGGCGACGGCAAGAGCGACGACACCTATTATATTCAGAGGGCAATCGACAGCTGTCCCAAGGGCGGCAGAGTGATAGTGCCCGAGGGCAGTTACTATATAAGACCGATTGTGCTTGCGAGCGATATCACCATAGAGCTTTGCAAGGGTGCAGAACTTCTGGGCGATATAGTGGAAGAGCACTATCCGTACGTTCCCGCAAAAATCGAGCACGACGACGGCACTGAAGAGATACTGGCTACATGGGAAGGCAATCCTCATCCCAGCCACCAGTCGTTCGTTTCGGCATATAAAAAGAGCAACATAAAGATAGTTGGCGAGGGCGTAATCAACGGAAATGCAGATAAGTCCACATGGTGGGACAGACCTAAGGGCAGAGAGGTTGCCCGTCCCAGACTTGTGACGCTCAATAAGTGCGAAAACGTTGTATTCCACGGCGTAACCTGCAAGAATTCGGCTGCATGGAACCTGCATCCCTTCTTCTCAAAGAACCTTGGCTTCTACGATTTGCGCGTGCAGAACCCCTACACGGGTCCCAATACCGACGGTCTCGACCCCGAGAGCTGCGACAAAGTTGACATTGTCGGCTGCGTGTTCTCGGTTGGCGACGACTGCGTAGCCGTCAAGGCGGGCAAGATTTATATGGGCTCTAAGTATAAGACGCCCGCAAGCCGCCATACGATAAGAAACGACCTCTTCCAGGACGGACACGGAGCTATCGTTTTAGGTAGCGAAATTTCGGGCGGCGTAAAAGATCTGACAGTCTGCCAGTGCCTTTTCAGACACACCGACAGAGGTCTGCGCATAAAGTCCAGAAGAGGCAGAGGCAAGGATTCTATAATCGACGGCGTACTCTTCGAAAATATAAAGATGGAAAACGTCATCACGCCTCTCGTGCTCAATATGTACTATTTCTGCGACCCCGACGGTCACACCGAATACGTCTGGTCGCGCGAAAAGCACCCCGTGGGCGACGACACGCCTTATATGGGTAAATTTACTTTCAAGGATATCGAGTGCGCCGATTGCGAGTGCATGTGCGCTTACTTCGACGGACTTGTGGAACAGCCCGTAAAGGAGATAACGCTCGAAAACGTATCGTTCTCGTTCAAGAAGGACGCAAAGCCTTTCAAGCCCGCAATGCTTGAGTTTGTGCGCGAGTACTGCAAGGAGGGACTGTATATAGACAACGTCGAAAAGGTTACGCTCAGGAACGTAACTTTCGAAGGCGTGGAAGGTCCTGAAATCATCAAGAAGAACTGCGGCGAACTGATAGTCGAGTGACGGAGGCAATATGGATTACGGCATAATTGATAAGTATATCGACAGGCTGATAGAGGATACCAAGCCCGAAGCACCCATATGGAATATAGAGAACATCAGACACGGCAAAGCTCCCGCGTGGAACTATATCGACGGTTGCATGATGACTTCGCTCTACACAATCTATAAGCTGACGGGCGACAAAAAATACCTCGATTTCATCGATAAGTTTGTCGATTACTACGTGTTCGAGGACGGTTCTATACGAGGCTACGACCTCGAGACATACAACCTCGACAATCTCAACGAGGGCAGAATACTCTTCGATTTGTACCTCGAGACGGGCAAGGAGAAGTACAATAAAGCGATAGAACTGCTGTATAAGCAGATTTTGGGACAGCCGAGGATAGAAATCGGCAACTTCTGGCACAAGAAGATATACCCCGACCAGGTATGGCTGGACGGACTCTATATGGCGCAGGTATTCTATTGCCGCTATATCGGCGAGAGGGGCGACGGAGACTATTCCGACCTCGTAAGGCAGTTTACCAACGTCTACGAAAATATGTATGACGGCACAAAGAGGCTGTACTATCACGGCTGGGACTACTCCAAAAAGGCGTTCTGGGCTGACAAAAAGACGGGTCTCAGCAAGTCGTTCTGGCTGCGTGCCGACGGCTGGTATACGGTAGGACTTGTCGATGCGATAAGCTATATCAAGTCGCCCGCCGCTAAGGAGGCGTTGACGCGCATCTTCCGCACGACGATAGAGGGGCTCGAGCAGTATATTGACCGCGACGGGCATATGTTCTATCAGGTGATAGATAAGATGGGCGAAGAGGGCAACTACCTCGAAACTTCGGGCTCTGCCATGATTGCGTACGCAATGATGAAGGGAGCAAGGCTGGGACTTGTGGACGAGCGTTTCGCCGCCATAGGCAAGAGTATCTTCGACGGAATTTGCACGCGCTACCTCACCGAGAGCGATGGCAAGCTCAACCTCGGCGGAATATGCCTCGTTGCGGGGCTCGGTCCTGAAAACAACCGCCGCCGCGACGGCACGTTCGCATATTACATCTCCGAACCCGTCGTCGAAAACGACGCCAAGGGCACGGGACCGTTCGTTATGGCATATACCGAGGTCAAACAGCAGAAAGCTCAGTGACAATGCAATAATTTTGTATAATAAAGCCCGCCGCACTTTAAGTGCGGCGGGCTGACTTCATATAGAAAGAAGATAGGTTATGAAAAAGCTCCGCCGCCTGCGACGTTTGCAGGCGGCGGAACAATTAAATAAGGTAAAGTATAAAAAAGCGCGCCGAACTTGCTGTTCGGCGCGCTTTTTAAATTCAGTTTTAGTTCAGGCGAGAAACAGCCTGCCCGTGACAATGAGGTATATGATATCGAGTATGCAGAGTATCCAGCCCCAGCCGATAAAGAGGAAGAGCAGGAACGCCACAAGGTGCAGCGCGCTGCGCGTGCGCAGAAGTACGCTCAGCCTTACAAGACATTCGCAGCACCAACCTATCACGGGAATGATTAAAAGCAGCACCTGCACGGCGCGGCTCTGTGAGTAAAACCACTTGTCGAAGTCCAAAATTTACCTCTCGTTATGTATTTGCCTGTGCGGCAAACGCGATTACTGAAGGATAAGTTTCTTGAACAGAAGTACCCAGATAAGGTCTATCCAACCGAATACCAGACCGAAAACGGTAACGATAATGCTCACTACAAGTCTGATAAATCCGCCTTTCTTGAGGAAGGTGGACCATCTTACGATGATTTCGGTAATCCAGTTTACGCCGGGGATGAGCAGCAAAAGCAACTGTACAAGGCGGCTCTGTCTGTTAAACCAAGTCATTTTCACGTCTCCTTATTTTAAATTTCAGAAAGTGCCTTCTGCGCGAAAATCCTTTCAACCGCGTTTAAGATAAGCTATGCGCGGGCAGCAGAAAACATTCCTATGTAACTATTATATCACACAATCTTATGATGTCAAAGTTTTTATAAAAATTTATTATCTTACAATCAGATTGCCTTAGCTCTGCACTCGCCGAGGGCGTTTCCGTCGAAATCTCTGAACGTAAAGACGCCGTCTTCATAGATGATATAACCGTGATGGCTGTTCTCCTTGGGCAGGGAGATTGAACCGGGGTTGAGGTGGAAAAATCCCTCGCCCTCGACGGCGTTGAGGGGAACGTGAGTGTGTCCCGTGAGATATACCTCGCCCTCTGAGAGGGGAGGGAGAGCTCTGTGTCCGTGCGAGAGGTGAATGTTCAGCCCGTCGGCAAACACTGTTGCATAGTCGGAAGATACGTTGAATGGCAGCACCATCTGGTCGACTTCGCTGTCGCAGTTGCCGCGCACGCAGATAATTTTATGCGCAACGGGCGTGAGCAGACTTACCACCTCTTTGGGGTCGTATCTTTCGGGCAGGGGATTTCTCGGTCCGTGATAGAGTATGTCGCCGAGCAGGATAAGTCTGTCGGCATTTTCCTCATTAAATACCTTTACAAGCTTTTCGCACCAGTATGCAGAGCCGTGTATGTCCGAAGCTATAATAAATTTCATTTCAGAAGTTCTCCTAATTTCTGTATAACGCCGTATTGTGCGTTGGAAGGTATCTCCTCGCCTATTTTCTGCTTGAGCAGGGGGAATGCATTCGCCGTGACGTATGCCTTTCCTGCGGCGCACAGCATCTCGTAATCGTTCATGTGGTCGCCGAAGGCTATGCTCTCGCTCCGCTCCGCGCCGAAGTAGGATAAAAGCGCGTCGAACGCCCTGCCCTTGTTTGCGCAGGGTGCGGAGACGTCCAGCCAGTCATAGCCCGAAATCATCGTGCGCAACCCGTCAATCAGGGGCGGCAGAATGACGCCGCCGTGCTCGGCGCAGGGCTGGCTGTCCCAGACAGAAATCTTCATAACCTCACGGCTACGGGCAACCTCATAGAGGTTATCAACCCTTTTTACGGAGGAATACGAGCGCATAAGCGTCTGCACGAATTGCGGATAGTCGCTGCTGTAATACGCGCAGTCGGCGCACGAGAGCAGGGGGTACAGCCCTTGCTGCTTCTCTATTATGCTCAGGGCATATTCCACGCCCTCGGCGGGAGTGGGGTCGGTAAAGACTATTCTGCCGTCCGCCCACGCAATGCCGCCGTTTTCGGCAATGATGGCAATCTTGTCGAGGACGGGCGCAAACAGTTTTTTAAGGTTGGGCAGCTGTCTGCCGCTGGCAGGCGCAAAGACTATGCCGCGCTCGCGCAGCGCGGTTATATAGGGAAAGGTTTCGGGCGGCATAATCTTGCTGGGCGGAAGCAGAGTTCCGTCCAGGTCGCTCGCGATAAATTTAATCATGCTTAAATTTTATCATAACGCGCGCGTTTAGGCAAGCGGACCGAACAGTCTGTAAGCCATAAAAGCCCATCTTTTTCGTCTGGCATTAAAGGGCGAGGACAGCCTGAGGCACTCGGTAAAGTCCTTGACCACGTCGTCCGTCGCGTCGCCATCGATATATATTCCGCACTCGCTGTTGAGCCACATGGAGCGGAAGTCGAGGTTGTAGCTGCCCAGAAAGCACCCGTCGTCGCAGATGACGGCTTTGGCGTGCATAAAGCCCGGGGTGTAGACATAGATGTTTGCGCCCTTTTCTTTAAGTCGCGCCGCGCAGTCGCAGGTGAGGGCGTAAGCCGCCTTTTTGTCGGGTACGGCGGGGATGATAATCCTGACGTCCGCGCCCCGCCCTGCGGCGTTCTCGAAGGCGGCAAATAGGCGTTCGTCGAGGCATAGGTAGGGGGTAAACGCCCATACGCGCCGCTCGGCGGAGTATATCGCCTTCAGCAGAGCCGCGCTGCCCGAGCCCGCGTGCGAGGGGGGACAGTCAAAAACGGGCACGATTTCTCTGCCGTCGCATGGCGGCAGAATGCACTCTCTGTCGCCCGACCAGCAGGCTGAAAACAGTTCCTGAAATACTGTTGCCGCGCTGCCGTTCACGCGGAAGGCGCAGTCCTTCCACTTGCCGTGGGGGCGGGTTATGTCTGCGTATTCGTCGGCAATGTTTATGCCGCCCGAGAAGGCAACTTTTCCGTCAATGACGGCAATCTTTCTGTGGTCGCGGAAGTTGAGGCGGGACAGCGGCGGGGGAAAAAGTCCGTTAAAAATTTTTATCTCCGCGCCCGATTTTCTGAGTATTCTGAATTTTTTCGAGGGCAGCCGCAGGGCGCAGCCTAAACCGTCGGCAATAATCTTTACCTCGACGCCCCGCTTCAAGGCGGCTTTGAGCCGCGTGAAAAGCCCGTTGAAGACCTGCCCGTCCGAAAAGATATAGAATTCGAGATATACGCTCCTCTTCGCGCCGTCCACGGCGGAGAAGAGGTCGGCAAAGAAGTCGCGTCCGTCGGCGTAGTATGCGCAGTCGCCGCACGCCTTGCCGACTATTTTCAGGTTGCCCCAGTCGGGCTTGCGCCTCAAAGAAGAGGCGAAGTATAATGCCGCGCCTATGACGGGCACGAAGGCGATTATGAACAGTCTGGCGCAGCGGTATTCGGCGGGGTACGGGTCGGTCACCGCCTTGAAAGCCGCTGCCGCGGAGAGCGCAAACGAGGCTGTCGCCGCCGCGCCTACGGACAGCATTGCGGGCAGATATATGCAGAGCAATATTATGCCTGTGATGTAGAGTGCGAGCGCAATAAGGCACACAAACAGGCGGGAAAACAGAAAATTAAAAAAACCGCGCATAACCTTTCAGGTCTGCGCGGCGCAAAGATTTTTTATGTTATAAAATGAGCTTGAAGACGGTCATTTTGTTATCGTGCGACACGTCGGCAAGCTTTGCCGAAAGCACGGCTGCGGCGTCGAAGTCGGAGAGGATTTCCTTATCCAGAACGTCGAGGTCTATCGCGCCGTGGAGTATCATATTGATTGCCGACTCGGTATAGCAGTAGCCGTCCGTCACGGTGAACACGCGTATATTGTGCCTGAAGAGGGGTATGGAATCGAGCTTGAAGCGCAGCGACGACATTCCCTCCAGAACGAGCGTCTTATCGCGCGCGAGCACGCGGGAGGCTATATCGGGATTGATTTTCGAGCATGCAATATAAATTGCGGCGTCGCAATTTATGCCGCTCGTCGCTTCGGCTATGTTTGCTTCGAGGTCATCGTCGTACAGTATGGAATAGAATACGCCCGACTTTCTCAGTCTCTCCAGCCCTTCGGGGTTGTCGTCGATGACGACGGGCACAAGCTTGTGGTACATTGCAACCTGTGCGAGAATGTACGCCATAGTGTTGCCGCCGACTATCGCCACTCTGCTGCCCGCAGACAGATTTAATTTATCGTAAATATTTTCTGCAAAGGCGACGTGTTCTATGCAGAGTGCCTGCAAATCGCTTATTTCGTCGGGCAGAACGGCAACTCTTCTGTAATCGCACACGACAAAATCGCGCAGAAAGCCGTCAAAATCGAGACCGGCAATCTGAACGTGTTCGCATTCCTCAAAATCTCCGCGCTTGCAGTGCATGCACTTGCCGCAGGGACGGGTGCCTTCGATAAATACCCTCGCGCCCTTTTCTATGCCGTAAACCTTTTCGCCGCACTCGGTGACGATGCCCACGGCAAATCTTCCCACGGTCTTGGGATATGCGACGGGCAGTTCGCCCGCATAGCACAGGGCGTCGTAATTGCTCGCCAGAACGTAGCTTACTTTAACTTTAACCTGGTCGCTAAGTATGTTAAGCTCGCTCTGCGGCTGCTTGACCAGCATCTTGGGACCTGCTAAAATCCAATTATCCATATATGCATATTATACGCTAAGACGGCGCGTAAATCAACCCATTTGCCCGAAAAAGCTTAAAATTAGTTAATTTGAGCGGCGCTATCAAAAAATTTTATTTGCAACGGAAAATTAATTGACTTGAATGAATTTTTTATATATAATAGTTTAGCATTACAAGAAATAACAGCGAGGTGAGATAAATGAAGCCCGAAATACATCCCGATTATCATGAAGTGACGGTTGTATGCGCTTGCGGCGCAACATTCAAAACTGGCACCACGAAGAAAGGTGATACGCTCAAGGTAGATATCTGCAGCAAGTGCCATCCCTTCTTTACCGGCAAGCAGAAGCTCGTGGACACCGGCGGTCGTGTAGACAAGTTTAAGAAAAGATACAATATTTAACAAAAACCTCGGCTTCAAACTTAATTTGAAGCCATTTTTTGTATACGCGCGTGTGCGCCCGCATTGTGCGCGACAGTATGAATATAATATAGAGAAATGTCAGATAAATCAAAAAAATGTAACCTGAATATTACGTCCGTGGGCGGTCAGGCCGTGCTCGAGGGCGTAATGATGCAGGGAAAAACTTCATATTGCACCGCCGTGCGCGACCAGGAGGGCACAATTCAGGTCGAAAGACTGCGCCTCAACTCGTCGCCCTCGGTAAAAAAGGCGGCTAAAATTCCCTTCGTCAGGGGCGTCGTCAACATGTTCTCGTCGCTCGTGCGCGGCTCTAAGGCGTTGATGCGCAGCGCGCAGGTCTACGGCGGAGACGAGGAGGAGCCGGGCAGAATTCAGCGTTGGTTCGCAGAAAAGTTCAAAAAGGACCTCACGCAGGTCATGTCGCTCTTTTCGGTGATACTTGGCGCATTGCTGGCAGTTGTGCTCTTCATATTCCTGCCCAACCTCGCCGTCAACGGACTTTCCGAACTCTTCCCCTCGTTTGCGGGAACGGTCTGGGAGTATGTCGTTTTAGGCGTGGTGAAACTTCTGATTTTCCTCGCATACCTCGGGCTCATATTGCTCCTTAAGGACATACGCCGTCTCTACGCCTATCACGGCGCGGAGCACAAGACGATAAACTGCTACGAAAAGGGTCTGCCGCTGACGCCCGAAAACGTCGCATCCTGCTCGCGCATTCACGACAGGTGCGGCACGTCCTTCCTGTTTATCGTGCTCATTGTGAATATCGTAATAATTTCCCTCGTATATTGGGCAATCGGTCTTCAGAACATCTCAAACGGCGCGCTTCGCTTCCTTGCGAGGCTGGGCGTCGAAATTGTCCTTCTGCCCGTAATCGCGGGCGTGGGATATGAAGTTTTAAAACTTCTCGCAAAGTTTCACGGACCAGTGTCAAAGGTGTTAAAATCGCCCGGAATGCTGCTTCAGAAGACGCTCACTACGAGAGAGCCCGACCTTGAGATGATAGAGGTAGCCATCGCCGCGTTCAACTCCGCAATGGAGATGGACGCCGACCCCGAACTGCCCGAAACCCGCTTCGTGACGGGCGGCGTGCTCACAGAGATGCTCAGGGAGACAAAAAAGCAGTTTGCCGAGGCGGAGGCGGACGAGAGCGACGCAGAGTGGATATATTCCATAGTTCTCGGAATGCCCCGCAGCGAGCTTGAAAACTCCTCGAGGGTAATCAAGCCGAGCGAAGCGAAAAAGATAGACGAAATAGTTAGAAAGCGTCTCACGGGCAGACCTTTATGGTATGTCGTGGGCGATACGGAATTCTACGGCTGTACCATAAAGGTGGACGAGAGAGTGCTCATTCCCCGTCCCGAAACAGAGATTTTAGCCGAGCACGCCGTTCGCGCCGTCGAGGACGGCGACAAGGTGCTCGATTTGTGCACGGGCAGCGGCTGTCTGGCAATCGCCATAGCAAAGAACTGCAAGGCGAAGAGGGTGCAGGTCATCGCGGCGGACGTCTCGGACGCGGCTATAATGGTGGCGAGGGAAAACGCCAACCTCAACTCGGCGGATATCGAGTTCGTGCAGAGCGACATGTTCTCCAAGGTGCACGGCAGGTTCAACCTCATCGTGTGCAACCCGCCCTATATAAAGAGCGGCGAAATTGCCACTCTTCAGAAGGAAGTGCGCGACTACGAGCCGAGGGTAGCTCTCGACGGCGGCGAGGACGGACTTGATTTCTACCGCAGACTTGCAAAGGAAGTTTCACGCTATATCGCCAAGGGCGGCATGCTCATTCTGGAGTGCGGCGAAGGTCAGGCGGAAGATATATTGAAGATGTTTGAAAAGCGCGATTACGCAATGGTCGTCAAGGACTATGCGGGCGTAGACAGGATACTGAAAATAGCCTTCTGACCGCGCTTAAAGACGGTGCAGAGGCAGTTTTTATGGCAGACACATTTATTTCAAAACTACAGGATATCTACAGCAAGTATTTAAAGCTTTCGGAAAAACTTGCCGACGCGCAGGTCATAGCCGACCCTGCACTGTGGGCAAAGCTCGCCAAAGAGCAGGCGGAAGTGGAGGATACCGCCGTAAAATACGGCGAATACCTCGAAACCGAGCGTCAGATGACAGATGCGCAGCGTGCGGCGGAGGGTGAAACCGACGCCGAGATGAAGTCATTGCTTTCGGACGAAGTCTATGCCTGCAGGCACAGACTGGAAGAGCTTAAAGAGGAGCTTAAAATTCTTCTGTTGCCCAAGGACAAGAACGACGACCGCAACTGCGTAGTCGAGATACGCGCGGGCGCGGGCGGCGAGGAGGCGGCTCTGTTTGCGGCGAGGCTGTACGAGATGTATGCCCGCTACTGCGACCGTCACCGCCTGAAGGTGGAGGAAGTCGACGTCAGCCGCACCGAGCTGGGCGGCATAAAGGAAGTCGTTTTCAATGTGTCCGGCAAGCAGGCGTATAAACAGCTCAAGTTCGAAAGCGGAGTTCACCGCGTTCAGCGCGTGCCCGAGACCGAGTCTCAGGGCAGAGTGCACACCTCTACGGCTACGGTAGCCGTTCTTCCCGAGGCGGAGGATGTCGAGGTGGAAATAAAACCCGAGGACATAAGAGTGGACGTGTACCGCTCTTCTGGCGCGGGCGGACAGAAGGTCAACAAGACCGAAACCGCAATAAGAATAACTCACTTTCCTACGGGCATAGTCGTTACGTGTCAGGACGAGCGCAGTCAGCTCAAGAACAAGGATAAAGCGTTCAAGGTGCTGCGAACAAGGCTTTACGATTACTACAACGGACGCAGTCAGTCCGAGCAGGACGCGCGAAGAAAGAGCCTCGTCGGCAGGGGCGACCGTTCGGAAAGAATACGCACCTACAACTTCCCGCAGGGCAGAGTTACCGACCACAGAATAGGACTTTCGCTCTACACGATAGACACCTTCATGCTGGGCGATATGGACGAAATGGTGGGTGCTTTGCAGGTTGCCGAGAGGGAAGCGTTGCTTGCCGAGGGCAATTAAAGCGGACACAGGGGGTACAGGATGAAAAGAAATCAGTCGGGCGAAGATTACCTTGAAGCCATTCTGCTCCTTTCAAAGGAGCTTGAGTTTGTTCACCGCATAGACGTTGCGCGCAGAATGAATGTCTCTCAGCCCGCCGTGCAGAAGGCGATAAATATACTCATCAACGGCGGATATCTGCGCACGGACGGCATGCACATATACTTTACCGACAGCGGCAGGGAGTACGCCGAAAGCGTATATTCCCGCCACTGCACCATACGCACGTTTTTGAGCATGCACGGCGTGGACGAAAAAATCGCCGACGCCGACGCCTGCGAAATCGAACACGTCATCTCGCAGGAGACCTTCGAGATGATGCAGAACTATATCGGCAGTCAGTCGGATAAATAATTTTATGATTTTTATGGGCGCGTGCGCCGCAGAATGCGGCGCACGCGCCCCTTTTTTTATTCAGCTGCGGCAAATTTATCGTTCGCTTTTTCTCAACCTCTGTGCAATTTTCTACGCTTTTTTGCCCGAAACCTGCACCCTCAACGTCCCCTCAGAGAGCCTCCGACAGGCAAAAAATTAACCAAAGTAAATTTTTTTGTAATTATTTTATTAACCACGGTTAATTTTTGTTGACATACGGCATAAATATAAATATAATCTAATTGAAAAAAACGAAAGGGCGGCAGAAGCCGCCTGCAAACAGGAGGAGGCAGATATGCCCGTCAGTCTTGCGCCCGTGAACACGGCGATGAAAATAGTGAGGATAACAGCGGAAGACAAGGTGCGCAGACACCTTATGGAGATGGGAATTACCGAAGGGGGCGAAATATCGCTGATATCCTCTTCGGTCAACGGAGTAATAGTAATGGTAAAGGAAGGCAGGCTGTGTCTTGACGGCGCGCTTGCAAGAAAGATACTTGTCGCCTGAAAAAAACATCTTTCAGTCGGGGCGGCAAGCGTCGGAAAACGTTATAAAAAATGCATAGTTTCAGGAGAATAAAAAATGATTAAGCTTTTAAGCGATTTTGCCGTCGGAGAGGGCGGCAGGATAGTAAAGGTTGGCGGACAGGGCGCGCTGAGGCGCAGGCTGTTCGATATGGGCGTTACTCCCGGTGCGGACGTAACGCTCAGAAAGAAAGCTCCGCTCGGCGACCCTATCGAAGTGACTTTAAGGGGTTACGAACTCACCCTCCGCAAGACGGAGGCGGCGTGCGTGGAGGTGGAAGTTTTATGAAAACTTTTGCTTTGGCAGGCAATCCCAACTGCGGCAAGACTACGCTGTTCAACGCGCTTACGGGTTCAACGGCTCACGTCGGCAACTGGCCGGGCGTCACCGTCGACAAGCGCGAGGGCATATACAGGGGCGGTCGGGAGAAGGTTGCGATAGTCGACCTTCCTGGCATATATTCGCTGTCGCCCTACACGCCCGAAGAGGTCATTTCGCGCAACTATATCCTTGATGAAAAGCCCTGCGGCATAATCAACGTCGTCGACGCGACCAATCTCGAACGCAACCTCTATCTCACGACGCAGCTTCTGGAGATGGATGTGCCCGTGATAATCGCGCTCAATATGATGGACGAGGTCGAAAAGGCGGGCGACGCAATAGATACTGCCGCTCTCGAAAGGGCAGTCGGCGTACCCGTGGTCAGCATATCCGCGCTCAGGAAGAGGGGCATTGCCGAGCTCATGGACAGAGCGATTGCAATGAACGGCGAGCGCAGGGGCACAACCGTGCTCGAGGGCGGGCTCTCCTCAAAGATAGAGCGCGCAAGGCAGTTCTTTGAAGCCACGGGGGTAACTTCGCCGCTCTTTCACGCGGTCAAGATGCTCGAGGGCGACGAGATAGAACTCAAACACGAGGGCGCGGGCGAATTGTTCACCGAAATATCTGCAGGGCAGGATATGGAAGCTCTCGTTGCGGATATGCGTTACAGATACATCTCCGAACACTTTTCCTCCGTCAAGAAGAGGAGCGGCAAGAGCTCTCTTACAAAGTCGGACAGGGCGGATAAGGTGCTCACGCACAAGATATGGGGACTTCCGATATTTGCCGTAATCCTTTTGGCAATCTTCCATCTGACGTTCTCCGAGGACCTGTTCTACATCTCGGCTATAGCCGAAGCCTGCGGCTCGCCCCTGCCTTCGTGGGGAGATATGGGCTATCAGTTTATCGACGGAACGGAAATTTACAGCAATTTCGGCATAGCTCTTGCCGCCTGCTTTTACGACGGCGCGGTGTTCTCGCCGGGCGTGATTTTCACAAATCTTCTCAATCTCGTGCTCAATTACATAACTTACGGCATAGGACTGGGCGTGGACGCGACAGGCGCGGCGCAGTGGGCGTCGGCACTCATTAACGACGGCATAGTAGGGGGTATAACGGCGGTTTTAGGCTTCCTTCCCCAGATACTCACGCTGTTTTTGTTCTTCTCAATTCTCGAGGACAGCGGCTATATGGCGCGCGTTGCGTTCATACTCGACAGAATTTTCCGCCGTTTCGGACTTTCGGGCAGAGCTTTCATGCCCATGATAATGGGCTTCGGCTGTTCCATACCCGCCATGATAAACACCCGCACGCTCGCCGACGATGACGAAAGGACGGCAACTATCAGGGTGATACCCTTCTTTTCCTGCGGCGCGAAGCTGCCCATTCTTACGGCAATCGCGGGCGGGTTCTGCAACCTCGTAGGCTTTTCCAACGTAGACCTGATTACTTACAGCATGTATGTTCTCGGCGTTATTACCGCGATAATCGCAGTTATAGTCATGCGCGCAACCACAATGCGCGGCGAAGTGCCTCCCTTTATTATGGAGTTGCCCGCTTACCATATGCCCGGGTTTGTCAATCTAATGCTCCATCTGTGGGATAAGACAAAACACTTCATAAAAAAGGCATTTACCATAATCTTCGTATCTACAATAGTAATATGGTTTCTGCAGTCCTTCCGCTGGAACTGGACTTACATATCCGACGGCGACATACAAAGTTCCATTCTGGCGTCTCTGGGTCAGCTCATACAGCCCCTGTTTACGCCGCTCGGCTTCGGCTCGCAGCTTGGCAGCTTCGGCTGGGTGTTTGCGGTCGCGGCAATTACCGGACTTATCGCCAAGGAAAACGTGATTGCAACCTTTTCGGTGCTCGCCGCGCTCTTCGTTGCCAACTTCGAGGCCACTGAAGAGGGCGTGGAAGAGGTGATTATTCTCATTGCGGGTACGGGCATTTCACCCGCCGCGCTCATAGCCTTTATAATGTTCAACGTCACTACAATCCCCTGTTTCGCGGCGGTTGCCACGGCAAGGGCGGAACTGCCCAAGGGCAGGTTCGTGTGGACGATTGTCTTCTGGCTGGTTTCGAGCTACCTCGTCGGCACGGTAATCTATACCGTCGGCTCGTGGTGGTGGACGATCTTCATATGGCTGGTTGCAGCGATAGTTGCGGGCACGCTTATAGTGCTCAGAAATAAGGGGAAGATTAAATTTCCGAAAATAAATAAAAGAGGTGCTTGAAATATGGGCGCATTTGAAATTGTTCTGATAGTTCTCTGCTCTCTCGTCGTTATTGGCGTAATCGCTGCGGCGGTGTACAAAAAAGTAAAGGGCATATCATCGGGCTGCGACTGCGGCTGCAGTTGTTCTGCCTGCCCTCACGCCTGCCCTTCGCGCAAAACGGGCGAAGAGAAAAAATAACATTGTTTTCATCAATACACTCCTTGTAAGGCGCGCCCGCGGTTGTAACCGCGGGCGCGCTCTTTTTTTGCATAATTATGCTTTAAAAACTTGTCTGCGCGGGCGAAAGGCGGCAGTTTTTTATGCGGCGGGCGGCAGAAATTATGCGTTTGCGCGCTTTTTTATTGGCATTTTAATATAAAATAACAAAAAATTGTCAATTTAATAATATACAGTTGCGCGGCAATTTAATTTGCTCAAACGTTTGTCAAACGGCGTATTTTTATGTATAATGAAATGGTACTAAAATTTTCGGAGAATTGGACTAATGATTAAATTGACCAAAAGAGTAAGGCAGATTGCCCCCTCGATGACGCTTGCAATGTCGGCGAAAGCCGCAGAGATGAAGGCTGCCGGCGAGAAGGTCATTTCCTTCGGCGTCGGAGAACCCGACTTCGACACTCCCGCGCACATCGTGCTCGCGGCAAAGCAGGCTATGGATAAGGGCTATACCAAGTACGTGGCTGCCGCGGGACTTCCCGCGCTCAAAAAGAGCGTATGCGCAAAGCTCAAGAGGGATAACGACCTCGATTACGCTCCCTCGCAGATAGTCATCTGCAACGGCGGCAAGCACGCCATTTTGAATGCCGTAGCAGCAGTGATAGAGGAGGGTGACGAAGTCATAATTCCTTCGCCCTACTGGCTGACTTATCCCGAAGTCGTTCGTTTCTTCGGCGGCGTTCCCGTGTATGTAGAGACCACAAGGGAGAGCGGCTTTAAAATGTCGCCCGAACAGCTCGAAGCAGCCATCACCGAAAAGAGCAGAATGCTCATCTTCAACAGCCCCTGCAATCCCACGGGCGCGGTATATTCCGAGCAGGAGATCAAAGCCCTCGCAGCGGTTTGCGAAAAGCACAACCTCTGCGTGCTTTCGGATGAAATGTACGAAAAACTCGTCTACGACGGACTTAAGCATTACTCCATCGCAAGCGTATCGCCCAAGATGAAGGAAAACACGATACTCGTCAACGGTCTCTCCAAGTCGTATGCAATGACGGGCTGGCGCGCAGGCTACCTCGCCGCGGCTGAACCCGTTGCAAAGGCTATAGGTTCTTTCCAGAGCCACGCAACTTCCAACGTCAACACGATTACGCAGTATGCGTCCATCGCCGCTCTCGACGGCGACGAGACTGCCATGAACGAGATGGTTGCCGCCTTCGCCGAGAGAAGGGTCAACATGATGAAGATGCTCGACAAACTCAAGGCGATAGGTCTTGACTACGTCAAGCCCGAGGGTGCGTTCTATGTTATGCTGCTGTGCGACAACTTCTACGGCAAGAGCTACAACGGCAAGAAGATTGAGGGCAGCATGGACTTTGCTGAACAGCTGCTTGCGGCTGAAAAGGTTGCCGCAACGCCCGGAATATGCTTCGGCGACGACAAGTGCATAAGGCTGTCCTACGCGCTCTCCATGGACGACATAAAAGAGGGACTTGCAAGGATAGAAAAATTCTGCAAGGCACTTGCATAAGGCGGTAAGATTTCTCTCTTACCTGCGCGCGCCCGCGCGTTGTCGGGACGTGTCGATTGAAAATTAAATAAAATTTTTAAAAAGGTATTGAATTTATTCTCTTATGCTGATAAAATAGAATAAACATAGTATAAAACTATGAATCAGGAGGAATAAATGACAATGATTAAAATTATCTGCGGCGGCAAAGGAACCGGCAAGACCAAACAGATTATACAGGCGGCTAACACCAATGTTACCTCCTCCAAGGGTCTGAGCGTATTTATAACCGACACCAAACGCTACATGTACGACATCGTTCGCGACGTCAGATTTATCGACGTCAACGATTACGTGGTGGCTGGCGAAGACGCGTTCTGCGGTTTTGTAAAGGGTATAGTCGCAGGCAATCACGATACCGAATACGTTTACATAGACGGCATTGCAAGGATAACGGGCAAATCGCTCGGAGAGCTTGCTGCCACATTCTATATGCTCGATAAAATTTCGAACGACAGCAAACTTGTGATAACCGTAACATGCAGTTGCGAGAGGGCAGACCTTCCCGACTTCATTGCAAAGTATTGCTGAACAGACTGAAGTTAAACGTGCGGCGCGGTATCACAATGCGCCGCACGCTTTATTTTGGCTTGAGGGCGCAAGGCGGAAAAATACACACATTACGGCGGCGGTAGATGCGCCGACCGACGAGAGGAAACAGATATGAATTTTATAAGTACGCGCGGCGGAGAAAAGGTAAGCGGCGCAAGGGCGATAGTACAGGGACTTTCGCACAACGGCGGACTGTTCGTGCCCGAAAAATTTCCCAAAGTCAGCGCGGAGGAGCTGGAGGCAATGCTCTCCATGAGCTATGCCGAGCGCGCTGCAAAAGTGCTGTATAAATATCTCGACGACTACGACGAGAAGGACCTTCTGCGCGCCTGCGAAGAGGCGTATTCGCGCTTTGACGGCGACGACCCCGCACCCCTTGTAAAGCTTGACGACGGAGTGTATGTGCTCGAGCTCTTCCACGGTCCGACGTGCGCGTTCAAGGATATGGCTCTGACCCTTCTGCCCTATCTTCTCAGGAAGGGCTGCGATATCTGCGGCATAAAGGAGGACATCCTCATTCTCGTAGCCACTTCGGGCGATACGGGCAAAGCCGCTTTAGAGGGCTTCAGGGACGCGAAGGGCGTCAAAATATGCGTGTTCTATCCCAACGACGGCGTGTCCAAAATGCAGAAACTTCAGATGTGCACTCAGGAGGGCGCAAACGTCAACGTTGTTGCCGTCAAGGGCAACTTCGACGACTGTCAGACCGCGGTGAAGAACATCTTCAACTCGGTTGAATGCGCGGCTGAGCTCAAGAAGCGCAACTATCTGCTCTCCTCGGCGAACTCCATAAACTTCGGCAGGCTCGCACCTCAGATAGCCTACTATTTCTCGTCCTATCTCGACCTCGTATCCTGCGGTCAGATAGAGATGGGCACTCCCATAGATTTCTGCGTGCCCACGGGCAATTTCGGCAACATTTTAGCCGCATACTATGCAAAGAGAATGGGACTTCCCGTCCGCAGACTGCACTGCGCTTCCAATATGAACAACGTGCTCACCGACTTCCTTGCAAAGGGCGAGTACGACGCAAGGCGCGAATTCTACAAGACGACTTCGCCCTCCATGGATATCCTCATTTCCTCCAACCTCGAAAGGCTTCTGTTCGAAATTTCGGGCAGGGACGCGGCTCTGACCGCGTCGAGAATGGAACAGCTCAGAACGGGCAAGTTCTATTCGGTCACCAAGGAGGAACAGGCAGACATCAACGAAACTTTCGACGGCGGCTTCGCCAACGAAGAGGAGGTCGTGGAAACCATCTACGACGTGTTCTGCGACACCGGCTACACCATGGATACCCACACGGGTTGCGCAATGAAGGTCGCCGTGGACTGGTTCGAAAAGAACAAGAAGGACACGACTAATATGGTCGTCGTTTCGACCGCAAGCCCCTACAAGTTCCCTCAGGACGTGCTCTATGCCGTCACGGGCAACGACGTCAGGGACAGCTTCAAGGGCATAAAGAGGCTGCATGCGGCAACGGCTATGGCTGTGCCCAAGTCGCTTGCAACCCTGCGCGACAAGACGGTGCGCTTCAACGTTGTCGTCAGCCCCGAAAAGATGTTCGACGAGGTCTTAAGGTTCGTTTCCGAAAAATAATCTGCCAGCGCGCATATGCCGCGGCTTTGCGTTGAGGCGGCAATATTTCCGCGTCAACATAGTTTTAGAAAATAATAAAGACCGCCCGCCGCGCATTGTGCGCGGCGGGCGGCGGTCTGTCAGCAGATACCCCCTCCCAACCGCAATCGCGGTCTGTCAACAGGCAAGACCCCAACCGAAATTGCGCTCTGTTGCCGATTAAAAAATGCCCGCCGCAATTCTGCGGCGGGCATATATTGTTGAGGGAAGGGGCGAAAAGAAGTTATATTTCTTTCATCTCTTCGAAGGCGCGCTGTCTGCGCTTTATTTTTTTCCAGCTTATGAAGCTGTAGCTGTCGTTTACGAGATAGAGCGCGAATGATATGAGGCTGGGCACGACGGACGAGCCGATTTCGGGTATCTTCATCGACCAGAGCACGAGAAGGATTATGTCGTTTGCGATAAAGCAGAGGGAGAAATATTCGCAGCGTCTGAGCATGAGGTAGGCTGCGCCGAGGCTTGCCACGAGAGAGAGGGTGGAGACAATGAGGTTGTCCGTATTCAGCCACTGCAGAAGGAAGTAAAACGCGGTGGTTGCGGCGGCTGCGCCGAGGGAGAAAAAACCGTATTCTGCGGGGCGCAGTTTATTTATGCTGACTTCCATGTGTTCGGCGTCGGCGTTGCGGTTTTTTATCCACATCACGATGGAGGCAATGTGTATGGGCAGCATTAAAAATATATAGATGAGAGCCTCGCCGAAGTAGCGGTTGAGGTATGCGAACGCGGAATATGTCAGGGCAAACGCTATGGCTATAACCTGACCCCACACCGAGCCCTTTGCGTTGAATATCACGCAGGATACGCCGAAGAGTGCGGATATGAGCGAGAGCGCGTTCTTTTCCTCGCCCAGCAAAAAGCCTGTGACGATGACTGCCATTCCGCCCAGCCACAATGCCCACTCGAGGGGCGAAAAATATTTTATTGCCTTTGCAAGCTTTGCCTTCATGGCTAAATGGTAACACAGCATGCGCAAAAAACAAAACAAATTGCGGTTAAAATTACAAAATAAATATTGCATTGCGCGGTGCGGTGTGGTATACTTTATGTGCAATAAAATAAAAATTCCCGGAGGAAACTCAACAATGACAAACGAACAGAAACTCGAACTCATAAAGAAGATGAAAGTCGTTCCCGTTGTCGTTCTCAACGACATCGAAGAAACCATCCCCAAGATGGAAGCTTTAGTAAAGGGCGGACTTCCCTGCGCAGAAATCACGTTCAGAACGCCCTGCGCCGCAGACGCAATCGCTCTTACGGTCAAGACCTTCCCCGACATGTTTGTGGGCGCAGGCACGGTCATCAACCGCGAACAGTGCGAAAAGGCTATCGCCGTCGGCTCCAAGTTCATAGTATCGCCCGGTTTCTCGGCAGAAGTCGCTGACTGCTGCGCAGAACACGGCATGCTCTATCTTCCCGGCATAGTAACTCCCACCGAGGCTATGGCTGCAATCGCAAAGGGTCTGACAACTCTCAAGTTCTTCCCCGCGTCCAACTACGGCGGACTTAAGACCATAAAGGCTATATGCGCGGCATTCCCCTATCTTCACATCATGCCCACGGGCGGCATTTCCTCCGACAATATCCTCGAATACCTCGCATACGACAAGATTATCGCATGCGGCGGCAGCTGGATGATGAAGGGCACGCCCGCAGATATCGAAGCTGAAACCAAAAAGGCTGTTGCACTCGTCAACGGAAAGTAATTCGCTATATAAAAACCCGTGCATTCTGCACGGGTTTTTTTAATTTGAGCGGTTAATATGCCCAAGCCAAGGCAATATAAAAGATTAATTGCGTATTGACTTTGAGGACGCGCTATGTTACAATTTTATAAGATAACACCATATTATACATAAAGTAAGAGAATAAGCAACGTACGATGATTAACAGGAGCGCGCTGTTCAGCGACGAAACAATCGATTATAAATTTCCTTACGCGCCTAAGGCGGGGGATACCGTTACCGTGCGTATACGAACGCTCAGAAACGACGTTCTCAAGGTATACGTATGCTTCGGCGGCAGACGCAAGGAAATGGAAAAGGAAAACAATTCCTTATATCACAATTTCGACTTTTACAGGGCGGAATTTATCTGCCCCGACCTGGACGAAGTCAGCTATTATTTCCAGATCTGCGACCAGGACGACCTCGTCTATTACAACCGTCTGGGCGCGGTTACGAACAATCAGGAGGAGTATAACTTTTCCTTCATACCCGGTTTCACCGTGCCCGATTGGGCACTCGGCGGGGTGTTCTATCAGATACTTGCAGACCGCTTTTTCAACGGCAATCCAAAAAACGACGTGTGCACAAACGAGTATTACTACACGGGCGGACACGTAAAAAAGATAGACGACTGGAACGAAATTCCCAAGCCGCTCGACGTCGGCAATTTCTACGGCGGCGATTTGCAGGGCGTTGAACAGAAGATAGATTATCTCGCCTCTCTCGGCATAGACGGCATATATTTCAACCCGCTGTTCGTGTCGCCCTCCAACCACAAGTACGACACTCAGGATTACGACTATATCGACCCTCACCTCGCAGTCATTGAGGACGACTGCGAGCACTCCATGCAGAGCTGGGAAAGGCACAACGGCTTCGCCGCGCGCTACATAACGCGCGTCACTTCGCATAACAACCTTGTAAAGAGCAACGAATATTTTGCCTCTCTCGTCGAAGAACTGCACGCAAGGGGCATACGCGTCATTCTCGACGGCGTATTCAATCACTGCGGTTCCTTCAATAAGTGGATGGACAGAGAGGGCATCTACCTCAATAAACCGGGATATTCCAAGGGCGCGTATCAGTCGGTGCGCAGCCCCTATCGCAAGTATTTCAATTTCACTCACTCCTTCCCTCTGCCCGAATACGAGGGGTGGTGGGGGTTCAATACGCTGCCCAAACTCAACTACGAAAAGAGCACCGAACTGTGCGAGACCATCTTCAACGTCGGCGCGAAGTGGGTTTCCGCTCCTTACAACGTCGACGGATGGCGACTTGACGTCGGCGCAGACCTCGGTCACAGCGCGGCGTTCAACCACAGGTTCTGGCGCACGTTCAACAGTCGCGTAAAGAATTCCAACCCCGACAGCTTCATCTTTGCCGAGCACTACGGCGACCCTAAGCCCTGGCTCAACGGCAGGGAATGGGACAGCGTCATGAACTACGACGCGTTCATGGAGCCCGTCACATGGTTTCTGACTGGCATGGAAAAGCACAGCAACTACTTTGACGAGGGCAAGCTCAACAACGGCAAGACCTTCTTCGACAGCATGTTCAAAAACATGGCGCGCCTGCCCAGACCTTCTTTGGACAGCGCGATAAATCAGTTGTCCAACCACGACCATTCGCGCTTTCTCACGCGCACAAACCGCACCGCGGGCACGCTCAAAGATAAGGGCGGCGCGGCGGCAGGCGTCGGCACGGACGCGCGCGTATTAAAGCTCGCCGTGCTCATTCAGATGACGTGGCCGGGCTGTCCAACGCTCTATTACGGCGACGAAGTGGGACAGGTGGGCTGGACCGACCCCGATTGCCGCAGAACTTATCCCTGGGGCAGAGAGAATACCGACATTCTGGAAATGCACCGCAGCGCGATTGCGCTCAGAAAGAGAATAAGCTGTCTGCGCCTCGGCTCTCTGAAGGAGCTGGACGCGGGCAACGGCTACATTGCCTACGGCAGATTTGACGGAGAAAATATTGCCGTAATCGTCATCAACAACAACGACAAGGAAATTTCTCTCTCCCTGCCGGTATGGGAGATAAACATAAATCAGGACGACAGAGTTGCACTATATTATTGCACGGGTTTCAACAATTTTTCGCCCGAGCACTTCATAGACGTGCGCTTTGGCAGAATGCTTGTTACGCTTCCGCCCAAGAGCGGCTGCGTATACGGCAAGAGTTTGAAGTAAGCTTAAGTCGCAGCACGGCTGCACCGCATATAAAAGGGGGATAACTATGCAAAACAAGTTTTTCGGAGAGCTGGACAGATATCTGCTCCATCACGGCACACACTACGAGCTCTACAACAAAATGGGTGCGCACATACGCGAAATAGACGGCGTGCGCGGCGTTCACTTTGTGCTCTGGGCTCCGTCTGCGCGGGCGGTATGCGTCGTTTCCGACGGAAACGGCTGGACGCCCTGGCGCGACATAATGGAAAAAGTCGACGACTGCATATGGGAACTTTTCGTGCCCGGCATGTGCGAGGGGGTCAAGTATAAATTCCTCATCGTGCGCGCCGACGGTTCGGAGGTCTACAAAATCGACCCCTACGAGTTTGGCAGCGAAAAGCGTCCCGCAAACGCCTCCGTCGTCACCAATCTCGCCTCTTACGAGTGGGGAGACAAGGAATACATAGCAAGAAGAAAGGGCTCGAACTTCCTCGAAAAGCCCATGGCTGTCTACGAGGTGCACCTCGGCTCGTGGAAGAAGGACCTCGAAAAGTGGGACGAGGACAAGTATCTCGACTACCGCCGTCTCGCGCACGAACTGTGCGAATATATGGAATATATGGGCTATACCCACGTCGAAGTTATGGGTATATGCGAATATCCCTTCGACCCGTCGTGGGGCTATCAGGTCACGGGCTACTTCTGCCCGACCGCCCGCTACGGCAGCCCTCAGGACTTCATGTACTTCGTCGATTATATGCACCAGCACGGCTTCGGCGTCATACTCGACTGGGTGCCCGCGCACTTCCCCAAGGACGATTTCGGTCTTGCAAACTTCGACGGTACGCCCCTCTATGAATACGCCGACCCTCTCCGCGCGGAATATCCCGAATGGGGCACAAAGGCGTTCGACCTCGGCAAGCCCGAGGTGAGCAACTTTCTCATAGCTTCGGCTCTCTTCTGGGTGGACAAGTACCATATCGACGCGCTGCGCGCCGACGCGGTTGCGGCAATGCTCTACAATTCCTTTGCGAGGAGCGAATGGCGTCCCAACAAGGACGGCGGCAACCTCAACTACGAGAGTTTCGAGTTCTTCAAACACCTCAACAGTATCTTAAGAAGTCGCACCGACGCTTTCATAATCGCCGAGGACAGCTCTATTATCGAGGGCATAACCGCGCCCGTAGCCAAGGGCGGTCTGGGTTTCGGGCTCAAATGGAATATGGGCTGGATGAACGACACCCTGCGCTACGTCAAGAAGGACCCCGTCTACCGCAAGTATCATCACTGGCTGATGACGCACACCTTCGAATACATCTTCAACGAAAAATATATCCTCGTGCTGTCGCACGACGAAGTTGTCTACGGCAAGGGCAGCATGTTCAGAAAGATGCCCGGCAACCGCATGGATAAGTTCGGCTCGCTCAAGTGCTACTACACCATGATGATGGGTCATCCCGGCAAGAAACTGCTCTTTATGGGACAGGACTTCGCGCAGGAGAACGAGTGGAACTTCCGCACCTCGCTCGACTGGCACCTCTGCGACGACCCCGGACACAGGGACGTAATGGACTGCTACCGCGCGCTCTTAAAGCTCTACCGCGAAAAGCCCGTCCTGCACGACGACACGGGTTCTTCGTCGTTTGAATGGATAGAGAGCGGCGACGTCAGCCGTTCGATATTCTCGTTCATAAGGCGCAACCCTTGGAACTATAACGACGCGCTCATCTTTGTCATAAACATGACGCCCGTCGACTACTACGACTTCGGCGTGGGCGCGCCCGTGGACGGAAAGTATAAGCGCATATTCTCTACCTATCCCGACGGCAGCGAGTTCGAAGTGGAGGCGGCAGAGGAGCTGTGCAACGGCAGACCGTACAAGCTTAAATTCGATTTGCGCCCCTTCGAGGCGGTCGTATTCGAAGTGCCCTATCACGAGAGCACGGAGGAGGAGAAGAAGGAGGAAAAGCGCGTGCGTTCGCGTGCAAAGCGCGACTTCACCAGCCTCAAGAAGGATACCTCTCACCTGCCCAAGGTGGACATTCCCGAAGAGCTTATACCTTCAAAGCCCGCCGCAAAGAAGACGACGAGAAAGACAACCAGAACAAAATAAAATTTTACGCGCCGCCGCGATTAAATCGCGGCGGCGCGCATTCATAGGGCAATATGTGCCCGCCAATGGCATAAAAAGGCAGAACGGACGCGCATATGTAAGCCCGCTATTTCGTTTGACCTCGCCAAATAAATGTGCTATAATTCCTACAATAAATATAGGATATAAATTATGACGGTAAGACAGTTACAGGACGAAATATTAAAACTCAAAAAACAGACGGACACCTGCATACTCGCCCACAGCTATATGAGCGAGGAAATCTGCGAAATTGCCGACTTCACGGGCGACAGCTACGCTCTCGCGGTAAAGGCGAAGCAGACGACCAATAAAAACGTTATAATGTGCGGCGTGCGCTTTATGGCGGAGATGGTCAAGATGCTCAACCCCGAAAAGAGGGTCATTCTCTCCAATGCGGAGGCAGGCTGTCCCATGGCGGAGCAGATGGACAGGGAGATGATACTTCAGGTCAAGGAACAGTACCCCGACTACGCAGTCGTGGCATACGTCAACACTACCGCGCTCTTAAAGACGATAGCCGACGTGTGCGTAACAAGTTCTTCGGCGGTCAGGATCTGCCGCGAAATACCTTATAAGAATATTTTATTCATTCCCGACATCAACCTCGGCACTTATGTAAAGGAGCGCGTGCCCGAAAAGAACTTCAAGCTGCTGCAGGGCGGCTGTCCAACGCACGCAAAGATAAGCGAAAGGGAGGTGCTTAAAGCAAAGCAGGCTCATCCCGACGCGCTCTTCCTCGTTCACCCCGAGTGCCGTCCCGAGGTTGTAAAGCACGCCGACTATGTCGGCTCTACGACGGGCATTATGGACTATGCGGCTAAATCAGACGCAAAGGAATTTATCATAGGCACGGAGAACGCCATAGTCCAGCACCTGCAGTTCAGTTATCCCGAAAAGCGGTTTTACGCGCTCTCCAAGGACCTTGTGTGCAACAATATGAAGGCGACTACGCTTTCCGACGTGTACCATTGCCTTGCGGGCGACGGCGGCGAGGTCATTGAGATGGACGAAAGTTTAAGACTTGCCGCAGTCAGGTGCATAGAAGAGATGATAAAGTACGGCGGCTGAGCCGTCAGGTGAAATGTTATGATGATAACCACAAAGGGCAGGAACGCCCTTAAAGTAATGCTCGATCTCGCCCAGCACGACGACGGCTCGCCCGTGTCGCTTGCCGATATCGCCGAGAGGGTCAAGGAATCGCAGAAATATCTCGAGGCAACGGTTGCCCAGCTCTCGCAGAAGGGACTTATAATCTCTTCGCGCGGCAAGAGCGGCGGCTATCGCCTGTCCAAACGCCCCGAGGAATACACCGTTGCCGAAATCATAACGGCTGCGGAGGGCTCGCTTGCGCCTGTCTCCTGCCTTTCGGGCGAAAAACCCTGCGAAAATGCCGAAAAATGCCTCTCGCTGCCCCTCTGGCGCGAGCTCGACGACGTAATAATGAATTTCCTCAATTCAAAACTTCTGTCAGACCTGTTGAAATAACTTCAGTATAAATCTGCCGCGCGGCGGGCATGCGCCCGCCGCGCGGCTTTCTCTTTTTACTGAACAATATCAAAAATTTCCCCTTTATCTACGCAAAAAATTGCCGCCGTACAAATAATAATTGCAACTTTTGCGCAAGCTTAAAATACTTTTCGCCGCCCGCAAAATTTTTTTGAAAAGGGGGCTAATTCCTATTGACAAAATAGGAATTAATTTTTATAATTATTTCATACTAAAAAGGTAGGAATTAAGTTTACATATGTCAAAGACTGTTTATGTGGACAACGCCGCGACTACCGCGATGAACGATATCGCAATCGAGGCGATGAAACCCTGTTTTAAGGAGATATACGGCAATCCCTCCTCGCTGCACAGCGTGGGGCAGGTTGCAAAGGAATGGCTGGAGAGGGCGCGCGCGGACGTAGCTGCGTGTCTGGGCGCAGAGCCGCGCGAAATTTACTTCACTTCGGGCGGCAGCGAGGCGGACAATCAGGCGTTGCGTTCGGCGGCTTTCAACGGCGCGCTCAAGGGCAAAAAACATATCATAACGAGTGCGGTCGAGCACCACGCCATACTTCACACGCTGAAGAAGCTGGAGAGCGAGGGCTTCGAGGTGACATATCTCCCCGTGGACGGTAACGGGCTTGTCACCGCAGAGCAGGTAGCTGAGGCTATCCGTCCCGACACAGCTCTCGTAACGATAATGTACGCAAACAACGAAATCGGCACTATAATGCCCGTAAGAGAGATTGGCGCAGTGTGCAGAGCAAAGAAAGTCGTCTTCCACACCGACGCGGTTCAGGCCGTCGGGCACATTCCCGTCGACGTGGAAAAGGATAACATAGATATGCTGTCCCTTTCGGCGCACAAATTCCACGGACCCAAGGGCGTGGGCGTGCTGTACTGCCGCAAGACTGTAAATTTAAGAACTTTCATAGAGGGCGGCGCGCAGGAAAAGGGCAAGCGCGCGGGCACGGAAAATCTTGCGGGCGTCTGCGCAATGGCGGCGGCTTTGAAGGACGCCATAGCTCATCTTTACGAGAACATGGCTGAGGAGGCAAGACTGAGGGATATCCTCATCAGGGGACTTTCAAAAATTCCCCATTCCCGCCTCAACGGCGACGCAAAAAATCGTCTGCCCGGCAACGTAAATATGTGTTTCGAGGGCATAGAGGGCGAAAGTCTTTTACTTCTTCTCGACGCAAAGGGCATATGCGCCTCGTCGGGTTCGGCGTGCACGTCGGGCTCGTTAGACCCCTCGCACGTGCTTTTAGCGATAGGACTTCCCCACGAAGTGGCGCACGGCTCGCTGAGGCTCAGCCTCTGCCCGTACAACACCGAAGAGGAAATGAAATATATAGTCGAACAGGTTCCCGCGGTTGTGGAATATCTGCGTTCGATATCGCCCGTATGGGAAGAACTTGAAAAGGGACAGCGTCCCCACTTAATCTGACAAGGAGAAAAATTTTATGGCATTATACAGCGAAAAAGTAATGGACCACTTCACCAATCCCCGCAACGTGGGCAAGCTCGACGACGCCGACGGCATAGGCGAAGTGGGCAACGCCAGATGCGGCGACATAATGAAGATATATATCAAGGTCAGGGACGGCATTATCACCGACGTGAAGTTCAATACGTTCGGCTGCGGCAGTGCGATAGCGTCGTCGTCAATGGCTACCGAGATGATAAAGGGCAAGCCCATCTCCGAGGCCCTCACGCTTACCAACAAGGCGGTTGCCGAGGCTCTGGACGGATTGCCTGCGCATAAGCTGCACTGCTCGGTGCTCGCAGAGGAGGCTATCCGCGCGGCAATAAAAGATTACTACGACAAAAACGGCATAGCTTACGACAAGGCACAGTTCCCCGACCCCTCGGAAGAGGAACATCACGACTGATTGAAATTATATTTTAAGTCCGCCCGCGCATGAAGCGCGGGCAGACTTCGTTTATGAAAGATATGGCAAAACAACTCACCGCGCAGCAGAGCATAGAACGCTCAATAATAACCAAATTCCGCAAGGGCATATACTCAAGATTTTTAGAGGCGGTAAAGACCTATCGCCTCATAGAGGAGGGCGATAAAATCGCCGTGTGCGTCTCCGGCGGCAAGGACAGCATGCTGCTCGCAAAGTGCATTCAGGAGCTTAAAAGACATTCCGAAATCCCGTTCGATGCGGAATATATCGTGATGAACCCAGGTTACAGCCCCGAAAACGAGCAGGTAATCCGCAGCAATCTCGAGCTTTTAGGCATTCCCGCAACCATATATCCCTCGGATATATTCGACGTAAACGACCTCATCGGCGGCGAACATCCCTGCTATCTGTGCGCGAGAATGCGCCGCGGCTTTCTCTATGCCAAGGCGAAGGAGCTGGGCTGCAACAAAATCGCCCTCGGTCACCACAAGTCGGACGTCATTGAAACTACTCTCATGGGTATGCTCTTCGGCGGTCAGATACAGGGCATGATGCCCAAAATACGCAGCACCAACTTCGAGGGGATGCAGCTCATACGCCCCCTGTATTGCGTGCTCGAGGACGACATCATTCACTGGCAACAGTACAACAACCTGAAATTTATAGCCTGCGCCTGCAAACTGACAAAGGACCTCGCGCAGGGCGAACAGGGTCAGTCTGCCCGTCAGGACGTCAAAAAGCTCATAAAGGACTTCCGCACCCGCAATCCCGACGTCGATTTGTCGGTATTCAAGGCTCTGCACAACGTTCAGCTCGAAACTCTGCCCGCCTTCAAGTATAAGGGCGAGGTCTTTTCGTTCAACCGCAAGTACGACGGTCAGATGACTATTTCCTGCCCCGAAGAGCAGGATGAATAAAATTGAAAATCGCCGCGCCCACCTTTCAAAGGCGGGCGCGGCGGTCTTTTTTGCAAAAAATCAGGTCATTAAGTTGTTTTTTTTGCAGGAACTCGGTCACGCTGCAACTGTTTATGCAGTTTTAAGTTTTTGCAGCATTTCACAGGAATACCGTTTTCTGCGGCAACCAGACAGGCTTTAATTTTACTGCGGCGTATTATCGGAACTTTCCCTTGCGGCTGCCTTTTCGAGCATAAAAGTCCCGATTTGGCTGCTTTGATATAGTTAAAACCTATAATCAATTATAGATTGAATGTAATTCCGTCTTTTTCTTTTGTGCAGAAAAAGACTTGTAACGCCTGCGCGCGTGTGTTAAAATAGGTATATGAAGATTACAGACATACTTGACGGCAAGAGGGCGGTGCTGTCATTCGAGGTATTTCCGCCCAAGACGGGGGACGCCTTTGACGGCGTCATAGCGGCGGTGGACGAAATTGCTTCGCTTTCGCCCGATTTCATAAGCGTTACATACGGTGCGGGCGGCGGTACTTCTAACTATACCGTAAACATAGCCGAGCACGTCAAAAGCAGGTTCGGCGTGACGCCGCTTGCCCATCTTTCGTGCATATCGTCGGGACGGGCGGATGTGCTGGAAAAACTTAAAACGCTCAAGGATATGGGCGTGGAAAACATACTCGCTCTGCGCGGAGATTTGCCCGCGGGCTTTACGGGCGGGCTGGACTACAGCTACGCATATCAGCTCGTCGAAGAGATATCCGCCTTCGGCGGTTTCTGCATAGGCGGAGCGTGCTATCCCGAAGGTCACCCCGAAAGCAGCACTCTGTTTGCCGATATCGAACACCTCAAAATCAAGGTGGACGCGGGCTGTTCTTTTCTGACCACGCAGATGTTTTTCGACAACGACGCGTTCTATTCTTTCATGTCGAAAGTGCGCGACGCGGGCATATATGTGCCCGTCATTGCGGGAATAATGCCCGTTACAAACGCAAAACAGATAAAGAGGATGATGTCCCTTTCGGGCGGGTCTCTGCCTACGCGTTTCAGGCGCATAATAGACAGGTTCGGCGACAACCCCGACGCAATGGCGCAGGCGGGCATAGCTTACGCCACCGAGCAGATTATAGATTTATACGCCAACGGCGTAAAGGCGGTACACGTCTACTCTATGAACAAGCCCAAAGTCGCCGCTGCGATAAAGTCAAACCTTTCGCACATAATATGAACATACTGACGGGAAGATTGAACCAAATAGACAGGCGCGAAGCTTTATACTACCTCGGCTGTGGCGCGAAAGCCGTTCAGCCTGAAGAGGTGCAGGCTCTTATGGACGAGTGCGAGCAGGAGGTGCTGAAAGTTCAGGACCTGAAGGCGGTATATAAAATTTACGACATAAGGTCTGACGACGAGCTCGACCTCGGCTTTGCAAAGACGGACAGCCGCGACCTTGAAAAGTATCTTTCAGGCTGTAACAAAATCGCGCTGTTCGCCGCCACGGCGGGTGCGGGCATCGACAGACTGATTGCGCGCTATTCGCGCATATCCCCTGCGCGCGCGGCTGCGGTGCAGGCGTTGGGCGCGGCACTCGTCGAGGGCTGGTGCGACGAGGTTCATTCGGGCATAATTGCGTCCTTCGGCGGCAAAAAAGCGCGCTTTTCGTGCGGTTTCGGCGATTTGCCGCTGTCCATGCAGAGGGATATCTTCTGCGCGCTCGACGTCACAAAGTCGATAGGCGTGACGCTTTCGGACAACTTTTTTATGGTGCCGACCAAATCGGTGACGGCAATAGTGGGAATACCTTTATGAAATTCAGACAAAAACTCAGAAATTCCGTAATAGTTCTCGACGGCGCGATGGGCACGCAGCTGCAAAGCCTCGGTCTGCCCCTCGGCACGCTGCCCGAAAGCTGGAATTTAACCCGTCCCGAAGAGGTTAAAAAGGTACATCTTTCATACCTCGGGGCAGGTGCGGACGTAATCTATGCAAACACCTTCGGCGCGAACGTCTATAAATTCGGCGAGCAGACCGCCGAGGTGGTAAAAGCGGGCGTAAAATGCGCTCTTTCGGCGGCGAAGGAGTACAAAGACAGGTTTGTCGCGCTCGATATAGGCTCGCTTGGCAAGCTTTTGAAACCTCTCGGTCCGTTGCCCTTCGAGGACGCCGTTTCAGCCTTCAAGGTTACGGTAAAAGCGGGCGCGGAGGCGGGCGCAGACCTCATCGTCATAGAGACGATGAACGACATATACGAGCTCAAAGCGGCTGTCATTGCGGCAAAGGAAGTGTGCTCTCTGCCGATAATCGCAACGCTCGTGTTCGGCGCGGACGGCAAGACTATGACGGGCACTTCGCCCGAGGCGGCTGTCGCCGTCTGCGAGGGGCTGGGCGTGGACGCGCTCGGACTGAATTGTTCGCTCGCTCCCGCGGAGATGACGGAGGTGGTTGAAAGATTTTTAAAAGTCAGCTCTCTGCCCGTCGTCGTAAAGCCCAATGCGGGACTTCCGACCGAGGTCGGAGGCAAGACGGTCTACTCGCTCGGAGCGGAGCAGTTTGCCTCGGATATGAAAAAGCTCGTCGCGCTCGGCGCGAGGGTGGTTGGCGGCTGCTGCGGCACAACTCCCGAGTATATAAAGTTGCTTTATGACGGGGTTAAAGACGCAGTCCCTGCGCCCGTAAAGAAAAAAAATCTCACGGTGGTAAGTTCGTACACTCAGGCGCGTTACTTCGGCAATATCCCCGTGCTAATCGGCGAAAGAATAAACCCCACGGGCAAAAAACGCTTAAAGGAAGCTCTTCGCTCGGGCGATATGGGATATATACTCAACGAGGCGGTCACTCAGACCGATTGCGGGGCACATATCCTCGATGTAAACGTCGGACTGCCCGAAATCGACGAGCCCGGAATGCTTTCTCTGGCGGTGAGCGAGATACAGGCTGTGACCGATTTGCCCCTGCAGATAGACACCTCCGACCCCGTTGCGATGGAGAGGGCGATGAGGCTGTACAACGGAAAGCCGCTCGTCAATTCGGTAAACGGCAAGCGCGAGGTGATGGAAAAAATTTTCCCCCTCGTCAGAAAATACGGCGGCGCGGTCATCGCGCTCACGCTGGACGAAGACGGCGTGCCCCCGACAGCCGAGGGCAGAATTGAGATTGCAAAAAAGATTATCGCTGAGGCGAAGGCATACGGCATAGGCAAAAACGAGCTCATTTTCGATACCCTCGCAATGGCGGTTTCAGCCGACTGCAATGCGGCGAACGCCGCACTCGACGCGCTCGGCTATATAAGGCACAAGCTGGGCTGCAACACCTCGCTGGGCGTTTCCAACATATCGTTCGGACTGCCCAAGAGGGACTTTATAAATTCCGCATTCTTTGCAATGGCTCTCTCGCGCGGACTTTCGGCGGCTATAATAAATCCCTCGTCGCAGGAGATGATTAAAACCTACAAAAGTTTTCTCGCGCTGTCGGGATTGGACGAAAACTGCATGGGATATATCGACTATGCCTCGTCAGTCAGCGCGGGCGAGATAGTGGTCGGCGACAAAAAGACTGTCAATGCGGGCGAAGTCGGGCTTAAGGGCGCGATAGTCAAAGGGCTCAAAGCGCGCGCTAAAGAGGACGCTGCTCAGCTTCTCAAGGACAGAGCCCCTTTAGATGTCATAAACGAATATATCATTCCTGCGCTCAACGAGGTGGGCGACGGGTTCGAAAAAAAGACGCTCTTTCTGCCGCAGCTTCTGATGAGCGCGGAGGCGGCTTCGGCGGCGTTCGAGGTGATTAAGAGCAAATTCTCGGGCGGCGCGCAGTCCAAAAAACTTAAAATAGTTGTCGCCACGGTCAAGGGCGACATTCACGACATAGGCAAAAATATTGTCAGAACGCTGCTCATAAACTACGGGTTCACGGTTTACGACCTCGGTCGCGACGTCGACCCTCAGGCGGTTGCCGACGCGGTAAAGGAGCACGGCGCGCAGCTGTGCGGACTGTCCGCGCTGATGACCACTACCGTGCGCTCTATGGCGGAGACGATAGAACTTCTGCGTGCGCAGTGTCCGGATGTAAAGATTGCCGCCGGCGGCGCGGTCATGAATGAGGAATACGCCGCGGCTATAGGCGCGGACAGGTATTGCGCCGACGCAATGGCTACGGTCAGATATGCCGAGGAGATTGAAAGTTCTCTGTGAAAATTGTTAAAATTGTATAAAATATGCGCCCCGCGCACTATCGCGGGGCGCATATTTCAATTTTGCTGTTGACTTGAGTGCCCGACGGTAGTATAATAAACTGAGTAAATAAGTTATCGGCGGAGGAGCGTCCGCCGTACGGAGTTCAAATGAGCAAACCCCGCGTATTATTCCCCTATACGGAAGCAGGTCTGGGTCACATAATGCCCATGAACAGCATAGCGGACGAATTTGAAAAATTATATGGCGATAAGGTCGAGTGCGTGCGTTCCAACTTCTTTACGGAGACCAACAATCCCGACCTCATCAAATACGAAAAACACCTCTCCGACAGCGTGGTAAAGTACAATCGCAAGCCCTGCATGGGCTTTTTCGCCACGTTCAACATGGACTTCTGGGGCACTACGATATCCAGCTGGGGTGCGGTGGTGTATATCGAGGAGAACGCCGCCGAAGAGGGACTTAAGTACATGAAGGAGCTCAATGCCGACCTCGTTGTCAGCACTCACTGGGCTACCAATTACTATGCCATGCACCTCAAGGACAGACCGCTCACGGCGATGTACTGTCCCGACGCAAAGATAAACACTCTCTTTCGTTACCCCTGCGATTTAATGCTCGCGTCCATGCCTACGGGCTATAACCGCGCAAGAAAACTGCACTTTATAAGGTACAACGAAAAGAATATAAAGCTTGTGCCCTTCCTCATAAGAAAGGAGGCTTTCTCGGTCTCCCGCGACAAGTGCGAAAACAGGCGACTTCTCGGGCTGGACGAGGATAAATTCACCGTCGTGCTCGCCGAGGGCGGCTACGGTGTGGGCAAGATAAAACAGATGACGGAAGAACTTCTTTCCCGCGATTTGTCCATAAATTTAGTGCCCGTCTGCGGCAGGAACAGGGAGCTGTACGAATACTTTTTAACGCTTACTAGCAAGGGTAATACGACATTCCGTCCTTTCGGTCTTGTTGACAATATGTTCCAGATAATCGCCGCTGCCGACATAACCTGCGGCAAGAGCGGCGCGTCAATGATGGCAGAGCCCTGCTTTTTCGGCGTGCCTCAGATGATAACTCACTACGCAACCGACATAGAGCGGTGGATAGGCAAGTACTACTTAAAGACGGTGGGCAGCGCAATCAAGATTTTCAACGTTAAAAAGGCTGCGGACAAGATAGAGGAATTTGTAAATAATCCCGCTCTTTTAGAGCCGTATAAGAGAGCCGCCGAAAGCCAGCGCGAAAATTACGGCGCGGAAAAGTGCGCAAGGTACATATTCGGTCTGCTCTGCACCCGCTTCCCCGAACTCAAGGACGGTACGGAACTCTATTGATAAAAAATTTCTGAAAGGTGCGGCGGAGCGCGAAAATCACGCTCCGCCGCAAAAAGTTTTGTGTATTTGATGTGTATAACGCGGCTTATTTGGGTGATTGACCGCTCTTATTTTCATAAACGCTTTACTTTTTTGCCCGTCGCGTGATAAAATGATTAAAAATAAACGGCATAAATGCCGCTTTCGATACGGATTGATATGGAAGAAAAAAAGAAGCTCTATTCGGCTGTTCAGCCTACAAATAAACTGACGCTCGGCAACTACATCGGCGCGATCAAAAACTGGTGCGCCCTGCAGAGCGAGTACGACTGCATCTTCGCAATCGCAAACATGCACGCCATAACCGTCAGACAGAACCCCGCAGATTTAAGGCGCAACACGCTCGAACTGCTCGCCCTTTATATCGCCTGCGGCATAGACCCCGAAAAGTGCGTGCTCTATCTTCAGTCGCACGTCAGGGCGCACGCAGAGCTTGCGTGGGTGCTCAACACCTTCACATATGTCGGCGAAATGGAGCGCATGACGCAGTTCAAGGATAAATCTTCGAAACACGCAGACAATATTAATATGGGTCTTATGGACTATCCCGTGCTCATGGCGGCGGATATACTTCTGTACCGCACGGACGTCGTCCCCGTGGGCGTGGACCAGCGTCAGCACCTCGAGATTGCGCGCGACATAGCCATAAGGTTCAACAATATCTACTCGCCGACATTCACCGTGCCCGAGGGAGTGTATATGAAGATGGGTGCGAAGATAAACGACCTTCTCGACCCCTCGAAGAAGATGAGCAAATCCTCTGAAAACCCCAACGGCACAATCTTCCTTTCGGACGACAAGGACACCGTCATGCGCAAATTCAGACGCGCTGTTACCGACAGCCTTGCCGAGGTAAAGTACGACCCCGAAAACAGACCGGGAGTGAGCAATCTCATATCGATATACTGCGTATTCTCGGGCAAGAGCGTGGAGGAATGCGAAAAAACTTTTGCGGGCTGCGGCTACGGCGATTTCAAGACGGCGGTCGGCGAAGTCGTGGCGGAAAAGCTCGCGCCCATACAGGCAGAGCAGGCAAGACTGCTCGCGGACAAGCAGTACCTCGACGGCATACTGAAGAAGGGCGCGGAGAGGGCTTCTGCCATTGCGGACAGAACGCTTGCAAAGGTTTACAAGAAGATAGGCTTCTACCAGCTATAAATTCCTACGGACGGCGCAGGCGCGCGCCGCATACGGTTTAACGCGCCGACAGAGTATGTTTGGTTACATTCACCCCGAAAGACCGCACATGTTCATAAAGGACGATATGCTGTATAAGGCACTCTACTGCGGCATGTGCAAATCTATAAGGCAGGGTTGCGGACAGATGGCGCGCACCGCGTTGACGTACGACATGGCGTTTATGTCCGCGCTCATGCACAACCTCGCCGCCACAGACGTGAAGGTCAGAAAGCGCAGGTGCGCTCTTCATCCGCTCAAAAAGAGGTTTATGGCGGAGGAGGACGATATCTCAATTCTGTTGGGCTGTATGAACAGCTGTCTCGCATATTATAAATTGTTGGACGACAAGCTCGACGGCGACAAGAAGGGCGTCTTTGCGTTTCTGTATAAAAAGGGCTACAAGCGCACGCTCAAAAGACATCCTGAGGTAGCGAAGATTATTCAGAACAATATGGACTGCCAGCGCGCTCTCGAAGAGAGGGGGTGCGCCGTCATAGACGAGGCGTGCGAGCCGACGGCAAAGATGATGGCAGAACTCTCTGACTATGTTCTGGGCGACAAGGCGGACGAACATACCTATGCGCTGTGCTACGACATAGGCAAGTGGGTATATCTTGCGGACGCCTTCGACGACTACGACAAGGACGTGAAGAAGGGCAGGTACAACGTGCTTTACAGGGCGTTCGGCTGCAAGACAAAGGGCGAGGCGGTTGAAAAGAACGGAGAGGAGATAAATTTTTTATTCAATTCGCTGTTTGCCAATATGAGGTTTCACCTCGCGGCGGTAAAATTCCATTTCAACCACGATCTGACGGACAACATAATTTTATTGGGAATACCCGCGAGGACGCGGCTGCTGGTAAAGGGCAGATGCGGAACGGGTAAAAAGGAAGAAAAAAATGAACAAACGCAATCTTGAACTTTTAGGGCTGACCGAGGGCGCGACCGCAGAGGAAATCGAGGCGGCGTATAAATCATTGCGCGAAAAATATCTCGAAGAAAGATTTCTCGACGGCGAGGCGGGCAACAATGCCGCGCGCATGCTGACAAAGATAGAAACTGCGCATAACGAGCTGCTTTCCGAACTTGCGGAGGCGGAAAACGACCTCTCTTCGGACGCGGGCACGGCTTATGCAAAGGTCGAGGAACTCATCAGGGATGGCAAGATAGACGAAGCTCAGCGCGCGCTCGACGCATTCAACGAGCGCAACGCCCAGTGGCACTATCTCCAGAGCGTGGTATTCTATCGCAAAAACTGGATTAACGAGAGCAAGAAACAGCTCGAAATAGCCATGCACCTCGACGCGTCCAATGAAAAGTATAAGGAAGCATACAAAAAGCTCAACGACAAAATGGAGTACGACGCCTCAAGGCACGTAAACGACGGCGCAAATCAGAGCGCGTACCGCGGTCAGACCATGGACGGCATGCAGGAGAACCAGATGGGCGGAAATTTCTGCTCTGACTGTCTCACCTGCTGCTATATAAATATGTGTATAAACTGTCTCTGCAGCATGTGCTGTAATTAACCGATATGTCCAATAAACGCAATTCAAAATCCTTTGAAATAGCGTTGTCGGCTATATCGTGCGCGCTGGCGGTAATATTTCTGCTCGTCGGCACGCTCAGCTATTATCTGCTCGCAACGGGATATCTTATGGCTCAGATAAGTCTGATGATACCCCTCTCCAGACAAATATACGTCGGCGACGTTCTGGCTTATATAGGCACCTGTATTCTCACAATCCTGCTCGGCGCAATCGGGCAGGTGTGGTTACTCGTGCCTTTTGTCATGTTCTTCGGACTTCATCCGCTCGCCAATGCGCTGCAGCTGCGCTTCAACGTAAATAAATGGCTCGCCTTTGTCATAAAGGCGGTCTGGTTCGACTTTACCCTTTGGGTAATGTACATACTCGTCTTCGGCTCTTCCATAGGCAATACCGATATGGAAGTTTACAGAGTACTCAACGATTACATTCTGTTATTTATATTCATCGGCGGCACGATAATCTTCCTTATGTACGACTACGTAATGTTTAACTGTCAGTTGTGGATAAATGCCTTTGTCCGCCGCATCAAAAAATAATTATGCAAAAAAATGAAATTTATCAGGGCGTCGTCAACAGCCTCGGCAGCGAGGGAGAGGGCGTCATAGATTTGGAAAACGGCAGAGCGTTCGTCCCCGGCTGTCTTGTCGGCGAAGAGGTTACGTTCAGGGCGTTAAAGGTCAAGGACGACGTAGCCTACGGCAAGATAGAGTGCGTGCTTTCGCCCTCGCCCGACAGGGTGTCGCCCCGCTGCGAAGTCTATTCAAAGTGCGGCGGCTGTCAGCTTCAGCACATGGATTATGCCGCGCAGCTCGCGTTCAAAAAGCAGCTTGTGTCAAACTGCCTCAAAAAGCTCGGCGGCATAGATTTTGCTGTATCGGACGTAGTCGCAAGCGAGGAAGTTTTCGGCTATCGCAACAAACTCTCTATGCCCGTGGGCACGGACGGAGAGGGCAACGCTGTTGTCGGACCTTACGCGCCCCGCTCGCACAGAATAGTCGGCGTGTACAACTGCGTTCTTCAGCGCGGGTGGTGTTCAACTCTGATATCCTGTCTCAAGCTCTTCATGAGCCGTTCGGGGTATAAAGGCTACGACGATGAAACAAGAAAGGGAGACATACGCTACATAGTCTGCCGTCAGTTGCAGGATAAGCACATAATAACCGTAGTTGCGACGAGGCGCATAAAGCTGGACGCCTTTGCGGAAATATTGGACAGGGAGTTTACTTCCTTCACCCTCTTGTTGAACGTCAATGCGGGCACGGGCAACGTCATATTTTCAGACAGGTGGTATATCTGCCGCGGTCAGGGCTTTTTCGAGGGCGAAGATATGGGCATAAAGTTCCGCGCGGGGGCAAATACCTTTTTGCAGATAAACGACGGAGTGCGCACCGCGCTCTATACGGCGATAGCCGGGGAAGTGTGTTCGCCCGAAGCGGTTGCCATAGATTTGTACAGCGGCGGGGGAATGCTTACGGCAATGCTTGCGCGCGGCTGTAAGGCGGCTTACGGCATAGAAGTCGTCAAAGAGGCGGTAGTATGTGCCGACGAACTCAGAGAAATGAACGGGCTACAGGATAAAATGTTCAATATCTGCGGCACGGTAGAGGACAATATTCAAAGAGTTTTCTCTGAGACCGAGGGCGCGGACAGAGTTATCGTCTGCGACCCGCCGAGAAAGGGCATGCAACGCTCGGTGGTGCGCGAAATAATAAAAAGCGGCGCGGATAAAGTTGTGCTCGTTTCGTGCAATCCCGCAACGCTCGCGCGCGATCTGGGACTGCTCTGCGGCACTTTGAGGGAGGACGGCGCAAACATAATCCGCTCGGACGGCGACGGCGCGTACAGAATAAAGAGCATAACGCCCTACGACATGTTCCCCCAGACGAAGTGGATAGAAACTCTCGTGGTGCTCAGACGAAGATAAGTTAACAGGAAATAAAGGGTCGGAAACAGCCGTTTCCGACCCTTTTTTATTAGACAGCACTTGAAGTCGCCAGTCTTATCTGATATAATTGATTTGTTGTAAATAATAAATAACTGAAAGGAAACAGTACTTTAAATATGATTGAAACGCAAAGGCTGATACTTCGTCCGTTCAAAAGGGAAGACGCCGCCGACTTGTACGAATATCTCAAAGAGCCCTCGGTGCATTGTTTCGCCAGCATGAAACTCGACAGCGTCGAACAGGCGGCAGAAATACTCAGAGAGCGCGAAAATAATAACCAATACTGCTTTGCCATAGTATTAAAAGAAAACGGCAGGGTCATAGGCGAGGTGGAGGCTTACCCAGAGGCGGCAACCCGCGAAGAGGGCGCGGCACAGGACACGTTCAGTCCCTGTTGGATGCTGAATAAAGACTATCAGGGCAAGGGCTACGCGTTCGAAGCGGTGAGCGCGTTTTTCGACTATCTGTTCACACGGCTGGGCGCACGGCGCGTCTATGCCTACACCGAGGACTATAATATTCATTCTCAGAGGCTGTGCGAAAAGCTCGGCATGCGCCGCGAGGGGGAGTTCAGAGAATTTGTGTCGTTCGTAAACGCGCCTGACGGCACGCCGATTTACGAAAATACAATTCAGTACGCCATATTGCGCCGCGAATGGCTTAAAGAGGACTGATTTCATCGGTTGGCGTCACTCACTTGATTGAGTATAATTTTTTGAGGGGATATAAAAATGTTTGAAAATTTATTTGCCAAATACGCCCGTGCGATTTCCGATGAGAATAAAAGGCGGGAGCTTTACGCAATGTATCGCCTTAAAATAATATCTCTGGCGATATTTTTAGTCCTGAGCATAGCCATGCTGGTCGAAACCTTTGTATTCGACCCCATAACCGACCCAAAGCTTCTTGATATCGCGTTTGCCGTGTTCGGAGTAACTATGCTCTTGTGGCTGGTCTCTGCGGCAGTGTGGCTTGTGTGCGCGATAAAGTTCAGATTAAGATACCGCGCGATTTTAAATGCGCCCGCGTCGGCTGGCGAAATGCCCGAAGTTGTCAGCTACCGCGCCAAAGTCAGAGCGGGCAGAAAGCTCACAAAACCCGTCATCGCAGGCATAATCGCTCTCGTTGCGGGCGGCGCATTCCTGATTTTTGCAATCTTTTACGACACTTTCACAAGCCCCGACAGTCAGGAGCTCGGGTTTCTCACAAACATAGCCATATATGTCTTCGCCGTGTGCTTTGCCGCTTTTCTGCTTCTGATTTTCTTTTCGGAATACAGCAAGGCTTCAGCGGGCAGGACGACTGAAATGCAGACCGAGAGCGAGAGCGCGGCGATAGACGCCGCCAGCGGCAGGGTGCACAGATATTCATTAAAGTCGGACAAAAACGCGCAGTCGTACCGCTATCTCTTCCCCGATGAAAGTCTGAGGGGCGAGGCGGAGGTCGTCAAAGCCAGAATGCAGAAATTCACTACGATTGCCGCTATGTCCTCGGCTATTGCATCGCTCATATTGTGCGGCGTGCTGTTTGCTCCCTTTATATGCGCGTTTGAATGGTCGGGCTACAGCGTGCCCATCGTAATAACTGTAATAACAATTGCGGTAGTCTGTGCCGTTATTCCCTTTGTCAAATCGCTGAAAAGGCTTGAAGAGGAGCAGAAATTACAGCTTGAAAGCAATCCCGACTTTTCGCTCAATCTGCAAATCTATCATCTGTATGAGGCATATTCCAAGGGCAAAGGCAGGGTGATTTACATATTTTACGCCCTCGCTGCCGTATTGTCCTATGTTCTGGCGGCACTATTTCCGCGTACAATGCTGTCGCTCGTCGGCATAATACCTCTTTTTATCGGCATAGCTTTGAACTATGTATTTGTCTCTCAGCTGAGAAAGAGCTGTCTGCCGATAGAGGAGCAGATAGACAAAAAAGCGAGGGAAGAGGTTGTCGCCGACGGCGAGGACGGCGAGGCGGAAGAATAATTGAAATTTGCGCCCGATGCTTTGATATGTGAAGCGGGCGGAGGTATTGATTTGGAAAAGGAACAAGCGGTTAAAAAGCTGCCCTACTGGCAGCATCTGAGCGAGGAAGAGAAAAAATTTGTTGAGCAAAACGTCGTCGTGCGCAACTTTTTAAAGGGCGAAATTGTGCACGGCTACGGCAGTTCGTGCCTCGGCACGGCGTTGGTGCTTGCCGGCGAGCTGCGAGTATATATTCTCTCGGAGGACGGCAGGGAGATAACGCTCTTCCGCATGGGCGAGGGTGCGTCCTGCGTATTGTCCGCATCCTGTATAATCAGGCAGATAACATTCGAAACCAACATGGTTGCCGAGAGCGACTGCTCGCTCCTGGTGCTCGGTTCGGCGGCGTTCGACAGACTTTCGGAGAAGAACATATATGTAAAGTGCTTTCTCTACGAGGTCGCCGCAGAGCGGTTTTCCTCGGTCATGTGGACAATGCAGCAGATTTTATTTTTAAAAATGGACAAGAGGCTGGCAAACTTCCTCATAGCCGAGTGCGAAGAGAGCGGAAGTAAGATTATAAAAATGACGCACGAGCAGATTGCCGTGCGAATAAGCTCGGCGAGGGAGGTTGTAGCCCGAATGCTCAAGCGGTTCGAGGCAGACGGGCTGGTTTCGCTCGGCAGAGGGTGTGTAATTATCAAAGATTTACAGTCGCTCAAAAAAATTTAAAACTTTACCGCATGAAAAGACTTTGCTCTGCGCGAATAAAAATTTTGATATTTATAACTGGCAGAACTAAAATCTATTTATCGGCGGGTATAAATAATTTAGTAAAGGATTAAATATAAGCTCGATAATGCATACTGAGTTGTGTAATTCGCAAGTTTTATTTTTTTCAATTATAGTAAAAAATTTCTTAAAGCCCTCGTCATCGGTGACATACAAAACTAAGTTGTATTTATAAGGGTAAAATAATTTTAATGATATTTATCTCAAAATTGTACACCGTTTTAAAATTGAGTGTGATTTTATTGATTATTTTGTGAATTTATTCAAATTAACAGAGTGGAAAATTGTATCACGCAAAATACATATTTATATCAAAAAAACAGAAAATTGATTGACAAAACAGATATTATTTGTTACTATTCATATAACATTATTCACATGATTTTTAGATGGCTTTTTGTGCTCAGGACGGGAAAAGCGGTGGATTAATCTTTGTCGGATTATCTGCAGAAACGAGAAAATCATGTGAGTAATGAAGTTGCTTTTTATGTTAAAGTAAAGAGTATTGATTTTACACTAATTTTGGGAGGATTTTATGAAAAAAATTGTAAAATCAACAGTTGCAATCGCTTTGGGCTGTGTAATGACCCTCAGTATGGCTGCATGCGGAGATAGCGGTAACTCGAATAAAGTAGTTATTGGCAGCGTTACCGAAGCTTCCGGCGATTTCCGTTTCCCTGCGGCGTATGGTGGTTCGAGTGTTGGTGCGGCAGATCAGGATATATCCGGAATGTCCAATGGCTATGAGACTATGTCTGTAAATCAGAATGGTTCTTATGTCTGGAACGAAACCGTTGTTAAGTCTCACAGTGAAACCGAAAATCAAGACGGTACTTATACAATAGAGATGGAAATTAATCACGGACTGCTTATGAGCAACGGCGAAGAAGTAAAGGCTATAAATTACCTTGTATATTCGCTCGTTTTCTCTACGCCTGTTTCTAAGGCTGCCGGCGCAAGCGGTATGGCAGGTAATGTATTTGTCGGATTTGATGAATTCTCGGCATACACAGGCAATGCAACAACGCCTGTCAAGTTTACAGGTCTCAAATTGCTCAGCGAATATAAGTTCTCTGTGACGATTTCGTCAGATTATTATCCTTATTACTTTGCTTATGTCTACGGTGCTATTTCGCCCTATGACCTTGAACTTACGGCAGGCGATGCTGACTATGTAAAGGCGGACGAGACAGGTGCTTGGCTCGATAATGAATTCTATGCAAAGACGGGTGACACATATGACAGCGTAGCTCATCTGCAAAAAGCGAGATATGACATTTCCACATATCCTTATACAGGTGCATATGTCATAAGCAAATGGGATGCTGCGACTAAGGAGACGACTCTCACACTGAACCCTAATTTTGCAGGTAACTTCGAGGGACAGAAACCCCATATTGAAACTGTCGTTTATAAATATGTTGTTTCAGAAACTCAGATTTCTCAGCTTAAATCAGGTCAGGTAGATATTATTGAAGGTATTACGGGCGGCGACGAGACAAAACAAGCTCTCGATGTAATAAATGAAAGTCCCGATAAGTTCAAGGAAAACCATTTTGACAGAGCAGGCTACGGTAAAATCCAGTTCGACTGTGACTTTGGTCCCACAATGTTTGCAGAAGTTCGTCAGGCAGTAGCTTACAGCTTTGACAGGAATGATTTCGCTCAGAGTTTCACCGGCGGCTATGGTGCTCTCGTAAACGGTCCTTATTCGACCAACTTTGAGGCATATATGAACAACGCTGAAGAAATCGAAGATAGCCTTAACTCGTATGCTTTCTCGGTAAACAATGCAAAGCAGGTGCTTATTGATGGTGGTTGGATTTATAATTCCAAGGGTCAGTCCTTTGTGGAAGGTCAGTCAGGCGTTGACAGCGTAAGATATAAAAAACTTACAGCAGAAGAAGCTACTGATGTAAATAAAAACTATCAGTCGGTACGCAATGAAGACGGTATTGTCTATAAAACTGTCAACATAAACGGCGAATACTATATGCCACTGGTAATCAACTGGTTCTCGTCAGAAGATAACCCTGTATCCGACCTTCTCGTAACAATGCTTCAGAAAGCTTCGTCGCTCACATCTATTGGCATGGTTATCCGTCAGGAAGTCGGTTCGTTTACTCAGCTCACCGGTGAAATTTACAGAGAACCTACTTTTGGCTACAGCGGTACGCCCACTTACGGCATGTTTAACCTTGCAACGGGCTGGAATAGTGAAATCTACGATTACTCGTATAACTGGAGCCTTGATGAAACATGGTTTGATTACAGTGTAAACAAGCTGTATGATGAATATGACAAGGCATATCCTTACTACGATAATGACGGAAATCACGAAGTAAAGACATACGAAGAGGCTATGGAAGAATCCGATGGCAAACTCGGTATGGACTATATCTCCATGGCAATGGTTTACGACGCAACTACCAAGGAAGAGTATGAAAAGTGGTTTGTAGCCTATATGCTTCGTTGGAACGAGCTGATGCCCGATATTCCTCTGTACAGCAATATCTACTACGACATATATAATGCGGATATTGTCGGCTATGAAACATCGCCTTTCTTTGGCGCTGCTGAAGCAATAATTTATTGCTCATTGGCATCTGCACAGTGATAATATTCGCGTCTGAAAATATTATTATTTGTTAACAATTCAGTTGAGCCGCAATATACTGAGCATGTTGCGGCTCATAATATTTTATAATGTTAAAACTAACAATCCGCGCATGTGGAACAATGGTGAATTATGGCTAAATATTTAATCAAACGAATACTTTATATGTTGCTTGTGATGATTATATTATCGCTGCTAATGTATGTAATTTTCAGTCTGATACCGTTTGACAGGGCGCGCGTTCTCGCGGATGCACAGAAAAATAATTTTAAAAACGACCCTGACGGTCCTGCAAAATTAGAGGCGTTGTATCAATCATATCGTGTGCAACTCGGTTTGGATAAAAATGTGTTGGAGCGTTATCTTATGTGGTTGGGGCTGATGCCTTTAAACGGAAAGTTTAATGGCATATTGCAGGGCAACCTCGGAACGAGTTACACTACCATTCAACAGCCTGTAATCGATGCTGTAAAAGAACCGATGCAGAATACAATTTTCATGAATATATTCGCAACTATCCTTGCGCTCGGGATAACTATACCGCTTGGCATATTTTGTGCGGTAAAAAAAGGTAGTAAGCGTGATACGGCTATTCAGGTTGGCACAATAATAGGTTATAGTATGCCTACATTCATAACGGCAATACTTTTCATTTTCCTTTTCGCTGTAGCAATTCCAATATTTCCTGTTTCCGGCATGCAAACAAGCGGAGCTGATTACACTGGTTTTAGAGCTTTTGCCGATAAATTATATTATCTTGCTCTGCCTTTGATAGTAATGACATTCTGTTCATTGGGCGGAATGACAAGATACGTGCGAGCGTCTATGATAGAGGCACTTTCTATGGACTGTATTCGTACGGCAAGAGCGAAAGGTTTGCGTGAGAGAACGGTTATTTATTCTCATGCATGGAGAAATGCACTTGTACCGATTGTTACACTTATTATTGGTTGGTTCTTAAGCATATTCTCCGGCTCGATGATGATAGAAAATATTTTTGGTATAAACGGCGTTGGTAAATTTTATATTACCGCGCTTACAGGAAACGATTACGATGTAGTGCTTGCCCTGCAGATGTTTTATGTCTTTATTGCTCTGCTCGGCAACCTGATTATAGATATAACTTATGGTCTTATAGACCCCCGCATAAGAATTTCTAAGTAACGAGGTAGATTGTGGATAAAAAAGATATGAATACCGAAGAAAAACTTAATTCAACATCTACCGAGGCGCGCGAAGAGGTAAAAACTGCCAATGCTGCAGACCCTGTGCAGACGAAACCTGTGACAGGAACGCGCAAGAAGGCTGGTGTTGCAAAGAATAGTTCTCAGTCGAAGTCGGATGTTGCAGCGGAAGTCAGTGACCGTGAAGTGCAGGCTGAGAAAAAATCTGTTGACGCTGCAGACCCTGCGCAGACGAAACCTGCGGCAGGAACGCGCAAGAAGGCTGGTGTTGCAAAGAAGAGTTCTCAGTCGAAGTCATATGTTGCGGAAGCAGACGTACAGGAAGCACAGTCCGAGGCAAATGTTGATGTGAAAGCAGACGTACAGGAAGCACAGTCCGAGGCAAATGTTGTTGCGGAAACAGAGGTCCCGGGTACGCAGATCCAGGAACAAAAAGCCCAGAGCAAATTTGTTTTATTCTTTAAGGCTCTCGGTAAAAATACGGTAAAGAATTTTAAACTTGCAGGCAAAACTATTTGGCGTTGGGGCAAATATGCATTTGTGGGCGGTAAAGCAAAAGAACTTTCTATGGCGGAAAAACTTGCTGTAGAAAAAATCGAAAATCCTACAAAGATGATTGTTAAAAATTTCTTTAGCAGGAAGCTTTCAGTAATATCGCTTATATTCCTTGTGGCAATGTTTTTATTTGTGTTTATAGGTCCTGCTGTCAATCCTATAGATCTTAGCTATACGGAATCACTGCATCAGAACCTTGCCCCCGGTTTTAGCATGCTGAGTGTTCCGAATGAGCTTAAAAACAATGTCGATACCATATCATCTTTCAGCTTTTATTCCGTAGGACTTTCGGATGACGGCAAGGTATATACTTGGGGCAATACAGCTCTCATTAACTCGACGAACAATTCAGATATGTCAAAACTTCCCTCGGAACTGACAAAAAGCAAAGTAAGATTTGTTTCTGCCGGTTATAATCATGCTATTGCTATCACGGAAGAAGGCAAGGTTGTAGGCTGGGGTGAAAAGGCTAACTCGCAGTACGGACATGGCGGCAGTATGTCTGGTACTTCTCAGGTAATAGAAATGCCCGATGAGCTGATTGAAGGAACCATAGATGTCGATCAGGTCAAACAGCTGGAATGTGGCTATCAGGTTACGGCTATAGTTATGAAAGATGGAAGCTGTTACTACTGGGGCAACAAATCCGGCGCATCCAATTTAACACTTTTGCGCAATGGCAACATGGATTATGTTGCATTCACTAATTCATCGGTAGTTGCAGTTGATAAGGACGGCAAATTACAACTTGGCTCAAGCAAGTCTCAGTACGATAGTATAACTTTAACGGATGAAGATGGCAATACCATTCTTGACGAGAACGGTCAGGTTAAATTCTTCTCGCTGACAGAAGATTACCTTGCTGATAAAACCATTAAAAAAATAGCTACTACAAGTACATCTATCGCTATACTCACCACTGATAATAAACTGATTGTTTCGGGTGTTGTCACGAGTTCAGCCAACAAGGTAATAAATCAGCCCTCGATTAAAGATGAAACAATAATCGACATTATGGGTGGTGCAAAGCATTATACTGTACTTACAGACAAAGGCAATATATATTCATGGGGTGATAATAACCTCGGTCAATGTAATTCACCGTCCTCTGTGTCAGGTGCGGCATCTCTTGAAGGCGGAGCTTTCCAGACTTATGTTCTTAACAAAGATGGCAAAATTCTCGAAAGTTGGGGTCTGAAAGGTTATCTTATGGGTACTGACGATCAGGGACGCGATGTTGCAACTCGTGTTATGAACGGCGGTAAAATGACGATGACCATAGGTGCTGTGGCAGTTATTATTTCTTCGATCATCGGTATCATCGTCGGTTGTCTCGCGGGCTATTTCGGAGGTTGGGTAGATATGCTATTGATGAGAGTTACGGAAGTATTCTCTTCGCTGCCTTTCCTGCCGTTTGCGCTGATACTTTCTGCCGTTCTTGCGGGAAGCAGCGTAAGTGAAACAACGCGAATATTCATTATAATGGTAGTGTTAGGATTGCTATCATGGACAGGTCTTGCGCGTATGATCAGAGGTCAGGTTCTTGCTGAAAGAGAGAAAGAATTTGTAACTGCGGCAAAAGCGATGGGTGTAAAGGAATCCAAGATAGCTTTCAAGCACATTCTGCCTAATATAATATCTATAATTCTAGTGAGTATGACGCTTGACTTTGCGGGCTGTATGCTTACTGAGGCGTCGCTGTCATATTTAGGATTCGGCGTTCGATTGCCAAGTCCTACATGGGGTAATATGCTTAACGGTTGTAATAATGAAGTGGTTATCGCGAACTATTGGTGGAGATGGTTGTTCCCTGCGTTATTCCTTTTGCTCACAACTATAAGCATAAATATAATAGGTGACACTCTTAGGGATGTCATGGACCCTAAATCTTCATCTGAGAGGTAGTGCAATGCCTTTATTAGAAGTTAAAAATCTCCACACCTATTTTAAAACCAAAAAGGGTATAGTCAAGGCGGTAAATGATGTATCATACACTCTTGAACCCGGTAAAACTATCGGCATAGTCGGTGAATCGGGCTCGGGAAAGAGCGTATCGGCAATGAGTATTTTGCGCTTGCTCGATGGCAACGGCTATATTGATGATGGAGAAATTCTTTTTGAAAATAATGGAACAGTAGAGGATTTGACAAAAATACCTCTCAACAGAATGTATGAGATAAGAGGCAATCAGATTTCTGTAATATTTCAGGAACCGATGACATCTCTCAACCCTGTATTTTCAGTAAAGCGACAACTTTCCGAGCCATTCATAATACATCGTGGCATGAACAAGAAGCAGGCAGCTATAGAGGCGGTTAAAATGCTTGAAGCTGTGCAAATTCCCAATCCGGAAGCGGTGGCGAAGCAATATCCTCATCAGTTATCAGGCGGTATGCGACAGCGCGTAATGATTGCCATGGCGTTGGCTTGCAGACCTAAAATTCTTATTGCTGATGAGCCTACAACTGCGCTTGATGTAACGATACAGGCACAGATACTCAAGCTGATGAATGATCTTCAGCGCGAAAACGGCACTTCGATAATATTTATAACTCACGATTTGGGCGTCATAAATGAAATGGCAGACGACGTGGTTGTAATGTATTGCGGACAGGTAGTAGAAAAGTCATCGGCAAGGAAGATATTTACCGATTGTAAGTTCAGTCATCCTTATACCGAAGGTTTGATGTATTCTATCCCCAGAATGGAAAATGTCGGACAAAAACTTGAACCCATCCCGGGTGCAGTTCCCCATCCGCTTGCCTTGCCTAAGGGTTGTAAATTTGCTCCCCGCTGCAAATATTGTACCAATAAGTGCATAGAGGAAGAACCGCAACTTAACGAATATGAGCCTGGTCAGCTTATAAGATGTTTCTATCCCAACAAGGAGGTGAGGAGAAGTGCCGAGCACAAAGAAATTACTGTCAATTACCAATCTTAAAAAATATTTTCCGATAGCAAAGACTTCTCTTTTTCAGAAAGAACGCCTCTATGTCCGCGCGAACGAAGAAATAACGCTTGATATCAACGAAGGTGAAACCTTTGGTCTGGTAGGTGAGTCCGGGTGCGGAAAATCTACTCTTGGCAGGGTAATTTTGCAACTCTACGACCAGACCGCCGGTAATACCATGTATTACGGCAGGACGATATATGAAATTGCTCCGAAGTATGTAAAGAAAACTTTGAAAAATGCTGAAAGGTATGTTTCGCTTTACAAAAATGCCCAGGCAAAGGCAGACAGACTTGTAAAAGAGTGTGAGGATTTGGGGGATGAGGCGACGTTTTTTCAGCTTCAGGAGAAAAATCTTGCTGTTGCAAATGCACAGTCTGCGCTTCAGAGAGTAGCCAAAATACTCGGCGGTTTCACTTTCGTTCCGGAAATAAAGCAGGGTGCGGCAATCTTGCTCAAAAAACACAGCAGCCATGTAGCAATTACGCGCTACAATAAAAAACTCCGCGTTATAGAGCTTAAAGTTGAAACTGTCAATGCACATATTGAAAAAAAGATCAGCAAAAACAGTAAAGCGCAGCTGGCGGAAAAGTGGTTGAATTATCTTACAGCTAAGAAATTGCATCTTGAGCATAAACTTGAAAAAGAACAAGCGCGGTGCAACAGCATAGAACAGGAATTGCAGGCACTCAAAGAAAAACTCAAGGATAATGCAGATTTTGTAGAGTATGAGAAGTATCTTGATGACGGTATAGACCTCTCCTGCTTGACATATAACGAAATGCGGTTTCTTAGAAAGGATTTGCAGATAATTTTTCAGGACCCGTACTCATCTCTTGATCCCAGAATGACCATAGGTCAGATAATCGAAGAAGGACTTGTTACACACAAGTTTTTCAGACATGGTTCTGCTAAGATGCGCGAATATATTCTGAAGACAATGAACGATTGCGGCTTGCAGGATTATATGCTTCACAGGTATCCCCATCAATTCTCAGGCGGACAGAGACAGCGTATATGCATTGCGAGAGCTCTTGCTGTTAAACCTAAGTTTATCGTGTGCGATGAATGCGTGTCCGCGCTGGATGTGTCAATACAATCGCAGATAATTAACTTATTGCAGGAGTTGCAGAAACGGGAAAAATTCACATATCTTTTTATTTCGCATGACTTGTCTGTTGTAAGATATATATCTAACCGCATAGGCGTAATGTATCTCGGCAATATAGTAGAAATGTCGGATGCAGAAAGTATATTTAAAGACCCCAGACATCCTTACACTGTTGCGTTGCTTAGTTCCATACCAACAACAGACCCGAACGATCTTCAAAAAGAAAGAATTATTCTTGAGGGAAATATACCTAGCCCCATACGCCCGCCTTCAGGTTGCAAGTTCCACACGAGATGTTTCATGGCGTGCGAAAAGTGTAAGCGCGTCCCTCCTCCCGTAGTGGAAGTGAGTGAAGGGCATTTTGTGGCATGTCATTTCCCTGAGAGAAAAATTGACGAAAACGGCAATTATCTTTTTGAAATTCCTAAGACTGAGAAGAAATCAACTAAGTTGGATGACCTTGACGATATGACTGCTAAGGTTAAAAATTGACAATGCTTTTTTGGAACAAATTAAAAAAATACGATAAAAAAGAGCAGGAAAAGAAAGAGGAAGAAATAGGTAAGCTCGGGCATCTTGAAAGAAAGGATATTTTTGCAATGATAATATCGGCATTATTTACGATAGTGCCTATATGTCTGCTTGTGCTTTTAGGTATTTCTTTCTTCTCGCTCTGGGTGTTTGGTTTGTTATAATTTTATATCGGTTAAACTTAATGCGTCGCAAAATTTTTTGCGGCGCATTATTAATTATATAGTTTTTAAATATGTGTTTTAATAAATTATATAATAAACTAAACATAAGTAAAAACAACATATGGACAAACAGTATAAAAATTGATACAATAAGTTATATGAACAATGTGTGCGCGCTTATAAATATTTAACCTTAAAGACTGTTCAATTGCTTTAACATTTTATCAGTATTTTCAGAATATAGAATAAAATATATTTAATAATTTTGAAATTAATTACAGTATGACCAGATGCTTTTTGTAAAAAATTTAAAAATTTTTGCGTTAAGTGACTAAGTTACAGAAAAGCGGGTTTTTCTCTGTTATAATGTCAGTGTAAATAACAGAAAGGAGAACTTTAAATATGTCAGAACTTAAAATAACCAAAGATAACTTCGAACAGCAGGTACTCAGGTCGGAACTTCCCGTGCTTTTGGATTTCTGGGCACCCTGGTGCGGACCCTGCAGAATGCTCTCGCCCGTCATTTCGGAAGTGGCTGAAGAGTATGAAGGCGTCGTAAAGGTTGGCAAAGTCAACGTCGACGAGGAGGTCGAGCTCGCCTCGGCTTTCCGCGTGGCGAGCATACCCACGGTAGTCGTAATAAAGGACGGCAAGATTGTAAATACTTCGGTAGGTTACAAGGCAAAGCCTCAGATTGAGGCGTTGCTGGGATTACAGAAATGATTTTTTCCGCGCTTTTTAAAAAATCCGATACAGACGGCGAAGTGGCGCGCTGTCGCGGCACGGCGGGGTCAGTCCTGCTCGACGTCAGAACGCCCGCCGAATATGCTCAAGGGCACATAGAGGGCGCAATTAACCTGCCTCTCGACGCTCTTGAAGATATAGAAAATGCAGTACCCGATAAAGACACTCCCGTCTTCGTGTATTGTCACAGCGGAGCGAGGAGCGGTCGCGCCGCGGCGTATCTTAAAGGTCGCGGCTATGCCGCCGTCAGAAATATCGGCGGAATAATGTCTTATCATGGCAAGGTGGTGAAGTAATTGAAGGTTTTAATCGTTGGCGGAGTTGCGGGCGGAGCGAGTGCCGCGGCAAGACTTCGCAGGCTTGACGAGAGCGCGGAAATTATAATTTTCGAACGCTCGGGGTATGTTTCGTATGCGAACTGCGGTCTGCCCTACTATATCGGCGGCGTGATAGAGGACAGCGAAGAGCTGACTTTGCAGTCGCCGCAAAGTTTCAAAGAGCGGTTCAATATCGACGTGCGTATAAAGCAGGAGGTAACTGCCGTCGACCGCGCTAAAAAGCGGGTTGCCGTGCGCGATATCGCAACGGGCAAGGAATACTTCGAAAGCTACGATAAACTCATTCTCTCGCCCGGTGCGCGCCCCTTCGTGCCTGCGCTCAGGAGCGTTGATATGAAAAACATCTTCACCCTGCGCACGGTTGAGGATACCCTCGCCATCAGACAGGCGGCTACAAGACGGGGCGTAAAACGCGCCGTGGTCATAGGCGGCGGGTTCATAGGCGTGGAAACTGCCGAAAATCTAAAGGAAGCGGGGCTGGAAGTTTACTTAATTCAGCGCGGCGACCACATTCTTCCGCCCATAGACGGAGATATGGCGAGCATGCTGCACGCTCATATAATAAAAAATGGCGTCAACCTTATGCTCAACAGCGACGTGGAGTGCTTTGAGGAGAGCGGCTCTGAAATCAGGGTCATTCTTAAGGACGCGCAGCCCATCATGTGCGACATGGTCGTAATGGCGGTGGGGGTTATGCCCGACGCCACTCTTGCGGCGGAGGCGGGGCTCGGACTGGGCGCAAAGGGCAGCATAGCGGTGGACGAGCACATGCGCACCTCCGACCCCGACATATATGCCGTGGGCGACGCCGTCTCGATAGTGAATACGGCGACGGGCAAAAGAGCCGTCATCGCGCTTGCAGGACCTGCCAACAAGCAGGGCAGAATTGCCGCCGACAACATTGCTGGAATTGAGAGGAGCTATCTCGGCTCGCCCGCCTCTTCGGTAATAAAGATATTCGATATGACAGCGGCGTTCGTCGGGCTGAACGAGGGTTCGGCAGCCGCCGCAGGCATAGCTTACGATAAAATCATAATCTCTCCCGCGTCGCACGCCTCGTACTACCCGGGCGGCAGAACTATGACTATAAAGGCATTGTTTGCGCGCGAAGATAACAGAATTCTCGGCGCGCAGATAGTCGGCTATGACGGCGTGGATAAAAGGCTGGATATAATTTCTGCCGCAATGCAGGCGGGACTTAAAATCACCGACCTTGCCGACCTCGACCTCGCATACGCCCCGCCATATGCCTCGGCTAAAGACCCCGTAAACATGCTCGGCTTTGTCGCGCAGAACGTAACAGAGGGCAGAATGAAGCAGTTTTTCGTCGAGGATATTCCCTCGCTGCCCGAGAGAGCAATTCTTCTCGACACCCGCACCCGCGAGGAGTACGAGGAGGGGCATGCAGAGGGATTTGATAAAAACATTCCCGTCGACGAACTGCGTTCGCGCCTTTCGGAGCTCGACAGAACGCGACCCGTGTACGTAATGTGTCAGACGGGACTGCGCAGCTACATCGCCTGCAGAATACTTGCGCAGAACGGTTTCGATTGCTACAATTTTGCGGGCGGATACAGATTTTATCACTCGGTCAGACGGGGAGAAAATCTTAAAAACTGCTCAACCGATTGCGGAAAATGATTGCGGGCAGAGGCAAAGTTTCGCCACGGGACCCGTTTTATAAAAACACAAAAAGGAGTATGTTATGTCAACTAAATTTTATATCTGCCGCCGTTGCGGCAACCTTGCCGAACTTATAATTTCAAGCGGCGTAAACATGATGTGTTGCGGACAGAAAATGGAGGAGCTCGTGCCCAACACGGTCGAAGCCTCCGGCGAAAAGCACTTGCCCGTCGTCAGCATTGCCGACGGAACTGCGCGCGTGGAAGTGGGCAGCGTGGCTCATCCCATGGCGGCAGAGCACTTCATAGAGTGGATATGCCTCGAGACGGAGAGCGGCGTACAGCGCAAGGCGTTGAAGTCTGGCGACGTGCCCGCCGCAACCTTTGCCGTAGGCAACGAAAAGGTGATTGCGGCATACGCATACTGCAATCTGCACGGTCTCTGGAAGACAACCCTTTAAATACGCATTTTGCAATATGCAATAAATGCCGTTGCTTTGCAATGGTTTAAAGCGTTATAAATTGTGTTCAGATTTGAAAAATCGGCGCGCGTTGCGCGCCGATTTTTTGTTATTGTATAGACAAAACGGATGTGTTGTGGTATAATACGGCTATGAATGATATAGTATATGCAGGCGTCGCTGCGGAATACGGTCGCGAGCACACCCATAAGGGTCTGGAGGCGGCAATCGCCTCAGCCGACGGAAAAATATACTGCGGTGGTAAGGATACGACCTTCTCCCGCGGAGACGCAATAATAATTCCCAGGCAGTGTTCTCATACAAATCCCGCATGGCAACTGTCCGCACTCATAGAAAATACGGTAGCTCCCGTAAGGGAGGTGTGCGTTGTGAGCGGCGAGGGCGCAGAGGACATCGCGTGGGTGCTCGCCAGAGCGCAGAGATATGTCGGCGCGGAGGGTGAAATGTCGGCTGTGGCAGAGGGGCTTGGAAGACTTCTGAACTCATTGATTACGGCATATTGCGGGGGTAACGGCTATTCGCCCGTCGTAAAGACGCTCATAAGGGAGCTGGATAAAAACCTATCCGACCCGACGTTTTCGCTCGAGTACAGTATATCTTCGCTGCCGCTCAACTACGACTATGTGCGCAAACTCTTCAAAAAGGAAGTGGGGCTGACGCCCCTGGAGTATCTCACTTCGGCGCGCATGGCGAGGGCGAAGGATATTATGCTTTCGGGCGTGACCAACAGATTTTCGCGCTATACCGTATCGCAGATATCCGAAATGTGCGGCTATGCCGAGCCGCTGTATTTTTCGCGCGTGTTCAAAAAGTTTTACGGCGTATCGCCAACGGAATTTGCGGCAAATCTCAGAAAATAACTCAAGGCGCGGCGGAAAAGTTTTCCGCCGCGCCTTTTATGACTTTTACATCAAATTTTCTCTCCCTCGTTCCTCGGGTGAGTAAGATAGTGAAAAGTTGCGCTTTCCAATCGCCTTTTTTGTCGGGCGCGAAAAATCAGAGGTATTTTTTGAGGGCGCATTCACAGCTCTCCTCGAGGGTTATGAGCTGCTGCAAAAGATTTTTTACGTCCTCCGTCATAACCTTTTCGCCCTCGGTCATCGAGGTCTTTAACGAGGTTATGCCGTTCACCGTGCCGCGTATCATCATCTGCGCAATGTTGGAGCGCGAGTTGTCGTTTGCGGCGTTCATCTTGATTGCCGACCACATCATAGCCTTCTTTATGGGCGAAGGCTCTTTGACTTCCATATCGTTCATTTTGGCTATGCGCGCAGCCTCGGCGCAGATTTTTTCGTATTCTTCGTGCTGGCGCAGTATTTCGTTTCTGATGTCCTCGTCGTCTATCGCGGGCAGAATATCGGCTATCGAGGTGAGCGCGAGCTGGGCGTTGCGGTAGATTTCTGCAAGAATTTCTTCGTTGCTCTTGGCGTTTTCCATAAAATATCTCCTTTAAAAAATATTTTTACAATTATTGTCCGCAAGAGCGTTAAAAATATTCGTTATGCGCATAAAATGCTTGACTTTTGACTTTATTATATGCTAAATTAATTGTCGAGCCGTTCGGAACGGGCACAAAAGCGCAAAATTTTTCTCAATGCCGCCCATGCCATTGGCATAAGTATCCGACGAGACTGGTCAGAGGAGGACATTTTATGTACGCTATTTTTGAAAACGGAAGCAAGCAGTACCGCGTTTCCGTAGGCGACGTCGTAAAGCTTGAAAAGCTCGACGCGCAGGTAGGCGCCGAAGTTACTTTCCCCGTAGTTATGTGTGCGGAAGAAGGCAGCATAAAGGTTGGCGCAGAAGTCGCAGACATGAAGGTTTGCGCACAAGTTGTTTGCCAGGGTAAGGACAAGAAGATTATCGTCTTCAAGTACAAGGCAAAGAAGAACGAAAGGAAGAAGCAGGGACACAGACAGCCTTTCACAACCGTAAAGATTACATCCATCGGCGGCGCACCTGTTGCAGAAAAACCCGCAGCAAAGAAAACTGCCGCAAAGAAGACGACCGCTGCAGGCGAAAAGAAGCCCGCAACGACGCGCGCAAAGAAAGCTCCTGCAAAGGACACGGCAGCAGCCGAATAATTAAAGGAGGACAGGTTGAATGTTGTTTATTAAGTTATTCGCTCACAAGAAGGGCGGCGGTTCCACCGATAACGGCAGAGACAGTAACGCCAAGCGTCTCGGCGTAAAGCGCGCTGACGGACAGTTCGTTCTTGCGGGAAACATCCTCGTAAGACAGCGCGGTTCTAAATTCAAGGCAGGCAACAACGTAGGCATGGGCAAGGACGACACGCTCTTCGCTCTCTCCGACGGCGTTGTAAGATTTGAAAGAGTGGGCAAGGACGGAAAGCAGGTTTCCGTTTACCCCAAGGCAGAATAAAAAAATACGGGCGGAAGTTGCTTATTTGCGACTTTCGCCTTTATTTTACGGAGGTTTTTTATGGTCAGGTGCTATTCTCTCACGGATGACGGCTGCAGACAATTTTACAAACTCTTTTCCGACTACTATCAGGAGCTCGGCTGCGACGAGGACACGGAGCATCTGCTCGACGAATACGTCGTCGCGGACTGCAAGGCGGGGCTGCTTTCAATCTGTCTTATCGACGATGATGAAGAGACTGTCGGGTTTGCAATCTATCAGACCGACCGACCCGAAAACGAGTGGTGCGAAAAGGAGGGCTGGGGCAACATCCGCGAACTGTATATTGCGCCCGCCTCGCGCGGCAAGGGGTTGGGCACATTCCTTTTAAAGACCTGCGAAATGTTTCTTGGCGAGAGCGGGGCGAAAAACTGTTACTGCCTGCCCGCCGAGGGGACGGAGGGCTTCTTCATCTCCTGCGGTTATGCGGAGAGCGAGGAGAGGTGCGAAGAGCTGGACTGCCCCTTCTTCATAAAGGAACTCGGGAAAACGCAGTGCTGCAATCACTGAAGAGCTTAAATTTCAGAAAGTCAAGCTGCCCGATGCGAAAACGCATCGGGCAGCTTTTAATTTTATTTAGATTATATCATGTGTATAATATACCGCACAATGATTGCGCAGAATGCGCATAAGAGGAATACGATATCTGCAATAAAGAGCTTTCTGTGTCCGCGCAGCGTGTCGATAAGGGCAATGCCGCAGAGTACGGGCACGCCGAGAAAGAACAGCTCGTTGTATTCCATCGCCTCGGCAAACCTGCCGCTGAAAAAGGCGAGGTGCGCTCTGGTCATGCCGCAGAACGGGCAATCGAAACCTGTCAGCCTCTTTATGGGACAGCCGACGGTAAAGGTGAATATTGCAACCGCTGCGACAATTATTATTACGCTTACAGCCGCGCGCACCGCGGCACGCTTATTCATTATAAGAGCAGCATTACCTTTTCGAAGTTCTTTTCTTTAGTGCGCTTGGAGATGAGGAACAGGTCTATGAACCACCACAGACCGCAGGTCGCCCAGCCAAGGAGCAGTTTGCCTACGCCCAGTCCGGTATCGCCTATTACAAATCTGTCTACTCCGAGACCTCCGAAGAATATAGAGAGCAACAGTATGTTCACGGGCTTGTGCAGCTCGAGCATCATTATGTCGTCGGCGCGTTCGTCCGAAGCGTCCTTGAGTTTGTTCTTCAGAACGAGCAGTTTGTCGTTGGGTAACTCATCGCCAAGAGCCGCGATGACGGCACTTATTTTTTCTTCAGTCATTTTTCTCTCCTCAGGTTATATTGAACTCTATGCAGTTCATATGTTTACATTTTACATTAACTGTCAAGCAGTGTCAATAGTTTTGCATAAATAGTTAAAATATTTTATAATTATGCCTTTTAATGCCTGAATAATGTGTTAAAGCGCGGGCGCGCCCTTGAAAGGGCGCGCCCGCGCTTATGGTATCAGTACAGAAGGGTAGCCTCCTGCGGGATGGCGAATATTGCCGAGCGTTCGGCGCGGAAGGTTGAATTTTCCTCGTGATAGGTGCGGTGGGGGACGATATAAATGCGGGCGAGCGGGTACATCTCTTTCAGTCCTTCGACGAGAGTGTTCCATGCAATCATCTTTCTGGCGATTTCGGCGTTCATGTCTATGCAGATGAAGCTGTTGCCCTCGGAGAGAAGCTCTAAAAGTCTTGCGCGTATCTTCATTATCGTCAGTTGCGGAGCGCACGCTCTGCCCGTGCCGCCGCAGTGTCGGCAGGGCTCTACGAGCTGTGCGGAGACGGACGGACCCGTGCGCTTTCTCGTAAACTCCACCAGCCCGAATTTGGACATCGGCAGCACGTTGCACTTGGTCTTGTCTCCGTCCAGGGCGTTCTCCAGCTCGGCGACGATTGCGTCGCGGTGTTTTTCGTCCGACATGTCTATGAAGTCGACTACGATTATGCCGCCTATGTTGCGCAGACGCACCTGCCTTGCGATTTCCCTCGCGGCGAGTATATTGGTATAGTAAACGGTGTGCTCCAGACTGTCGTCGCCCGTAAAGCTGCCCGTGTTGACGTCGATTACGGTCAGAGCCTCGGTCTTTTCAATGACGAGGTATGCGCCGTTGTCCAGCTCGGCGCGTGTGGAGGTAAGGGCGGCAATCTGTTCGGTTATGCCGAGGTCGCTGTACATATCCCGCTTTTCGTCGTGCACCTCAAAGCTCTTTATGCGCGCGCCCGTAAGTTTTATTACTTCCTGAACGTTTTCTGCAAGCTGTCTGTTCCCCACGCATATTTTTTCCACGTCGAATAACAGATTGTCGCGCAGCACACGCATATACAGGGGGTAATCGGAGTAGAGCAGATCGCCCACCTGCGCCGAGGCGAAGTGCGATTTGATTGAGCGGTAGAGCTTGCGGAAGTAGTTCAGTTCCTCGGTTTTTTCCTTTCTGTTGGCGTAGGGCGCGGCGGTGCGGATAATCATGCCCTCGCTGCCCTTTCTCATGCGGGCTGCGCCGAAGGCGAGGTTCTTTCTCAGTTCGGCGTCGTGAATTTTTCTCGACACGCCTATAAAGGGCACTGTGGGCAGGAATATCGTGTATTTTCCGACGAAGGAGAGGTTGGTCGTCACTTTCGCGCCCTTCTTGCCGACGGGTGCTTTTACCACCTGAACGAGAATTTCGTCGCCGGGCTTGAGATCGAGCACGGAGGGCGCGTCTATGTCCTCGCCCTCGTACTTGTTGCGGTCGGGTATGAGGTCCTCTACCGAGAGGTAACAGTTGCGTTCAAGTCCGCAGTTTACAAACGCCGCCTGCATTCCGCCGTGCACGTCGCACACTTTGCCCTTATATATGTTGCCTACAATATTTTTGCGGTCTTCGGATTCATAGCTGAATTCCGTAAGCTTGCCGTCCTGCGTGACGGCATAAGATTCCATGCCGCAGGAGTTATCAAAGTAAACGGTCTTTTTTCCCATAATCTGTTCCAAAAAAATGTTTTATACGAACTGTCCGCCGCTGACGTGCGCGGCGGTCTTTAAAATATCCGTCGTCCGCCCGCCGTAGCGCGAACAAAGATACGAACAGATAAGGTCGCATCTCAAGTTGTTCTCGCCGCTGCCGAGGGTGAGAAAGAGGCAGTCATTTCGCCATTCGAGGGCATATATTCTGGGTCGGATGTCGACTTCCCGCCCGCGGGTATCGGTTATTACTATGCTCTTTTCAGCCATAAACTGCTCTGCGTCGAAGTGCGCTATGCCGCTTGCGACATAGTCGCACGCCGTTATGCAGTTGGCGTAGTTCTGATTTTCCCTGACCTCGGCGTAAGACGCACACTTTATGCCGTTCGGCGAAAACCTGTTGAACAGGGTCATGAAATCTCCCGCAAAGGGCGTGTCTACAGTCGCATATTCGGCTACGGACTTTATGCCCGTGCCGAGGGGGTTGTTGAGAAATATTTTGGGGTGCTTGTGAAAGCCCTCGCTGAATTCAAGCGGAATTCGCGCTCTTCTCAGCGTGCGGTAGATGTGTCTTAAGAGGTCGAGGTGGGAAATGTATTCCGCGCCGTCGGTCTTGGTGTATCTGAAAGCTATCATCTTTCCCCCTTTGCGGCGGGGCAGACTTTCTGCAGCCCGCAGCCCGAGCATTTACTTGCGCAGCTTCCCGTAACCTTTCCCTCGTATGCGCGCTTTCTCTCGGAAAGGAAGAATTTTTTGCCTATGCCGACGTCTATAAATTCCCACGGCAGAATTTCGTCCTCGCCGCGCTCGCGCGTGTATTCGTCCATGGATATGCCGCAGTCGTCGAACGCGCGCTGCCACGCGTCCTTTTTCAGGTCCTTGCCCCAGCCGTCAAAGCGACAGCCGTAAATATATGCCCTTTCAATGACGTCGCACAGCTTTCTGTCGCCGCGCGCCAGCACAGCCTCGAGCCGCGAGGTGAAATAGTCGCTCCAGCTCAAAGATACGCCCTTTATATACAGCTTGTCTTTAAGAAGTTTCTGCTTTGCCCCGACTTCGCTCTCGGTCGCCTGTCTCTCCCATTGAAAGGGGGTGAAGGGCTTGGGAATAAAGGTGGATACGGACACGGAAATTCTTAAAGATTTTGCTCTCTTTTTGCTGTTGTAGACGCCCTTGATTTTGTCGCATATGGTGCGTATCGCGGCGAGGTCGTCGTCCGTTTCGGTGGGCAGTCCGAGCATGAAATACAGCTTGACGGCGGAATATCCCCCGTCGAACGCGCTCGCGGCGGCGCGAAGTATCTCGTCTTCGGTTATATCTTTGTTTATAACGTCCCTCAGCCTCTGACTGCCTGCCTCGGGCGCGAACGTCAGAGAAATCTTGCGCGCGTCCTGGGCGAAATCTGCGTCGAAGCTGTCTGCGCGCAGCGAGGGCAGCGCGAGCGTTACGTCGGGCGGCAGAGAGCTTTTGAGACTGCGTATGAGCTCGCGAAGATGGGGGTAGTCGCCCGTCGAGAGGGAATTGAGGCTGACTTCCTCGTAGCCCGTCGAGGCAATGAGCGAGCACGCCTGTTCTGTCAGCGTTTTAACGCTTCTCTTGCGCACGGGGCGGTAGATAAAGCCCGCCTGGCAGAACCTGCACCCGCGGTAGCAGCCGCGCATTACCTCTATAATCGAGCGGTCGAAGACGCTCTCGCAGTTGGGCACGGGCTGGCTCATGGGAAAGACGGCGTTGTCCAGATCTTCTGTTATCGCCCTCTTGGGGGTATATCTGCTCTCGAACGAGGCTATGCGCCCGTCGGCGGAGTAATTGACTTTCATTAAAGCGGGCACATATACGCCCTCGATCTGCGCCGCTCTTTCAAAAAATTCGTCCGTCGCGCCGCCGCACTTTATATAAAGTTCGGCAACGTCCGCGTCTGCGCTCTCGCCGTCGCCTATGAAGGCTATGTCGATGAAGTCGGCGAGCGGTTCGGGGTTTACCGTGCAGGGACCGCCCACGGCAATCAGCGGATAGTTTCCGCCCTTGCGGTCGGCTCGGCGCAGAGGTATGCCTGCGAGGTCGAGCATGTACAAGACATTGGTGTAGCACAGCTCGAACTGCAGCGAAAAACCTATCATGTCGAATTCCCTGAGCGGCTTTTTAAGCTCGAGGGAGTAGAGGGGTATGCCCGCTTTTTTAATTTCGTCGCCGAAATCGGTGTAGGGTGCAAAGCAGTAGTCTGCGGCGTAGCCCCTTTTGATAAAGCTCTCGGCAACTATCTTTATACCGAGGTTGCTCATGCCCACTTCATACAGGTCGGGGAATGCCATGCAGAAAAAGAACGGCGAAGGACCGCATTTGACGCTCCCGAATTCGCCGCCCGTATAGCGCGCGGGCTTTTCCACGCGCGAGAGTATTTCTTTTAAATCGTCAGTATTTACCGTCATTGAGTTCCTGCCCGAAAAAATTCATAATTATGCACAGTTTGATAATATTATAACATATCGCGCGCATTAATCAAGCGTTTTTTGCCGCCGCGTGCGCGCACGCGGCGGCTCTTGACCCGCCTTTGAAAATATTGTGCGGGCGGAGGCGAATTTTCGCACAAAATTCATTTGCAGGCATTGACAAAAATGTGCCTGTTTGGTAAAATAAAGGGGTAAATTTTAAAAAATCAGGAGTATAATGATGAAATACGATTTTAAAGGCATCACAACCGAGCAGCTCTCTTTCAAACTCAACAGAGTAAAGCTCGAACCCAACCAGCGTCTCGATATCAAACCCCAGTTCTCAAGGCAGGTAAGAAAGTCCAACGATAACCCCAAGCTCATGTTTGTCAACCTCAAGGTTGCCATTCTGACCAACGATAAAGAACCCAAACCCTTCGATATCGAAGTCTCCATCGTCGGCGTTTACGAGCTCGAAACCGCTCCCAACCCTCAGCAGGAGAGAGATTTCGTAATCGAGGCTACGGGCATGCTCTATCCCTACCTCCGCACGGCCGTTACCAACATCACGGCTCAGGCTTACATCACGCCGCTCAATCTTCCCGTCATCACGGGTCCTCTCTTCCCCGAGGACAGAGATACCTACGCTTTCAGCGTGAGCGACAACTGATAAATCGCAAACTGCATAGCAATTATCCGGGAGCGCGGAATTTTTCCGCGCTCTTTTTTCGTTCTTTCGCGCCTTTGCGTTTGAATATGCCTGCGGAATGCGTTCGCGCTCGCAACCGACGGACTGCGCGTTAGGCGAAACAACAGATGAGCGCGACATACATACGTGCGGCGCGCCCGTGCGGGCGCGCCGCGTTTAGCGCAATCGCGCCGCGTTTCAATCTGCGTCGGCGTATTGCGAAAGCCCGCTATGTCTCAACTGCACAATCGCGCCGCGTTTCAAATCTCGCAGGCGCAATGCGTTCCGCTCCGCACAGGTGGACTGCGTTTCAGTCTGCCAGCCCGCACGTGCGCGCAGGGGCGCAATATTTTATCGTTATTATATATTAGTAAAGAAAAAATTTACAAAATAGTTCAAAAAACGATTGACAAGCCTTTGCAATAATGATAATATCTTAACACACACCAAACAGGGGTGTAATTTTTTTGTACGGAGTTTTCCAGATATGAAAGCAACATCGAGGGCAAAAATAACGTTTGAATGCACCGAGTGCAAGCACAGAAATTATGACAGCTACAAGAACAAGCGTAACGATCCCGACAGACTTACCATTTCCAAGTACTGCCCTTTCTGCAAGAAGCACACCGAACACAAGGAAACCAAGTAATATAAAATTTCCTTACAGCCTTGCCGCTTAAGCGCGGCGGGGCATATTGCGCTTTAAGGCGCAGCTGTAACCTAAAAGCCGAAAGGCGTTTTAAGGAGAATTTATGGCTAACAAAAACGAAGCAAAGAGACCCAATATTTTCGTGAGAATGGGCAGAAAGATAAAGGAAACCTTTTCCGAACTCAAAAGAGTGACATGGCCCACCTTCCCCAAGGTAGTCAAGTCCACCTGCGTGGTACTCGTCGTAGTGCTGGTATTCCTCGTGGTAATCACGGGCATAAACCAGGGTCTGCAGGCACTTTTGGAACTTTTGACCAGCATAGGAGAATAACAAATGTCAGAGACACGCGAACAACCCTGCTGGTACATTCTGCATACCTATTCGGGCTACGAGATGATGGTCAAGGATTCGTTGCAGAGGTTAATTGAAAACAACAATCTGCAGGACCAGATTTTTGACGTAAAAATCCCCATGGAACAGACCATAGAGGAAAAGAACGGCAAAAGAAAGGTGGTGGAACGCAAGCTTCTGCCCTGCTATATATTCATAAAGATGATATATTCCAACCAGCTGTGGTATCTCGTGACGAGTACGCGCGGCGTGACGGGATTTGTCGGACCTCAGGGCAGACCCATACCCATGAAGGAGGACGAAATCCGCAAGATGCGCCTCGAAGAGGTGGTTGTGGATGCAGATTTCGCAGTCGGCGACCGCGTCAATATCGACGCAGGACCTCTGGAAGGCTTTGACGGCGTAATAACCGAGCTCAACGACCTTGCGCAGAAAGCGACTGTGAACATTCAGATGTTCGGACGTTCTACCGACGTCGAAGTGGAATATATTCAGATTAAGAAGATTGAAGCATAAAATGCTTTAATCTCAATGCGCATAAACCGCGCTTTAAGGCGTCGTACGGCGGCAGATATTGACCGCAAGGCGCGATAAAAAAGGATAAACCGCCAGACGGCGATTTACATATGTGGGAGAGCGGGTTAAATCTTTCATGGCCCATTCGTTATCACCACATCAGGAGGATTATTTAATTATGGCAAAAAAGATTACTGCGGTAGTTAAATTGCAGCTTCCGGCAGGTAAGGCAACCCCTGCGCCCCCCGTAGGTTCTACGCTCGGCCCCCACGGTATCAATATACCCGGCTTTACCAAGGAATTCAACGCAAAGACTTCGGCTCAGGCAGGACTTATCATTCCCTGCATAGTAACCATTTATCAGGACAGAAGCTTCACTTTCATCTTGAAGACGCCTCCCACACCCGTACTTATCAAGAAGGCTCTGGGAATTGAAACTGCTTCCGCTCGTCCCAACAGGGATAAGGTCGGCAAGCTCACCAAAGCTCAGGTGGAAGAGATTGCAAAGACAAAGCTCCCCGACCTCAACTGCTCCGACCTCGAAACGGCAAAGAGCATGGTAAAGGGTACCGCTCGTTCTATGGGCGTTACGGTGGAAGAGTAACGGGCTTAAAAAAGCCCAAAAGTGGGAGAGGGATAATAAAATAAACAAAGTCGACCCCTCGGATGTACCACACGGAGGATTAAATTAATGAAAGTTGGCAAGAAATACGCTGAAAGCGTAAAATCTTATGACCATTTGAAGGCATATGACCCTGCCGAAGCGGTAAACATCGTTCTTTCTACCGCAAAGGCAAAGTTCGACGAAACCATCGAACTCCACGTTCGTCTGGGCGTAGACCCTCGTCAGGCTGACCAGCAGGTCCGCGGCGTTCTGGTATTGCCCAACGGTACAGGTAAGGACAAGAAGGTTCTCGTCGTTGCAAAGGGCGACAAGGCAGACCAGGCTCTCGCTGCAGGCGCAGATTACGTCGGCGCAGAAGAGATGATCCAGAAAATCCAGAAGGAAAACTGGTTCGACTTCGACGTAATGATTACCACGCCCGACATGATGGGCGTCGTAGGACGTATCGGTCGCGTTCTCGGTCCTAAGGGTCTCATGCCCAACCCCAAGAGCGGCACGGTTACGATGGACGTTGTAAAGGCAGTCAAGGAAGTAAAAGCAGGTAAGGTTGAATACCGCCTCGACAAGACCGCCATCATTCACTGCCCCATCGGCAAGAAGAGCTTCGGCGCAGATAAAATCGTCGAAAACTTCAACGCGCTTATGGATGCTATCGTAAAGGCTAAGCCCGCAACCGCAAAGGGACAGTACGTAAAGAGCGTCACCGTCACCTCTACAATGGGTCCCGGCGTCAAGGTTTACTTCAACAAGGGTTAATCTGAAAATTAAAAAACCCGTCCGTTTCAGGACGGGTTTTTTTATGCCCTTTTTTATACCCCGTCATTTATCTTCCTGCCGTGCGGCGTGACGCAAAATCATTGTTTGCGCGCAATGCGGCATGGCGCAGAATAATTGCCCGTGCCTGTGAGAGAGTATACGGAATAATTGCCGTGCATAGAGCAATATAACGCAAAATAACTGCTCGACGCGCCGCCCCGTAACCTGTCGGCAAACTGAATTCGCGCGGCAATATGCGCCATATAATCGGTCGGATATATAGTCGGTAGCTGAGTGCGGCAAAGCAGATAATACGCGGTTGGAGCGGGCATATGCCCGCTCCAACCGCGTTCTGCGCCTTATATTGTCAGATGAAAAAGCCTGCCATTTGATTTGCCGTCACGCACTCAGTTGCAATGTCGCATAGGCGCGCGTTCCGTTTGTTGGTTGAGCTGCGTTTTCAGTTTACTGAATAAATAAGCGCGCGGCACTTACAAAGTGCCGCGCGCGATTTTACTTTTTAAACCGCATCGGTTTACTGACCGAGCAGAGTCATGAGGTTGAACTGATTGAATACGACTACGCAGACGAGGGATACCGTGCTCATAATCTTGATGAGGATGTCGAGGGAAGGACCGACCGTATCCTTGAGGGGGTCGCCGACGGTATCGCCGACGATAGCCGCGTCGTGCGCGGGCGAGCCCTTGCCGCAGCCTTCCACGCCGCCTGCCTCTATGTATTTCTTTGCGTTATCCCATGCGCCGCCCGCATTGCCCGTATATATTGCCAGCATTATCGCCGAAACGGTCGCGCCGAACAGCACGCCGCCCACAAAGTATGCGCCGAAAATAAATCCGCATATAACGGGGAATGCTATGGATATGAGTGCGGGCACAACCATCTCCTTGAGCGCGCCCTGCGAAGATATGGTTATGCAGGTCTTGTAGTCGGGTCTGGTTTCGCCCGTAAGAATGCCGGGCATTTCGGTGAACTGTCTTCTGACTTCGCTGACCATCTTTCTCGCAGCCTTTGCAACGGCGTTTATGAGCATGCCGCTGAACATGAAGGGCAGTGCCGCGCCGACAATCGCGCCGACGAGAACGTCCTTCGAGAACAGGTTGAGGAGGAGGTCGCTCATGAATGTGTACAGATAGCTCGAAAGCATCGAGACGGTAGCCAGAGCCGCCGAGCCGATTGCAAAGCCTTTACCTATAGCCGCTGTGGTGTTGCCGACGCTGTCAAGCTTGTCGGTTATGGCGCGCACTTCCTTATCAAGTCCGCTCATCTCCGCAATGCCGCCCGCGTTGTCGCTTATGGGACCGTATGTATCTACAGAGACGGTAGCGGCAACGAACGAGAGCATGCCCATTGCGCCGCAGCCGACGCCGTACATGCCGCCGACCACGAAGCAGAGGTAAATTGCTATGCCGAGGATGATTACGGGAAGCATGCACGAAATCATGCCCGTAGCCATACCCTGCGTAACCGTGAGCGCGCTGCCTTCCTTGCTCGCCTGAGCAATGGACCTGGTGGGCTTATAGTCATAGCTTGTATAATATTCGGAGACCACGCCGATGAGTATGCCGGCAATAATGCCGATTGCCGCTGCGACCCAGGGCGAAACTCTGCCTATTTCAAAACCTGCAAGTTTAAGCTGGTCCTCGGCTTCGCCTTCGAAGAGGAACCAGCACAGCAGGAAGCCGAATATTATGGTTACGCCCGCAGAAATCCAGGTGGCTAAATTCAGCTCGAGGTGCGGGTTATCTGAAAGTTTTCTCTTGATAAGGGGGAAGGAGATGCCTGCTATGCATCCGAACAACCCGATAGCCGCAAACAGAATGGGGAATGCGACCATTTTCGCATAGAGCGTTGTAGAGACAAAGGTGTTGTGCGTGAAGATTTCAATCGCGAGTATCGCGCAGGAAAGTATTGCGCCTACGTAGCTCTCGAGCAGGTCCGAGCCAAGTCCCGCAACGTCGCCCACGTTGTCGCCTACGTTGTCCGCAATCGTGGCGGGGTTTCTGGGGTCGTCTTCGGGAATGTGAGCCTCGGTCTTGCCCACGAGGTCGGCACCCATGTCAGCAGCCTTGGTGTATATGCCGCCGCCTACGCGGTTGAACATAGCAATTACGCTGCAGCCGAGGGCATAGCCCGAGAGTATGAGCGAGAGCGAGTAGTACTGTCCGGTGATGGGGTTGAGGTTTGTGGGAAGCGCGCCCTCGTCATTGAGTACGAGCATTCCCTCCCAGAGACCGAACACGAGGTATACTATGAGTATGCCCAGAAGCGCGAAGCCCGCAACGCACAGACCCATGACGCTGCCGCCGCGGAAAGCGACTTTGAGCGTCTTGCCCGTGTTGCGCGTTTCGTCGGCAGTCTTTGTAACGCGCACGTTGGCGTAAGTTGCTATCTTCATGCCCACGAAGCCCGCGCTCGAGCTCATGATTGCGCCGATTAAGAAGGCTACCATCGTCTCCCAGGAAATTACAATTCCCAGGATGCCGGCGATGACAAGTCCTATGATTGCTACAATTTTGTACTCGTATCTGATGAACGCGTTCGCGCCTTCGCGTATGGCAGCCGCAATTTCCTGCATCTTCTCGTTGCCCTCTTTGAGCTTACGGACGAGGAAGAAATTGAGCGCGGCATAAGCGAGTGCAAACAACGCTGCGAACAACACGAGTAACATCAACAGGTTGTTCATTTTTTCTATTTTCTCCTTATCATGTATCTGAGATTTCTGTCGTCTGGCATTTAAAGACAAAAATTCGTCTTTTTATATTATAACAGAGCGTCGCCGACTTGTCTATACCTTTTTTAAATTTTTATAATATGTGCGCGCGGGCACGCACGCGTATGCCCCGCCCGTGCTAGGAAAAAAGGCAGAGGCGCGCTTTTTTTGCGCGCCGCACAAAAAAAGCGCGCCTTCGTCGCAGGCAAAAATTTCCGTTTTCGCAGGCAATGCGCATTTTGCGCCCGTTTTTGCTCAAAAAACGGCTTAAAACGCGCAAAAACAGCGGACTTCCACAATATATTGTTAAAATGTTAAAAACTTTCATACAATATGTTGTGTTACATTGCTTGACTTTGCCTTCGGGTCAAGGTTATAATGATTGAGCTTTCGCCAAAAAGCGGACAGGCGTCGAGGCGTCGCCGCGGACGCGCGGACTTTATCGACAAAACACAAATTATTGTGGAAAAACGCGAAAATTATCAATATATTGTGTTTTCGGTATTGACAAAACGCAAGGTGAGGCGTAGAATAGTATATGTAGAACTTTCCGCTCTTTATAAGGGGGCGACAAAGATAAAAATTCTGTTTCAGGAAAGCGGAAGAGAGGTAGAGAAATGAAAGTTATAAAGAGAGACGGCACGACCGTAGATTTCGACAGAAGCAAGATAGCGACCGCTATAAGGAAGGCGAACGAATCTGTCGACTTCGAGGACAGAATAGACGATGCCCAGATAGAAAAGATAGTAGACGACATCTCTTCGCGTCACAGAACGCGTCTGCTCGTCGAAGATATTCAGGATATGGTGGAAGAGAAGCTGATGGAATTGCAGAAATATCAGCTTATGAAGTCATACATTCTCTACCGCTACGAGCGTGCGCTCATCCGTAAGGCAAACACCACGGACGAGAGCATACTTTCGCTCATCAAAAACGCCAACAAGGACGTAATGGAGGAGAATTCCAACAAGAACGCGCGCACTGCGTCGACGCAGCGCGACCTCATAGCAGGCGAAGTTTCCAAGGACCTCACCCGCAGAATTCTTCTGCCCGAATACATCTCCAAAGCTCACGACGAGGGTGCAATTCACTTCCACGACGCCGACTATTTCCTTCAGCCCATTTTCAACTGCTGCCTTGTCAACATCAAGGACATGCTCGAAAACGGCACGGTAATGAACGGCAAGATGATTGAAAGCCCCAAGTCCTTCCAGGTTGCCTGCACGATTGTCACGCAGATAATAGCGTCTGTCGCGTCCTCGCAGTACGGCGGACAGTCCGTAAACGTTGCGCACCTCGGCAAGTATCTGCGCCGCACCCGCGAAAAGTATATGAAGCAGTGCGACGAAAAGTTCGGCGATAAGATTTCCGAGGAAGAGAAGAAGCAGATTGTCGACATGCGCCTCAAGGACGAGCTCAAGGCGGGCGTTCAGACCATACAGTATCAGATTAACACCCTCATGACGACCAACGGACAGTCTCCATTCGTCACGCTCTTCATGTATCTCGACGAAAACGACGAGTATATCGAAGAGAACGCTATGATTATCGAAGAAATTCTCCGTCAGCGTTATCAGGGCATAAAGAACGAAGTGGGCGTCTACGTCACTCCCGCATTCCCCAAGCTCATATACGTACTTGACGAAAACAACTGCCTCAAGGGCGGCAAGTACGACTACCTCACAAGGCTCGCAGTAAAGTGCTCTTCGAAGCGTCTCTATCCCGACTACATCTCGGCGAAGAAGATGCGCGAAAATTACGAGGGCAACGTGTTCTCGCCCATGGGCTGCCGCTCCTTCCTGTCCCCCTGGAAGGATGAAAACGGCAACTATAAGTTCGAAGGTCGTTTCAATCAGGGCGTAGTTTCCATAAATCTGCCCCAGTGCGGCATACTCGCAAAGGGTGACGAAAAGAAATTCTGGGAAATTCTCGAAGAGAGACTTCAGCTCTGCTACGACGCGTTGATGGTGCGCCACAACGCGCTCATGGGCACGCTCTCGGACGTATCCCCCGTGCACTGGCAGTACGGCGCAATCGCGCGCCTCGGCAAGGGCGAGAAGATAGATAAATACCTGCTCGACGGTTACTCTACAATATCCCTCGGCTATATCGGACTTTACGAAGTCACCAAGCTCGTCAAGGGCGTGTCGCATACCGACCCCGAAGGACTTAAATTCGCGCTCAAGGTAATGCGCACTCTGCGCGAGCACTGCGAAAAGTGGAAGAAGGAGACGGGTATAGGTTTCGGTCTGTACGGCACTCCCGCAGAGAGCCTCTGCTACCGCTTCGCAAGAATTGACAAGGAACGCTTTGGCACAATTCCCGACGTCACCGACAAGGGTTACTACACCAACAGCTACCATGTCGACGTGCGCGAAAAGATTGACGCGTTCTCAAAGTTCACGTTCGAGAGCCAGTTCCAGCAGATTTCCTCGGGCGGCGCGATATCCTATGTAGAAATTCCCAACATGCGCAATAACCTGACGGCTATGGAGGACGTCGTAAGATTTATTTACGACAATATCCAGTATGCCGAATTCAACACCAAGTCGGACTATTGCCACGTCTGCGGTTTCGACGGAGAGATTATAATCAACGACAACAACGAATGGGAATGCCCCGTCTGCCACAACAAGGACCAGCGCAAGATGAACGTCACCCGCCGCACCTGCGGATATCTGGGCGAGAACTTCTGGAACGTCGGCAAGACCAAGGAAATAAAAGCCAGAGTGCTTCATCTCTGATATAAGAAGACAAAACTTGTTACCGCCGCGGCAGTCAACTGCCGCGGCGGTAAGCGACAGAGCATAAATAAAGAGGTCGGCAGAGCCTCAGAATACAGTTATGAATTACGCAACAATCAAATGGTATGACATCTCAAACGGTCCCGGCGTGCGCGTGTCGCTGTACGTCAGCGGTTGCCGCAATCACTGCAAGGGCTGTTTCAATCCCGAAACGTGGGACTTTTGCTACGGCGAACCCTTCACGCCCGAGGTTGAAGAAAAAATAATCAAGGGTCTCGAGCCCGACTACATAAAGGGCTTCACGCTGCTCGGCGGAGACCCGTTCGAACCCGAAAATCAGAAGGTGCTCGCACCCTTTTTAAAGAGGCTGCGCGCGCGCTACCCCGATAAGTCTTTCTGGTGCTTTACGGGCTACGACTACGAAGCCGACCTGCTCACCGGCAAGCTGGGCGACGGCGACCTCGTAATGGATATGCTGTCCTGTCTGGACGTGCTTGTCGACGGCAGGTTCGTCGAGGAGCTCAAAGACCTGAACCTCAAGTTCAAGGGCTCTTCCAACCAGCGCACCATACTCGTTCAGCCCTCGCTCGAAAAGGACGAGGTTGTTCTCTGGGACGAACAGACGGTGGTATAAATCTTTGCTAATATATATTCGCCGCGGTATATCCCCGCGCAAACTGCTGTTTTTGCGCGCAGATAACGGTTCGGAGCGGCGGCGCGCTGCCTGAAAGCAGGGCGAAAAAATGCCATAATAAAAAGTTTAAATTTCTTTACGCGAGGATAAAATGAAAGTCAACGTAAAAAAACTCAACGACAAAGCGCGTCTGCCCGTCTACGGCAGTCAGTATGCCGCGGGAGCTGACCTGTGCGCATGCACGGACGGCGACGTAACAATTCTTCCGCACGAAACCGCAATGATACCTACGGGGCTGGCAATCGAGTTGCCCGTGGGCTATGCGGGTCTGATATATGCACGCAGCGGTCTGGCTTCAAAGAAGGGACTTGCCCCCGCCAACAAGGTGGGCGTGGTCGACTGCGACTACCGCGGAGAGGTCAAGGTAGCCCTGCACAATCACGGCAGCGTTCCTCAGACAATTTCCGACGGCGAGCGCATTGCCCAGCTCGTCATTGCGCCCTACCTTACGGCGCAGTTCGAGGAGGCTGAGGAACTCTCTTCAACCGTGCGCGGCGAGGGCGGTTTCGGCTCTACGGGCACAAAATAATGGCTTAATGCGCCGCGACGTTATCGTCGCGGCGCAAAAATTTTGCGGGCGGTATTGACAGTAAGTCAAGTTTGTAATACAATATATAATAAGTATAAATTTAGCTAAAGAGGGTAAAGCATGAAATATTATATCGGAATAGACATAGGCGGAGCTACAATCAAAGCCATGTGCCTGACTGTTCGCGGAAGGGTTCTGAGCGAAGCAAGCTGCCCCACGGAAAGCCAGCGCGGAGGTCAGGTTATGTGCGACAACATAGTCGCGCTCTTCAACAAGGTGCGCGCGGGCATTGACGGCGAACTGGTCGGCATAGGCGTGGGTTGTCCAGGCATGATAAATACCCTCGAAGGCGTAGTCAAGTTTGCGGGCAACCTCGGGCTGAGGGATTTTCCTCTCGGCGCGGAGCTCGAAAAGAGGCTCGGCATGCCCGTAAAGATGACAAACGACGCAAATGCGGCGGCTCTCGGCGAGGCTAAGTTCGGCGCGGGCAAGCATCGCAAGAATTCCATACTCGTCACGCTCGGCACGGGCGTCGGCGGCGGCATAGTTCTCGGCGGCAGGATTTTCGAAGGTAACATGTCTGCCGGCGCGGAGATAGGACATATGGTCATTGAGACCAACGGCGATAGGTGCACCTGCGGCAGAAAGGGCTGTTTTGAAGTGTACTCTTCTGCGACTGCGCTCATGCGCAGGACGCGCAGCGCGATGGAGGAGGACAAGAGCTCTGCGATGTGGGGCAAATACAACTCCCGCGACTGCACGGGCAGGACGGCATTCGACTTTATGGACAGCGATAAGTCGGCAAAGGAAGTTGTCGACTGGTACATAAAATATCTCGGCTGCGGACTTGTCAACCTTGCAAACATCTTCCGTCCCGAGGTAATAATGCTGGGCGGCGGAGTTGCGGCGCAAGGCGAAAAACTTACAAAGCCCCTGCAGGAAATAATGGATAAAAAGGTCTTTGGCGGCAACGACTACGCCAGAGTAGAGGTGGTAACGGCTTCGCTTGGCAACAAGGCTGGCTGTATGGGCGCAGCCGTGCTTGCCATGAACAAGTAAGTCGTTTCAAAGGGGAAAATTATGAACAAAGCTATACCCGTATTTTCGTTGCAGAGGTTGCCCGTCTACCTCAATTATCTTCGCGGGCTGACGGATGACGACGAAAACAACTTCATCTCTTCGGGCAGAATTGCAACTGCTCTTGGCTTCGGCGAAGTGCTGGTCAGAAAAGACCTCGCTTACACCGGCTGTGCGGGCAGACCCAAGGTGGGCTACCCCCGCGCAGAGCTTATAGCCGCTCTGGAAGAGTTCCTCTGCGTCAACGCCCGCAAGACGGCGGTCATAATAGGCGTGGGCGGGCTGGGCAGCGCGCTTTTAAGCTACGGCGGTTTCGAGCATTACGGCTTTCAGGTGCCCGTCGCATTCGACAGCGACCCCGCAAAGATAGGCACATATATATCGGGCAAGCCCGTGCTGGACGTGAACGACCTTGAAAAGGGCTGTAAGGATGTCGGCGCGGTGCTGGCGATAATCGCCGTCCCCGCCTCGGCTGCTCACAGCGTGGGCGAACAGCTCAGGCTGGCGGGAATTAAAGCCATACTCAACTTCGCGCCCGTTCAGCTAAATCTGGGCGAAGAGGTAAAGGTCATAAATATGGACGTAGCAGCTAACCTCGCCGTTCTTTCGGCAATGATTTAATTGTTTATACAGCCGCTCTACCGACGGTAGAGCGGCTTTTTTTTATAGTAGAGTGCGCCGTTAAATCGTAGATTTAAAGTAATCGGCATTTTATTGACTTTGCTTTCGCGCTTTTGTAAACTTCATATGTAAATAAAATTTTATCGGTTGCGCCTGAAGGCGCGCATACGGAGGCAACTTAAAATGTCACAGTACAAGATAACCTGTTGTTCCACATGCGATCTGTCCGCCGAGCACCTCAGAGCTCTCGGCGTGCCCTTCGCAAAATATCACTATATAATAGACGGCGTCGACTATTCCGACGACCTCTTTTCCACATCCACGCCAGAAGAATTCTACGGCAAAATAGACGGCGGCGCAATGCCCACCACCTCGCAGGTGACGCCCGAAGAGCTTATATCTCTCTGGAAACCCATCCTTGACGGCGGAGAGGACATACTTCACATAGAATTTTCCTCGGGGCTTTCGGGCGGATTTACCTCGGCAAAGCTTGCAAAAGCCGAAATCGAAAAGGACTATAAGGGCAGAAAAATCATACTCGTAGACTCGCTCGCCGCGTCGTCGGGCTACGGACTGCTCGTGGATAAGGCTGTGGAACTCAAAGAGGGCGGCATGTCTATGGAGGAGCTCGCCGACTGGCTGGAGGAAAACAAACTCCGCCTGCGCCACTGGTTCTTTTCGACCAATCTTCAGCACTTCAAGCGCGGCGGCAGAATTTCCGCGACGGCGGCGGCAGTGGGCTCTGTGCTCAATATCTGTCCCGTAATGGACGTCAATTCGGAGGGCAAGCTTATAGTCCGCAAGAAGGCTCTCGGCAAGAAAAAGGCAATAAGAGAGATGTTCAACATTATGAGCGAACAGGCAGAGGGCGGTCAGGACTACAACGGCAAGTGCTTCATTTCCCACTCGCGCGTTCCCGTCGACGCTCTGGCTCTCGCCTCGCTCATAGAGGAGAATTTCCCCTCGTTGTGCGGCAAGGTCGAAATCGACAATATCGGCACGGTAATAGGCTCGCACACCGGTCCCGGTTGCGTCGCGCTCTTCTTCTTCAGCTCGGACAAGCGCACTCTCTGATTGCTTGCTCTGCATAAAATTTTCATTTTTTGGCTCAGACCGAAAAGCCGCCCGACAGTTCTGCTGTCGGGCGGCTCTGTTTTTAAAAATTGTTCTGCAAAGTCATTGCGCTGCCTCAAATATGCGAATGTTTTTTGCATACAAATTCAGTATCCGACGCATGAGCGGCGAGACGGGCACGATGACGGGCGGCGTCGGAGAACAGGAGGAATCATTTAACGGGGCTTTTGAATTTTTAATGTTTTGTCGTAAAGAGACGTTTCAATGGTCGGCAGAGCGCAAAGGGGGCATACTTTGCAATATTCAAAATAAATATATAAAGTGAAAGATTGCAGGACGGGTACACAATTTGTTTTCGTTGCTCTGGGCGCGGCGTTCGGGCTGGGCAACGCAATGCGCTTTCCCGCGCTCTGTCTGTACTATGGCGGGGCGTTCGTCATAGCGTATGTAATAGTGCTTGCGGCATTTGCTCTGCCCCTTCTGAGCGCGGAGCTGTATATCGGCGGCAGGATGAAAAATTTCTCCCGTCGTCCCGCGGGAATGTGTCGTGCGTGGGGAGCGGTCAGGGACGCTGCGTGTATAAACTCCGCAGCGATAACAATATATTACATAACAATAATTTCGCTGCTTGCCGTGCGCGTCTGTACGTTCTACGGCAGCATTAACGCAGGTTACCCCTCGGATATTCCCGAGGCAACGCCCTTTTTTGCCGCGCTGTGCTGTTGCGCACTCGCCTTCATGCTTACGAGGAAATCTCAGAGCCGCGCCCGCCTCGCCGCGCTTTCGGTGTGTATGCAGGTTGTATTTTTTGCTGCTATGGCGGTCAGAGGAATGGCGGAGGAGGGCAGCCTTTCCGCGCTTTCGTACATCTTCCGCACGGACGAAGGCGCGTTCGCCGACTGCGAACTGTGGTTCTCCGCGCTCGGGCAGGCATTGCTTTCGCTGTCGCTGGCGGCGGGAGTAATGCCCTGCCTCGCTTCGGAAATGCCCGAAGGCAGCCGTCCCGCCCGATTTACGGCTATAATTCTCTGCGCAAATTTCGTCGGCGGAATTCTGTCCTCAATAGCAACTCTGTCGCTCGCCTACTCCTGCGGACTGCTCGACGGAATAACCAACTCGGGCATAGACAACGCCTTCAATATATTTCCCGCCGCGCTCTCGGCGGCGTTCGGCAGAGGCGCGGTTGCAGGCGTCGTCGGCAGTATGTTCTATGCCGTGCTCACCCTGACAGCCTTCGTCTCGGCGTTGTCGCTCGTCCGCCCGCTCTTTTTAAGGCTTACAGCAGAGCTCTCCGCCCGCTCGGCTGCCATGACGCTCTGTGCCTGCATATTCGCGCTCGGACTGCCCTTTTCCCTGGGCGCAGACTATTCCGTTGCCGACTATGTGTGCTGCAATATCGTCGCGCCTGTCGTGGCGGCGTGCGAATGTATGTGCGTTGCCTCGGCATACCTGCGCAAAAACGCACCCCTTTCGCGCTTTTTTGGCGCGGCGCGCAGATTTACGCGCTTAAACAGATAATGGCGCGGCGCAGAATGCTGTATTAAGGTTGAAAACTTTATAGAAAAAAACAGGCGGAGCGCGTAAAGATTACGCGCTCCGCCTTGAAATATTATTCTTAAATGTTAATCATCAGGCATTCAGATTTCTGTCTGAATTGCGGGAACAAAATTTATGTTCCCGTCTGTGCGTGGGTCCCGTATTTCGTCGGCGAACATCCTTTCAGCCTTTTCGAGCGACAGCTCGAGGCTGTATTTTTTAGCCGATTCGGCATAAACTTTGCCCATGACCTCGCGTTCGGCGTCGCGTTCGTACCAGTAGTCGATTTTTTCGGCGAGCGAAAATTCGTTGTTGTCGGTGAAAAGCGAGCGTTCGTCCAGAGCGAACTGGGGAGTGGCGGAGGCTGCGCTGTCTGCAATTACGGGCACAAGTCCGCAGGCGATTGCTTCGAGTGCGGCAATGGCTTCAATCTCCACAGACGCCGCGTGAACGTACAAATCGCCGCTCTGCAGTTTCTTTATCAGGTCTTCCTTTTTGAGGAAGTCAAACGTTACGTCTACGTCAAGTTTCTGCGCAAGTTTTTTAAGAGCCTTCTTTCTCGGTCCGTTTCCGAGCAGGGTGAGGTGAATATCCTGCTTGTGTCTGGAATTTGCGATGGCTTTTATGAGCACCTGCTGATTTTTTTCGGGCGCGAGCCTGCCGGTCATAATAATTTCGAACTTATCGTTTGCAACTTTCTTCGGCGCGGGAACGAAGGCGGGGTCATAGCCGTTGGATATGACGTAAAGTTCGTTGCCGTAGCCGTGTTCGGCAAGCTGCCTTGCGATAAAGGCGGAGGGGCAGTGTATGCGCCTGAATTTTTTATAGAACGTGTGCTTCAGGTAGAAGTACACGAGGGTGTTGAAGGGTTTGCACCAGCTCAGGTGAGCGTTGTACGAGACGTTTTCGGGCTGAACGTGGAATGCCGCCGTGGTGGGAATGCCCATTTCGTCGGCGAGCTCCTTGCATTTCTTTTCGAGCTTGAAGGGGAAGATGAAGTGCACTATGTCCACGCCTTCGAACGCCTTGCGTATGCGCTTTTTATCGAACTTGCCGAATTTTATCTGATTGAGGGCGGAGACCTCGGTCAGAACGGGAACATAGCGTTCCTTTACGTTGCAGTCGTCAGGACCGTCCGCGCCTATGGCGACAAGGCGCACCTCGTGTCCGCGTGCGCGCAGTCCCTCGGTAAAGCGCAGAGCGGTTATCACCGAGCCGTTTGTTTTGTTGTCGATTAAGTCGATTACTATCGCAATTACCATAATTTTACCTTTTACTGTCTATATGTTAAGCGACAAAAGTAAATTGATTATAAACTAACTGTTGATTTTTTCCAAAAAATATTATATACTCATCTAAGCTGATAAAAGCTTTTTTCAGATATTTCAGGGTGAATAAATGGCAAAAATTCTCATAGTCGAAGACGACGTCAATCTGCGCATGCTTATGACGCTCCGTCTTAAAAGCAAATACGAGGTCGAGGCGGTTTCAAACGGAGCCGAGGCACTTAAAAAGTGCGAGGAGGGCGGCACAGACCTCATTGTCACGGACATTATGATGCCCGTCATGGACGGCTATGCCCTCGTGGAAAATCTGCGCTCTACGGGCAATCTCACACCCGTCATAATGCTCACCGCCAAGGACGCTATGAACGACAAGGGCAGAGGCTTTGCCGCAGGTACGGACGATTACCTCACCAAGCCCGTCAACTTCGAGGAGCTGACGTGGCGCATAGACGCGCTTTTGAGGCGCAGCAAAATAGCAAACGAGGGCAAAATCACGATAGGCGAGGTCGTCGTGGACAAACAGTCCTTCACGGTGACGCGCGGCGAGATTTCCTACGAGCTTCCCACTAAGGAATTTCAGCTTCTGTATCTCCTTTTGTCCTATCCGGGCAAGATATTCACCAAGGAAAATATACTCGACAGCGTGTGGGGATATTCTTCGGAAAGCGACGAATATACCGTCCGCACGCACATAAACAGACTGAGAAACAAGTTCGAAAATTTCCCCGAGTTCGAAATCACGACGATACGCGGAGTGGGATATAAGGCGGTGATTAAAAAATGAGCGATAAAAAAGGCGGAAAAAAGCGCGCTCTGCCCGTTCACGGACTGATAATAGCTGCGCTCAGTTTTATACTCGTGCTCATTGTGGGCGAGATAGTCGTCTACGTCGTGCAGACAGTCGCCTCAAAGACTGCGGGCGTGGCGGAAGGTTCGATAATCACGCTCTTTGTGATACCTTCCATCGCGCTGCTCATAACCTGTGCGGTAATATATCTTAACCACCGCACGCTTCAGACCTCAAAGACGCTCATAGACGCGCTCAACAGAGTGGCGGACGGCGACTATAACGCAAAAATACCCTACAAGCGTCTCGACGGATTCAACTCGGTCTATGAAAATTTCAACAAAATGACCGAAGAACTCAAGAGCGTCAAGGCTCTGAGGGAGGATTTCGTGCACGATTTTTCGCACGAATTCAAGACGCCCATAGCCTCGATAAACGGCTTTGCAAATCTCCTTCTCGAGGACGGCGTAAGCGAGGACGAACGCCGTCAGATAATAAAGATTATCGCCGACGAATCGGACAGACTTTCCCGCCTTGCGGAGAGCATGCTCGCCCTTTCGAAGATAGAAAATCAGCAATTCCTCGGCGAGAGCAAAAAGTTCCGTCTGGATCTGCAGATAAAAGATTGCATAATCCTTCTTCAGCGGCAGTGGGAGGAAAAGAACATAGAAATTTCTTCGTCCCTCGCGCGCATAGCGTATACGGGCGACGAAAATCTTTTAAAGCAGGTGTGGCTCAATCTTCTGTCCAACGCAATAAAGTATACGCCGCAGGGCGGCAGAATAGAGGTCGGGCTGAAGCGCGAGAACGGAAACATAGTTGCCTGCGTGAAGGACAGCGGCATAGGTATTCCGCAGGAGGCGATACCCAAGATATTCGAAAAGTACTACCAGGTATCTTCCGGCTCGGGCAACGGGCTGGGACTTGCCATATGTAAGCGCATCTGCGAGCTCAGCGGCGGACAGATAAGCGTAACGAGCGAGGTCGGAAAGGGTTCGGTGTTCACGGTTACCCTCTGATTTTTCCCGCGCGTCGCATGAGCGGAGGCTGAAATGAAAAAGACGCTCGTATATCTGAAACCATATTCGGCAACGGCAATCCAGGGACTGATAGTAAAGTTTGTGGGTTCTATTGCCGAACTTTTTTTACCCCTGCTTTTAGAGTACATAATAGACGAAGTCGTCCCGACGGGCGACCTCAATATGGTGCTGTGGATGGGGCTTGCCATGCTCGTATGTTCGCTCGTCGCGCTGTTCGGCAACATACTTGCCAACAGGCTTTCCGTAAAGGCGGCGGCAAATATGACGCACGATTTGAGGTACGACCTCTTTGCCAAGACCTCGCGCTTAAAGAGCGGTCAGGTCGACGAAATAACCGTGCCCTCGCTCGTTTCGAGGCTGACTTCGGACAGTTACTACGTCAATCAGATGGTTGCCCGTTCCCTGAGGCTGGGAATAAGAGCTCCCATACTGCTCATAGGCGGAATAATTCTGACGTTCATAATCGACTGGAGGCTGGCTCTCGTGCTGTTGGCGTGCGTGCCCTTCGTCATCGTGGCGATAGCGCTTATAACCCGTCAGAGCATACCCTGCTACTTCAACCTGCAGCGCAGCGGAGACGACATGGTGCGCGCCATGCAGGAGAATATTTCGGGCGTCAGGGTGGTAAAGGCACTCTCCAAAGAGGAGTACGAAACGCGCAAATTCCACGAAGTGAGCGACCGCCTCGCCCGCACGGAGCTGAGGGCGAACAAGATAATGTCGCTCACCAACCCGCTCGCCACGCTCATACTCAACCTCGGTCTGGTTGCGGTAATAGTCGTCGGCGCGCTCATCTCGAGCGGCGCGGGCGTCGTGCTGGCATTTCTCTCATACTTCACGATAATTTTAAACGCCATGCTCGGACTTTCAAAAATCTTTGTCGTGCTGTCGCGCGGCATCGCGTCTGCGGACAGAATAGAGAAGGTGCTCGAGATGGACGAAAGGCAGGAGGTCGAGGACCGTCCCCGTGACGAGAGCGGCTGCGCCGTCGCGTTCAGGGATGTCTGCTTTTCGTATAACGGCGTGGAGGATAACCTCACGGACATCAATTTCGAGGTCGGCAGGGGTCAGACGCTGGGCATAATAGGAGCTACGGGCAGCGGCAAGACTACGATAATAAACCTTATGATGCGCTTTTACGACGTCCGTTCGGGCGGCGTCTACATAGACGGCGACGACGTGCGTTCGGTTGCGCCCGAGCTTCTCAGGGCGAAGTTCGGCGTCACCTTTCAGAACGACTTTCTGATGGCGGCGACGGTCAGACAGAACATAGATTACGGCAGAAACCTTTCGGAAGAGGATATACAAAAGGGCATAGAGTGCGCGCAGGCGCAGTTTGTGTATACGCTCGAGGGCGGGCTTGAATACAGCCTCGCTCAGAAGGCGGCAAACCTCTCTGGCGGACAGAAACAGCGACTTACGGTTGCGCGCGCCCTTGCGGGCAATCCGGAGATACTTGTGCTCGACGACAGTTCCTCCGCGCTCGACTACGAGACGGACGCCGCCATGCGCAAGGCGATAGCCGCGGAATATCCCGACACTACAAAGATAATCATAGCGCAGAGGGTGAGCTCGGTCATGAACGCAGACAAGATACTCGTTCTGGACGACGGGAAGCAGATAGGCTACGGCACGCATGCCGAGCTTATGGAAGGCTGCGAGGAATACCGTCTCATCTATCGTTCGCAGATGGGGGAGGATATATGAAAGAACCGAGAATGCATATTTCCGATACCCGACAGATAGGCAGGCGCAAGGTTGACACGAAGTACGTCATAGTCAACCTGTTCGCATACTTGAAGCCGTGGCTGCCCCTCTTTCTGCTGGTGTTTACCGCCAACATAGTCGCGGGCGTACTGTCGCTCGTCGGACCCAAGATAAGCGGTCAGGCAATCGACCTCATACACACCGACGGCAGTACGGACATGGGTCAGATATACTACTACTGCGCATTGCTCGCGGGGGTATATGTGCTGTCGGGCGTCATAAACTATCTTTCGACCATCGGCATAGCCTATGTGGCGCGTCTGATGGTGCGCAAGATGCGCAACGACACCTTTGAAAAGCTCATATCCCTGCCCGTAAGCTATTTCGACAGCCGTCAGGCTGGCGACATAATTTCCGTGCTTTCCTACGACATAGACACGGTCGGCGAATCGCTCGCCAACGACGTGGTGCTCGTTTTAAACAGCGTCGTCATGATTGTCGGCTCGCTCGTCATGATGCTGACGATTGCACCTCTCCTGGTGCTGGTGTTCGTCGTGACCATACCCGTATCCATACTTATAACGCGCTACCTCGCAAAAAAAGTTCACCCGCTCTTCCGCAAGCGCAGCGCAAAGCTGGGCGAGCTAAACGGCTTCGTCGAGGAGATGATAGCCGGGCAGAAGACGACAAAGGCATACGACTGCGAGCAGGTCGTCATAGACGCCTTCGAGAAGAAGAACGACGAGGCAATAGAGGCGTATGCCAATTCCGAATACCTTTCGACGGTGACGGGACCTACTTCCAACTTCATGAACAACATCGCCCTGACGCTCATTTCGGTGTTCGGCGCGCTTATGTACATGTACTCGTTCGGCGGCGTGACGGTGGGACAGATTTCCTCGTTCGTGCTGTATTCGCGCAAGTTCTCGGGTCCCATAAACGAAATCGCCAACGTCTTCGGCGAGTTCCAGTCTGCGCTCGCCGCAGCCGAGAGAGTTTTCCGCGTGCTCGAGGAGCTGCCCGAAAAACCCGACAGCGAGGACGCAGTCGAGCCGCAGGACGTGCAGGGCAATGTAGAGATAAGTCACCTCGCGTTCAGCTATGTCGAGGGCAAGGAGATAATACACGATTTTTCGCTCTCTGCGAAGAAGGGCAACATAATCGCCGTAGTCGGGCGCACGGGCGCGGGCAAGACGACGATAATAAATCTTTTAATGCGCTTCTACGACCCCGACAGCGGCACAATTTCGATAGACGGCAGAGATATTATGACGCTCACGCGCTCGGGGCTGCGCGGCTGTTTCACAATGGTCCTGCAGGACACGTGGCTGTTTGCCGGCACGGTGTACGAAAATATCGCCTACGGCAAGGAGGGCGCGACGCGCGAAGAGGTGGAAAGGGTGTGCAGAGCCGCCAAAATCCACTCGTTCATAACCAAGCTGCCGCAGGGCTACGATACATATCTTTCTGACAGCGCGGTCAATATTTCCAAGGGGCAGAAACAGCTTCTTACAATCGCCCGCGCAATGCTCATGGACAGTCCCATGCTCATTCTCGACGAGGCGACCTCCAACGTCGACACCCGCACAGAGCACATAATTCAGCAGGCAATGACGACTTTAATGCAGGGCAGAACGTGCTTTGTAATAGCGCACAGACTTTCGACCATAAGAAACGCGGATAAAATTCTCGTAATGGAGCAGGGCGACGTCGTCGAACAGGGTACTCACGCCGAGCTGATGTCAAGGCGCGGGGCATACTACAAACTCTATCGTTCGCAGTTCGAAAGTTACTGATATCTTTCTGCCGACCATAAGTAATAAAATTTCAGGCGCGCCGACCCGCATCCGCGGGTCGGCGCGCCTTCTTTTTTGAATTTGCCCGCATTTTCGGCTCGTATGGCGGCGATAAAAAAGCTTTTTGTCGATAAAAGCCCTCAATCGTTTGCCATTAAACTATAAATATGTTATAATATCGGCTGTTATTGATATTATTTTATCGAAACAGCCCTTACGGGGCTTGAATAAAAAATACAGGAGTGAAAAGATGACAACAATGACCTTCGAGGGCACGAGCGAGCAGGAAGCCGCCCTCAAAAAGGTAATAGAAGAACATCGCGGCGAGCGCGGCTGTCTGATGCCGGTATTGCACGCGGCGCAGGACATCTACGGATATCTTCCCGTCGAGGTGCAGTCGCTCATAGCCGAAGAACTTTGCGTGCCTTTGGCAGAAGTTTACGGCGTGGCAACCTTCTATTCTCAATTCAGCCTCAATCCCAAGGGCAAGCACAAAATTTCGGTGTGTCTGGGCACGGCGTGCTATGTAAAGGGAGCGGATAAACTGCTCTCCGCGCTCGAGCACGAACTGCACATAACGTGCGGACAGTGCACGCCCGACAGAAAATTTTCTATAGACAGCTGTCGCTGCGTGGGCGCGTGCGGACTTGCGCCCGTAATCATCATCGACGGCGAAGTATACGGAAGACTTACCGAGGGCGACGTCAAAAAAGTGCTCGATAAGTATATGAAGGACTAAGGGGGGGGTAAGCTATGACTGTCGAAGAACTTGAAAAGAAAGCGGCGGCAAAAGCCGACCTCATAAAAGTAAGAAGAATTATCAAATCGCAGGCGGAGGAGCTTGCGAAGAATACGGGCTACCGCAAGCAGGTGCTCGTGTGCGGCGGTACGGGCTGTACATCCTCGCACTCGCTCGAGGTAATAGCCGAGCTCGAAAAGTGCTTTGAAGAACTGGGCATAGACGACGTGCTCATAGTCAAGACGGGCTGTTTCGGACTGTGCGCGCTCGGACCTATAATGATAGTCTATCCAGACGGCGCGTTCTATTCGCAGATGACGCCCGAACACGCCCGCACGGTTGCAAAACAGCACCTTGTAAAGGGCGGAAGCATAGTAAAGGAACTGCTCTATGCCGATACCGTTCAGTCGGACGGCAGCGTGCTGCCCTTCGGCGAACTGCCCTTCTATAAGCACCAGATGCGCATAGCTCTGCGCAACTGCGGCGTAATCGCTGCCGAGGACATAGACGAGGCGATAGCCGCCGGCGACTATATGGCACTCAAAAAAGTGCTCTTCGATATGACGCCCAACGAAGTCATAGACGAAATCAAGGCGTCGGGACTGCGCGGCAGAGGCGGCGCGGGTTTCCCCACGGGCTTCAAGTGGCAGTTCTCGAAGCAGGCGCCAGGCGACGAAAAATATATCTGCTGTAACGCCGACGAGGGCGACCCCGGCGCGTTCATGGACAGGTCTGTGCTCGAGGGCGACCCTCACACCGTGCTCGAGGCGATGACGATAGCGGGTTACACCGTCGGCGCGCACGAGGGCTACATATACGTCCGCGCTGAATATCCCATAGCCGTAGAGAGGCTCAACATAGCCATAGCTCAGGCGAGGGAAGCGGGACTTTTAGGCAAAAATATTTTAGGCAGCGGGTTCGATTTCGACATTCAGCTGCGTCTCGGCGCGGGCGCGTTCGTCTGCGGCGAGGAGACAGCCCTTATGACCTCTATAGAGGGCAAGCGCGGCGAGCCTCATCCCCGTCCCCCTTATTCGGCGCAGTGCGGACTTTTCGGCAAACCCACGGTTCTCAACAACGTCGAAACGTGGGCTAATATCGCACCGATAATACTCAACGGCGCAAAGTGGTTCGCCTCGATAGGCGAGCCCAACAGCACGGGCACAAAGGTCTTCGCGGTCGGTGGCAAAATTCACAACGTCGGACTTGTCGAAGTGCCCATGGGCACGACGCTGCGCACAATAATTTACGATATAGGCGGCGGCATACCCGGCGGAAAGGCGTTCAAGGCTGCCCAGACGGGCGGACCTTCGGGCGGCTGCATCCCCGCAGAAAATATCGATGTAAAGATGGACTTCGACAACCTCGTCGCCATAGGTTCGATGATGGGCTCGGGCGGACTTATCGTCATGGACGAGGACACCTGCATGGTGGATATCGCAAAGTTCTACCTCGAGTTCACGGCAGACGAGAGCTGCGGCAAGTGTACGCCCTGTCGCATAGGTACGAAGAGGCTTTTGGAAATTCTGACTAAAATTACGGACGGCAAGGGCGAAGAGGGCGACATGGAGCGCATAAAGGAAATCGCCGAGCACATGAAGAGTTCTTCGCTGTGCGCGCTCGGACAGTCCGCGCCCAATCCCGTGCTCTCGACGATAGCGCACTTCGAGGATGAGTACAAGGCGCACATCTACGACAAGCATTGTCCCGCGGGCGTGTGCAAAGCCATGCTCAATTACTACATAGACGCCAACAAGTGCCGCGGCTGTACGCTGTGTGCGCGCAACTGCCCCGTCGGAGCTATTTCAGGCGCAGTAAAGAGCCCTCACGAAATCGACCTTACAAAGTGTATCAAGTGCGGACAGTGCATAGCGCATTGCAAATTCAATGCGATAGAGAAGAGGTAACGGAGGGGTAATATGGTAAATCTTAAAATCAACGGCATCGCCGTCAGCGTGCCCGAAGGTTCGACTATACTGCAGGCGGCAAAGGCGGCAAACGTCCGCATACCCACCCTGTGCTATCTCAAGGACGTGCAGTGCGTGGGCTCTTGCAGAATGTGCCTCGTCGAGGCGACGGGAGCTAAAGGACTTGTAGCCGCGTGCGTCTATCCCGTAGCCGAGGGTATGGAGGTTCGCACCAACACGCCCCGCGTCAGGAAATCGCGCAAGACTACGCTCGAACTCATACTTTCCACGCATAAAAAGAAGTGCCTCTCCTGCGTTCGCTCGATGAATTGCGAATTGCAGAAGCTCGCGCTCGAATACAACGCCGAAGAGGATAAATTCGGCACAGACCACGACCTCAAACCCATTGACGACCTGTCTGCGTCCGTCGTGAGGGACAATTCCAAGTGCATACTCTGCACAAGGTGCGTTGCCGCCTGCGAAAAGCAGACGATAGGCGCGATAGGCGCAAAGAACAGGGGCTATGCCAAGGTAATAGGCTCGCCCTTCGACGTATCGCTGGCATTCACGCCCTGCGTAAACTGCGGACAGTGCGTCGTTGCCTGCCCCGTAGGCGCGCTCTATGAAAAGAGTGCGGTTGCGGACGTCTGGGGAGCGATAGTCGACCCCGAAAAGAAAGTAGTATTCTTCACCGCGCCCTCGGTGCGCGCAACCATAGGCGAGGCGTTCGGACTGCCCGTAGGCTACAACGCCGAAGGCAAGATGGTAACGGCGATAAAGCAGCTGGGCGACGTAAAGTGTTTCAATATGGATACGACCGCCGACCTCACTATTATGGAGGAGGCGGCAGAGCTGATAGAGAGAGTGCAGAACGGAGGCAAGCTGCCCATGTTCACGAGCTGCTGCCCCGGCTGGATAAAGTTCTGCGAACACTACTATCCCGAACTTCTTCCCAACATATCCTCGTGCAAATCGCCTCAGGAAATGTTCTCTGCGGTGCTCAAGACCTACTACTGCGAGAGGGAGGGCATAGACCCCGACAAACTCTACGTGGTGTCGGTAATACCCTGCACGGCGAAGAAGTACGAAGTTCAGCGCGAGGAGCTCGGCGGCTATACGGACGCGGCAATCACCACGCGCGAGCTCGCCAAGATGATAAAGGAAGCGGGCATAGATTTTGTCAACCTGCCCGAGGGCGAGTTCGATAATCCCTTCGGCGAGGCGTCAGGCGCGGGCGCGATATTCGGCGCGACGGGCGGCGTAATGGAGGCGGCTTTGAGAACTGCGGCGTCAAAGCTGGGCGGCGAGGGTTCGCCCATAGAGTTCAGAGAAGTTCGCGGCATGGACGGCGTCAAGGAGGCGGAATACGACCTCGGCGTGGCAAAAGTAAAGGTTGCCGTGGCTTCGGGACTTGCCTGCGCGAGAAAGGTCATCGACGACGTGAAGAGCGGCAGAAAGGACTACACCTTCGTCGAAATTATGGCTTGCCCGGGCGGCTGCATAAACGGCGGCGGTCAGCCTTACGTGCACGACGAGGTGCGCAACAACGTCGATCTGAAGACGCTGCGCGCTCAGGCTCTCTATGATTACGACAGGGACAGCGAGGTGCGTTGCTCGCACGAAAACGCAAACGTCACGAGACTTTATATGGAGTATTTCGGACGTCCCAATTCGGAAAAGGCGCACGAACTTCTGCATACGTCCTACTACAACAGACCTAAATATTGACATATAAAAAAAGCGGGGTTTCCCCGCTTTTTTTTGTGTCTTTTATTGAGTTTTAAGGTTATGCAGAGCATTTTCAAAGCTGAATGGCGGACAAAAAAATTGCCGCGCGGCGACACGTTCTGTCGCCGCGCGGTCAGCCTGACGCATGCATAAAAAATAAGGAGTAAATATTTCTGCGAACAAAAAGGCATGCGTAAAATGTGGTACAAAGTTATTTTTGACCCGATTTGGTATAATTATATTAACAGGTTTTAATCGCTATGTCAATAGCGATTTCAATTTTTTACGGCGTATTTACAAAAAGTTTAAATCGCTCTGTTTATTTGCGTCGGACTTTGTTGAATTGCGTGTCGTTTTATTGTATAATCTTTTCGATGCTGCGCGCCGCGCATTGCATTTTTGTCTGTTGCGCGCCGCCGCGCCATGAGTAAATCGGAGGATTTTCTGGTATGGTCATAAGGCGTTACTCCCCGTCCGACTGCGGGGAAATTTTAAAACTCTTTTACAATACCGTTCACACCGTCAATTCGCGCGACTATACCGAGGGACAGCTGTACGCCTGGGCGACGGGCGAAGAGGACGCGGAGGCATGGAACAGGGCTCTTTCGCAAAGTTATGCCCTCGTCGCAACAGAAAACGGAGAGGTAATCGGCTTCGGGAATATCTGTGCAGACGGATACCTCGACAGGCTTTACGTCGCCGCAGACGCGCAGGGGCGCGGCACGGGCACGGCTCTGTGCGACGCGCTCGAGAGCTGTGCCTCAGGAAGGATAACCGTTCACGCTTCGATTACTGCAAGAGGTTTTTTTCTCGCCAGAGGTTACAGGGAAATCAGACGTCAGACCGTAAAAAGGCGGGGCGAAGAGCTCGTGAACTATGTGATGGAAAAGACGGTCCGCGCGCAGGACGCCCTCTGCGACGGGGACTGCACGCGTAAAGAAGAAAAGTAAAAAAATCAACCCGCCGCATCGTCAGGATGCGGCGGGTTTTATCAATTCTGAAAGCGCGTGGCTCTATTTTTTAAATTTCAACGTATGTGAGCGAGGAGAGCGAGTATACCAGCGAGCCGAGCCCGAAGGGTATGGTTTCGCTCACTCTTATGAGTGCGGCTCTGCAGGTATTGAGGTCGCTGTTGGAGACGTGTGCATACCAGTATGCAGAGGAGGGACCGGGCATGTCCGAAGAGAGACCGAGCGTGAGCTGGTTGTAGGTATAATTTATGACGCCGTCCTCGTCCGCGCCTGCGATGAGGTAGCCGCTTTCAACCGCGCTGTCGAGCGCGGAGACAATAGCTGCATACTCTTCGTCCTCTCTGTCGAGTTTGGTCTTGCCGCCGCACGACGCCGTGAAGCGGGAGGTCTGTTCTTCAACCGCTCTCATGAGGTCGAATGTGTGCGTGCCGCTGAAGGTCATCGAGCGCATAGCCACAGCAACGTAGCTCGCGTCGAATACCGAGTAATCCGAACCGACGGAAACTTTTTTCTCTGTCGTTTCGGGCTGGGAAGAGGAGCGGTCGGTGGTGCTCACAATCGCCGACTTTCCGTTGCGGCTGTAATAAATTTCATATACGCAGTCCATCTCGATATACGCGCTCGCAAGGTCTGCGGGCGTGAGCGAGTTGGGCGAAGTGCACACTATGTCCTGCTTTGAATATACGGGCGTAAGGTTGTCGTTTGCCGAACGGAAATAACTTATCGTCGTCACGGTATTTTCAAACGTGCGCTTCGCGCCCTTGACGGTTATTGTGCCGCTAAGTGAAAGCGCGGTTTTGTATACGTAAACTATGTCGGTTGTGTCGGCAACTCTGAACTCTTCGGGTACGGAGGAGGAGTTCCAGTCGTACTCTTTTGCATAGAAAGATGTCGTGTACGAGCCGCCTTCGCTGTATTCGAAATACGTGTTTGTGCCCTTTTCGTGCTTTATTTCGTAAGCGGCAACTTCCTTGTGCGTAAGGCGTTCGCTGTCCGAAGTCAGTTCGCTGCCTGCGGAATTTCTTATTTCCCAGTTGGGCGAGGTGGTCGTCTTGTAGCTGATCGTTCCGCCGCACGCCGCCATGAGCACTGTGCTGCCTGCGCATAATGCGAGAGCAAGAACTTTGATTGTTTTTTTCATACTCGCTATTATAGCATATAAATTTACAATTGTAAAAACTTTTATGCTACAAAATATTTAAAAAATCCGTGCGATATGTTATAATTTGTAATATGATAACTTCCTATACCGCGCCCACGACGGGTGCGGCTCTCGAAAAACTCAAAGAAATAGTTGCGCGCAACGAAGGCGCGGGCAAAAAGACCGTCATCTTCTGCGAGGACAGACTGACCCTCGCCGCCGAGCGCGCCGTGTGCGCCGCCGCGGGGGGAACTTTTTCCTCTTCGGTGTATACTTTTGCGCGCTTTCTCTCGGCAGAGAGGGGCAAATGCTCCAATATACTTTCCAGTCAGGGCTCTGCAATGGTCATCCGCAAGCTCATAGAGCAGATGCGCGGAGAGCTCACCATGTTCAAAAAACTGTCCTCGCCCACGGCTGCGCAGGACATCTACGATACAATCGCGCTGTTGTATTCCTCCCGCGTCACGCCCGACGACCTTTCAGGCGTAAGCGCGCCCTCTGTCGTTCTCGAGGGCAAGATACGCGACCTTGAAAAGCTCTACCGCGCTTATTCCGACTATCTCGAAGAGAGCGGCAGCATGGACAGAAACCGCTATCTTGCCATTCTGCCCGAAGTTATATTAAAAAGCCCCGCCATAATCGGCGCGGAGGTGATATTTTTAGGCTTTCAGGCGTTCACTCATTCGGTTTCGGAGTGCGCCTCCGCCTGCATGGAGGCGGCTAAAAACGTCACGGGACTGTTCATAGGCGGGAGTGCGGAAGTGTACGTCAACGAAGCGGCGGCGTCCTTTCAGTACGCGGCAAAGGCTTTCGGCGGCTGCAACGTAAAGACGATAAAATCTGCCCTCGGCGCAGAGGCGGAGCGCATGCGCTCGTACATATTCGACCCCGACGCGTTTCATCTCGGCAACCCGCCGCCTACAAGTGCCGTGACCATTTTCGAGGGTCGCGACGAGGAGGACGAGGTTGAGTTCATCGCCTCGAGCATAATAAAACACGTGTTTGAAGAGGGCGTGCGCTATCAGGCGATTTCCGTAATGCTGCCCGATATGTCGGCATATTGCCCCGTCATCGAGCGTGTGTTTTCGCAGTACAACATACCCTATTACCTCGATAAGACCTATCCCTTATCCGAGCACCCCGTGTGCGCCTTTTTAGATGGCTACCTCAACTGCGCCCGCGACGGCTGCACGGCGCAGAGCCTGTTTTCTGTAGTCACTTCGCCCCTCTTCATCACAGACGCGGGCGAACAGGGCAAAAAGTCGGGCGAGGGCGAAAGGCGCAAAGTAAAAGATTTGTTCGTAAACTATATCTTAAGGCTCGCCGCCTATCGCGGCGGCGTAAGGCGTCAGCCCGACGAGAATATTTTAGCCTCTCTCGGTCTGGACGCGCAGGCCGTAAAGGCGGTCAGAGAGCCCTTCTTGCGCAGTCTCAAGCGCATACCCTCAAGGGGCAAGGGCGAAAATTTCTGCGCCGCCCTGCGCGGTATTTTAAGCGACTTTGACGCTCAGACCACCTTAAAGGAGATGAGCGCAGGTTTCAGCGAAACTTACCCCTCGCTTTCAAAGCTCTCGGAGAGGGCGTACGAGAGCGTGTTGTCCGTCCTCGACGAGGCAGAACGGCTTACGCTCGGTCAGGAGATGAGCGTAAAGGAGTTCGCTGCCGTGCTTAAGAGCGGTTTTTCGGCGGCGGAACTTGCGTTAATTCCGCCCAAACAGGACGCCGTCTTTGTCAGCGACCTGCTCTCAACAAACAATATCGGCAGCAGAATAATCTTTGCGGCGGGGCTGACGGGTGACGTGCCCGCAAACAGTCAGGATACCGCCGTGCTCACGGACAGAGATCTGGACAGCCTGGACGAACTCAATATAAAAATCTCGCCCAAAATTTCGCAGGTGAACAACCGCTCGCGCGAGACGACGGGGCTCAACCTGTGTGCGTTCAGAGATAAATTATACCTCACATATCCCGTCAGGAAGGGGGGTGAAGAGAGCGGCGTGAGCGAGGCGGTGCTCTATGCGCAGGCACTCTTTTGCCTGCCCAACGGCGAAAAACTGCGCCCCGTGACGGCGAGGATGGCGGCTAAAAATGCGAATAACTTAAAATACCTCTGCGCCCGCCCCGTGCCCGCCATAAAGAGGCTGGTTTATGAAACTTCGCCCGTCGTGCGCTCTTCGGTATTCAGACTTTTGCAGGATAACGGCTACGGAGACGAGGCGGCAGGCGCGGTGGAGAGCCCCGCCGAGGGCGTAAAGGTTACAAAGGCAGCCGCGCTGTACGGCAACAGTTTCACGCCGACCGCGCTCGAAAGCTATTTTGCCTGCCCGTACAAGTGCTTTATGCTCAGGGGACTTAAACTTTCGGAGCGCGAAGAGGGCGTAATGCGCCCGCTCGATTGCGGCAACTTCATACACGCCGTGCTGCAGAAGGTCTTTGCGCCTGCCGTGAACGAGCTTCAGGACGCAGCCGCGGTGGAGGCGAGGGCGAAGGAGGAGTGCAGAAAACTTCTCGCCTCGCCCAAGTATTCCGCGCTCACTTCGGACAAGCGCGGACAGTACTCTGCGGACGCGCTCACGGAGGAGGCGGTCGAAGTCTGTCTCGGCGCGTTCGAACAGCTCAGAAATTCTTCCTTCCGCGTGGCGGAAGTCGAAAAGACCTGCCGCCTCGTTCTGGACGGAGGCGCGACGCTCTTCGGCAGAATAGACCGCGTCGACGACTGTGACGACATGGTGCGAGTAATCGACTACAAGACGGGCTCGACGGACAACAGCGCGGCGTCCTACTATATGGGGCTCAAACTGCAGTTGCCCGTCTATCTTCTCGCCTCGTCGGAGGGCAGAAGAGCGGTGGGCGCGTACTATTTCCCCGCAAAGGTGGAGTACGAGGAGGAGCACGACGGCGTGTTCAGGCTCAAGGGCTATATGGACGGCAGCGAGGACGTGGTCAGAAGTTCGGACAGCGAAGTCAAGGAAAAGCAGAAGAGCCGCTACGTCGACGCCTACCTCAACGGCAGGCAGGTCGAGAGCGCGCTCTCAAAGGACGATTTTGCTGATTTTCTGCTGTATTCCTCTCTCGTAGCCCGTCAGGGAGCTAAGGAGATGGCTGAGGGCAACGCCTCGCCCTCGCCCGCAGAGGGCGCGTGCAAACGCTGTCAGCTGGCGGGCAGCTGCGGCTTTGCGCTCGGATTGGACGGCGAGGAACGCAAAAAGGCAAATGTAGATTGCCGCACGATTGCCGGCATAGTCAGAAAGCAGAGGGGGGATACGGATGGCGACTAAATTCACGGACGAACAGCTCGCGGCGATAGAGGCGCGCGGCAAAGTCATAGTTTCCGCCTCGGCAGGCTCGGGCAAGACGTCGGTAATGATAGAAAAAATCTGCCGCTACCTCATAGACGGCGGCAGTCTGGACAACGTCCTTGCAGTCACCTTTACAAAAAAGGCTGCGGGACAGATTAAGGAAAAACTGCGCTCCGCACTTATAAAAAAGCTGGCGGACTGCGACGATAATACAAGGTTGCACCTCAAAAGGGAGCTTTCCAAAATTTCTTCGGCGGATATTTCGACCATACATTCCTTCTGCGCGCGCCTCGTGCGTTCTTACTTCTATGTGCTCGGCGTGGACCGCTCGTTCGACATAATCGCCGCGGACGACGCCCTCGCGCTCACCTACAAGGAGCGCGCGGCGGACAATCTCTTCGACAAGCTGTATGAAGAGGGCGACCCCGATTTTCTTTTAGTGCTGTCCTGCCTGAGGCGCAACCGCAGCGACGACAGCATACGTCGGCTCATTTTTGAGGCGCACTCTTCAATCTGCAACGTCGTCGACTACGCCGATAAAATCAACGGCGCGGCTTCGCTCTATACAAGGGAGGGCTTTGATAAGGTCTGCGCCGAATACGCCTCTGTCATAGCCGAAAAGTGCGCGGCTCTATCGCGCTCTTTAAATGACTTCAGAGAAAATTTTGTCATTCCCGAGGGCTGCGAAAAACTCAAAGTCATAATGGACGAAATGCAGGTCTCGCTCTCGTCGGCGGGCGAAGTGCCGCTGTTTGCGGCTCTGCCTCCCCTTTCGACTGTCAGACGCCCGTCGGCAAAGGAGCACACGCGCGAGGCTCTCGAAGAGTTCGACGCCTTCCGCACGAGAATAAAGAAGAAGTACGACGACTTAAAGAAGGACCTCTCGGACGAGCAGACCGAGTACGACCGCTTTATAGCAAGCGGTCAGCTTGCTCAAGCTTTCGGCAGGCTGGTTTTAAGGTTCGACGAGGAATATGCCGCCGTCAAGCGGGACGAGGGCAAGCTCGACTACAACGATTTAGAGCATTTTTCCCTGCGCCTTTTAAAGACGGACGAGGTGCGCGAGCAGGTCAATGCCAGATACAGGAGCGTGTACGTCGACGAATATCAGGACGTCAACCCCGTTCAGGAGCGCATACTGACGCTCGCGGGCGCGGGCGACAACTTCACCGTGGGCGACGTAAAGCAGGCTATATACGGCTTCCGCGGCAGCAAGTCGGTGTTTTTTTCCAGGAAGTACGAGAGCATGCTCTCAACCGACGGCTCGAAGAGGCTTTCTGTAAACTTCCGCTCGTCGGGCGCGGTGATAGATTTCGTAAATAAACTCTTCGGCGATATGATGACGCCGTCCGCCTGCGGCTTTTCGTATGCAACAGACGGCTTTATGAACGCGGGCGGCAAGTACCCCGACGGTAGCGGACTTGCAGAGCTCGTCGTCTTCGGCGAGGACGAGCGCGAGCGCGAGCAGGCGGAGGGGATTTATTCTGTCGCGGACCATGTCAGCGAGGAGGTCGGTCACACCCGCGAGAGCAGGGCGGTTCTCGACATTGTTAGAAGAGAGCTCTCGGGCAAACATTACAGCGTGGAGGAAGGGGGGCTTGTAGACACTCAGCCCGGCGATATCTGCATACTTACGCGCAAGCGCGCAGACGACAGCGCGCAGAGCATAGTGCGCGCCCTTACAGACGCGGGCTACAGCGTGGAGAGCTCGGGCGAGAGCAACATCTTCTCCCGTCCGGAGATACGCGCACTTTTGGACATTCTGTCGCTCATAGATAATTGTCAGCAGGATATCCCCCTTTCAACGGCAATGCTCTCGCCGATAGGCGGCTTTACGCACGACGAACTCGCCGCCGTCAGAATTGCGCAGAAAAACAGCGCGGCAAAGTTGTCTTTCCGCGCATGTCTTGTCGAATACCGCAAGCACAGGACGGACGAACTTGCCTATAAGATCGGCGCGTTCTTTGCAAAGATAAACCGCTACCGCAAGCTGTCCGATATTCTCGGAGCGGCACAGCTCATAGACGCGGTCATCTCCGACTGCGGTCTGGCTGCGAGGTATGCGTCGGGCGGAGGCGGAGTGCTCGCCGCCGTGAGAAGGCTTCAGCGCGAGGCGTATTCGCCCTCGGGCGAGCTCAGGCTCAACGCCTTTTTGCAGAAACTCAAGGCTGGCGGATACAATATCGCCGCGCCTTCGTCCTCTTCGTCGGACAGCATAAAGGTGATGACGATGCACTCGTCAAAGGGTCTGGAATTCCCCGTCGTCATAATCGCGGATATCGCCTCGTCGTTTGTCGGCAGGGACTACAGCGATATGCCCTTCGACGACGACTACGGCTTCGCGCCAAAATTTTACGATATTGACAGAAAGCTGACGGCGCAGACAATTTTAAGAAAGCTCTGCGTGCTCCGTCGCAAGCGCGAGAACATAAAGAACGAACTCAATCTCTTTTACGTCGCCTGCACGCGCGCGATGTGCAATCTGCACGTGCTCTGCAGCGCGCCCGAGGACTACGACTACACCTCGCTCTACGACGCCGACTGCTATGCAAAGCTCTTCGACGTGCGCGCTTATTCGCCCGCATTTACCGAAGTTTCCGAGGATTTCTCCTCGGCTCAGCCCGAGCAGAAGATAGTTGCCGCGGCGGACGAAAAACTCGTGTCGGAGATGAACGCGCTCTTCAATGCGCGCTACGGCTACGAGGCGAGCGTCTCTCTTCCCGTCAAGAGTTCGGCTTCGGGGCTTCTGAATATGGAAGAGGAAACTTTTGCGCAGAACGTGCTCTTCGACGATTTGGACGAGAGCGACGAAAAGGGCGGCGCGGAAACGGGCACGGCATATCACAAATTTTTGCAGCTGTGCGATTTTTCGCGGCGCGACGACAAGGCGATAGAGGAGCAGATAAAATCATTCGTCGGCAGCGGACAGATGAGCGAAGAGCAGGCAAAGCTTTTAAATGTCGGGCGGCTCAAAGATATACTTGCCATGTCGGTATTTTCGCAGCTCGACGGCGCGCTGTTATATCGCGAGCGCGAGTTTTTATGCCGTCTGCCCGCAAACGCATTTCTTCCGACGGAGGCGACGGACGACGTGCTTGTGCAGGGCGCGATAGACCTGCTCGCCGTAAGGGGCGGGGATATCTCGGTTATCGATTACAAATATTCCGCTCTTGGCGACAGCGACCTGAAAAATAAGTACACGCCCCAGCTCGAGCTGTACAAAAAGGCTGTGGCGCGCATACTCGGCAGGGAGGAAAGCTCAATTTCAGCCACTATAATAAATATAAGAAGGTGTCGCGAAATAAACCTCTAAATGCGAGTTAATTCGACAATATATCCGCCCGTTTGCACAGACGGGCGGATATAATTTGTATGCTATGGATAAACTCGGACAGTATTTTCGCGCGGCATACGAATACATCTCTTCACTGCCGTTCGAAAGATTAATGTTGATATCTCTCTGCTCGGCGGGCGGCGTCTTCGCGCTCGCGACGGTGCTGTGCATATTTTCCTCAAGGGTGCGCCGCGCCGATAAAAAGCCGCTTTTATACCTTCTGAACGCGTTTACGGCGGCAATGGTCGCGCTCTTTTCCATGGGCTTCGAAACAAACGCCGCGCTCTTCTTTTCCGCCCTCTTCTGGCTGGCGGGGTATCTTGTCTACGGACTTTTAACCCTGTTTACAAGGTCAAAGCCCGTAGTTACTCCTGCAAGGGTCAACGCCGTTTCCTCTCTGCCCGGCCGCCCCGCGCAGAGGGAGGAGGAATGCCTCGTTCTTCCCGCGGCAAAGAGCACCGTCAGGCTGGAGCACGCCCTCTCAATCGCGGATAAACTGCTTTTGTGTCAGCTCACGCGCACGGACAGGCAGGAGGTGGAAAAGATTAAAACCACTCTCACGATTCTCCAGGTCAAGGGCAATCTCTCCCCTCAGGAGGGCGAAATTTTAAACGAAAATTTCAACGCCATTCTGAAATTTATGGCAAAATACCATATATAACAAATGCAAAAAGACGCGCTCGCAGCGCGTCTTTTTTATTTTGCGGAACTTAAATTTTATCATGGCGCAGCTCCGCGCCGCAAGCGCGGAGCTGCGCCATGAAATTTGCCATAAACAGGCAAAAGCGGCACGGCGAGCCGCACTCGCTTTTTTAAGCAATGGGTTAAAGCAGGCCGGCTGGCGCAATTATTCGCCGACGATTGCGGATAAAAACATATCCTTGGCGGCGAGTGCGGCGGGCGCGGTCGTTCTGTCGCAGAATACGGCGATATCCTTTACTCTCAGTCTGTCGAAGGGCAGTTTTCTGCCGCAGATTATCGCGCTCGTCACGCGGAAGCGGGTTAAGGCGTAGTCGTTTATCATTCCGAGGAACTTGCCCCGCTCGTCGAAGCACGCCGTGCCCGCGCGCAGAGCGTTTCTGCGCGCGGGCTTGGGGCACTCGCGCTCGTACACTATGCGCCCGTCGGAATTTATTATTTTGTCCGTGTCTATGGCGAACTCGCGTTCGTCCTCGTCGGCGCAGACCAGAGTGCGTATGTCCGTTCCCTCGGCGAGCGCGCGCAGAATGTATCCGCTGCGCCTGCCGTCCATTCGTTCTACTTTCATTCGGTAAAGCTCGTTGAGTGTCATAATTTTCCTATCTCCTTTTGCTCTATCCTATTTGTCCTCAGGCGCGCACATTCCCGCGTTTAATGCATAATTTTGTCGGTTAATGGCTTTTTTGTCGGCGTGAAAGTCTGGTCGGACTTTGTATGAATTTTAATTTTATGAATTTTAATTGACGGAGCTTTTCTGCCGTGTTATAATTTTTTCATAAAAAGTTTCGGAGGCGTTTTTGGAAAGATACGTAGCATTCGATATAGGCGATAAGCGCATAGGCGTGGCGATTTCCGACCCGTTCAATACCTATGCTCTGCCGTCGGAAACTTACTTCCGCAAGGGCTTTGCCGCCGACGTCGCCGCAATAGCTAAAATTGCAAAGGACAAGGGCGCAACCACAATCGTGTGCGGTCTGCCCGTCAATTTCGACGGAAGTCAGTCTGTGCAGACGGTCAAGGCGGAGAGGTTTATCGAGGAGCTTAAAAGAGCCACCGATATCCCCGTTGTCTGTGCGGACGAACGCTTTACCACGATGATGGCGCACGAAACTCTTATATCCGAGGGAATGAGCAGGCAAAAGCGCAAAAATTATGTAGACGCGCTCGCCGCGGCTAACATTCTCGACGGATATCTCAATGCAAAAAATAAAAAAGGGGACTGAAGTTATGCAGGACAATCAAATCAACGAAGAAGAGGAAGAAATTATCGAGCTCGTCGACGACGAAGGAAAGATAATAAAGTTCAGACTGCTCGACGTAACCGAATATAAGGGAGAAAAGTACACCCTTCTGCTCGCCGCCGAGCCCAACGACGAAGTGGCGGACGACGAAGTCGTAATATTCCGTTACAACGAGGAAGAGCAGACGCTCGACCCGATAGAGGACGACAATCTGTTGCAGGAAGTCTTTGACTTCTATCAGAACGAAGACCTCGACGAAGACGACGACAACTGATATTCATCTGAAACAGCCCGCGCAATCTGCGCGGGCTGTTTTTTTGTTAAATTGCATTAATTCAGTTATTGCATGCCTGTGCGGAATTTGTCAAAAAAAGTAAAATGTATATTGACAAAATAATAGACATACTGTATAATATTTTCAAATGCGTGAATTTGCGTTGACGGAGTTTGCGGTCTGCGCCGTGAAATGACTTATTAAGTCATAAATGCAATTAAAATTTATGTAAGGAAAAATTATTTATGGGCACTTATAGTGCCCAAAGGAGAGATAAAAAATGAAAAAAATTTTAACAGTCGTAAGCGCAACTATAGCTGCGGTTGTAATTGCAGTGCTCTTTGCTGCCTGCTCTGCGAATTATGCGGGAACGTATAAGTTCAGCTCCATGAAAATGGATATGGGCGGAGCAATTGTCGAAGTTGAAGCAGGCAAACCTTTCCAGGGAGTTACAATTACTGAAGACTATGTAGTTCTTGAAATAAAAGATGACGAAACGTGGGTAATGACGACAAAAATGAGCTCGTCGTCAACTTCCCAGGAAGGTACGTGGACTACGAACAGCGAAGGTATAGTTCTTAAGGCTTCCGACGGTTCTGAAATTATCGGTAAACTCAGCGGCAACGTTCTCACCCTCAGCGAGAGTGAGGATGGTATGACGATGACCATCAATTTAAAGAAATAACAGGTTTTTAAAAACAAAGCGCGGAACTGCGGTTCCGCGCTTATTTTTATTTGTTGATGTATAAGCTTAAAACAGATGTTAAATTTATTTTTTCAATCATAAACAGCAATTTTAATGATATTAATGCTTTTTCGGGCTGTTTTTTGCTTTACAACTATTATAAATTCTGCTAAAATATCAAAGCTATAAAAATTCACACCCGCAAGGCTGGCGACCCGTGGCGGAAAAATTCTTTTTCAGTTCCGCAATAATCGCCGCAAAAAACTGTGCTTGCGGGGAGGTTTAACGGAGGAATTAAAATGGCAGTTATCACTATGAAACAGCTCCTCGAAGCAGGCGTTCACTTCGGTCATCAGACCAGAAAGTGGAACCCCAAGATGAGCAAGTACATCTATGCGGCACGCAACGACATTCACATCATCGACCTTCAGCTCACCGTCGGTCTCGTCGAAGAGGCATACAAGTTCGTGGTCGAAACCGTAAAGGAAGGCAAGACCATTCTCTTTGTCGGCACGAAGAAGCAGGCTCAGGACGCCATCAAGGAAGAGGCTGAGCGTTGCGGCATGTACTATGTAAATTCCCGTTGGCTGGGCGGCACGCTCACCAACTTCAAGACCATCCGTTCGAGAATTGACAGAATGGTCAAGCTCGAAAAGATGGAAGAGAGCGGCGAATTCGACCTTCTTCCCAAGAAGGAAGTCGCAAAGCTCAAGGAAGAGATGGAAAAGCTTCAGACCAACCTCGGCGGCATCAGAAACATGACCAAGATGCCCGGCGCAATGTTCATCGTTGACCCTCATAACGAAGACATCGCTGTATCCGAAGCCCGCAAGCTCAATATTCCCATCGTGGCTATCACCGATACCAACTGCGACCCCGACCTCATCGACTACGTCATTCCCGGCAACGACGACGCAATCCGCGCAATCAAGCTCATTGCAGGCGTAATGGCAAATGCCGTAATAGAGGCTAACCAGGGCGAAACTCCCGTAGTTGAAGAGATGGCTGCGGCAGACGGCGAAGAAGAGCCCTCTTCTATCGAAGAAGTTGTCGCAAACGAAGAGTAATTTTCTGCGGCAGACAAAAGTAACATCCGCGGGCGACCGCAATAAATAAAATAAATCAGGAGAATGACAATGGCTTTCACAGCAAAGGACGTTATGACTCTGCGCGATAAGAGCGGCGCAGGCATGTTGGATTGCAAAAAGGCACTCACCGACGCCGACGGCGATATGGAAAAGGCAGCCGAGCTGCTCAGAGAGAGAGGAATAGCAAAGGCAGTCAAGAAGGAATCGAGAATAGCAGCAGAGGGCGCAGTAGGCGCATATGTCTGCCCCGAATGCGGAGTGGGCGTTCTGCTTGAAATCAACTGCGAATCCGACTTCGTATCCAAGGGCGACAAGTTCCAGGGCATAGTAGCGAGCGTTGCAAAGGTTATCGCCGAGAACAAGCCCGCAGACCTTGAAGCATTGAACGCTTGCGCAATCGGCGGCGAGACGGTCAAAGATTACATCACTTCCAATACGGCGGTAATCGGCGAAAAGATTTCCATCCGTCGTTTCGAAATCTATGAAACGAGCGGCAAAATCGAAACGTATATCCACATGGGCGGCAAGGTCGGCGTCATGGTTGAAGCAACCGACTTCATTGCAGGCAGCGAAGAGACCCTTCACGACATAGCCCTTCAGATTGCAGCATCCAAGCCTTCGTATGTAACCGAGGAGGAAGTTCCCGCCGAAGTTATCGCAAAGGAAAAGGAAATCATGCTCGTTCAGATGCAGAACGATGAGAAGAACGCTAAAAAGCCCAAGGAAATCCTCGAAAAAATCGTCATGGGCAAGATGGGCAAGTTCTATTCCGAAAACTGCCTCTTGAAGCAGCCCTTCGTCAAGGACGACAGCCTTACGGTATCCCAGGTAATCGGCAGCAAATTCAAGGTTGCCCGCTTCGTTCGCTGGGAAATGGGCGAAGGCATAGAAAAGAAGAGCGAAGACCTGTCCGAAGAAGTTGCAAAACAGGTTGCAGCAATGAAAAAGTAATTTTACTTTAATTTTAAAGCGTTCCGCGGTCAGCGGAACGCTTTTTTTCGCGCTTTTAACTTGTCGGAGCGCGCTCTTATCTTGCTTTTAGCGAAGTTGCGGGCTCTTGCGCGCCGCGAAAGTTTTTCCGCGGCGCGCAAAAGCCCCTTTTATTCACGGCTGTGTGACAATTTTTTCATCTTCAAAAAGGTAAATAGTATTGTCAAACGGCGCGAGGTATGGTATAATCTAAAGGATACAATAATGGGGCAGGGTACAGCTTTGCGCCGTAAATACCTTATGGAGGGTTTTATGCAGCCTAAATACAAAAGAGTATTAATCAAACTTTCAGGCGAAGCTCTTGCGGGACAGGCGGGACACGGTCTGGACGAAAACGTCATTTCCTATGTGGTCAATCAGATTGTCACGATAAGGAATATGGGCGTGGAAGTGGCACTCGTAATAGGCGGCGGCAACTTCTGGCGCGGTCGTCAGGGCAAGAACATGGACAGAACTACTGCCGATCACATGGGTATGCTCGCCACGGTTATGAACTCGCTCGCAATGATGGACGCGCTCGAACAGCGCGGCATTCCCACGAGGGTGCAGACGGCTCTCATAATGACGTCTGTCGCCGAGCCCTATATTTTAAGGAAGGCTCTGCACCACTTCGAAAAGGGCAGGGTAGTCATAATGGCATGCGGCACGGGCAACCCCTATTGCTCGACGGATACGGCAGCTGCGCAGCGCGCCTGCGAAATTCAGGCGGAGGTACTCATGATGGCGAAGAATATCGACGGTATCTACGACAGCGACCCCAAGCTCAATCCTTCGGCTAAGAAATACGACCATATAAACTATATGGACATAATCAAAAACGGCATAAAGGCGATGGATACAACCGCCGCCACTATGTGCATGGAAAACGACATTCCCGTCCTTGCATTCGGACTGGACGAGCCAAACTCCATAGTCCGCGCGGTCTGCGGCGAAAAGCTTGGCACAATAATCGACAATAATTGAGAGGTATATATTTATGGTAGACAACGGACAGGCAGAGGAAATAATCTTAATCCTCGACGACAAACTCGGCAAAACAATCTCTGTGCTTGAAGAAGACTATTCTGCAATCCGCGCAGGCAGAGCCAACCCCCACATTCTGGATAAGGTAATGGTCGATTATTACGGCGCGATGACGCCCGTTTCGCAGACTTCCAACATATCCGTGCAGGAGGGCAGGTGTCTGGTGATATCGCCTTGGGACGTATCCATTTTAAAGGCAATCGAAAAGGCAATTCAGGTCTCCAACATAGGCATAACGCCCACCAACGACGGCAAGGTGATAAGACTTGTCTTCCCCGAGCTCACCGAAGAGCGCAGAAAGGACCTCGTCAAGCAGATAAAGAAGATGGGCGAGGACGCAAAGGTGGCGCAGCGCAACGTCCGCCGCGACGCGATGGACGCGCTCAAAAAGCTCAAGACGGACAAAGTCCTCTCCGAAGACGAGTTCTCAGGCTACGAAAAGGATGTCGAAAAGCTCGTTTCCGACGCCGTTGCCAAGATAGATACCGTTATGGCAGCTAAGGAAAAGGAAATTCTCACCATCTGATGCGCGTAAAGAGCGGCAAACAATGAAAGAAAACATAACCAACATACCCCGCCACGTAGCCGTCATAATGGACGGCAACGGCAGGTGGGCAAAAAAACGCCTCATGCCCCGCACGTTCGGACACGGAGCGGGCATGAACGCCATGATTGCCATGGCGCGCAAGGCCAAGGCTATGGGCATCAGGTATCTGACGGTATATGCCCTGTCTACCGAAAACCTTGCACGACCTAAGGAAGAGCTCGAAGGGCTCTACACGCTCATAAGAAAGTACTTTACAAAGAATGTAAAGGAACTCTATGCCGAGGGTGCGGCGGTCAGGGTGATAGGCGACATAACCGCGCTGCCTGCGGGCGTGCAGCAGCTGATAAGAGAGGGAGTGGAAAATTCCCCCGATGACGCGCAGTTTTTCGTCATTCTCGCGCTCAACTACGGTGCGAGGGCGGAGATCGTCCGCGCGGTCAATGCGGCAATATCCCGCGGCGAACGCGTTACGGAGAGCGAACTCGGCAAACTTCTGGATACCGCCGACATGCCCGACCCCGACCTTATTATCCGCACGGGCGGAGAGATAAGGCTTTCCAACTTTCTTTTATGGCAGGCGGCGTATGCCGAAATGTATTTTACGGACGTGCTTTTCCCCGACTTTGACGAAAAGGAATTCGAAAAGGCGATAGCCGACTATTCGCGGCGCAACCGCAGGTTCGGCAATGTATAAGGCGCGAGCGGTTTTATAGAGGAAATTTATGCAAGACAACACACAAACAGAGGCGACGGAAGTCAAGTGTCCGCCCAAAGAAAATATGAAGGCGCGCACCGCCACCGCGGCGATCTATCTCGCGGTGCTTGCAGGTCTGATTGCGCTCAAATTCTATTTTCCTGTATTCGGTTCGATAGGTTTCGACGTGCTCTTCTGGCTGATATCGGTCATAGGCGCATACGAATTCATGCGCGCCGTCGGGTGCATTTCCCGCGTACAGTGGTGGACAACCATGCTTACGTGCGCGCTGATAATACCTGCTTTCGTCGCAACGAAAATAGCGGGCGTATTCTTTGAAAAGCCCGACGCGTGGCTGACTTCGCTCATGGTGCTGATGACGGTCTCGTCCATAGGCGCAATGGTCACGGCGGCGTTTCTCGTATTTGACTTCGGCAAGAGCAGCATACAGAGCACGGCTTATTCGCTCTTCTGCATTCTCTATTGCGGCGTGCTCGGCTGCGTAAGCGCGAATATCAACCACATGGACTCAAACGCCCTGCAGGCGGTAACTCTGATGTTCGCCACGACGGTCGCGGTGGATACGTTCGCGCTCATAGTGGGCAAGCTGCTCGGCAGATTTATTCCCTTCAAGCTCGCCCCTCATACAAGTCCCAACAAGACGGTCATCGGCTTTATCGGCGGCATACTCGGCGGCATACTTGCTGCGGTTTTCGTATGGGGACTGTGCTTTATTCCCGGGTTTGAGCTCGAATACGGCGGTCCGCTCGACACGCTCTCGCTGCTCATACTCATTTCCCTTCCCACGTCCGTGCTCGCACAGATAGGCGACCTGTTCGAAAGCGCGATAAAGCGCGGTTGCGGCATAAAGGATATGGGCAAACTTCTGCCCGGACACGGCGGCATGCTCGACAGGTTCGACAGCATGCTCTTCGCGTCCGTCGCCATTGTAATCTGCTTTATCGTCGTTCGCTGAAAAAATTATTTCAAAGCCTCACGCTGCACGCGGAGGCTTTTTGTCATTAATCTGATTTTTACGGGTATAATAGTAAATGAAAAAGATAGCTCTTGTAGGAAGTACGGGTTCGATAGGCGTCCAGACGCTGTCAGTCGTCGCCGCTCATCCCGATATGTTTGAAATCTGCGCGCTCGTCGCGCATTCTTCCGTCGAAAAATGGCTCTCGCAGGTCGCGCGCTTCAAGCCGCGCTATGCCGCGCTCGTCGGCGGGGAAGTGCCTTCGGCTCTCAGCGGCACAAGCTTTTACTTCGGAGAAGAGGGCGCGCTGCGCGCCGTCGAAGAGAGCGGGGCTGACATAGTCGTCGTGGCTTGCGGCGGCTTTGCAGGGCTCAAATATTCCCTTCTCGCGCTCAGAATGGGCGCAAGGCTCGCCCTTGCCAACAAGGAGACGCTTGTGTGCGGCGGCGATATCGTAATGCCGCTCGGCGGAGAGATTGTGCCCGTCGACAGCGAACATTCGGCTATCTGGCAGTGCCTTTCGTTCAGAAGGGACGCAAAGTTCACAAATCTCATAATAACGGCGAGCGGCGGACCTTTCAGAAATATGGAATTTTCCGAGCTCGAGGGCGTGACTGCGGCTCAGGCTCTGGCGCATCCGACGTGGAATATGGGCGCGAAGATAACCATAGACAGCGCAACTCTGCTCAATAAGGGCTACGAAGTCATAGAGGCTCACCATCTCTACGCCGCGCCTTACGACAGGATAAAGACGGTCATACAGCCGCAGAGCATAGTTCATTCGCTTGTGGAGTTCGAGGACGGCGCGCTGCTTGCGCAGATGTCCTATCCGACGATGGAAGTGCCCATTCAGCTCGCTCTGACTTATCCTGACAGAGTGTCGAGCTCAGTCGGCAGAATGACCTTCGACGAGCCTGTTTCGCTCACATTCGAGCCGCTCGTAAGAAAGAGATACCCGCTCTACGACCTCGCGCTCTGGTGCGGCGAGCGGGGCGGACTGCTTCCCGCCGCGCTCAATGCGGCGAGCGAGGAGGCGGTGCACGCGTTTTTAAGGGATAAAATCGGCTTCTGCGACATCTTCAGAGTGGCGGAGGAGGTCGTTTCCACCGTCAGAAACTGTGCGGCGGAGAGCTATCTTCAGCTCGCCGAAGAGGACGCGCGTTGCCGCGCCGAGGCGCAAAAAATAATAAAAAAGAGGTATAATGGCAATTAATCTGTTGACGGGCGGCGTGCTGGGAACTGTCTGGTCCGTCGTTCTGGCAATACTGATACTGCTTGCAATGATAACCGTCCACGAGTTCGGTCACTACGCGGCGGGCAAAGCTCTTGGCTTCGGCATAAACGAGTTTTCTATAGGTTTCGGACCTGCAATCTTCAAGCGCAGGAGCAAAAAAAGCGGCGAACTCTTCGCCGTGCGCGTCATTCCGCTCGGCGGATACTGTGCGTTCGAGGGCGAGGATGAGGAGAGCGGAGGCGAGCGCGCCTTCAACAATCAGCACCCGTTCAGGCGCATAATAGTTCTCATTGCGGGCGCGACGTTCAACTATCTTCTGGCTCTCCTGCTCATAATCACGGCGACTTTTGCGTTCGGACAGTCGGCATATAAAATCAACGCCGTCGCCGCAGACGAGAACTACGCGGCTGAGTACAGTCTGCGCGAGGGCGACGTGCTGCTGTCAGTGGATGGCAACGATATCTACCTTGCAACCGACCTCATAAGCTCTCTCAAGGGCAGGAGCGAGGGCGACGTTATAACTGTCGGCGTAATGAGAGAGGGCGAGCGCACATCCGCTCAGGTAATGCTGCGCGCCGACTGTCACTTTGAAAACTCGTCCCAGGTGTCGCTCGCGCTGCGCGCGCTGGGCGTGGGTACTTATACGACGGACGAGGGCGTGTTCTACGACATCGCCTCCGTAAGCTGCAAGTTCGGCTTCTTCGAGAGCCTCGGTCGTTCGTTCATGTATTCTTTCAAGATTGCAGGCACGATATTCACCGTGCTCGGCGAGCTTCTGACGGGCAACCTCTCGATAACCGCCGTCGGCGGTCCGGTGACGACCATAAAACTGACCAGCGAGATGGCGGCGCAGAGCTTTTTCAGCTTTCTGCAGATAGCGGCATATATAGGCGTAAACCTCGCCGTGTTCAATCTTCTGCCCATTCCCGCACTCGACGGCAGCAAAGTAATTTTCTGCCTTATAGAGTGGATTTTCAAAAAGCCCGTCCCGAGGAAAATCGAGGCTGTCATTCACGTCATAGGCTTTGTCTTGATACTCGGCTTTGCCGTGCTCGTCGACATACTTCAATTCATATAAAAATGCGATTGCCCGCCACATATGTGGCGGGCAATCGTCAGAAACAGCCGTAATTCAATAAGTGTGGCACATAATGAGGCGGGGCGCGAAGATTTCTTCGCGCCCCGCCTTTAATTGTAAACTGCTATTATTTTTTGTCCGCCTCTTTGCTGTCATCGGTTACGAAGGCGGTAGACTGAATTTTTCCCACCTGAGCGAGGAAAGATTTTGCGGAGAACACCACAATTCCCACGCCTATGGCTATTGCGATGTCGGCAAAGACGAAGGAGTTATAAGCGAGGCTGTAAATCCAGGGGTTGTCCATTGTGGAATATTCCGAGAACGCATATACGCCTGCGAGCACGTGCGAGAAGAAGCGCAGCGCGCTTGCGACTATCGCGCCGATGGCGAATTTAAGCTGGGGCAGCTTGTCAAGAGCTCTGACGCGCGAGAACATTCCGGCAAGTCCGATTGCGCAGAATGCTACGGGGTAGTCCAGAAGGAACTGTGCGGGGTGAATGAACCATATGCCCTGAACAGCCTGCAGTATGCCGTAGGCAAAGCCTGCGATGACGCCCTTCCTGACGCCGTACATATACGAATAAATCATGAGGGGGAGAAGGGAAGCGAGGGTGAGCGAGCCGCCCTGGGGCATTTCGAAGAACTTTATGTAGGAGAGTGCAAAGCTCATGGCTATGCATATGCCCGCATAGGATATGGACTTGCTGTCAAACTGTTTCTTTTCGCCCCTGCCGAAGAAGAACGCGAGCAGGGCAATCAGCGCGATAACGCCTGCGACGCTGCAGTAGAGAATTATATTCTCGCTGTCGGAAATTTCCGCTCCGTTGTTGTATTCGGCGTCGCCTGAAGAGAAGTATACTGCGAGGCAGGCGATGAGCGCGATGAGTGCGGCAACGCACAGCGACGCGCAGGTTATCAGAGTAATTTTAAAGGGCTTTTCTCCGAAGAGTGAGGAGACATAGCCTGCGATGAGTGCGGCAACGACGGTTGCGCCGAGAACTATGGAAGGGATATATACATAGTTCATAATTCCGTCGTACTCGGCATAGCCTTTTTCGGCAATATCTGCAAATCCGAGCGAAACCATGCTTATCAGCACGGTTATGAAGAAACCTGCTGCAATCAGCCCTGCGCCCTTGGCAAATGCGCTCAGTTTTTCGGGTTTTCTGAGTTTTACTATAAGTGCTACCGCGGCGAGTACGACGACGAGCGCGATTGCACAGTACAGGAAGACGAAAGTCAAAAGGTTGTTTGCGTAGTACGTCCACACATCGGCGTAGGCGTATGCGCCGTCTTCCCCGATTTCAACGAAATCGATGTACGAGCTTAAAAGTGACAACGACATAATACCTCCTTTTACCGCCGAAAAAAATAAACGCGCCCCCTGAAAAATGCGGGGCGCGCAAAAATTCTACTCTTATGTACTATCGCTCAACCATTACGTTGCCGATTCAAAGGGTATAATCTCAGCCCGATATGTCCTCGGACACCCCCGACGGTAAATTAAATTTTGATATTCAAATTATATTTTATTTTTTGTGCAAAGTCAATTGAATTTTTGTTCGTATTGCTATATAATGAAAATACTTTTTAAATGTGAGGTAGACGCGCCATGCCGTACAACTTTTACGCCTTCATGGACAGAATGAAATATATCAAACGCTGGTCGCTCATGCGTTCGGTGCGCGAGGAAAACATTATGGAGCATTCCCAGCAGGTCGCAATGCTCGCCCATGCCCTCGCAGTCATAACCAACAGACTGTACGGCGGCAACGTCGACGAGCAGAAATGCGTGCTCTACGCAGTGTACCACGAGTGCAGCGAAGTAATGACGGGCGATTTGCCCACGCCGATAAAATATTTCAACAGCTCCATAAAGGGCGCGTATAAGGATATTGAGGCGCGCGCGTCGGAAAAACTTCTCAATATGCTGCCCGCAGAGCTCAAAGAGGGGCTTGCGCCCTTCGTTATGACGGATATGTCGTCCGAGGAATACAAAATTCTAAAGGCGGCGGACAGGCTGGCGGCGTATATAAAGTGTCTCGAAGAGGAGCGTTGCGGCAACACCGAGTTCGAAAAGGCTAAAAAGAGCATAGAAGAGGACCTGCATTCGCGCAACATGCCTGCCGTTGAATACTTCATGACCAATTTCATTCCTGCATTTCTGCTCACTTTGGACGAGCTCGAGGGCGGACTTTAATTTCCGTTCGCGCGGCAATATGCGCTATTGAAAGTCTGATAATTAAAAAATGCGCGGCGCGCCAAAATGGCGCGCCGCGCTCTAATTTTATATTGTTACATGCTTATAAATAATACGCCGAGGGTATTCCTGCCGCAGTGACTGGTAATAATTGAGCCCGCCACGGTTTCTATTACTTCGTCGAATTCAAAGTTTTCGCTTACGGCTTTTTTTGCTGTTTCAACCAGTTCGGGGTCGGCGTTGGAATGGGTTATAAAGCACCTCGTCTTGTCGTAAGAGCGATATTCAGCCCTGAGGTCGGCGATATAGGTCTTAATGCAGCGTTCCATAGAGCCCATATACTTTTTCTTTGCAATCAGCTGACCGTCCTTGTCCTCGGCAATCATGGGGTGAAGTTTTAATACCTTTGCGCCCAGCATTGCGGCGAGCGAGCACCTGCCGCCCTTATGCAGGTAGTTCAGATCGTCGGGCACGAACGAGGTGTTGACGAAGGGTGTGAGTTCGCGGATGCGCTTTGCAATATCTTCCGCGCTCATGCCCTGAGCGCGCAGGTCGCACGCCTTCATTACAAGCAGCCCCTGACCCGTGGAGAGAGCCTTGCTGTCTATAACGAAAACCTGCGGACCTACATTTTTTGCCGCTATGCAGGCTGTGGAGTGGCAGCTCGACGCCTTCGAAGATATATTGAAGTGTATCAGCGCGTCGCAGCCTTCGAGCTGTTTGCGGAAGAATTCTTCGTATTCAACGGCAGAACCTGCCGCAGTCTTGGGCAAAGTCTGCGTCTTTGCCACGTAGTCGAAGATGTCCTGAGGGGTAATTCCCTCGCCGTCGCGGTAAGAATTTTCCCCGAGTATGACGGACAGAGCAAATATTCCTATATCGTTTTTCTCGAGCTGCTCTTTGCTCAAATCGCACGTCGAATCTGAAGTTATTTTAATTTTCATCTTTTCCTGTCCTTGTATCTTATTTATCTGTTTGCCTATATGATATCATTATACGGCAAAAAATTCAAGTGCGCAGACGGATAATTAATAAAATTTGTCATAACTGTCAAATATTTGACACATATAATACAAAAACATGCGGCGCGCAACCCAAGGTTGCGCGCCGCGCCTTAAAATTGGTTGAAATGTCGCGGAAGGTATTCTATAATCAATATAACAAAGGGAGGAATATCTATGGCATTTTGTGATAATTTACAGTACCTCAGAAGGCGCGACGGCATAACGCAGGAGGAGCTCGCCGAAAAACTCGGCGTCTCCAGACAGTCGGTCTCCAAATGGGAGACGGGCGACGCCTATCCCGAAACGGAAAAAATAATCGCGCTCTGCCGCATGTTCGGCGTAAGTATGGACGACCTCATGCTCGGCGACGTGTCCGCGCTCAAGGAGAGTGCGCCTTGCGGCGAGGAAAAGTGCGGCGGAACTTTACAGGGCAACGAAGCCTCTGACGGTCAGACGGAAAAAACTGAAGAGGACTGCACGCTTTATGTCACGCCCGAGGAGGCGGAAAAAGTTGAAAAACTGACCGACCTTCCCGACAGGGCGCAGAAGGCGGCAAAACGCATGATTATAAGCCATGCGGTGAGCTCCGCGCTCTTTGCCTGCACGGTAGTCACGTTTTTCTGTCTTGGCGCAATACTCAATCTGTGGCACCCCGCATGGCTGCTGTTTCCGCTATGTTTTGCCGTCTGCTCATTTACAGAAATTCTGTTTTCCTGCAAAAAGGACGGCACGACGGCACCCCTCGGCAAGCGTGTTTTAAAGGCTTTCTCCTCGTCGGTATGGCTGTTTGCCGTCACTGTATACCTGTTTATAGGCATAGTGTACTCGCTGTGGCATCCGGGCTGGATAATCTTTGTGGTCTGCGCTTTCCTCACGCCCTTAGCGGAAACGCTGGCAACGTGCTTTTACGGCAGAAACAATAAAAAAGATAAGGGCGTCAGCGACTGAAAATTGTAATTTGCGGCTGAAAGACCGCAGAAAAGATTAATTTATACGCTTCTGAATTCATAGACAAATGTAGTTCAATAAAATAAGCGGGTTCCGACTTTGCTGTCGGAACCCGCTTTATTCAAGTTATTTTTTCATTCGTGTTTTGCATCATCTCGCACAGCCGAGAGTTACATAGGAGAGTGGCGATACGCCAATCTCATTCTCGGCGCTGTCGAGTTCTGCAATTTTTTCATACATTTCTATCATAAAAATTGCCTCCTTATTGAATTACTGTATGAGATGTGTCACTGCGTCTGCGCAAACTTATTTTGCACAGCCGAGTACGACGTAAGACAAGGGGTTTATTCCGTATTCAGTCTTTTCGTCGTCGAACTGGTTTAATTTTTCATATATATCCATTTCTCGTACCTCCTTTGAAGGTATTGTCTCCTGCGCGCTTTGCTGCGCTGCGGTAATTTTTTTGTTTTATTTCACAGCTTTTCGCTGTTTACGGCTGAAGTATATCACAGCGATTTTTGTTAGTCAATAACAATTAAAAAAATTTTAAAATTGTGCGAATTGTTATTTGATAACACTATTTTATGATAATACCGATAAAAAATGTTAATTTACATTTTAAAAATAAAAAAGTTGTGATAAAATTTCAAAATTAACAAAACTTTCCAATAACTAACAAAATGGGACAAAACTCCTGAAAGGTATTTGAATTTTTTTGTTAAGCTTTTGAATTTCAGTTAAGTTTTATCTGTCTTCAACCTTCTTATCATTAATATATAACCATGGCAAAAGCGCGCTAATCGTTAAAAAAATATTTTATTTGCTATTGCATGGTCGGGTGCGGCGTGGTATAATTTTGTTGCTTTCAGGGCGCGGTTGCGCGCAAAGCGAAGGAGAATATTTATGCTTGGCAATTTTGAATTCTGCAATCCCACAAAGATTTTTTTCGGCAAAGGCGCGGTGGAAAATCTCAGATACGAACTGAAATATTACGGCAAAAACGTCATGCTCGTCTACGGCGGCGGTTCGATTAAGAAGAACGGCATTTATGATAAAGTCGTGGAAATTCTCAGAGATTGCGGCAAGAATATAACTGAGGACGGCGGCGTTATGCCCAACCCCACGTCGGATAAGCTTGCCGAGGGCGCAAAGATTGCGCGCGAGAATGAAATCGATTTGATACTCGCAGTCGGCGGCGGTTCGGTGTGCGACTATTCCAAGGCGGTGTCGGTATCTGCTTACTGCGGCGAAGACCCGTGGGAAAAGTACTATGAGCGCATGGAGGACGTGACAAATCCCATAATTCCCGTCGGCTGCGTGCTTACTATGGTGGGCACAGGTTCGGAAATGAACGGAGGCGCGGTCATAACCAACCATCACAAAAAACTCAAAGTCGGGCATGTGTTCGGCTATAACGTATTCCCCAGATTTTCCGTGCTCGACCCCGAGTACACCTTTACTCTGCCTGTATACCAGATGAAGGCGGGCTGTTACGACATTATGTCGCACATTTTAGAGCAGTATTTTTCGGGCGAGGACGACAACACTTCTGACTACATAGCCGAAGGGCTTATGAAATCTTTAATAAATTCTTCGCGTGCGGCGGTCAGAAACCCTCGCGACTACGAGGCGCGTTCAAACATAATGTGGACGGCGTCGCTCGCACTCAATACTCTGATAGCCATGGGCAAGACGACCGACTGGATGGTCCATATGCTCGGTCAGGCTGTCGGGGCATACACGGACGCAACTCACGGCATGACGCTCGCCGCGGTGTCTATGGCTTACTATAAAAAAATTCTGCCCTGCGGCAGGGCAAGGTTTGCCCGTTTTGCGCGCAACGTCTGGGGCGTGCAGGACAGCGGCGACGAAATGCAGACCGCGCTTGCCGGACTTGCCGAAATGGAAAAATGGATGAAAGAGATTGGTCTCGTCATGAGCCTTAAAGAACTCGGCGTAAAGGATGACATGATTGAGGGCATTGCCGACGCGACTTTCATCCTCGACGGCGGATACAAAGTTCTCACCCGCGACGAGGTTATAGAAATTCTCCGTCTGTCGATGTGAGATTAATTTATTCAAAACTTTTTATCTGCAATTAAAGGCTGCAGCTTTTTTTGCTCGGACCGCCTTGGCGGTGCGACAAAATCAGACGCGCCGACAGACTGCGGTCGCGCTGACAGACAAGCTCCTAAAGACAACTTGATTTTTATACAGAGAAAAGCCCCCGCAATCGTCGCGATTGCGGGGGCTTTTATGCTCAGTCTTTCTCTGCGTCGGGGGGAAGGCGCGTCGAAAAATCGTTTGTGGCAAATATACCGCGTCAGATTTTACTTCTCTGCGATATCGAGGTATTCGTTGGGGTCGGCAATCGCGCCGTCCTTGTAAACTTCAAAGTGCAGGTGCGCGCCGTCCTTGTATTCGCTGCCCGTGGGCTGCGCAATAGTGCCTATTACGTCGCCGCGGCTGACGGTGTCGCCCACTTTGAGAGTTTCAACCGCGTCAATGAAGTAATAGCTCGTCTTTACGCCGTCTGCGTGCGAAAGAGTGATAACCGTGCCGTCGAGCAGGTCGCCCACGGTGATGCTCTCCACCGTTCCGTCAAGGCACGCCATGACTTCCGTTCCGACTTCGCCCGCCATGTCAAGTCCCGTGTGGAAGTGGTAGCAGTCAAGCGTCTGGTTGTGATAGAAAGTGTAGTCGTTAATGACGTCCACCTGCGCAACGGGCAGTATGAATTCATAGCTCGAAGACACGTCGTCCGTATCCTCGTCGTCATCTGTATCATCTGTGTCGTCTGTATTATTTGTATCGTCATCCTGAGTATTGTCGGCAGAGTTGTCGATTTCGAAGGAATTCTTCGAATTCTGCACTGCAAAGATTACCGTAATCGTAATCGCGGCGATAATAAGTATGCACGCGCCGAGAATAAGGTAGTAGGTAAGCAATCTTTTTTTGTTTTTGTTTTCTTGGCTCATAATTCAATCTCCTTTTATGTAGCGCAATGCGCTTTGGTTTTTTTATTGACCGCGCTTTGCGGATTTATACATCGTTTTATCAGTACCCGCCGAAAATTATCGGCGAAGCAATCGTAACGCTGTCCGCCTTTACGCAAATATGCAGATTTACCTTGCAGTCGTAGAGCGTTACGGAATATGGCAGGTCGGCGGAGCAATAATAGTTGACGCTGTCGGACAGCTCTTCGCAGAAAAGAATTTTGCCGTTGACCTCTTTCAGAAGCTCTTCGGTGTCCAGCGTTTTATAGGTTGTAGCCTCGCCGCAGACGTTTGTCAGCGTCAGAGCGAGCAGTTCTGCTCCCTTTTCAACGGTAATCACCTTGCAGTCGGCAGAGCTCGTGCCTATAAAAAAGGTGTAGCTGTCGCCGCAGTCGAACGCCGTTTTTTTTGGCAGGGACACCACCGCCGCGCAGACAGCCAGAGCTATGATTATCACAAGACTTAACTTAACTGCCCGCATTTTAAAAACCCTCCCCGCGTCGTTGCAGGAAGGGTTATGGACTTAAATTTTTCCGCTTATACAAAAAGTTTTAAAAAAATTTTTAACTTGCAGGAGTTTGGTTTGTGCCTTTCTGCAAATTTTCGGCGGGTTTATGGACGTAAAGTCGGAAATATATTTAATTCAGCCATAAAAAATTCATTTGCATATGCAAGCGAAGTCAGCCTGTCAAAGAAAATGAGGAGACAGAGCATAAAATTACGCGGCGGGCGGGGCTTGTGCCCCGCCCGCCGCATGTTTTATATGTCGCGTCGCCGCGTAAAGTATTGAATTGAATGTCGCTTGGCGCGAAAAAAAGTTTTGCCGTTAAGATTTGGTTAAAAGGGCGTAAAAAAATGCTTGCAATCTTTATCCGCAATCTTTGCTTTTGAGTTAAAAAATTTAAAATTCAGCTCTTTGCAAGGCGCAAGCCGAGGGAAAAGGCGGGGCATTAAAATTATTTGCCGCAGCCGCCGCAGGTGCTGCAGTGCCCGCTGCATTTTTTCGCGGGTCTGCCCGTTGCCGAATAGACCGCGCCCGAATAGCTGCGTACGGCAACCGCCGCGCACGAAGGGCAGTGCACCTCGTCGTCGTATTTTTTTACTAGTTCTTCAAATTCTTTGCCGCAGACAGGGCATTTATACTGAAGTATAGGCATTTTATTTTTTCTTCCTCGTTCGTTTCTGCCGTCTGCAACTTCTTGCGGGCGAGCCTGTCATGTATCTGAAAAGTATAAAAGCTATGGCGGTGGTGAGTGCGAGCGTGCTTACGATGACCAGCCAGAACCATACTGTGGAAGTTTCGCCGTTGAAAGCCTGAAAGGGCACGGGCATATTCATTCCCCAGAACCCTGCAATCATTGTGGGTATCGCCAGAAGGATGGTGATGACCGTCAGCTTTTTCATTGTGTCGTTCGCGTTGTTGGAAATTACAGAGCCGTAGGCGTCCATCGAAACGCTGAGGATATCTTTGTATATCTTGCACATTTCAATCGCCTGACTGCTCTCTATCACCATATCTTCGTACAGGTCGCGGTAATCTTCGCGCGTGGCGACTGCCTCGACCTTGGACAGCTTTTCGTGCACTTTGTAGTTGGAACTTAAAGAGGTGGAAAAATAGACCAGCGAGTTTTCGAGGTCGAGCAGCTGTAAAATCTCCTCGTTCTTGAGCGTTCTGCCCAGTTCCGCCTGCACTCTGTGCGATTTTCTGTCTATCTGCTTGAGGCAGTACAGAAATCTCTTGGCATTGCCGTACATAAAGTTCAGTATGAACCCCACGGGCTTGTCGCAGAAAATCTTAACTCTGCCCGTGATGAAGTCCTTGAGTACGGGATTGCCTTTAAGACATACCGTGACTATGCAATTTTTGTTGTATATGATGGCGAGGGGAAGAGTGGTGTAGCTGTCGCCCGCGTCGCTCTCCTCGATTACGGGGCAGTCGACCACGAACATCGAACATCCCTCGTCAAATTCCGTACGCGCGCGCTCCTCTTCGTCGAGCGCGGCTTTAATCATATCCTCGGGCACGCCCGTGGCTGCGACCACGTCGTCCACTTCGTCGTCTGTCGGGTTAATCATGTCAACCCAGCACTGTTTTTCAAATTTCTCGATGCGGAGAAGAAGATTGTTTTCTCCGTTGATAAAGAAATTAATCATCCGCTTAACCTCTCAAAAATAAAAATGCGCGGAAAAAGTCCCGCGCACCTTCAGGTCGACGCGGCGGGTCAGTTTTCCATGTCTTTAAAACTTGGGCTGCTGTCCATATCTGTTCCTTTGTCGTCGGGCATAGATTTTTTTCGCCCTTCAACGAAAATATTATACTCTATTTTATTTAGTTTTGCAACAAAAAGTTAAAACTTTATACTGTGCGCAATGGGTGCTTTTTTCTGATTTATGATGGCGGGAAGGGGGCAGATATTTGTAAATTGCAACAAAAAAGCCGCGCGGCGGAAATTTTTCCGCCGCGCGGCTTTTTATAGGTTATGTCAGATTATTACCTTGCCTTCGATGAAACTTGAAAAAATTCCCTCGCAGTCGGCGACCTTGCAGAACTGCGCAATCAGGCTCTCGGGCGCGACCAGCTCGCCCTTGTTCTCCCTGAAGTACGCCGAAAGAGCCTTGACAAATTGCTTGTCGCCGCACGCGCCTCTCACGGCGTCGAACATGAGAAGTGCCTTGTTGTAGGCAATGTTGGCGTATTCGTAGTCGCCGGAATATTCGCTAAGAGGTCTGTTCATAGTCGTGTCTGCGTCGCCGAAGAGCTGGTTATACACCGAATAGTATGCCCTGTACGACTTTGTCGCCGTGCCCAGAAGTCCCGTGCGGGTAAAGCCGTATACGGGCGAGTTTTCAAAGAACATCAGAGTGGAATACTCCGCAAGACCCTCGTCCTGCCAGCCGTTGTCGTACTGATTGCTGCCCACGGCGGCGTACCACCACTGATGGGCGGTCTCGTGCACTATCGTGTAGATCGCGCTCTGACTGTCCTGTCCGTCGGCAATCATGGTCAGCGCGGGATACTCCATGCCTCCCATGCAGAAGCCCGTCTGCACGACGGAAAGAGTGGGGTATATGTACTGCCCGAACTGCTCCGAAAAATACTCTAAACTCTCTGTCGCCGCGTTCAGGCTCTCCTGCGGGTCGGCGTCGTCATAGTAATAATAGTACACAGTCGCGCCGCACGCCTGCGCGCTGAGCACTTCGAATTTCTGCGAGAGCACAGCGGCAAAATCTCTCGCTCCCTCGAGCATATAGCTGTACGTAACGCCCTCGTCCGCGGCATTTTCCGCGGTCAGGCTGCCGCTCGCCGCCACCTTGTATTCCGCGGGAACGGTTATGTTCACGCGATAGTCCGCGCACTCCGATACGAACGGGTCGCCCGTGCTGCAATACTCGTGTTCGGCAAAGCCTGCGGGGGTGTAGGCGCACAGCGCGGGGTAAAAATTCCCGAGGTTTACCGTGTCTGCCGTCACGCCCGTGCGGTGGTTTACGTCGGCGAGCGTCAGAGTGTAATCTATCGTCACCGTCACGCTCTGTTCGGGGTAGAGTTCGTCATTCAGCGCAACGTCCAGAATATTCATATCGTTGCCGCATATCTGCCACTCTGCGCCGCCCTTGACGTCTTCAATCTGCATGCCGCCGTAGCTTGCGCCATTATAGTACGCCTTGGACTGATAGGTCTGCGAAACGGGCGCGTACAGCGCGCCCTGGCGATAGGCGTTTCCCCACAGATTGAAGCTGAGGCTGTCGAGGCAGTTGTCGGTGTCGTTGAAATATGTTAAAGTGACGCTGCCCGAGAGGGTGTGGTCGCCGTCGTAGGCGACGTCTATTACATATCTGCTCGTTGTTTCTGATTTGTCTGCGCAGCCCGCTGCGGGCAGGCACAGGGCGGCGATTGAAGCCGCTATGAGGACGGATAAGGCTTTTTTCATACAAATAAGTTATTCTTAAGTTATCGCGCATAGAACCTTTTTTGTGCGCGGGAAATAATATAAAATGTATGAAAATATGCGTTGCGCCCCGCATGAGGGCAAGCGACGCCGTCCGTCTGCCCGAATGCGACGTCGCGCTGTTGGGTTTCGATTTTCTGGGCGACGTCGATTATGAGAGCGAACTATCGGGCAAAACGGATAAATTCGGCGAGTTTTCCCGTCTGACGAAGAGCGGGCATTGCGCGGCGGTCTGCGGCTGCCGTACGGACAGCAGGGGTCTGAAGCGCAAGTCTGCGGCTGTCGCCGACTGCGGAAAACTTCTTGGAATATCCGACATGTTACACGTCGTGGACGGCGACGGCTACAAGAGCGGAGCGTTTCTCGGCATATACAGACTGGGCGGGTACAAGGTGGGAGTGTGTATAGACAGCGATTTGTATTTTCCGGAAAACATAAAAAGTTTTTCGCTGTGCGGCTGCAATCTTCTGCTGTGCGTTATGGAGAGCGTATGTGACAACATGCCGCCTCTTCTGGCGCGGGCGTATGCATACCTCTACGGAATGCCCGTGGCAATGAGCGCGGGCGGACGCGCTTACTTCGCGGATATTACGGGGGAAATCGCATCTTCGGGCGCGCCGCAGACATTTTTTGTGGCAGAACCGAGGAACAATTATCGCGTCGTAAGTACGCGCGAGCGGGGGTTGTGTCCGTCGGATAAGGGCGACTACTGAGCGAGGCTGAAATATGCGCTCTGCCGTGTCGCGCAAATAAAATTTTCAAAAGCGCGGCAAGCCGCTTGAATTTTGGCAAATTATGCTGTATAATGAGTACGAAAATTCTCTTTACGGGGTATAATTATGTACAGCATGACGGGCTACGGCAGAGGCGAATACAGACAGGGCGGCATAGAACTCACCGCCGAAGTCAAGACAGTCAACAACAGATATCTCGACGTGTCCGTAAAATGCCCCAGAATTTTTTCGGGTTACGAAGATTTCATACGCAAAAACGTGCGCGAAAAGCTCACCCGCGGTCATGCGGACGTATTCATAAGCTACACCGACAAGCGCGAAAAGGTCAAGTCGCTGTACGTCGACGAGGCAGCCGCCCGCGCATACGTCGGCGCGGCGGAAAAACTTAAGTCGCTCTTTCCCGAACTCGAGGATGACTTTACTCTTACCAACGTACTCAGACAGCCCGACGTGCTCAGGGAAGAGGAGAATGCCGGTGCGGACGAGGAACTCATAGCCGCTCTCGGCAACGCTCTCTCGGCTGCGCTCGACAACCTCAACGGAATGCGCGCGAAGGAGGGCGAAAAGCTTAAAAAGGACATGCTCTCGCGCGTCGACTTCATAGAGCAGTGCGTGGGCAAGATAGCAAAGCGCGCGCCCGTCGTCGTTACTAATTATCGCAGCAAGCTGGAAGAGAAGGTCAAAAGCTATCTCGACGGACTTAGCGTCGACGAGGGCAGACTGCTCACCGAGGTGGCAATCTTCACGGATAAAGCCAACATCGACGAGGAGCTTACGCGTTTAGGTTCGCACATCGGACAGTTTCGCACAATCTGCTGCGAAAAGCTGGTGGGCAGAAAGCTCGATTTCCTCGTGCAGGAATTCAACAGGGAGACAAATACAATATGTTCCAAGTCCAACGACATAGAGATAACAGGTCTCGGACTGGACATGAAAAACGAAATAGAAAAAATAAGAGAACAGGTACAGAACGTTGAGTGAAAACAAAGGAATTCTTATTGTAATATCCGGACCGTCGGGCGTAGGCAAGGGAACGGTGGTGGACAGGCTTTTAAAGAAACTGCCCCGCGCCGTGCTTTCGATATCCTGCACTACGCGCTCACCCCGCGAGGGCGAACAGAACGGCAAGAGTTATTTCTTCATATCCAAGCAGGCCTTTCTTAAGATGATAGACGAGGGCGGATTTTTAGAATATTCCAACCACTTCGAAAATTATTACGGCACGCCGAGATTTTTTGTCGAAGATAAGCTGAAGGATAACGACGTCATTCTCGAAATAGACGTCGACGGCGCGGAAAACGTTAAAAAGCTCTATCCCGACGCCCTTCTTCTGATGATTACGCCGCCCAACAAGGACGAGCTGATAAGAAGGCTCAAAATGCGCGGCACGGAGGACGAAACGCTCATACGGCACAGGCTGGAGCGCGCCGATTACGAGATGTCTAAGAGCGAGATATACGATTATACGGTCATCAACGACGACTTGAACCAGACCGTAGACAATATATTAAAAATAGTAGAAAAAAGGAGGAAGGGTTAATATGATTAACGTACCTGCAGTAGACAGCCTGATAAAGAAGCTGGGCGACAACGGCACTACGGTTTCGCGCTATGCGCTGTGCGTAGTCGTGGCAAAGCGCGCCCGCCAGCTGATAGAGCAGAACAGCGTGGAAAATCCCGTTGAAAATCCCCGTCACCTCAAGGAAATCGCCCTTGCTTGCGAGGAGATTAACGAAGGCAAAATCAAAGCTGTAAAAGACTGATTTATAAAAAAGCAATGCGCCCCGCGCGGGGCGCATTTGTTTAGAATGCAGTTTTTCGTGCACGGAGGGTTACTTGTACGCACAGGTCATAGTCGACATAGCGCACAGTCAGGTCGACAGAATTTTTGAATATTCCTGCTCCGACGAGGTCCAAGTCGGTTGCAGGGTAAAAGTTCCGTTCGGGGGCAGGATAATAGAGGGCTTTGTCATAGGTCTCAGTCCTACCCCGTCTTTCGACGCGGACAAAATCAAGCCCGTGCGCGAAGTTTACGACGAACTGCCCGCCATAGTGCCCGAGTGTCTCTCGCTCATGGAGCGCATCTGCGAACGCTACCGCGTTCCCAAGGCGGTTGCGCTGAGGCTCTTTCTCCCCTCGGAAATGAGGTTGGGCAGAGTGCGGGAGGTGTTTACCTCCTTTGTAAAGCTCACAGACCCCGCCGCTGAGGTGGGCAAGCGCGCGCCCAAGCAGGCAGAGCTTTGCTTCGCGCTCAGAGAGGGCGATATGGAACTCTCTTCCGCAGCCGAACGCTTCGGCAGGGCGGCGGTCAACGCGCTCGTTTCAAAGGACATAGCGGAAATTTACAAAGTGCGCCGCATACGCACGCCCATGGGCGGCGAGGAAGAGGAGTTCACTCCCGTTGAGCTCACTCCCGCGCAGACGAGCGCGCTTGAGTATATAGAAAAATCTGATAAGACCGTTCAGCTAATCCACGGCGTGACGGGCAGCGGCAAGACGGAAATCTATTTAAGTTACATTGCCGAAGTGCTCAGAAGGGGCAAGACGGCGATATTCCTCGTTCCCGAAATTTCCCTGACGCCCCAGATGCTACGCCAGCTCAGGCGCAGGTTCAAGGGCGAAGCCGCCATAATGCACAGCGGACTTTCGGCGGGCGAGCGGTTCGACGAGTGGTGGAGACTGCGCTCGGGCGAGGCGAAAATCGCCATAGGCGCGCGCTCGGCAATCTTCGCGCCGCTCGAAAATTTAGGCGCGATTATCATAGACGAGGAGCACGACGCATCCTACGTCTCCGAAGCCGCCCCGAGATATTCGACTGCAGATATTGCGCGGATACGCGCCGAGTACAACGGCTGCAAGCTCATCATGGGCAGCGCGACGCCCTCGGTCGAGAGCTATATATGCGCCACCGAAGGACAATACGGGCTCATCACCCTGCCCGACAGAATAAATAAAAAGCCGCTGCCCGAAATCATAATTTCGGATATGAGGAAAGAGGTAAAGAGGGGCAACAACACAAGTTTTTCGCAGGCGTTGAGGGAGGAACTCTCCGCAACGCTTGCAGGCGGCAATCAGGCGATAATATTTTTAAACCGCAGGGGCTATGCAAAGACGGTCATCTGTCAGGACTGCGGCTATGTTGCGCGGTGCGAAAACTGCGACGTGTCCTTAACCTATCATTCGGACGAAAACTGCCTGAAGTGTCACTATTGTGGCGCGAAGTACCATATGCCTCCTGCCTGCCCCGAGTGCGGCGGCAGACACCTCCGCTACGGCGCGACGGGCACGCAGAGGGTGGTTTCCGACCTGAAGGAGCTCTTTCCCTCGGCAAAAATTCTGCGCATGGACAACGACACCGTCTCGGGCAAGGACGGACACTATAAAATTTTAAAGCAGTTCGGACAAAGGCAGGCGGATATCCTCGTGGGAACGCAGATGATAGCCAAGGGTCACGACTTCCCGTCGGTGACGCTCGTCGGCATACTCGACGCCGACATGAGCCTGCACTTTTCGGACTACAGGAGCGGCGAGCGCACCTTTCAGCTCATAACGCAGGTCGCGGGCAGGAGCGGCAGAGCGGGCGCGAAGGGCAAAGTCGTTCTTCAGACCTACTCGCCCGAAAATTACATTCTGCGCTATGCGGTTAACTACGACTACAAGGGCTTTTTCGAAAACGAGGTCAAAATACGCAAAGCGACGGGCTTTCCGCCCTATTCGCTCATCTGCAGAGTGATGGTGGTGGGCGAGGACGAAAATTCGGCTCTCGAGGTCTTGAAGAATATTTATTTTTCGCTGCTGAAATTAAAGGAAGAAAACGAGGACGAGTTCATCTTCTTCAATAAAATGCACTCGCCCATAAAGAAGATACAGGGCAAGTTGCGCTATCAGGTGCTCATGCGCCTCAAGGACGGCAGGCTTCTGCCGCAAATTTACGACGCTGCGGCGAAGTACACGACGAACAGCGTGCTTGCCTACGTCGAAGAAAATCCCGCAAATTTATCTTAAAGAGGTAATTATGGTCAGATATGTTGTACAGACAGGCGACGAGGTTCTCAGAACGACTTGCGCCGAAGTAAAAAAATTCGATAAGGAGCTGGGCGCGCTCATGGACGACCTCAAAGCGACCGTCCGCGCGGAAAACGGCGCGGGACTTGCCGCGCCCCAGATAGGCGTGCCTTTGAGAGCCGTCGTAGTCGACGTCGAAGAGGGCTTTTTCGAGATGATTAATCCCGTAATACTTGCAAAGAAGGGCGAGCAGACGGGACCCGAAGGCTGCCTTTCGGTCAAGGGCAAGCAGGGCACGGTCACCCGTCCCTACAAGGTAAAGGCGGAGTACCGCGACAGAAACGGCAGAAAGCACAAGCTCACAGCCGAAGGCTTCTTCGCCCGCGCGGTCTGCCACGAACTCGACCACCTCGACGGCGTGTTGTACACCGACATCGCATCCGAAATCTATGACCTTCCCGAGGAGGACTGATAAATGAAGATTATTTTTGCAGGTTCGCCTCAGTATGCAGTGCCCTCGCTTAAAGCTCTGCACGAAAAATTCGGCGTGTGCGCCGTCGTCACCCAGCCCGACAGACCCGTCGGCAGAAAAAAGGTGCTCACGCCCACGCCCGTTAAGAGTTATGCCCTCGAAAACGGCATACCCGTCATAGACAGCCCGAGAATAAGGGACTGCGTGGAAGAACTTAAATCTTTCGGCGCGGATATCATGGTAACCTGCGCCTACGGACAGATACTCACAAAGCAGGTGCTCTCTGCGTTTCCCCTAGGCGTGTGGAATTTACATGCATCCCTGCTGCCCGAATTCAGGGGCGCAAGCCCCATTCAGTCGGCAATACTCGCCGGCAAAGAGTATACGGGCGTGACGGTTATGAAAACGGAGGAAGCCCTCGACAGCGGCGACATTCTTCTTATTAAGCGTTGCGCCGTGGCGGATAAGACGTGCGGTCAGCTCTCGGAGGAATTGTCCCTGATCTCTGCGGATGCGGCAGTCGAGGCTGTCTCGCTCATACAAAGGGGCGAAGTTCAGCTGTTGCTGCAGGACGACGGCGCGGCGACCTACTGCAAAAAGATAAAAAAAGAGGACGCGCGCATAAGCTTTGAAAGCTCGGAAAGGGCTATAAGACTTATAAAGGCTATGAGCCCCCAGCCCCTCGCATATTGCTTTTTAAACGGCGTTCAGCTCAATATATATGACGCTCAACCTGCAACCGCGGAGGGCGGAAAGGTGGGCGAAGTCGTGAGCGCGGACAAGCGCGGCATAGTTGTAAAGTGCGCCGACGGCGCGATAAATATCATAAAAGCCCAGTTTGCGGGCGGAAAACCCTTAAGTGCCGCCGACCTTGCAAACGGCAGAAAGATAAAGGCGGGCGACATTCTTGACTAACCCTCTCTGCGACCCCTATCTTGTATTGTCCAAGGTATATTCGGGGGGCAAATACTTAAAACAAGCTATAGCCGAAACGCCGTTAGAGCCTTTGAACAGGGCGGCAACGGTCAAAATTGTATACGGCGTGCTCGAAAAGGACATATACCTTTCGCATATAATTTCGGGCAATACGACGCGTCCGCCAAAGAGCGCGATAAGGCTGATTTTAAAGATAGCCCTGTATATGCTCGAGTTCATGGACAAGAACGACTATATGACGGTCGACTGCGCCGTAGAGCTCTGTAAAAAGCTGGGCAAGAGCGGCGCGGCGGGCTTTGTAAACGCCTTTCTGCGCTCGTACAAAATTCCTCCTCTGCCCGAGAGAGCGGACGAGGCAATGTCGATAAGGTGCTCTGCGCCCGTGTGGCTCGTAAAGGCTTTAAGGCGCAGCTACAAGGGTGAGGCGGAACAGATACTCTCTTCGCCCTCGCACGGCGTGTGCGTGCGCTTTGAACGCGGCGCGGATAAATATCTTTCAAAATCTCACGAAGATACGCCCTTCAAAGGCGTGTACATCTTCCGCAACTTCGTGCGCGACGAGGGCTTTATGCTCGGCGACTACACCTTTCAGTCGGTCGGCTCGGTGGCAATCTGCGACGCCGTGGAGGGAGGCGGCAAGCTTCTCGACGTCTGCGCAGCTCCCGGGGGAAAGAGCGTTCTTTTATCAAAAAAATTTACGTCCGTCACCGCCTGCGAACTTCACCCGCACAGAACGCAACTTATTTTAAGCTATGCCTCGCGCATGGGCGCGACCAATATAGAGGCGGTCTGTGCAGACGGAACGGTATTCAATCCCGCATACGAGGGGGCGTTCGACGCCGTGCTCTGCGACGCGCCCTGTTCGGGTACGGGCGTAATCAACGAAAATCCCGATATTAAGCTCAACCGCAGGGCAGAGGATATCCCTTCGCTCGTCGCGACGCAGAAAGAGCTTTTGAATAATTGCTGCAGGTATGTAAAGACGGGCGGCAGGCTGTATTATTCCACCTGCTCGGTTCTGCCGGAGGAAAACGACAGCACGGCATACAACTTTCTGGCGGCGCACAGAGATTTCGGGCTTGAAATTCCCTCTTCGCCCCTTGCGCACAGGCGGACTAAATTCGGACTGCAATTTCTTCCCCACATCTCGCAGGGCGCGGGATTTTACCTCACTTCGTTTATAAAAAAATGAAAAAGATTATTCAGGATTTAAGCTTTACGCAAGTCTCGGAACTGACAAAGAGCTGCAATCAGCCCTCATTCAGGGCAAAACAGCTGTACGAAGGCATTATGCAGGGCAAGAATATCTCACAGATTACCACCCTGCCTGCCTCGTTCAAAAATATGCTTTTAAACGAGTTTGAGGACTGCGCCATATCAATCGTGCGCACGCTCACCTCTACCGACGGCACGGAAAAATATCTCTTCCGCCTTGCGGACGGCAACATTATAGAGGGCGTGTTCATGAAGTACAAATACGGCAACACGCAGTGCATTTCCACGCAGGTTGGCTGCAGAATGGGCTGTAAATTCTGCGCCAGCACTTTGGGCGGCAGAGTGCGCGACCTCACTTCGGGCGAAATTCTTGCGCAGGTGCTCGCCGTCAACGCGCTTCACGGCGGCACGCGCGAAAAGCGCGCCGTCACCAACCTCGTTCTGATGGGCAGCGGCGAGCCGTTCGATAACTATGACAATGTCGTAGCGTTCCTCAAAAATGTCACGGCGGCGGAGGGCATAAACATCTCCGCGCGCAACATTTCTCTCTCGACCTGCGGACTTGTCGATAAAATGTACCAATTTGCCGAAGAGGGCATACCTCTCAACCTCACGGTGTCGCTGCACAACACGACGGATGCAGAGCGCGCCCGCACCATGCCGATTGCCAACAAGTGGAGCATAGCAGAAATTCTGAAGGCGTGCGACAACTACTTCAATAAGACGGGCAGGCGGTATATCTTCGAATATGCATTGATTGTCGGCGAAAACTGCGACAGCCGTCACGCCGACGAACTAATAGCCCTGCTGAAGGGCAGACCCTGTCACGTCAATCTGATAAGGCTGAACAGCGTAAAGGAGCGCACTCTCGAGGGCGCGGACGAAAAGAGCGCGTACTCATTTTTGGGCATGCTCGAAAGGGGCGGACTTTCCGCCACGTTAAGGCGCAGAACGGGCGCGGACATAGGCGGCGCGTGCGGACAGCTCAGGGCAGGTTTCCTAAGCGAAAATGCGCAAAGCGCGGATGAGTGAGGGCATAAGGACGAGTAAGCGAATAAATTTGCATTGCTCGCTTCTGCGCTGATACAGTCGTGCGGCGTTTAATGGCGATCTGACAAGACGACTGCAGGCGATTTTTATAATAATTAATCAAAGGAAGACACTGATGAAAATTTCAATATCACCCTCAATTCTCTCGGCAGATTTTTCTGATATGGGCGGTGCGATTAAAAAACTCAACGCGGCGGGCGCGGATCTCGTGCATTGCGACGTAATGGACGGCTCGTTTGTCGGACCGATAACTTTCGGCGCGCAGATGGTAAAAAATATCCGCCCGCTGACAAAACTTCCGCTCGACGTGCACCTGATGATTGAGCACCCCAAGACGCAGATAAAATTCTTTGCCGACGCAGGTGCGGACATAATAACCGTGCACTATGAGGCGTGCGTAAAGATTTCTGATACTTACCTTGAAGAGACGCTTGAAATGATTAAATCTTTCGGCGTGAAGTGCGGCGTTGTGGTCAATCCCGATACGGACGTGGAAAAGATTTTTGATGTGCTGCCTCTTTGCGATATGCTGCTTGTAATGTCGGTATTCCCCGGCTACGGCGGTCAGAAGTTTATTCCCACGGCTTTAGAGCAGATAAAAAAGGCGCGCGCGTACGCAAAGACTATCGGCAAGGGCGATATGGATATTGAGGTGGACGGCGGAGTGGGCGTCTCCAACTGCCGCGACGTCATAGAGGCAGGCGCAAACGTGCTCGTTGCGGGCTCGGCTGTATTCGGCTCTTCGGATATGGCGGCAACCATTGCCGCCCTTCGCGGCTGATATGAAGGGAATACTGCTTTTGAACGGCGCGCCCTATACGGGCGATATAGATTGCTCGGACGCGGTCGTCTATTGTTGCGACGGCGCGTACGAATGGGCGAAGGGCAGGGTGCGCATAGACAAAAATGTGGGCGACTTCGACAGCCTTAACTATATCCCCGAGCCTCCGCCCGAAAAAATTTACCCCTCGGAAAAAAATTTCACCGACGGCGAGATAGCTCTTTTCAAAATGCTTTCTGACGGCGTCGACGAAATTGAAATATACGGCGGTTTCGGCGGCAGAGAGGACCATTTTTTAGGCAATCTGCAACTTCTGTATGCCGCCTGCGTTCGCGGAGCGAGGGCGAAGATGATTTCAGAGACGTCGTATATCTTCGCTTCAACGGGAAAAATCGACCTCGGTCAGTTCGAGGGCTGCACTTTTTCTGTGTTACCATTCGGAAAGTTTGTGCGTATAATGGAAAGTGAAGGGTGCAAATACGCCTATCCCAAAAGGATAAGCGCAGGCGAGTGCCGCGGAATATCCAATATAGTCCTCAGCCGCTCGGCTTTCGTGCGCATGCACAGGCGAGACGTCGCCCTAATAATAGTCAACAGGGGGAAAGTATGACGATTATCTGCGTTAAACCGCCGAAAATTGTGCAAAAAATTCTGAGAGCAATCTATAAAAAATAATTTTGTATTTTGCGCCCGCCCCGCGACCTTAAGTCGCGGGGCTTTTTATGAATATGTAAAATCCGCCTTAATGCATTAAATTTTAATAATATTACGCTTGAAATCTGACGAGGTCTGAAATACATAGATTTTTAGTTTTCAGGTTCAAAAACGCCCGTTTAAGGCTGACTTTTATACAAATTATCATTAATTATAAGGTATGTAAGGTATTCCTTACTATACAGGAAACAATTTTCATAAGTAAATTTATCTAAATTTCACAAAACCTGTCCGTGCGATTGTTGCATAAGTTGCGGACCTATGATAAAATTATTGTGTTATGAAAAAGATTTCAGGTTTTATCTGTGCGGCGGCGATAGCCGCGTGCTGTGCGTTTTCCTTTACAGGTTGCGGCACGGCGGAAGTTGTATATAAAATAAGCGACGACGGCACGTATTACATATTAAGCGGCGTTTCGGGAAATAAAAATGCTCTCAAACAGTGCGTCATTGCCTCTTCGTACGACGACGGCGAACACGGCGAACTTCCCGTTACTCATATCGGTAAAGAAGCATTTATGGGATGCACATCGCTTTTGTCTGTTGAAATTCCGGATACTGTAACTTATATAGATTCAAGGGCTTTTGCCTATAATAATATATTAAGTCTTGAAATACCTGACAGCGTAACTTATATCGGCTATGCAAGTTTTGCTTGCAGTTATTCTATCTCAGAGCTCTTGATACCAGAAAGCGTTGAGGAGTTGGGACCATATGCTTTTGCTTATTGTTCCTCGCTTGAAAAGGTCACGGTAAATGCGAATATCGAAACGATTTATGCCAACACATTTGCAGGCAGTTATATTTCAACGGAAACCGGCGTTTATTATGATACAAAGCTTGTTGAAATTTCTCTGCCTTCCACTTTAAAGAAGATACATAAAACGGCATTGATGGGTAATTTTATTAAGGATATTTATTTTGACGGAAATGCCGAACAGTGGAAGGCGGTCGACTTCTTTGAGGTCGAGGAGCATGAAGATGACGACGGACAGACCGTCGTTGAGGAAATTTTGTTGTCTGAAAGCGAAAAAATACAATTTCTTAAGAATGTAACGGTGCACTGCTCGGATTTTGTTTTGTCTTATCAGGACGGAAATCTGACGCAAACGCCTGTATAAAGATGAATTGTCAAACTAAGTGCAACACTTAACGAGAAAAAAGTTAAATAAATCAACAGGTTTTTTGTAACCTAAAACTTTTTTTGGTCTGGCGTTTATT
>CASESJ010000004.1 GCA_949290575.1 uncultured Clostridia bacterium
CCTCATCCCAGCTGTGCGCAGTTTTCTCTGTCTGTTCATTGCAGACAGGGCAGACCTTCCAGTGGTCCTGCGCGTCGCTGCTCCACTGCACGTCCTGCGCTGCGTGTCCCGCAGGCTCGCCGTATGCAAACGTTTCGCTGCCCTTTTCTCCGCACTCGCAGCTGTAGTAATACGTCGCTGCCTCTGTGCACGTCGCCGCACTTGCAAGGTATTCGTCCTCAGTCACCTGTTTATCGAATGTATGCGTATGCGAAACCGCCGCAGTTACTGTTACCGTACAACTTGCAGTTATACTGCTATCTGCAGCCGAAGTTACGGTTATAACAGCCTGTCCTGCTGCGACGGCATTCACGACGCCGTCCGAAACGGTAGCAACCGCCGCGGCTGAAGTAGACCACGAAACAGACTTATCCGTAGCGTTCCCGGGCAGAACGGTAACTTCGAGGGTCGCTGTCTGACCGACCGTAAGCGTCAATGCGTCTTCGTTCAAAGCGATGCTTACGACGGAAACCTCTCCGCCGTCCTTCTTGTCGTCATTATCCGTGCATCCGAATAACGTTACGGCGAACAACGCCATAACTGCCATGCACATCAATAAAAGCGACTTTACCTTTCTTATCATATTCCCTCCTGAAAATTTATTTTGCCTGACAGCACTTTGTTTTGCATACCATCAGAAAATATCCACACGCAATAGTATTAAAAAACTACTATATATAATAAAAACAATTTATTCTTGTTTTTATTATATGGGACACAGCTATGTATGTCAATATCAAATTTTTAATTGGCTTATCGAATACCAAAAATCAGTTCAGAACACCAACTTAACCTCTTAAGTAAAAAGTAAAAAAACACATTCCTGCACCCGTGCGGGAAACAAAATATTGAACTTTCTAATCTTTAAAAGCAGTAATTTCAGCTAAAAGCCTGTCATTGATTACAGGTAAAAATTAAAGACAATTCAGGGCAACAGACTGTTAAAAATTTAAAAAATATAGTTCATATTGACTGTTTGTTTGAGGTTTAGTATAATATAGCCATGAAGGTCAGAAGAGTTTTAAGAATTACATCATGCATTGCGAACGTGTTGCTTCTTTGCGCAGGCAGCGTAATTCTTCTCGCTTTGGCGCAATTCGACATTGTCGCAGAGGCGGAAAGTTCGATTTCCGCAGGCATAATTTCTTTTATAGCGGTACTGCTGCTGTTCCTGTTCTTCATAATAGAATTCGTCGCAATGCTGTGCATTTCCGACTCGACCTTTCACACCGCCGTTCTGGCAATGTTTCTGTTTTTGTACGCTATGTTCAGTCGGGATATGTACGCCTTTTACAAGCTCACAGGCATTCCGCAAATGCTGCTCGTAGGACAACTCGCGCAGTACTTCAGTTTTGTCGGGCTGGAAGTTTCCGTCCTCGTTTATCTGAGATACGATTACTGCAAAAACGGAAGAAAACTTCCGCTGTATCCCATCTTCCTGGTCGCGGCACTCAGTCTGATACTGTTTATTATACTTTATCACTCCTATTCAAGAATTATCGTCTGCTTCTTCTTTCTGTTCGCCGCCGTTTTTTACTACATTATAATTAATGCGAGGTGCTGTATCTTGTCCTCGGACAACGCGACTTTCGCGCTGACATCGGCGATATTTTTTGCGTGCGCGGGAGCGCAGTCGGCAAATGAACTGAACCATGCGGGATTTGCTCCGTATATAAGGGGACTTACGGTCACGTATCTCGGAGTATGCATTTTATGTTTTTTCGGAATATACCTTGCATTCTTTATACGCGTAAGCAAAAAGGCGGGCAATGCTGAAGATTACAAGCTGCAGAACGAGCGACTTAAGATGAAATTGCTTATGGAACAGATAAAGCCGCACTTTATATTCAACGCGCTGACCGCGATAAAGTCGCGCTATCACAGCGACATCGCCGCAGGCGACAACGCGCTCGACCTGTTTTCGGAATATATGCGCAAGAGCCTTTCGCTCACCGATACCGAAAAAATACCATTCACTGCGGAGTTGCAGAACATTCGCTATTACATAGACTTTATAAACACTATGCGCGACGACCCGTTCGAAATAATTTTCGACATCGCCGTCTCAGATTTTTACGTACCCGCGTTCTCGCTGCAGCCATTTGTCGAAAACGCCGTAAAATACAGCAACGTAAATAAAAAAGAGGGCGGCAACATAACCGTCTCCTCCGCCGAGGACGGCGGTTTCATTGCGGTTACCATAAGCGACAACGGCGACGGATTTGACGTATCCGCGCTGAAAGAGGGCGCGCACGGCATAAACAATGCGCGAGAAAGACTTGAACTGCTCCTGAATGCCGACGTACGCATAAACAGCAAAATTTCGCAAGGCACTCAGGTTCACATACGCATAAAGCGCGATAAATGCAAACCTTAAAAAATCTTAAAAAAGCGGCTGCGGCGTTTGCCGCAGCCGCTTTTTTATAATAATAACTGAACTGTCTTATGTCAGACCACACTGTTTTAAAATTGTATTATCTGTATTGTTTGTACTATCTGTATTGACATAAAACGACATTTTTAGCTGTTTTAATGCAAAAAGCGCACGCCGAATACGGCAAAATTAAGCAAACCGTCTGCTCTGCGGGTGCTTTACGCGAAGGCGGCTTTATGCATATCTGCGCAGACAAAAAAAGAAGCCTGAGATGGGAGAGGCTTCTTTTTGTTTTTATGATACATCTTAAAATGCAGACGATATCATTTTTTAGAGAATTTATCTTTGATTTTTGCCGAAAGTCTGCTGAAAATATTTTCTTTTTCGGGCTCGATTATCACAACGTTGTCCTCGTCGAGTTCGGGGGTCACTTCCGCCTCCTCATACTCTTTGTGTTCGGCGGTTATCGCAAGCGTGGTGCTTTCGTTGAAGAAACGCATATAATCGCTGTCTGCGGCTACGCGCAGGGTTTTGCAATCTTCCACGTTGTATTTGCTGCTCATCTTGATTATTATTTCCGCATCGCCCAGACCGCAATGCACGTTTATTATGTCGCCCAGCTTTTCGGTTATGCCGCGCACTAACTCGAAAGACTGTTTGGAATACTTTTCGTACCTGCCGGATTTTTCATAGATGAGATTTTCAGGTCTGATACCGAGCACCACGCGCCTGCCGATATAATTTTCAAGCAGTTTGAGCTGGTCTTTGGTGAGGGCAATTTTATCCTTTCCTGCGTCGGGAATGAAATATCCGCCCTCGACGGTGCCGTGAAGGAAGTTCATTGCAGGAGTGCCTATAAAACCTGCCACGAACATATTTGCGGGATAGCGATAGATGTAGTCGGGCTCGCCTATTTGCTGAATGAAACCGTCCTTCATTACGACTATGCGCGAAGCCATTGTCATGGCCTCAATCTGGTCGTGGGTGACGTATATGGTAGTTGCGCCGACCTCTCTGTGAATGCGCACTATTTCGCTGCGCATGGCTACGCGAAGCTTGGCGTCGAGGTTGGACAAAGGCTCGTCCATAAGAAAGACCTTCGGTCTGCGCACGATTGACCTGCCCAGCGCGACGCGCTGTCTCTGTCCGCCCGAAAGAGCTCTCGGCTTTCTGTCGAGATAGGGCGTAAGTTTTAAAATTTCTGCTGCGGAACGCACTCTTTCGTCTATCTCGGCCTTGGGCACTTTGCGCAGCTTGAGCGCGTATGCCATGTTGTTATAGACCGTCATCTGAGGATAGAGCGCGTACGACTGGAAGACCATTGCTATGTCCCTGTCCTTGGGCGCGGCACTGTTCATCAGCTTGTCGTCGATATAGAGTTCGCCGTACGAAATTTCTTCCAGCCCCGCAATCATTCGGAGAGTGGTCGATTTTCCGCATCCCGACGGACCGACAAAGACAATGAATTCCTTGTCGTCGATGTCTATCGAGAAATCATGCACGGCATGAACGCCGCCGTCGTACACCTTGTTTACGTTTACGAGCCTAACCGTAGCCATTTTTATTTTACCGCCTTATCAACTGTTATTTTATCGCCCATTGCAGGTATCGCGCCATAGCCCGTTGTGGTATATGCTCCGCACTTGCAGGCGAAATCAAGCATTTTTTCAAGTCCGCTCACTCCGAGCGAGGTTATGTTTTCGCGCGTCGCGCCGCGGTGCATGAGGCAGGCTATGAACGCGCCGAAGAAAGAATCTCCCGCACCCGTCGTATCTATCGCCTTTACCTTATACCCGCCGCAGGCACAGGCTGCGCCGTCAGTAAAGAGTTTTGCGCCATTTGACCCGTCGGTCACGAGCACAAGTTTTACGCCTGAGGACAGCAGTCTCTTTACGCCTTCTTCAGACTTGACGCCCGTAATGAATTCCAGCTCGTCCGCACCCGCCTTGACGACGTCCGCAAAGGGAATAAATTCGTTTACAGCATCCCTGAGCTGTTCTTCGCCGTCCCAGAGATTGAAACGGAGATTGGGGTCGAAGCAGACGAGCGCGCCGCTCTCCCTCGCTCTTTCAATGAGTGCGCGATGGGTCTTTGCGGCAATTTCCGTCTTTAAAGCGACGCTGCCGAACTCGAAAACATCGCCCGCGCCGAACTTTACGTCTTTGAAATCTTCGGGCGTGAAATGCAGGTCCGCCGCGGCGCGACGATAAAAGCTGAATTCGCGCTCGCCGCCCTCTTTGAAACTGACAAACGCAAGCGAGGTGTCGTAATCGGGCGAACTGAGCACGTGCGAGGTATCTACACCCTCGCCCTTAAGCGTCTCCGAGAGAAATTCGCCGAAGCCGTCCGCACCGACTTTAGTAAGGTATGCGCCGTCAATCCCCAGCTTCACCGCCTGAACGCATACGTTGGCGGGCGCACCGCCCGCATTTTTTACAAACTGCTTTGTATCTTTGAGAGAACCTGTGCCGACCGACTGAAAGTCAATCAGCAGTTCGCCGAGACAATAAAGTTTACTCATAGAAAGAAATTCCTCCGAACCTGACGTCTGCGCCGTTTGAATAGAACGCAAAGTTATTGTCCGACATATCGGGTATTCGCAGCGTCAGCGCGACGGTATCGTCGAGATATACAGTAATTATTTCGCCAGAAATGAGCAGTTCGACGCGATAAGTTCTGCCCTGCATATACGCAAACGGAACTTCTGCGAGCACCGAACCGTAGCGGACTATGCTTGAGACGTCGTTATAGCAGACCAGACGGCTGTTCTGCGGCTCAAAAGCAACCAAAGCCTTGCCCAGCCTGTTGTCAAGACCGTCGCGCAGACCGAAGGTTATGCCGCAGTCGCCGGCATAGTTGCCCAGATTTATCGTGAACTTTATTCGAAGCACTGAAGACGTGATTTCGTTGAAAGCCTTTGCCGAAAATTTATCCGCGCTGAATGAGAGGCTTTCCGCCTTGTCCCCGCCCGCGAGGGTGTACTCTGCCTCGCCGGAAACAAGTTTCTGCACGTCGGTAACGGGCACGGCGCAGAGTTCGCCGTTCGAAAGCTGCTTAAGCTCGTGCACAACGAGGTTGCCGCCCCAGTCGAAGTCGCCGACCGAACCGCCCGTAAGCGTTGCGCACCATGCAAAGGCATAAAGCTTGTCTTCCGCGCGCATAATCTGTCCCGCATAGAAACCGCTGGCGTCTATCGAGTCGCGCTCGAACTTTTTCCAGTCGCCGTCGTGTTCTGTGCGATAGCGATAGTGCGTTACGCGGTTATCGCCCTGTTCGCTGTATGCAAGATACCAATATCCGTTGTATTCGATATATGTGGGACATTCCATATTGTATGTCCCGCTGTCGTTAGAGAAGAATATGCCTCTGTCCGTCCATTCGTCGGCACTCGCAGACAGCGTGGTTGAGGAATACCTCTTTATCACGCCCGTATTGTTCGCCCTCGTCGTGACGAGCATATAGTAGCATTCGTCATATTCATCGTAATAGACATAGGGGTCGCGGAAGTCGTTGCTCTTGCCGTACTTACAGAAATCTTCATCCTTAACCCACTCTGTCTGGTCGGTGCTGACCGCGTGCATGACGCCCTCGATATAGGGCAGCCCCGTGCCTTCTTCGGCATTGTGCCCCGTATAGAAGCAATGATAAAGTCCGTTTTCGTCACGTATGAACGACCCCGTTCCGATTGCGGCGTCCTGCGCTCCGAATTCCTCGGTATAGTTGACGGCGACGCCTTCGTACTTGTAATGAACGAAATCCTGCGTGGTCAGTCTGGCTATGGGGTGATAGAACATGCTCTGACTGCCCCTGCTGTTCTGCAAATGGTAGATATTGATTTGCTCTCCGTCATAAAAGGGCATAACGTCGCCCAGCGTCACTTTGAGAGTTTCATCGTAGGACGAGATCGGGAAGGGCGTATACTGCACGTCCTGAGGCAACGGGTCGTCTTTCTGAGCGCAACCCGCCGCGCCCGCACAGAGCGTCGCCGCAAGAAGCAGAGCCAACAATCTTTTTATTTTCATATCTGCACCTGTTTTATCTGAGGCTTACTTACGCAGCCTTTTGCCGAAAGAGTAAGTTTTCCGCTGATATATAACCTGCTGCTTATCGTCTCTCTTCCGCCGTCCACGAACACTTCTATGCCGGATACATCCGAAAGCACTCTAACTTCTGCGCGGTCATAGACATTATTCGTTCTGCGGACACAGCCGTTCTTGTTGTTTGAAAGTCGGGTATCGAGGTACACCGCGCCGTCCCTGCACCCGAGAGCGACGCTGCCGTCATCGCCGCTGAGCACGACTTCGCCGTCGCCGCCGAACTCAAAGCGGATATCTGCGCAGGCGGGCACGCCGTCGCCCTCATACCCGACGAGATATTTTTCAAGTTCTTCCACAGGCGACTGATACACCTCGTCCCCGCGCACGGACAGCGTTCTCGGTATGGTAAAACAGCCAGCCCAACCGTGGTTCATATCTCTTGTCGGATAGGGTTTGCCCCACATCTCGTGCCAGGCTATCATTACGGGACGGTCGTCGCCGTTGATAAGCTGAGGCGCGTAAAATGCATCGCCCTTGTCAATTTCGCGGATATTTTCAACCTTCATGCTGCCATTTACGAAGTCGATTTCGCCCAGAATAAAGACGCTTGAATTGACATTGCTGAAATCATTCCCGCGGGCGGGCACGTTGCACGCCGAGGCGATTATCACGTCCTTTCCGTCTATGCGGCGGTAGCAGGGACATTCGCCCATGTCGCCGAGTTCGTAGAATGGTCCGATTGTGAATTTATACGACAGCCGCTCAAGCGTACTTCCGCCGAGAACGACTATCACGCCCTTATTTTCTTTGACAAGTTTTCCGCCCACAAATACATAGTAATTATCGCCTGTTCTGACGGGACAGGGGTCGCGGAAGTCGCTTCGGCTGAGCTCTGCAGGCAAACTTTCGTTGTCGAAAATCTTTTTTCGTCCGTAAAAATTCATTCCGTCGTCCGACAGAGCCATATAAATCTCTTCCCGACGCTCGCCGTCGTTTTCGTAGTGCTCTGTGAATACTGCGGCAATTCTGCCATTGTATTGTATAGCTCCGCCCGAGAATATGCTCACGTGTTCGGTGCTCGGCACTATCGCCGCGCCGCCGTCTGCGTAACTTATGAGGTCGTCCGAAGTGAAATGCCCCCAGAGCATCGTGCCCGGCGTCGAGGCGTAAGGATTGAACTGATAGTAAAGGTGATACGCTCCATTGAACTTTATCAGTCCGTTGGGGTCGTTCATCCATCCTACGGGGGGCATCATATGATATTTTTGTCTGAACTGCGCGTTTACCTTGCCGCGCTGACTGGAAATAAAGCCGTTAATCTGAGATACTGAATTGGTCAACATAAATTCTTATTCATCCAGAGCCGTATTTTTGTAGCTCACTTTTATATCTGTTATCTGTATGGTCACATCCGAGTAACGCTGATTTACAGTCGAGCCGAACTGCCATACGAAATTATTGTAGCGGTTTCCGCCCGCCTCCGAACACCACACCGAAAAGACCTGTTCTTCCTCGGTGATTGTAATACGCTGCCATGCCAGAGTCGGGTCCCAGCCGCCGTAAAGCGGAGCGGCAAACACGCACACTACGGGCTTGGTGGCTTTCGCGCGGAAAGTGATTATATAATTTTCCCCGCTGCCGCTGAGGTAGAATTCGGGGCTTGAGACCTGTTGCTTGTAATCGGTATCGGCAAACGAGGGAATATTTACTTCGAACCCGCCGTCCGCCGTAGTAATGGTACTGCCTCTGCCGTCGCTGTCGGTGAGCGCAAAATCTTTAAGCTGTATATTTTCATATTTATCGCCGGAAAGAGTGACGTACACCTTGAAGTTGCGCAGTGTTATGTCGTTGACGTTGTCGCCCGACTGAACGTACAGCCAGAGTTCGCCGCTCCTGTCCGCAGCAGGCTGAAACTGACACTGCACGTGTACGCCCTGCGTTGCGTTATCCACGCGCTGAAGGCTGTAACCGATTTCGTCGTAACCGCCCCACTGTCCCTTCTGCACGAGAACTTCGAACGGCGTCGCATTTATTGCCGAGACGTCGAATGAAACGCTGTAGGTCTGCCCCGCCTCGGTGACTATGCCTGTATTTATGAACATGCCGCCGCGCCAGATGTCCGCGGAAGCCTTACGCATTTCGAGCACGGCGGTTGCACCGCCCTCGCCCGCAAACGAGTTGACCTCCGTTCCGTCGAAGCGGGAAATGACTTTGCCGTTGAATGTAAAGTCCTGCGTGAGGTCGACAGTCTCGTCGACGCGCGTACGCATGCAGGACGCAGATTTCAGATTGAAACTTACTTCGCCGAGGTTGCCCAAAAGCAGGGAAATTTCCACAGAGGAAGTATTTCCATCGCCCCTCGGGAGATATGTGAATGAAAAACTGCCCTCGCCCTCTGCTATTTCTATTTCAGCCGTCCTGAGCCCGTCGGCAAGCATGTATGCTCTGCCGCCCGCGCTGCTCTCATATCCGAAAGAAAATGTATAGTTATAGCCGTTATCCAGCGTATATGTGCGGGTCAACGCGATATCTTCGGCAATCTGCGCTCCGCTTCCCTCAATAAGGTACTTACCGTCGTACATGCCGTTTTTAGTGAGAGTTGCACTGCCGCCCGCACTGCCTCTGAAGCCGCCGACAGTAATGAAGTCGGTGTACAGCTCGCGCTCTACCGCATTGACCAGAACAGTCTTCTGCGCCGAACCGCCGTCGCTGTCCTCGACATAGTATGTCACGCTGTATTCGCCGGACTCGGGGAAATAGGCGTAGCCGTTCTCCTCCTTAACCTCGGGCTGAATTGTTATGCTCATGGAAGGCGTGATGTCGCCGTCCTCGTAATCGAGCGCAGCCACGCCGTCGAGCAGGTCGACGCGCGTGTCCGTGACGCAATCGATGTCGTGCGCGCCGTCGACTTCGGGCAGAGAGTTTGTCTGTCCGCCGCAGCCCGCAAGCGATACGGCAAGCATTGCTGCGGCAACGCTTAAAGATAAAATTTTAATCTTCGTTTTTGTCTTCATTCTGCTCTCCGTTGAGTTTTTCGGTACGTTTTATTCTGCCGTATTCGTCAAGATAATCGTCGGCATGTTCAGCCGTCTTCAGTTCGTGCACCGTCGTCCCGAGTGCCTTTGCCTTGAGTTTGTAGAAGTTTTCGCTCATAAATCTGCAATTTATATACGGAACGGCGTAAAATGTCAGCACAACCGCATAAGGAAACCACAGTATCAGCGCAACTGCACCCACAATGCAGGCAACTGCCGCAATGCTGCGCACCGCCCCGCCGAACAGAAGCATTATTCCGTTCCGCAGAAGCTGGCGGAAATTCACATTCATGCCGACGATTACTGCCGGCGCGGTCGCCAGATAGAAAATTCCGAACACGAGCGCAATCACGCTTATCGCCAGCACGAAGGCGTTCAGGTTTTCGGGATGAGTGTTGAAGTAATAGATATTCAGCAGCGGAAAGACTATTATGATAAGCTGAAAGAGCGTATACGGAATGAGAATTTTCCAATTTTCGGCTATCGCGGTAAAGATGTCTTTGAACCGCCGTTCGTCAATGTCCCTACGGAAGAATGCAAACAGTCCGACCGTGACGGGTATAAGCGGCAGCACGGTTGCGGCAGCCACGGCAACTATGACCGTAACCACCAGAAATTCCCATATATAGTCGCCCGCTCTGCGCAACCCGTTCATTATCGCTCCTCTGCCTCAGACCCTCAGTCGGAGGCGTTTACGTTTGCAAGATATCTGTCGTAAGCCGTCTGATTTATCCTCTTGACGGTGCTTATCGATTTACTGTTCTCTTTGAGAAAATTCTTCCAGGAATCGTATGAAGGTTTATTGGAACTTATAATCGCCGTCGTCATCCAGTTGAGAATATTGTTTGAAAGCGACGACTCGTAGATATTGAGCTCTGTCAGTTCATCTGCCGTATAGTTGAGGTTGGGAATGCCCGTTGCGCCTTCGTACGTGTATGGCTTGATATAGCTATCCAGCCTTTCGCACCTGAGCACCGCGCGGGATTCCATCTGCACGTCGTTTTCCCACTGCTCTTCGGTGAGATAGATGACGCCGTAAGGCGCGTTGCGCATACGGAAGTCGTCGGCAGACTGCTTGCCGTGGTCGTCGTTGGGAACGAGCCTTCCGAGCTCGTCGCGCTCTCTCAGGAACGCGCCCGAATCGATTGAACCGTAGTTGAGCTGAGCGGAATAGTCTGGCTCGAAGAACTTATCGAAGTATGCGAGAAGTTTTTCGGGGTCCTTGCAGGAGGAAAGTATTACGCACTCGCCCTTTTCGACTTCCAGCTCGTTGCTCACGCCCACATAGCGATTGCCGTTTTCGTCGCTGAGCGGAAGTACTATGATATAGTCGTCGGGCTCGGACACAACAGTTTCCTTTTCCCACCAGTAGAACGCGCCGTACCTGCCGTCCTGTCCGCGCGCAAGGAAGTTATCCTGCGACTGCGTGAAAGATGCAGAACGTATAAGTCCGCGGTTGTACCAGTCGTTGAGTTCGACTATGGCGTTGTACCAGTTTTCGCTCTCTATCGTGAACACCACCTCGCCGTCGACAATCGTCTTGTGCTCTCTGTTTTCGGGCACGCCGAAGGATGCTATCAGGTCGGATTCGTTGCCCTGCCAGTTGCCGCTGACAAAGGTGAGCGGCACTTCGTTTGTGGTATCTTCGTCGTCGTCCATGTCGAGGTCGTTGAACTTCTGCAAGATTGCTTTAAATTCGTCGCGGGAGAGGTCAAGTCCGTCCACAAGGTCGCTCTTTTCAAGTTCGAGCCCCTCAGGCAACTGCCCGTCGTCTATAAGTTTTTCCACCCATTTTTTGTTGATGAAAAGTATATTGGGATACTGCTTGAGCCCCATCTCCTCCACTCTGGGAAGGGAATATATGTGTCCGTCGGGCGATTTGAGTGCCTCGGCTATATCGGGACGCTCTTCAAGAATTTCAGAAAAATTGGGCATGTAAGACAGGTATTTGTCTATCGCCACTATGCTGCCTCTTCGTCCGTAGTTGTACAGCTTGAGATTGGAGAAGCCGGAGTGATATATTGCGTCTATGCCGTTTATGCCGACGGGGTCGGGGTTGTTGGCATACTGCGTAGAGGTATTGAAAGTCCAGTATACGTCGGTATCCGTCTCCTCCGCGAGGTCGATAAATACAGGCATGGAATTATAGTCCTTTACGTTATCTTCCTTTATTGCGAGGACGGTGAATTCGTGTCCGCTGGCTATTGACTGCGACGACCCCATTGCAAAGGGTATGACGCAGGCTATCCAGACGACTACCGACACAATACCTATTATAATTCTCTTCATTATTATTCCCTTTTAAATTATTTGAAAGACCCGACCAGCACGCCCTGACCGAAGTGTTTTTCCACCATGGGATAGATGACGAGTATGGGCACCGTCGCTATTATGATGGAAGTGAATTTAATCTGAGTAGCCGCCCTCATCTGTTCGAGCACTACCTCGCCTTCGCCACCCGTGTTTGCGTCGAGCAAACCGTTGAGCACGGTCTGAAGGGGATAGAACTGTTCGTCTATGCTGAAGATGTACGCATCAATGTAGTTGTTCCAGTGTCCTACGGCATAGAAGAGTATCATTACCGAAATTATCGACTTTGCCACGGGCAGAACGAGGTCGAAGAAAGTTCTTATTTCGCCCGCGCCGTCAATAAGTCCCGCCTCGAGCACTTCCTTGGGCACGTTGGACTGGAAGAACGACTTGCACATGAATACGTTGTATACGCTTACGCCGCCGCCGATTATGAGAATGAGCGGGTTCTGATAAAGTCCCAGAGAGCGGCATAAAATGACGTAAGGCACAAGTCCGCCGCCGAAGAACATGGTTACTATCAGCAACGCCATGATGAATTTTCTGCAGGGCAGATAATCTCTCGACAGTGCCCACCCAGCGGGAATAGTGAGCACAACGTTGAACGCCGTTCCGAGCAAGGTATATGCCAGCGTATTGAAATAGCCGCGCCATATATCGTCGCGATTGAACAGCTGCGCGTATCCCGAAAAGGTGACCTTTATAGGATACAGCCAGACGTCGCCCGTCATTACCGCGTCGGGGTCGGATATCGACGCAATGACGATATAGTACAGAGGATATATGACGATTACCGCCAGAAGAAAGAGAATGAACGCACAGATTGCATAGTAGACGTAATCTGTCTTGCTCTCTTTGATTTTATTTTGTCTTTTTACTGTCTTGAGCTGCTTATAGTCCATATTATCCCCCTTACCACATACTCTGATTGGATATGCGCTTGGACGTATAGTTAGCGATTATGAGCAGCGCAACGTTTATTACCGAATTGAAAAGTCCCGCTGCCGTGCCGACGCCGTACTGACCGCCGAGCAAGCCGAACGTGTAGACGTATGTGGAGAGAATTTCACTCGTTTCGAGGTTGCCGCCCGTCTGCATCAAAAGAACCTTTTCATATCCGCAGTTCATGAGATTGCCCACAGAAAGTATCATGAGCATTACTATCGTAGGCGCGATTGCGGGGAGGTCGACGCTGAAAATGCGTCTGAAACGCGAAGCTCCGTCCACCTTTGCCGCCTCGTGCAGGGCGGGGTCGACGCCCGAGAGCGCAGCCAGATAGATTATAGCCGACCAGCCGAAGTCCTGCCAGTTGCCCGAGAATATGAACAGCGGTCTGAACGCGTCGGCGTCCAGAAAGAGCTGCAGTCCGTTGACGTCGCCGCCCATCTTTATGCTCAGCTGGTCTAAAAGTCCGTCCGAACCGAATATCAGTTCGAGCATGCCCACCATGACCACGAGCGAGATGAAGTGAGGCGCGTAATACAAAATCTGCAGTCCCTTTTTCGCCTTTTTGGAGCGCAATGAATTGAGCAGCAACGCGACTATTATCGGCAGAGGAAAGCCGACAATAAATCCGAGTATGCACAGCAGGAACGTGTTGAGAAAGTAGTCCAGAAAGTTGGGATTGGAAAAGAACGTCTGGAAATTCTGCCAGCCCACCCATATGGTATTCTCGCCTATGACCGCGTCGCCTGGCATGTAGTCCTGAAAGGCTACAAGTATGCCGTACATGGGCACATAGCAGAAAATTATGACATATATGAGCGCGGGCAGAATGAACAGCAGTATCCAGCCCCTCTTTCTGAAGTTATCCTTCCACTTCTTCCATTTTTCGCTGCCGCCCGAAGGCTTGCTGAAGGACGACTTTTCTTCCTCGTCCGCCAACGCCTCGTATGCCTGTGCGACAAGCTCTTCATCGATTGCTTCAACGCCTTCCGCCATCACAGCGGAAGCCTTTGCGTCAATTTCCATTATCTTCCCTCCGTCAGAACCTTTTGCACTGCCTGTACGCCTGTTCGTAAACTATATTACTTAATTTGCTCTCAACCGTCAATGCAGCGCATATTAAAAGTGCAAACGCAAAATTACACCACACAATAATTTATGCAAATGCAAAAATTAATTTTTCTTGCGCCTGCTATGAGTATATATGTTGTATCCCACATATCCCACAATGAACACCGCAAAAATGGCTATATCCACATAGAAGAATATGTGGTCGGCAGGCTGCTCGCCGTCCCAGTCGTCATAGGGACGCGCAATGGTTACCTGCGTCTGCGGTCTGCCCGCAGTGGTATAGGCAACCACGGTGCTCTTGCCCTCGGCAAGCTGTGAGCAGAACTGCGAAGATATGCTTATTATGCCGTCTGTGACGGTATAGTCCGTCACCTTCGTCCCGTTCACATACAGCGCGAGAAGCTGACCTTCGCCGCTCAGTCTCAGGCTGATGCTCTCGCCCGGCGCGTACTCGTCGGCGACCGACCTGAGCTGCATTCCCCCGAAGTCCGTCGCAACGCAGATATCCAGTTCGCCGTCCTCGCCTATTACGCGCAGCGTATAGACCTGCCCGTCCGCGAGAGTGAACAGATATGCCGAACTTATTGTAAGTCTGCCATCCGCAAAGGAATAATATTCGGGAGCTATTACCTGTCTGTCGTCTGTGAGATTGACCACCTTTATAACCGACTTCAACGACACGGCTGCGCTGACATCATCCGAAACGAAAGTCGGGGAATTAATGCGCACCAGAGAGACGTTGTTGAAGCGCGTTTCGCTGTTATAGACGTTAATTCCGAGCATGCCGCCCGAGTAATCGCTCAGCGTACACATGAGCGCGGTTGCGCCGTCTATATCAAGACTGACGCTGCCGCCGTTGACGGTCACCGAGAGATTGCAGGAGTTTGTACCGCTGAAATCATAGGGCGCGCTCGCAAGGTCGCCTATTCCTGCGCGCCAGATTTTGACAACGTTGTCCTTGAAGTCCGCGGTTGCAACGATGTAATCGTAGAAGTTGTCGCTGACGCCGAACACCAGCCCGCAAGCCTGTCCGCTGACCGCAACGTCGGCGGAGTACGTAAATTCGTCCGCCCTGTCCTGCGAGAACATGAACCCGTCCGTAGACGCGCCGATAACCACGCCGTTGTCATCGGGTCGGGTAAATGCGAACATCGGCAAATCATATGATATATCGCCCACATAACCGTCGTTGTAGACATAAACTTCCACCCGCTGAGTGCCGTATGGCGTGCGGACTTCTATTATCGCGCTGCCCTTGGCGTTTGCGGTGACGAAAGCCGTCTGACCGGACTGTCTGAGCGAGACATATCTTCCGCCGCTGACTACTACGTATTCGACATCGTTCGCCGCAGAATTTTCATCATACGAGGAGGTTATTATTGCCTTGCTCTCGCCGACCGACATATCGAGTTTGCTTGCCGTCACGAGCATTTTTTCGTCTTCCGACGCGTCGCCGCAGACGCCGTTCATTTGCCAGATTTTAATATCTGTATTAATATCGCCGTCCGCGAACAGAGACATTCCGTCCGACACAGCCGAAGGGAATACCGCCGCAAACAGACTGCGACCGTTTACAAACACGCTGATGAACGCTCTGTCGCTTATTATTCTGAAGTTGAGTTTGCCGTCCTCCAGCTCCACGGGGACGTACTCGGGCAGGTTAATATAGTCTGCGCGCACGGCGCGTCTTGTTTCCGAGCCGTTGCAGACAGAGCCTTCGTTCACCGCTATGAGGGAGCTCTCCGAGCGGTCGAACGTGAGCACGCCGTCGGCAACATTGTATGTCATGAGAATGCGTTCAGCCGCAGAGGTGCGCAACGCCAGTCTTATAAACGATGCGGACGATGATAAGAAATCTGCGCTCAGCTGCATATCGAAAATATCTGCGTGCACGTCAGCAAGGGGGTTTTGCCCCATCTCCGTAAGCCCGTCATTTTCGTAAATGAGCTGCCCGCGCAGCTTGTTGTATTCTTCTACGGGAGTGCGCTCAAGTTCGTATCCGCCGTTCCCGTCGGACACGAGGTCAAGTCTGCACGTCAGCGTCATGCCGCCGTTGTAGTTTTCCCTCAGAGCTTCGAACTGACCGACGTTTTTCCAGCTTGCCGCCCAGCTTATGCCGTAGACCTGCCCGTCGGCAGAGCCGTTGAATGTCTGTATAGCATAGCTGTCTATGCCGTAGCTCAGCCTTTGGAGCTGCCCGTCCGCAACGAAAAGTCCCTTTTCGTTGAGTGTGCCGACGACATAGTATTCCGCGGGGTAAAAGACTTCGTCGCGGGACGTGCCGTTATAGCTGTGGCTCTGCCCCTTGTCCTCGGGAGAGAGCGCGAGCACATATTTTTCGCCGTCCTCTGTCTGATAGCGGGAAATGTCGGGACATTCACCCCAGAACCCCGTTGCGCCGATATATTCCCAATCGATCAGATTTTCGGAAGAGTACATGCGCACCGAGCCGCCACCGACCGCCATCAGCCACTTATTATGGCTGTCGCTCCAGAACACTTTGGGATCGCGGAATTCGTTGTCGCCGTTGTCCCCGGGGTTGTTCTGTCCGATAATTTCGCCGTATATTTCAAAGCTGTCGCCGCCGTCCTTGCTGTATGCAAGAATCTGCCTCTGCACTCCGTTCTGCGGCTGCGTAAGTATTGCCACTATGCCCTGACCTTCAACGACTTTGCCCTGCTCATCCACATCAAAGAGCTTTGATGTGTTGTTTTCGTCGTAGACCGCGCTGCCCGAAAACATCATTTCGTAGTACACGCCTTCCACAGTCTGATAGGCTGGCAGAGCGACGGGCTGTTCCTGCCAGTGAACGAGGTCTTCGCTCGTGGCGTGTCCCCAGCTCATGTTGCCCCAGCCGTTGAATGTTTCGCCCGTACGAGCATCGTAGTTGTACTGATAGTACATATGATATACGCCGTCGGCATACAGAAGTCCGTTGGGGTCATTGTTCCAGCCTTTGAGCGCAGAATACACCAGTCTGTTGCGATATGGCTCGGAATATGCCTGCTCATCTTGAGCAAACACATTCTCCGCCGAACCGACTACGGCAAAAGCCGAAAGGCAGAGCGCGGCTGCCGCAAGTATTTTTACAAGGCGCGAGCCTGTCTTTGAAATCACCATAAAAAGCCCTCATTTATTGCGCGGACGCGCGCAAATTCATTATACTACCAAATTCAGCCTTCCACAAGTCTCATAAAGAGATTTCCGTTGGGATAAGCTTCGGGATTGCCTCCGTTGCCGTTATCAAATATGAAATAGACCGTATCACCCTTTTCCAGCGTTATGTCAATCGTCAGACAGAGCACGTTAGAATTAGGATTGTTGTGGAACGACGGTTTAGGATTGTTATTGAACGGCGGGTTAGCCTTTATATTGCCCTCGGCGTCCTTTATGCCCACTCTGAGGTTTGCACGCGTTTCAGAAGTGCTGCCGCGGAATATGATGCCCGCCTTGAGAGTGACCGCACTCTCTGCAGTATACCCTATCGCCAACATCTTGTCGAAGCTGATGAAGTCGCTCTTTATCTCTGCACCGTCTTCCGTCCAGCCGTCGCCGCCCTCGTTTTTATTCTTTGCCTGAGTGAAAGTGAAATCCTCATTAATACCAAGATCTGCATTTTCCCACTGATAGTCGACTTTGCCGTATTTCCATGCGCCGTCCTGATTTTCTGTGGTGAACTCATTTGTGAAGTCAGCGACTACAGTTGCGGGAGTGAGCGTTATTGTAAGTCCGCCCATGCCGTTGTCGCCGTCGCTTTCTTTATTTATGAGCACATAAACGACATCGCCCGAGAGCGCGGTTATGGTGCAATTTCCCTCACAGTTTGCACCGTTTTTGTTGTCCGAATATTTAATGAAGCTTCTCAAAGAGCCCTGCGCCGTCATAACGACTACGCGTGCGGAAACTATCGAGTTGTCGTTGGCTTTGATGAATGCAAAATTAATATTTGCAACCATATCCTGAGTAAACTTATAGCCTATCGCTATGCAGGAAGTTGAATTTACCCAGCCCGCCTTTATCTCGCTGCCGTTTATCAGCCATGTATCGGCATTCTTTTCGGTTGCCTGAGTGAAATTGAATGCAAAGCTGTTATCCGCCCAATCGGTAATTTCTGCCGCACCGTATATCCATGCGCCGTCCTGGTTCTCCACCGTGAAGTCGCCTGCAAAGTCTGCCTTTGCGGGTATTGCCTCCGTTCTGGTCGCGCCGCATACCGTGCAGGTATAGGTCATTACACCGTCCGAATACAGCGTTGCGGGGGTGGTTATAACGCCTTCGTCCCACTCATGCTCCTGTGCTTCGGTGGTATAGTCGCAGTCCTCGCAGACGCCGTAATGTTTGCCTGCGTCCTCGTCCTGTTCCCAGATGTACACGTGGGCAGACTTCTCGCCTGCCGCGCCGCACACTTTACATGTGTGGTAGTGTCCCTCGGGGTCGGTGCTCACCCACTCTTCGGCATATGCGTGCTCGGTTACGGGGATTTTTTCAACCTTGGTTTCGCCGCACACCGTGCAGGTATAGGTCTTTTCACCCTCAGTAGTACAGGTGGGCTGCTTTGTCACTTCGCCCTCGTCCCAGACGTGGGCAACTATTACCTCATAGCCGCACTCGCAGACGCCCTTATGATTGTCTTCATCCAACTTTGTCCATGTAAAGGAATGTTCTGCCTTGTCAAGCTGTACACCGCAGTTATCGTGAACGATGCAGTCATGCCAGTGATAGGTTTCGTCGCGATTCCATTTGTCTGCCGCAGCGTGGTCCTGATAATAAAGTATCTCTTCCTTTACCCCGCCGCAGTCGGAGCAGGTGTATACAACCTTGCCGTCCGCTTCGGGCGTTGCCTCTGTTCTTTCGGTCTCTGTCCAGTTGTGCGCCGACTTGCCGTCAAGGTCGTATTCTCCGCAACTTATGCACTTATGATAATGATAGTCGTAGTCGCCCTCGACAAAGTGCCATTCCGCGTCATAGCTGTGTCCCGTCGCTTCGCCGTATACTTCCGTCTTTGTCGCGTCGCATACCGTGCAGGTGTAGGTCTTTTCGCCCGCCTCGGTGCACGTGGGCTGCTTTGTCACTTCGCCTTCGTTCAACTCATGCGCGACAATAACTTCGTGCCCGCATTCGCACACGCCCTTATGATTGCCGTCGCCGCAGTCGCTGTACGTAAGATTATGCGCGTCCTTTTCAAGCTGCTCGTCGCAGTAAAGGTGGGACGTGCACTCCTTCCAATGGCTTTCGCCGTCCTTCTTCCAGTCCGCTCCCGCTATATGCTCGCTGTCGTTTGCCGCCGTGAGCGTTATTGTCAGTTCGCCCATGCCGTTGTCGCCCTGTCCTTCCTTCTGCACGAGAATATATACGATATCTCCCGCCTTGAGGCTGACAAGCTTTTCATACGTAACTTCGTTCCTGCTTTTGTCATACGCAAACTGTATGCGTCCTGCAAGTCCCTCTCCGCGCATTACCACGAGACGAAGGGATACTCTCGAAGTTTCATTTATGCCCTTGAACGCAAGATTTACGTCCGCTATTGTATTCTGCGTTACTTTATATCCTATTACCGTGCATGCCGCAGCATTTACCCAGCCCGCCTTTATTTCCGAACCGTTTACAAGCCAGCTGTCGGCATTCTTATCAGAAGCCTGCGTCAAATTGAACGCAAAGCTTTCATCGCTCCAGTCGGTGACTTCTGCCGTGCCGTATATCCACGCGCCGTCCTGATTTTCCACCGTAAATTCGGTTGCAAAATCTGCTTTGGCGGGAATGACTTCCGTTCTCGTCTTTCCGCACTTGCAGGTGTACGTCTTTACGCCGTCCGCATAGAGCGTTGCGGGGGTGGTTATAACGCCTTCGTCCCACTCATGCTCCTGCAATTCGGTGGTATAGTCACAGTCCTCGCATACGCCGTAGTGTTTATCCGCGCTTTCGTCCTGCTGCCATACGAATACGTGCTTGTACTTCTCGCCTGCCGCGCCGCAAACTTCACAATTATGATAATGTCCCTCGGGGTCTGTATTTATCCATCCTTCGGCATATTTATGTCCGAGCGCGGGCACTTCCTCCGTCTTTGTGCCTCCGCAGGTTGCGCAGGTGAACGTCTTTTCGCCCTTCTCGGTGCACGTGGGCTGCTTTGTCACTTCGCCCTCGTCCCATTTGTGCAGAGCATCGCTCTTGGGTATGACTACTTTGTTGGTTTTTCCGCAGACGCACTGCCATACGGAATAGCCGTCAGCCATGCAGGTAGCAGGAACGCGCTGGTCTGTGAGCTCGACATCGTAAGAATGCTCGCCCTTGTCAAGCTGCACGCCGCAGTCTTCATGCCCCGCACATTCGTGCCAATGGTATGTTTCGTCCACGGACCAGTCCTCTGCGGGACTGTGCGCACCGATTGCGGGAAGTGTCTTTATGCTTTCATATCCGCACACCGAACATTCTGTCCTCTGCGAACCCTCGCTCTGCTCGGTAGGAGGCGTAATAACCTCTTTGTCAACCATGTCGTGAGCAACGAGCTCGTCCGTGCTGTCGCAGCGCGAACATTTATGGTAATGCCCCTCTGCGTCGGTGTTCACCCATTCCCCGGAATAATCGTGTCCGAGCATGGGAATGTCCGAAGTCTTCTCTTCGCCGCACTCCGTACAGGTGTATGTCATCTGTCCGTCATCCGTACACGTGGGCTCAACGCTTACAACTCCGCTGTCCCACACGTGCTCGCACTCCGTCTCCGTTTCCGTGCACGACGTAAGCCCGCAAATGGTCGCCGCCATCAACGATAATGCAAAAACTGTTCTGAATAACTTTTTCATTTAAACCCCTCTCGAGGCGCATGTGCGCCACTACCATAAAAAGTTCTTAATTATCATAATTAATAAAATTGAGGCAGTCAATAAATTATAAAATATTTTTGCATTTGCACATATAATTTACACAAAAAATTATGCGTATGAAAAAATTTGATATTGCAATCGGCGATATTAAGTGTTACAATATACCTGAAAACGACAAAATGATACAGAACCGAGTACAGAAAAAGGCAGTCTTAGCAGCGCAAGGAGGGAAATTTGACTATGAAAAAGGCGGTTACGATAAAGAGCATAGCCGAACAGCTCGGGCTTTCGCGCAACACGGTTGCGAAAGCTCTGAACGGGCAGTACGTGCCTGAAAAGACGCGCGAAAGGGTGCTCAAAAAAGCGCAGGAGATGAACTATAAATCGCTCGATTTGAAGCGCATAGAAGTAGGCTCGGCGAGATATCGCATATTGCTGGTTTCGGGCAAACCGCTCAACAACATAAGCTATTTCATACCTCTGATAGGCGGCATAGAGAGTTTTTGTTACCAGCACAACCACGAGCTGTTTCAGTACATATTCAACAGCTCGAATACTCCCTTTGCAGCGTTTTCGAGTTACGTAAAGGAATTGAACGCCGACGGCATTGTCGCCGTGGAATGTTTTGACAAGAACTTCATTTTAAAGCTGCTTAATCTCGGAAAGCCCGTCGTATTCAACGATTTTGCATATTCAGGGCTGACGAGCGAGGCAAAATACGACATTATAAGCGCAAATGACGAGGAGAGCGTCAGGCTGGCAGTAAAAAATCTGCGTGCGCAGTATAAAATAAACAGGTTTACGTTTGTGGGCGACAGCAAGCATTGCATGAGTTTTCACGACAGATACATGGGAATGCTGCTCGGGCTGGTCGGAGGAAAAACGGCGCATTCGCGGACGGAGGATATTCTTTGCAGCGACGAGAGTTTTAACTATGGCAGCGCGGAGAGCATTGCAACCGAAATACAAAAACTCAGATACATTCCCGGATGTTTTGTGTGCGGCAACGACTTCATTGCCAGAACGGTCTGCAACGCGCTGAGAATTCTCAGAATCAACGTGCCGGAACAAGCTCTTGTGCTGGGCTTCGACAACGTTGCAGACGCCTATTCCCTCTCTCCTTCCATTAGCACGTTTTCCGTTGACAAGACCTTTATGAGCACAGAGACAATGAATACCCTTATTCATCGCATCGAGAGCGGAGATATCCCGAGCAGACACGTGACAATATTTGCTGACTTTATAAAGAGGCAGTCCACGACCAGATGACGCGGACTGCATTTAAAAAATAATATTGAGGCTGTTGCCCGAAACCCGACTGAAAAAGACGATAAAATAAAAAAACAGAGGTCACAAGACCTCTGTTTTTTATTCTGTCGGTATCAGTACGGCGTGAACGTAACGACATTATAGCTCTTTCCGCCGACGACTTCCGTGCCCGTCGCAGACGTTGCGTTGAGCGCGGAATAGCTTCCGCTTATGGCGTTGGCGTTGTAGCCGTAGAACTTTCCGCCGTGTATTTTTACAGTGCCTCCGCCGACGTTGAGCCCGTTGCGCGTTTCGCCGAAGAACTGTCCGCCGTTGATGAGGATATCTGCATAGACGTTGCCCGTCCAGATGCCGTCGCCGCCGCTTGACCTGTAACCGCGGAACTCGCCGCCGTTAATCGTTATCGTCATCTGCGTATCGACGTGCACAGAATTTGATTTTGTCTCCTCAATCGTAAGTCCTGCCGCAAATCCGCGAAGATAGATATCTGACGAGCCGTTCTCCTCGCCGAACGTGACGGCGGCATACTGATAAATGCTGAACGCCGCTTGCCCCGCAACATTGAACACTCCGCCGTAGATATTGGCAACGCCCTTTTGCTGCTGCGAAGTACCCATAACGAACGCGCCGCTGCTGTTTATGGAAGAGGACGTAACAGTCTTGTCGTCGCCGAAAATTCCGCCATAAATGTTCGCAGTTCCGCCGTAGACTTTAAGGCAGTACGATGCCGCAGGTCCGCACACCGTCTTGTCGTAGTAATCGTTACCTTCGTAGGTGTCCGCGCCGATGAAAGTGCCGCCGTACACATTTACCGTACCGTTTTTAATAACTATACCGTCGCCCTGAGCGGATGAATAAGTTCCGTCATAGACGTCGAGCTGACCGCCGTTCACCTTTACCGCAGGTCCGCCGCTTGAAGGCAATTTATAAGACCAGTTATTCGCCGCGCCGTCAATCTGATAGAATGTGTCGTAAACCCCGCTGCCTGTCGCGCTTACCGCGAGCGCAGACGTCCCGCTCTGCGCACCCATCTCAACCGTACCGCCGGAGACGTATACTCCGCCGCCCGAAGAGTTGGTTATAGTGCCGTTGGTTATGCGCACCTGAGTGTTATCCGTGCCCGCGACGCGCACGGCATAACTTTTTATATTGAAATCGCGGTATGCGTTTTCAGCCGTCAGCCCAACGTTGTCGCCCGAATTAATAGTATCGTTATTAAGACCCTTATGCGTTACATTCAGCGTGCCGTCCGCTATGAGCGAGCCTTCGTTTATATAGATACCGTCGTAGGACACAGTGTCCGTATCATTGCAGAAAGTGTATGCTGAATTGATTTCGGAACTTATATCAGCAACCGAGCCCTCGTTGAACGTAAGCGATCCGCCCGTAATGTAAATTGCGGTAGTTTTGGAAGTTTGTATATCAATGTTTCCGCTTATAATCGCCTTATCTTCGGCAGCGTTGCCGCGCATGGCTATGGCATAGCCTTCGGACGTGATGGTCGTCGTCCCTGTCGAAGTACCCGCTGCTATGCTGCCGCCCTTGACGTATATGCCGCCGCCCACACTGTTTTCGATGGTTCCCGAAGCCATGGCAACGCGCGCCGCGGCTGTTTGAGTACCCTCAACCCTTACAGCGTAACTCTTTATCATATCGCTGCCGCCCTTGGTATTTGCTATGCCCGTGTGATCTACTTTGAGAATGCCTTTGGAATTGAGCGAACCGCCCTGAATGTATATGCCGTTATAGATGCTTACGCCAGTGTCGGTTGCGCCTTCCGAACCTTCGCTCGTATCGACCGTCCAGCTCGTGCCGTCCTCAATCGTACTGACGACGTCGAGCACTGTACTTGCGCCGCTGAGTTCGAGCGAGCCGCCGTAGATATAAATTGCCGTTCCGCGCGCAGTCGTAAGCTTTACATTTTCTACTTCTTCGGCGAAAGTAATATTTCCGCCGCCGACAGTCACGCCCAGTCCGTTGGACGATATCTCAGCCGTATCCGCATAAAAGGTGATGTCGCCGCCGATCGTGCTTATCGCTGTGCTGGAAAGTACTTTATTCGCAGGCATAAGAACGGAACATCTGAACTCATCTGCAATTGCGCCGTTGCCGCCGATCACAACGTTGCCGCTGTTGGCATAAATGCCCGTAGACAGCGAACCGCAGACGGCAACTTCGGTACTGCCCTCGCACGCGACCGTGCCGCCGTCGGCAAAGATGCCGTAATTTTTCGTACAGGCAATCGTTCCCGTGGTTGCACTTATGGAAATAGTCGTTTCGCCCTTGCAGTCTACCTGACCACCGTTTGCATGTATTCCTATATTGTTGCTTCCGACAGCGGTTGATGTGCCGCAGTCGCCTATTATCAGATTTGTGCTGCCGTTACACGTCACGCTGCCGCCGCCGGAATATATTCCGCGCACAAAATTGACGCTGTTGCCGGCGTTCCCGGAAGCCGACAAAAATTCAAAATCGGCATTATATACCTGAACACCCGTGCCGCTGTCGGCAAATATGCCGTTAATGCCGTCGCCGTAAATACTGAACTCTGCGCTTGTCAGCTCGCTGCCTACCGACAGCGAGCCTCTGTTTATATTTATTACGGAGTTGTTTCCGCCGTAATCGGCAGCCGCGAAATTGCGCGCATTTTTTACAAACTTTCCGCCCGAAACAAGCATTCTGCCCTCCGAAACGCGGATAGTATCGCCCTTTTCGGAATAGAAACTGCCGTTGCTCACGCGCAGATATTCATTCTGTTCGTCCTTGCCTTCGTAATCGCAGTTTATGCACACGCCCTCCTCGAAGGCATAAAACCCGCCGCTCTCAACCGCCATGTAACCGCCAGAAGCGTTTACGCAATAAGTTGCGTCCAGCCCGAAATATGACTGGTATTCCCCGCCGCGCACATAGAGATTGCCGCTCTGCATATTTATGGCGGAAAAACTCATTCCCGTGTCCGTCGCGCCGCCCTTGACGTCGTTATAGACGTAGACGGTAATTTTTATGTTGTCGTCCGCCTCGGTCTGCGACTGCGCGTCGAAAGAATATGTTCCGTCCGCCTGCTTTTTAAGATAATAACAGTAAAAATAATCCGCGCTGCCCTTTTCAGTTATCGTGGCATTCTGCACCGTCTTGTCGTTGAGGGTGAAATACAGATATGTATCCGCGCCTATATAGGCATTGCCGCCGTAAGACGAAGTAAAATACATGTTGCCGTTTACGGTCTTGTTTGCCGCGCCGCCAGTGTTGCCGAGTTCCACCCCGGGTACTATTACGGGCATGGAGACGTACGTCGTCTGCCCTGTACTATCCGTCAGGTCGACGAACGTGTCGCCGTAAGTACAGGCATTGAAATCTGTATGCCATCTGCCGTCCGCGTCGCTGTAATAAGCGTATTCGCTCGCGCTCGCCCCCTCGCCGTTTCTCGGACCGCTTTCGAACAGTCCCGCAGAGACCGTAAGCGTGCCGCCGCTCACCTGAAGAACGCCGCCGACGGGGTTATAGAAGCTGCCGCCGCCGTTTTCGGAAGTATCGATTATGGTGAGGCGCACGCCCTGAGTGAGATTTAAAAGTGGCTGTTTGTTGTTGCGCTGAATTTCGTGTCCGTTGAGGTCTATTACGAGGTCGGAATGAATGTCGTTCACCCCGCCTGAAATAATGAGCGGGTTATCCATCTCGTCGGCAATAATTATATTGCCGTAGCCGTTTTCGATGGCGGCAAAGAACTCTTCCACCGAAGAAATTTTAACCTGATTTGAAACAACGTAATCCATGTCGCCGTCATACCTGCCGTCGGACGAGTATTCTCCAGAATACCTGCCCGATGTCAGGGTAGCCGTAAAGAGCGTGATAATAATCAGCGCGGAGAGCACGTATATGAGGGTCGTTCTCAATCTGTCTTTCATTTTCCGCCCTCCTCCGACGCCTGCACAAAGACAGCGGAATAGCGCACTCTGTAGCTCTTTGCCAGAGCCTCGTAAATTCCGAAGTTTGTGACGCTGCCGTCGCTCTCGATGCGGGAGAGAGGGGTGACGTACAGCGAAGAGATATCGATTTGTTTTCCTCCGCTTTCATTGACGCACACGCCAGTGTCCGAGCCGAATGAAAAGTCGGCATCGGCGGGATTATAAGTTACGGACTGCACGCCGTTGAAGATAATAGGGTGCGCATAATTTGCCGACGCACTGTCGGAAAGGGGCGCAATATGCTGCAACGAAACGGAAAATGCGCCGTTATAGTCATAGACGCACGAAACGCGCACGTTGGTAGTTCCCGAGCCGTCCGCATACTGCGGCGTCTGCTCGAAATGATAGCCCGTTACCCTTGCTCCGTTGAAAGAGTATGCGTCCGTCGCCGCCTCCTCTTCCGATGTCGGGGGATTGGTTAAAAAGCCGTTGAACTTATCCGCATTGCCCTCGTCACTCCAGTTGACGCTCATTTCGCTTGCAGTAATTCTGTCTGTAAGCGTCATGTAGAGCACATAACTCGCGCTCCTTCTGCCGTCCGCCGCTTTAAAACTCATGGAGGGAAGGCTGAAATCTACTGTATAGAAATCTATGTCCTTTTCAAGCTCGAGAAAGAGCTGCGAAGAGTAATCTTCCTCCGTCTTGCCGCGGTGAAAACCTACCGAATAATCCGTCGTTATGCTCTTTGCCGTCACGGTCATTTTTATGCCGCTGCCGCCCTCTTCGCTCTGCGCCGTGAGTTTTCTTTCCCCCTCGGCGTTGACAGCAGACGCCGCGAGCGAGCCGTCCACGAAAAGCCACTCTTCCTGTCCGTTTTTGCTTGCCGCGCTGTCGTAATAATCTGTGAAAGTTGAAGTGTTCAACCTTTCGGAATTGTAAGTTCTATAATTTCCGCCGTCGTAAACGAGTTCGCCGAGCACGATTTCCGGACTGTAATAAGCTATACTTCCGTCGTCGCTCATTTCTGCCAGCTGAAAGGCGATTTTATCGGCGATTTCTGCGGGCATATAGACGCGCAGATTGCCGTATGTATCGACGACGCTCGTCTTATCCGACGTGTAATTTCTCAAAGTGAAGCGCATGGTGCGCGGCGTGCTCGCCGCGCCCGTTTCCTCGCCTCCCGACAGCCAGTAGTCGACGTTGGGTATCGAGGTAGTGGAAATATCGTCCACGCTGTACGAACAGCCGAACGAGGCGATATTTGTGCCGAGGTCGGAAGAGACAGCCGTTTTATAGCGCGCGAAAGTGACGCCTGTGAGCAGAACGCTCACGGCGAGAATACAAAAAAGATATGTAAGAACGGGATATTTTTCAGTCCTCTTTATCATACTTTTTCTTCTGCGACCTCTTTTCGGAAAATGATGAAATAAACCCCGTCGCGAACCACAACAGCGCGCCCGCGACTATAATTATCGCTATGCCTGCGGGACTGCGCAAAAACTGAACCGCATTGCCCGCTCCGCTCCATACCGCCACAACTCTGCCCTTGACGGCGGAAATTTTAACCGTGCCGAAATCGGGCGCGTTGTTTGCGTCGCCCTTGGTGGTAAACCCCTGCGACGATACGGCAATTATTCTGTGCGTGACGAAAGCCCCGTCGCTTTCAAACATAATGACGTCGCCGACGTCGTAGCTCTCCTCGGAGTGCACTATGACGAAATCTCCGACTTTGATGTCGTCGCCGTCCCCGTCGTCCATACTGCCCGACACGACCGCCGCTCCCGCATAGCCGAACACAGAGGGCATACTGTCGCCCATGGCGTACCTTGCAATCAGGACATACGCGTTGTAGGCAAGCAGCGCGAGGCAGACGACAACTATTATGGCGCGGAAAGTTATCTTCAGAATTTTAAGCACCCTGACGCACCTGTGCATTAAAGGTTATATTGAGCTTGTATTCAGCCTGATTTTCGCCCGCCTCGGTGTCGGTTTCATCGTCGTCGCGCCATTCCCAATCGAGCACGAACACCGTCTCGGAGAGGGGCTGAATGGTCAGTTTCTCTACGCTGACCTGCTCTGCGGAGACCTTTCCGTCCCGCCCTGAAATCACCGCTCCGTCGCGGCTGAGCGAGTAGGCAATATCTATGCCGTAGGCGTTTTCGCACGAGAAAACGAGCGAAAATTCCACGGTGTCGGCGTTGTCGTTGCGCACACTGAACGCATAACTGCCCTTCATTCCGGGCGCAATCTTCCGCCCTCCGAACAGCTCGTTATAAAACACGCTCAGGTTCTGATTTTTGTCAAAATTTTCACCCGAACCGTCCGCCACGAACATGACGGGCGCGTAGTCTCGGAAATCGGAACTCTTCATAAAATATGCCCCGAGGCAGACGAAAAACGCCGTCAATGCCAGAATGCCGAACAGCGCAACGGCGCAGAGCAATACGGGAAAACGCCTGAGCGTTGCTATGTATCCGCCCCGCTCGTCGACGAGGTTGTCGTGCCTGTCGAGCACAGCGACCTTCTTTCCCTCTTCGCTCAGACAGATTTCACCTTCGCGCTCTGCAAAGTCGCCTATCTTTCTGCCCTCGCCGTCATACCAGACGCCCGAGCGCACCTTGCCTATCTTTCTGCCCTCGCCGTCGTATACCGCGGCAACGACAGGGATGCGCCCGCTCCTCTTTCTGCCGTCTGAACTTAAATTATCGCCTGCATTTTCAGTGCCGACCGCACCCGTTTGCGCGGCGACAGATTGTTTTTTGTCTTTTGCAATCTTTTTACCGCCCTTATCTTTCGCGCGGTCATCTTTTGCGCTGACAACAGGCATATCCGCAGGCGTTTCGTCCGCCGCGGTCGGGTCTATTAAATTTTTATCGTTTTTGTCAGTCCGCATGAAACCCCCTCGTGAAAGAGCGTTTTTTTGAATTTAAGAACTGCCTTTTATCAGGCATTTTTGTTGTTTTTTGTACCAATTTGCGGCATTTTTGAGCCTGTCTGCGCCGAGAGAAAACTCTGCCCCGTCAGATTTGCGGGGCGGAGTTATTTACGGAAATTATGTTATGGCGCATCTCAAAGAATGCTCCCCGCTAAATTTGCTTGTCGTAATAAAACTATTAATCAGGAGTTTAATTCGCTATCCTGAACTGCTGTCAAAGTGAGATCGTACTTGATATGAGCAATATTCTCGCCTATCCAGGTATCTCTCTGGTCAGCTTTTGTGCCAAAATATGTAGCATCTGTATCCGAAGTCCAGGTCACCTTTGCATAGACATAAATAGTTTCGTTTTTCGCAAGCGATACAGCATTGGTGTACGCTGTTTGCGACAGTCCTTCAGTTTTAGTGGTAAACAACTCTATTTTGAAAATATCTGCAAGATTGGCTTTTGTATAACTTGTAGGAACACCTATATTATTAGCTGTATCCACATTGCCATCCGCCGCAAATATAGCTTTATTACTTTCATTGTAGAAGAAGTTTGTATCTGCTGCTGAAGTCAATGTGACTAACGCATTTACTTCGCTACTGTTTGTAATTTTTGCAACAAGAATGTAATCTGTAGAAAGTTTTCTTGCGCTATCAGCTACATAACTGCCACCGCCATTATAATCTGACTTTAAAGGTGAAAGATTGGAAACGGTTATAGTTGTTCCTTCCGTAAAAGCGGCGTCCTCATTATTCTTAAATTCAACGTCCCACTTTGCAACGCCGACGGTAGCCGAACCATTGTAAGAGCTTGTATAGCGCGCAAAAGTCACGCCTACGAAGCAGCAGCTTACCAATGTGATAACCACGAGAGCGGCTATCAGACCTGAGAACAATCTTCTTTTCTTTTCCATAATATAAATCTCCTTGGAAATTTTATTTTGACCGACTTAATCGTCGGCAGAATTCGTATTACCATCCGGCGGCATTTTTTGGGATGAAACGCCGTCGCTCTGAACGGACTGTTCGGGCAAATCTTCGCCGACCCTGGCGCATTGAGCCGAATTTTCCCCGCTCTGTTCCGTCTGACCGTCGATTATGGCTTTCAGACGGGCTATTTCCTCGTCCTTATCGCGCATTTCCTTGCTTTGGTCCGACTTTCTGTTGTAAATGTATATTCTAACCGCGTCCAAAGCAATGAAAGCGATAACGGGAATTCCCACAAAAATGGTTATGCCCGCGGGCGTCTGCATAAACAGCGCGAAGCCGCCCAGCCCCGCCGCGCTGCCCGTGCATATGCCGATTACTTCGGATACAGCCGTCGCGCCGTCGTCCGCGTTGTTCGCGTCGCCGCGCGTCACCACCGATACGATACCGTCGTCTTCGCCATAATTAATGGAAACTATTCTGTGCGTGACGAATATGTTTTCTTCCGCCACCCTGAATGTAACGATATCGCCGACCTCGAGCTCGTTTTTCTGCTCGTCGGACAGAATTTTTACAAAAATCAGCGCGCCCTCGCCGAAGCCGTCCTCCCTTCCGCCGTCCATAGAACCCGTCGTAACCGCAAGCGGCGCGACGCCGAATATGCTCGGCGGAACGTCTTTATTCGTGTTGCCCTTTATTATCAGAGTTAAGTTGATTGCAAGTATGGGCAGAAAGATAACTGCGATTACACACGCAATAACTATCATAACCCAACTTCTTCCGCTCTTTGCCATAGCTCATCCTTCCGCAACCGCGACACACCGCCGAATACTGTCAGTAAATGCTCGCCGCGAGGCCGCGGCAAAAGTGCCGTACTGCATATTCTACTCTTCTTCCGCCGCCGCAATTCCTAAAAGGGAAAAAATATCCCTTGCAGAAATTCAGGTGCAAGGGATTATCGTTTCTTTACTCCTCGGGAGCTTACTATATTGTTATTAAAACCCGTACGACTGAATTTTTTGTTTGCACAGACAGCGCGCATTAAATGACAATATCCGTATTTAAAAACTATTTTCGTTGATTTTTACTATATTCTAATACCTCATTTTCCTTTTGTCAAGTACTGATAAGAGATTTTTTGATAAAATTTTATCGAATGAAAAAATATTTTCTCGCGCACCCGTAGGGGGCAGAATTTTTGTCTGAATTCAAAAATTTTTCAGGCGGCAATAACCGCAACTTAGGGCACGGAAAATGCACTGTATTTTAAGCAAAAAAAGTCGGTTGGACGGCACATATTCCCGCACCAATGAAAAAAAGCCGCCGCACGGATAGCCGTGCGGCGGCTGAAAAAATTTTATTGTTTCAATATAAGGAGAGAGAAAGTTTATCAGATAAAGATTATAACTATACCGACAAGCAAGCCCACGAGCATGGCGAACGCGGGAGCTTTTGAACGCCAGATGAGTATGCTTTCGGGCAACAGTTCGCCGAATACGACGTACAGCATCGCGCCGCTGGCAAAACTCAGCGAAAGACTGAGGCTGACAGGACCTATCGTGCCCAGAGCGTAACCTATCATTGCGCCGATAATCGTGGGCGCGCCCGTCAGCGCGGTCAAAATCGTCGCCCTCGTCCTGCTCATTCCGCCCGCTATGAGGGGCACGGATACGCTCATTCCCTCGGGAATGTTGTGCAGTCCTATGACTATCGCCAGAGCAAGTCCGCCCGTCAGCGCGAGACCCGTTTCGGGCTCCTGCGCATACGACGCGCCTATCACCATGCCTTCGGGCAGGTTGTGCAGCGCAATGGCGCACGCCATTACTATTCCGCCTATAAACAGACTGCCGCGGCTGTTGCTCTTTTTGTGCACTTCGTAGTGGTCGCTGTGTATAAGTTCGGACAGCTGGTCCGCCGTCTTGGGGTGGTCCTTGTCTATATGCGGCACTTCGTTGTTGGTAGCTCTGTCTATCCAGTAGTTCAGAAGATAGACCACGCCGTAGCCGACAAGCACCATTCCTATGACCATAAAAGTGTTCCATACCGCCCCGCCGTTCTGCGTGAGGGCGTCCAGAAGCAGGTCAAGACAGACAACTCCCAGCATTACGCCGCCCGCAAAACTTAAAAGCAGGCTGACGACTTTTTCCGAATTTCTGTTGCAGAGCGCACCGATAAGTCCGCCCAGTCCCGTGCCGCCCACGCCCGCTATAGCAGTTATAACGACAATCAATGCAAAAGTACTCAATTTTTATTCATCTCCGCTCAACCTATAAAAGTTAACTCAGGCTAATTTGTAACATTACACATACTATCAAAGCAACACCGATATGTCAAGCGAATAAAAATTCTTGTACAATTTTCCCCAAACAGAAAATGCCAAGCTTAAAATGTTAGAATTTTAACCCCTATAACGCATCAGCTCAAGGCTATATTTGCACATAAAAGAGGGCGCGCCGACTGTATACAGTCGGCGCGCCCCCGAAATAAAACAAAAATTTAAGGAGAACTCTCTCACTCTGTCTCCGCCGTCATTTAAAGCGGAAAATTACAGAATGCCGAGGAGGTCTGAAAACGTATCGAGGTTAAAATCTGCGCGTTCGTATCCGCAGGCAGCGCCTATCGCCGCCGTAAAAAATCCGCCCGCGACGCCCGCGTCTATGCCGGCGGTTGCGTCTTCCACCACAACACATTCGCACGGGTCAAGATTTAAAAACTGTGCAGCTTTGAGAAAGACTTCGGGGTCGGGTTTCGAGCGGGTTATGTTGTTGCCGTCCGAAACGGCGTCGAAGTATCTGCGCGCGTCTGTGCGCTCGAGAATGAGGGGCGTATTCTTGCTCGAAGAGCCTATGGATAGCCTGTATCCCCTTTCGCGGAGGGCGACGAGCGTTGAACGCACCTCGTCCGACACGTCCTCGGGTCCCATTTTGCCGAGCAGCTTGCGGTAGACGTCGTTCTTCTTTTCGGCAAGAGCCAGTTTTTCCTCTTCGGAGTAGGTCTTGTCGCTCTTTTCTAAAATTATCTCCAGGCTCGCCATGCGCGAGACGCCGCGCAGTCTGCCGTTTATTTGTCTGTCGAAATACACGCCTATCTCGTCCGCGAGAGCCTTCCACGCCTGATAATGCAGCTCGTCCGTGCTGCAGATTACGCCGTCGAGGTCAAAAATCACGCCTTTTATCTTACTTTTATCAAACATTGCGCGTCTTTCCTTTATATTCATCCGTTCTGGGCAGCCACTTTATAAATTTTTCGAGCTGCATATCCCAGAACCTCCACTCGTGTCTGTAGCCCTTTACGCTCTCCCAATAGTGCTTTACGCCCTTGGCTTCAAGCGTTTCGTGCAGGCGCAGACTGTTGTCGTAAATCATATCGTCCTCGCCGCAGGCGACATAGAGCGCGGGAAGCGTACTGCCCTCTGAAAGACGCCTGTCAAGCAGAGTGTAAATTTCGTAATTTTCCGCAGGGCGTATGCACTGAGCCAGATCGACCTTTTCTATCGCTCCCGAAAAGCAACCGCACGCGGCATATTTCTGCGGAGCGGTAAGCGCGAGCAACGCTGCGCCGTAGCCGCCCATGGAGAGCCCTGCAACGTAAGTATCCTCCCTTCTCGGAGAAATGGGGAAGTAACCGCAGGCGAGCTCGGGAAGTTCGTTCAGCAAAAACTCCTCCCACTTTTCGCCCTGTCTGTCGGTATAAAATTTATTCTCCGCCGAAACGCAGCACACGGCTATGTTGTTTTCCTCGGCATACAGTTCTGCGCGGGTGTACAACAACCAGTTGTCCTTGTTGTTGCCCACTCCGTGCAGCAGATAGAGCACGGGATATTTTGCGCGGGGCGTGAGCGAGTATTTCTCGTTCGTGACGCCTATCGCGTCGGGAAACGTCGGCGACGGTATGATAAACGTAACGCTTACCATCCTGCCGAGACATTGCGATGTATAGTTGCAATCTATTCTCATAAAAGCTGTGCCTCGATGAAATTAATCTGTCAGAGTTTGTTATCTGCGGGCGTCCCACTTGCCGCAGAAGGGGTCTACGGGAGATTTCCCCACAAATTTGCTCCTGCCCGCGAGCTTGTCGATAAGGCAGGGCAAGGTCGCATCGTTGAGCCCGTATGTATTGATATATGTGCGCACCATCGGCACGTCGAGCAGATGATAGGGATTTTCCGTCGAGATGAAAACCGTGGGTACGCTGGTGACGTAGCGGGGCACATTTGAGCCCATGGGATTGAGCCATTCTATGCGCACCGTCGTCTGATTTGATTTTGTTGCGAGGTTGCAGAAATACAATATCAGGTCATAATTGTCCGCTATGTCCCTGAACGCCATAGTCTTGCCCTCGTTACCGGGACGGGGAACGAAGCGCGTGACGGCAAAGCCCTCCTTTTCGAGCAGAGGTCTGACCTTTTCGAATATACCCGAAGCACGGGCATATCCCAAGGGGTTTTCGCCGCTTTCGATGTCATAGACGAGTACCCTTTTGTACTTTTCAGGCGTGAGGGGAAGAACTCCCTCCTCCTCTTTTACGAGGGTTATGCTCTCGTCTGCGACCTTTGCGGCGTAGCCAGAAAACTTTTCGCAGCCCACCACCTTAAGTGCATTTTCAAGCGAAGGACGATTATCCTTTCTGTGCAGCCCGAGCGAAGCTTTGAGCGCGAGTATGCGCGCAACCGCCTCGTCGAGACGCTCTCTTGTTACAGTGCCGTTCTTTACGCCCTCCTTCATAAAGGCGTAGTCCTCGTCGAGATTTTTTGTGAACAGGAACATATCGCAACCTGCCGCGACGGCGGCGGGAACGGCCTTGTTGCGGGGCATTGCCGCATCGAAGCCCGCCATCGTCGTCGCGTCGGTTATGATGAGCCCTTCAAAGCCCAGCTTGCCCCTCAGCAGTCCGCAGAGCAGCTCCTTCGAGAGCGACGCGGGCATAATTTCGCTGTCCTTCAGCGCGGGGTTCAGAGCCTTTGAATATGCGGGCTGCATTATGTGCCCGACCATAAACGTCTTTGCGCCCTCTTTGATGAGACGGCTGTATATCGCGCCATATGTCTTGTCCCACTCCTCGCAGGAGAGGTCATTGACCGTCGTGCAGAGGTGCTGGTCGCGCTCGTCGCGTCCGTCGCCGGGGAAGTGTTTGACAGAGACGGCAAGTCCGCGGCTCTGACATTCCCTGACATATCGCGACGCGCACTCCGCCACAACCGCGGGATCCGCTCCGTATGTGCGCGTATTGGTTATAGGGTTACGGAAGTTATAATCTATGTCGCAGACGGGAGCGAAGGCATAGTTTGCGCCGACCGCTCTGCCCTCCTCCGCGCACACTTCGCCGAGGCGCGCAGCGTTTTCGGGGTCGCCCGTAGCCGCTACCGACATCTGCGAACCCACCAGAGTGCCCTGAGCGACAATTCCGTTGCCGCCCGCCTCGAGATTGGCTGCGACGAGCAGAGGAATTGCACTCTTCTTCTGCATCTCGCCCAGAACGTCCGTCAGTTCATCTATCGGCATACAGCGGCACATCACGCCGCCGGCGCGCACCTTATTGACAATATTCTCTGTCTGAGCGGCGTCTTTGCCGTATGTTATGAGGAAGAACAGCTGTCCTATCTTCTGGTCTTCCGTCATGGAAGCCAGAGTATTTTCCACCCAGGCTATGTCCTCGTCGCCGAGATAAAAGGGATTGCCCCTGAATTTGGTTGTCTGCATATCGTAACCTTCAAATATATTATATAAAATTTACCGTGTACGGCAAAGGATATTAGAATTTAATTTGCTTTTTTCATCTGAATGCGCGAGAAAAGATTTCTGAACGCGCGCGACATATATGCCTGATTAGCCGTATATGCCATAATCAGCACAATTACAATGCCTGTAACGACAGTCTGAAGCGAGGAATCTATGCCCGAGCAAACCATGCCGTAAGTCATAGTCTGCATACCGAGCGCGCCTATCCATACGCCCCATGACATACAGGTGAAGTCGGCAAGGAAGAGACCGACGAGCACTGCGCCCATCGAGGAATACATTATCGAAGCCGAACCGAGGTTGGAGACGGGCGTTACGTTAGCCTGGCATGCGTTGAAAATAGCCGCAACGCCGAGCAGCGCGCCCACAACGATGTATGTAAGGAAGATATTCTTCTTTTCCTTGACGCCCGAGTTGATGGCGAGCATTGAATTCTTGCCGAGAGATTTACAGTCCGCGCCGAACTTGGTGCGTTCGAGCAGAATGTACATAAGAATGAGAATTACCGCGAGTATTATATAGCACCAGGGAGCCTGAGTGACGGCTATGATGCTGTCGTAGCGGTTGAGCTGTACGCCGAGACCGTCAAATAAAATCGAGGTAAACGATTCATATATCATGACTATGCCGAGCGACACAATCATATTGGGAACGCGCAAAAAGATATAAGCCACAGCCTCTATCATGGCGAGGACGATAGCCGAAGCCATGCAGCAGAGCAGAATGACAACGGGGTTTGTGGAAAACGACAGACCGATATTGCCGCCGATTATGCCGCCGAGTACGACTATCGTGCCGGTAGCGAAGTCCCAACGTCCGCCCGAGAGTGGCAGAGCGATTGCCATTGCGACTATTGTGGGCATGACGCTCTGGCGGAAGATATATTCGAAACCGCTCGATGACGTAAACGCCGCCGCATTCCCGCCCGCAGCGGAAATTATCAAAAAGAGCAACCACATTGCCACGGGGAATATTAAAGTTTTGAGGTAGTTTATCGCCGTCTTGGCGACCTTGCGCGAATTGATTTTCATTATTCAGCCCCTTGAAAAGCTTTCGTCCCGCCTGCGCGGACATGTAATGACTGTTTTATTTGTTACGGCGCAGCGCGGCTGCGCCGTAACCTTCTGTCTATTGATTATTTTGAGCGGAGAGTTGTTATTTCGCTGAGCGAACGGGTGGTAAGCTCGGTGAGGTCTGCCCACGTTGCGTCCTCATTGAAGGAGAGCATGCACTGCTTGAGTTCATCTGCCGTGATGGGACCGTTTGCTTTATCGCCGATTACATAAGCCTTGTAATCTTTTACGTCCTGCGTGCTCGTCATAATAACGTAGTCTGCCGCGCCGTCCGAACCGCCGTAGAGGTAGTTCGCGTCGTCTATCTTAACTCTGTCGGAATACCATGCGGTGCCGTCCGAAGCCATTGCGTCATAAGCTCTGGCAAACAGGCTCGCCATGCATTCTACGTGGTTGTTGTTGCCTGCCGCAAGCAGAGTGCCGTCTGCGAGGTAGCCCTCTACGTCGTCGGTATAGCCGAGGGAAATCATCTTAACGTCGCGATGTCCGTTGCTGCGGAGAGCGGGAAGAACGTAGTCCATGCCGGAGCCCATTCCCACTACCACTTCTATGTCGGGATATTCGGAGAACATCTGAACCACCGTTGCACTGCATGCGTCCGACGTGAACATGAAGTAATAATAGTCGCCCTTATAGCCGAAAGGAATGAGCATTTCTTCCTGGTTCGCGTCGCAGATGACCTTTGTCTCGTCAAGTCCGTCAACCATCGAATTCCAGACCGTGTTGCCGTCTATGAATGCGAAAGGAGGGAACGAAATGCCTGCGATTTTTGTATATTCTGTCTCGTTGAGCACTTCTGCAAACTGCGCGCCGGCAATCGAAGGGTCGCCCGAGAACTGCTTTACGCCGCCGAGGAAGTACTTGCTTTCGAGAGCATCTTCCGATATGCTGGAGGTTGCCGTGTCCGCAAGCAGCAGTCCGTAGTAGACGCCTGCGCTCTCGCACATTTCTACGCACCTGTCGATAGCCGTGTTGTAGCCGCTGAATACTGCGTTGCAGCCCTGGTTTATGCAGGATTCGAGACCCTGAATGTGCGAATCGTCGTCCTGTCCGACAGCTACGTATGTGAAGGAAACGTCGAAGTTGTCTTCGAGGTAGCTTGCATAGGACTCAATCTGCTGACCCTGAATGTCGGTGAAGTTATAGAGCAGAATACCTATTTTATACTGTGCTTCGTCGCCACAGCCTGCCATTGAAAAAGTACCCGCTACAGCCGCGCCCGCTATTGCCAGAGCGCATAACCTTGATAAGAATTTTTTCATATATATAACTCCTTAAAAAAATTTCTGATTTATCTGGGAAGAGCCTTTACAGTGCCCTGCCTCCTGAGAGTGAAGCCCACCATGAGAAGGAATACCAGACCCTTGATGAGCGACACGTACATATCCGATATGCCCAGCTGTGAAAGTCCGTTTGTGAGAAGGACATAGGTAACAGAACCGACAATCGCCGCGCTCATGCGGGTCTTGCTGCCGCCCGAAAGGAGCATGCCGCCCAGAATGAGGGCAATCATCACGTCCATTTCTCTGCCGGAACCGAAGTTCTGCGTAACAGAACCCGTGCGCGCAAGATAGAACATGGAAGATATGGCAACTCCGAAACCTGCGAAAGCATAGCAGATGTACTTGATGACGTTTACGTTTGCGCCCGACTGCTGAGCAGACAGGGGGTTGTCGCCTATCGCCTTGGAATATTTGCCCACGCGGGTATATGTGAATATGAACCAGCCCGCAACTGCGATGAGTACCATTACGAGCAGCATGAACCACGTCTGGCTGAAGAGCTTGAGCGCGGAGCTGTTTTCAAGCTTGTAGCTGCCCAGCGTCTGAGAGACGAAGTAGGTCACAAGTCCCCTCGCGGTGAACATTATCGCGAGCGAGGCTATCGTGCTTAAAATTCTGAACTTTATGGAAATCAGAATGCTGCCGACGTAAAGAACTTCGCAGATGAGAATGTTTATGAGCACAGCCACAACTATTCCGCCCGCCGTTCCGCCCATGGCGTTTATGACCTCGATGGATACCAGCGAACACATGGCGATTACCGCGCCTTCGGCGACGTCTATGTTGCCGTGAGAGAATACGAACAGCATTCCCACGCACATAATCATAAGGGGCGTCAGCTGACTTATAATCGAGTTTACGCTGTAAGGCTTGAACAATCTTCCGCGCGTAGCTATGGAGAACACCACTATTACCAGCACGAGAAGACCGTAGCGGATTAATGTATTTTTATTGCTCTTGACAAAGGCTCCCGCCTTTGAAAGTACGGCTTTGTTTTCCTTTTTAATGCTTTCCATTTTTCCCGCCCTTAAATCATGTAGTCTATTATGTCGCTGTCGCGCAGTTCGCTGCTGCGAGTGAACTCTTTGGTTATGCTGCCGTCCTTCATTATGAGAATTCTGTCGCTCATGCCTATGAGTTCGGCAAGTTCCTCTGAAATGATAACTATCGCGTAGCCCTTTTTCTTGAGCTCGTACAACAGCTGATACATAGTCGTCTTTACGCCCACGTCTACGCCGCGGGTGGGCGAGTCAAACACAAGTATGTGAGATTTGTTGCCTATCCACTTCGCAAACGAAACCTTCTGCTTGTTGCCGCCCGACAGTTCGCGCACGTCCTGATTTATAGACGAGCACTTAATTCTGAATTCCTCCACCCTGTCCTTGGAAAACTGTCTTTCGCTCGACGAGGGCACAACGCCGAAGATTTCGAGCTGTCTTATCGCCGAGAGACAGAGGTTGTCGCGTATGCTGCCCTGAAGTATGAGCGTCTCCTTATCCCTGTCCTTGGATATGTAGCCTATGCTCGCCGCGAGCGCGTCGCGTATGCTGCGTATCTTATATTCCGCAAGTTCGGTCACATTGAGTTTTGTCTGCACCGTCTCGCCGTTTTCCGTCGTCTTTTTAAAAAGTTTCTTTATCTTGTCGCCCGTCATAAGCACGAGATTTTTAAGTCTTGCGCCGTAGACCGCGGTTTTTTCCTTTCTCGTCAGCTGTCTGGGCGAATAAGCCGTGACGCTGCCCGAGGTTATCTTTTCCATTCCGAAGAGCAATCTGCCGAGTTCGTGAATGCCGCTGCCCGAAAGACCGCCTATGCCGACTATCTCTCCGCTGTGCACTTCGAGGTCTATATCCTTTAAGATGCCCGCATTCACGCCGTCTACCCTTATCGCCACCTGTTCGCCGTGCGAGGGGTCGAAGTCTGCCCTGTAATAGTTGCCCTCTATCTTTCTGCCGACCATCTTCTGCTTTATGAAATCTTCGCTGAACTCGGATTTCTCTATCGTGGCAATCAGATTGCCGTCGCGAAGGACCGTGAGGCAGTCGCAGATTTCCATAAGCTCCGGCAAATCGTGCGATATGAACAGCACCGCCTTGCCCTCCGCGGCAAGCTTTTTCATTATTGCGTGTATCTTTTCGCGTCCGTCCTGCGAGAGCGCGGTAGTCGTTTCGTCGACTATGAAAAGCTCGGGCTTGTAGTAGAGAGCTTTGGCTATTTCCACAAGCTTTCTCGTCTCGAAATTGTACGCCGCTGCGGGACGCGACACGTCGAGCTCAAGCCCTATCTCTCTGATTGCCTTTTCGGCTTCCGCTTCCATCGCCGCCTTGTTGAGCAGACCGAATTTGGAAAAACGTTTCTCTTCGCCGAGGAAGATATTTTCCGCAATCGTCAGATAGTCTACCGTGCCCGCCTCCTGCACTATCATGCCTATGCCGTGCTTTCTCGCCGCGCCGGGGTCGGAGGGCTTGTACGGTTCGCCCTTAAGTATTATCTCGCCCGAGGTTATGCTGTGTATGCCGCATATCATTGACGAGATTGTCGATTTGCCCGAACCGTTTTCGCCGATGAGCCCCTGAATTTCACCCAGGCGCACGGTAAAATCGACGTTGTTCACTGCAACAACGTCGCCGAATTTTTTTGTAATTCCCTTTGTCTGAAGAAAAATTTCTCCCATAAATTTATCACTCCCCGTAACTTCCCTGCTATTTTAATACAACTATTTATAATGCGCAATATACTATCTTATCCGATTTTTTGTTAAGATTTAACGTATTTTGCAACTTACGCACTATTTTTCATAAAAAAATATTGACATACATATGTCTTTGTAGTATTTTATATCAGAAGAATGTCAAAAATTTAATTTTACCCCCGCGGAGGCGTTTATGGAATACAGACACGAAATCATAGAATTTCCCGACAGTCTTCCCATAAAGATATTCATTCACAGAATAGGCGACGTGAGCATGCACTGGCACCAGTCGCTGGAGCTTTTGTACATCGTCAGCGGCGATGTGGAAATCACCGTCGGAAAGGACGTATTCCGCCTGTCCGACGACGATATGCTACTCGTAAACTCGAACATGCCGCACTCGCTGTACTCCGAAAACGCCACGATGATTGCCACCCAGATTAAACCTGAAAGGCTGATGAACATTCCCGAAAAGCTGAAATACTGCCTCTTCGACTGCGTGAGCTCCTCGCAATCGGACGAGAACAGGGAAAAGTTCACCAATATCAAGAGCTGTCTTGCCAACCTCTTGCGGCTGAACATCGAGGGCGGCGCGCACATCTCGCTCATGAACACTTCGCTGTGCTACAAACTGATGTACGAGCTGTATTACAACTTCTCAAAGCAGGGAAACTCCGCCCCGTCAGACCAGCACGAAATGTTCACCAGGCTGACCAGCCTTCTCGGATATATAAATACCAATTATAAAGAAAACCTGTCCCTCGAAAAACTTGCTTCGGTATGTTACGTGACTGTGCCATACCTCTCGAAAATGTTCAAAAATGCAATGAACATCACCATAAGCGAGTATATAAAGAGCATACGACTGCACCACGCCGCAAACCTGCTCATCGGCACAGCCATGTCGATAGACGAAATAAGCTGGGAATGTGGATTTCCCAACGTGCATTCCTTCATTGCCGCCTTCAAGGAAAAATACGGCGGCACGCCGGGGCATTGGCGCAAGGACAACAAGTCGCGCAACATAATGCACCGCCTCGACGACAAGGAAAAGAGCATAGGTTATTACAGCATAAATTCCCCCATACTGTACAGTCAGGTGTCGGACTTCATTAAAAAGTATTCGGACGTTCACCAGCCTGCAGAGGCATTTAAAGCCGAGCTTACAGAGGCTAAAACGATTAGCGTTCCGAAGAGCGGAGATATCCGCCTTAAACATACCGCCCGCGCATTCATAGGCGTGAGCAGAACGAGCGAGCTGCTGAACGAGGAAATACGCCGCGAACTCAAAGAGGCGCAGAGAGATATCCGCTTCAGTTATATCAAGACGCACTCGGTATTTGACGACGACATGATGGTCTACGACGAGACGAACGGCGTGCCGTCATACAACTTTTCGCTCGTGGACAAGGCGTATGATTTTCTGCTCTCGATAGGACTGAAACCCTACGTTCAGCTGTCATTCATGCCGAGCGCGCTGGCAAGGGACAAGAACAAGACGACGTTCTACCAGAAGATAATAACTTCCATGCCCAAAGACATGGCAAAATGGCAGGAACTGCTCGTGCGGTTCTGCCGTCACCTCACGGACAGGTACGGCGAACAGGAAGTGCTCTCGTGGCCGTTTGCCGTGTGGAACGAGCCCGCCACGTCGGAACAGCTCTTCGGACTGAAAGAGGAAGAATATTACAGCCTGTACGACAGCTCGTATCGCGCAATCAAGAGCGTCAACGAGAAGTTCCGCGTGGGCGGACCTTCTCACTTTGCCGCCTTCGGCAAATCGGACGATTTTCTGTTCCGTTTCATCTCGCGCGCAAAGAGGGACGGCTGCGCGCCCGATTTCCTCGACGTGCACTACTACGACATAGACATGAGCACGCCCTACCTCGACGAAAACGGCATAAAGCGTTTCACCCCGCTCTCCCCCCGCCCGGGAACATTCAACGAATATATAGAAAATCTCAAGAGCAAACTTGCGCAGACGGGGACGGATATTCCGCTTTTCATAACGGAATGGAACTCCACCACATCTCACAGAGATATGCTGTCCGATACCTGTTTCAAGTCGGCATATATCGTCAGGAACCTGCTTGAAACTTACGACAAGACGGACGGTATTTGCTACTGGCTGCTTTCCGACATGCACCACGAGAGCCGACTGAACAAGAGCATTTTCCACGGCGGGCTGGGCATGTTCACGGTTGACGGCATAAAGAAACCGGCATATTTTGCATACAAATTGCTGGCTGAACTCGGCGACACCCTCCTTTGCAAAGGCGATGGATATTTTGCCACCAGAAAGGCAAACGAGTATCGCATACTGCTTTACAACTATTGCCATTACTCCAAAGCTTATTCCGAAGACGTGGGCATAAACACGACATATACAGACAGATATTCCGTCTTCCCCGACAAAAAGACGCTGACGTTTGAAATCAACCTCGCAGACGCTGAGGGAAATTTCCGCGTCTGGCAGCACATTCTCGGACGTGACAGCGGCTCTGCGTTCGACAACTTTGTGGAAAGCGGCGCATGCGAACCCCTTTCGCCCGACGACGAACAGTTCCTTAAAAATTACACCGTCCCGAAGGTGGAAAGTTTCAGAATGAGCGGCGACGAGCCCATACGCGTCGCGCTCGCGCCACACGAAGTCAGACTTCTGAAGATAATACCCGCACTCAACGAAGAATAAACCTTAAATTCGGCAGAACCTACTTCTGCCGAATATTTTTTGCCATTACATTATAATTATATCAGAAAATATATTACGCTCAACACCATTATGTCTTTTGAGACGCTTTCCATCCGTTTCCGCAGAAAAAAGATGCCGCCGCACTATATTAAGACGTTTTATCGCGCTTTCATGTCTTGCCTGCGCGTCCTACTTTTTGCCTCTTTTTTTCTGACCATTTCCTGCGCTCCTTTTTGTTCCTATACCGTTGCGCTCATGCGCACGCGATACAACCAACGCCGCACCATCACTTATATATGAAGCACCAACGCTGCCATCGCTATTTATTAAAGTGGCTGTATGTATCGGATTTCCATATTTATTGAGTCGGTCAGCCCTTGAAACAAGGACTTTATACTTTCCAACACGACAAATTTTTGATTCTCCAGGGTTTGAAAATCCACCACCCACACTTTTCCATATCGTGTTATAACGTACAAACGGTGCAGATTTTTTACTTTTTATCGAAATATTTTTCCCTTTTTGCTCTGAACCTTTCATACGCGTGTTTTTTGCACTCTTCTTTTTACCAAACATATTTTCCTCCTTGAGGTTGACTTTTTTATCAAAGTTGCATATAATGTTTTTGCAACAGAAATGTTGCATTTGGAAGCGTTGCAACTTTTGCCTGGCGGGGCTTAATCCGCATGGCGCGCTTCCTTTTTTTTGCCTTTTTTCGCGGTTTTTGATAGATATAATTTATAATTTTACGCTTCTAATCCACGCTTTTGCATTTTCAGATTTAGAAAAGCCAGAAGCAAGTTGCTCAGCAACTTTAACCGCTTCTTTTTTAGAAGAACGCAACTTCGCATCAGTCCAACGTCCCGAACTAGACAAAGAATGTCCATCCTTACCTTCACTCCAATCATGCATCCATTTCCCATTATTTGTTCTTACCATAGCAATATAACGATATCGGGGACGATTACTCTTTACAGCTTTTTTACTCGCTGTTTCTGACTTATTTATTTTAGATGAGCTGCTTGCAAGCGCACTTTTTGCACTCTTCTTTTTATTAAACATATTTTCCTCCTTGAGGTTGACTTTTTGTAAGCTTTTGCATATAATATAATTACCTTAGTAAATAAGGGCTTCGCCTTTCAGGCGTTGCATAGCTGGAATGCTATGTTTTAGGTTTATACGGACTTCGGTCCGTATATTTTTTTTGCCTCAATTTTCTATATAGAGGTTGATTTTTTTAGCATGTTGGTATATAATAATATTGCCAATAAGGCAGATACGTTTCTAGAACGTATCAATCCGCGTCAACCGTAAGGGGGCGCGGCTTTTATTTTTTGAAATGGTTATGCCATTTTTTCATTAAAGACTTCTGCGCCTTTTTCGCTGCTTTGTCTTGCCTCTAATTCCAAACAATATCAGCAATCTTTCCCAGAAATTGAGTTTATCCGCCGTAGGCTTTAAATCGTTTCTATATATCGGTCTATATTTGTCGCTCTCTTTAATGCCAATTCGCACCTTATTCTCGATAACTGAAGGTTTTGTAAGTGATTTATGATGTTTGGGCTGTAAAACTGGCTTTTTTAAATAGCTATTGCCTTGGGTTTGCTTTTTTGAACTTATCTTAACAACGGCGAGCGCACCCCCGCCCGCGTATTCTGAACTAAAAAAATGCGCCTGATAAGGTGTTACCCTTCCCGATGAAAGACTTTAACCTATCTGACGCGCAAAAAAATGAGCATATCGGAAATGACGATATGCTCTTTAAATACGAACATCCAAGGAGGAATTGCGAAGACCAAATTTACCCGGCAGACGAAGATAATTTGCCGGCACAAACCCCAGACAACAACTTTACAGGCTTTTTGAAATTTACAGAAAAGGAGATTTCAGATATGCCTAAAAAATTCAGGCAGACTTTTCGTATTGACGGCTGCGCCGCGCGCGTGTATCGCAGAAAATGCGGAAAGCATAGTTACAACTACGAGATACGCTACCGAAAAGACGGCTATGACGTTTACGCATGCGCAAACAATCTTGACATCGCTAAGGGCAAGTTTATTGCAAAGCTGAAAACTGCCGATAAGGAAGGACCGAAAGTGCGTTCTTCTGCACCTTCCACCTTTACCGCCTTCGCGCTGTTTTATATCGAGAACTTCTGGAAGCGCAAAGTTACGGAAACAACCTACAAAAACGATATGTATCGTTTTAACAATCACATAAAACCGTACTTTGCGAAAAAGCCGCTGCGGAAGATAACCCCGCTCGACTGCCAGACCTTGCTCGATAAATTCACAGCTATAGGACAGACAAAGACCGCTAGCGAAATTTACTCAGCTCTGAATAAAATTTTTGTTGCGGCAATCAAACACGGCATAATCGTTCGCAACCCTCTCGACCTCGTCTTTAAAGAAAAGCATTACAGCACCCACGGTAAAGCCCTCTCAAAAGACGAAGAACGCGCACTTTTAAGCCACACGAGCGGAACGCGCTACGGCTTACTTTTTGCCGTCGTTCTCTACACCGGGCTGCGACCGAACGAGTACCGCACCGCGCGTATCGAAGGCAACTTCATTGTGGCGAAAAACAGCAAGCAAAAAGACGGCAGGGAACATTTTAAAAAAATTCCCATAACGCCGATGCTCGCTCCCTATCTTTCCGGCGTGGATGAGCTCAAGTTTACTGACCTGAAGTACATGACCGAAAAACTGCACGAAGTTCTGCCGAACCACAAGCTCTACGACCTGCGCACCACTTTCTATACGCGCTGCCAGGAGTGCGGCATAGCCGAAGTTGCAATAAAAACCTTTGTCGGGCATTCCCTCGGCGGGCTTGCAGATACCTACACAGACCTTTCTGACGAATACCTGTTGCGCGAGGGAAGCAAGCTGAAATATTAATGTGTGCGACAAAATATGCGACAAAATGAAAAATAAAAGTGTACCACCCTGCTGAAAAGGCATAAAAAAAGCCCGATTTTCAGGCATTTTCGCTTAAAAATCGGGCTTTTTGGTGCACCTAAGCATTTAATATCCAAATTTTTTGCCGCTTCAAACTCGGAAAGACTTACCGTCTGCGTTCCGTCCTTGAAGTTGAATGTTATCGTCAGTTTGTCATCGAAAAGATATATCGAGTTGATAAATCCGTCGATAAGTCTCTGCCGTCCTTCCTGCGTGGAAATATCCAGCTTTCTGAATTTCTCTATGCCGAACCGTATCTGCTCTTTCGTCAGGAAAGGCTTCTTTATTTTCTCCTGCAAAATGGCAATTTCAAGCTCTTTCTGCTTGCTTTCAAGCTGAGTAAGTCTGCTTTTGGTATTCTCCGTTATAATTCCCTGCTCAATGGCATCCATTATATTCGCTATGCGCTTTTGCGTATCCTCAAGCTGTGCTTTAAGGTTGGGAATTCTCGGATTTTCCTCGCCCTGCAAGATGTAAATCCTGTCTGTGAGATAGGTTATCATCTTCTCGTCGTTCAGGATATCCGTCGCCTTTTTGACAGCTAAATCTTCTATCCATTCCTTGCGGACGGGCTTTTTATCGCAGATATGCGCCCTTTTAGTGTTTGCGCATTTGTAGTAGCGGTAAACCCTTGAAGTTCCCATGCCGCTTTCGCCTATCATGTGCGCACCGCACTTGCCGCAGAACAACTTTAAAGTCAGCAGATATTCGTCCTCAGCCTTGCGTGTTGCAGGCGCTTTTTTATTCTTGATGAGCTTTTCCTGCACTCTGTCAAACAGCTCTTTTGAAACGAGCGGAGGAATACAATCGGATACAACCACATCACGGAATTTGTATTCGCCGATATATCTGCGATTTGATAATATGCGCTGTACCGCGTTAATATTTATTTTGCCGCCGCGAGAGGTGCGTATTTGCTTGCTGTCAAGATAATTAACTATCTGTTTTACAGTTTTTCCGTCGGCATACATATTGAAGATTTCGTTGACGATGGGAGCGTTTACTCCGTCCCGCTCAAAGCGACGCTCCTCATTGATTTTATAGCCGAATGTAACCTGACCGCCGTTATGCAAACCTTTCAATGTGTTTTCCTTCATGCCGCGCACAACCTTTTCGGCGAGCTCGGCTGAATAGTATTCAGCCATGCCTTCCAGAACGCTTTCGAGCAGTATTCCCTCGGAGCCTTCCGAAATGCTCTCCATAGCCGATACAACTTTCACGCCGTTTTTACGCAATAGTGCCTTATAATGCGCGCTGTCATAGCGATTGCGGGAGAACCTGTCCAGCTTCCAGACGATGATACAGTCGAAGGCGTGCTTGTAGCTGTCCTTTATCATCCGCTGAAATTCGGGGCGGTTGTCCGTCTTGGCGGTAAGGGCGCGGTCAATGTAATTGCCTATAACGTCGATTTCGGCACGACTTGCAAACTCCATACATTCACGGAGCTGACCTTCGATAGATTCTTCGCGCTGATTGTCGCTCGAATATCGGGCGTAGATAACTGCTTTCATGACTTTTACCTCTTGGCGGCATTATAACATAGTAAACATGACAAATATAGTCATATATAAAAAATTTTTCAATTTTTTTCTTCGGAAACGTCAATGCCGAGCAATACGCCGAACCTGAACCCCTCTTTATAGAAGGTTTCACACTCCTCGCAGGACGCCTCGTCTATGGCATCTTTGAATTGTCTGTACAGCTCTGCGGCTTCTTTGTCATCTTTAAGTTTTTCAGTCAATTTGTCGTCAAACTCGCATACTTTGTCCATCAACTGACTGTATTTTTCAGAGGCGCGCACGCTTTCATAAGTTCCGCGCAGCCCGAAGCACATTTGCTCAATTGCAGATTTCATAGCAACTCCTGACAGTTTTTTATATATTATATAGCTCTAATCGAGCTAAGTCAATAATTTTAGCTCAATTCGTGGTAATATTTAGGCATGATAATATTCAAAGAAAGACTTAAAGAGTTGAGAATTGAAAGGAAACTTTCGCAGGCAGAACTTGCAAAGGAGCTAAACGTCAGCCAGCGAAGCATAAGCAGTTGGGAGACGGGTTTCAGAGAGCCCGATTTTGCGACGTTGGAACGCATTGCCGTATTTTTCGATGTAACCACAGACTACCTGCTCGGTTTAGGAGATTGAACAGCTAAAAAAACGACATTATGAAAAAGTTATTTATAATCGGCGGTCCCATGGGAGTGGGGAAAACAGCCGTCTGCCAGAATATGAAAAATAAGTTGGATAACTGCGTTTTTCTTGACGGGGATTGGTGTTGGGATGCTCATCCGTTTCAGGTAACAGAAGAAACGAAAAAGATGGTAATAGAAAATATCTGTTACTTGCTCAATCAGTTTATTCATTGCTCCGCCTATGAGAATATAGTATTTTGCTGGGTTATGCACGAGCAGTCTATAATCGATACCATACTTGCCCGTTTAGACACGGCTGATTGCAAGGTGCATACAATTTCCCTGATTTGCTCTCCCAACACTCTTATTTCGCGCTTGAAAAAAGACATTGCTATGGGTATTCGTTCCGAAGAAGTCATCGAACGAAGCCTTAACAGATTGCCTTCATTTAATGAGCTTAACACGGTTAAAATTCAAACCGATAATCGCAGCATAGACCGGATTGCAGATATGATTATATGCCTATAACCCGATAACACGACAAATATTGCAAACAAAAAGTATAAAAGGGAAAATACAGAAAAGGTATACGCTTTCTAAGTGAAGTGTCTTGCCTGTATTGCATCGTTTATGATATAATAGTTAAACAAACAGCGACTGTTTGCAGATTAAAATTGTCATTTTTTTGATATTGTAATTAAAACAGCTTTAGCTACAAGATTTATAAGGAGGTTATTCAATGAAAAAAACATGGCTATTCCTTTTGTTATTTATCAGTTGCATTATCTGTGCGCTTGGATTTTCAGCATGTTCGTCAACCAATAAATACGGAAAAGAGGAAACCTATTATGACTTAAACAACGGCAATACCTTCTATTTCGACGGCAAAGGGAATTGCAATTACGCCGGTCTTGAATGTACATATGAAATCATGGATGATAATTATCGTATTTATTTCGACAAAACGGACAAAATGCTTATTTTTAAAAAAGTAAAAGATGGTGTTTTAATAGAAACGTTTAAGAATTTGAATTCATTTTTGAACGTACCCGTTCGTAGCGGTTATATAAGCGGTAGCACAACAATAAATAATTCACTTGTCAATTATCATGAGGATGGTACATATGAAATGTATTTAGAGAATACACTTGTCGGAATTGGAAATTACTATTTTAACGACGGTGTATTAATAACCGAGCAAACGTACGGAATGACAAGTAGCGGGTTTTGGCTTGAAGGTACATTATATTCTGCGGCTTATATAAATGAAGACACTGGAAAGTTATCAGGCGTAATATTGGCAAATCCTTCCTATTATCTGCAATGGCATTTTAATGATAACAATGATAATGAAGGCGACACGTCAACAAACACTCAGCATACGTTGACTTACGATTTGGATTATGACGGCTTAACCGTTACTGCAGAGCAAGTTGTAAAAGGCGAAATCGTAAATCTTATTACGCCCGAAAGAGCAGGCTACAAATTTTTAGGTTGGTATTACAACGGAAGTAAAATTGACAGCGGTGTTTGGGTATATGATTGCGATGTTACGCTCACGGCACATTGGGAAGCGATAAATTATTCTATTAAATATCATACAAATGGCGGGATATTGCCCGATTACTATTTAGAATCTTATACTGTATTAAGCGATTTGCCGTACACGCTTCCCATCCCCATAAAGCAAGGGTTTAATTTTTTGGGTTGGTATGAGACATCTGACTTTTCCGGCGAACCAATAACAGACATACCAAAAAACAGTTTGCAAAATTATGTGTTATATGCGAAATATACCGATGAACAGTTATTGGAATTTGAACTTTCTTTTGACGAAACATATTATAGTGTTGTCGGCTATAAGGGCTCGCCCCAATATATATCAATTCCAAAAGAAATAAACGGTTTGCCGGTAAAAGAAATAGCGGCTAAAGCATTTTCAGCGTGCGATAGTTTAATTAATATATCTTTGCCCGACAGTGTAACAAGTATAGGTAATTGTGCGTTTTCTTATTGTTATTGGTTGACAAGTATAACTATACCCGACTGTGTAGCAGAATTAGGTGAGTTCGCGTTTGAAGGTTGTAATAGATTGACGAATATAACTATTCCAACTAACGTAACAACTATTGGCCACGGTTTATTTTTGGGTTGCAGTAGTTTGATAAGCGTAACAATACCTGACAGTGTAACAAGTATTGGCGATTCGGCGTTTTCTTATTGCAGTAGTCTTACAAGCGTAACAATACCCAACAGTGTAACTAGCATCGGCAGATGGGCGTTTTCTGATTGCAGTAGTCTGACGAACATAACAATACCCGACAGTGTAACGGGTATTGGCGAGGGGGCGTTTTCTGATTGCAGTAGTCTGACGAACATTACCATACCCGACAGTGTAACGAATATTGGCAGTTCGGCATTTCCAAATCATTTATACAATCGATATAGCGGGTGTTATTATTTGCCGACAAAAAGCAGCGATTACGGCTTCTTATACGAACCGATAGATAAAGATACTATTGTAAACGTAAAAATACATACCGATTGCAAAATAATTAATTATTCGGTATTTTCTAATTGTGACAACCTTACAAACGTAATTATGCCTGAAGGTGTAACAAAAATAGGCGATTACGCGTTTGCTTATTGTAGTAGTCTGACTAGCGTAACAATTCCCGACAGTGTGACGAGTATCGGCAATTATACGTTTTATTATTGTGATAGCATGACAAGCGTATTTTATAAAGGTACTGCGGAGGATTGGAACCATATAACACTTGGAGAATCCGCATTTATTCCGCAAAGTAAAATTTATTATTTCTCGGTCACAGAGCCTATAGATGGTGGAAACTATTGGCATTACGATACAGACGAAACTACGCCTGTTATTTGGTGAAAATAAGATTATGGAGGCAATTATGAAACCTGAAAATGCAATTTGTCCGCGTAAAAGAATAAAAGATTTGAAAATTCTCTATACTGACGAAACAGACAATTTTTCTATTGCTTCGTTACTTTGGGATAAAAACAAGCGCATTGCTATACGTTGGAATGGCAGCGGAGATAGTTTAGGCTATCCTCAATCACGCGGGAAAGCTACTTGGTTTATTTTGCCGCAAAAGGTTGCTTTAGCGTTTGCTTTGTCTATTGGCAATGCAGAAATGGCACAAGTAATAAAAGCAACAACATCTACCCCGTTAATGTAGTCGATGCTACTATTAAAATGATATTTAAGTAGCGAAACCCAAACAAACGTTTGTATTTCTATTGACAGTAGCAACTTTATATGATATAATGCGAGAGTACAGGCGGATATGTTGCCTGTGCTCTTTTGCTGTGCATTTAATGTTGTACAGGTACTCCTCTTCTACGAGAGGGTTAGCGCAGATATGACTGCGCCGCAGAGCGCAATGCTCTGTATGGATTTCAGCGCAAAATGCGCTGCACCCGAGCCGTCTGAAAGACGCGCCATAACGGGGTTTTGTAAGCGTACAATTTTTTGCTTAAATCCCGATAAATGGTCGTCTTTCTTCAAGCGAAGACAGACTTATTTTGTGTTACAGTTTTTTACGAAATAAGTTGTTATCGCCTTTGTTTGGAAAAGATGTGCGATGGTAGGCTTTTAAGATGCCTTAAACTTTTGCCAAGCGGCGCGAAGCGACATTTGAGCAAAAGTTGCCGGTATCGCAATCGCAAAAATACTTTTTTGCGATTATTGTTGTACTCTTTTTTATGGAGTTAAGCCTTTTTATCTCACATTTTTGGACGTGCCTTGATGGGCTTTTTCAGCGTACAAATTTTCAGATAACCGAGGAGAAAACAAAAGTTAATAAACCGAAAATTACATAGAATGGCTAACCACCATAGAGCTTACAGCTAAACAAGGTTTTAAGTCGGTGATCGCGTTACAAGCATCAGCGGCTTTTTTGCGTTCTTTTTAGGCTATCGAACCCATGATTTTGCTCGTGGGTAATGATAAATAACAATCAAATCAGGAGGTAAAAAATGAACAAGCAAACGACAATCAGACCGCCATAAATCAGGCAAGCAAACGGAAATTACAAAGCACTCAAAAGTCTTATTTCGGCAAGCAAACGTGAAGTGTTTTATAGATATTTCTTCCACTTCGTGGGCTCGAAGTATAGCTCACTATACTTCGCAAGCGAAGTACCGTTCGCTCTGCCGAGGGCTTTTAAAACAAAATAACGGGAGGTAAAAATTATAAGCTACTTAGTTTGTCACATGGAAAAATATCACAAGACGGATATTGCGCCCGTCGAACAGGAGAACGAGCGAGACGAAAATTATGTTGCCAACAATCCGCAGATAGACTGCACTCGTACCCGAAACAACTACAACGTCATTAAGCGACAATGCTCCTACACTCAGCATATCAACAAAAGGATAGCGGACCTTGACTTGCCTACAAAAGTTCGCAAGGACGCAGTTCTAATGTGTTCGTTTGTCGTGGGTTCGGACAGAGAGTTTTTCAAAAATCTGTCGGCGCGTGAACAGGAAAAATTTTTTGCAGACTGCACCCGCTTCTTTGCGGACAGATACAGCGAAGAAAATATTATTTCCGCCGTAGTCCACATGGACGAAAGCACGCCGCACCTGCACTTAAATTTAATCCCGATTGCAGACGGCAGGCTCTGCGCCAAGCAACTGTTTAACCGCAAGGCGCTGCAAACCTTGCAGACAGACTTTCACGCTTTCGTGGGAAAGAAATGGAACTTACAGCGCGGCAAGGAAGGCAGCACTGCCAAGCACCTTGACACTATGTCGTACAAGGTCAAAAAGATGAAAGACGAAGCCGTAGCCGCCGTATTGCAAGCATCCGACGCCGAAAGACGAAAAGAAGCCGCAGAGCAAAGCCAAGCCCACGCGGAACAAGTCACGCATGAGCTTGAGGAAAAGCGTGAGCAATTACAACGTGAAGTTGCTCCTCTTCAAGCCGCCGCGGACGCCGCACAGGAATACAATGCAGGAAAGAGAAAACCTAACAAGAGAGACGTGCCGGCACTTGCCGCCGAGAATGCAAGATTAAAACAAGAGCTCGAATACAGTATCAAAGACCAGCATGACGTCTTTCAGCTCTACCAGAAGACCGAACGCGAGCGGCTGTCGCTACAAGAGGACGCCAAGACTTTGAGAGAGCTACGAGAGCAAGCGCCTGACAAGCTCAAAGAGGCGATTGCAACTGCTGAGCAGCGAAAGGCGGCAAAGCGCAACACTCCCTTCAAAAGTGCTGGCAATGGTTGGAGCAAGTAAAACTGAATAACCGCTAAAAAGGAGGAATTTTTATCGAATAAAATTTATGTCGAGAAGAAGGAAAAATGATACAGGGATACCCGATTACATAATTGATTCCCTTGCAAGGGCAATGTTGCCCGCCATTCAAGAATACCTTTCCACAGAAGAAGGACAACGCGAATTTGAAGAATGGCGAGCGCATAGAAATTCACAACTTAATAACAAAACTTAATATTTGTTCCCTTTAAAATGTACAGGGATAACCGTTAAATGTGTACGGTATATGCGAACCGCCGTGTGAGCGGTATACAAATAGATTTACAGCCAGTCAAAAAGTTAAGCCGAGGGTTAAACCCACATAAACGGCAGGCGGTGGGTGCATTGCAATGCGCCCGCCGCCATTTTTGTCAAAAAAATAAAAATATATGTGATTTAAATGTTTAACCTATGAAAAAGGTGTGTATTATATAATAGCTAATACTCATGGTCGCATTATATTACCTCGCAAGGTTCGCGCATAGCGAATGGACCCTAATGGGTATTTCGTCGGGAGGAGTGCATGAAATCCAGACAGGTATTTAATTATTTCTACCTGTTCCTCTTGGGCGAGGGGCGCTTTGCGCCTCAGAAAAATTGATAATTACGATTCTAAACCATCCTGACATTACCGAAATTGTTTAATGGCATGGGCGAGGGTCTCAAGCTAATTGAGATACTATTAAACAAGGAGGTGTTAAACAAATGTCAGCGAATAAAAATTTTGATAAGCATAACATTACTAATATTACTATCAATATTGGTAATGTCTATGTGCAAAACAATGTCTCTGCTACCAATGATTTACTTAAAAATGGTAGTGCTACTGAAAAATCAAGTTTTTATAATGTATTAGCTAGAATCGGTGGTTTTTTCAAAAGATTAGCAACAAAAATACTTTGTTTTATTCGCAATCTGTTGCTACTCTTGAACTAACATTATCAATTAATTTCTGATCAATAAATAAGTGATAGCTTATGAATTATAAATTATGCCCTCTGTACGGACTTAAATCCAAAAAAACGTTAAAAGAATTGCTAGGAATGGATACTCCTAGCTTTTTAACTATTAATGCCAAATCCATATCAGGTACAATAAAACCCAGAATTGACTACAAAAAGGGAAAGAGCAGATTAGTTGAGCCGCCGTATTACCAATTAAAACTAGCACAAGCTAGATTATTAAAATATCTTCAAAAAATAGATTACGAGCCGTATGTTTTTTCTGGAATTAAGGGACGCACTGTAGCAGATAATGCTAGAATACATTGCGGTTACAAATATGTATATCAAACAGATTTGTCAAAATTTTTTCCGCATATAACCCGAAATAAGGTTTATTATTTCTTTTTAAAAAAAATGGCAATGTCAGAGGATGTATCCAAGATTTTGGCGGATATTTGCACGATTGATTATAAGTATGTAGACAATCAAAAATATAAAGAAGTATATGACTTTCTCATCTCTAATGGGCTCAAACCAAATACGCATTTAATGACAGGCTCTCCTGTAAGTTGCATTTTATCATATCTGGTAAACCTTGATATGTTTAATCTTATTTATCATAAAGGAATAAAAAATAATATAGCTATTAGTATTTACATAGACGATATAACCTTCTCATCAATCAACCCAATATCCAATAGTTTTATCTCATGTATAACTAAAACATTAAAGCATTTTGGATATAAAATTTCTGCGCATAAATGTGAATATAATATACCGGGCAAAGTAAAGAAAATAACTGGCGTTATCATTGATAAAAACGGTGCAATGAAAGTTGCTAACCATATCAAATATCGTGTCCATTCAGGACTTAGCGCATTAAAACGATTTGAAAGCACTGATATGAGTAAATTGAAAGGCTATCTCAGTTTTAGCGCGATAATAGAGCCAAAATATGCAACAACACAAAAGCTGATTTATGAAAAATACCAAACATAAAGTGAGGGATTGCTATTTACAGCAATCCCTTAAATTTTACTTACACTCACTTATAATAAGAGAAAATCCGAACCATTCGCTGGATATCAGCAAATAATTCGGATTATACCTCTTTGGTGCACCTTCAGGGACTCGAACCCTGGGCCCACTGATTAAGAGTCAGTTGCTCTACCAACTGAGCTAAAGGTGCATCTGTATTATTTACACTTGTGTGCGTTATGACATGGTGATCCATCCGAGATTCGAACCCGGGACACCGTGATTAAAAGTCACGTGCTCTGCCGACTGAGCTAATGGACCAGAATAATTTGGCTGGGGTGGCAGGATTTGAACCTACGAATGCGGGAATCAAAATCCCGTGCCTTACCGCTTGGCGACACCCCAATAATTTTCGCGTGGGGGCGCTGTTTAATTTGTGGGGCGGGCGACAAGTTTCGAACTTGCTACCTCCAGAGCCACAATCTGGCGCTCTACCGATTGAGCTACGCCCGCCATAAGTAGTTTGTGGTGCGCCTGGAGAGATTCGAACCCCCGACACACGGCTTAGAAGGCCGTTGCTCTATCCTACTGAGCTACAGGCGCATATCAGCATTGCGCCGCGAGCCTTATTTTACTGGAGCGGGTGATGGGAATCGAACCCACGCAACCAGCTTGGAAGGCTAGTGTTCTACCATTGAACTACACCCGCATTCGTCCGCTTCGGTTACAAACGCACGAGGGAAGCACTTTCGCACAACTCAATGCTAAACGATTATATCAAATACAATTTTCTATGTCAACTTATTTTTAAAACTAATTTTACATAATTTATACAGAAAATTATTTTCTCTCCGCGAGAAAATCGCACACGGTGTGCGCGGCGATATTGCCCTCGCCCACTGCCTTTGCGTACTGATAAGGTCTGCCCGTGCAATCGCCGGCGGCAAACACTCCGTCTATGTTAGTGCGCATCTGTCTGTCGACCGCCACATGTCCGCCCTCGCTCCTGAGCCCCGGCACGAGCGCGGACGGAGCCATTGAACTTTTAAGCATGAAAATGCCGTCGACATCCAACGTCGTCTTGCGGAAAACCAGCCTCTCCGCACGCATATTTCCCTCGATTGCCTGCGGCATATCCTTGATATAATGCACATTTCCGCTTTTTAATTCCGCGTCTTTGTACAGCGGCACGAAGTACACCTCCGCAGCGAGCGAGGCAAGATACTCCGCCTCTTCTTCCATGCTCTTTGACGTGCAAACGACGGCTATCTTCTTGCCCTTGTACAGCATGCCGTCGCAGGTCGCGCAGTAGCTCACCCCTCTGCCGAGAAATTCCAGCTCGCCGACGACGGGCTTTACAGCCTCTACTCCCGTGGCAAGAATTACGCTCTTTGCTTCGTAAACCTGCTGCCCGCACAGCACGCCGATATGTCCGCCCATATCGTACACGCCAGTGACCTGCGCGGAGGTAATTTCTATCCCCTCCGCCTCAAGCTGAGACGAAAACGCCTCCTTGAGATGCTCTCCGCTGACCGCGCACAGCCCCGGATAGTTGCTTATCTTTTCCGCCGCATTGATTTTTGCCGAAAGTTGAGGGCTGCCCAGAAGCAGAAAATTCTTTCCCCTCGCCTTTAACGTGAGCGCCGCGGAAATACCTGCCGCTCCCGTACCTATGATTATGCAATCGTACATATCGCTCTCCTGTAATTTTTAATTCTGTCTTGCCGCGCTCACCGCCGAACGCCAGCCTGCAAGCTTTTTCTCGCGCTCGGGCTCCGCCATATCGGGAGCAAATGCGCGCTCCACTCCGTTCATCTTCTTAAGCTCTTCCACTCCGCTCCACATGCCGCAGCCCAAACCTGCGAGATATGCAACACCAAGTCCCGTTGTCTCTATAATCTGCGGACGGAGCACCCTGCAATCGAGGATATCCGACTGGAACTGCATCAAAAAATTATTCGCCGCCGCGCCGCCGTCGACGCGCATTTCGTCTATCCCGACACCTACGTCGCGCTGCATTGCGCGCACTATATCGCTGACCTGATAGGCTATGCCCTCGAGCGCGGCTCGCACTATGTGCTCGCGCCTTGTGCCTCTGGTTATGCCGACTATCGTCCCCCTCGCGGAGGCGTCCCAATAGGGCGCGCCAAGTCCCGTGAAGGCGGGAACCAGGTACACGCCCTCGGTTGAACTGACCCGATTTGCACACTCTTCGCTCTCTGCCGCCGAGGAGATAAGTTTCATTTCGTCGCGCAGCCACTGAACTGCCGCACCGCCGACAAAGACCGAGCCCTCGAGCACATACGGCGGTCTCTGACCCGTTCCCGCGCCGAGCGAGGTTATAAGTCCGTTTTTACTTGCGACCGCCTCGTCCCCCGCATTCATTAAGAGGAAACAGCCCGTGCCGTAAGTCGTCTTAATCTGACCCTTTTCGGTACAGAGATGTCCGAACAGCGACGCCTGCTGGTCGCCCGCGACTGCGCGGATTTCAATCTCTCTGCCCAACAGCCGACTGTCCGTTCTGCCGAACAGACTGCCCGAAGGCTGAACCTCGGGAAACATTGAACGCGGTATACCGAACAACTTTAACAGGTCGTCGTCCCACTTGAGGGTATGTATGTTGAACAGCATAGTCCTCGCCGCATTGGTGTAATCCGTGGCGAACACTCTGCCGCGCGTCAGCGAATACAGAAGATAGGTATCCACCGTTCCGAAGCGCAGTTCGCCGCGCTCTGCGCGGGCGCGCGCACCCGGGACGTTGTCGAGTATCCACTTTATCTTCGTTGCAGAAAAGTATGCGTCGGCTACAAGTCCCGTCTTTTTATAAATAAGGTCCGCGAGCCCCTCCTCTTTGAGCCGCTCGCACATATCCGCCGTCCTTCTGCACTGCCAGACGATGGCATTGTATACGGGCTTGCCGCTCTTCGCGTCCCACACGAGAGTGGTTTCGCGCTGATTGGTTATGCCTATCGCCTCCACTTCCGAAATGTCTGCACCCGCCCTTACGAGAGCTTCGGCAACCACGCCGACCTGCGTGCCCAGAATGTCCTTCGGGCCGTGTTCAACCCAGCCCGCGCGGGGATATATCTGCCTGAATTCCTGATATGCCTTACCCGCAACCCTGCCTCGTTCGTCGAAGAGTATGGCGCGGGAACTTGTCGTGCCCTGGTCGAGCGCGAGAATATACTTCATATCTTCCCTTCCTTAAAACTTATGCTATTATTATAAACCATTGAACGAAATAATTCAACACCGCGCCCGAAAAATGTTTGTCGCACTTCTTAACTCGGGCTTTCACTCCTTGCAGTCCGCGCAGCCGTCGAAGACATATTAACGACATTAAAAATTAATGTGCCGCGCCTCTTATGCATAAGCCGACGCGACTTAAAAAAGGCTGAAAAAAAGCGGCGCGCAAGCCCAAGCTTGCGCGCCGCAAAACAATTTTATCTTATCAGGTGAGAAGGAAGGTTGCAAGGAACACAATGCCGATTACCCAGGTGGGTATGGAAACTTCCTTGACCTTGCCCGTGCATACGCACACGATGATGTAAGCGATAATGCCGATACCGATACCCTTTGATATCGAGTAGCCGAGCACCATTACGATGAAGGTGAGGAAAGCTACGATAGCTTCAGCAGCGTCGGACCAGTCAATCTTGGTGACGGAGGTCATCATGAGGACGCCGACCCAGATGAGAGCGGTTGCCGTAGCGCAGGAAGGAATGAGCTGAGCTATGGGCGAAAGGAACATTGCTATTATGAAGCATACGCCCGTCACGAGAGCGGTGAAGCCCGTCTTGCCGCCTGCAGCGACGCCGGAGGAGCTTTCAACGAAAGTCGTAACCGTAGAAGTACCTGCGATTGCACCCGTGCAGGTTGCGATAGCGTCGGAGAGCATCATCTTGTTCATGTTGATGGGCGTGCCGTTTTCGTCGAGGAGGTTACCCTTCGAGCATGCGCCGTAGAGAGTGCCGATGGTATCGAACATATCTATCATGCAGAGCGAAAGAGCCGTGGTGATGATGAGAACGACGAGCGTACCGGCATTGTTGCCTGCTGTGCCGAGGTAAGCGGAGAAGTCAAAGCCTTCGTAGAATACTACGCCTACGGAATCCTTACCCCAGGCAGCGAATGCGTTGAAGGGATTGGAGAGAGAAATGCTTTCGAAGAGCGATACGCAAGCAGCGTCGTTCCAGGCGCAGCCGAGACCTGCGAGAGCGTAGTAGAGAACAGCCGTACCGAGGATACCCCAGAGGATTGCGCCCTTGACATTCTTCTTTGTCATGATGGCGATAGCAATTACGCCGACGAGAGCTACGAAAGGAACAATCATTCCGCCGTAAGTGTTGGCATCGCTCAAAACATTGAAAGAAACGAAGCCTACAAGAGTACCGGGGTTAATTGAGCCGTCGGCATTGAGAGAAGCGTTGCTGACGATAATGCCTGCATTCTGCATACCGATGAAAGCGATAAACAGACCGATACCAACGGGGATAGCGTGACGAACGCCTGCGGGGATAGCTTCGAAAATCTTCTGTCTGAGACCTGTTGTGGTGAGGATGAGGAAGATTACGCCGTCAAGCAGAGTGAATACCATGCAGTTTGCATAGGAAAGACCCGTGCCGCCGAGTACGAGCGTATAAACTATGAATGCGTTTACGCCCATGCCCGAAGCCTGTGCGAGGGGCATTTTTGCAAGGAACGCCATCAGAAGAGTACCTACGATTGCGCCGATTGCGGTAGCTATATAAGCCGCACCGTAGGGGTCGTCGCCGCCGATAACCAACTGGAACATTCCTGCGTTGACCATAAGGATGTAAACCATCGCCATGAAAGTCGTGAGACCTGCGACGATTTCCGTGCGGAAGTTGGAGCCGCTCTTTTTAACGCCGAAGAAATTATCTACCTTGCCAAGGAAACCCTTGGGTGCCTGTTCTTCGGAAACGACCTCTTCCTGTTCTGTCTGCTGTGTCTGTTCAGACATAAAAGAAACCTCCATAAAATTTTTTCATGAGTTTTTTGTCGCGACGGCGTTTTCACGCACTTTTCACACGACAGAACAATATTAACACACGCCCCCGATAAAAGCAAACGCTTGCGCCGTTCATTTCAAATTTTGGCGAATAAAAAAGGCGGAAAAAATCAATTTTCCGCCTGAAGTCGGGCGACAAAACCGCCGCCGCGCAAAATATTTGATATTTTAAACCAATATTATTTAATAAGCCCCGTTCTCATTGCGTTCAGAATGGCTAATAGCATAACGCCCACGTCGCCGAAGATAGCAATAATCAGCGGGAATTCGGGAAGTGCCACGCCCAGAACCATTATCGCAAGTTTCAGAGCGAGCGAGCCGACTATGTTCTGGAAGACTATTGAGCGCGTGCCTTTAGCAATTCTCTTCGCCTTGGGAAGAAGGGTCAAATTGTCGGAAACGAGCACGATATCGCTCGCCTCGATAGCCGCGTCCGAACCCACTTTACCCATGGATACGGCGCAGTCTGCAACCGTCATTACGGGCGCGTCGTTTATGCCGTCTCCAACGTATATGAGCTTGCCGCGCGATTTGAGCTCCTCCGCCGCCGCAAGTTTTTCGTCGGGCAGAAGTCCCGCTCTGCAATCGTCCAGCCCCACCTCTTCCGCTACGGCGCGCGCACGGCGTTCGCCGTCGCCCGTCAGCATTACGGAGGAAGTAACGCCGAGCGTCCTGAGCTCCTTTATTGCCTGCCTTGCGTCCTCCTTTATCTTATCGTCCACCTCTATGACGCCGACGTATTCCCCGCCGAGCGCGACATATATTACCGTCGATACGCTGTCAAGCGGCGCGAATTGAATGCCGTTTTCCTCCAGCATAGCCCTGTTGCCGCAGAGCAGAACCCTGCCGTCCGAAAGGCACTTAACTCCCCTGCCCGCAATCTCCTCCGCGTCGGTCACGACTTTATCTGTGGAAACATCGGCAAACGCCGCGGCAATGGGGTGAGAGGAATATCTTTCTGCCGCCGCGGCGAGGGCTAAAGCCTCGGGCGACGAGCTGCTCTTCACGGTGAACACGCCCTCGGTTATCGTGCCCGTCTTATCGAACGCGGCAACGGACGAAAGCGCGAGTTCGTCGAGGCAGGTAGAGCCCTTTGCAAGTATGCCGAAGCGCGCCATCGCGCCTATTCCGCCGAAATAGGAAAGAGGCACGGAAATGACCAATGCGCAGGGGCAGGAAATGACTAAAAATGACAGCGAACGGTATATCCACTCGCGGTATGTCTCCCACAAAAACGCGCTTTGGAAGGCGCATATCACGGTGGGAACGAGAGTTGCGACCAGCACCGCCGCGATTACGACGACGGGCGTATAGTAGCGCGCGAATTTGGTTATGAATTTTTCGGGCTTTGCCTTTTTAGCCGTAGAATTTTCTACGAGTTCGAGTATCTTTGCAACCGCCGAGTTGCTGTATTCGCGCACCACGCGCGCCTTTATAACGCCCGAAATATTTATTGAGCCGGAGAGTATTTCGTCGCCCTCTTCAACCTCTTTGGGCATAGCCTCGCCGTTCAGGGACTTCATGTCGAGCGCGGTCTGCCCCTCCGTCACCACGCAGTCGACTGGCACTTTTTCGCCCGCCTTTATTAAAATTATGTCGCCGACAATGAGCTCTTCGGGCGAGATTACGAGAGTTTTTCCCTCTCTTATAACCGTTGCCGTGTCGCTTCTGAGGTCCATAAGGCGGGCAATCGAGCGGCGCGACGAGCCGACGGCTATCGACTGCAACAGCTCGCCTATCTGGTAGAGCAGCATTACGGCAACGCCCTCCATTATGCCGTCGCCCGTGAATATGCCGAGTATGACTGCGCCGATTGCGGCAATCGTCATAAGAAAGTTTTCGTCGAAAATCTTTCCGCCGAGGATATTGCGCACGGTGCCGCGCAGCACGGGCAATCCGACTGGTATGAACGCGAGCGCGTACAGTCCGTAGCAGACATAGGTTGCGACATCGCCCGAGAGCGCGAGTTCGACTATGAGAGCGGGTATGAAGAACAGAGCAGAAACCGCTACGGCTATTATGTCTTTGAGGTGCTCTTTTAAAATGCCCTTCGCCCTCTCCCTGCCGTCGTCTATCTCGACGTCCTCGAAATGAGTGATTGCATAGACGGCTTTTTCATAAGCCTCCGCACTCTCCGCTCTTAAAATGACCGTCATCTTCATAAAGTCGACTATCGCCTCTACGCCGTCTATGGCGTTGAGCTCCTCTTCAAGCTCCCTGCCACAGTTGGCACAGCAGAGATTTTTAATCTTTATGCGCTTGCCCCCGACTACACAATTATCCTGTGCGCAGTCGCAGACCACCTTTACCTCTTCGAAGTGGTTACAGCAGTCCTCCACGGCGGAAACCGCGCTCTCGTCGCAGTCGAGCACTACTTTTTGTCCGACAAAGTCGACGGAGACATTTTTTACGCCGTCTATCTTTGAAATTTCCTCCTCAAGCTCGCCCGCGCAAGCCGCACAGTCGAGACCCGTTATCTTTATTATCTTATTCATCGCAGTCGAGGTGCTCCTTTGCCACCGAAATCATAGTCATTATATGTTCGTCCGAAACAGAGTATATAATCTGCTTGCCGCTCCTTCTCGCCTTGACTATCCTGTTGTCCTTGAGCGTCTTGAGTTGGTGCGAGACGGCACTCTGATTGCCGCCCACCGCCTGCGTTATGTGCTCCACGCACAATTCCCCGCAGGAGAGAGCCAGCAGTATCTTGAGCCTCGACGGCTCGGAAATCGCCTTGAACCTCGCCGCCATTTCGGCTATCTGACCCTCTTCGGGCATGCCCGAGAGCGCGACTTTTACTCGCTCTTCGTGCTCAAGTCTCTCTTCTGTAGTATCCATAAAACTCCTTTTTGCGCGGCGCAATCTTCAGCTTTGCATATTCAGCCGCCGTAAAAACCCCGCCGCAAACAATCCATCATATCCTCACTGCCCCCTTAAGACCTGAAACGCCTCGGTCTGAGCAATTAAATATGAATGGTTATTCATATGATAATATGTATTTTTCATTTTGTCAAGGGGACGAGAGAAAAAAATAAATAAAAAAACGCGCGGCAAAATTTGCCGCGCGTCATAAAACAATTTTATGCAGAACAATAATTACTCCGAAGCCTGATATATCAAAACCATTATTGAAAGTTCTTCCCCGTTTTCAGCCGAATAAACAACGGTCACATACTGCAATTCATCTTCCGTGAACTCGACATACATTTCCTGATGTGCTGCAGAAGGAAAAGAGGACTGCGAATAATCGATGTCAAGTACATACCTGCCTTCATCATAATGATAATCGTAAGCGTATGTAATACCTGCGGTAAGTCTCACACGGAACTCACCGTATCTGAAACACGCGTTCGAACCGACATAGAGAGTGCTTACCGTGGCATCAGAGTCGGGATCGTAGTCGCTAATTTCAGAGCCGCAAAAATAATAAACCGTATCTGTAGGATTTTCACTCTCCTGCTGACAGGCGCAAACTACCGCACACATAATAATCGCCGAAAGCATCAAAACTGAACAAAAAAACTTCTTAACCAATGTTATCTCCTGAAAAATCTTTCGCATAAAAAATATATTCTGCAGATATTATTATATAAGAAGATTTCTTCTTAGTCAGGATTATTAAGAAGATTTCTTCTAAAATATTCGTATGAATATAGGTACGAACATAAAAGAACTGCGCATTGAGCGCGGGCTGTCGCAGGCGGCATTGGCGAAAGCCATAGGCGTAAGCCAGAAGGCGATAGACTATTGGGAACGGGGCATAAACGAACCGAAAGCAAGTTTTATAGTTATGCTTTCAGATTTTTTTGAAGTGAGTTGCGACGAACTGCTGCGCAGACAGCCTTAATTGAGCATGTTTATGCAGCTGATCTGTACGCTCCGCAAAAACAAAGCCCGCCCGCAGACAGAACCGTCTGCGGGCGGGCTTTAAATTTATAGGGCGCGACGGAAAAATTTTTCCGCCGCGCCAAGCAAATTTTAAAATATTCATTTTTCCGCCGCAAGGTTTTTAAGCACAGCTTTTTGCGCGGATTTTAAAAATAAAATTAATCACATTCAATCAAATTTATTTGCAACATTTATCTGTCCTTATCGTCGCTCTCGCCGAGGAACTGCTTGACGATTGACGCGCCTATCTTTTTGCCTATGCGCACCTTGAAAGGCTCTTTTTTGGGCTTGGAATAGACCTCGATACTGCCCGTAAGGCGCATATCCCTGCAGGGGCTTTCGGCGACGTATTTGCATTCCACAGCATAATCGAATACGTTTTTCAGAATACCCTCAACCATAGCTCTGTCCGACTGAGGCGCGTTGTCTATGGCGGCGAAGATGTGACTTACGCCTATCGCGCCTATCTTGCGGTTGCCGAGCGCGGGGATTATGTAATCGTCAATGCACCTGCCGATATCTTCGAGCTTGGATTTTTCCACCTTCTGCGTGGAGGCGAACGCGGGGCTTGAAGACGAAGCGTATTCGTACCATTCGAGAGCGACTGCGGAGAACTTGATATTAACCTTTGCGGGCGAAATCAGCCAGCGCGCCATTCCGCCGATGCCGCCGCACAGAATGGGCACGAGCGCGATTATTATGGAGATTATGGAAATTATCAGCGCGACCGTCTTTACCGCCAGCCCCATGCTGTCGGCGGCGTTTTCCGAGAACGCCACAACGACTGCAAATATACTCATTATGAGCGAAGCCACGCGGACGAGGTAACGGATAATTCTCAGTGCCTTATTGTTGCGACTGACCGTCTTTGTGGTAGAGCTTTTTCTCGTTACGATGGCACATATGCCGAGGGTAACCACAAAAACGCCGTATGCGCCGAGTATGCCGTACACGGCTATCTGCCAGCCCAGAGAGAGGGTTGAAGATATGCCCACATACAGCATAAGCGCGACATAAATCGCCGTGAACACGAGGGAAAATACCAGCGAGACAAAGTTGAGCCTTCTGGCTATGTGCGCACGGTTGGCATAGATTTTTTTGATGAGACAGCGCAAATCGTAGATGTCCTTTGCGAGGGTGAAAGTTTCCTCGCTCGAGATGGTGTGACGCACCTCGCGGACTTCCTGTTCCTCGACTTCGGCGTCGGCTGCCGCCGTCTCTTTTAAATTTTTATCGTCTTTCATAATCTTAACCTATGAGCTGCGCGTACTCTTCGTACAGCTCGTCTATTTTTTGTCTGAGCAGGGAAATTTTATTGAGTATCTCCCCCGCCTTTTTATAGTCTGAAGAATTTTCAGGCAGCGCGAGACTTGCATTGAGCTCCTGCTCCTCGTCCTCGAGCGAGCTTATCTCGCCCTCCAGCCGCTTTATGTTCTGCTTTCTCGCAACCTCCTCCGCCCTCTCCTTTTTAGAGCGGTAACCCGCCTTGCTCTCAGCCTCGGCAGCCCTCTGCGGCTGCGCCGCCTCCGCCTGCCTCTCGGCGCGGGAATTTATAAAGCTTGTATAATCACCCTCAAATATATTTAATCTGCCGTCTGCTATTTCAAACACTCTGTCGGCTATAGCCGATATAAAATATCTGTCGTGCGATACGAATATAACCGTTCCGTCGAAATCTTTCAGAGCCTTTTCAAGGCTCTCCCTTGCAGGCAGGTCGAGGTGGTTTGTAGGCTCGTCCATCACAAGCACGTTGCCCTGCTCGTTCTCAAACACGCACAGCGCGAGCTTTGCCCTCTCGCCGCCCGAGAGCGAGCCCACCTTTTTATCCATATCCTCGGGCACGAGCCCGCAACGCGCAAGCGAGGCGCGAACCTGCGTCTGTCCGTAGGCTACATGTCTGCCCCACAGCTCTTCAAGCACGGTGTTGTGAGGGTCGAGATTGAGGTTTTCCTGGTCGTACACGGCAAAACGCACGTGTCTGCCCTCCTCCACCTGTCCGCCTCCGCCCTCGACGAGCCGCTTTATAAGGGTAGATTTGCCCGCGCCGTTCTTGCCGACGATAGCGATCTTCTGTCCGCGAAGCACTTCGAACGAGGCGTCCTCAATCAGCGTCTTTCCGCCCGCACAGAGCTTTAAATTCCTGACGGTGAGCACCCTCTCGTATGGCGGACGGGTATAGCTAAAGGTGAACCTCGGCGGCGCGGGAGGAATGTACGGCGGGGATAAAAGCTCCATCTTTTCGAGCTGTTTTACCCTGCTCTGCGCAGATTTTGCCGTAGTGGCGCGCACTATGTTTCTGTCGACGTAATCCTGAAGTTTTGCTATCTCTTCGCGCTGTCTTTCGTATTCCTTGAGCGCGAGAGCGTTTCTCTCAGCCTTTAAAATTTTGTACTTGCTGTAATTTCCGGGGAAAGAAGAGAGCGTTTTGTTTTCGAGCTCGAGCGTGCGCGACGAAACTTTATCGAGAAAGTACCTGTCGTGCGACACGACGAATACCGCCCTCTTGAACTCCGAAAGATAGTCTTCGAGCCAATACATCGTCTCGACGTCGAGGTGGTTTGTCGGCTCGTCCAGAATGAGAAGGTCTGGCTGCTCCAGAAGTAGTTTTGCAAGCTTTAATCTCGTCTTTTCCCCGCCCGACATCGTGGAAATGACCCTGTCGTAAAAGGAGGAAAAGCCCATGCCGTTGAGAACGCGCCTCACCCTCACTTCCACGTTGTAGGCGTCGCGTGCCGCGACGAATTTTGAAAGGCTGTCCAGCTTTGCCGAGAGCACGCCGTATTCCCGACTGTCCGGAACGCAGCGCGACAGCTCGTCCGAAAGGCGCGAAAGCCTTTCAACTGCGTCCAGCTCGGCGGAAAATACGCTCATCATCTCGTCAAAGACGGTACTCTGACTTTCCAGTCCGCCGTTCTGCTCGAGCCAGCCTATGCGCGCGCCGTTCTTTACGGTAACGCTGCCAGCCTCGGGCACATATGTGCCCGTAATGAGCTTTATAAGCGTAGTCTTTCCCTCGCCGTTCGCACCGATGAGAGCAATCTTTTCGCCCTCGTTTATGCTGAAGCTCACGCCCCCGAATATTAAATTGTCGCCGTAAGAAAAGGCTGTGTCGTTAAAGTTTACTAACATTTATAATCAGAAGTCCCAATCGGGTATGAACTGTTCGTCCGCGCTTGCCGCGTCCTGCAGATAGACCCTTTCAAGTCCGTATTCTTCGACCGCGGCGAGCACCTTTTTATACTCCCTCTGAGTGATTTTTCGCTGCAGTTCGGGAAATTTTTCAATCTCGCCGAAGGGCGTATACTGGCTCATCAGACTGAAACAGACGTCCTTGCCCAGCCCGGAGACGAACTTTACCGCCTCTATGCTGTCGTATGAAGCGAGGGGCAGAATTAAGTGCCTTATTATGCAGCCGGACAGCATCTTGCCGTCCTCGCGCATTACAAGCGGCTTTTTTGCCATAAAGCGTATTGCGGGCAGAGCGAACTCGGCATAATTTTTCTTGCCCGTGTACCTCTGCGAGAGAGCGGGGTCAATGAACTTCAGGTCGGGCAGATAGATATCCGTGAACGTATCGGCAATTTCCAGAGCGGAAAGTTTTTCGTAGCCGTGAGTGTTGTACACTACGGGGATTGACGGACGGTAAATATCAAACGCGCGCGCAATGTGTTCTACATAGTGCGTGGGGTTCACGAGGTTTATGTTGTCCGCCCCCTGCTCTTCGAGCTGACGGAAGATATCCGCAAGCTCCTGCACGGAGATATCCTTGCCGCGGCGCACGCGCGAGAGGTCGTAGTTCTGACAGAACACGCACTTTAAAGAGCAGCCGCAGAAGAACACGCAGCCGCTGCCCTTTGAAAAGGATATGGGCGGTTCTTCGAAGGGATGAAGATAATATTTTGCTATTTTTATACCGCTAACGCCGCAATAGCCGACAGATACATTTCTGTCCGCGCCGCAGCTTACGGGGCAGAGCGAGCAATTCATGGTTACATTATAAAATAAAACGGGGCGAAATGCAAATAAAATATTTGACAAAGCATTTCCATACAGCTATAATGTACTAGCAAACATCAAGAGTGTGCGAGGGACCGGCCCGTTGACCACACAGCAACCTGCTTTAGGCAAGGTGCTAATGCCGTACCGATGGGAACATTAAAACAATACACCCGTTCGGTAACCCGAGCGGGTTTTTCATTTATACAAGAAAAAAGGAAGGACACAATGAAGAAATTTTTTACGAGCGAAAGCGTAACGGAAGGACATCCCGATAAGCTCTGCGACGGAATTGCAGACGCGATACTCGACGAAATACTTGCTAAGGACCCCGCAGCGCGCTGTGCGATTGAGTGCTGCGCCGCATACGACAGACTGCTGATTATGGGCGAAGTTACAACCACTGCAGAGGTCGACTATGAAAAGACAGCGCGCGAAAAGATAAAAAACACGGGCTATACATTCGGCAATTTTTGTTATGACAAATGCAGAATAGACGTAGCCGTTCACGGACAGAGCGCGGATATCGCGCTCGGCGTGGACAAGTCGCTCGAGGCAAAGGGCGGCTCTTGCGAGGACGAGGCAGAAATAGGCGCGGGCGACCAGGGAATGATGTTCGGCTATGCCTGCCGCGAAACGGAGGAGCTCATGCCCCTGCCCATATCGCTTGCGCACAGGCTTTCGGCAAGGCTTACAGAGGTAAGAAAGAACGGAACTCTCCCCTACCTCCGTCCCGACGGCAAGACGCAGGTGACGGTGGAATACGACGGCGACAAGCCCGTGAGAGTTGAGACGGTGGTAGTTTCAGCTCAGCACGACGAAAAGGTGAGCGCGGACAAGCTCAGAGCCGACATATTGCAGCATGTAGTAAAGGAAATTATCCCCTCTTCCCTGCTCGACAGCGATACAAAGTATTTCGTCAACCCCACGGGCAGGTTCGAGATAGGCGGTCCCGAGGGCGACAGCGGACTGACGGGCAGAAAGATAATTGTCGATACCTACGGCGGAAAATGCGCGCACGGCGGCGGAGCTTTTTCGGGCAAGGACGCCACAAAAGTTGACCGTTCGGCGGCATATATGTCGAGGTATATCTGCAAAAACCTCGTCGCGGCGGGACTGTGCGACAGAGTGGAACTTCAGGTCGCTTACGCGATAGGCGTCAGCCGTCCCGTATCGGTGTTTGTCAATACTTTCGGCACGGGAAAGCTGCCCGACGATAAAATCTGCGACATAGTGACAGAGACTTTCGACCTCCGCCCCTACGCCATAATAAAGACGCTCGGTCTGCGCGCGCCCATCTATTCGGCGACTTCGGCATACGGTCATTTCGGAAAGGCGGGTCTGCCGTGGGAAAAGTGCGACAGAGCCGACGAGCTTAAAAAATACCTCGGCAAATGATGAGGCTTGCAAAAGAGGTGCTTGAAACGCTCTTTCCGCAAAACCTCACCTGCGAGCTGTGCGGAAAGGAAGTTTTCAAGGGCGAAAAACTGTGTCAGGACTGCGTCAGGCGCGTGACTTTCAACGACAAAAACACCTGCTCTGTGTGCGGCAGAATGACGCAGACGGACGGCGTCTGTCTGGAATGTAAAAAGTATGCGCCCGCATACGACAGGGCGGTATCTGCGATAGTCTACGACGACGGCGGACTGCAACTCATATTAAAATTCAAAAACGGCGGCGCGTACCTTAAAGAATACTTTGCCGACCTCCTCGCGGAAAAATGCGCATGCCTCGGCGCGGATATGATATGTTACATACCGATGACGGCAAGAGCCGTGCGCGCGAGGGGATATAATCAGGCTGAACTTCTGGCAAGAGCCCTTGCCGAACGGCTGAACCTGCCCGTGCTCGGACAGGCACTTAAAAAGACGCGCGAAACCGAGGAACAGAAATCGCTCACCCGCGCGGAGCGGCACAACAACCTGAAGGGCTGCTTCTCCGCCGACAGAAATACAGTGAGCGGCAGAAAAGTTCTGTTAGTCGACGACGTGATGACTACGGGCGCAACCCTGGAAGAGGCGAGCGTCCGTCTAAAAAAGAAGGGCGCGAAAGCCGTCTTTGCCGCAACCGCAGCCTCGGTTAAATTCAAGGGCGATATTTAAAAAATTCAATCAGAACGTCTTACTTGACTTCGCACATAAACGCCGCAAAAATCTGAGATGTGCAGATATATGCGTTATGCAGGTTAAAATACAGGCGCGGGACGACTTTTCGTCGTCCCGCGCCTTTTTATCAGTATTACGTCTTTCAGATATCATATGCGCGCTTATGCCGCCAGCATACCGTTAAATGAGTACCAAGACGGCGCAATCGGCGTTTTAAATATATTTTATAATCTTTGCGGGCACGCCGCCGACCACCGCGCGGGCGGGCACGTCCTTGTTTACGAGCGCGCCTGCGGCGATTACCGCGCCGTCGCCCACCGTAACGCCGGAGAGTATGGTCGCATGCGCGCCCACCCAGACGTCCTTGCCGAGTTTTATGGGAGCAAAGGTCATATCTCCCCTCTTTTCGGGGTCAAGGTCGTGATTGATTGTAGCAAATACAACCTGATGACCTATGAGACAGCCATCGCCTATTTCAATTCCGCCCTGGTCCTGAAAGCAGCAACCGCTGTTTATAAACACATTTCTGCCTGCAACTATATTCAGCCCGAAGTCGCTGTAAAGGGGAGGAAAAATTCTCAGTCCCTCGGGCGCAGGTCTGCCCGTAAGACGCGAAAAGAGGGTGCGCAACTCTTCATCCGTGCGGAAACCGCTGTTCATTTCTGCAGTAACCCGCCTTGCATTCTCTGCGGCAACGTGCATAAAAGAGTGCACTGCGCTGCCCGCAGACACTTTGCCCTCCGCTCTTATAATCCCGTTGAATTGTCTTATGTCCATAATCTGACCTTATATGCGGCTGCCCCTGCGCTGAAAAGCGCGAAGGCTGTTATTCCGCACCAATAAATTTTAAAAATTCCTGCTCGTCCATAATTCTGACGCCCAGCTCCTTCGCCTTGGCAAGCTTTGAGCCCGCGTCCTCGCCGACTATGACGAGCGTAGTCTTTTTAGTCACCGAAGAGCCGCACACACCGCCCTCTCTCTCGATTAATTTCTGTGCGTTGCCGCGCGTCATGGATTGCAGACTGCCCGTCAGAACTACCGTTTGCCCCGCGAATATGCCGCCTTCAACGCGCTTTTCGACTACGGGCGAGACATAACTCAAGAGCGCGGACAGCTCCCTTTTGTTCTCCTCGTCACTGAACCAGCCGACTATCGTCTGCGCGGTTATCTGACCTATGTTTTCGAGCTCTGTAAGCTGCTCCTCAGACGCCTGCGAGAGCGACTGCACATCCCCGAACGCCGCCGCAAGGTCGCGCGCGGCGACTTTGCCCACGCCGTCTATGCCGAGCGCGAAGATAAAGCGTTCGAGCGGTATCGACCTGCTCTTTTGTATAGCCGAAAGCAGATTTGAAATCTTTTTGTCCCTGAACCCTTCGAGCTTAGAAAGCTGCTCCTCCGTCAGAGTGTACAGCTGCGAACAGCGCGTAAAGCCGAGTTTTTCGCTCAGCTGAGCCGCCGTCGCCTCCGAAAAGCCCTCTATATCCATCGCGTCCTTGCTCGCAAAGTGGGCAAACTTTGCCACAATTCTCGGCGGGCACAGCCTGTTGGTGCAGAAGAGGTTTGCCCCCTCTTCCGCTATGTCGCTGCCGCAGAAGGGACAGGTTGCGGGCTTTGTTATGTTTACGCTGCTGCCCGTGTGCACAACGCAGCCTAAAATTTCGGGAATGACCTCGTTAGAGCGGCGGATTGCCACCACGCTGCCAATCTTTATATCCTTGCGCTCTATGTCGCCGAAGTTGTTTAAAGTCGCCCTTCTGACCGTCGCGCCGCCCAGGTCTACGGGGTCGACGAGCGCGAGGGGCGTGAGCTTGCCAGTCCTGCCTACCTGCCATACTACGTCGCGCACGGTCGTCTGCGCCTCCTCCGCCTCGAACTTGAAAGCCGTCGCCCAGCGGGGGAATTTATCGGTATAGCCGAGCTTGTCGCGCACGGGCACGTCGTTGACCTTTATGACCGCGCCGTCGGTTAAAATATCTATGTTTTTGCGCTCTATCTCTATCCTTTCGAGCGCGGAAATTATGCTCTCTTCATCGGCGCAGACCTCTAAAAACGGATAGACTTTGAAGCGGTTCTCCTTCAGAAAGTCAAACATCTCCGTCTGCGTGGCGAAACTTCTGCCCTCGATATAGTTGACGTTGTAGAAGAGAATTTCCACCCCCCTCTCCGCGGTGACTGCAGGGTCGAGGTTGCGCACCGCGCCTGCCGCGGCGTTGCGCGCGTTCTTGAGTTTTTCCTGCGCATTCTCGTTGTATTTTTCCAATACGGACAGCGGTATCACCGCCTCGCCCTGAACTTCCATAAGTCCCTTGAACGGCACTTTGAGAGGCAGAGATCTGACCGTAAGGCACTGCGCCGTGACATCCTCGCCCACAACGCCGTTGCCGCGCGTGGTCGCACGCACGAACTCGCCGTTGTCGTAGGTTATGCACATAGTCAGTCCGTCGTATTTGTACTCGACTGTGAAATCGGCGTCGGGCTTGACCTTCTTTATGCGCGTGACGAAAGCCGAAAGACGGTCGTAGGTCACCGCCTTGTCGAGCGAATACAGCCTTGATATATGTTCGTGCTTTTCAAATGCCTTGAGCGGCTGCCCGCCCACCCTGCGCGTCGGACTGTCGGGCTCAACCACTCCCGTCTGACGCTCTATTTCAAGCAGTTCGTCATACAGCCTGTCGTATTCCCTGTCAGAAACTGACGGGTTATCCAGCACATAATATTCATACGCCCACTTGTTGAGCGTGTCTATAAGCTCTCTTACTCTGCTCATTTAATTATCTCCAGAGGCGCGATTGCCGCCGAAAGTTCCTTTATGCCCTGCCCGTCAAAGGCAACGTTTATAACCGCCCCGCCGTTTTTGACGGCAATTACCGTGCCCTGTCCGAACTTGGGGTGTCTGACCTTTGTGCCCACAGAGTAGCTCTTTGCCGTCTGCGGTTTTTTGGGCGAGAAGGGCGAAGCAGAAACAAAGCTCACCCTCTCCGTCCTTACAGGAGCTTTTGGAATGTCGCTCTCGTAGCCCTCGTCGGAAGAATATACGCCCTTGCCGCGCGAAGGCGAGAAGTCGTCGCGATTTGAATATCCGTCCCCGCGCTGATATGCGCCATAGCCGCCCTGTCTGCGCCCGTAGGAGCTTTCGCCGAGCGTGCGGTATGATGAATACCCCTCCGCGCCGCGGTAACGCTGTGCGGGCGAGAGCGAATTTTTGGGAATGAGGTCGCCCAGCTCGCCGAGGAACTGCGAGGGAATTGTTCTGTCCCTGTGACCGTACAGATAGCGCGAACGCGACATTGTAAGATAGAGTTTTTTCCTCGCCCTCGTTATGGCGACATACATAAGCCGCCTCTCCTCTTCGAGCGATTTTTTGTCGCCCTGCGAGCGCGACGAGGGCATAATTCCGTCCTCAAGTCCGCAGATTATGACGTTGTCGAATTCCAGACCCTTTACAGAATGAATTGTGGCAAGCGTGACATAGTTGCCGTCGTTCATATCGTCGGTATCGGACGCGAGGGTGACCTGATTGAGGTACTCGTCCAGCGTCGCATCCGGATTGAGGCGGGTGAAGTCGTCGACCGAGGCGATAAATTCGTCGAGGTTGGCAAGCTTTCCGTCCCCCTCGTCCGAGCCGTCGTCGTAAGCTGCGCGCAGTTCGGTGCGCGTTATGACGTCGCGCACAAGCTGCGAGACCGTGCCGCCCTGCGAGGAGATTACAAGTCCCTTTATTGTGTCGGCGAAGTCGCAAAGTTTGCTCTTGCCGCCCGCCGAAAGGGGAAGATATTCGGCGTCGAGGCAGGCGTCATAGAGCGACAGCCCCGACTGCGCGGCGTAAACTTCCATCGCCTCGAGCGTCTTGCCGCCTATGCCGCGCTTGGGCACGTTTATTATGCGGGAGAGAGCCTCGTCATCGAAGGGGTTTGATATGAGGCGAAGGTATGCAAGCACGTCCTTGATTTCCTTTCGCTCGAAGAACTTAAAGCCGCCGAAGACCTTATACGGTATTGAATATTTGGTGAATTCCTGCTCGTACGAGCGGGTGAGCGCGTTTATGCGCATGAGCACGGCGAAAGAGGAATACTTTTCTCCCCTCGCCACGGCTGCAGTTATCATGCGGGCGGCGAACAACGCCTCTTCCGCCTCCTCTTCGGCGGGATAAAACACGGGCGTCTCGCCGTCGGCTACCTCCGTCCACAGCGTCTTGCCGCGGCGGGTGCCGTTGTGTTTTATGATTTCGTTTGCAAATTTTAAAATAGACCCCGTAGAGCGGTAGTTCCTTTCGAGCTTGTACACCTTTGCGTCGGGGAAGTCCTTGTCGAAGCGCAGAATATTTTCTATCTCCGCGCCGCGCCAGCCGTATATCGACTGGTCGTCATCGCCCACGGCAAACAGATTGCAGTGCTTTGAGGCGAGCAGCTTTATTATGTTGTACTGCACGGCGTTGGTATCCTGAAACTCGTCCACGAGGATATATTTAAACCTGCCCGAGAGGTAATCTCTCGCCTCCTCGTTGCCGCGAAGAAGCCTTAAAGTTCTTATGAGCAGATCGTCGAAGTCGAGGGCGTTGTTGGAAGCGAGGTGCTTTTCGTACCTGTCGTAGATGAGCACAATCTCGTCCATATGCGGGACATCGGCATAGCGCGAGCCGTAGATATCAGGCTCGAGCCCGAGCATTTTTGCATTGGCTATGTGATATTTTGCGTCCTTAAGCAGTTTTTCGTCGTCGAAATCGAGCTCTTTGAACGCCTTTTTTATGACGTTTGCACGCTCTGTTTCGGAATAGATGGAAAAGTTGCTCTTGAGCCCCGCGCTCTCGGCAAACTGCCTTAAAATGCGCACGCACATGGCGTGAATGGTGCATATCCACATCGACGAGACGTCGCCGAGCATGCCTTCAAGGCGTTCGCGCATTTCGCCCGCCGCCTTGTTGGTGAATGTTATTGCAAGTATGCCCGAGGGGGCGCACAGACCGCTTTCGAGTATGTACGCTATTCTCGAGGTCAGAACCCTCGTCTTGCCGCTGCCCGCGCCCGCGAGCACCAGTACGTGCCCTTCGGTATCGCACACGGGTCTGAGCTGTTCGGGGTTGAGTGATGAAAGTATATTATCCATAGCCTTGTCTTTGAGTAAAAGAAAAAATTCTGCAAATTGCAGGTACTTAATTATTATACCACACGCGCGCGCGTTTGACAAACGCTTAAATGTTCATTTCCTTTTCGCGGCGGTACTTTTCGAGGGCGGCGAGATACTTTTCGGAGAGCTTTAAAGTATACCTCTGCCTCTCCTCGTAGGAGAGCTTTTCATAGTACTCCCTGTCGGTCAGTCTGCCTATGGCGTCGGACACTTCGCCGTACGTATCCAAAAGCTCCTTGACCCTGAGGTAGAACTCGTCAGGCTTTTCGCCCTTTATGCTGCTTTTGACCTTGCCGTATATAGTTGATTTTACTTTGCTTTCGTTCAGACCCTTCTGCCTTGCCGCGATTGCGCCGCTGTCGACGTCGTCCTTGCATTTCTGCCAGAAGTCGCTCTTGAGCCGCCTCTTCGCGTTGCGCGCCGCACTCTTCAAATCTTCCATAATTCACCCGTTTTCGACTTATTTTATAAAGAAAAAACTCTACCGAACGTCGCCGTTTGGTAGAGTTTGATAACTTAGTTTCTGCTGCGCTTTCTTGCCGCTTCAGACTTCTTGCGTCTCTTTACGGAAGGAGATTCGTAAAACTCTTTCTTTCTGAGGTCGCCTATGATGCCGTCGCGCGAGCACTTTCTCTTAAATCTTCTGAGCGCGCTTTCAACCGACTCGTTTTCACCGACTTTAATCGTGGACATGTTCTTCTACCCTCCTTCGCCTGCGCAGTTATTTTTGAAATGCTCAATCATTATACCAAAGCCCCGAGGAATAAGTCAACTCAAATGACCCGCCTGCCTTAAAAAAATTTTGTCTTTTCCGCCGCCTCGCCGCGACACATAAAATCAGGCAGACGTCGGGCTTTTCCACTCTTGAAAAAAGTTTGAATGCAATTAAAAAGCCCGCCCCGCGGCTCGCCGCGGGGCGGGCGGAAAATCCACAAAATCAGACCATTCCGCAGGCGACCATCACGCCGTTTACGGCTATGCCCACCACTACGGACACGGCATAGAGCGTTATTACAAGCAGGATGTTGCGCTTGATTTTTTTGGTGTTCCTTAAGAGTATCACAAAGCCCAGCCCGGCGTTGCAGCACAGTCCCGCCGTCATGCTGCCGAACATTATGCCGCCGGCGACGTAAGTCTGGGTTATGATTGTGCTCGAGGCGCAGTTGGGAATGAGCCCTACAGCCGAAGTTATGAGGGGCTGAAGATACGGACCGCCGATAAGGCTTGCCGATATCGCGTCCTCGCCGACGGCGTCGACAATGAAGCCGAAGACGAGGTTGACTATGAGAATATAGAGCGCGATTTTGAGCGAATGAATGAGCGGCTCGACGAGGTAAACTTTGACCGCCGTCTTGCCCTCGTGCTCTCTGCCGCAGGAGTAACCGTGAATTTCCTCGTGGTCCTCCTCGCTTATTTCAGCGAGTTTTTCGCCCGAGAGCAGAAAATTGACGAGGTATCCGACGGCGAGCCCGACGACTATCTTTATTGCAATGAGAGGCATGACCGCCGCGGCGGAAGCCCCGCTCGAGATTAAAATGATTAACGCCTCGTCGCTGGTGGCAAGAAATACCGCCAATAGCGTGCCCGTGCGGATAAAGCTCTTGTCGTACAGCTTTGCCGCCATTACCGAAAAGCCGCACTGGGGAATTATGCCCGTGACCGTTCCGATGAGGGGCGCAAGCTTGCCCTGCAACAGTTTATGATTTTTCGTAAACGACGTGCGGTGTTCGAGAAGTTCGATAAGTATATAAATTATAAGTATGAACGGGAACACCTTCAGCGTGTCCAGCAGGGCGTCTAAAACAACTTCCATAAAATAACTTTCTTTCCTTTGGCGGCATTGACTGCAATACAGAAATATTATAGTCATTCCCGCACCTTTTTAAACGCAAACGCCCCCTCACTTTAATCGGGAGCGTCTGAAAATTCACATTTTAAACCGCAACTTTGTGCGGCGGCATTGTATATCTTATCTCTTTTTCTTTGAAGGAGGAGCTACGGGTTTGAGGTCGGCTTTGAGCTTTTCTTCGTCTGCGTAAGCCATTGCCGAAGCGTCCGCGTCGGCATAGCCCGTATTTTTATACCCCTCGTCCCTGCTGAGAACGGTAAGTCTCGTCTCCGCGTCGAAGAGGTACATATGTCCGAGGTCTGGTGCAAGCTTTACCTTGTCGCCCTTAGAGACGTCTTCGCCGCAGACTGCAAGAAGGGACACGCCTGGAATGACTTCACAGTCGGCATACCTGCCGTCCCCCTCCTTCTCGACAGCCGAAACCGTGCCGTCGAGGTCGCCTTCGCCGCACTTTATATCCTCGGGACGGATACCGCATATAATCTTCTTGCCCGTGCCGATGTATTCTTCCGCGCCGACAATGCGCGAAACTATCTCTTCGGGTACAGGGAGACAGATGTCCTTGTAGACAACGCAAACGACCTCTTCGCGGCGTTCGAGCGTCGCACCGTTGATAAAGTTAATCGTGGGCGAACCGATACAGAACGCGACGTATGCGTTTGCGGGGTAATCGTAGAGATTTGCAGGGGTGTCAATCTGCTGAACGACGCCCTCGCGCAGCACGACGACGCGCGTCGCCATGGTGAGAGCCTCGTTGACGTTCTTGGTCGCATAGATGAAAGTGCCCTGCATGCGCGCCTGAAGATTGATTATGACGTTGCGTATACGCGTCCTGAGTTGTACGTCAAGTCCCGCGATGGGGTCGTCGAAGAGATAGAGTTTGGGCTCTCTGACAATCGCCCTGCCGAGAGCAACCCTCTGACGCTGCTCTGCGGTGAGCTGCTTGGGCTTGCGGGTGAGAACGTCCGAAAGTCCGAGAATTTCCGCTACGACTTTGACCCTCTGCTCTATTACGGCATGAGGAGCTTTGCGCAGTTTCAGACCGAACGCCAGATTTTCGAACACGTTTATCGTGGGGTAGAGCGTATCGTTGCGGAATATCATGGCGACGTCCCTGTCCTTGGGCGGAACGGAGGAGACCTCCTTGTCGCCTATATAAATTTCTCCCGCGGTGGGCTCTTCAAGACCCGCTATCACGCGGAGAAGGGTAGATTTGCCGCTCTTTTCCGCGCCCACGACTGCAATGAATTCTCTGTCTGAAAATTCGAGATTGACGTTGCACAGAGCCAGCGTTCCCGACGGGAAAAGTTTGTTTACACCCTTGAGTTTAAGACTTGCCATAATAATTCCTCTTTAAGGTTTTATATTACAATGATAACATATTCACTTGATTTTTACAAAGGGCTTTGGGGCAGTTTTTTTAATTTTTTATTTTTTTCTTGAAATATCGGTCAGAAAGTGGTAAATTTATAGTGTATGAACGCTACAGATTTCAACAAAAAGATGTTCAAAGAGATTGAAAACGGCGCAAAGGGCAAAAAACTTCTGCTGCACGCCTGCTGCGCCCCCTGTTCGACAGCCTGTCTCGAGAGGATAAAAGATTATTTCGATATATCCGTCCTCTTCTATAACCCCAACATATACGGCGACGAATACCGTAAGCGGCTGGAAGAGCTTGAAAATTTTCTCGACCGCACGGGCTGGGCAAAGACAGAGCCCTGCGAGCGCGACGAGGCACTGTTTTACTCCGCCGTAAAGGGTCTCGAGAAAGAAAAAGAGGGCGGCGCGAGGTGCACAGAGTGTTTCAGGCTGCGCCTTGAAAAGACAGCGCGCACAGCCGCCGAGAGGGGATATGAATACATTGCCACCACCCTTACGGTAAGTCCTTTGAAGAATGCGCAGGCGATAAACGAAATAGGCGAAAAGTGCGCCGCGGAATACGGCGTGAAGTGGCTGCCGAGCGACTTCAAAAAGGGCAACGGATATCTGAGGAGCTGCCAGCTCTCGCGCGAGTATTCGCTCTACCGCCAGAATTTTTGCGGGTGCGTATTTTCAAAAGGGCTTGAAAACGGCGGCGGGTCGTGATATAATCAAAACAACCGGAGCGTTCAGCGCGACAGCGTCTGAACGGAAATATAATTTCCGCACCGTGCGGCTCTGCGGCTGCGTCAAGCGGCTGAACTAAAAATCAAGGAAAGATTATGGATATCAATCGTTATTCGCCCAGATACGGCGTAAGCTACAAACACATGACCAAACTTGCAGACTTCTCCACGGAGGAAATTTTTGAATTCCTCTATGCGACGAAGGCTATGAAGGACAAGTTTATCGCGCACGAAAATACGAGAATTTTCAACGACGTCACCCTCGCCCTGCTCTTCGGCGACACGTCGCTGCGCACGCGCTCCGCGCTCGAGATAGGCATCTATCAGCTGGGCGGAAACTGCATAAATCTGCCCTACAGCGAAAGGGATATGCGCGCTGGCGAGAATATCACCGACATCGTCAACGTGCTCGCGCGCTACGGCGTGGGCGCACTCGTCACGCGCGGCATAAAGCAGAAGGAACTGGACGATTACGTAGCCGTATCGCCCATTCCCATAATAAACTCTACAAACGACGACTTCGACCCCATTCAGACGGTGTGCGACCTGTTCACCATATGGGAAAAGAAGAAAAAGCTCGAAGGGCTGAAAATTGCCTATATAGGCAAGGGCTCGCACGTTGCCGCCTCCCTCATTATGGGCGCGGTAAAGTGCGGAATGGAACTTTCGGTTGCCACGCCCAACGAATTCAGAATAAAGCGCGAGCATGTATACAGGGCGGAACAGTACGGCAGCATCACGCTGACCGACGACCCCTACTTTGCCGCAAAGGACGCCGACATCGTCTATACTGACAGCTACCGCTACCATTCCAAGCCCGACGCCGAAGAAATGGAAATAATGGCACCCTATAAGATAAACAATTCCGTTATGTCCGTCGCAAAGCCCGACGCAATGTTCATGCACCCCCTGCCCGCCTCCCGCGGACTGGAAGTGACTGCGGACATAATCGACGGCAAGCACAGCGCGGTCATGGAACAGGCTGAAAACAAACTTCACGCGATAAAGGGTATTCTGGCTCTGCTCATCGACTGACGTGAAATTTCTTAAAAATGCGCCCGTACTTCTGCTCGCCTGTGCGTTAAGCGCGCTGATTGTATGGGCTCTGACTTACAGCGTTACGGAAAACAACGCCGTAAACGCCGCCAACATAACAGCAATAGTTGTTGCGGGACTATATGCGTTTACCCTTCCGCCGGCCTATGCCTATTCTTTCCGGGTGGTTAAAAACGCAGATTTCTGCAACCCGACACAGGCAAATTTTGTAATGCGTATGTATATGGGCTACGGACATAGCGCGATATGGACTTTGCCGATATTTGTTTCGCCATTGTTCTTTTATTACTACCTCAAAGAACTGTTCAGAAAAACTGAATATCCGAACTGAAAATTTAAAAGCCCCCGCCGCAAGTTTTGCGGCGGGGGCTTTAAGTTCAATTTATTCAGTTGCGCTTTTTTATGTCGATTACAAGCACTTCGGGTCGATTGAAAATGCGCAGGGGGAATTCCGAATTTCCCAGCCCACGGGAGATTATCATCAGCGTAGACCCGCATATATGTTCGCCCGAAGTGAGGTCGGGCAGCAGTCCCTGACCGGGCGCATAGACGCCCTGCCCCGTGAAGGGCATGCGCCACTGTCCGCCGTGGGCGTGACCGCTCAATACGAGGTCATACCCCGCCCTCGCGTACCGCGCGAGGTACTGCGGCTCGTGGGCGAGCAGTATTTTGAAGCAGTCGAACTCAGGCGTGATTTCAAAAATCTTGTTGTTTTTGAGGTTTGCGCAACCCAGCCCGACGAGCGCGACGCCGTGCGTCATCACGTACTCGTTTTCGAGTATCACAGCACCCGCGTCGGCAAGTTTTACAGAAAATTCGCGGTAGTTTTTATACCTCATTTCGTGGTTGCCCGAAACGTAGTAAAAGGGCGCGACCAAGGCGAGCTGTTCGACCAGCTCAATCGCCGCCTCCTCGCCGGGTTTGCGATAGAGGTGAATTATGTCGCCAGTAAAGACTATTATGTCGGGGCGGGCTCTCTTCACCGCCGCAACAAGCCGCCTGTTCCTTGCGCCGAAACGCTTGGCGTGCAGGTCGGAAAGGTGCACTATTCTGAACGGCAGAGTAACTTTAGGGCTCTCCACCTCGTATTCTGTGACGGAGAACTTGCTGTTGGAGTACCAGCAGAAAAATATTATGCCGCCGACAGCCGCGGCGCACGCGACAACTATGATTACAATTTCAGCAGGGCTCATGAGCGTTTCACCACCGCCCTGAATATTTTTTTGCCCTCCGACATAAACCGCCTTTCGTGTTCGGTCACGACGTTGCCCTCGAACGGCTGCGCCGCGAGGTCGCGGCAGACGGATATTATTTCAAAACCGCATTCGCGGAAACACGCGAGCGAGTAATCGAAAAACGGCTCGTCGTCCGTCTTTTGCCAGATTTCCCCTCCCTCCTTTAAAATGTCCGCGTAGATGGCGAGAAATCTGGGATTGGTCAGCCTCTGTCTGACATATCCGAGTTTGGGCAGAGGATTGGAAAAGTTGAGATAAATGCGCGAAACCGAGCCCTGAGGGAAATATTTGGGCAGCACTTCCGCGGCACAGTTGAGATAGTGCACGTTAGCAAGTCCGCAGGATAAAGTCTGTTCGCACGCCTCTATGAGCACGTTGGAAATTTTTTCCACGGCGACGAAATTGACGTCAGGATGAAGCTGCGCCATTGTATTGACGAACGCGCCCTTGCCGCAGCCGATTTCGAGGTGAACCTCGTTGTCGTTGCCGAAAATTTTTTCAAGGGACAGATATTCCTTGCGCTCTGCGGCGAGCTTCATATTCTTTTGGCAGAGGTCGGCCATTGTAAGAATATCCCCGCAGGCGGCGAGGCGTTCTTCGAGGTGACCTTTCTTGTGCATTCTCATAGACAAATATTACCATATTTCGACCGCGGGGCGCAAGTGAAATGGCGCGATGGTCGGACACATTTTTATTTTATTTTTATTTTATTTGCCAACGTTTGAAAACCATGCGCGCAAGTTACAGAATATTCGTCGGGTAAAACAAGTCTCTGAAGGTCGAAAACCCTTCGCGCGTCGGGAGGGACAGACTTAAGGAGGTAAACATTGAGTTATTACAACATTGTAAACACCCTGACGTTTTACGGTCTGGATATTGCACTTCTTTCCGCCGCAACCTGCGCTCTGGTGCAGATTGCAAAAAAGACGTTTTTAAAAAATTGTCAGAAGAAAATTCTGACCTTTGCGCCCTTTGTGACGGGCACGGTGCTGTATGCGGCGTACTTCGTCATAAGCAGACTGGACATAAGCTGCATTTTAACCTCTTTCCACGAAATTTCCGAAAGAGGCTTTACCGTAGGCGCGCTGTCCACCGTGGTGTACGTATGGTACGAACAGTTCATACGCCGCGATTCGAGCGCGACGAAAAATGAGGCTGTCATTTCGACGCTCATTGCGGGATATGTGCCGACGGACGAGGTCGAAAGCGCGGCAAAGCGCATAGCCGAAGCCATTCAGCAGGACGTGACGGGCGAAGGAGCGAAAAAGACGGCGGAAATTCTTTTAACCTGCTCGGACGAGGGCGTCACCGAAAGGGACATAACCCTGCTTTCCAAACTGATTATAGAAACTCTGGCACACATAAACGTGCAGACCTCATCGTAAAACCTTCAAGGGGGCGGGCGCAAGCCCGCCCCCTCACTTTGTCTGAGACAGGGCGCAGTCCTTCCCTCGCTCTTTAATATCAGCCCGCCGAACGCAGTTTCACCCTCGCCTCCGCCCCATTAGAAAGTATCACGTCCTTAAGCCTGCCGTAGTCGGCATAGTGAAATTTGTACAGCATAGTCCGCACGCCCAACGCGTCGCAGTCAGCCTCCGCGAGAGTTGAAAACAGACTTTCTATTCTGCTCTTTATGGTCTCTTCCGCTCCCTTTAAAACTTCGGGCGGAACTACCCCCTCGGCGGCAGACTGCGGGTCGGACGGCTTAGTCACGTCGTAAATCTGCGCCGCAGCGGAGAATTGAGCGACTATCCTGCCCTCGCCGCTTACGTCCACGTCCAGCCCGCCCCTGCAGCTGCGCAGCCCGAGAACGTACTCGTTGCCCTCAGCCTCGCAGGGAACGAACACGTGCCGCACGCTGCCGTTCAGAATGTTCAGGGCAAAGGTCTGCTCCGCAGTCAGCACGCCCGCAAACATTCCGTCCGCAAAGACCGCCGTGCCGTTGCAGAGAAATTCCTGCTCGCCCGACGACTTGCCCTGTCCGCCCTGACTTTGCCCCGTGCCGCTCTGTCCTCCGCTTTGTCCTCCGCTCTGGTCGCCCGTGCCGCTCTGACTTTGCGACAAACCGCCTTGCCCCTGCTCCGAACCTCCCTGTTCTCCGACCGAAGCCGAACTGCTTTCAATATAGGGCATAAAGCACGCCGCGGCGGGTGAATATTGGGCTTTGCCTAGCATTTTCAGGTTGACTGTAGAGGCGTTGCCGCTCTTTTTCGCCTCGTCGGAGAGCAGGCGTTCTATCGACACCGTGGAGGTATTGCCGAAGCGCATCTGCGAGGAGAGAAGCTCCGCCGCACTGCCCTTGCACATGGCAATAAGGGGCGTAAGCTGGGTGTAGTCGTCGCGATAGAAATAGTCCAGAATTTCAAATATGTTCTTCTGCTTGCAGCTTTCGCCCAGAACTATCAGTTTACAGAATACGAGTTTGGGCAAAAATCCCGTCTTGGCATTTATTTCGTTCAGCGCGTCGGCAACCGTGACGCCCTCGCCTTCGATTTCGATAAACTGTGTGTTTTCTCCGTTCTCCGACGGCTGCGGCACGGCAATCTGCGCCGTCACCGCAACGCCGTTTTCGTTCAGATCGATGCCCGCGCCTATTATTACCGCCGTCTTGCGTATGTCGACAAGTCCGAAGTCGTTGGTAAAGAATAAAAAGGACATTGCCAGAATGACTATCGCATAGACGAGCGCGGAAAGCCGACGCAGTCTGATGGAATAATCTTTCACTTCGCCCCCTCCCTTCCGCCGCCGAGCGCGTACAACACCCACGCCGAGACAGGCAGGGCGTACGCAAAGAGTATGACGGCATAGACGAAGAAGTCCGAACCCATCCTCTGCACGAGCGAAAATTTATTGTTGAAGAGCACGGCAAGCGTCAGCAAAATACCCGTAGCGACGAGCGAAAAGAGCGGACGAACGGGTTTTTGAAAGACCTCCTCCGCGCAATGGCAGGCGAGCTGAATATTTAAAACGAGCGCGAACAGCATTACGATATCCAGCGCGTACACGGCAAACAGGTCTGTTCTGCCGATTAAGGCAATCGCAGAAAAGAATATGGAAATTTTAGTGACCGCAAAGTACTGCACCTGCGCGAGGTTGCCGTAGATTGCATAAAAGACGACGGCGACAAACGCCACAATCAGCCCGCCCGCCGCGCACGACAGCGTGATTTTGGTACAGTCGCCCTTTTTATATTTAAAGTGACCCATAAACATAATGAGATACGCCCCCGACGAAAAGCGGAAAAAGCCCGAAAAGCAGCCCGAAAAGATTGAGCCCGCACCCTCATTGAAAAAGGGCAGAAGTTCGGAAAAATCGCTCTCGAACAGCCCCATAACGACGAGCAATAACAACGTCAGAACAAAGATTGGCAGGCATATATCCGCCGTTCTTCCCGTATTCGTCAACCCCTTTGCACCCGCATAGGCGGCGAAGAAAAAGAAGGGCAGAAAGACTAAAAGAGAGGGTATCGTATCGTAGAAAACTTCGTGCACCATGAGTTGCTGTTCGGACATGGGCACAAAGGCGTTGGCGACAAAGAACAGCGCGAACAGCGCGTATACCGCCCTCGCCGCCCACTTGCCGCCCACTCCCTCTATGAGGGCAAAGAGCGTTTTATCCGTCTTAGAGCACAGAAAAGCCACCGCCCAGACGCACAGCGTCTCTATCGCGGTATCGGCTAAGACGGGCAGCCAGAGCGCGTTTCCACACGCCGCCGCCATTGTGGTCGGATAGAGCATGAGCTTCAACGCCCCGCTCAGACAACACATAATTATGCAAATCTGTCTTACGCTTATCTTATCTGTCATTGCCTTTAAGCCTCGTCTTGTTGGAAGATTTCAAAGTGGAAGGTCGCTGCGACAGCGAATAGAGATTGCTCTTTAAAAGCGCGTCCTTCATATCACCGGGAACGAGGGGCGCGAAGGGCGACAACAGCGGCACGCCGTAGGACTGTTCGGTGCACAGATAGCAAAGTATGAACGCCGACAGCAGCACTATGCCGAATATGCCCACCGAGCCGCCGACTATGAGATACAGAAGGCGCAGAGTGGTCGTCGTTTCGACGAGGTCGGGCACGGTGTACAGGCAGATGGCGGAAAAAGCCACTATTATGACTGCGGGCGTGGAGATAATGCCCGCCTTTACCGCGGTATCGCCGAGAACGAGCGCGCCCACCACCGAGAGCGCGAGCCCGACGTACTTGGGCATGCGCACGGACGCCTCGTTGAGCACTTCGAGAACGAACAGAGTAAAAAACATTTCCACGCTGGGCGAGAGCGGAATGCCCGAAACCGAGCTGGCAATCTTAAACAGCAATTTTACGGGAATGAGCTGAATTTTAAACAGCTGCGCGCAGATATAGATGGCGGGCAGCAGCACGCCGACGAGCACGGCAATCAGTCTCAACGCCCTTATGATCGAGGCGCGGAAGGAAGTTATATAGTAGTCCTCCGCCGACTGAAAATCTTCTGCAATCATATACGGCGCGGTGATGGCGATGGGCGAGCCGTCGACAATCAGTCCCGCCCTGCCCTCGCACAGTTTAGCGCAGAAGATATCGGGCTTTTCGCTGGTTGCGCACCTCTTGAAGAGCGAGCGCGGTCTGCCCGAAATAAAGGACGAAATATACGAAGAATCCGGCACGAGGTCTATCTTGTTTTTTTCTATCTGTTTTTCTATCTCGCGCGGAACGCTCGCGGGACAGACGCCTTCAATATAGCAGAGCGCAATCGCCGTCGCGCTCTGCTTTCCGCACTTTAGCATCTTAACCTGCAGTTTTCTGCTCTTGAGCCGCTTCCTGACAAGCCCGAGATTGGTCTTTATATCCTCGGTAAACCCCTCCCTCGGACCCTTTATGGCAATCTGCGTGGGCGGCTCTGTAACCGTCCTCCCGGGCGGATTTTTGAGCCCTATGATATAAAACGTCTGCGCTCCGTCTATAAACAGGACGGCGTTGCCGTCGAGTATCTGCGCCACGGCTTCGTTGACGTTCTCTCCCTCGCTGACCTCGGGCGACGCCAGAAGGGACGCAACCTTTTCCGCTCCGTCCCCCACCTTCGCCGCGCGCAGCGGCTTGACCACCAACTCGCCTAAAAGATGCTTGTCCGTCACTCCGTCAAGATACATCGCCGCAAACTTTTTGCCGTCGAGCGAGGCAAATTCAAACGCTATGACGTCGGGCGACGTCAGTATACCCTTTATTTTTTCCGTCGTCTGCTGTAAATTTTCCATTCTGCCGCTGTTCTCCATCTATGTATTCTTATTTCCCTGCAATATACGCGCACGCACCGCCGCATTCTGTTAATCAATCAGCCCCTGACCGATTTGGCTGCCGCCCCTGTCCGACCGACACGCCGCACGCCGCAACCGCCGCCGTCCGCCACACCTGCCGCAACCGCCCTGTCTGCCCGAACAACAAACCTGTCCGTCTGCTGCACCTGCCAGACCTGACAGCCTGCCACACTCGTCAAACTGCAACGTCCCCGCTCATGTTCGGGCGGCTGAAAATATTTTTTGCATAAATTTTAAAAAAATACTTGACAATGCATACTATGTAATGTATAGTATTAGACGAAACGAGGTATTATTTTGGACGCACAGATTAAAAAAGGCATACTTGACGCCTGCGTGCTGTACGCACTGCGCGGCGGAGAGAGCTACGGTTATCAGATAATAAACGAGCTGAAGGGCATTATAGCCGTATCGGAGAGCACGCTCTATCCCATTTTGAAGAGGCTTGAGGGTGCGGGCGCGCTCAGAACGCGCACGGAGGAATTCAACGGCAGGCTGAGGAAGTATTACTCCCTGACGAGTGGCGGCAGGCAGAAACTTGAAGAATACCGCTATGAATTTGAGGAGCTTATCACAATTTATAAAAAAATATTTGGAGAATGATTATGAAATACATTGATTGGCGGGACGAACTTGAACGTTTTCTCATTGACGTGAGCGCGGAAGAACGCAAGCGCGTGCTTGACTATTACAGCGAGATGTATGCCGACAAGCGCGACGCGGGCTACAGCGAGGATGAAGCGGTAGCCGAGTTCGGCGCGCCCTACGATGCGGCGAGAAAAATTCTGGACGAAGAGAGAGAAGACGAAAAGGGCGCGGAGAACAAAAAGTCGGACAAGAGGGAAAAAGATGACGCCGAAGAGAACAAGACGCTCACCTTCATATCGGAGGGCAGCGTGGACTGTATAAGGCTCGAATGTGCGGTAGGCAAGGCATATATGCGGTTCTATGACGGCGACAAGGTAAAAGTTGAATACCCCTCCACCTCTCTGCTTGCCTACACGGTAGACCAGAAAGGCGGCTGCATAAACATAAAGTGCAAGGCAAACATAAAGACCTTCACGCTCAAGAGCAAGAAAGTGCCCGACATAATTATAGATATGCCGCGCGGTCTCACCGCCGACTGCGAGATTAATATTTCTGCGGGTAAGCTCTGCCTTGAGAGCGGAGAATACGGCAACATCGTGGGCGAGATAAGCGCGAGCTCCGTCGATATGCGCGAGATAACCTGCTCGGACATGAGGCTCAACCTCGACGCAGGCGCGCTGACCGCAGGCAGCATCATCTGCCACAGGTTCGAGGCGGAAGTCAACGCGGGCAAGATGGAAATTGCCGAAGTCTGCGGAAGCGATGCAAAACTCAGCGTCAACGCAGGCAAAGCGACGGTAAACTCCTTCGACTGCCGCCGCACCTCCGTGGACGTGAGCGCGGGCGCGGCGAGCATTACAATGTTCGGCAGAAAGGAAGATTTCGACATAGACATAACCAAAACGCTCGGCTCGTGCAATATAAAATCGAGCGGTTCGGACAGCGAAAAGAGCCTTACGGCACGCGTGAACTTCGGCTCGCTGTCGGTAACATTCTCAAAATAATAATTGCCACCTCCATAAAAGCCCCGCCCGCCGCACATGCGGCGGGCGGGGCTATTTTATCAGAAACCTGTCACCTCACGATAAATTGCAAAGCCCCGCCGCTATTGCGGCGGGGCTTTGCAAATGCGCCTCACTCCTTCCGACGCGTTGACTTACAGCGCATAAGATGATAAAATGCAGTAAAGAACATTGAGTGGTGCACAAGATGAAATTCGATTACGACGCACAATATTTCAATCCCCGCGACGTGCTTGAGTGCGGACAGGTATTCCGTTTCTATCCCTTTGAAGAGGGTTACAGGGTATTTTCCGCGGATAAGGAATGTTATCTGCACAGCGACGGCATAAAGACCGTCGTCGAGAGCGAGGATACAGACTATTTTTATGACTACTTCGACCTTGCGCGCGACTACTCGCGCATAATTTCAGCCGCCCGCGCGTTCGGCGTAAAGGTGCTCGACGAGGCGTGCGACAAAGCTGCGGGACTGCGACTTTTAAATCAGGACAAGGAGGAAATGATATTTTCCTTTATTATTTCGCAGAATAACAATATACCCCGCATAAAGGGCATTATCTCGCGCATATGCGAGGGGCTGGGGCAGAAAACGGAAAACCCGAGGGGCGCGTATTACACCTTTCCCTCCGCCTCCGCTCTCGCCTCAAGAGAGGCAGATTATTACAAATCTTTAGGCGCAGGCTACCGCGACGCTTTTATCTGCGACACCGCGCGGCGCATAGCCGACGAGGGCATTTCAAAACTTTTTAACCTTTCGGACGAGGATTTGAGACGCGAACTTTTGAGCTACCGCGGAATAGGTCCGAAGGTCGCCGACTGCATAAGTCTGTTCGGCTTCGGCAGGAGGGCGTGCTTCCCCGTGGATACGTGGATAGAAAAACTCTACCTTGAGGACTTCGGCGGACAACCCGCCGACAGAAAGAAGATAAACGCGTACTTTATGCAGATGTTCGGCGAGTATTCGGGATACATACAACAGTATTTATTTTACGCCAAAAGGTCAAACTTGTAATATGCCCGACTATTTCACTCACGCGATACTTGCCGATTATATCTACGAAAAACTGCCCAAGTCCTACAGGGAACGCATAACAGATAAAAAACTCTATGCCGTCGGCGCGCAGGGCGGCGACGTATTCTTCTTTTACCGCGCAGATTTCTCGACTGCAAACGAAGGCAAAAAACTGCACCGCATGCAGCCCGAGCAGCTCTTTTCCGCTCTCTGTAACGTTCAGCCGTCGTATGCCGCAGGCTTTGCCGCGCATTACGCGCTCGACTGCACCATTCACCCCGCAGTTTATTCCTTTCAGGAGGGCAAAAGCTCCCCTCTCGCCCACGTCAACTTCGAAAAAGACCTGGGACTTTACGTCTCGCGCAGGTTCTCAACCCCGCGCAAAATCATGCCCAGAGAGGACGTGACAAGCACCGCTTTTGCCGTATATGACGCAATTAACGCCGTCAACGGCGAGCTCACGCTTACGGGCACGGAGCGGTGTCTTAAAAGGTTTTTCGCCTACTCCAGAGCCGTCTACGCAAAAAAACGCCAGCACTACAAGTACGAATACGACTACTCAAAGCTCAATCCGCTCATTGACAACTCCGTGGAATTGGGAATAAGAGCCGTATGCTGCGTGCTCGACAAGCAGATAGACGGCGAAGTCTTTTCCCGCCCCTTCCTCTGCAAAGACCCCTCCCCCGAAGAACAGAACAGCTGACCGTCTGACGTCGGACAGCAGAGGCACATAAAAAATCTGACGCCCGCGCACGAAAATTCGTGCGCGGGCGTATTATGTAATTACCGCAGTGCAGAGCAGGCACGCGTTCAGTCAAAGACTTTGTCGGTATAATTTCTGCTGCACATCAGCTCATAGAGTTCGTCCTGCGAAATTTCCCTGCCGCTCGAGGCGCACTTTAAAATGAGGTAACGCCTGTCGTCGAGATAGCGAAGAGCCTGCCTGAACGTGAGTTCGTCGCCGACGAGCACGCACTTCACCTCCACCCCGCGTCTGAGCGCGGCGGGCGAGGAAAAATTTATGCGGACGGCGGGCGCGCTCTTTTCGAAGGCGGCACAGAGCAGAAAGAGCGAAAAAAAGATGTAAGTTATGTTATATCCGCTCAGAAAGAACATCACAAACAGCGCGGCGGAGATGAGCCCGTTCACAATTCGCAGCGTGATATCCGCCGCCCTTTGGGAAAAAAGGCGGGCAAGCACGCACCTTGCCACTCTGCCTCCGTCTAAAGGATAGGCGGGCAGAAGATTGACGACGAGCATGGCGAGCGACGCCGTCATTATGGCGTCGGTATAGGCATACGTCTGGGGAAAAAACCACCAAAGTCCAGCGGTTGCGACGCAGATTGCCCCGTTGACAGCCGGACCTGCAAGGGCGAGAGCGATTTCGTCCCGCACGGTTATGCCGTCTATTTCGCACACCGCCGCCGCGCCGTAGGGCATGAGCTTTATGCGCGTGCACCTGTAGCCCATTTTCGCCGCGCAAAAAGCATGACCGCACTCGTGCAGGAGGGCGGTCAGGGCAAAGATTATGCTGATGAAAAATCCGCCGAAGAATGCGCAGAAAATTATGACTGCGAAGAACAGCGGATGTACGCTTATTTTCACGAATTCCAGACGGGTACCGCGCCCGACAGAGTGTAACCGCTTAAAAGCGTCTGTCCGTCGTACATGCTTACGCGCACTTCGCTCTGTCCGTCGGAATAGGCGAAGGGTATGTTGGCTCTGACCTCGTCGCCCGCCGAGCAATACACCTCGCTGAGCCCCGTGAACACGCTGGAAAAACTTGAAGTGTGCTCGATAGTCACGGTGTAAAGTCCGTCCGCGGATGTGACCGAGGCTATCTTCCCTTCGCACACGGGATAGACAGCCGTCTGGTCGGTAAAGCACAGCACGCCGCCGTCGGTTACGGTAACTTCCGCGTCCGAGAGCGCGCTGACCACAGGCGAGAGCGTGAAATCGTAATATTCCGCCTCCTCCGACGCAGTCTGGCTGAAGCCCGACACGAGATTATTTATCGCCGTGTTGTCGACGAGCGTATTTGTCACGAATATGCCGCCCGCGAGCAGACATGCCGCCACCGCCTCGGCTATGAGAATGGTGTTGACGCCGTCGCGCTTTTTCGTCACCTTAATCTGCGGCTCGTTGAGATTTTCCGTCTGTATGAAATCGGCTCTCGGCGAGTATTCCTGCTCGTCTTCCAGCCTGCTGTTTACGCTTTCGAGGACGTCTTCTTTAAGGTCCTCTTTTTCCTGACCTTTGCGCCTGAAAAGGCTCTTCTTTTTTACTACATTGACCGTATTTACGGGTATTTCGAGCATTTCGGCGTATTCCAGATTATCCATATCTGCCTCCATCTTTGAGCTATACTCCATTATACGTCGGGGACAAACCGATTAGAACAATAAATAATCGCTCTTGCATTTTGCGACAAATTAAGACTTTTTTTGCCCCGCCGCCGCGCTCCTGTCAGGTAAAAATGCAGGCAAAACAGCCGCGCCCTGCTTTTTCCTGACAGGAAAAAGCGGGGCTTTAATTATATACATTATTAAATAAATGCTCGTCAGAGCTACGGCGCGCCCTGAGACAGAGGCAATCACTTGCCCGGGTTTATAAATTGTAAAAGTTTTTCCGAAAGCGCGGCGAACTGCTCGGGCGAGAGCTTTTCGCCGCGCGTCATTACGTCAATTCCGCAGTCGGCGAGGACCTCGCGGACCTGCTCGCGGGAGAGCGAAAACTCCTTGCAGAGATTGTTTTCGAGCGTCTTTCTGCGCGATGAAAAAGCCGCGCGCACTACGCGCTTGTACATGCTCTCGTCCGCAACGCCCAGTCTGCCGCGTTCGAAGTCTATGCGCACGACCGCGCTGTCGACATTGGGCGAGGGGAAGAATTTTTCCCTGCCGACGCGCATCACCTTGCTGCAGGTCGCGCACAGCGCGACGGACGCGGTGATTGCTCCGTATTCTGGCGTGCCGGCAGCCGCGCACAGCCTGTCGGCTACCTCCTCCTGCACCATTACCGTCATCGAAAGGCACTTCTGCGAGTGCTCGGCTATCATCATTATGAGGGGCGTGGTGATATAGTAAGGCAGGTTGGCGACCACTCTGTAGGGCGGCATATCCCTTTCAATCTCGTCGAGACGAAGCTTTAAGAAGTCGGCAAAGATTACTTCGGCATTGTCCGTGCCTGCAAGCGTGCGCGCGAGCACGGGGCGCAGACTTCTGTCTATTTCATAGCCGCGCACAAACTGCGCTCTGCGCGCGAGAGCGCGCGTAAGCGTGCCCGCGCCGCAGCCTATTTCGACGACGAAACACCCCTCCGCGCCCGAGCCTTCGACTATTTTATCCAGCAGTCCGTCGTCGGTTATGAAGTTCTGGCCGAACTGCTTTTTGAATGAAAAGCCGCACTCCGAGAGCACGCTCTTTACGTTTTTATCATCCATAATTTACCTGCCGCGCGCAGACATAACTTTTGCGCGCATTAAAGATAATAATATTGTGAACGCGGGCAACCCCCGCCTTCGCCTCACAAAAGATAAAGGGGGCGGCAGACGCGAAGTCTGCCGCCCCGCTCTTTATCTCGCTTTTATTCTGGGGAATAACTTCAGAGCATTATCCCTGATAATTCTGCACATTTCACCCTCTTCAAGCCCCTTTATCTGCGCCATAGACGCGGTTATCTCGGGGATATTTGCGGGGGTATTGGGAAATTGTCCGTGTTTCGACGACGGGGCGAGATAGGGACTGTCCGTCTCGGTGAGCAGCCGCTCCGCGGGCACAGCCTCGATTGCGCGCCTCGGTTTTTTGCTCTTGCGGTAAGTTGAAGTGCCGCCGAACGAGAAGTACGCGCCCATTCGCGCAAATTCCTGCGCCATTTCGGGCGAGTGGGAATAGCAATGCAGCAGCGCGCCGCTTGCGAACACATAAGCGTGCGAAGAAAGAAACTCCGCCATATCCGCGGCGCAATCGCGCGAATGTATCTGCACGGGCATACCGAGGTCCGACGCAAGCTGCGTCTGCGCCTCAAAGAATGCAAACTGCCTGACCTTGTCCGTGTCGGGATAGTGATAGTCCAACCCGATTTCGCCGAGAGCGACGCACTTGGGGTGCGCGCACAGCTCCTCCACCCTCTTCAGATCGGAGAGCTCGTATCCTTTCAGTTCCGTGGGGTGCAGTCCCGCCGTAAAAAATACATTTTTGTACCTTTCGGCGAGCTTCATGCCCTCTTCGGAGGAGGGAATGTCGAACCCTGCCGTGATTATCAGGTCAACGCCGCTTAAAAGGCAGCTTTCGATAAGTTCGTCCGTATCTCCGTAGTCTTTGAAGTTGATATGACAATGTACGTCGGTGTACATATCAGGAAAGCACGCTGCCGTCGGGCAGATCCTTTTCGGGGCAGACGAGAGAGAGCGTTCCGTCGGGCGCTTCGGCACAGATAATCATGCCCTCGCTGACAAGCCCCTTCATCTGTCTGGGCGGAAGATTGGTGACGACAATCACCCTCTTGCCGACCATCTCTTCTGCGGTGTAATGCGCCGCAATGCCCGAAAGCACGGATATTGTCCTGCTGCCGATATTTACAGTCTCGTGCAGAAGTTTGCTCTTTTTGACCGCCTCGCACGCAACTACCGTGCCGACCTGCATTCTGACCTTTGCGAAGTCGTCTATAGTTATGGGTGCGACTTCGGGCTCTTCCTTTGCAGGGGCAGCCTCGGCTTTCTGCTTTTGCTCTATCTGTTTTACTATGGGTGCGATATCCTCGCTCTTAAGCCTTGCAAAGAGCTGTTCGGGCGCATTGGTTACGCAATATTGTGCCACCAATCCGAATTTATCGAGGTCCTTGAAGTCCCTGCGCTTACCGCCCGTTTCGGCAAGAATTTTATCCGAAGTCGAGGGCATGAAGGGCTTGAGAAGGTTTGCACCCACATTGATTGCCTCGAGGAGGTTATACAAAACGCGCTCGAGACGCGCACGCTTTTCTTCCTGCTTTGCAAGCACCCAGGGCGTCGTTTCATCGATATATTTGTTTGCCCTGCGGAAGAGCTGCCACAGCTCGTCGAGGGCGTCGGCAACCTTATACTCGTCCATCTTCGCCGCAACTTTATCGCGTATGCCGCAGACGAAGCTTTCAAGTTCGCCGTCCACCTCTTCGCACGCGTCAGCCTTTGCAACCTTGCCTCCGAAGTACTGATTTGCCATCGAAACCGTGCGCTTTACGAGGTTGCCTAAAGTGTTTGCAAGGTCGGAATTGTGCCTGTCCGTCATCAGCTCCCACGTGATTATTCCGTCGTTGAGGTAGGGCATTTCGTGCAGCACGAAATATCTTACGCTGTCCACGCCGTAGACCGAGGCGAGGTCGTCGGCATACATGACGTTGCCCTTTGACTTGGACATCTTGTCCCCGCCCTGCAGAAGCCAGGGGTGACCGAAGACCTTTTCGGGCAGGTCAATGCCCAGAGCCATAAGGAATATCGGCCAGTAGATTGTATGGAAACGTATTATATCCTTGCCTATGACGTGCACGTCGGCAGGCCAGTATTTTTTAAATTTCTCGTCGGGATTTTCCCCGTCGAAACCTATGCCTGTTATATAGTTAGTCAGCGCGTCCAGCCATACATATACGACGTGACGGCTGTCGAAGTCGACGGGAATGCCCCACTTGAACGAGGTGCGCGATACGCACAAATCCTGCAATTTGGTCTTTAAAGTGCCGTTCTCTGCGGCGGCAAGAATTTCCTCGTCGCTCTTGCCGATAAACTCGTCGGCGAGCAGGAAGTTATTCATCATCTCGTTCTTTCTCGCCACGGGCTGTATGAACCCGGGGTGAGTGACTATGTGCTTTACAAGTCTGTCGGCATACTTGCCCATCTTGAAGAAGTACGCCTCCTCCTCTGCGGGCTTGACTTCTCTGCCGCAGTCGGGGCATTTGCCGTTTATAAGCTGACTTTCCGTCCAGAAGCTCTCGCAGGGCGTGCAGTACAAGCCCTTATACGAGCCCTTGTAGATATCGCCGTTGCGATAGAACTGTTTGAAAATCTTCTGAACCTGCGCGCAATGATAGTCGTCCGTGGTGCGTATGAATTTATCATACGAGGTATCCATCATATCCCATATGCGCTTTATCTCCGCGGCGACATCGTCGACGAACTGCTTGGGGGTTACGCCCTTTTCGGCAGCTTTGAGCTCGACTTTCTGTCCGTGCTCGTCCGTGCCGGTCATAAAATACACGTCATAGCCCTGCATTCTCTTCATGCGGGCGATAGCGTCGGATAAAATTATTTCGTAGGTGTTGCCTATGTGAGGCTTGCCCGAGGTGTAAGTTATAGCCGTAGTGATATAAAATTTCTCCGCCATAGAGCGTGCTCCTTGAGTGCGCGGCGCGAAACCGCAGTTTTTTTCCTTTAAAATATACCATATTTTAACTCAAAAGTAAATTGATTAAAGGCATATTCGGGCGCGCGAAAAAATAATAATAAGCAATGAATGCAATTTTTACGGCAATTTTTATAGCTTCGGGCATAATTTTATGTCTGACCGCGCCAGACAAATTCATCCCCGCTCTGCTTGACGGCGGCAAACAGGCGGCGAGCGCATTTTTAACGCTTTTGTGCATATACGCCGTATGGACGGGACTTTCCCGCCTCTCCGAAGACGCGCATATCAACAGCGTGATAGCTAAAAAAATGCAGCCGCTGTGCCGCAGAATTTTCAGAACGAAAAGTAAAGCGGGCGGGCAGGATATAGCTATGAACCTGACCTGCAACCTACTGGGTCTGGGCGGCGCGGCTACGCCTTACGGCGTAAAAGCCATGTCGGAGCTCGACAAAGAGGGCAACAACTTCGGCAGAAATCTTCTGTTTATCATAAATGCGACTTCCATACAGATAGTGCCCTCGACCGTCATCGCGCTGAGGGCGTCGTACGGCAGCGCGGCGGCGGCAGATATATTTTTGCCCTCGCTCATTGCCACCACCGTCTGCACGGGCGTGGCTGTAACCCTCTACCTGCTGGCGGAAAAGATATGGCACTGATTATCCCCGTAATTTTTGTGATAATAATTATTGTCGCCGTCGCAAAGAAGGTAAACGTGTTTTCCTCCTTCTGCGCAGGCGCGGAGGAGGGAATGAAGTTCGCACTCTCCCTTCTGCCGCTACTCGCCTGCGTATTCATGATGTGCAACCTGTTTGAAATTTCGGGAATTTCCGCCGCGCTTACCAAGGCATTGAGCCCCGTAACGGGCGCGCTGGGCATTCCCGAAGAGCTTACAAAACTCATGCTCATAAAGCCCTTTTCGGGAAGCGGCTCTTTGACCCTTCTTACAGAAATACTCGAAAAATACGGCTCAGACAGCTACATATCGCGCTGCGCCTGCACAATTTACGCCTCGAGCGAGACGGTATTCTACGTATTCGCAGTGTATTTTGCAAAGAGCAGACGCCGCCCGCCCGCGCTTCCGCTTGCCATAGTGCTGCTCTCGGCATTTTTGAGCACCGTAATCTCCTGCCTTTTGTGCAGGTTTATGTGATACTCAGGCAAAATGGCAATTTTATGCTCTGAAATGTGAATGTCGTCCGTATCGGTAAAATGAGCCCGAATTCATATAAAACAGCGAAAAAGTGCCGCCATAGCCCGCTAAAAAAGCACCTGAGCCGCCGCAAGAGCGACAAAAATGCCGCAAATGACAAATGTTGAAGTCTGAGCAAAGCGAAATTTGTTATGCTTTTTCAAAATTTGAGTGCTATTAAAATTAAACGCGCAAATCAAAATTTTTCGACAAATTAATTTACTTTCGCGCAAATAAATATATAATTGTTAATGTAATCGGTTGCGGACAGCCGCAACGTTACAGATCTTGCTCATCATTTTCCCCCTTATCATATAGAAGTGACACAAGCTCAGGCTTGTGTCATTTCTTTTATGTTTTTATTTTTTCGTTCATACGGCTTAAGCCCCAAAAAACAGCACTCGTCTGGACACGGAAGAAGTTTTTTGACGAAGTCCGCCCTCACCGCTCCGAAAAAGTGCGACGGGATTAAATGTGTCAAGCATGAACAGCTGCGCACCTGTGCATATTTACATAATTAAATATGATTTTTTGTATTAATTGTATTGACAAAACATTATTTTAGGTATATAGTTAATACAATAAATACAGTTAATACAAAAGGAAATCAATATGAAAGAACAGAAAATGAGCTTATACCTCGTCATAGCAGAGAACATAAGGCGCAAGATTGCTGCGGGAGTGCTTACGGACGGCGACAAACTGCCCAGCTGTCGCGACTATGCGGCGGAACTGGGAGTAAACCCCAACACCGTGCAAAGGGCGTATACTCTGCTTGAGGAAGGCGGCGTTGTTTTTACCATAGCAAAGAAGGGCGTATTTGTTTCGAGCGGAAAAAAGATGCCCGAGCGCAGCCAGCTTGCGATTGCGAGAATTTCCGAGCTCAGGAGCGCGGGTTTTTCCAAACAGGAAATTCTGAACACGGTTGAGCTCGTTTTCAGACAGGACTGAAAATTCGAGATATTTTATTTAAAAGCCCCGCGCGGATACTCCGCGCGGGGCTTAAATTATTTTTATGCAATGCTGCACCCGAACGACAGTCGCCTGAACAAAAAAAGGCTATTTTATTTAATTTCGGGTTCAATCAAAGCGGCGTTATTTTATCAGTTATAGTGCGATGTTTTATAATTTAATGAATTATAGTTGTAATTTAATATTTTATAATTAATTTTAAAATCAGCGCGCTATCGGTTTAAATTTTCGGGTTACTTCTCATAAATTCCGCGCAAATTCCCCGTTCCGTGCAAAGCCGCAAGGCGGGTTTATAAGCTTTTGCGTATAGACGAGACGACTTGTGCGAGAATGTGAGCCGCGCGCTCGGCTTCTTGGGGAGTGTTTTCCCTGCCGAAGGAAAATCTCACTCCGCCGCGCACGAGGTCCTCGCTCAGACCCATAGCCGACAGAACGTGCGAAGGCGTAGTCGCACCCGAAGAGCAAGCCGCGCCCGTCGACGCAGCCACGCCCTGCATATCGAGCAGCATGACAACGTTCTGTCCGTCGCAGCCGCCAATGCTCATATCGCTGTGGGAGGGCAATCTTCGGGCATTTGCGCCGTTTATGCGCACGCCCTCGCACAGCTTCAGAACGCAGCTTTCAAAGCTGTCGCGAAGAGACGAGACGTACGCATTGACTTTTTCTGAGTTATTCTGAGACATTTTCAACGCCTCGGCAAGCCCGACTATTGCGGGAGTATTGATAGTTCCGCCGCGCAGTCCGCGCTCCTGATGACCGCCGCACATCTGCGGATCGAAGCGCACACCCGACCTTATGCGGGCTACGCCGACGCCCTTGGGTCCGTTGAATTTATGTGCGGAAATCGCCCAGCCGTCCGCGGGAAAGAGTTCGAACGGCAGCGCGCCTGCCGACTGAACACAGTCGCACCAGAGGTACGCGCCCGCAGCGTGAACGCGCTCATAAATTTCCCTTATGGGCTGTATTGCGCCCGTCTCGTTGTTAGCCGACATCACGGCAACGAGCACGGTATCGGGGCGAAGAGCTTTTTCCACGCTCTCGGGGCGGATTACGCCGTCGCCGTCGGGCATAACCAAAGTTATTTCATAGCCGAATTTTTTAAGGCTGAACGCGCTTTCAAGCACGGCTGGGTGCTCGATGGCAGAAACTATTATGTGCTTTCCCCTGTCGGCGTTGGCGAGACTTATGCCCTTTATGCCGAGGTTGTCCGCCTCCGTGCCGCCGCTCGTAAAGTAAATTTCTTTCGAGGCAACGCCAACGGCGCGCGCGACCTCGTCGCGCGCGCAGGTAAGCGCGTTTGCCGCCTCGCGCCCGAAACAATGCTGCGAGGAGGCATTTCCGAAGACGTCCGTAAAATAGGGCGTCATTTTTCTGAATACCTCGGTATCGAGCGGCGTTGTTGCCGCGTGGTCGAGGTAAATTTTATCACTTCGATAAGCAGTCATAAATCTCCTGCAGAGCGTTCATCCGATCAGTCAGAGCGATATATTCTCTGCCGATTTCCGTACGGGAATTGTCGCGATTGAGGCGCACTCTGCGCGCCGCAATATTGAGAAAGCGCGCCATGAACGCCAGCACGATTAACGCTATAAAAGCCAGACCGCCGAACACGGCAGTCAGCACTATAAACCTGCCCGTGGTATCCGAATACATCATGGTTGAAAAACAGCACGCAAGCACCAGAAATACCGCAAAGGGCAGGGCGGCGAATAAAAATCTTACAAAAGCTTTCTTCCTCGCCGCAAGAAAGACAGTTGCGCGCTCGGACTTTTTCTCTTCGTTGACCCTTCCGACCTCTTCAGCCTGAGCCCTCAACTGAGCTATCATGCCCTTGAGTTCAGAGCCCGCGCGGGCACAGAGCTCCTCGCGGCAGGACGGAGACGAAAACCTTGCGACCTGTCTTGCAGCTTTTACGGCTTCGGGCAGAATTTTGTCGGCATAATCGGAAAAATCGCTCGTGTACGCCTCGAGCCTGAGCGCGCACAGCTCGCCGTCCGAAGGGCATATCTCCTGCGCCTTAACTATGCTTTCGAGCGCGGTCGAATACCTCGCGTTGGCGACTTCTTCCCTCGCGTTCTGCGTAAGCGCGGTGAACTTTTCGCCCATCTCCTCGGTCAGGGGAGCGTCTTCGCCGCCGTAAAAGAGTTCCGCTTCGGATGCGGCTTCGTCAAAGGATATCTCCGCCTCTTCGTGCACGCTGTCCTCACCCTCGCCCTCGTCAATGACCAGTTCCTCTTCGCCCTTTTCATTGATGCGGAAGCGATATTTTTTGTCCTTGTCGTCGTCTATAAGTCTCTCTTCAGCCATATTCAGCCCCTCTTTGGAATGTATGTTTTAACCTGCAACGCGCGGCAGTTCCCGCGGTATCGGCTGCGCGCGTAGGACGCAAAGCTGTCGTTTTCGAACAGCGCGTAGACGCAGCTGCCCGAGCCCGTCATATTGACGCCCAGAGGCGCAAATTCATTGAGCTCCGACGCCGCCTCGCTCACCTCGGGGTTGAGCGTCTGTGCGGCGGCGAAAAGCCCGTTAGACAGAGCCGCGCCCAGCGCAGACTTGTCTCCGCTTAAAAGCGCGCTTTCAACCCTGTCGCTTGCAGGCGGCAGGGCGGGCATATTGTCGCTCGTCGCGTAGCACTGCCCCGTCGAGACGCCGCTTTTTGGCAACAGCAGCAGCAAGTCGAGTTTCAGACGGCAGTCGAGCTGTCCGACGAGCTGTCCCCTGTCTTTAATGCGGGCATATCCCCCGCCCAACATGTAGCCCGTGTCGCTGCCGGTGGCGTCGGCAATGTCCTTAAGTCCGTCGTAATCGTCAACTTTGTGCAGAGCCGCAAGCGCGTTCAGAACGCCCGCCGCGTCCGCCGAAGAGCCGCCCAGTCCCGCACCCATGGGTATGTTTTTATCAATATATATATCCGCGCCGCACACGCCGTATTTTTGTATGAAAAGCCCCGCGGCGATTGCGGCATTGTTGGTCTCTGAAGGAATGGTTTCGCTGCCCATTCCGCGCATGTACACATTTACGAGCTTGTCCTTTTTGCGCTTGCAGACTTTGACGACGTCGTACAAGTCGATATTTGTAACAACGCTGTCTATCATATGATAGCCCGCCCTCACGCCGAGGATATCGAGGCTCAGATTGATTTTTGCATAAGTTTTTACGCGGATGGTGTCCATAGAAAAATTATACCACGTCGCGGCTGTGTTTTCAATTATTTGCATAAAAAATTTGCCGCGGCGCGCAAAAACAGCGCGCCGCGGCGACTAAATTCAATGAAAATTTTTTCAGCCCGTCTTTATGCGATAGATTAAAAGGCGTTCCTTGCCCGTGAGAGGATATTTTATGTCAGGGTTAGCCGAGGCGAGCTCGTCGGGCGGACAATTGAGCTTTCTGGCGGCGTCCCAGAGCCCGTCGCCGCGCGAGGGAATGAGCACGCTTATAGCACCGTCCGAAGGCTGCAAGGCGTCGCCCTCTTCCAAAGACGAGAGGTATTCCGCCTGAGTTTTTCTCATATAGCAGACAGAAATTTTTAAAAGAGCTTCGCCCTCCGCCTGACCCTCTACGGGCTGTTTTACGCTCACGCCGCAGACGGCTGCGCTGACAGAGATTTCGTCGCTGTCGGGCGCGCCTACGCGCACGGCAAAGGGAATTTTTATTTCCGAGGAGCGGATTTCTCCGCCCTGTTCGTATATGAGAACGGCATTCGCGCTGCCTTCTACAGCTCCGCTTGCGCGGCAGTATTCATACTCTGCCGAGGGCAGAGCCACCGCGAGGAAACGGCAGGTGAAGTCGAGCTTCGCGCTCGTCGCCGCCGCGGAAGATATGCGCTCGGAGAAGAGTTTTCTCTCGCCCACGCAATCGAAAGTTTCGCTCTCTTTTGTCGCGATAAGCCTGTTTTCGCAGCTGAACGCGTCGCAGGGCAGGGGCACTTCGCTCTTTAGAACAAAACTGCCGCTGACTGCGAGAGTGCAGGAAAATTCCACCCTGCATTTACCCCTTTCGCCGTCGACCGTGGCATTTACTGTCATGTCGCGCACTTCGGCGTTCACAAGCGGCAACGCACCCGCGGGGCTGTCTTCGCAGGCGACTGTGCACCTGAACGGTATGACCCTCTCCATGCTGGCGGGCGAGGAACGGCGCATTGCGAGCATTGAAAGATTTATGTCGCCCGACACGTTTATTTCGCCCGTGCCGCACTCCGCCGAGGTAACTATTGCCGAGGCGGCGGGCAGAAGTATATCCTCCACGCCGTCGGCGTCGAAGTCGTCCTCAACCTCGCACTCGCCCGAAAAGGTTATTGAGGAGCAGAGCTCTGCCGACCGCGTTTTGAGATACGCGCCCTCGCAGGCGGATATATAGGTGCGTTCTGCAGGGGCGAAGACGGATATCTGCGCCGTGATTATCGCGCTGACCACAAAGGACGAACCTTCGCGGCGGACGTTCGTCTTGTCGCAGGACAGCGCGCAGACCGCCGTCTGTGCGGGGGCGAGGTTGTCGTTGTCGCAGAAGTGGGAAAATTCAGCCCCCTTCTGAATGCGGCACATCTTGCCTTCCTCGTCTGCGTAGACGAGAGTGATTATGAGTTTTCCGCTGTAATTTACCCTGCCGGAAGCCACTTCGCAGGTCAGAAGGCTGACCTGAGGGCATACCGCCAGAACTTCGCCCGCGAACTCGGACGCGGTGAATTTTGTCTCCGCCACCGACTGCGGTGTGAGAGCGGCGACCTGCCTCGTATATGCGAGAGAACTTGTTTGGGGCTTTATCATATTTTGCACTCCTTGTTTTGTTACAAGGTATAATATGCCCCGCGGCTGGCAATTATTACTTGTTGTCCCTGATAATTCTCACTCTGCCGCAGAGAATTTCGGAATAGGAAAAGGACGTCTTGCCTATGAAGTTGGCATCCTCGGGCTGAACGGTGAAGATTGAGGGATATATGCCCGAAAGCGTTGCGGGATAGCTGACGAATTTATTTCTGCCGAGGTTGAGTTTTACGATTATGCGGTTATTGCTCAGTTCGCGCACGCACTGCTTTATTGAACTTATTGTGTTATCTGCCTTTATCATAATATAATTATTGACAGAAAAAGGAAAAAAATGCGCCGTGCGCAAAAAGCGCACGGCGCATGTATTTTTAACTTAATCAGAACAAGTCGTCGTCATCGTCGTCGTCATCCTCATCGTCGTCTTCGAACTCCTCGTCCTCGAGGTCGGAAAGCGAATCGACGTCCTCTTCGAAGAAGTCGTCGGCGTTCTCTTCGCTCTCTTCTTCCTCGTCGTCCTCACCGTCGAGGTCCTTTTTGAGCTCCTCTTCCAAATCCTCGTCGTCGATTGTCAGATCGTCCATATCGTCGTCGAGATAGCTCTTCCACTCCTCGTCCTTCTCGGGGTCAATCTCCTCTTCCTCGTCATACTCCGACTTGCGGCGGCAGGCTTCGCACATCTTTTCGCCGTAGCGCATGCGGTTGACGCCACATACGGGACAGAGTTCGGTGTTCTCCGCTTCGAGAGCTTCATCCAGCTCCTCATCCTCGAGGTCGGCAAACTGAAGTTTGTTGCCCTTCATCTCGGCTATGCACACGTCGCAGTATTCCTGCTTGTCGGCGTCTATATAGTTGAGCTCGCACCTCGGACATTTGATATATCTTACCATACGATTTTCTCCCGTTCACATACAAAATAATCAGCACTGCTGTTCGGTGCTAACATTATATTAATATTTATTGCGTTTGTAAACTGTTTTATAAGAATAATTGCACGGTTTTTAAAATTTATTCGCGCGCCCCGCCCGCGAGCGGGCAGGGCGCGCAGACAGGTCATTCGTATTCGCCCGTATCCCGCCTGCCGTCGCCGCATTCCCCGACGAAGGGCGGCGGACAACAATTCTTTTCCCGCCGCGGCGGGCATTTGTCGCGTTTTTCTTCGCGTCTGACTAAAATTACGTCCTCGCCTATCTTGGTTACGGCTGCAATGGGAATGAACTCCTCCTGCCGCACGAACCTGAAGCCCTTGCCGCCCGTCACCGTAAAGCCCTTTATGCGGTTTTCGGGGTAAAGAAATATCAGGTCGCACACTCTGCCGAGGTTTTTTCCGTCGTTGAGACAGACCACGTCCAGCTTTTTTATGACATTATACGAAAGTTCCATAGTATAATGTTATGCGGCGGGCAACTGATAGTTGCCCGCCGCATTAAAAGTGTTATTCAGAATTTTTTAGATTACGGATGCGAAATAGTCCACCATGCTGCGAAGAGGGTTATTCTCGTACAGCCAGTCGAGCTTTAACACGCTGTTTTCAAACGCATCGGTAACCTGCTGCGCGCTCTCGCCGCCCACCCAGTAGATTATCTGGAAAACTATGAGCCCGAGCATGAATGCGACAGCCACCATTAAAGCCATGCCGAGAAGCTTGTTTATGACCTTGAAAACGGGGTTGTTTATTTCCATCACGCCCGCAATAATCTTGACAATTATAATGCGCAAAATCTGAATGACTATGAACATTACGATGCAGAGAACTATGACTTCGAAGTGAATATTAATAAGGAAATCGGTAAATACGTTGTTGCCGGCAGACACACTGTCCTTGAGCTTTACGAGCAGGTCGTTTACGAAAGACCAATCGGATACGACGCCGTAAAGGAAATAGCATACTATTATCGAAATGATTATGCCGAAAATACCGCCGGTGAAAAACCTGAGACCGCCGGCGAAGCCCGCTATAAGTCCTAAAAGAAGAGCAACCGCGAGAACTGCGACGGCTATCCAATCGGCCAGAAGCATCAGAACTACCTCCCTGTCTGTTTATGCGCTTTATATTATATCACGCTTTAAGGCAAATTGTAAATAATTATTACAAAAATTTTTTGCATTACCTTAATTTTCCGTCTTTGACGCCCGAAAGGCGAAAAAACGCCGCACAAAACAGTACATTTATTGCCAGAATTTCCCTCATATACACATTTCAAAGGTCGTCAAATTCATTTAGAACGCAGAAAATTCATCTCACGTTGCCCTCCGCCGCCCTCGTGCGCGCCGAAGTACAGGCTTTGCCGCCACGAAATTCCCGTCCCGGCACGGCTGACAAGGGGTTATACACAAGCGCAATCCCCGTATCAGTCGGATGAAGGCGCACCCGCCTTAAGGAAGTACTGCTGACTGTCCAGCGGCGGCTGCCCCTCTACGGGACGGTACTTGCCGTCCGCACACAGCCTTTTTGCCCTGACGTTGTCGCGCAGCATCGTTTCGAGAATGTTTATAATTTTTTCCTCTATGCCCTTATCGAGTACGGGCGCGGCGATTTCCACGCGCTTATCGACGTTGCGCGTCATCAGGTCGGCGGAGGAAATATACGTTATTCTGTCCCTGCCCCTGCCGAAGGAATACACCCTGGAATGTTCTAAAAACCTGCCGACGATGCTTATGACGGTTATATTTTCCGTCCTGCCCTCGACCTCGGGCAGAATACAGCATATGCCGCGCACTATGAGGCGTATGCGCACGCCTGCGCCGCTCGCCTCGCACAGTTTATCTATTATGACCTTGTCTGTAAGGCTGTTCATCTTTGCAAGTATGAACCCGCCCTTGCCCGCCTTTGCCCGTTCGGTTTCGCGGTCTATGCAGGCGATAAGCCCGCTCTTGAGCGTTTCGGGCGCGACCAGCAGCTTTTTGTACCTGAAATCAGTGTTGCAGATGGCTATGTTGCGGAAGAATGCCGCAGCGTCCTCGCCGATTTCCCTGTCAGAAGTTATAATGTTGAGGTCGGTGTACTGTTTGCTCGTGGCTTCGTTGTAATTGCCCGTGCCGAGGTGAGTTATGTAGCTTATGCCCTCTTCGCCCTGCATCACGACAGAGATTATCTTGGAATGCACCTTGAAATTTTCCATTCCGTATATAATGGTACAGCCCGCCTCCTGAAGTTTGCGCGCGAAGTACATGTTGTTCTCCTCGTCGAAGCGCGCGCAGAGCTCTATGACGACGGTCACGAGCTTGCCGTTCTCGCTCGCGCGGCAGAGAATATCCGCAATGCGCGAGTGGTGCGCGAGGCGATAGATGGTTATGGCTATCGAGCTCACTCTGTTGTCGCGCGAACACTGCTCCAAAAGGTCCTCGAGCGGCGTCATTGCGTCGTACGGATAGGAGAGAAAGATGTCGCGCGAGAGCACTTCGTCTATTAAAGAGGGACACGCGGCAAGTTTTTCGTCCACCGCGCCCCTGAAGGGTCTGTATTTAAGCTCTGCCGCCAGCTCTGCGGGCAGGAATTTTTCGAGCGAAAAGAGAAATTTATAATCGAAAACCCTCTTGTCGTAAAAACAGAACTCGGGCGGAATTTTTATGAGTTTGAGCACGAACTCTTTAAGCCTGCTCTCCTCCTTGTCGAGCTCGACGCGCACTATGTTCATTCTCGCGCGCGAGGCGACTTTGCTCTTCATTATCTGCGAGAAGTCGTGCTCGACGTCGCTGTCGTCTATAAACGTATCGAAATCGGCGTTGCGAGTGACGCGCATGAGCATGCTGTCCTTGACGTCGTATCCCGTAAAAGCCGTGTGCCCGAATGAGCGCACAAGCTCTTCGAGCGTGACGAGCCTTATGTTCTCGCCCGAGCCAATGCGGTAAATTTTGGGCAGATTGTCGTTGAGAGCCATTACTCCCACCATTCGTCTGTCGCCCCTTACGAGGTCAAAGAGCATATAGTTGCGCTTGTTTTCAAACTGCATCATGGGGTGCTTTGCGTCGAGCACCATCATTGAAAGCATGGGCAGTATGTTGTTTTTAAAGAGGTTTTCGCACTCCTTGATGCGCTTGGGCGAAAGGCGCGCGACCTTGACAATGCGCACCCCTCGCTCCGAAAGAGCCTTATTGAGCGCGACATAGCAGGCAGAGCGCGCAGAGTAATATTCCCTTACGACCTTGCTTATGCCGTCGAGCTGTTTTTGCGCCGTCAGTCCCGTTTTATTTTCCTTCTCCTGCGGATCGGAGATGAGTTCGTTGTACAGACTGCCCACTCTGACCATAAAAAACTCGTCGAGGTTGGAGGCGGAAATTGCGAGAAACTTCGCCCTTTCGAGCAGGGGATTTGTCTCGTCCGAAGCCTGTTCAAGCACGCGGTTATTGAAGAGCAGCCAGCTGTATTCTCTGTTGACGTAAATGCCTTTTATGAAAGATTTTTTGATTTTGCCCTTTTGACAAGCCATAATATTCTCCGTTTTATGTGTCCTGCGCTCTGTTAAAGGTTACTGTCCTGCGCTCTTGCAAAGCCGACTTCAGCCGAGGAAAATTCCCAGCTCTTCCGCGCACCTGACCATTCTGTCGCCGCGGGTGACGTATTTATATTTGCCCGCAACGTCCTCCAGCCTGTTGACGGCGAGGGAATTGCCCTTTACCGCCACAGTCACGCCGAACCTGCCCTCTGCAACGAGGTTTGCCGCCTGTTCGCCGAGGCGGGTGCAGAGCAGTCTGTCGTAGGCGCAGGGCGCGCCGCCCCTCTGCACATACCCCAGAACTGAGGTGCGCGCGGCATAGCCCGTATTCTGTTCGATATATTCGGCGAGGTGATTTGTTATAGTCTTTTCACCGAGATTTGCGCGGGCGAAGGAACGCTGTTTGCGCTTGAGCCCCGCCTCCGCGCGAATGTGCGCGCCCTCGGCAACGGCTATGAGCACGCTGCGCGCGCCGTCCTTCTTTTTATCCTCTATGAACCTGCAAAGTTCGTCCTCGGCAAATGGCATTTCGGGTATCAAAATTGCGTCCGCTCCCGCGGCTATGCCCGAATGAAGCGCGAGCCAGCCCGCCTTATTGCCCATTATTTCAACCAGCATAACTCTTGAATGGCTCTCTGCCGTGGTACGAATTCTGTCCATGCACGAGCAGGCGACTTCCACCGCCGTCTGAAAGCCGAACGTGACGTCCGTACCCCAGATGTCGTTATCGATAGTCTTGGGCACGCCGATAACCTTGCACCCCTCGCGCATAAGCAGCGCGGCGTTCTTGTGCGTGCCTGCTCCGCCTATGGCGATAAGACAGTCCAGCCCCAGCTTTTTATAGTTTGCAGCCATCTTTTCAAGCTTTGTCTGACCGTCCTCGCCGCGTATCTGCATCTGCTTGAACGGCTGACGTGAAGAGCCGAGCAACGTTCCGCCCTCGGCTAAAATACCCTCTATGTCGCGCGGGCGCAATTTTACGCTCTCGCCGTCTATCAGACCGCCGTAACCCTCCGGAATGCCGATAAGTTCCGCTCCCTTTATATTGCGGAATATCGAAATGCCCGCCGCTCTTATCACGGCGTTGAGCCCTGCGCAGTCGCCACCGCTCGTCAGAATGCCGATTTTCATGTCTTTCACCCGCGGGATATTCCCCCGCCCTTTATTCTACTTATTTTTCGCATACAATTATACCACAACCGCCGCCGCAAAAAAAGCACCTTTCCGCAAAAAGTTTGTAAAAATTGCATAGCTGAAAGGCTGCGCCCGCGACGGCCGTCGCGGGCGCAGCCCAAATTTTACACAGAAATTTACTTATCTGCTTTATTTACATTCTTGCCTGCGCACGCTTTATCGTCACAGCATTTGCGCAACAAGTGAATTACAGGCGTTTTTTTATATTATACCTATGTTTCAGACTTAACCACACAGCACCTTTACACAAGAGTTATTCTCTCCTCCCTTTCGAGGGGGAAGCGGTAAAGCTCGGATGAGTTGAGGTCGCGCGAGCGCATACCCACGCCCGTTATGGCGTGGTTTTCGTACAGCGTGTAGTAATAAATGCCCGCCGAGGCGTCGCAGCACGAGGTGTACAGCGTAGTTTCGCAGCCGTCTTTTATTACATTGCAGCCGCGCACCTGCCGCACGCTGCCGAGAATGTTAAAAAGAGCGTTGACGCCGTCTGTATTCCCGTCTCCGCATATGCAGTTGTTTCTTACGAACGCCGCCCGCACGAAGCGCGAGCGGGACGACAAATCTCCCGGCAGACCTATAGCACCCATACCGAGGCTGTAACGCTGCATATCGACGCCTTTGAAGAAGTTGTTTTCGGGCTGACTTGCAGACAGGTGCATATAGTCGCTGACGTTCAACAGCTGCTCGCCGAACGGCGGGTTATTTGTCAGAACGCCAAAGGCGTTTTCAAATATTTGCATGCCCGACTTTGTACATTCGACGACTATGTCCCTCTCTGCGTCCGAAATCATCCAATGCAGCTGCGCACAGGGCAGATTTTCGCAAAACTGACGGTCGGTAAGTCTGATTTTTCGGATAACTTCAACCGCCTCCTCGACGCTCTGACAGCGCGAGAGAATAAACGGTATAAACTCATACTGCGCCACCTCGTCCCGCGCGCCGACAGATTTGAAATATTGAGCATTCCCCACAAAGTTAAGCCCCGCCATGCACAGCCCCGCCTCGTTCATGGCGTCGTAAAATAGCGGATAGCCGCCCTGCACGAGTGCCATGCCGACAATCGCGTACCGACCTTTGAAGCCGAAGTCGAACGCGCGCGGCGCGATTACCGCCTCTTCGCCGTAGGACATATGATTGTCGAGCGTTCTGCCGAAATACAGCCCGCCCTTTCTGAAACTTGCCGCAGTACACATAGATGTTCCTCCCCTTCTATTATGCACACTTTTTCTGCTTTGCACGCAAAATCGCAAAAAAAGCGCGTTCGCGCGGGGATATCCCCGCGCGAACGCGCTTTTATAATTAATTGATAGTCCCTTCCCCCTCAGTTCTGAATTGCCGCGCTCTGTCCCAGGTGGAAAGACCTGAAGACTATTTGCACCGCCCGCGCAACAAGCGCGGGCGGCGCGACAATTTATCATTCTATACTCTTGAGCGATTCAATCATATCTATTTTCTGCAGACTTTTATACATCACGAGGTTTATTATAACCGAGAATGCGAGAGTTATCAGTCCGCCGATTATGTAGCTGTACCAATATATGCTCCTGCCGAACATAATGAGGTCGACCTCAATGGACTTTATTACATACTGGTGCAGCAGCACGCCCAGCCCGACGCCCAGCAGAATGCCTATGACAGTCAGCAGCACGTTTTCCTTATAGACGTAGACGGCGACCTCCTTGTCGTAGAAACCGAGCACTTTCAGCGTTGCAAGTTCGCGCTTTCTTTCGGCAATGTTTATGCTGTTGAGATTGTACAGTACAACTATTGCAAGCAATGCCGCCGCGGCGAGCACTATGAGCACTATCGTATTGAGCGAAGAGAGCGTATCGTCCGCCCATTCCACGAGCGCGGACGTAAACGACACTCCCTGCACGGCGTCGTTTTCCAGAATGTAACTGCCGAGCGAGCTTTCAAAACTCTCCGACGCGGAGGGATAGGTGACAAGTATCTGATTGTATGACGGCTCTTTTGAAAAAAGTTCTTCGTACAGTCTGCTGTCTATGAAGAGATAGTGTCCTATATAATTTTCATACACCGCCGTGATTTTTACCGTAACGCCGTTCGAATTTCCGTCCCTGAAAGTTACGCTGTCCCCCGTCCATACGCCGAGCGAACGCGCCGTCTTTTCGCTTATTATGCCGCCTTCGGACGAAATAACAATGCCTTTTTTGTCCTCTCTGTAGCGGAAAGTGAAGTAATCTTCTATTCCGTCAAGGCTCTCGGGCACGCACAGCGTAACCGTCTGAATGCTGTCCTCGCCCTGAATGTCTACAGATTTCTGATAGAGCGAAAAGGTCTTTACTCCCTCGCCCTGCCCCTCTATGCCGAGCATGAGCTCGTACCTGTCCTCGTCGGGAATACCCTCCTGCACGGTGACCGAGGCTTTATAGTGAGTGAGGTCGGTGTACTGCATATCTGCGACGTCCATTATGCTGTCCTGCAGTCCCAGCCCGACAAGCACAAGTCCCATACAGCCCGCCACGCCGATTATCGTCATAAGAAAGCGTTTCTTATTGCGGAACATATTGCGCACGGTAGATTTTTGCGTAAAACTCAGCCTCTTCCATATAAACGGAATTCGCTCTATCAGCACCCTCTTGCCCGGTTTCGGGGCTTCGGGACGCATTATCTGCGCGGGGCAGGAGCGCGAGACCGAAAGACACGCCGCAACGGTAGCAACGCCTGTAGAGAGCACGCTTGCCGCGACGGCAATCGCGCCCTCGACAAAGTTATAGGGAAGTACAAAGGATGTGAGCCCCTGATAGAGCAGGGCGTACGTATTGAGTATGGCGAGCGGGAAGAGTTTTTCGCCTATCAGCACGCCGACAACCGAGCCCGTCAGCGTGGGAATGAGCGCGTAACAGAGATATCGCGCCAGCACCGAGCCGTTGCCGCAGCCGAGGGCTTTGAGAGTACCAATCTGCTGCCTCTCCTCCTCGACCATTCGCGTCATAGCCGTCAGACTGACGAGCGCAGCCACGAGAAAAAAGACTATGGGCAGCAGCTCGCCCAGACTTGCAATTCTGTCGGCGTCGCTGCGGTAATTGACGTAAGAAAACACCGTCTCGCGCCCGACGACGTACCACTCGGGTTCGGGAATTAACTCCTCCAACGCCTCGGGCGGTATGGGAAGTCCCGCATACTGCTCTTTGAGCTCCTCATATCTCCGGGCGCAGGCTTCATCCGCAATGGAATTTATACTCTCTTTCGCGCCGTCGATGAGGTTGTCGTACTCCTCTTCAAAGCTGTCCTTTTCTTCCGCGCCCTCGACAAGGACGTTAATCTGCGTGTAATAGTCCGCGGTGAACGCCTCGGAAGAAACGAGCACAAAGCCATCTATTTCGCCGTTTCCCACAGTGCCCGTGCCTCTGCTGAGGTCCATATACTGCGGCAGGTCGGCAAAGCCCGTTATCGTATATTCGGTGTGGACGAGCTGACCCGAAAGGTCGTCCTCGCCGCCCGAAAGAAATTGTATTTTATCTCCCGTTTTATATGTGCCAAGCTCCAAAAGCAGGGCATCGAGCAGACATTCGTCGCTGTTTTTCGGCAGAGTGCCGTCGACGACGGGCACATTTACGCGCTGCGAGAGCGAAATGAGTTTGACGGCGCGCTTTTCCTCGGTATTGCACAAAACGTCGAGAGAGTTGACGCCCTCGGCATAGCTCACCTCGTCCAGAGCCTCAAGCGCGGATACGTCGTCGTCCGTCAGTCCCGCCGTGCTGACTACCGAGATATCGAAAAGATGCTGCGCGTCATAATAGTTTTCGGCGGAGAAGAGCATGTCGTTCTTGCTCGAACGCAGTCCCGAAAAGAATGCCGCGCCCAGCAGTATAATGAAGAATACCGAGATAAATTTGCCCTTATTTTTAAGTATTCCCCTGAAAAAATCTTTATAAAGAGGTCTCATAGCCTTACCACTCTATCTCTTCGACGGAGACAGGCGCAGAATTAATTTCACAGCTCTCCGCCCTGCCGTTTTTGATATGAATTACTCTGTCCGCCATGGGCGTGAGCGCGCTGTTGTGCGTGATTATTATTACAGTCATTCCGCGCTCGCGACAGGTGTCCTGCAGGAGCTTTAAAACGGCTTTGCCCGTGACATAGTCGAGCGCGCCCGTCGGCTCGTCGCACAGTAAAAGTTTGGGATTTTTTGCGAGGGCGCGCGCAATAGCCACCCTCTGCTGTTCGCCGCCAGAAAGCTGCGAAGGGAAGTTATTTTTGCGCTCCGAAAGTCCGACTTCGTCCAGAACAAGCGAGGCGTCGAGCGGCTTTTTGCTTATCTGCAGAGCGAGCTCGACATTTTCAAGCGCGGTGAGGTTCTGCATGAGGTTATAAAACTGAAAGACAAATCCCACCTCTTCGCGGCGGAAACGCACGAGCTTTTTGCCGCGCAGCGCGCTGACCTCCTCGCCGTCGACAATGACTTTGCCCTCGGTGGCAGTATCCATGCCGCCGAGAATATTCAAAACGGTGGTCTTGCCCGCGCCGCTCGGTCCGACAATGACGACGAATTCGCCCTTTTCTATATAAAAATCCATGCCCGAAAGAGCTTGAATTCTGACCTCGCCCATACTATAAATTTTTTTGACGCCCGAAAGCTCTATGTAATGCTGCATACCTTCACCCTGCCCGCGCACCGTACGCGCCGTTGACACGACAAAATTTTTATATTATAATTTTATATACCTGTAAGATATTTGTCAAATGTCAATTTAAAAGAATTTGTAAGTTGTTTTACAGCCGCAACGAATATGTTAAAAAAGGTGAATTATGAAGACGGACAGGCGCACGAAATACACAAAGATGGTAATAAAGCAGGCTTTCAGCGAGCTTATCAGACAAAAGCCGATAGAAAAGATAACCGTTTCGGACATATGCTCTCTGGCGGAAATCAGCCGACCGACGTTTTACTTTCACTATCAGGACATCTATGCCCTGCTGGACGAAACGGGCGACGAAATGCTGGCTTCGGCAAAGCTTGACGACATAACCAGACTGACCATAGCCAATCAGGACGAAATATTTCAGGTTATACTCAATCTTGTGCACATTATAGAAGAGAACGCCGACGTATACAGAATTTGCGTGCTCGAGCGCGGAATGACCTCGCGCCTATCGAACAGAATATCCGAGGCTCTGGACAAGACCATAATAGCCAAGTGGCGCAAGGACGGAAAAATGGGCGACAGCTTGTACAGCGAATATTTTTTAAGCTATATGCAGTCGGGGTTCAACAGCGTTATATACTGTTGGATGAACCGCAAGGAAAACAGAGAGAGCGCGGAGGAAATAGCGGCGATAATCAAGACTTTTCTTCTGAACGGTCTTACGGGATTTGTCAAATAAAAAAAAGGCGGTTGCCCGCGGCATATGCCGCGGGCAACCGCCTTTCATATCGACTTACGGTATTGCATATCTGTAAAGGGGCGCACCTTGCGATTAATTTTCCTCGGTCTCGTCCAGCCCCTTGGTGAGCTTCCTCTGCTTATCCACAAATTTTTTGGCATCTGCGCTCTTTACGGTACTTGTCTTTTTCCTCTGCGCGGGGGCGTTATGCAGCACGACCTGCGTAAAGGGTATATTGACGCCGTTCTTGTCGAACAGCAGCTTTATCTGCCTGTTCAGATCCCTCTCCACCTGAAACTTCTGTCCCTCAGAGCACTTAGCCGTAAAACGCAGTTTTACGCCCGACGAACCGAGTTCGGAAACGCCCATATAGAACGGTCCTTCTACAATGTCGCTGATTGCCGACTTTATATTTTTAAGATTTTTCTTTATGAGCATTTCGACGCGCTCGAGCGATTCCGAGTACTCAATATCGACTTCGCACACGGCAAGGGAGAGTTCGTTTGTCATGTTTACGAGGGTGCGTATGTCGGAATTGTTGACAATTTTCACATTGCCGCCCGCGTCCTCAATCTGCGTGGTGCGGATGCCGATTTCCTTAACCGTTCCGCGGAAACCGTCCACCACTATTATGTCGCCCACCTCGAAGATGTGCTCGAAGACTATGAACAGTCCCGCGATGATGTCCTCGATGAGGGGCTGCGCGCCGAGACCGACGATAAGGCTCAACAGTCCGACGCCTGCGAGCAATGTAGTCGTATTCACGCCGCAGACGCTCAGTATGGCGAACAGCAACGCGATTACGGCAATATATTTTATAAAGCTGCATACGAGGTCGATGAGTGCCTTTCCGCGGTTCAGCCTGCGCGCGAGCTGCTTCAGAATTAATCTTATGACATAGGAAATGGTTATGAAAAAAATTATGTAGCTGAGAATGCGCAGCCACATATTCGCGCCCTCAACGGGGGAAAAGATATCTATGCCGCGGAAGAAGAAATCGTCCGCGCTGAAAATCCAACGCCCGGCAATGAGCACTACGAAGTACGCAAGCGCAACAGCATAGCACAGATATCTGAACGCTGTGCCCAATATTTTTTTATCCGACTTCTTTTTTCTTACAGCCTTTTTCATACGCTCCCTCCGTCATCTTGTTTCAATCTGCTGCAATCCCGCAGTCAGGGTTGACATATAGTAAATCTCTCCGTTTGTCGGGTCAAAAACTCTCACGTCGTAATCGCCGTATTCGAGTTCCGCCGAGATAAACGCAGTATTTTCCGCACTCAGAACGCCCTCCTGCCATATCCCGTCTATGGAAACCTGCAACCCGATATCCGGCATGTCCTCGGGCATGAACTGCAAAAGCAGAGCTCCGTTCTCGAGCGTGCCGTATTCTACGGGCGCGATTTTCTGCACATAGGGCGATGTGCGGTATACCTCGCTGAATATGACCCCGCCGTCGCCGTCGGTTATGTTCACCGTATACTCCCTGTCAGGTTCGAGAAAACAGAAATACATATCCGACGCCTGCTCCTCGCCGCCGAGCAAGAACATGTATTCCCTCTCTCCGTCTGTCAGGCAACCTTTAAGAACATCGTTATCGTCCTGCCCTTCAATATCGAAAATGATTGATATGCTGTAGGAAGTTATATCAGAGGACAATACAAAAATGCTGACCGCCGCCGAAAACACCACGGCGGCGACTATGACGATGACGCCCGCTATACTGCCCACAGCCGAAGTAATCATTGCAGAGAGCAACTCGCTGTTGCGCTTTGTGCTCCTCTCCCGACTGACGCCTGCGCTCGCCGTCCCGTCCTCTTCGGAAAAGTTCTGCACCTCTTCGCCGAGGTCAAAACCCGACGCATATTCGTATATGTTGTTGGTCTCGGAAAACTGTTCAATTTCCGTCGCCCTGAAAATTTCTTCTTCCATCGTTCTCCCCTGACGCAGACCTGCGGCGCAGACGGCAGAGCTGAAAGCCATGCCGCAGTTTGTCCGCTGGTATGCCTTACGGAAAATCGTACGAACCCTACCTTGCGACTTCGGTACAGGTCTTAATCATATTATATTTGCCCGTGCGGCGGTTGTCAATAGCCATTTTCCGACGGACTACCCGTCACCATTTTAAAAAATGAGCGGCTGCCCATGCAGCCGCCTGAAAAATATATTTCATTCAGAATACGATTTAAAATATTGTCTTGCCTCCGCCGACGGCGGAGGCAAAAAACTTTTATGCAGATACACTTATTTTTTCCTCTTGCCAACTCTGGCAAGTATGTCGGCTTCGGTAAGCTTTGCCTCATAGACAAATTCATAGTCTTTCGTCTTCATCTCCACATAGCCGTTGTTTACCATCCACATAAGATAGCCCAGAGCCGTCCTTTCGCCGCAGCCCATACGCTCTATGAATGTGTCTTCGTCTATAACTTTTTCTCTTGCGCACAGCATTAATGCCACTATATGCTTATCGCCATTCTTTAACTCTTCAATCTTGCCTGTCTTGCCAAGAACGCTCAGTCCTATCAGCTTCCGGTGTTTTTTGCCCAACTCCAGCCTGTGTTCCCTCAGCATCCTGATTTGTTCGTCGTCAAAAGGCGGAGGCGCGCTATGCGAAGACACCCCTGCTGCAGACGCCGTCCGATTTGCCGAAGAGCGGGCGTCGTCTCCATGGCATACCGCCCGTTTATAGATAAAACCGCCGGCAAATACAACAAGATTATCCCCTTCGAGCGCGGCAAGCAATTCACGGGCGCGCTTATAGCTTATACCGAACCTCTCCTGAAGCGAAAATACAGAAATTTCTCCTGCCTCGTTGAGATAACCGACAGCCTGTCCTATTGAAACATCCATAATCTATCAGTAACCTCTTCCTTTGAAAGTGTATTCATATTTTTTATCGAATGGATTGATATCCACTTCATACTCGTTCATATATGAAACGGGAAGATTATTGAACTCTTCGCAGCGATAAAAGCGTTCGAGTTTCGATAACATTACATAACCGCAGTTAGCCTCTGTGACTATACATTCGCCCTCTTCGAAACGCACGAGTTTGCTCACGGGTATGAGCGGTATTACATCCTTTTCAAACCTATCAATGTACGGCGCGTTACCAGAGAGAGCGCACATAGGCGAGATTATAGTCTTTTTTCCGCACTCGCGGGAGAACTCCTCGAGCGTCTCGGGGTTATTTGAGCCGAAAAAGATATGCACGTTGAGATTATCCTTTATAATCATTGCAACATCCTTTTTGTACACCTGTTCGAGCTGTGCATACGACTGAATTATAAGTATAAACCAGATATTCCTGCCCGCGCAGGCGGAAATAGTCGTTTCGAAATCGTTGAGCGCGGGGAAATTTCCGAACTCGTCAAGCACGAAATAGCAGGGTTTTTTCAGTTTTCCGTCGGCATTTGAATTGGCCTTTTCAATGAGGCGTTTGTATGCCGACTGCACGAACATTGAAATTATTTTATAGTGCGACTTGAGCTCGTCCCTGAAACAGATATACAGCGCGACCGGTTCGTCCGAACACAGTTCGTCCAGCTCAAACGAGTTGCAGCACGTCATAGACTTTGCCGTACTGTCCATATATGGCTGAAGTGCGACATTGAAGAGACTTAAATAGCTTGAAGCCGTTCCCCTCCTGGTCCAGAGAATTATTGGCGCGGCAAGTTTTTTAGCCTCTGAAGAGTCCGATCTGTCGCTGAAATACCCACGATCGTCCAGCGAATCGCCTCCCGCTCTGGTCATGCTGAAACGGGATAAAATTTCAAAAATAGTTCTTATGGAATAGGTTTCCTCTTTTATCGGATTATGCTCGTCGTCCACGTCCTCGAGCATGGCGAGCAGGAACGCCTTGAGCAGATCTCTCGCGCCGTCCTGCCACGTGCGGTCATTGTCGTTATAACCCTCGTTTATAAGCATTATACTGATTGCGTCAATCTCGTTGCGCACGTCGGCAAGCATTTCGTTGCGCTCCGTTTCGATTGCGTAATCTAAAGAGGGCTGATCGCGGTAAATCTTACCCATAAATCTTATAACCTTTTTGCCGTCTTCCGTTTCAACCTGCACTCTGTCCTCTACCGTGCGGGAGGACATATAAAGTCTGTAGATGTGTGTAATCGGGTTCCAGCACTCGGAATGTCTTCTGTCGCGGAAGTTTATGAGCCTGACCTTATATCCCGACCGCCTGAGAGTTTCGGCGGTAGTCTTGTACACCTCTCCCTTGGGGTCGGAGATTATGAGAGATTTTTTTACCTTCTGCGCCGCGAACGACAGAATTGTCGGAATGACGTAGCCCGTCGTCTTGCCAAGCCTCGTGGCGGCGATTACGCCCACATGGTTGCCTGCGGGCGTGTATAACTGTTCGAGCCCGTTCTCCGTCCGGATGCACGCCTTGAGAACGCCGTCGCACGTAAAATCGGGCAGTTCAGAATATTTTACCGTGGATATGCCGTTTTCACTGAGCTCGTCATACCTTAAAAAGGGCATATTCTCGTAATCATTCAGCAATTCCTTATCTATCATCAGTTGTCCTCCTTTGAGGCTTTAAAGCCGAGGCTCGGCTCGAAATCTGCGCTGTCGAGTATTCTGTTTATATCGCCGACCGTAAGAACGGCGTCCTGACCGTCCTCGAAACCGAGGCAGAATTTTTCTATTATCGCCGTCGCCAGATTGCTCTTTTTGTCGAGCAACAACTCCATTGCGTCCTCCCTGACGACTAACGAGGCAAGTTCGTAGAGCTGCTTATTGTCTTCGATATTCTGCTCTATCGCCATTTTTCTGTCGTCGCGGGTCATCTCCTTGAGTTTTATGACCTGACAGTCGTCGCGGAAGAGCTTTGCACATTCCTTGTCGCACAGCAAGACGGGCAGGACGGACGTAAGGTTGAGCGAAATGCCCGTTCTGAGCTTATAAGCCTTTCGCGCCTCTCCCCTTATGAACCCGAACACAAAGCCTGAAAGTTTTTGCGAGAACAACAACTTTTCGCCGTCATCCGCAATAAAAACAGCGACGTTGGGTTTACTCTCCTTTATGCTCCTTAAAACTATGTTGTTAGCAGTACTCTCGAGGGCGTCCTCGGAACATTCTGCCAGGTTTACAAAGATTATATTGCATCCGTCGAAAACTTCTGCAAGCGCGCGCCTGTAGGCGTCGAGCACATAACGCTCGCCGCTGCACAGACAGAGCGGAGTATACTTTTCGCTCTCAAGAGTATCGATGTTCCTGAGTGCGGTAGCGATTTTCCTGTTCTGTTCGCTCTCGCCGAACGGCAATCTGGAACAATCGGGCTGATAGTCCCCCCACGAAACAAGATTGAGCGGAAGGGAATTGACCGCCTTAATCAGATCTTTACCTCCCGATAGAACTATATCCTGCTTGTCAGGCTCGCTGAGAACGCCGCATTCGAGAATGCGGGCAACCTGATGGTTGTACTGTATATTGACGGCGACGTTGTTGCTGAAGAGCTTGCAGGTAAGTGCGGCAATTTCGTCCTTCCCGGGAGAAAGAGAATACTTTCCGGACAAAATTTCCATATCTCTCGCATACGGGGTATTAAGAAGATATGTATACAGTTTATTGCCGTATTTTTCCCGCAGAGGCTGACTGTAGTAAAGGCACATTACGCATGCCTCTATACAATTCCAGTCGGCGGCTTTTTTAAGATTTTCAAGCCCTGCGGACAGGTTTTTTTCCACTCCCAGTCCTCCACACAGAATTACGCCGTAGGCATAGAGTGCGATGACCAGCCCGCCCGAAGCTTTTTCTGCGAGATTGATGAGTACGTCTACGCTGTTGGCATAATGCGAAGTTAGTATTTTTGACTGCTCGAGCACGGCAAGAATTTTGCCCTTGACGGAAATGAGCTCGTCGGCATTCTCGTCTGAGGAGCGGGAATACACGTCGCTAATTCCCAAAGCAGACAGCTGCCTGAGCCTCAAATACCTGTTGTAGTCGGCGACGGAAACTATCTCCGCTACCGCCCACGCCGAGCACGTCTGATACAGCTCGTCCGCATCATCGTCAAGGCAGAAAATTTCGGCTATCTTCCGCATAATCTCCAGTCTGTCGATATGCCTTGGCACGAGCGCGTCAATAAGAAAGAACGTACTCACGCCTCTGTTCTTTAAAAAATCACTCATCTTTCTCTCCATAAACTCCGCTTTTCCTCCAAATTTACCGATGCATCAGCAGGATATCTTATAATGCAATCCCCCGCAGCGGCGGAAAAAATGCCTGAATGCGCACTTTTGCAATCAAGCAAAATCGCGAAGCGACTTTTGAAACATTATAGCAAATTAAAACTAATTATGCAATAACCCGCATTAAAATTGCTCGCGACGCACTTTAAAATTGTGTCGAACCTTAATTAAATATTTATTAGAAAAGTTTCCGCATTCTCCGCAGGTTTGAAACCTCAGAACAAAATCATAAGGCGCGGGTTGCCCGAAGCAACCCGCGCCTTAATTAAAGAATTTTTTCAAGAGCCGTGTACTGCGCAGCAAGCCCCAAAGAATTATAAAACCTCTCCGCGCGTTCGTTGCCGCTGTAGACGTGCAGAGTGACGTTGTACGCACCTATGCGCTTTGCAAAGCCGCAGGCATAGTCAAACAGCTTTCTGCCAATTCCCTTAGAGCGCGCAGACTTGTCCACGCACAAATCGTCTATATACAGAGTTGTAATCTTCGCCTTCGAGGGCGCAGTTTCACAAATTATGCGGCAGAAAACATATCCCTCTACGCGACAATTTTCTTCATAGACGAAGACGGGCGTCTGTTCGTTTTCAATAATTTTTGCAAGCTCTTCACCGCTGTATTTCTGCATGCCCTCTGTAAATAAGTCGGGGCGGACACCCGCGTGCACGGCGTGCACCTGCCTCAAAAGCACCTCTATGCGTTGAATATCCTTGTTTTCTGCACTTCTGATAATACTATTTTCCATAATGTCAACTTCAAGCCGCAAATGCTTAAATATTTATTTTTCATAAAAATACAGATTATAATCTGAAAAAGTAATAATGAGCGTCTCCACTTCCTCTCCGTCAGCATAATAGGTTTTTCCGACCGAAGCAATGCCTTCTGCATCGTTACATTTAATGCTGTAAATTGTACTGTCAACTGAAGAGCTCATCTCATCGCATTCAAACGAGTATATATCCTGTGTTTCAACATTAATAATTACAAAAGTACCGTCACCGACTGTAATGCTGAGTTCTATGATATCGACGCCCTCTTCCCTCCATATACTTTCTGCCGAGCAGGCGACAACTTCTCCGTCATCATCTTTTAACTGAACGCAGTCGAACTTCCACAAATAATCCTCTATACGATTTTCCCCATACAAGCAACCGAAAATTCCTGAAACACAACAGACAATTACAGTCGCAATAACAGCAGCAAGAATTTTTATTAATTTATTCAACCTAATGCGCACTCTCATACTGCACCTTTGATTTATCAGATATAAATCAACAACCCTCATCATTGACCGACCTGAACTGTACGGATTTTATTATACAATATTTCTGTTTCAAACTCAACCAATATGCAATCAACAAAGCCAGCCATAATAAGTTAAAAAAATCGTCTGTCCGAGAACGGACAGACGATTTTCTTTATATTTAAATTTTTATATCGCCATTATGCTCACTTTCTAGGGTTCTTTATGTTAGCCTGTGGTGGTCACAGCCTGCGGGGGTAAAATGCCCGTTTTGCCCTGTTTTTTGGGGTTCGATGAATTCTTTTGCGTCAAATTCAGCCCCCACTGCGCTTGCAGTCATTTTGTCACCTCTGCCCGATGTGATCATTCTTAAATATGAAGGCTTATTCCTCAGCCACAAGCCCCATCTAAACACGTTGCCCTTTTCTACGGTGATAGTATCAACAAATTCCATAAGCACGTCTTTATCCGCCTTGCCGCTATCAGTTATGCTGATTTTTCCGAGCAAGTCGCGGACATACTGCATATCTATGCTCTCTTCGGCGTTGCCCTCCTCCTGCCCGTTGCCGAGCATTGCCGCTTGCAACTCTTTAATCTCCTGCTCGCACTTCGACTTGGCGCGATGATACTCTTCCTTGCTTATTTCCCCGTCGGCTCGCATTGAAAGGAGCGAATCGAGTTTCTTTTCCGCCTTTTCAATCCGCTGCTGATAGTCCGAAAGGTCGCGCTTATTTTCCGTCTTCATCTCCTTCAACGTCTGGTTGAGAATGTTGACCGCCTCCTCTATGACGGGGGCTTTATCGGCTATGATATTGTCGAACAGCACCGCCGCCATGACGTCTAGTTTTGTCTCGTTGACGGTCGGCATATCGCAAAAGCCGTCGGTATCGAGGTCCAACTGTCTGCGCTTTTCCGCACTGCCGTTGTTGATGCGCGAATAACAGCTATAACCGTAGTGCTTTTGCCCGTCCTTATCCTGTCGCCACTTATAGCGTTTGAACCTGGAGCCGCACGCACAGCGCAGCTTATTTGCCCAAACATCGGTCGTCGGCGTTACGCCTATTCTCTTCTGTTTGCTCTTTACGAGCGCAGGCACCGTCGTTCCGTCGTTGACCTGTCCATGCGCAGATCTCTGCAAGCGTACCACACGTCTTCGGGAATTATCGGCTCAAAATCGCCCTTTACAAGCACAAACTCCTCTTCCTTGTTGCGGATTATTTTCTGGTCGAGGAAGTTGTTTCTGTACGACTTGTTATAGCCGATATAGCCCATGTAAGTCGCATTGTGCAGCACGCGCGAGACCTTGGTAGTATCCCACTTGATCAAGCCATTGGCACACCTGCGCTTATTCTCGATTAGTTTGCCCATTATGGCGCGCATGCCGTAGCCCTGCAGATACCAGCGGTAAATCATTCTGACCGTCTCCGCCTGTTCGGGGTCTATGACGTATGTATTGCCTACGCGCTTATAGCCGAGAATATTTCCGTTGCCGTAGAGGGTTTTATTCATTCGGCTGACCTGCTGTCCGGCTTTTACTCGTTCGGAAATCTTCCTGCTCTCGTCCTGAGCGAGCGTTGCCATAATTGTCAATCTCAACTCACCGTCGCCGTCCAGCGTCCAGATGTTGTCCTCCACAAAGAACACTTCGACGTTTATGTTTTTAAGCTCTCTCGTTGCCACAAGGATATCGACAGTATTTCTCGCAAAGCGGCAGACCTCACGCGTTACGATTAAATCGAACTTGCCCGCCCTTGCATCATCCATCATTTTAAGGAATGCCGGTCGCTTCTTCGCCTGCGTTCCCGTAATGCCCTGATCGATATACCTTCCGCAAAGCTGCCAGTTAGGATGATATTTTAATTGGTCGTCATACCACTGCATCTGATTTTCAAGAGCTGAGAGCTGAGCTTCGTGCTCCGTCGATACTCGCCCATAGAAAACCATCTTCCTTTCCCTGTTTTTATCGGCTATCATTGATTGTCCTCCAACAGTTTCCTCTCCTTTAAAACAAGTCTTTCATAAATGCCGTCTGAAAGAACGCCCTTTCTGCACAGCACTTTTAAATACTTGATCGCCACTATCCTTTTATCGTAATTGCTGCCTACATTTTTAATAATTTCCTTTGTCTGTTCGTCTGTTCTTAGGTTATAATTCAAATCTCCTTTTTAACTTTGTGTTTTGCGTAGATTTATGTCTTATCTTTTCACGCCGTCAAAGGCTCTTACATACTTTTCTTATTTACCGACTACTCTCCGTTACGCTGCCGTTCCTTTACTTAACTTTTACTTATCATCAACTTCCGCATCCCATCACGGAAAGATGAATGCGGTTTGCCCTATCACACAATTTTCCCCTTTCTTTTTTCCCGATATTACGGGTGTGTTAAGCACTTAATGTGTTCCGTGTCGTCCTGGCAAACTTTGCTCTATGCCGTCCGCAAAGGCAGACGGCAATCTTGCGCCGTTGCCGCTCCTCTTTGCAAAAAGTTCTTCGATACTTTTTGCGAGTCATTGGTTATTTTTCATGAACTCGTATGCCTTCTTTATGAAGTCCACCTTGCTCATGTTGCGTTCCTTTAAAAACGCATTGATTTCGTCAAACAGGTCACGCGGTATCATTGTCTGAAAATTGCCGCTCGCTGCCTGACGCTTTTGCTTATTCTTTTCCTCGTATTTGCGGTTTGCCACCCTCTGCGGTGTATCTTCCTTTCTCGTTACCACTTTATCCCTCCAAAAATTTTTCTCGTATATATACTATATTATATATTACAAGCCTTTGAAAGTCAAGGGTCAGCGAAAAATTTATGCCTTGCCGGTCATGGCGACTAAACGTCGCTCGCGGCTTGTTTACTTACGCAGATTTTTAATCCCCTCCGCCTCAAACTTTTCGAGATATTCGGGCGTGTCGGCGAGAAGTCCGTTGTTTAACTTCTGTATAGCACCTTGTTCGCCCGAATACTTATCGCTTATGAAGTTGTATAGCGACGAAAGAATGGATTTGTTAATGGCTACGTTCAGCACAGTTTCATTTAGCAGCCTTGTTAAGACGGCGTAGAACTCTTCTTGCGTACTGCCGCTCGTTCGCGGTTGTATAAGCGAGTTCCGCTCCTCTTCCGTCACCGTTCCGCCGACCACCTTATCACGAAGGATAGGCAAGCCGTAGAACAGTGCATCGTTAATTATTTTGTTAAATCTGTTATATCCGTCGTGGGTTGAAATCTCGTCTATCATGCGCCAACTCTCTTCGTCGGTTATTCGGATATATCTTCTGCAGCGATTATCCGTTACCTTGTTATCCAGCATTTTCCCTCCCGTATGACAAAGCGGGTTTCCCGCTTGTGCCTCGCCGATTTCGGCGCATCGAGGCTGCCTGTGGCAGTCTCCTTAACCTGCTTGGTTTTTTGGGCATATTCATACCACCTCCCCGCTTGTTTTTGCTTGACCTTTTTGCCCGTATTTCTGCTCGTAGTTCCGCGCTAAGTAGTAGATATTCCGTACCCTGCCAAGCTCTTCATCCGCTTTAAACTTTGTGGCAACGTCTGCCCAATTGAGGTCGGTTATGTACCTTTCGCTTGCACCGTACAGGTTGCCTTGAATGTCGGGATAAGCTCTTCTGAACTTCTCATAAGTCATCTCTTCTTTCGACTCAGGCAGTTCTTCAACGGGCGTTACCTGCGGCATATCTCGGGGTGCAACGGATTGCTTGTCCGTTTCCAGCTTTGCCTGTTCTTCAATTTTGCTTACGCCGCATTTTGCCTTTCCGCCTCTGCTTCCGCTGGACTTTCGCTTCTTGGAAATATCCATTTTCAGCTTGCAGAGATTGAAATATCCCTGTATCTCTTTGTCCTTGAACTGCGCCTCTTCTCCGCGGAACATATACGCACATATCGCCTTGACAAATGCACCCAACTCGTTGCCCTTCAATAACTTCATAGCATCGAAGTACGTTTCGTAAAATGTGAAGTGTTCCGAGCGCAGGTTGTATCTCTTTAACGATTTGCCGCTACTCTCTGCCTCCTTGACCTCTGCAAGCATGTCCGAGATGTTGTTCCAATAAAAGCGTTCCTTGCCTGAAAGCTCCTCTTCTGGCTGCTTGTCCTCGAACTCGTATTCGCATATTCGCATTGCGAATTTGCCCGCATCTGTATCGTTCATTCCGTCTAAAATGTCCGAATACAATTTGTAAAATGCAAATTGTTTCAATCCTTCTCCTCCCATAAATTTATTTTGCCGATGTTTTACGGCGCTTCGGCTTTGCCGCAACTTGCTACTTCATTTTGCACCTCCATCATTTATATTTGAGGAATATAATATTTTCCCCTTCATATAACATCGTGAAATTTCACCCTACCTGCTTTGACATTTTTATAAAAAAATTTAGCCGTGCATATTTTGCACGGCTATCCGATACTCTTCTATTTACTTGTAAACTCTCCGTATATGACTAAATTCTCCTCTCTGTCCTCATCTTCCGTATCACGCACAAAGTACAGATAATTTTCGCCCCAGTATGTAAACTGCGCGTAAGTTTCCGCTGTACGAAGATTAAAAATGGTTATCTTCGGATCGTCCTCGCTGCCTTCAAGTTCGCATCCGAACAGTATGCCGAACAATGCAAAGGTGATTATCTGTTTGCTGAAATCTATCTTGAACTTCTTTGTCCCGTCTGAAGACAGACTTCCCGGGCGGCTGTCATATTGCTCTTCCGTCTTGTAGTTTATCCTTATATATTTGTCGGGTGTCTTTTTGCCGTCCTTTTTCGTGATAAAGTGGCTGTATCTGATTGCAAGATATTTTGGTTTTCTTATGCAGGCAGACTTATCCGCACTGCGACGTTCAAGGAATTTCCCGCGCGTTACTCGCCTGTAACTTTTGGCGGCATACAAGTCCATCAAATCATATTCGCCTTTGTTCTTGTAGCTGAATTCGTCCCAATCCCAGTCACGAAAACCTGCTCTGTTTTTAATGTCATACAACATTCCTATCGTCAAGCTAGAGCCAAACTTCTCTGTCGGAGATCCGATATATCGATATGAGTTATGCCCCTGTCTGCCATTCTGCTCGTAATTCGGGAGTACTTCTATCAGACCTTCTTCCTTCAAACTCCTCATGAGAGATTGTATTGTCCGCTTTGACACGGCGAGCTTTGCGGCAAGTTTCTCTAAGTCTATCGGCTTTCCGTCCCGACGAATGATGTAATTTACCACCATCTCCCGCCGCTCTTCGGGCGTCGCCTTGCGCATGAGGAATTCGGGCGGAGAAAAGTAATAATTATTGTCGTAATATTCAGGATTTTCAATTTCTACAAATCCAAACTTATTCTTGTGAATGGTATTATCGCCCCTCTCTCCGAGCGTATGTTTTCTGTGCTTCTTCCTCTTCTTTACCTTTTCTTCTCCCGTTCCGCCACTATTCATTTCCTTATCCCCTTATCAAAACACAAACATTTGTTTGTATTATAACAGAGAAATTTAGTATTGTCAAGTGGAATAAGTTATCCATAAATATTTTTTTAATAGATACAACCAGCGCAACTAAGAAGGTAACACTATTTATTAGAATTAAGTACTATACGATAAGTTGTTTGTTCAAGGATATACTTATCTCCAGATTTTAACTCTTTAAGCACACAGCCACCATGCGCTCCAGGATGCGTAAACTCATTTTCAAAAGTTGTAATTTTAAGAACTTTATTATTGCGCAATCTGGTTTCAATTGCCAATTTTATTTTTATATCAACATTTACACTTCTTCCCCAAAATAAAATAATATCTGATTCTTCTTTTTTTATAACTTCAGATAAAATAGGAATAAAATTTTCATTTTCTTCTAAATCAAGATTACAAGTGTTTTTATCTGACGAAACTTGAGGATAAAGATTATAGAGTATATATCCATCATAGTCATCCCACAATAAATCTATTAGTCTTTTATTGGTTGTGTCAATTTCATCTTCAGCCATTGCCGGATTATAACCGATACAAACAGCTGTTTTCGATAAACTATTTTCCTTTATAAAGCTTATTTTTTCTTTATACTTAAAGGTGTATTCTACATCTTCATGTACTTCTTCCTTACTCCAATATATCCGATGTACTTTGTGCTTAGATTTCTTAAATCCGCTAAACTCCTTCCCATTATTATTTTTAGTGCATGTTTTTAGAATTTTTTCTAACTCTTTATAATGAATTTGATTTTGATCAAAACACATAAACATCCCCCGTATTTGCAAGAATCAAAAAGCTTTAAATTTATTGAAATATTTTAGAATATGCCTACAATAGATATATTTTACTATTCTATCTCCAAGTCCTCTGACAAAAATATCTCATCGTCCAAAAATTCAAGCACTGTCATACTGAACCCACGTGCAATCATCATGACGGTATTCAGCTCTATCCCCTTATTCTTTGCGCTCATGATGCCGTTCATTGTCCCGTGTTGAATTCCCGAATTCTGCTCCAACCTGTACTGCGACATGTTTCTTTCCTTTAACAACTTATTTACTCGTTTAGCGACCGCCTGACAAAGTGTCATAAACATTACTCCTTTGCTGTTTGGTCTTATTTTACTTAAATATGAAGTTTAAAATACGGATTTTAAACGCCGTATTTTGTTGCTCTAACATATCAGAAGGAGTAAAATATAGGAAGTTATAACGTTGTATAGTAAGGAGCTAAATTTGATTGTAACTTTTATAGGTCATCGTAAAATTGCCGAAAAAAGTATTCTTTATAGCAACCTTAGAGATTTTATTCTTTGGCTTGTGGATTACAAGAATGCCGATACTTTTCTGTTTGGCAGCAAAAGTCAATTCAATGATTTATGCCTGCAAGCAGCTACCGAAGTTAAAAAAATCCGCCCGAACGTAAAGCTGATTTACGTCAGAGCGGAATACCCACATATCAGTGAGGATTACAAAGATTACTTATTAAATTTTTACGATGATACCTATTTTCCCGACAAAATTTTGAACGCAGGCAGAGCCGCCTACGTTGAGCGCAATTTTTACATGATAGACCGTGCCGATATTTGTATATTTTATTTCGACAATACTTACTCTTCTCACCGCGAACGAATATCAAACAAGCACGTTTGCTGTCCAAATAAAAAAGTCAGTGGAACAAAGCTCGCTTATGATTATGCTTTATCAAAAAAGAAAACAATAATAAACATATGTAGCGATACATGACTAGAGGAAGGTTGACTGTAGCCAATCTTCCACCTCTATTATCTGAAATCTTTTATCATTCGAAACATTTTATCAATGCATCTCTTCTTTTGATCCAAATTTGGATGTACGTATAAATTTAATGTCGTACTGATATTTGAATGCCCTAATATCACACTCACCGTTTTATAATCACATTTACTTTCAATGCATCGGGTAGCAAAGCTATGACGGAGACCATGAAACTTAACAGGTGGAATTCCTAATTTTTTTAGCAACTTCTTATAATAATTTCGATATGTACGCGGCTCCGTTGGAGTGATATCGTTTGTCAAAACAAAATAATCATTTCTTACAATCTTTTTCAACGGTTTTAAAATTCCATAAAGTTCTTTTATCATTGGGATATCGCGCATCGATGTTGCGGTTTTAGGCGTATCAATTAGAAGTTCTGTTCTCTTTTTACCATTTTCATTTACATATATGCGCTGAAGAGTTTTACGTATATGAATGATACCATTATCCGTATCAATATCCTCCCAAGTTAATGCACATACTTCTCCTATCCGTATTCCTGTACTCAAACATATGAACAGTCCCAAATTGCGAAAAGTAAAGTTCTCAATAACGTAATTAATAATTTTCCTTTGATTCGAAATAGATAACACACTAAGCTTCTGACACTCTCGTTCTGTCGGGAACTTTACATCAAACGGAATGTATGTACAGTATTGTTCCTTTGCACCATACTTTAATATCATTCGTAAAACTATTAGTATATCTTTAATAGTTTTCTGTGAAAGTCCCGCGTGTAATTTGATTAACACAAACTCCTGCACCTCTTTCTCAGTAACTTGTGTAAGGTTACCAAATGCCGGAAGCAGATGCGTATCAACAATAAGTGAGTACGCCGCATACGTGGATTTCTTCACGAACTGCTTTTTTTCTTCTTTCCATAAGTCTGCAATTTGACTTATCTCTTTTTCTGTGACCATCGATCCATATACCTCCATATAAATAGTCAACAATAATTTTAGCTATTTATTAGAAAAAGAAAAGGAGTTGCTCAATAGTATATTTGGAATTAATAAATGTACTAATTTTTCTCTAATGTTCCAACTTTGAGATTCAAGACATTTG
>CASESJ010000005.1 GCA_949290575.1 uncultured Clostridia bacterium
CTCCGTGTTGATTTTGGTTGCAACTTTATTTTAACACAGTCGATTTATATGAACTACTTTTTTATTATTTACTGTTGCACTTGATAGTATAATTCACCCTTGCAGATAAAAAAAGCGCGGCTTGAGCCGCGCTTTTTTAACATTGTATATACCGCAAGGATTAAAGGTTGCCGTTGAGGAAGTCAACGAACTCGCCCTTGGGCATGAAGCCGAGAGATTTTGCCGTCATCTCGCCGTTTTTGAACACTGCGACATAGGGAATGGACATAATGCCGTAGCGCGCAGCGAGGTCGTTGCACTCGTCGACGTCGACTTTTATGAATACCGCCTTGTCGGCAAACTGCGAGGAAACCTCCTCGAGCACGGGCGCGAGCATCTTGCAGGGACCGCACCATGTAGCAAAGAAATCACACACAACGGGCTTGTCGCCCGTGAGATATTCGTCAAATTTTGCAGAATTAACTTTTTCCGCCATAATCGATAGCCTCCTTAAATATTTTGCTTAAGAAAATTATAAATATCCGCAAACGCCACGCTCTGCGAGGTGCCGTCGGACATTTTTTTGATGTTTACCGTGCGGGCGGTCAGCTCGTCGCCGCCGATTACCGCAACAAATTTCGCGCCCGTCTTGTCCGCATACTTCATCTGCGCCTTGACGGAGCGGTTCATCAGGTCGGTCTCCGCGCACAAACCCTTCATTCTCAGCTCGTTGACGAGCGAGAACGCCTCGGCGCGGCTTTCATCGTCCATGCCCGCAATATAGATTGCAGGAACGGGCTGTTCGGGAAATTGCACGCCCGTGTTTTCCATTAAAAGCATAAGCCTTTCTATGCCTGCCGCAAAGCCGATAGCGGGAACGGAAGAGCCGCCCAGCTCGGCTATGAGAGAGTCGTATCTGCCGCCTCCGCACACCGTGCCCTGCGCTCCTATCGACGTGGACACAAACTCGAAAACAGTGCGCGTGTAGTAGTCCAGACCCCTGACTATGCCCGAATTAACCGTGTACTGCACTCCCTGCTTATCGAGCAGAGCTCGGACGGACGCAAAGTGATGCGCGCAGTCCTCGCACAGATAATCGAGTATGCTCGGCGCGCCCGAAATTATTTTTCTGCACTCCTCTTCCTTGCAGTCGAGTATGCGCAGAGGATTTTTTTCCAGCCTGTCGCGGCAGACGGGGCACATCTTGTCGGCGTACTGCGAAAAGTATGCCCTGAGCGCGGCATTGTAGCTTGCGCGGCAGGTCTTGCAGCCGATAGAGTTTATCTCAAGCCGAGTATCCTTTATGCCGAGTTTATTCAAAAATGATGACGCCGCAAATATCACCTCGGCGTCGGCAGAGGGCGCGGACGCGCCGAACATCTCTATGCCGAACTGGTGAAATTCGCGCAGTCTGCCCGCCTGAGGGCGTTCATATCTGAAACAGGGCGTTATGTAGAACGCCTTCAAAGGCAGAGCCGATGAGGAAAGTCCCTTTTCTACGAACATTCTCGCCACGCCCGCCGTGCCCTCGGGCTTGAGCGTGACCGAACGTCCGCCCTTGTCGAGGAAGGTGTACATCTCCTTGTTGACAATATCCGTGGTGTCGCCCACGCCGCGCGCAAACAGCTCGGTGTGTTCGAATACGGGCGTGCGCACCTCCTTCATTCCGAATGAAGCCGCCACGGAGCGCGCGCAGTCCTCTATGAACTGCCATTTATACGATTGGTCGGGCAGAACGTCCTTTGTGCCCTTGGGTATGTTTATCATATCTTCTCCTGATTTAAACGGGTATGCCCCGTCGCAAGCCGCCGTAAAGCGACAAACCGACAGAGCACGCCATATATTCAGCCCGCATAAGGCTGAAAAAAGTAATTTTAAAGTCTGTCCGCGTTGAAACCCGTAATCTTGAGCCCGCGTTTGCCGACGCAGGTCCTGACGAGTTTATCGATGTGCTCGTCGACGTATTTTCTGTTAATCTCGAGCGTGACGAGGGGATAGTCGTTGCCGCCCGCCTCGAAGGAAATTTCTTCGAGAAGGTATTCCATTACGGTGTGCAGACGGCGCGCGCCGATGTCCTCTGCCGTGCTGTTGAGCTCTTCGGCAATCTCGGCTATGCGCTCTATCGCGTCGCTCTTGAACTGCAAATCTATATTATCTACGGCGAGCAGCGCGGAATACTGCATTGTTATCGCGTTGTGCGTCTGAGTGAGGATGTTTACAAAGTCCTGCTTTTTGAGGCTGTTGAGCTCTACGAGGACGGGGAAACGACCCAGAAACTCGGGAATGAGGTCCTCAACCTTGGACACATGGAACGCGCCTGCGGCTATGAAGAGGATATAGTCGGTCCTGACGGGACCGTACTTCGTCATGACCGTGCAGCCCTCGACTATGGGAAGAATGTCGCGCTGAACGCCCTCCCTCGATACGTCTATGCCGCCGCTGTTGCCGCCGGCAATCTTGTCTATTTCGTCTATGAAGATTATGCCGTCGTTTTCCGCGCGGCGGATTGCCTCGCTCTGAACGGCGTCGTCGTCGATGAGTTTATCCGCTTCCTCCGCCATAAGAATGTTTTTGGCTTCGGCTACGGTCATCTTGCGCTTCTTTCGCCTGTTCATGCCCAAAGAGCCGAACACAGAGCCCAGATCGATTGCCGCGCCCTGACCCGGAGAGAGCTCCAACGGCTTGGGATTGTCGGCAACTTCGAGCTCTATGACCGCGTTGTCGTACTTGCCTGCGTGAATGTCGTCTACGAGGTTGTTTTCAAAAATTTCCTTGGAAAATTCGCCGCGCTCGTCCTTTTTGACCTCGGCGAGCACCTTGGCAATTCTGCGCTCGGCAGTAGCCATGGCTTTGTAGCTCACCTCTTTGGTCTTTTCCTCCTTGACGAGGCGGATAGCGCACTCGGCGAGGTCGCGGACCATGCTTTCAACGTCCCTGCCGACATAGCCGACTTCGGTATATTTTGTCGCCTCGACCTTTAAAAAGGGTGCTTTGACGAGCTTTGCAAGCCTTCTTGCAATCTCGGTCTTGCCGACGCCCGTAGGACCTTTCATGATTATGTTCTTGGGCGTGACCTCTTCGCGCAGTTCGGGCGAGAGCTGACTGCGGCGGTAGCGGTTGCGCAGAGCTATTGCCACTGCCTTTTTCGCCTCGTCCTGACCTATGATGTATTTGTTGAGTTCGTGTACTATCTGTTTGGGTGTGAGATCCATAATCTACTCCTCGTTCAGTTGACTGATATACCGCGACATATAGCCGAGCGAACGCTCTGCAAGGAAAGCATAACGCTGCTTTTTGTCGCGTATGCGGACGTCTGCTGTGCGCAATATGCCGAAGTTTGCGTTCATGGGCGTAAAATTCTCGTTTGACCGCGATATATGTGCCGACAATGCGCCTAAAACGCACAAATCTTCGGGTATAATCGGAGGCTTGCCGTTCATCTTTCTGAGGGCGTGAACGGCGCACAGAAGTCCGCTCGCCGCGCTCTCGACATACCCCTCCACGCCCGTTATCTGACCTGCGAAGAAAATCTTTGCGTCGCTCTTTAAAGAGAAGTCCGCATTCAGGCAGTCGGGCGAATTTATATATGTGTTTCTGTGCATTACGCCGTAGCGCAGAAATTCTGCATTACTAAGGGCGGGAATGAGTGAAAATACTCTCTTCTGCTCGGGGAACTTGAGGTTGGTCTGACAGCCTACAAGGTTATAGGCCTGACCCTCGCAGTTCTCCTTGCGCAGCTGCAGCACGGCATAAAATTTATTGCCCTCTTCGTCCCTTATGCCGACGGGCTTGAACGGTCCGAAGCGCAGCGTCTCTTCGCCCCTTGCCGCCATCACCTCGACGGGCATGCAGCCTTCGAAGATTTCGCCCCTTTCAAATTCGTGCTTCAGAGCGCGCTCGGCGTGCGTGAGTTCGTATACAAAGCGCGAATACTCCTCCTTGGAGAGAGGACAGTTGATATAATCGTCGCCGCCTCTGCCGTATCTGTCGCCGAAAAAGGCGTGCGTCATATCTATGCTGTCGCGCGAAACTATGGGCGCGGAAGCGTCGTAAAAGTGCAGTTGTCCGCCCGTGCGCGCCGCTATGTCGTCGGCGAGTTCGTCGCAGGTGAGAGGACCTGTGGCTATTATGCAATAGCCGTCCGCGGGGATGCGTTTTACTTCCTCGCAGATGACCTTAATATTTTTGCAGGAAGTTATCTTCTCCGTGACATATGCCGCAAATTTCTGTCTGTCGACGGCGAGCGCGCCGCCCGCGGGCACTTTTGTTGCCTCCGCCGCCTCCATTGTGACAGAGCCCAAAAGGCGCATTTCCTCTTTTAAAAGTCCGCAGGCGTTGGTATACGGGTCTGCGCCCTTCAGAGAGTTGGAACAGACCAACTCTGAAAAGTTTGTATCAGAATGCGCGGGCGTGAAGCGCGAGGGCTTTATATCGTAAAGCTCTACCTGCGCTCCGCCGCGGGCGAGGGCGTAAGCCGCCTCGCAGCCCGCAAGCCCTGCGCCGATTACCTTAATTTTCATTGTCGTCGGCGGGCGCGTCCGCGCTGTAGGTGCAGTTTTTGTCCGAGCACTTTATCTTGTCGCCCTTGCGTATCAGGAATTTTCCGCACACGGAGCACTTGTCGCCCGTGGGGATATCCCAGCTTAAAAATTTGCACTCGGGATAGCCCGTGCAGCCGTAATATATCTTGCCGTTTTTAGAGCGCATTCTGCGCATGGGGCGACCGCAGTCGGGGCACTTGCCCTCCGTCTTTTCGCCCTCCTTCGCCTTGCCGTCGGGCGCGTTCAAAGGACGCTTCGCGCCGCACTTGCCGCACTCGAGATATGCGCCGTACTTGCCCTTTTTGATGAGCATTTCGCCGCCGCAGGCGTGACATTTTTCCTCGGCGACCTTTGCGTCGATGGGCAGTATGCACGAGCATTCGGGGTAGTTGGGGCAGGCGAGGAACTTGCCGAACTTGCCGCTCTTGACCACCATGTTCGCGCCGCACTTGGGGCAGCGCACGTCGGAAATTTCCACCTCGGACTCGCTGACTATATTGGAGCACTTGGGATAGTTCGAGCAGGCAAGGTACTTGCCATACTTGCCCGAACGGCGTATCATCGGACTGCCGCACTTTTCGCAGATTATATCCGTCATCTCGTCGCCGTCGCAGGCGGCGGTTTTGAGGTGCTCTGCAAACGAGGGGTAGAAGTCGGCAATAATCTTGTGCCAGTCTACGCCGCCGTCCTCGATTTTATCGAGTTCGTCCTCCATCTTAGCCGTAAAGCCGACGTCCATTATGTCCGTGAAGTAGTGAACGAGCATGTCGGTTATCTTATACGCCACCTCGGTGGGGACCATATACTTGCCGTCCTTTTCGACATAGTGACGCTTGTTGAGCACGGAGATTATCGAAGCGTAAGTCGACGGTCTGCCTATGCCCTTTTCGTCCATAGTCTTGACCAGAGACGCGTCGGTATAGCGCAGGGGCGGGCGGGTGAACTTCTGTTCCTTGCCCAGCTCGCAGAGGTTGAGATTGTCGCCCTCCTGCACGGGGGGAAGAAGTTTGCCGTTCTCCTCCTCCGCCTCGGCGTCGGAATAGCTCTGATAAGCTGCGGTGTAGCCTGCAAACAGCAGAGCCTTGCCGCTCGCCTTGAAGGTATAGCCCGCAGAGACCGCCTCTATCTGCATAGAGTTGTACTGCGCCTCCGCCATCTGCGAGGCGACGAAGCGGTCATAGACGAGCTTATATACATTGTAATGCTTTTTATCGAGATACTGCTTGACGCTTGCGGGCGTTATGGAAAGATTTATGGGTCTTATCGCCTCGTGCGCGTCCTGCGCGCCCTTCTTTGTCGCATAGATATTGGGACGGGCGGGCGCAAATTTTTCGCCGTAGGTGTTCTTTATGAATTCCAAAGCCGCCTGCTGAGCCTCGACGGCTATACGCGTGCTGTCCGTACGGATATAGGTGATGAGCGCGATGTGGTCGCCGCCGACGTCCATACCCTCGTACAGGTGCTGAGCAACCAACATTGTTTCGGGCGAGGACATGCCGAATTTATTGGACGCGTCCTGCTGCAAAGACGAGGTGGTGAAGGGCGCGGGGGCGTGCGATTTGGTTACGCCGCTCTTGATTTTGGTCACGGTGAACTGACCTGCGCGTATCTTCGCCTCGACTTCCGCCGCCTGCTCTGCGGTTATCGATTTGCCGCTCTTTTTGAGCTGATATGTCGCCTTGAAGGGGTTATACTTTGCCGCGGTGTCCTGCAATGACGCCGTGAACGTATAGTATTCCTCGGGCTTGAACGCGGCTATCTCCCTCTCTCTGTCGACAATGAGCCTCAGGGCAACCGACTGAACGCGTCCTGCCGAAAGTCCGCTCTGAATGCGGTTGTTGAGAAGGGGCGAGAGCTTGTAGCCCACAAGTCTGTCTAAAACTCGCCTTGCCTGCTGGGCGTCGACGAGGTTATAATCTATTTTTCTGGGATTTTTGAGCGCGTTTTCGACGGCTTTGGGGGAAATTTCGTTGAATTCCACCCTGTGCGCGCCGTCCGCGTCCATGCCGAGCACCGTCTGCAGATGCCAGCTTATCGCCTCGCCCTCGCGGTCGGGGTCGGTTGCAAGATATACTTTGCCCGCCCTTTTCGCCTCTTCGGACAGCCTCTTTATGACTTCCTTCTTGTTGGGCGTTATCTCGTAGCGGGGCTCGAAGTTTTCGGTTATCTTCACGCCGAGCGTCTTTTCGGGCAAATCCCTAACGTGTCCGCCCGAGGCGTCCACTTTATACTTGCCCTTTAAATACTTTGAAATGGTTTTTGCCTTTGAAGGCGACTCAACTATGATTAAATCCATGACTACTCCAATTATTTTGCTGACGCACGGCATGCGTGCATTATCTCACTGCGGAGAAGGCGTTTCCGCCCTCGCGCGCTATCAGACCTTTTATTTCGAGCGAAGAACATACGGCTATCACACGATAGACCGCCATATCCGTCTCCTCTGCAACGTCGGCGGCGTAAGCTTTGCCCTCACGCCTGACAATAGCTAAAACTTTGCGCTCGTTTTCGGTGAGCTCTTGTTTTTCCGCATTGTATTCTAACCCGAACGCTTCGAAAATGTCAAGTACATTTCTGCACAGCGACGCGCCCTCTTTTATAAGTCTGTTGCAGCCCTCGCCGCTCTTTATTCCTATGGAATGGGGAAAGGCAAACACGTCTCTGTTGTAATCTACCGCATACTGCGCCGTAATCAGCGCGCCGCTGCGCTCCGCCGCAGAGACGACCAGCACTCCGCGCGACAGCCCCGCAAGTATGCGGTTGCGCGCCACGAACATATACCTCTTTATCTCCGTCTGAGGGGGAAATTCCGAAATCACAAGCCCCCGTTTTTCCGTCTCCCTCACGAGGGCGACGTTTACCGAGGGATAGATGTGATCGTGTCCGCCCGGCAGAACGCATATGACGTTACCCGATTGCAACGCACCTTTCAGAGCCGCGCTGTCCGCGCCGTCGGCTATGCCCGTGACGACGGTCATTCTTCGCGATATGTCCGCGCTTATCTGTCTGCACAGCGACAGGGTTGACGAGGGCGTTCTGCGCGAGCCGACCACGGTAAAGTGGTCTCCCTTTAAAAGCTGAACGTTGCCCCTGCAGTATAAGACGAGGGGCGGCACGGGAATTTCTTTGAGCTTTTCGGGATAGAGCACGCTCCCGCAAGTTATGCACGAGATTTTGCTCTCTTCCAGACCGCGCACAATTTTTTGTCTGTAGGCGGCACTTTCAAAGGCAGTCTTTAATTTATTATATACTCCCCCGCCGACGCTTTTAATCAGTTTGGACACACTTTTTGCGCCGTCGGACCAATTTTCCTCCGCCGCGCGCAGCAATAAAATCTTATTTTCGTAGCTGAGCGAGCCGAAGCTGTCCGCCGTTATCATGTCAAGTTCTCTGACGGAATACATTTAATCTTCCCCCGCGCCGAACGTGCGGTACGACGCCGCCTCTAGTATGTGTTCGGGCTCAATTTCGGCACTGTAGGCAAGGTCTGCAATCGTGCGCGCAACTTTTATTATTCGCGCGCGCGCCCTCGCCGACAGCGCGAGTTTTTCAAATATTCCGCCGAGAGCCTCTCTGCATTCGGGCGAGAGATTGCAATATTTTTTGAGCTGTCTTTCGCCCATCTCGGCGTTTAAGTCTATGCCGTCGCCTGAAAACCTTTCGCGCTCAATCGCCCTTGCGCGCTCGACGCGCGCCTTCACTTCAGAGCTCGGCTCTTCGGGCTTGTCCGAGGACAAGTCCTCGTATTTCACCGCGTCCACTTCGACGAGGATATCTATTCTGTCCAGAAGAGGTCCTGAAATGCGCGAGCGGTACTTCTTAATCTGTGCGGGCGTGCAGGTACACTGTCTGTACCTGCTGCCGTAGTTGCCGCACGGGCAGGGGTTCATGCTTGCGCACAGCATGAAGTCGGCAGGGAACGTCACCGCGCCCGCCGCGCGCGAGACGGTTATTTTTCTGTCCTCGAGGGGCTGACGGAGAGCTTCGAGCGCAGAGCGCGAATATTCTGGCAGTTCGTCGAGATACAGCACTCCCCTGTGCGCCTTGGAAATTTCGCCGGGGCGGATTTTTGAGTTCCCGCCTCCGCAGAGCGAGACGGTAGTAGCCGTGTGATGAGGCGTGCGGAAGGGGCGCAGCGTGACTATGCCCTCCTCGCCAAGTTCGCCCGCCACGGAGTGTATTCTCGTTATGTCGAGTGCCTCGCCGAAGGTCAGATCGGGCATAATCGTAGGTATGCACTTTGCGAGCATGGTCTTGCCCGTGCCCGGAGGACCGCAGAAGAGTATGTTGTGCCCGCCGGCTACGGCAATTTCCAAGGCGCGCTTTGCGACCGCCTGTCCCCTGACGAGGGACAAATCGCAGTCATAAGACGACCGCGCCGCAGCCGCGCAGAAATCTTTGGACTGCACGGGCGAGAGGGCTGTTTCGCCCTTTAAAAAGTCAGCCGCCTCTGAAAGGGTCTTTACGGCATAGACCTCAGCACCCTCGATATATGCCGCCTCGTTTGCGTTTGCAAAGGGCAGAATGAAGCGGCGAAAGCCCCTGCGCTTTGCCGAAATCAGCGTAGGAAGAACGCCCGATACGCCGCGCACTCCGCCGTCGAGGGCGAGTTCGCCTAAAATGACGAAGTCGTCCGTACTTGCCCCGCCGAGCTGACCGCTCGCCTTTAAAATGCTTATGGCTATGGGCAGGTCGTAGTGACTGCCCTCCTTTTTTATGTCTGCGGGAGCAAGATTTACGGTTATTCTGTTGACGGGAAAATGAAATTGCGAGTTCTTGAGCGCGGAATGCACCCTCTCGCGGCTCTCCTTCACGGCAGCGTCGGGCAGCCCGACGAGCTCGTACGAAGTCATGCCTTTGTTTATGTCCGTTTCAACCTCTACGGGCACGCCGTCGAGCCCGACAAGCGCGAAACTTGTAACCTTTGCGAGCATAACCTATCCCTCCATCTGAAAATGCACATAAATTGAAAAGCTCCCGCACATAGCGGGAGCTTTTTTAAATTACTTGACTTCCTTGATTTTTGCAGCCTTGCCGGTAAGACCTCTGAGGTAGTAGAGCTTAGCTCTTCTGACCTGACCCTTTCTTACTACGGTTATGGATGCGATTTTGGGCGAGTGAACGGGGAAAGTTCTCTCTACGCCGACGCCGAAAGAAAGTCTTCTTACCGTGAAGCTCTCTCTTATGCCGCCGTGCTTTTTAGCTATTACGACGCCTTCGAAGTTCTGAATTCTCTCCTTCGTGCCTTCGATAACCTTGAAGCCGACCTTTACGGTGTCGCCCACGTTGAATGCGGGTACGCTCTCCTTCATGCCTTCTTTTTCAATCGCTTCGACCAAACCTTTCATATCTGTCCTCCTGTATTCGTACGCCGCACCGCGGCTGTGAGTTTTTTTAATCAGCTTTTATATCTTAACAGACCCGAAAATAAAAATCAACTCATTTTGAGGGGTGTATCGCAATTTTCACAAAACTTTTTTTGCCCTTTACCATATATATAATATATGGCTTTTTACGCCGTAAAAGCGCACTCGATATGGTTAATTTCGCCCTTTAGAACTTCGATTATATCAAATCTGACGGTGAAATCTGTCTGCCTGCCCGAAAAATAGTACTTTGCGCAGGCAATGTAGCGGGCGCGCCTGTCTGCGCCCACCGCCTCGTTGGGCATGCCGAACGAAGTTCCCGAGCGCGTCTTGACCTCGACAAACGCCACAACATCGTCCTTCTGCGCGATAATGTCCACCTCGCCGAAGGGACAGCGGAAGTTTGTCGCGATTATCCTGTAACCCTTATCTTTTAGGTATTTTGCCGCCGCTCTCTCGCCACGTCTGCCGACGAGCTGACGAAAAGTCATTGCCATTTTTTTGTAAAGCTCCTGCGGTGAACGGGCGTAAGCCCGAACTGTTTTATTGCCTCAATGTGAACCGCCGTGCCGTAGCCGACGTTCTTCTCAAACCCGTAATGCGGATAGACTTTTGCGTACTCCTCCATTACGGCGTCCCTTTCTACCTTGGCGATAATCGACGCCGCGCCTATGCAGTAGCACTGCGCGTCGCCCTTTATAATGCTGCGCTGCGGGATGTCGATATCGAGCGTCATATTGCCGTCCGTCAGCACGAAGTCGGGACGGACGGAAAGGCTCTCTATGGCGTTCTTCATGCACAGTCGCGTCGCCTGAAGTATGTTGATTTCGTCGATAACCTGCGGTTCGACGCGGCATATTGCGTAGGCAATCGCCCTTTGCTTTATCATCTCCGACAGCTTTTCGCGCTTCTTTGCGGAAAGCTTTTTGCTGTCGTCCACGCCCTCTATGATATCGTCCTCGGGCATGATTGCCGCCGCGCACACGACGGGTCCTGCGAGCGGACCTCTGCCCACCTCGTCGACGCCGCACACAAATTTTTTGCCCTCGGCGTGAAGTTGTCGTTCGTAAATTAATTTATCCATCAGAAGTCCAGCCCCTCCGCGTCCGACAGGTCGTCGAGCGTGACGCAGCCCAGCCTGCCCTTTCTGAAGTCGTCCAGAACGGCTTTTTCGGCGCGCTCGTAGTCGAATTCGCCCCCGCGCAGCATAAAACCGCGGCGGCGGCAGACCTGTTCGAGCATTTCCAGAGGCTCGCCGCCCTCTATGCCGTAGCGTTCGGCAAGATTTTCGGGGTACTTCTGCCAGAGTTCGCCGAGCAGCGCGAGCGCGACGTCATCGATATCCAGAATATCGTCGTTTAAGCTGCCGACATACGCCAGCCTGAGCGCGAGTCGCTGATTTTCAAACGCCGGCGGGGTCGTTCCGGGTGTGTCTAAAAGTTCGAAGTTGCCGCACCTTATCCACTGAGTGCCGCGGGTCACGCCAGCCTTGTCGCCCGTGGCAGCGCGCTTGACGCCCGAGAGCAGGTTTATCACCGTGCTCTTGCCCGTGTTGGGCACGCCGCACACCATAAATCTGAAAATCTTATTGTAGCCCTTTGCAAGCGACTTTGCCTGCTTTTCTGCAATGAGGCAATTGATTGCCTCGATAATATCCCTGCGCGAATTGCTGTTTACGGCATTGAGCCTGACGCACGCGCCGCCCCTTTCGCGTATGACTTTTGCAAAAGACGCGCTCTTTTCGTCGGCTAAGTCGCACTTGTTGAGAACGTACAGAACTGCACGGTTTCCGAATATCTTTTTGAGTTTTTTATTGTAAGAAGCCGCGGGACAGCGCGCGTCGAGCACGTAAATTATGCCGTCGCAGACGGCTACGGACTGCTCCATAGCCCTCATCGCCTTGGTCATGTGTCCCGGGAACCACTGTATATGCTTCATAAAGCCTCCTTTAAGGCGTCAGCCCGCGGGGGTCTCCGCATTCTTATTTTTCAATTCAGCTTAAAACCGCCATAACCTTTAAACCCGCTGCGGCAACAGCACAAAAATGCGCCGTCGCCGCGCACAGAAAAGGCTGTCCGCGGAAAGACTGCTTACCCTCTCGGAATATGCAAAGACAAGGCGCAAAAACCTTGCCGCCTTGTCATTTGAGAAGGTCGGGTCTGCGCGCCGCGGTGATTTTGCGGCTCTGCTCCCTGCGCCACTCGTCTATCTTCGCGTGGTTGCCCGAGAGCAGCACCTCGGGCACGCTCACCCCCCTGAAGTTCGCAGGGCGGGTGTACTGAGGGTACTCGAGCGAACCGTCCGAAAAGCTTTCGTCGACGAGCGAACCGTTGCTCAGAACGCCGTCCAGATAGCGCGCAACGCAGTCGGTCACGACCATGGCGGGCAGTTCGCCGCCCGTGAGCACGTAGTCGCCGACGGAAATTTCTTCGTCTATGAACATATCTATGACGCGCTGGTCGACGCCCTCGTAGTGACCGCAGAGAAGCACTATATGCTCAAGCGAAGACAGCTCCAGAGCCTTGCTCTGCGTAAAGGTCGCGCCCTTGGGCGACATGAAAATGCGCCTCGCCCTGTGCTCGGGGTCGACCGCCTCTATCGCCGAGGCTATCGGCTGGGGCATCATAACCATGCCCGCGCCGCCGCCGAACGGGTAGTCGTCGCACTTTAAGTGCTTATCCTCGCTATAGTCGCGTATGTTCACGACCTCAAGTTCGAGTTTTTTGTCCTCGAGAGCTCTGCCTATTATGCTCTGATAGAGCGGCGAGAACATCTCGGGAAAGAGCGTAAGAATGGTAATCTTCATCAGTCGTACAATGCAACCTCGTCAAAACGTTTTTTGTTGACGCAGACGACCTTGTTTTCGACGTCAATGCTGTCTATGACCCCGTCCGCCGCGGGGAAGGTAATCTTCTTTTCGCCGCAGGATATGACGAAGATATCCGTCTTTGCGGGCGTGATTTCGATAACTTCGCCCAGCGTCTTGCCCTTTTCGGTGACCACCTTGCAGCCGAGCACGTCGACGAGATAGAATGTGTCGTCGGGCAGCTTTGGAAGGTCCTCGCGAAGAGCTATGACGTCCTTTGCGCGCAGAAGTTCGGCGGCGTTTCTGTCAGCCACGCCGCGCAGCATGACATAGGCGCAGTCGCCTGCGGGACGGGCGGAGAACACCTTGTATTCAACTCCGTCTATGAAAACTTTTTCAAGCGCGCAGAAATCTTCCGCGCTGTCGGTAAGCGTCTTGACCTTGATTTCGCCGCGTATGCCCTGAGGCTTTAAAACTGTTGCAACCGTTAAAGTCTTTTCCATATCCGTATAAAAAGAAAAGGCGGTTTACGCCTTTTCCTCAATTTCTATAACGTACTTTTTGCTGTCGCGGGGCGTAGCGCAACGAACGATGGTGCGCATCGCCTTTGCTATCTTGCCCTGCTTGCCGATGACCTTGCCCATGTCGGACGCGTCGAGAAGTACGGTCACTTCAATTGCATTGTCGGTCTCTTCGACTTTGTATTCGATTTCGTCCTTCTTGTCGGCGAACTGTTCAACTATATACTTTATTAATTCAAGCATGCGTTTTCTCCGTCGCGCGCGTATGCGCGCCTTTAAGTGCGCCAGGCAGCGCACTCTTCTTTACTGCCGCCCAAAGAGCGGTAAAAATTACTTCTTCTTTTTCTTGTCGTTTGTCTTGGGTGCGGAAAGCTTGGTGCTCTGCTCCATTGCGCCCACCTTTACGAGGTAGCTCTTCACCGTCTCGGTAGGCTGAACGCCCTTTGCAAGCCAGCTCTTTGCCTTTTCAACGTCGATGTTGATTTCAGCGGGGTTCTTGAGGGGGTCAACATAGCCGATTTTGTCGATATATTCGCCCGACTGAGCCTTTCTGCTGTCGATTACAACCACTCTGTAGAAGGGGGACTTCTTGTCGCCCATTCTGGTCAATCTCATTTTTACTGCCATTTTATTTTATCTCCTGAAAAAAATTATTTTTTATATCTTTATCCGCCATGCGGAAATTTCTACGCGTTTATCAGACGAAAGGAAGTCTGCGCTTGCCGCCCTTTATCTGTTTTATCAGCTGTTTGGTCTGCTCGAACTGCTTCAAGAGCTGGTTTATCTCCTGCACCGTCGTGCCCGAGCCAGCCGCTATGCGCTTCTTCCTCGACGAGTTGATTATCGAGGGGTCCGTCCTTTCCTTCGGCGTCATGGAAAGTATTATTGCCTTTGTCCTCTCCATCTTCTTCTCGTCAATGTCGCCGTCCTTGACCTTGCCCGCAAGTCCCGGCATCATTGAAACGAGTGCCTGCGCGCCGCCCATCTTCTTCATGCTCTCGAACTGGTCGAGGTAATCTTCGAGCGTGAAGGAGTTTTCGAGCATCTTCTTTTTCATCTTCAGAGCCTGCTCTTCGGTGACTGCCTCCTGCGCCTTCTCTATTAAGGTGAGAACGTCGCCCATGCCGAGTATGCGCGACGCCATTCTGTCGGGATAGAAGTACTCGAGGTCGGTTATCTTTTCGCCCACGCCGATGAACTTTATGGGCTTGCCAGTCACCGCCTTTATCGAAAGGCATGCGCCGCCGCGAGTGTCGCCGTCGAGCTTGGTGAGAACTATGCCCGTAACTTCCAGCCTCTCGTTGAAGGTCTTGGCGACGTTTACCGCCACCTGACCCATCATCGCGTCGACCGTGAGAAGAATTTCAGAAACGTCCACCGCCGCCTTAATTCTTTCGAGCTCCTGCATGAGTTTTTCGTCTATTTCAAGTCTGCCCGCGGTGTCGATGATGACCGTGTCATAGCCCATCGACTTTGCGTAATCGACAGCCTGAACCGCCGTCTTCACGGGGTCCTGCGTGCCCTTTTCGAACACTTCGCAACCCGCGTTGCCGCCCACCACTTTGAGCTGGTTTATCGCCGCGGGGCGGTAGATGTCGCCCGCGACAAGAAGGGGCTTTTTGCCGCTCTTTCTGAGCAGCACGGCAAGCTTTCCGCACAGCGTCGTCTTGCCCGCGCCCTGAAGTCCGCACATCATTATGACTGTGGGAGGCTTGGGCGAGACAACAAGTTTCGCTTCCGCCGGTCCCATCAGCTCTATGAGCTGTTCGTTGACTATCTTTATTACCTGCTGGGCAGGATTGAGGCTCTTTAAAATTTCCTGTCCGACCGCCTTTTCGGACACGTCGGCACAGAATTTTTTGGCAACCTGAATGTTGACGTCGGCCTCTAACAGCGCGACGCGCACTTCGCGCATTGCACACTTGATTTCGAGCTCCGTCAGCCTTCCGTGCTTGGTGAGCTTGGAAAATATATGGTTTAATCTCTCTGAAAGTGAAGAAAAAATTGCCATTAAAACTACCGTTATTTTTTGATTGATGACGCTATATCCTGCGGGCAATCCCCCGCAACAATGCCCCTGAGCACCGCCATATCGCCCGCATATTCGGGGTGCAGACTTTCAAATTGCTCCGCCCACTTCAATGCGTCCGCCCTTAAAGACGATATTCGGCATTCGCCCTCGTCAAGCATCTTAGCGTGCCCGAGCTTTTCCTCGTACAAGGCAAGTTCGCGCTTGCAGCCGCCCAGACATTCCGAAACCGCCTGACGGGATATGCCCTTCTGTTCGGCGATTTCCGAAACCGTGAGGTCGAGATTGAAATATAAATCAGTCATGTCCCTCTGCGTGGGAGTGAGCAGTCCGCCGTATAAATCCCACAGCCGCAGAAAGTCTATCTTGTTCATAACGCTGTCTATTATATCGCGCGAAGAGAGCATTGTCAAGCGTTTTTACTTGACAACTTTTTAATGTGCAACTGTTACATTCTGCCGCATATAGGGCGCAAAAATTATATTTTTTAACAATAATTGTGCAAATTTTTTAATAAAACGGCGAGCAAGCTGAATTTTTACAAAATTATTGACAGCAAAAAGCGACAAATGTTAAACTACATCCGATGTAATGACACTCGGGGGAATTTTTCGATGCGCAAGGAACTCAACGGCATAATCTACGACACAAGCAACTCTACCAGGGACAAGAAGTTCACATTCGGCGCACCCGGAGACGCATACGGCTACGAAGAGACGCTGTACATCACACCCGAGGGCAACTATTTCATCTACACCAACGGCGGCGCGAAGTCGAGATATCCCAGCGAGGGCATTCAGCCCATCGAACATTCGCAGGTGCGCGACTGGATACTCTCACACTGATAATATCTTTTAACGTCAGGCTCTGCCTGACATTTTTTTTGCCGCAAATGCAATAAAAATACGTGCATAAAAGCTCATTGCCCGCCGCATATGCGGCGGGCAATTAAAAAAAGGCGCGCCGCGACTGAAGTCGCGGCGCGCCACGTTTTACTTTACATAGTACACGAAATTTTCCTTTCTGGGCTTTGCCGCCCTCTCTTCGTCGGCGTAGCCGACAATGCAGTTGCCAATGCCCTCGTAGTCGCCCTCTATGCCGAGCGAGCTGAGAATTTGCCTGCCGCGTTCGGAGGAAAACATCTCCTTAGCCCTGTGTATCCAGCAGCTGCCCAGTCCCAGAGAATGAGCGGCGTTCATCATATTGCCCATGACGAGCGAGCCGTCGTAGAGATATGTGTTTACTCTCCTGTCGGCGAGCACAACAAGCACGGCGGGCGCGCCGTAGAACGGGTCAATGTCTCTGCCCATAATTGCCGCGTTCATTGCCGAAAGCTCGTCGCGCAGAGCCTTGTCTGTGACGGCTATGATAATCGGAGCCTGCCTGCCCATTCCGCAGGGCGCGTACATGCCCGCCTTCACAATCTCGGAAATGAGTTCGTCGGGCACTGGCGTGCTCTTGTACTTCTTTATGCTCCTGCGCGTGAGCATGTTTTCAATTACGTCGTTCATAAAATTCCCCCTAAGAATTCTGAAATGAATTTATTATCTTTTTAAATAACTCTGTCGTCGTCATTGCCCGAGTAAGGAGCTTCGCCCTCGGGGAGGTTATCCGAAAGTCCTGCGGACGCGCCTGCCGCCTCGACGGGAAGTTTATTTTCCCTGCTGTAGAGCACCTTTAAAAGTATGGGCGTGAGTATGGACGATACGAGTATCAGAAGCACGGTCATGAGCACGAATTCGCTGCCCAGAGCGTGTTCGCCGAGGGTTGAGCTTGTGACCGTCTGGGTGACGATGAGCGCGACTTCGCCGCGCGCCATCATGCCGACGCCGCCGATTGCGCTCTCCCTCCACGAGTAGCCGAATGCCCTGCAGACCGCGCCGCAGCCGACGATTTTGCCGACGAGACCTGCGATTACCGCGAGCACGCAGAACAGGAAGACCGCGGGCTGAAGTCCCGCAAATGTTATGGAGGATATACCGATATTCGCGAAGAATACGGGCGCGAACATTGTATATGTATTGACCTCTATCTTCTTATCGGTATATTCGCTCGCCCTGTGAACGGTGGAAAGGACGACGCCTGCAAGGAATGCGCCAGTTATGTCTGCAACGCCGAAGATTTCTTCAGCCGCCCAGCTGTATACGAAGCATACAACGAGCGAGAATACGGGAATGCGGTGAGTGTGCGACCACTTGCTGTCCAGCCATTTGAACAGCTTGGAAACGCCGAAACCTGCGACTATCGCCACTATGAAGAAGACTACTATCATTATGATAGTGCCGTATATGGTCGACTTGAACGCCGTAAAGCCGTCTGCGGCGGGCTCTGCATTGCCCGAGCGGGCGATACCCGTGACTATCGAGAGAAGCACTATGCCGATTACGTCGTCTATGATGGCGGCAGAGACAATCGTAGTGCCGAGCTTGGTATTGATTTTGCCGAGTTCCTTGAGCACGGAGACGGTTATTGCAACCGAAGTCGCGGTGAGAATTGTGCCGATGAATATGCTCTGACAGATGTTGTCAACGCCCAGACCTATATTGCCGAAGCCGAGCGAAATTAAAAAACCGAGAGCCATGGGCACGGCTACGCCCGTGCAAGCGACGAGCGTGCTTGCAAGACCCGTCTTTTTGAGGTCGTCGAGGTTGGTCTCAAGTCCCGCGCTGAACATTAAAAGCAGCACGCCGATTTTTGAGAAGAGCGAAAGCCCGTCCTCGTTGCCGGCTATCGAGAAGAGCGCGTAGTAGTCTTCGCCCTCGAAGCCTATGAATGTGAAGCCGCAGAACTCGCCGAAGATGGCGGGTCCCAGGAGGATGCCGGCGATTATGTAGCCGAGCACTTCGGGAAGTCCGAATTTTCTGAACACAAGTCCTAAAAGCTTGGTACTTAGCAGTATGACCGCAAGCACCATAGCAAAGGAAAGTGCGTTGTCGACAATGACAGGAAACATATTTTTAAACCTTCTTATTCCGAATTTTGCCCGAGCGGACAATATTGTATTAAACGTTACTATATTATATATATTTTTTTTCAAAAGGCAACAATGTTTGCCCTACTGTTGCATTATAAATTGGATTTTTGTCCCCTTTTTTGTGTTAATAGCAGTTGACTTTGGTATTTTAAGGCATTTATGCCACAAAAAAACAATTAAAATTTTTTTGAAAAAGGTATTGACAAACGCCGAAACTGTGTTATACTGTAGTTGAAAAAAGAAAATAACTTACAAAAAGTGTTAGCGCGCAACACAAATACAGGAGTGTAAGTGTATGAAGTACAAGTAGCCGCGAAAGCGGGTCAAGGTTTATTGATTTGAGCGGGAAGCTATAGCGACCGCCCGTTGAGATATATGTTCCGAAGTAAGCAAAAGGAGGTAAGTAATTATGACAAGATTACTTCTTTCAAAAGCTCTCGAAGGTAAAGGATGGTAAACTCCAATGTACAATTCAGGTGCAGAGGTTTAAATTCGTAAATACGGTTTTAATTTCGCAGTAATTCCAGCAAGTACCGCATAACGGTACCTAACATGCGGAAAAGCATTACTGCAAGGGTAAATGCAAACCCGAACGGCTTTTAGTGAGTAACCGTTGGCGAGGCGACCTCGAAATTAAAATTTAATAAAATAGCAAATTCTCCCCGTAGCGACGTACTGCTACGGGGTATGTTTTTGTTCTCCCCTCCCCCTTTGCTCCGACAGCCGCGCCCTTGCGCCGGAACCCTTTTATCCACCTGCGCCGTCCGACGCGCGCAACTTGCGCGCGTTTCCGTCTGCGCAGCGACATAGCCGCAAAAAAATTCCGCGCGCCGCAGTACCTGCGGCGCGCGGATGCATTGTCTTTTATCCGATATTTACAGAACTGTATTTCCGTTCACCATATTATTATATTAAGCGTTTGCGGACATTAAATTATGCGGTTGCGGGGCGAGCCTGCCAGATAGCAGGCGAGGTTATCCGCCACCTCGCCGACGAGACGCTGACGCGTTTCGCGGGGTATCCAGGCGACGTGAGGGGTTATGAGCACGTTTTTAGCCTTGCCGAGCGGACAATCTTTGCGCATGGGCTCGTCCGTGAGCACATCGAGGCACGCGCCCGAAATTCTGCCGCTGTTGAGAGCCTTTGCAAGAGCATCCTCGTCGATGAGCCCGCCGCGGGCGGTGTTGACAATTATCGCCTCGCGCTTCATAAGCGCAATCGTCTGTTCGTTGACGAGACGGCTGGTCTGGTCGTTGAGCGGGCAATGCAGGGATAAAAAGTCGCTCTGCGCGAAAATTTCTTCCTTTGAGACGAGTTCGTAACGGCAATCTTCGGGCTTGGTGCGCGTGCATACGATGACCCGCATGCCGAAGGCTTCGGCTATGCGGGCAGTCGCCCTGCCGATATTGCCGAAACCGTAGACGCCGAAGGTCTTGCCGTAAATTTCGCGCGTCTGCCAGGGCATGTAACAGAAGGTTTTAGCCCTCTTCCAGTCCCCTCTCGCAACCGACGCGCCGTATTTTCCTATCTCGCCGACAAAGCTTAAAAGCAGGGCGAACGCATGCTGGCTTACGGCGTGCGTGGAATATCCGGGCACATTGCAAACAGTTATTCCCGCCTTCTCGCACGCCTTCAGATCGATATTGTTGTATCCCGTAGAATATGTGCCCACATATCTGAGATTTCTGCAGGCGGAAAGCAGCTTTTCGTCCACATTCGCCTTGTTGACGAGCAGCGCGTCCGCATCCGCCGCCGCATGAGCCAGTCCGCCCGCCGACAGCACGTCGTAAAAGGTGACGTCGCCCAGCTCGCCGAGCGCGGAAAAATCTATGTCGCCGCAGGAAACCGTGCAGGTATCCACCGAAACTATCTTTATATTCTTGCCTTCCACTTTTTCACCCGTAATTTAAAAATTTTTTGTCGTTCGCGCGGCAATATGTGCCGCTCAATGCGCAGTTCAGTCACTTTTGTCCGACTTTTCGCGCACGACGTCGTAGCTCAGCGTGATGAGATTTTTAATCGTTCCGTCGTCGACGTCGGCGTCCAGAACGACGGATATCCACAGCCGCTTGTTCATGTGATACGCGGGAACTATGCCCGAAAAATTCTGAAAGAGCGCAAACGACAGCTCGGGCGGACACTTGAGATTGAGCACGCCTGTGCGCTCTCTGCCGTCCAGCATTACGGCAAGTCTGTCGCCGCCTTCGCCCGCGCACTTAACGAGCGATTTTACGGGCGCGGACATATATATTCCGAACCACTTCCCGCTCTCCTTATGCCGCAGAACGAGCGACGTGAAGTCGTCTTTGAACGGACAGTCGCAGTGCACTCCGCCCAGCGAAAGCGCGTATTTTTCGATGTCTTCCCTCGTCATATTTCCCCTCTGAACGTCGTCTAAGTCAGTCCTCCAGCGTGAATGTGAATTCGTCGTAACCTATGGACGTCTCCCTCTCGAATGTCGCGCCGTCGCCGACGTTTTCGAGCACGAAATAGTGCGCCTGTGCCCCCTCCATCAGTCTGAAACAGACCGCGCCGTCTATGACTTCGTCTATTATTATTCTGAAGAACGGCAGACGGAATATTTCATCCAGACGAAATTCCCCCTCGCACGCGTCGAGGTACTGCTCGCCGCCGTATTCGCTGTCGTACGCGGACGAGTTTACTTTTATTTTTATTTTCATACAAATATAATAACGCGACAGTCAAAAAAAATCAATACAATTTTGGCGTTTGGTATGTACAAACCCCTCAACGGGTGATATAATGATTACAGAAACTTTTTTAAGCGGGTGAATTATGAGCAATAAGGACAATATAAAAGACGTAAGATTTATAAGCATGGGCGAGCTGCTGTTGCGCCTTTCGCCCCCCAACAACGAAAAAATCCGCATGACCGACGAATTCAAGGTCACCTACGGCGGCGCGGAGGCGAATATTGCCGTATCGCTCGCCAACCTCGGCGTGGACTCGTCATATTTCACCGTCGTGCCCGACTCGTCGATAGGCAAGGCGGCAATAAGATATATCCGCTCGAACGACGTGCACTGCTCGCCCTGTATATATGTAAATCAGGGCAGAATGGGCATATACTTCCTCGAAGAGGGCTTCGGCGTAAGAGCGAGCAAGGTCACCTACGACAGAAAAGATTCCGCCTTTTCGCGCTTCGACTTCAAGACGATAGACTGGAAGGAAAAACTCAAAGGCTTTACATGGCTGCACCTTTCGGGCATTACCCCCGCCCTTTCGCCCAACTGCAGAGAGCTTATGATGCTCGCTCTTAAGGCGGCTAAGGAACTGAACATAACCGTATCTTTCGACTGCAACTTCCGCTCTGCTCTCTGGGGCTGGCAGGAGGCGCGCGACTGCATTACGGAATATCTGCCCTATGTCGACGTACTCTTCGGCATAGAGCCCATCAATCTGCCAGGTCCAGACGGCAAAGACTTAAAAGACGGGCTCTCGCTCAACCCCACCTACAAGGAACAGGACAGAATTTTCAGAGAGCTCGCCAAGAGATACCACTTCAAGGCAATCGGCAGACACGTGCGCTACGTCCATTCGGGCAGCGAAAACAGCCTGAAAGCCTTCTTATGGTATAACGGCGAAACGTACGAGAGCCGCACCTTCCGCTTCAACATCCTCGACCGCGTGGGCGGCGGCGACGCGTTTGCCAGCGGCATAATCTACGCTATGATGAGGCAGATGAGACCCGACGACATCGTCAACTTCGGCGTGGCTTCCTCGGTAATCAAGCACACCATGCACGGCGACTTCAACATCACCGACGACGAGGAATCCATCGTCAACCTTATGAACCAGGACTACGAAATAAAGAGATAAAAAATAAACTCAGAGCGCGCCGACGGCTTGAGCCGTCGGCGCGCTTTTTTAATTGAACGCAATGTATCCCCCTCTGAACGTGTTATTGACCGCAATCCGTCCGCACAGACTGACCGCCCGAGTTCTCGTCGGGGAGACGCTTTAATATGGCGCGGAAACGGAAAATGAAGATTGTGCCGCAAATAATCGCCGCCGTGGCGTCGGCGACGCATTCCGCCCAGTAGACGCCGCCCACACCCATAAACAGCGGGAAGATATACGCGAGCGGCACGAGCAGAAGAATTTTTCTTAAAATGGCGATGAACAGACTTATCTTCGCCTCCGTGACGGCGACGAAGGTCGTCTGGCAGGCGCGCTGCACGCCGAATATCAGCATGCCGCCGACAAAGACGGGCAGATAACTGCGCGTGAGCGAGAGAATGTCGGGGTCGCTCGTGAAGATTGCGCCGAACAGCGAGGGCGCGCTCATCATGACTATGGCAAAGAGCGAACAATAGCCGAAGCACACAGCGAGCGTGAACAGATAGCACTGCCTGAGCCGCGCCTTGTTCTTCGCGCCGAAGTTGTAGGCAAGTATGGGCGTGACGCCCTGCGTGAAACCCGATATGGGCGTCGTTATGAGCATCATGCAGCTCTGAAGAACGGCGAGCACAGATACATACACGTCGCCGCCGAGCTCGGCCATGTCGCCGTAATATTTGAGTCTGCCGTTGAGCACGAAACCTATTACGGACTCGGTAGCCGACATCACAAACGGCGCGACGCCGAGCGCGCCTATCGCCGCAACTACGGACAGCGAGGGCAGCATATATCTGAATTCCAGCCTGAGCGTCATGCGCTTCCCTGCGAGGACGATGACGACGAAACACGCGCTTGCAAACTGACTTATAACCGTTGCGAGCGCAGCTCCCTTTACTCCCATTCCGAAAGTGAAAATGAAGAGCGGGTCGAGCCCGATATTCAGAGCCGCGCCGACTATGACGGAAATCATGGCGGTCGCGCTCCTGCCCTGCGCCGTGAGGAAGGTATTGAGCCCCGTCGCGAGCTGCACAAAGAGCGTGCCTATAAGGTATATGCAGAGGTAGTCGTAGGCATAGCCGAAATTGCTTTCGCCCGCACCTATGAGGTATAAGAGAGGCTTTGCGCAGAAGAATGCCGTCAGTCCGAGTGTGACGGAGAATACGCAAAGGAGCATAAAGCCGTTGTTGAGAATGCGCTTTGCGCGCACTTCGTCGCCCTCGCCGAGGGCCTTTGCCGCCAGAGGCGCGCCTCCGCCCGACACGAACGAGGAAAACGCCGCAATCAGCGTTATGACAGGCGCGCACAGCCCGAGTCCGCCCAGAGCCGCCGCGCCCGCTTCGGGCATGTTGCCGATATAAATTCTGTCAACAATGTTGTACAGAAGGTTTACCACCTGAGCCAGAACGCAGGGTATGCCCATTTTAAGGCACAGTTTCCACATTCTGTCGCTGCCCATAGATTTATCCTGCATTCAGCTCTCCGACCGGTATGCCGCGCAGAAATTTCCGCCGCAGGCAAATACACGCATATTTTTTTCGACATTATATTAGCACACGCGCCGCGCGTTTGCAACAGCGAAGAGGTCAAATAATATTTTTTGAGCGACTATGGCAGAATATGTATTTTTTACCTATAAAAATCTGACAGAAATTTAATTTGCCTATTGAACATCGGCATTTATTATGTTATAATGTTATGAGTAAAAAATGTGAGGTAAAATATAATGAAAGACGCCAACTGCGGATATTGCATGAGGGGCGAACTTTTAGAAAAGTTCGGCATATACATATGCGACCTCGAAGTATCTACTTTAATACTCTTCAAGGAACAGTCCAAGCGCGGCAGGTGCATAGTCGCTTACAAGGACCACGTCAGCGAAATAGTTGATATTTCCGACGAGGAGAGAAACAAGTTCTTTGCCGACGTAAACAGGGCGGCTAAAGCCATACACAAGGTATTCAAGCCCGACAAGCTCAACTACGGCGCGTACGGCGATACGGGTTGCCATCTGCACATGCACCTCTGCCCCAAGTACGAGGGCGGCGATGAATGGGGCGGCACGTTTACCATGAATCCCGGCAAGACCTATCTTAAGGACGAAGAGTACGCAAAGATGATTGAAGACATAAAAAACGCGCTCTGACGCGTCGAGTTATCACATAAAAAAACCATACGGGGGAATTAATAATGGCACATAACGTCATAGCCGAAGCAAAGCGTTGCCTCAACTGCAAGAAGCCGCTCTGCCGTCAGGGTTGCCCTATCAATACGGACATACCCAACTTCATTTCCACTTTCTTAAAGGGCGATATCGACGCCGCGGGCAAAATGCTCTTCGACAACAACCCGCTCTCCGTCGTCTGCTCGATTGTATGCAACCACGGCAATCAGTGTCAGGGTCACTGCATACGCGGTCTCAAGGGCGAGCCCGTTGAAATTTCCACTATAGAAAATTACATCTCCGAACGCTACCTGGACAACCTCGTCCTCGAAAGAGCTCCGTCAAACGGAATAAAGGTAGCCGTCATCGGCTCGGGTCCCGCGGGCATAACCATCTCCATAAAGCTCGCTCAGCTCGGCTACGACGTCACCGTGTTCGAGAGCAAGACCGACATCGGCGGCGTACTCAGGTTCGGCATTCCCGACTTCCGCCTGCCCCACACCATAATCGACAGGTATAAGCAGCTCATGCTTCACCTCGGCATAAAGATAAGGGTAAACGTAACCATAGGCAAGGCGTTCGGCATAGAGGAACTCTTCCGCGACGGTTTCAAAGCCATCTCCATCGGCACGGGCGTTACCTGGCCCATTGCCCTCAACATCAAGGGCGAAACGCTCGGACACGTGCACTACGGCGTACACTTCCTCGAAAGACCCGAGGGCTATGAGCTCGGCAAGAGCATGATTGTCATCGGCGCGGGCAACGTCGCCATGGACGTTGCGAGAACGGCTTTAAGGCGCGGCGTGCGCGACGTCAAAGTCGTCGTGCGTTCGGACAGATACACCGCCTCCGCCGAGGAAAAAGAATATGCAGAAATCGAGGGCGCGGAATTCATATTCAATAAAGCTCCCGTAGAAATCACCGACGAGGGCGTGGTGTTCGCCGACACCGTCTGCGACGAAAATCACAGAGTTATTTCCGTCTCCGAGGAGACCTCGCTCATGAAGGCGGATACCGTCATGATCTGCGTATCGCAGAGACCTTCCAACATGATACTCACTCAGACCGCAGGTCTTGAAACCAACGATCGCGGACTTGCCAAAATCAATGAAAACGGCGAGACCACCCGTCCCGGCGTATTCGCGTCCGGCGACGTCGTAAAGGGCGCAAAGACGGTTGTCGAGGCGGTTGAACAGTCCAAACGCGTGGCGTTTGCAATGCACGAATATCTGCAGAGCCTGCCCAAAGACTGATTGACGCAATATTGAAAAATGAAATAATCCCCCGACTGTGCGAAAGTCGCACAGTCGGGGGATTTTGTATATTCAAAGAGCCGTCCGCACGCGTAAATTTTCAGAAGGCGCGCGAAAGGCAGATATCGAGAGCAGTCCTCTGCGCCGCCGTAAATTTTTTGCCCCTGCGCCAGAGCACAAACCACATCCTTTCGAGGTCGAGCCCGACAAGTTTTACCTCTTTAAGACGTCCGTCCGCAATAAACTTTTCCACAAGGTCGCACGGCAGAACGGCTATGCCCAGCCCCTGCAGCGCGGCTGCAATGAGCGCGTCGTTGGTCGACGCCTCTGTCACGGGCTTTGCCGCCAGCGCGTGTTTTGCCAGTTCGCCGTCAAAAAGGTCCCGCGACGCGCTCCCCCGCTCTCTGAGCAGAAGAGGCTGACGGGAAATTCCCTCCGCGTCCGTGCTCTCAGGCGCGTCAAAAGAGGGCGCGCAGACGGCAATAAGCCTGTCTCCGCCGAACTTTTGCGCCTCCGCACTGCCGCTTACGCGCCCTTCGACTATGCCGAAGTCGAGTTCGCCGCCCGAGACAGCCCTCTCTATATCCGACGTGCTCGCCACGCGCACAAAACATTCCAACCCCTCAATCCTGCGCTTCCACTCCTGCGCAAGACGGGGCATTATTATCTTTCCCACCGTCATTGACGCTCCCGCACGCAAAACAGGTCTTTTGCGCGCACTCTTGACCTCGTCCTCGAACTCGTCGAACGCCTTTACCGCCTCGACCGCCGCGGGCAACAGCCTCTCCCCGTCCGCAGTCAGAATGAGCCTGCGCCCCGCCCGCTCGAACAGCTGCACTCCGTAGTACCGCTCGAGTTCGGCTATCGTCTGGCTCACCGAGGGCTGCGCAACGCAGAGCTGCTCCGCCGCACGCGTTATTCCGCCCAGCTCACACACCGCCGCAAATGTCTTTAAATGTCTGATTGTCATAGTCATTTACCTATGCATTTTATTAAATTATATTATTTTACATATCTGTTGTCAAGATGTATAATTTCTGTCAGAGGACAGAAATATGAAAAAGCTTAAACTGTACGCCCTGCTGTTCTGGACAATGTTCAAGATAGGGCTGTTCACATTCGGCGGGGGATATGCCATGATTACCATGCTCGAGGACCAATTCGTAACGAGAAAAAAATGGCTGGACAATAAGGAATTTATGGACATAGTCGCCATAGCCGAGAGCACTCCCGGACCCGTAGCCGTGAACTCGGCAACTTACGTCGGATACAGGACGGCGGGGGTTATGGGCTCGGTGCTGTGCACTCTGGCGGTCTGTATGCCCTCCTTTGTGATAATTTATCTGATATCCCTCTTCTTCAACGCGTTCATACAGCTCGAGTACGTAGCATACGCATTCGAAGGCATCCAGGCGTGCGTGATATTTCTGATACTCGCCGCGGGCGTGAAGATGATTATCAAAGTCAGAAAGAGCGTGTTCAACATTATAATATTTACCGCAACTTTTGCAACCATGCTTACGCTCTCTCTGCTTGCCGTCGACTTTTCTTCGATATATTATGTGCTGATAAGCGCGGCGGCGGGCTTTATCGCATACACGACGGGATATGCGGCAAAGCGCATTAAAATGCGCAATAGCTGCGGCATATGTGCGGACGAATGTCGGGACGAAAGAAAAGATGAGACCGCCTGCTCGCCCGAAGAGGATGAAAATTCCCGCGCTAACGCAAGCGACGATGACAGCGAAGTACACGTAAAAACGGGCGACGGAAAGCGCGAAGGAGGCGAACAATGATTTACCTCGAGCTGTTTTTTAATTTCCTCAAGATAGGCGCGGTATCGTTCGGCGGCGGGTACGGGATGATTTCGCTGATACGCGAAACCGTAATGGCAAACGGCTGGCTGACCGAGGAGCAATTTCTGAGCTTTATAGCCGTTGCAGAGAGCACGCCCGGTCCGCTCGCAATAAATATGGCAACATTCATAGGCTCGGCGCAGGGCGGCTTTTTTGGCGCGCTGGCGGCGACTGCAGGCGTAGTGCTGCCGTCATTTATAATAATACTGATAATCGCCGCCGTCATTAAAAATATACTCAAATTCGCCGGCGTAAGGGCTGTCCTTGACAGCGTTCAGCCTGCGATATGCGCGCTCATCACTGCCACTGCGCTGACAATGTTCCTCTCAAGCGCGTTCGCGTTCACGTCGGTGGGCGACGGGTTCGTCGTAAATGCGCGCATACTCATAACTTTCGGAATAATCGCTATTATCGCACTCGGATACAGATTTCTGAAAAAGAAGTCCTTCTCCCCCATACTGCTCATAATTATTTCGGGCGGGCTGGGCATAGTTCTTAATCTGCTTATCCCTTAACCCACGCTGCGCGACTAAAACCTGACAAATATTAATAATGTTCTGACGACTGAATAAATTAGTCCGCGCACTTTAAAGTGTGCGGACAAAAACATTGACAAAGTCTGAAAAAGTATGCCAGCACAGAGATAAACAAAACTGCGCGAGGCGGGAGAAAACAATACATTGCATATAAATCGGCATAAAAAAATCAGTTTATAAATTTTGCGTATATCACTGTTCTGTCCCCGTCGCGAACATTTATGCGCAACCGATTAAAGAAAGTCAACAAAATCTCAAAAACAGCGCAAAAACGCTTGTATTTTTTTGATTTGTACATTATAATATATCACGCAATCGCCGTTAGACGGAAATTCTGCGGCTGTTGATAAACTTGATATTGGGGCGTCGCCAAGCGGTAAGGCAACGGACTCTGACTCCGTCATTCGGGTGTTCAAATCACTTCGCCCCAGCCAAAAGCACTATATATTGTGGTTTGTTTAAATTCAGACACAATTTTAGTGCTTTTTTGTTGTCTTTTTTTGCCTTTTTTGACTGATTTTTTGTCAATTTTATGGTTAAATTTAGCTTATTTTACCCCGTCGGGAACTTTTGGGAACTGAACGTGAGCTGCTTTTAAGGCGATTTCGGCTCAAATTCAGCCCCCTTTTTCGTCCTAAAATTCATAGTTCACCTTCTCGGCTTCGGAAAAGATATATTCCTCGGAATAGGTCGTATATCCCCTGTCCACGGCGGAAGTTTTAACGTCCTTGTCGAAGGAATGTCCGTCCCAGAGCATGACGACTTCCTGGTTGACCCCTGCCTCTTTGCAGCGGGTTATAAAGGTATAGCGAAGTTCGTGCGGGTGATGATCGGGAAATAAACGCTTTAAAGTCGTCGCCACCGTTCGGGGATTGGTGTCCCTCGCCTTGTCGAAGTCGACGTAGGGCAGCACTCTCTTGAATACGGGCGTGAAGGGTATGCGCCTGAGCGTTACGTTTCTGCCCATGCGTTCCTTGCTCGTCGCGCATTCAAGCATGTTGCCTTCTAAAATCTTAATCGATTGCAGCTCGCTCTGCCTCAGTCCGAAGTACAAAAGCACTAGCATTGCCGAACTTGCGGCGTTGTCCTGCTTTTGTATGCAGAAGTCGACAAGCCGCCTCTCTTCTGCTTTGGTGAACGCTCTGCCCTTCTTGGTTTCGCGGAAGGGAAGCACGATTTTCTTCATGGGCGAATCTATCTTATAGTCCTCGACAGCCATATCGAAAATGCAGTTGAGCTGCAATTTGAGCTTTTCCGCCGTGCGGTGATGCCCCTCGTCGACAAAGGTAAACAGATAGTCCTGTATCATCGGTCTTGTAATCTCGCCTATCTTGCAATCGCCGAATGTCGGCTTCAAATTGACGTTGTACGAGCGGACATATTCCTTATATGTCGAGGGCTTTGTCGTGCGCTCCTTAATTTTAAGCCAGTTTTCGGCGCAAACGGCAAACGTAACCGATTGAGCGGTCGGCTCAGGCAGCTTTTCCGCATATTTCGGGTCGGAAGAATACGCCTCGTTGAACTTTTCTATGAACTTTTCCTTCATAATCTCAAAGTCCATCGAGGCAACTTCAATCCTCTTTCCGTCGCGGCGGTAGCGCGCCTGAAACATACCTCTTATGTAGCGGTACTTTACATAAATATTGTTGTATTTGAAATAATTTCTCATGGGTGCAGGCATTTTTGAAATCTCCTTTTTAGTAAATTTTAAAATGCCCGATTTCTTTTCTCTTTCCGTCTTCTGACCTTTTTTATCAGAAGTTTTTTTGCTATCCCTCTCGCCGCCGCTCGCCATTTTAAGAATGGTCGCAATGTGTTCGTCGGCGTTCGGGCGCGTAGAAACTTCCTTTATAAGTTGCGTCAATTCAAATATTTGCTGTTCTGTCATTTCCTCCTTGTTGCGGTTATTATTGGTGTACAGCCGCGTATTTTAATCCTCTTAAAATTGTGTTTCCGAAAGGCAGGTATCGCCCTGCCGCTTAAGCAATTTCAGTATAATCTTAAAAATTGCCAATTAAAAGGAACTAAAGCGGTATCTTCCCAAAACTTCAGCAACATACCCCAACTGTACCCCAACAAACCCCAACTGAATGTGTCGGCGGTGGTGCTCGTATTGAATTGTATGTATATTTTTTATTCATATCATTGCTCGCACAAATACTTCTTGTAACGCCCCTGAATGGTGGTAATCACCGACTGTACAGTTCCTGCGCTGCGATTTACGAGCTTTGCAATTTTCCTCAAAGTCATTCCTGCCATACGGTAGTTTAGAATTTCTCTGTGGTAGGGCGTAAGTTTCATTTTATCCATCATCTCATCTGCGACAGAGTAATCTTCTTCACTCGGTTCGTAGGCAATTTGCTCTTGGGTGTTAAGTGCTTCAACCATACTCGCGCTCTTCATAAAATCGCGGTATCTGCCACATATCATACGGGTAATCAGCTTGTAGCAGTAGTATTGAATGCTAATATCTTTGCCTTTTCTGTCTGTCGTATAGGTGTCTTCAAGGTATTCTCCGAAGTGCTCGCAGAGGAAGAGGGCAACTGTTTGAACTATGTCGTAATTGTCCGATAGAATGTAACCCGGCTCATTCTTGCAGTAAATGTCCTTGCAAATACGAGCGTGTATCTCTGCTGCGAAACTGCCCGAAAAGCGGATAAGGTTCTTGGTCTCCTTGCATACGATAAGTTCAGCTATTTCCAGAACGTTTTCCGAAGAGATGACATCTTTGAACACCCTGAAACTTCTTTGATTTGTCTTTGTCATTTGTTTTTACCTCCGTCTTGAGTTTTTTCGTCTTTCGACGGGGTAAAAAGGGCATGGGCGATTTATTGATTGCGGAACGCTGATGTTATGGCATCCCCTGTCAATAGAGAGAGGAAATTTCCTGCGGTCGGTTTTTTATTTGTTCTTGCGAAATTTGCGAGCGACATTGACGGGGGTAAACGGCTATGCCAAAATATCCCCTCGAAAGAGAAAACAGACACAATTACACAGCAATAAAAGACAAAAGAAAAAAATTCTCTAAACCGCTTGACATTTCAACGGGAAAAGACTATACTTTATACAAACATATGTTTATAGACAAGCTTGTCTTCCTCGTTGACAAGAGGAGTTTAATCCTGTCAGCAAAAAGATGAGAGACAAGCAAAGGTACATAATTAAAGTAACAACAACTCAATAAAAACGTTTTATGGGCAAGTTGCAGGTTGGGAAAGATCCGTAATAATTCCTGCGCCTCTACCCATAAAGTTGGTGCTTGTGAAACGCATATTGCGTCAGAGCAGGGATTTAATGCCTTGGCGAGCAGTTCTACCGATTTTTAGTCGGTAGCTGTTTGTCACGGCTTTTTTATTTGTAAAATAACAGTCGCTCGCTGTAAAAATGAGCAAAAATTTAATACTTTTGCCTGATTTTCAATAAAGGCAAAGGCAACATGACTCTGCACCCGTGATTAAGGCGGTGAGCTGTTCACCGTTTGTTTTGTCGTACCTTTATTGCGTAACCCCCTTTACCTTTTCTTGTTCGGGTAAAGAGTTATTAATAAAAGGCAAGACATTTTATCTCACAATCAGAGGACAAAGAATGAGAGTTTCCGAAGAGGTTTACCGCGCACATATCCAACCCGTAAGAGCTGAGCGCACGAGGCAATACATAATTCGCAAAGTGCTTTTTACGGTAAATCTCAAGCGAAATTTTCTCGTGTTTGAGATAGAAAAAATTCAATGTCTTAGGCATTAAAGCGCGCTTTATGCACTTCGTAAAAAATTTTTACAAGAAAATTAAAAGCTTTTTATCCAGACAGTGAACATTTCAATTTTTCTGTCCTTGTTATGGTGTAAGGCTTATGAAGTTACCATTACTCGATTGCTAAAATTTAAGGAGGTCGTATGTCAGAGGAACTTAAAAACAGAACGCTTATTTCATTAATGTGTTGTACCGGAGGTGATTGAATGGACGAGGAAAAATTCGACGCGTGGTATCCGCAGGCGAAAGTCTACTTCGACGGCAGCCATTACATAGCCATACCGCATACTACTAATAGAGCAAGGCGCAGAAAACCTCACCACGAGGAGATCGTGGTGAGGCAGAATGATGGCAAGTACGAGCTTGTAAAAACGCCCAGAATCGAGCTTGAAGAAATATTCGAAAAATCGCCCTGGGACGACGAACAAGCGGCTGTCGAGGAAGTTGTCGAGCCGGGATCAAACGAGGCGCAGAACGCAAATGGTGCGGCAATATGTGGCAATCAACCAGTAAAACGCAAGGTTACAAGGAAGCAGATATTTGATGAGCTGTATCAAAAGTATCTCGACCTTAACAGAAGTGAAAAAATAGCGGCTATATACAGGGATATGCGCCCGCTGTTTAAAACCGACGTCGCCGCTGAGAGCTTCGTCAACTCAAATTATGAGCGCAAGTGCAGAAACCTTATTGCCCGCCGCGTGCGTTTTGTCCGAAAGGCGCTTAATCAGGAATTCAATTATTTTGTAACTTTCACTTACGACGATAATAAGCATACCGAGGAAAGTTTCAAGCAGAAGCTTAAACGTTTGTTATGGAATGCTGCGGACCGTAAAATGTGGCGATATATGGGCGTATGGGAGCGAGGAAAGAAGACAAACAGACTGCATTTCCACGGATTATTTTATATTCCGGAGGGAACATTGTCTGGCGAATTTGAAATTATTGATGGCTACAACTTCAAGAAAAATGAACGGCGGCGGACAAAGCAGAACACTTTCTTCGCGGAAAAATTTGGCAGAAATGAATTTGAGGAGCTCGACAGAGGTCCCTTCTTCGGGCATGCCCTTGCGTACATAATCAAGTACATGGAGAAGAGCAACGAAAAAATCATGTATTCGAGGGGACTGTATCAGTACTTTATTTCGGACATTCAGAATGAGGATGTCTTGACGAGAACGGGGCAAGAGGGCAAAAAGCTGGTACTTACGGACGACTTCAAATGCTGGTCGGAAGGCGTATATGTCGGACGCGTATCCGAAGAGACCATCAAGGAACTTGAAAAATGCACTTAAAGCAGTCAGCGCGCAAGCGGCAGCGGGGATTTGCAAGCGGGTTAGCGCAAACCCCGATCCGCGCGGCGCTAAGGCGTTTTTTCGTTTGTTGGTTTGGGTCGGACGTGCGCTTGTCTCGGCGCCCGAGCGCGCAGCGCGAGGGTGACGGAGCGGCTTTCAGCCGCTCCGTCAGCTGAAAGCCGCCGACTTGTATCAAGACAAGCGCATGTCTAACTCTCATTTGACAATTTTAACGCACAAAATTGAGGTGTTTCTTGCCCGCAAATTGCGCTCAAAACGTGCCGTCAGATTGCCCTCTTCTTCCTCGAAAATCGGGTTATTTAAGGGTGCTTATTCAATCCCAAAGCTCAATTCGTTTGCTGAATTTAAGCTGACAGAATCAGTCATCGCCGTCTTTAAAAAGTACGCTTAAAATTAATTGCCCCCATAATATGCCCCGACTAACGCAATTTTATAGCTGATTTTGCTTCTGAAATTGTCATAAATTACTTTATAAATCGGCATAATTACCAAATTTGCAAGTTTAATTTAGCAAAACAATTTAAATTTCCTATATGCTTCAAAGGCTTTAAATGGTGTATAATATTGACAAATTACCTTGCTCATATTATAATATAGTATAGATAATTCCTAAAAAAGGAGGATATGCTGTGATCGGCGTAACCGTTATTGCTTGTTTAGTCATAGTTATGCTCTGCCTTATCGGCGTACTTTATCCCATGTGCAGCAACCTCCGCGGAGAAAACTTTTGCGGATTAATGTCGCGCGTCTGCGCTCGCATCTCCCGTTATTCCGGAATTGCTTTTGCCGTGATGCTGTTGGTTCTTTGCAACTACGGTCAGATTAAAGATATAATTAATGCTGTTTTGCCCGAGCAGAGCGTAAAAAATATAAAGTTTTTATTAACATTTGTGTTCGGCTCCTCCTCTGTATTTTCAGCTGTTCAATCGGCTGTGATTTATCTGCTCCTCATAAGCTGTCTGACAGGGCTCAGTGCTTTCTTTGCCATTAAGTTAAAGACTTTTCTCGCAGATAAAGTCAGGTCTTTCTCCGACAATCAGGACGCAAAAAATCCTGCACCGCGCGAATACAGGCGTATATTATTAAGACCCTGCCTGGTTAACAGCAGGTACAATTCATAAAACTCAATATTAACTCACGGCACACGTCGTGAGTTTTCGGCGTATTTGTCTTTTTGCTATTACAGTTTTTACATGCTCTGCATCAACAAAGTTTGACAAAATACGCTTTTTTGTTTTATAACTAAACAATTTTAATATTGGCTATAGAAACAGATAAGGAATAAATAGACATGATAATAACTAAGACTCCATTTAGAATATCGTTTTTTGGCGGCGGCACAGATATACCGTCATATTTCAACGAACATGGTGGCGCAGTTATCTCGACTTCTTTTGATAAATATGTGTATGTTACGGTGAGACATCTCCCTAGATTTTTCGACTATACTACTGAAGTAATTTATTCGAAATCAGAAAGAGTACGTAGTATAGAAGAAATTGAACATCCTATGGTTAGGCATGCGATTAAAATGCTTGATATGAAAGAACTCCATATTGCTTATGATGCGGATCTGCCTGCTAGGACGGGATTAGGCACATCAAGCACTTTTGCCGTCGGGCTTTTAAATGCGTTTTATTGTTTGAAAGGAAAATATGCTTCTAAAAAGCAATTAGCTAACGATGCAATTTACCTTGAAAGAACGCTCTGTAATGAAGCCGGAGGTTGGCAGGACCAAATCGCTGCATCATTTGGCGGACTTAACCGTATTGATTTTAAAGATAATAAATATCACGTTAATCCTATAATTATTTCGCCTGAACGCAAAAAGCTTCTTAATAACAATCTGATGCTTTTCTTTACCGGATTTACCAGGTTTTCGGCGGAAATTCAAAAGTCTACAACAGTAACTATGCAGGACAAGCTAAAACAGCTTGCGGAAATGTACTGCCTTGTTGATGAAGCTCAGGATGTTCTTGAGAATAAAAACAGGGATATAGATGATTTTGGAAGGTTGCTTGACCAAACCTGGAAGCTTAAACGTCAGACCGGTAGCAAAATTTCTACGGGTTCAATAGATGAACTCTATGAAAAAGGTTTAAAAGCCGGAGCTCTCGGTGGCAAGCTTTTAGGTGCTGGCGGCGGAGGTTTCTTATTGTTTTACGTTCAGCCTGAAAAGCAAGAAAGTGTACGTAACGCTTTCTCTCATCTTATGGAGGTTCCTTTTGAGTTTGAAAACAGCGGAACTCGGGTCATATATTATTCGCCTGAATTCTTTGATGTAAATGAAAGCAGAGAGAAGTAATTTATGAAGACGGTAATTATGGCGGGCGGAAAGGGTACGCGTATTACATCTATTGCCAGCGATATACCTAAGCCGATGATAAAAATCGAAGGCGTACCCGTACTTGAACGCGAGATCGAATGTCTGAGAGTTCAGGGTTTCACTGATATAATAATAACTGTCAGTCATCTCGGGAATATAATAATGGATTATTTCGGGGACGGCAGTAATATTTCCCCCGTCACCGGCAAGCCTTTTGGGGTTAAGATAGAATATTATTTTGAAGAACAACCGCTGGGAAATGCCGGCGCTCTGTTTGAAATAAAAGATAAGCTTACAGATGATTTCCTTCTTTTAAATGCCGATTCTCTGTTTGATATAGATTTTAACAGGTTTGTAGCCTATCATAGAGAAAAGGGCGGACTTGTAACGCTTTTTACGCATCCAAACAACCATCCTTATGATAGCGGGCTAATTATAGCCGACGAAAACGGAGCGGTCACAAGCTGGCTTGCAAAAGAGGATGAAAGGCCTAAATATTACAGAAACAGGGTGAATGCCGGCCTACATATCATATCTCCCGAGATTTTAAATCAAATTGTTTCTACCTTAAAAATTGACTTGGACAGACAACTGTTAAAGCCTCTTGCTAATACCGGGAAAATGTTTGTCTATGATTCGCCGGAGTATGTAAAAGATATGGGCACACCCGACAGATTTTATTCTGTGTGTGAGGATGTCCGGAACGGAAAGGTCTCTGCAAGGAATTTAAAATACAAGCAGAAGGCAATTTTTCTTGACCGTGACGGCACTATAAATAAGTATGTGGGGTTTCTTAAGGATATTGATGATTTTGAGCTTGAAAATGGCGTTATTGAAGCTATAAAACTCATAAATAAAAGCGGTTATCTCACAATTGTGGTTACCAATCAACCCGTAATTGCTCGCGGAGAGGTAAGTTTGGCAGAACTTCAGAATATCCACAATAAAATGGAAACCTTGCTTGGGCTGGAAGGTGCTTACCTTGACGGAATATATTTTTGTCCACATCATCCGCATAGGGGATATCAGGGGGAAAGACCTGAATATAAAATTGACTGTCAATGCCGCAAACCTAAACCGGGAATGCTTTTAAAGGCTGCTGAGGATTTTAACATAGATTTGTCCAAGTCCTGGATGGTCGGCGACGGTGAAAACGATGTGATTTGCGGTAAAAATGGCGGTTGTCGAACTGCTGCAATTAATTGCGATTTTGGCGCAGATATAAAGGCAAATAATTTGTACGAATGTGTAAGCAAAATTTTGTCGAAGGAGATTTAAATTATGGAAGAGCGATTGCTTAAACATGTTGATTTATTGATAAAACGTTATCCCTGTCTCGAAGAGTGCAGGCAAGACATAATAGCTGCTTATGAGTTGTTAGAAAAATGCTATTCTGACGGGAACAAGCTGCTTGTAGCCGGTAACGGCGGAAGCTGTGCGGATAGCGAACATATAGTCGGCGAACTTATGAAAGGTTTCAAACTCCCTCGCAAGTGTTCTGCGGAATATGCGGAAAAATTAAAAGCTGTTGACCCGGTAAGAGGTGCCGAGCTTGCAATGAGATTACAGGGGGGACTTCCTTCCATTGCTCTTGACGGACATCAAGGGTTAAATACCGCCTATATTAACGATGTGGAAAATGGTGGGCTTTTGATGTATGCTCAGCAGGTGAACGGTTATGGCAAAGCGGGCGATATTTTCTTAGGCATCTCCACTTCCGGCAATTCTAAGAATGTTATGTATGCAACCGTAGTAGCTCACGCAAAGAATATGAAAGTTATAGGTTTGACTGGCGCAAAGGGCGGCGAATTGGCTAAAGTTGCGGATGTTGTAATTAAAGTTCCTGAAACTGAGACTTATATGATACAGGAATTACATCTCCCCCTCTACCACACACTTTGCTTGATGCTTGAAGACAGATTTTTTGGTTAATGATATGAAAAAGATAGCTTTTTTAAATACCTATGTAAATAACTGTACTATGGAAGAGTGTTTGGATGCGATTGAGGAAATTATCCAATCAAACAAGAAATCATATATAGTAGCAGTTAACGTTGATGTAATAATGAAAATAGAAGACGATCAACTTCTTAAGGAAATTACAGATAAAGCAGATATGGTTCTTGTTGATGGTAAACCCTTAATCTGGATAGCTAAAAAACATAAATTACCAATCACTGAAAAAATATCTGGTTCTGATATGGTTCCTTTGCTGTGCAAACGTGCAAGAGATAAAGGCTACTCTATATTTATCCTTGGCGGTAAAGAAGGCGTAGCAGATAGGGCAAAGCAGAATCTGGAAGAAAAATTGCCAGGAATTAGAATAGTTGGGACTTATGCTCCTCCTTTAGGGTTTGAAAAGAGCCAAGAAGAAACAGATAAAATAAACGCATTGATTACAGGGGCTAATCCGGATATTCTGCTTGCTTGCCTAGGGTGTCCAAAGCAAGAGAAATTCATCTATGCGAATATTGACAAGTACTCAGCAAAAGTTTCAATCTGTGCTGGGGCAACTGTAGATTTTTTAGCAGGAAATATAAAACGTGCTCCTAAATGGATGAGCGACCATGGTTTAGAATGGCTTTATAGATTTTTCAAAGAACCCAAAAGGCTTTTCAAAAGATATTTCATAGATGATATAAAAATTTTTAGTCTAGCGAAAAAATATAAACATTAATAAAGGATATTAATATGAGCGGTTTTAAAAATATAGGGGTAAATGCTTATTTTAAAAGATATGGCATTAAGTACGGTCTATATAGAAGTATTTTCTTGGCTAATCCTATCCATTTTATTACATCATATGATAATAAAAAACTTTTATATTATGTTAAAGTTAAAAAAAAATTAGAACATAAATATTCTAAATATTTAAATATTGATTGCACAGGCTTTTACTATAATGACTGTTACATTAATAATCCAATTTGGATATATTGGAAACAAGGAATCGAAAACACGCCTCAAATAGTTAAAAAATGTATTAATTCTATAATTAAATATGCTGATTCCACTGTAATATTACTTGATGATCATAATTTAAGTGAATATTTAACACTCCCAAACTTTATTATACAAAAAAACAAAGAAGGTAAAATTTCAGATGCAGTATTCGCTGATTTTATTAGGCTTGCGTTATTAAATCATTTCGGCGGCACCTGGATTGACGCTACTGTTTTATTGACTGATAAATTACCCAAATATGCAATAGAATCTGATTTTTTTGTTTATAGAGATTCGTTGGGACAAATCGATAATCCAGCCATTTTTTGTAATTGGTTTATTCATAGTTCTCCACACAATCAAATTATCAATGGCACTTTAAACATGCTATACGCATATTGGAAAAAAGAAAACCATGTAATTGAATACCTTTGCTCTTATATATTTATGAGAATAGCCTATGAAAAAATTAAAATGCCCTCCATATGGTTTCCATATGTTAATAGCGATTACTGCTATCAATATCTCAATATGTTAGATAAAAAATATTCAGATAAAGAATATGAACATTTAATAAATTTAACTAGCGTGCATAAACTGACATACAAATTAAAGGATGAGCTATCAACCATGAAAAACACCTTTTACAATAAATTAATGTCGGAGGAGTAAAAGTACCTTGAAAAAGATATTCAAAATGTTTGGGTATGTTCTATATGTAACTACTAGCTGGCTTCCGCATTATCAATTACATTATTCGTGGCCAATCACAACTTTTATACGAAGATTATCCGCTAAGTTAATGTTCGAAAAATGCGGTAAAAAAGTCGATATCGGAAGAAAAATATCTTTTTCATCTAGAGTTTCTCTTGGGGACCGATCTTCAATCGGCGATAACGCTTTCATTTTAGGTGAAGTATCAATAGGTAAAGACGTCATGATGGCAGCAAATTGTGCATTAATTGCCTCTAATCATATTACAGAAAGAATAGACATACCAATGAACAAACAAGGCGGTACAGATGAACCTATTTTTATTGGCGATGATGTATGGTTATGTTATGGATGTACTATTTGTGCAGGCGTTAAAATCGGCACTGGTGCTGTTGTAGCCGCAGGCGCAGTTGTCACAAAAGATGTGCCAGAATATGCTGTAGTCGGCGGGGTGCCAGCCAGAGTCATAAAATATAGAAATGTTACACAAAAATAAACTGTTTTTATAATTAATCAATTTTTTATCCTAAGGTAAATTTATGAATGTTCTTATGATCGGTGTTGATGAAACTTCAGTTGGTGGAATGCTTACTGTTGTCAATAATTATAGAAATAATAGAGAGTTTTGCAAAAAAGTTAATTTACAGTATATTGCAACTGTAATAAGAGCTGGTAAATTCAAAAAATTATTTACCTTTTTGTCTAAAATCCCTAGAATTATTTCTATGATAAAAAAAGAAAAAATAGATATTGTGCATGTACATATGGCTGAAAGAGGCAGCGTCTTTAGAGAAGGTTTTGTTGTCTGGCTAGCAAAGAAAAAAGGTTGCAAAACTATTATTCATATGCATGGCGCAACAATAGAAGATTGGTATCGGCGTCAAAATAAAGTTGTAAAGCGTATAGTCAAAAAAATTTTTTGTCTGCCTGACAAAATGCTAGTTTTAGGTGAAAACTGGCGTCCATTTATTGAAAATGTGGTAGGAGAAAAGTTTAAAAATAAAGTAACCGTACTATACAACGCCGTTGATGTTGCCGATACTAATCAATATAATGTTAATGCCTCAAATGTGTTATTTTATGGCATGCTAATTCAACGAAAAGGCATAGATGACCTTCTATTAGCATTCAAGGGCATTTTGGACAAAATACCTAAACACATAATGTTAATATTGTATGGTGATGATTATGATTCTGAAGAAAAAATTAACGATAAGATCAAAAGATTTGGTTTAATAGAACGCGCTCATTATAACGGATGGCTAACTAATGAAAATCGAGAAAGTGTATTTAAAAACACTATTGTAAATGTCCTTCCTTCTTATAATGAAGGCTTACCAATGACCATCTTAGAAAGTATGGGATATGGCATACCTAATATATCCACTAATATTGCGGCAATTCCTGAAGCTATTGATAATGGGATAAACGGATTTCTAATAACTCCAGGAGATACCGAATCTTTATCTAATAGATTACTTGAAATAATTAACAATGAAAGTCTTCGTAGAGAAATGAGTAATGCGGCTTATCAAAAAGCAAAAGATAATTTTTCTCTATTTAATCATTTTAGGCAATTAATTTCGATATATAATGATATTTTAAATTAATTAATTGATGAGGTTAATTTAACTTATGAGGGTTTTGCATGTTCTATTCGGAGGAAATATTGGCGGAATTGAAAAGTTATGCTTGAATTTTGCTAAAAAACAGAAAGATTACGGATTTATTTTTATAAAAAATGAAGGTGAATTAATTGAAAAATTTCAGGCTGTAAATGAAAATATATACATTTTTAGTAACGCGCATAGAGTTACTTTGTTTGAAATAGACTTATTAGTCAAATATATCAATGCAATTGCGCTTAATAATAATTATGATTCTATTGTTTTTCATCATAGTGGCGCATTTATATGGCTCACGGCTAAAAGATTAAAGAAAAAAAATAAAAGATTAAAAATTTTAATATATGCTCATTCAAATTTAGAAGATTTATTTGTTACTTCAAAATCTATACTAAAGACTTATATGAATAAGCTTTCATTTTATTTTGCAGCAAATAAGGTTGATGGTATAATAGCTATTTCTGAATTTGTACTGCATAGTATTATAAAGCAATTCCCTTCTTTGGGAAATAAAGTTCATATTAATTATAACGGTATAGAGCTAGATGCATTCTTACTTTTAGATAAAGAGAAATCTTTTGATAAATTGCGATTGGTCTATGTTGGTAGACTGATTGAACAAAAAGGAGTTCAAGATGTAATTAAATCATTGGCTGATTGCGATGGTTTATTGTATACTTTTGATATAATTGGTGATGGTCCTTATAGGAATACACTTGAATTATTAGTAAAAAATTTGAGCTTATCAAAAAAAATTACATTTTTAGGTGCACAAGATAATATCGCTAGTATTTTGTTAAATTATGATTATTTCATACATTTGCCTAAATGGGAGGAAGGATTTGGTATAACCATTATTGAAGCATTAGCTAGCAATTTGATTTGCATCGTTAATAACAGGGGTGCAATACCTGAGCTTATAAAGGACGGGGAAAATGGTTTTGTCCTTGATAGTGGTAAAGATTATAATTTAAAAGCTTTATTTTTAGATATTAAAAATGGCAAATATGATTTGGGGAAAATTAGTCATAATGCGCGTATGAGCGTTCAGAAATTTGACATAAACAATACCATAGCTAGATTGGAAAACATAATAAGTAAATTATAATTATATAGGAAGAATTATTTAATTGAAAGATTTATATATTCAAAAATTAGGCTATAGACGCTTTGTTTTATATTTTGGAATTTTAATTTTAACTTTTAAAACAACCTGTTCAATATCCTCAATAATAGTAATCTCAAATATATTTGATGATATTTTATCCATTAGCTCTGCTGCTATTCTTTGTGTTTATACAGTTAGCCAAATTAAAAATTTTAAATTGCTAATTTTGTATTTACTTTTTATGGGGTTAGGACTTTTGAGTGCAAATATTACTGGACAATCTGTAATTCTAATTACTATTATTACTATTTTTGCTTTATGTAGCGAACAAATTGATAACGCAATTAAATTTATTTTTTATTTTGAAGTAATATTTCTTATTATTAATATTAGTATTTTTGTATTGCTTTGCTTATTCGGTTCTTATTCATTTTTTAAAAACTATGGCGGTAGAATAAGATGTGATTTTGGGTTTAATCATCCTAATGTTTTTTCATCGTTTTTATTCAACATAATTTTAATGTGGATATGGTTGAATTATAAAAAAATAACTGCAAGACATTATATTTCAATTATATTTATTAGTATTATTGCTTACTTATTTAGTGGAACTAGAACATCATTAGTTTTAAGTATTTTAACGATACTTTTATTATTTGTTTCTAAAAGAAGTAAAAAGAGTAAATTTCTTTTTTATACCGCATCTGTTATTGTGCCTTTAATTTCTATTTTAATAATGTTTTGTATAGTTTACTATACAAGTGATATAGCTATTATAAATTACATTGATAAGTTATTATCGGCAAGAATAAGACTTGGGGCATATGCCTATGAAAATTTTGGCATAACCTTTTTTGGACAAAATCTTGAAAATATTAATGTTACTTGGGATCCTTATTGGGGATTTAATGAGTTCACATTTGATTGCTCATATTCATATTTGATTATGAATAATGGGTTAATATGGCTATTGATTATTAGCTTGTTTTTTTGTTTTTTAGCTAAAAGAAAAAATAATAAAATTAATTTATTTATAATAATTTGGAGCTTGTATGCAATAACTGAAATTCATGGATTGAATTGTTTTTATTGCTTTCCTATTTTACTGATAGCTTATTTCGTTTTTTATAACAATAAAGAAATGCAAATTTATGCTCGTAATAAGCAAGCTATTTAATTATAAGTTTTTAAGGATTTTATTGTATGGATTGCAAAAATGATATTTATTATGCACCTGTTTTGATAACGACATTGTGTCGTTTTGAACATTTTGTTAATTGTCTTGAATCGTTAAAACGTAATACTTGGGCTCAGTACACGGATGTTTTTATAGGATTAGATTATCCGCTTAAAGAAGCACATAAAGATGGTTATATAAAAATTTGCAAATATTTAGAGAGCTCAGATTTTTCAATATTTCATAGTTTCAATGTTATTAAGCGAAATAAGAATTATGGTGCTATAAAAAATCCCTTAGACTTAATAATTATGATTTCTGAAAAATACGATAGGTTTATAATTGCAGAAGATGATATTTGCTTTTCGCCTAATTTTATTGAATACATGGATAAATGTTTGGCTAAATTTGCTGATGATGATTCAATAATGGGCGTGAATGGCTATTCATACCCATTAAATTATAAAGTTAGTGATGGTGCTAATATCTTTTTTCAGAATGCAACATTTTCAGCATGGGGTTGTGGATTTTGGACAAAAAAGTATTTTACCATAAACGAGCAGTTATCTAATGGTTATCTTTTTAATAATTTTGACAAAAGCAAATCAAATGGTACTTTGCATAAATTAATAAAAGGGCGTTATTATGATTACATGTATCATGCTTTAACTGGGTTTAATGAGTATTTTTATACAATGTCTGATATGGCGTTAGGTGTTTATATGTCATTTACTAATATGAAAGTTGTTACGCCGGTATTGACAAAGACAATTAATAGAGGATTTGATGGTAGCGGAGTTTGTTGCCAAGATATAAGAAAAATTGATAATAAATCATCCATAACTTACAACTATCTAGAGCAACCAATTGATAATAAAATAAATTTTGAACCAATAGTCGATTGTGGCGATAATTTACCCTATAATCATAAATTGTTAGATGATTTTTTAGCAGTATCTTTAAAACAAAAAATTAAAGTATGGCTACTGATTATATATTATAAAATATTTGGTAGAAAATTTTGTATTAGAACTGTCTCGTTTATTAAGAAAAAATTTAAACATAATTAATTAAGATTTTTGGTATATTTAGATGGAAAATAACCTTACAAGAAAAACTATGTCTGGAATGGTATGGAAATTTGCTGAACGAATTGGTTATCAGTTGGTTACAGCTATAGTTTCTATTGTTCTAGCGCGCATATTAATGCCAGAAGATTATGGTATAATAGCAGTAGTTACTATTTTTATTACTTTATGTGATGTTTTTATTTCAAATGGATTTGGTAATGCTTTGATACAAAAGGTTAATGCTGATGAGGTTGATTTTTCATCAGTATTTTATGTGAGCCTATTATTTTCTCTTGTCCTATATATTCTGCTTTTTTCTATTGCTCCGTTAATTTCAAAATTTTATAATAATAATTTAATAACAAATGTATTGCGCATAATGGGATTAAGACTTCCAATTGCGGCAGTTTATTCTGTGCAACAAGCTTATGTGACTCGTAAAATGCAATTTCGAAAGTTTTTTATTGCGACGCTTGTTGGCACACTTGTTTCGGGTGGCGTTGGTATAGGAATGGCATATGGTGGTTTAGGTATTTGGGCTTTAGTTGGGCAGAATATGAGCAATATGTTTGTGAATATGATTGTTCTATTCTTTGTTGTTAAATGGAGACCAAAGTTTGTATTTTCATTTAAAAAAGTAAAAGGTTTACTTTCATACGGATGGAAATTAATGTTATCTGGTTTGTTAGATACTGGTTACAACCAAGTTTGCGGCCTTATAATTGGCAAAATGTATACAACAGCAGATTTAGCTTATTATGACCAGGGTCAAAAGTACCCATCGCTGATTGCAAACAATTTGAATTCATCGATGAATTCAGTTTTGTTATCAGCAATGTCCAAAAGACAAGATGATAAAGAAAAGGTAAAACAAGCAACTAGAAAATCTATTAAGTTAAGTGCTTATCTTCTTATTCCTTGTATGGTTGGACTTGCATGTGTTGCAGAACAATTTGTACATGTAATACTAACAGATAAATGGCTTGCTGCAGTTCCCTATATACAGATTATGTGTGCTGTATATGCTTTATATCCAATTCAAACAGCAAATTTGACTGCTATTCAGGCTATGGGCAGAAGCGATCTTTTTCTTATACTTGAAATAATAAAAAAAGTTGTAGGAATTGCTGCTTTAGTTGCATCAATGTGGTTTGGAGTATTATGGATTGCATTAACAATGTTAATCACAACTATTTTCTCTTCTTTTGTAAATGCTTTTCCTAATAAAAAATTACTAAATTATAGCTATTTGGAGCAAATTAAAGATATTTTGCCTTCAATAGGGTTAGCAGTTTTAATGGGTATTCCTGTTTATTTGCTAAATTATCTGCCTATTAATTCAGTTATTATACTTGTTTTACAGATTTTAGCAGGCATAATAATATATGTATTATTTTCTGCTTTATTTAAAATTGAAAGTTTTGTATTTCTATTGGGATTTGTACAACAGATATTTAAGAAGAAAAAAGTAACTGATGCTCCTAATTCCGATACAGATTTTGATGATAAGATTGAGACTAATGCGGTTTTAAAAGATATTGATATTGATGAAGATAAGGATAATTCAGCGGATAATAATCTTAACAAATAATATAATTTTTTGAAATTGAAGGTAAAAGGAGTTGCAGATGAAAATTTCAAAAAGAGCGTTAGGTATTGAACCGTCTCTTGGGCGTCAATTATTTAATATGGCTCAAAAATATAATGATGTTATTGATTTAACATTAGGAGACCCAGATTTAATGCCATCAGAGAAAATACGCAATGCTGCATGTTATGCAATCATGAGCGGTAAAACTCGCTATTCTGCAAATAAGGGCTTAATTGATTTAAGAAAGAACATTGCCAATAGTTTTCATAATGAATACGGATTATCCGTAAATCCTGATACCGAAGTAATGATTACTGTAGGTGGAATGGAAGGGCTTTATCTAGCAATTGCATGTTTAATCGATGATGGTGATGAAGTGATAATTCAAGCCCCTTATTATGCAAATTATGTTCAGATGGTTCGTATGTGCGGCGGAATCCCAAAAATTATTTATACTGATGAAGAAAATAATTTTTCTTTTACCAAAAAACAGCTTGAGGATGCCATATCCGATAGAACCGTTGCCATAATAATCAATACGCCTTCAAATCCTACCGGAAGGGTATATGATAGCTCAACATTGGACATGCTTGCAGATTTTGCGATTAAGAATGATTTGATTGTAATTTCCGATGAAGTGTACAGATCATTAATATTTGATGGTAAGATACATGATAGTATTATTAAACGTGAAGGCATGCAAAAAAGGACTGTTCTTGTCGATAGTATGTCAAAAAGATACTCTATGACAGGATATAGACTTGGATATGTTATTTGCGATTCTGAATTGGCAGAAAACATGTCAAAAATGCAAGAGAATGTTGCCGCTTGCGCTTCATTGCCATCTCAATATGCGGCAATTGCAGCAATATCAGAGTGCTTTGACGATAATTCTAATGTTCAAGAATATGAACAAAGACGAAATTTTATATGTAAAGCGATAAATGAAATAGAATTGTTATCATGCAATAAACCAGATGCTACGTTTTATTTATTTGTCAATATAGAAAAAACTGGCATGGATTGCATTGATTTTGCTTATAAATTGTTAGAACATGAACACGTCGCTGTTGTCCCTGGTGTAATTTATGGTGATAAATATCATAATTACATAAGGATAGCATTCACTGTTGGGATAGATAAGTTATCAATAGCGGTCAACAGAATATCAAAATTTATAAATAGTATTATTAAATAATGGTAATAAAAATGAAAAAATTGCTTTTTCTTGGCGGTGCAATGCAACAAATCCCTGCTATTCAATGTGCAAAGGATATGGGATACTATGTTATAACTTGTGATTACCTTCCTGATAACCCAGGCCATAGATATGCGGATGAATATTATAACGTAAGCACAACTGATTTAGAAGGCGTTTTAAATCTTGCAAAGAAATTAAATATTGACGGTATTGTTGCATATGCATCAGACCCCGCTGCTCCTACTGCGGCTTATGTATCTGAAAAAATGGGGCTGCCGGGTAACCCTTATGAATCAGTAAAGATATTGACAGAGAAAGATTTATTTAGAAACTTTCTTGCTGAACATGGTTTTAATACGCCTAAAGCTCATGGATATAAAACCTATGAAGAGGCTTTAAAGGATATAAATAGTTATAAATTTCCTGTAATGGTCAAGCCTGTAGATTCCTCAGGAAGCAAAGGCGTTGTAAAAATTGAAAATGCAACGCAGCTGAAAGATGCAGTTACAGAGGCTTTATCATACTCAAGGGGAAAACGTTTTATTATTGAAGAATTCATTGTCAAAAAGGGTTATCAGGTTTCCGGCGACGGCTTTTCTGTTAATGGTAAGCTAGCATTTACAAGTTACGGCAATGAACTTTACAGCGGTAACGGAACACGTGACTATGTGGCTTTAGGTGAGTTTTGGCCGTCTTTATTAACCGATAATATAAAAAAGAAAGTTGATGATGAGTTGCAGCGTTTAATTACTGCACTTGGGATGAAAACTTCAGCTTATAACATTGAGGTAATCCTGGATAAGGATGACAATGTTTATGTATTGGAATTAGGTCCACGTAACGGTGGTAGCTATATTCCTCAGCTTATTCAATATGCAACAGGCGTAGATTTAATCAAATACACGATAAAAGCTGCTTTGGGCGAAGATTGTTCTGATCTTTCCATGAAAAATTCAACTGGATATTGGAGCAATTACATGATATTAAGTAAATTATCAGGGGAATTCGACGGCATTTGGTTTGATAGTATTTTTGAGAAAAATAATTTATTGTCGGTATATTGTACTTATAAAAAAGGAGACCACGTAACGGCATACAAGAATACCTCTGATTCGCTTGGAACGATTTTATTTAAGGCTAATTCCTTAGATGAAATGATTGATATAACTCAAAATATTGACAAATATTATAAAGTACAAGTTAAATAAAATGAAGAATTTAAAATATTGTGATTTTAAAAATTTTATTTTAGCTCATGATGCTTCTTTTGAACCAAGATTGAGTAGTGTAACAGAAATAAATACATACATAGATAAACTATATAGTAACGCAGATATCTTCTTTAAAACAGAAGATAATAATCTTGTAGGTTTTGTTGCGGGGTATATTAATGATTTTATCAATAAGAGTGCGTATATTTCTTTGGTTTTAGTGGATGAGCATTTTAGGGGAAAAGGTATAGCGAATAGTCTATTAAAGGAATTCACAGAAGAGTGCCGAAGATTAAATTTTAAAGTTATACGCTTGGAGGCCAGGATTAATAATTCAGCTAAAAGATTGTACGAGAATTTTGGTTTTAGTGAAGAATTCCGCGATCAATTCTCTATACATTTTATTTTTAAATTAAATTGATTTTATACTGTATAGGTGTTTTATGTCAGCAAAGATAAATGTAACTCGCTCTTCAATGCCTGATTTTGAAGAGTATTGCGAAGAAATTAAAGACCTTTGGGACAGCCATTGGCTTACCAATATGGGAGCAAAACATAAGCAGCTCGAAGCTGAACTAAAAAAATATCTTAATACTCCCAATATAACTCTGTATACGAATGGACATTTAGCTCTTGAAAATATTATTGCGGCAATGGATTTTCCTAAAGGTGCAGAAGTTATTACTACCCCCTTCACTTTTGCATCCACTACTCATGCTATAGTTCGTAACGGATTGATACCTATCTTTTGCGATGTCAACCCTAAAGATTATACTATCGATGTAGCTAAAATCGAAGAATTGATTACGGATAAGACTTGCGCTATAGTTCCTGTACATGTTTATGGCAATTTATGCGATGTGGATAGAATTGCAGATATCGCTAAAAAATATAATTTAAAAGTTATTTATGATGCCGCCCATGCATTTGGCGTTACATATAAGGGCGTTAGTTCTGCAAACTTCGGCGACGCTTCCATGTTCTCGTTTCACGCGACAAAAGTCTTCAACACTATTGAGGGTGGAGCTGTATGTTTTCATGATAACAGCCTCAGTGAAATACTCGATAACCTAAAAAATTTTGGCATCAAGGGTCCCGAACGCTGTGTATTTGTTGGCGGTAACGCAAAGATGAACGAGTTTCAGGCTGCCATGGGATTGTGCAACCTTCGCCATCTGAGTGCGGAGCTTGAAAAGCGCAAAAAGGTTGTAGAGCATTACAGGGAAAGGCTTGCAGGGATAAAAGGAATTGTCCTTTGCGCTCCGCAGGCAGATGTTGAACCCAATTATGCATATTTCCCCGTTGTATTTGATGGGTATAAGTATAATCGCGATCAGGTATTTGCTATGCTCGGCGAGCAGAACATCGTGGCACGCAAATATTTTTATCCCATAACAAACAGCTTTGAATGTTACAAAGATTACCCTACCGCCGGAGCCGAGAAAACTCCTGTGGCAAAATATCTGTCTGACAGGGTACTTACTCTTCCTCTTTACGCAGATCTTGCAATCGAAGACGTTGATAAAATTTGCGATATTATTTTAGGTTAAAGCACAACAACTATTTTATGACATGAGATGAGGTGCGTATGAAAGGTATTATTCTTGCGGGTGGAAAAGGAACAAGGTTGTATCCAATGACCAAAGCTGTGTCCAAACAGCTTTTACCTATTTATGACAAGCCGCTAATTTATTATCCGTTATCAGTTTTATTGTTAGCCGGTATAAGGGAAATTTTAATTATTTCTACGCCGCAGGATACTCCTTTATATGAAGAGTTGCTGGGGAATGGAAGTCAAATCGGTATTTCTATTACATATGCGGTGCAGGATAAACCTCGCGGACTTGCCGATGCATTTATTATCGGCGAGAAATTTATCGGAAACGACAGCGTATGCCTTATTTTAGGTGACAATGTATTTTATGGCACGGATTTGACGAGAGCTTTAAAACACTCAATAAAAGAACTTAATGGTGCAACTATTTTCGGATATCCCGTCAATAATCCAAAGGCTTTTGGCGTGGTTGAATTCGATGAAAACAATAATGTGCTTTCTATTGAAGAGAAACCTCAGAATCCAAAGTCAAATTATGCTGTCCCTGGTTTATATTTCTATGATAACAGCGTTGTCAAAATTGCAAAGAATGTTAAGCCTTCGGCCCGCGGAGAAATTGAAATAACTTCAATAAATAATACCTATCTCGAAATGGGAAAACTTAAAGTTACGCGGCTTGGAAGAGGCATGGCGTGGCTTGATACGGGAACGCCTGCGGGCATGTTGAAAGCGGCACAATTCGTTCAGACCATCCAGGAAATGCAAGGATTTTATGTGTCGTGTATAGAAGAAATTGCCTGGCGCCGTGGATTTATCGATACAAAACAGCTTAAAGAAATAGGCGAAAGCTTAAAAATGACTGATTATGGTCAATACATTTTATCATTGACAGAGGAACGCAAATGACAATAATAGTAACCGGTGGCGCCGGATTTATAGGCAGCAACTTTATATTCCATATGCTTGGAAAGTACCCCGATTACCGCATAGTATGCCTCGATAAACTCACCTATGCCGGCAATCTTTCGACGCTTGCAAGCGTAATGGACAACCCCCACTTCCGCTTTGTAAAGCTAGACGTATGCGACCGCGAGGGTGTATACAAACTCTTCGAAGAGGAACACCCCGACATAATTGTTAACTTCGCGGCTGAAAGCCATGTAGACAGAAGCATCGAAGATCCGACAATCTTCCTTCAGACTAATATAATAGGCACATCTGTGCTTATGGACGCCTGCCGCAAGTACGGCATTAAGAGGTATCATCAGGTATCCACGGACGAAGTCTACGGCGATTTGCCGCTCGACCGTCCCGACCTGTTCTTCACTGAGACCACCCCTCTTCACACGTCCAGCCCCTATTCAAGTTCCAAGGCATCGGCAGACCTATTAGTTCTGGCATATTATCGCACGTATGGTTTGCCCGTCAGCATATCGAGGTGCTCGAATAACTACGGTCCCTACCACTTCCCCGAAAAATTAATTCCTCTCATGATAGCCAACGCGCTTGCAGACAAGCCCCTTCCCGTGTACGGCAAGGGTGAAAACGTGCGCGACTGGTTGTATGTCGAAGACCACTGCAAGGCGATAGATTTAATCATTCACAAGGGCAGAGTCGGCGAAGTGTACAATGTTGGCGGTCACAACGAGATGAAGAATATCGATATCGTCAAGCTGATATGCAAGGAACTAGGTAAGCCTGAAAGCCTTATAACTTACGTTGCCGACCGTAAGGGGCATGATATGCGCTATGCAATCGACCCCACGAAGATACACGAAGAGCTTGGCTGGCTGCCCGAAACAAAGTTTGCGGACGGCATAAAGAAGACGATAAAGTGGTATCTCGACAATAAGGAATGGTGGCAAACCATTATTTCCGGCGAGTACCAGAATTATTACGAAAAGATGTACGGCAACAGAGGATAATTCTATTTTAGCGCTAAATAACTAATAAATTGTTTAGTAATGCTGCTAAGTCAATTAAAAACGTTATAAATTTGAGGTAAAAATGAATGACTTTTTAAATAATTCATTTTTTGATATGATAGCAAATGAAGCGCTGAATGATTTAAAAAGTAAAAGCAATAAGGCATTACAACATAAGTTTTCGGGACAAATTAAGGGTAACTTTCTAATTGCGACAAAAGCAAGCGTTTTAAGGCAAATATCGACCGAAATTGCTAAATATTACGATCTGACTATAACAGATGAAAAAATTATAAGCAACGAGAATGAGATGGTAGACTATGATGTTTGTAGACATATTACCGGCATTCACAGGTCGAATTTAATTTTTGAGACAACTGATAAACGTAAGCAGTTAGAAAGTGACATTGATTACAAAAAAGAACTTGTTGGAAAAGCAATAAATCAGATAATACTTCGACGCTATGGTAGTGTGTATTTTAGACAGCGCCCTATTATGCATGGTGAAAGTTTTCTCTTCTTTCCTGTCCCGTATTATCTGTTTGTCTTGTGTGTAAGAATGTTAGAAATCCTTAACACAGAAAAAGCAAGACAACTAAAGTGTTCTTCGATTATTATAGCGATTGTAAATAAAGGCTTAGCGGCTTTATCTTTATTAGAAGATAATTTCCTTGACAATGTTTATCCTATATGCAGAGGAATTATTGAGTTATATTTTCAGTTTTTGCTCTTGGACATTAACCCAGATGCTTTAAGCTCATATGATAAATTTTCCAGATTTGATTTGGAAAAAACCTGTATTTCTCAAACTTATTCGGATGAGTTTAATGATTTATTTTCTAATAGGACAAATCAAAGCAGTAAGAATAAAATAGATTATTTGCATTTCGGTTGGGTAGATTGTATATCTAACTATCATGAAAAAGTAAAATCCAAGCCTTATTCTATAAACGGCATTGTTGAATATCTGCAATCGATTTATGATGCTGAAGACGATAAGTTTTTATCTAACCTTAAAGTGCTGTTTAATATGTGCCATGGATATACGCACGGAAGCATAGGACATTCACGTTATCCAATCTTACATTATTTTGAAATCTCGATTATGCTTTATCAAACGCTGTGTCATACATATTTGATAATTTGCGGAACCTTACAGCAAGATACAAAAATTAACGAAATAGACATTGTTGATGAATTAAATCAAGCGTATGCTTTATTAGAGCAACAATATACTAAAAGAACAACTGAAAATTTTAATTACTATTATCAAAATCAATTTCTTATTTAGCTTTATACCTGCCTAAAAAAAGGGAGTATCGTGGGTTTACGATACTCCCTATGTTTTTATATTAACCTACTCTTCTTCGATATTTGCACACCTTTTTTATAGAACTACTCCTCTTTGATTATGTCGGAAAAGTCGAGGCACTCCATTGCAAGGCGAAGACCGAACTTGAAACCGCGGATGTAATAGTTCTCCTCTTCCAGCGCGTGGCGTTCGCCGTACAGGTCGACAAATTCGTCGAAGAGTTTGAGCTGCTCGCCCGTAAGTTGGGGGCGCAGTTTGTCGTATATTTCGGTCTCGCGATGGTCGATTTTTTTGTATTCATCTGATCTTGGCGAACGGATTATTTCGTCCGAAAGAGTGCCTCGAAAGAAGGCTTTTATCAGTTTGCTTTGCATAATTTGCTCCGTAATTCATTATTCACATTTTTTTAACAAAAGACTGTTTTGCCATGAAAATTTGTTAAATTTTTACATTGGGAATATGAGGGGAACTGAAAATTTGAATGACGGATTGAGAAGAGAGAAATCGGGCATTTCTGAGTGTTTTTGATTGATTTTGGCTGAAAAGTCGCTGTTTTGAAAACCTGAATTGGGAACTAAGACACCTTGAAAAGGCTGAAATCTCCTCTGACTCCGTCATTCGGGTGTTCAAATCACTTCGCCCCAGCCAAAAGCACTATATGTTGTGGTTTGTTTGAATTCAGACACAATTGTAGTGCTTTTTTTGCGGCATTTTTTGCCGTTTTGAGGGGACTGATTGGGGACCGACAGACAAAAGACAATACTTACGCATAAGACGCCGCCCGCGACAGAATGTCGCGGGCGGCGTTTACATTTTGACTATAAATTAAAATAAAAAATACTTTTACATTTAAATTATTTATGAAATATCAGCACAATGAAGTTTCTGCGGCACAGACAGCAGACAAAAATCTGTCTGCACCTGAAATAAGCTGTGCACCTTACATAACGTTGACATTGCCAAAGGGCAAAAATCAGGCAATGCGCAATCGTGCGCCAATAGGCAGATATTTCAGTCCTTGAGCTCGCGCCAGGACTTTATGTGATGAATTGCCGTGCCGAAGTCGGCGGGGACAAGTTTTTTTAGCTCTTCGAGCTGGGAATACATGAACTGCGCGCCCTCCTCATAGAAGGTAATAAAACCGCTCTCGTCGCTCTGACCCGTCTCGACGCCGAGATTTAACCTCTTGCCCACGCTCTTCGCATAGGCAATTTCGTCCTCGGCACAGTCATAAATGCTCTGACAGCTGTCGCGGTAGCTCATTAAAGTCACGCGCGAGGCAATGTCGATTATGTGCGCGTACACAGGCTTGGTTGCGCCATTGATAGTTACTTCATCATCCAACCAGACGGGAATGTCGTACTCTGTAAATTCCCCGGGATGGCTGTCGCGTATGTCGCGGACGAGATTTACAAAGTCGGATAAGAGTTCCGCCCTGCGCTCTTCAAACTGCGGATGCTGATGGGGCTCTATGTCGAAATGTATGCCGGCGAACGTGCTGCCGCCATGCCGCTGAAAGGCAGAATATTGGTCTAAAAGTTCGGTTAGACCCGACATATCCTCTATCCATTGATATCTGCCCGTCAGCCAGTATACCTTAATACCCTTTGAATTTGCCTTTGAGATGAAGTCGCTGGTTTTTTCGGTAAACGACGAAGTATAATAATAAATTTCGTTGACGCCGTTTTCCTCGGCAAAGTCGAGATATGTATCGTCAAGCCTGTTATCCCACCACCACACGCCGAAGGGACGCTTATCCGCCTCGCTCTGCGGGCGGACGGCAAACGCAATAATCGCTATTACTATAACCGCCGAGAGCGCAATCGCCCAGACGGCAACTATAATTTTTCCGCACTTTGAAAGTTTTTCCATACTGCTCACCGAATATATTATAATATACTTTTTATCATATTGCAATGCACAAAATAAGACGGCGTCCGCATACGCGGACGCCGCTTTATTTTATGTGGTATTAGTTATCTGTTTTAATCAGACAACTTCGATAGTTACGCTATAGAAACGCACAGCCTGTATAGTGTTGGTAAGCGTTACAACAGAACCTCCATCAACGTTAAATACGACTGTTTCTTCAGGATACGAGCCACTGCCATTAGCGAATGTATGTGTCTGACTGCTGTCGCCGCTTACGCCAAGCGTAACTGTTGTATCCTTACCACCAGCCTTAACAGTAATCTTTACAGATTTGCCTGCATATTCAGCACCGGTAAGATCAATCTTAAGTTCACGATCTTTACCGTCACCCTGTATATAATCACTACCCTGTTTCCACTGCTGGCTACCGCCTATGCTTACAAGTGTCTTAGTACCCGTACTGTCGAAAATGTAGTAATCACCAGATATCTTAGGTGTTTTATTGTTTGTAGGATCAAACACTACGGGTGTACTCGTTGTTGCGTTTGTGGAAATTACCGCACCAGTGAAAGAAATAGTTACAGGATCAACGGTTGCTGAACCTGCATCGCCGAGAACAGCATACAGCGTTGTTTCTGCTGTGAGAGTAAGCGTACTTACATCAACCGCTGTACCGCCCGCAGTTGTTGCAAAACCTTCGATCACTTTGCCGCCCAGCTCGGTATCGTCGACAGCAGCCTTAAGTTCGGAAACGGTAATCTTTCCGCCGACATAACCATATGCCGTGCCTACGACTGTATCGTCTGCAAGTTTAATCGTGATTGTAGCCACCTGAACGGGAGTGCCGTCCCATGCGTCTGCATAGGTCATATTGCCGTTGGTTGCGCCGAAGATGGTTGCAAGAGTGGTGTATTCGGTTGCCTGAGCATCGTTCATAACCGTGCACATATTGGCAATTACACCCGTGGTTGCGTCTGCCGTTGCAAGAATTTCGTCCGTAAGTGCGCCTGCGCCGGTATTGCCGTATTCGAACAGCTTGGTTGCGTCGGGAGCGGCGTTCATCTTGGTGTAACGGTCGTTCTTTACGCTTTCCGTGTTGCCGTAAGCTTCGAGCGAGTAAGCATCGGAGATATTGCACTCGATGAATGCAACAGTCATATATACATCCCAGCCGCGTGCAAGGGATACGGTGCCTGCCGTTACGTGCTCGTCAGCCGTAAGCGTGCAGTTATCGAAGATGTAACCATACTTGACATCGTCGCCGCCGTTATCTATACCCTTGGTTGCCACAATGTAGCCGCCGTTCTTGGGATCATCTGCGCCGATAGTTGTAAGCGTGCAGCCCGTGAAGTAGCAGGTTGCGTTGTAACCGAAGATGTAGTCCGTTCTGCCTTCGATATTGCAGTTTTCGTATACCTGACGACCCGTCATGGCATACAGCGTATCGTGATAGGACGTGAAGTTGCAGTTCTTGAAGTAGGACTTATCTGCCTGAACGAGGCAAGCAACTGCCTGAGTATCTTTCTCTACAAGAGTGAGCGACTCCTGATAGAGCGCGTTGGTGTTGTAATAGTTCTTGAAGGTTATGCCCTCTGCATAGAAACCTTCTGCGCTTTCGCGGATGGAAACCGTTGCAGAGCCGTCAGTCGAATATACCATTGAACCGCTGGGGTCGAGCAGACCTGCGAGAGCGTCGAATACTATAGTAGTCGTAGCCGCGCCTGCGCCGATGAGCCTGACGTTGGGTATATCGATTTCTACCTTTTCTTCATAAGTGCCTGCGGCAACGTTTATCGTCTTGGTAAGTCCGTCCGCCGTGCCCATGAGCTTGAATGCCTGAATTGCATCGTTGATTGTCTTGACTGTAAGCACGCCGTCGGTTACTCCTACGGTGCCTGCAGCGTCAACCTTGACGGTCGTCTTGCTTGCAGCCGAGAGGTCAACTACGTTTACGGTATAGGTTGCGCTCTTGCCGGATGCGGAGACGGTAACCGTCTTAGCTCCTGCAGTTGCTGTGTCTGCCGAAGATACGGAATATTCTGTGCTGTTGAGAATGAATACTTCCTCACCTTCAACGCCCGTTGCAGTGCAGACTGCCTGTACAGCGAGGTTATCGGAATTGAACGTGTCGCCCACTTTGAAGAGCTTCTGTACGGGAAGGGTTATTCTGCCCGTGCCGAGCGAATAGTCGGAAAGTTCAAGGCTGTCAACCGCATATACGACTACTTCATAATTTGTCGTGAAAGGCGTAGTTGCGCCGTCGGGAGTATACGAAACGGTTACGGTATATTTGCCGGACGTGCTCATATTTACAGCGGAGCTGTCCACCTGATAGCCGGAAGTAATTGCATCCTTTCTGCCGTTAGCATAGTTGAGCGTTACATTGAGACCGGTCGTTTCGAAGCTTCTGCCGGAAAGGAACTTGGTAGCCGCACCGCTTACGGTTATACCCGTAGCTTCAGATTTTGCAAGCTCTTCCACAACAGTAAGATTAGTCACTCTTGCAGATATGGAAGTTCTTATTATATATGTACCTGCGGGCATGCTCTCACCCTCGCCCTTGCCGTAAGCAAAGTTGCCGGAAACCTTATTTGCAACCGAACCAAGTGCTTTTACAACCGTTTCGCTGCCGTCCGTACCAACCGAAATAAGAGTAATTTCGGTATCGCCTTTGGTCGAAGCGCCTTCAGCCGTGAAGGAAATAGAGTTGGTCTTGCCGCCGAGGACAATGGTTATATCCTTGCCCTGCGTATTTATTGTCGCGCCTGCATCTTCGGGCTTGGTACCCTGACCGAACGTGAATTTGCCTATAGTAGTGTCAACTGCGAACTTGCCGTCAGAGCCGACAGGTGCGGCTGCCACAGCAGCTGCACCAAGTACTGTCGTTACATTTTCGTACTCTACTTCGCTCTGAGTATTCCACTTTGCGTACAGCGTGATGTTGCCTGTTACGGGAGTTGAGAAGTCATATGCCTGTGTGCACGCTTCGTCCGTATACCAGCCGCCGAACGTCTTTGTCGTGTCGGTATTGGTGGGGTCTGCGGGTCTTGCCACGGCATCGCCCTCTTCAACGGTTGCGGGGTCAACGGCAGAGCCGCCCATGGAGTTGAACGTTACGGTGTATTCCGTAACTGCCTGGCTCTGCGTATTCCACTTTGCGTAAAGAGTTATGTTTGCGGTGATGGGCGTATTGAAATCAAACGCCTGCGTGCATGCCGCGTCGGTGTACCAGCCGCCGAACGTCTTTGTAGTATCGGTATTGGTGGGGTTTGCGGGCTTTGTTACCTTCTCGCCATCTTTTACGGTCTTTGCTTCGACAGCCGAACCACCGTTAGAGTTGAAAGTTACGGTGTATGTAGTGGTCTGCGTCTGCTCGGTATCGTCATCTGGATTTGCGCAACCGGAAATTACGCCTGCCGATGCAACGGTAAGAGTAGATACCGCTGCGAGCAAAAAGATGAGTAAAGTTCTTTTCTTCATTATTTGTCTCCCTGAAAGTTTTATATTACGGCAGCGTTTATGCGCTGTACCTGTCCTGATTAAAAGATGCCCGCCTTAAGAGCTTTATGAGTGCGGACCGAAGGGGTTTTTGTCGGTTTTAATCGCCTTCCCCCCCCCGTCTTTCGCCGCTCGGTGTTAATCGCTAAAAAATAATGAAAAATTATAACAATATGATATCACAGACTTGTTTGTTTGTAAAGTATTTTGAGCATATTTTAAAAATTAAAAACCGACAAATTGCGACATGCTCCGCCATCGCCCGAAACGCGCCTGCGCCAACGCATTTCTGCGCCAAAAAACAAAAAAGCCGCCCCGACTTAAACCTTTAAGTCGGGGCGGCGAAAGCACTGTCAAAAATTTTATCCGCCGTCGGATTTTGAAAATCAGATTTCTATTAAAAAGCCTTTGCCGCGCAGAGCGCGCTCTATGCCGTCGAGCGTCTCTTCGCTGTCGGCGGACACCGTGTGGTAGTGATAGCCGTCAGTAACGCTCATCAGGGGCTTTGACGCTCCCGAAACGAGCGAACGATACAGCTCTTCGGCGTGGGTATGCGTGACGAGGTCGAGGCGGGCGGCTATTCTGCCGTAGACCCTGTGATTGACGAAGATGTCCTCCACCCTGCCGCCGAGAGAAATTATGAGTTCCGCCTCCTCTACGAGCTGACCTAAGGTGTGTCTGCACTTGAATACGCGCTCGGCGCGCACTCCGCCGCCCAGCACATAGCCGCGGTTGGTGGATATGACGTCGTAGCCGTTGGCGCGGAGTATGGCTATATCCTGCACGATTACCTGACGGGATACGCCGAATTTATCCGACAGCATGCCCGCAGGTATTGCGGACGACGTGTTGCCCAAAAGGCTTAAAATTTCGTTGCGCCTCTCTGCCGCTTTCATTTAACCCTCCAGCGGGCGGAGATTTTTGAGCGACAAGTCGAGTATGGGCGCAGAGTGCGTCAGCGCGCCCGAAGACACGAAGTCCACGCCCGTATCTATAATATCTCTGATATTGTCCTTGGTGACGTTGCCGCTGCATTCGGTCTGCGCTCTGCCGTCTATGAGCTTTACCGCCTCCTTCATCTGTGCGGGGGTCATGTTGTCGAGCATTATTATGTCCGCGCCCGCCTCGACCGCCTCGCGGCACATATCGAGGTTTTCAACCTCCACCTCAATCTTCCTGACGAAGGGCGCGTACTCCTTGGCGAGCTCTATTGCCCTCTTCACGCTGCCCGCCGCGCCTATGTGGTTGTCCTTCAAGAGAATGCCGTCCGAAAGATTGTAGCGGTGATTGCAGCCCCCGCCCACCTTGACGGCGTACTTTTCGAATATGCGCATGTTTGGCGTAGTCTTGCGGGTATCGAGAAGCTTGGTCTTGCTGCCCGCAAGCAGGTCTGCCATCTTCCTCGTGTAGGTGGCAATGCCGCTCATTCTCTGAAGATAGTTGAGCGCGGTGCGCTCGCCCGACAGAAGGACGCGTATGTCGCCCGTCACCTTGCCGAGGAGCTGACCCTTCTTTACTTCGTCGCCCTCCTTGACGAAAAATTCGCACTTAGTCGCCGCGTCGAGCAGTTCGAAAGTGCGCGCAAAGACATACAGACCGCAGATTACGCCGTCCTGCTTGCATATGAGCTGTACTTCGCCATGTACCGCCTCGCGCATTACCGCGTTGGTGGTTACGTCCTCGCTGGTGATGTCCTCCGCGAGGGCTGATTTTATGAGTGCGTCGCCGTTGACGGCGTTGGTTATGGGATTATTCATTGCTCTCTCCTTTTGCCTGCGCCTGCGCGGCGCATTTTTTATTCTCTTCTTCGATAGCGTCGAGCACTATCTGTCTGTAACTCTTTAAAAGTTTTGCCGAATTGGTGTATTCCGCGACGTTGAGCGCGTTCTTTGCGGCAATCGCCCTTTCGCGGTCGATGGGCGAATAGTTCATGTCGATGTCCTGCGCCGCGCGCTTTGCAAAGAGCAGGCTCTCTAAAAGCGAATTGGACGCAAGGCGGTTCTTGCCGTGCACGCCGTTGCAGCACGTCTCCCCCACGGCATACAGACGGGGCATTGTCGTCGCGCCCTTCGTATCGCTGCGTATGCCGCCCATGAAGTAGTGCTGCGAGGGCACTACGGGTATGCACTCGCGGAAGACGTCATAGCCCTCGTTGAGGCAGTGCTGCACTATGCCGGGGAAGTGACTTATGACCTCTTCCCTCGGTATGGGGCGCATATCCAGCCAGACGTGGTCAGTGCCGTCCTTTTCCATCTGTTTGCGTATTTCGGCGGTGACTATGTCGCGGGGCTTGAGCTCGTCCGTGAACCTTTGAAAATTCTTGTCGAGCAACACCGCGCCCTCGCCGCGCACGCTCTCTGAGATTAAAAATCTTCTGCCCTTCTTCTTGGAATAGAGCGTTGTGGGGTGTATCTGAATATAGTTTATATGGTCTACGGCAATGCCGTGCTTAAGGCATATCGCCAGCGCGTCGCCCGTGAGTATGCGGAAGTTTGTAGAGTTCTCGAACACTCCGCCTATGCCGCCGCTCGCGAGCACGGTGTAGTCGGCGAACAGCTTATAAAGCCTGCCGTTTTTGCCGTCCCTCGCCACTATGCCGTAGCACTGCTCGCCGTCGGTGATTATGTCGAGCATGGTAACATAGGGCACTATGAGAATGTTCCTGCGCGAGCGCGCAACTTTCATGAGTTTCGAGGTTATTTCCCTGCCCGTAGTGTCCTCGTGAAAGCATATTCTCGGTCGGGAATGTCCGCCCTCCTTGGTGTAGGCGAGCGACCCGTCCTCCTCGCGCGCAAAATCTACGCCGTAGCATATCAGATCGTTTATAACCTCCTGCGAGCCGCGTATCATCGCCTCCACCGCCTCGGGATTGTTTTCGTAATGCCCCGCGCGCATGGTGTCCTCGAAGTAGCTGGCATAGTCGCCCTCTTCGGGCAACCTGCATATGCCGCCCTGCGCAAGATAGCTGTCCGACTTGTCGGGCGTCTCCTTGCAGATGACGAGCACATTTTTGTCAGGCGTTATGTTGAGCGCGCAGTTGAGCCCCGCCACGCCCGTGCCGACTATTATCACATCGTATTTTTTTGCAAGCTTTATCATTAAAATTCTTCCTCTGCCCCGAAGGGCTCTTGTTGTAATAATTTTACAGTAAAACTTTACACCTGTCAAGTCAACTGTAAACAATTTTACGGCGCGCGGCAATTTTTTTGCCGCGCGCCGCGCAAACTGAAGATACTTTCTGTTGACAAATCACAGCTAAAAGCTTACGCCCCTGCTTCCGAACGAGAACGCGCCCGCGGCTGCGGGCGCGGGGTCAGTCCGAAGAGTGTCTTGTCGGAGGAACTGATTTCAATATTCAGCGCGCCCCGCGGACTGCGGGGCGCGCTGAATACGTATATGCCGACCGCATTTATGGGCGGCTGTTTTTCGCGGACGTCAAGGATAGGGTATTTCACGGATATTGACCACTTTTCCCCCTTCGACGTCGGCGGCATAGAACTTTACTCTGAAGAGATTTCTGCCCAAGGGATACACCAGCCCCGCCGCGCGCTTTTCATTGCGGGCGGCATAAAACTTTTGCGGCGGAACGAGTACGTCGACGAACTCGCCGAGGTAGCCGGAAAGCTTGCCCGCCTCGGGGGCGAGCTCGTCGCTGAGATACCGCGCGCTGTCGCCGCGAACGAGCACGCTTTCGAAAAAGGCGAAGTGCAGAAGTTCGTTCCGAACCTCCCGCCTTTCGCGCGTTGTGCCCGACACGAGGGTAAAACTTTCGCCGTCGAACGAAAAGCTGCACTCCCCTTCGCAGTCCGCGCATGTGGGAAATTCTATAGTTACCCCGAGCATATCCCCGCACGAATAGCTCTTTACGGCGTTTCGGAACACAAGTTTTCCGCTCTCGGTAAATATAGCGAGCGCGCCCTCGGCAAAGAGACACATGACGCTCACGCCGCCGACGCCCTGCCTTTCAAACCGCGCCTCGCAGAACGAACGGTCGAGCTCGGTTATGGAGAAATCGCGCCCGTCGCAGCTGACGAACAAGCCGCCCTGCGAATAGAGCGTGAACAGACACTCCTCCGTCCTTGCCTGCGCTATGACGCGCAGTGCGGCGTCGGACGAACGGTATGCACGCAGCTTTATCAGCGCGTCGTCGCCTATGAGATAGACGTCGGCAGATGCGGGCGGCGATCTGAAAAAGTCGGCATCTATAATAAAGCAGAGCGGCAATCCACCGTCCGACGGAGTTATTTCGGCAAAGACGTCGCCCTGAATTTCAACTTTCCGCTCGAAACAGTCGATGACGCCGACATATTGTCCGTTCAACCGCAGAGCGGCGGGCACGGGGCTCAGAAAATATAAAGTCATACTATTATAAAATGTATAAGTACAAAATTTTATGTCAATAACCTGCCCTGCAAGGAGGTTGCTATGAACAAAATCAACGGATACACCAAGGAAGAGGCGGGTAGCCTTGTAAAATACGTATGCGAGGGCAAAATCAAGGGCAAGACGCTGACGCGCATATTCGAGGAATACGCACGCGACACGGGCAGAGCCAAGGGCAGCGTACGCAACTATTACTACGCTCTTTTAAAGCATTCTGACGACGAAGAGGTCAGAATGCTGCTCGAGGGCACGGAGCTCAGAGCCGAAAGCATTACTCCCTTCACCGAGGAGGAGACGGATAAAATTCTGCGCGCCATACTGCGCGAAAAGAGCAAGGGGCTCTCGGTCAGACGTGCAGTATTGAACCTTGCGGGCGGCGACGACAGGCTGATGCTAAGGTATCAGAACAAGTACCGCAACGTGCTCTCCAAACAGCCCGAGAGGATAGAGCGAATTATGAAAGAGTGCGGAATGGAGTACTCGCCCGAGGGACAGAAGCGCATAGAGGAAAAAATCAACGACCTGTATGACAAACTTACTCAGTCTTTAAAGGCGGAAAACGAACGTCTGACCGCGATAGTGCGCAAACTGAGCGACGAGAACAGACTTTTAAGACTGCAAGTAAAAAATTTACAGTAATATCCCTCTCCCCCTCCGCTCATACTTATTACGGGCGCATACGCCCGAAGGAGTACTATGGAAAAATTTGTTTTGGGTCTGGCGTTAGGCATGGCGGGCGGCGCACTGCTCGTCGCAAACAACTGCAAACTGCGCTCTCTCGTAAAGAAAAATCAGGAAGAGCTCATGCAGAAAGCCGAACAGTATATCGACAGCAAGTTGGAAGACAAACAGCAGTAAAAAAACGGCGCGCCGCGGAAAATTTTCCGCGGCGCGCCTTCTTTTATTAAAGTAACCCCGTCATAAATGCATATGTCCCGCTCTGCGCCGCAGGCACGCCCTGAGCCTCGCCTTCGCTCAAAAAATAAAGCCCCGCATAAGCGGGGCTCGGGCTATTATCAGTATTTCGTGATTTTTACGGAGACAATTCTTATGGGTATGCTCGTCACCGTAAAGCTGTCGTAGTTGGTGTATCTGTCGCCTATAATCTGGTCGTAGAGGTCTATTTCTACGTTGTCGACCGTGAGGGTGAATTCGGACACGCCCGCCTTGTAGCTGGTTATGTCGCTCTGCAGATCGGAGAGGGGCGCGGTGTCGGTGAGCTGACCGAAGATGCAGTAGTTGCTGTCCGCGTCGGTCGAAGAGCTTACCTGTATGGAGAACAGACTGGTCGCGCTGTGCTGACCGTACTCTGCGAGGATGGGCATGTCGTTGCCGTCCTTGTCGAGATAGATTACGTCGCTGTTCTCGAGGTCCTTATCCGAATAGAACATTCTGAGCGCGCCGTACGAACCCTTTAATGCGCCGTTCTCGATTTCGTGAGTTTCGCCCACTTCGCCGATTACGGTGGGAAGAGCGTCGCGGTACTTGCCGTCGAGATAGTCGCGGTATACCGAGGGGGTAAGCTTGCCCGTCGCGAAGAGGTCATAGTACTGCTTCTCCTTGGAGTTAGCCTCGAAATACTCCCTCATCGCGCCTTCGCCTTCCTCGAAGTCGGAGGCATAATCGCCCGAATAATCTGCGTCGTTGCAGGTATATCCGCCGCCGTACCAGTAGCTGGACTGGTAGTCGTGAATGATGGTATTGTTGTAAAATCCTGCGTCTGCAAGCTCGATGAAGTGCTGTACAGTCTGGGGATACATATTGCGGTACAACTTATACTTGAGTTCGTAAGTGTTACCGTTGAATTCTATTGTAACGAGGGCTTCGGGATGGCTCGAGGTGCAGCCCGACATCATGGGCACAGCCACGGCTACCGCTGCCAGCGCAGCCATTGCGGCAGCGCGCTTTATAAACTTTTTCATACAATAATCCTTTTAAACGTTTGCCTTTTAATTTTACAAGTTTACACATTAACAGTCAAGCGTTTTTGCGCGGCATTGCATATTTATCATACCCTTTTCACCTTGAAAGAACATATCTCTACGCAGGTTATTAGAAAATCTGCGGCAAAATAAAATGCGCGCAGGACAACCTGCGCGCATTTTCAAACGGGTTTTTTGTAAATTATTCAGCAACTGCGGTTGCGCCTGCAGCCTTGAGGTCAGCGACGATTTTGTCTGCTTCTTCCTTAGCAACATTCTCCTTGAGAACGCCGCCCTTTTCAACTGCCTGCTTAGCTTCAACAAGTCCGAGACCGGTGAATGCGCGAACAACCTTGATAACGTCGATCTTCTTTGCGCCTGCATCCTTGAGAACGATGTTGAATTCAGTCTTTTCTTCAGCTGCGGGAGCTGCTGCTGCAGCGCCTGCTGCGGGTGCAGCTGCTACTGCTACGGGAGCTGCTGCGCTTACGCCGAATTCTTCTTCAAGTGCTTTAACGAGCTCGTTGAGTTCGAGAACGGTCATAGATTTGATTTCTTCGATAAATTTCTTTACGTCTGCCATTTTTATAATCTCCTGAAAAATTTTTTAATTTATTGTGCGTATCCTGTTTCAGGCCGGACGCCCGCCCGATAGTTCTGCTTAAATAAAAACTTAAGCTTCTTTGCTCTGTGCAATACCGTTGAGTACGCGGACAATTCCCGACATAAGGTTGGAAAGTACACCCGCGAAGTTTGACACAGGAGCCTGCATCGAGCCGAGCATCTTTGCGATGAGTTCTTCTTTCGAAGGCATCGTTGCAAGTGCTGTTACGCCCGCTTTGTCTACATACGAGTTATCCACGAACGCGCTCTTCAAGACGACTTTGTTTTCGTAATCTTTCGCTGCGGCTACCATAGCCTTTGCCGCGCCCGTTTCGTCTGCGCCGAATGCGATTGCCGTGGGACCGTTGAGGTCTGCATCGAACATATCGTAGCCGAGTTCGTTGAATGCCTTGCGCACAAGAGTATTTTTGTATACCTTGTATTCGCAGTTAGCCTTCTTGCACTTGTTGCGCAGTTCGGAAACTTCTGCAACGGTGAGACCGTTGTAATCAACGAAAACTACGGACTTGGAAGCCTTAATCTTTTCGACGATTTCCTGAACAACTACTTTCTTTGCTTCAAAGTTAGCTGACAAATTATTTACCTCCCGTTTTATTTTGCAATTAAAAATCCTTGCACCGCAAAGGTACAAGGACAAAATATCACACTTATGACTTTGTTCTTACTACCTCGGCAAGAAATTAAGGAAATTTTCCACTTGCTGTCTGCGGCGTAAATTAATTTTTACGTTGATATTATAAATGCCTTAAAGCGTATTGTCAACTCGTTTTGCCCTCTTTTAAGCTTTATTTTTAAGTTTTTAAAATTTTCTCCCTCAAGTGCGCCCTTTTTCGTATCCGACAGCCGCTCTTTCAGAGAAGTTCTTTCAATACCGACAAATCCAGTTTCCACTCGCCTACCCTGTTTCTGCGCCTATGAGCCTCGTTCGCCTCGCCGAGAGCCCGTCTGTAGTCGGCATAGCTGCAGCCGTTGACCTTCATAAAGTGCGCCTCCGCCTCCCGCTCGCCGCCCGTAAGCTGTGTTCTGCCTATGTGTATGACGGCGTGACACTTGCGGCATACGGCAATGACGTCCTCGAGTTTCTGTACGGCGTTGCGCTCGTCGTAAGACCACCTCTCGTGCGCCTCGAGCCGTACCTCCGCGCCGCATATCATGCACCTTCCGCCCGCGCGGGCATATGCCTTCTTTCTTATTATGTCCCAACCGCCGGGCGGCAGGAGCGAACGCAGATTGGAATACCAGCAGCCGTCGGGCACGAGTTCAAATTCAAGTTTCATGCCGATATTATACCACCGCCCTGCGTTTTATGCAAATTTTTTGCCCTTGACAGCCGCGCCCTCTTCACATATAATAAGCATGATATCTGACGGATATCAAAGGAGATTTATAATGAAAAACGAAGTTACGGAAAAGCGCGTAAAGGGCATAAACGGCTGGCTCGCGCTCATTGTGATGATACTCGCGTTCGCGGCGTCCTTCGCCGTTGCCGCGCTCGGCATGGTCTTGCTGACTTCCACCGATAATCTGGCATATATAGGTCTGCTGCTTGCAGGCATGGTGCTGTTCATAATATGCTCGGTATGCTGTTCGGGATTTAAAATAATTGCGCCCAACGAGGCGATTGTCTTAACCTTCTTCGGCAAGTATTACGGCACGCTCAAGGAGGACGGCTTTTTCTTCGTCAACCCCCTCTGCACTGCGGTCAGCCCCGTGAATACGCTCTCCTCTTCGGGATTTGTCGGCAGAAAGAAACTCAGCCTCAAGGCTATGACTTTGAACAACGAAAAGCAGAAGGTCAACGACGAAGAGGGCAATCCCATTGAGATAGGCGTAGTCGTCATCTGGCGCATAGTCGACACCGCAAAGGCGGTCTTTGCCGTTGAAAATTACTCTACATACATTGCCACGCAGACGGACAGCGCGATAAGACAGGTCGCGAGGCAGTACCCCTACGACGTCTCGGACAGCGGCGACGAAAAGTCGCTGCGCGGCTCTTCGCAGGAGATTGCAAACATATTAAAGGCGGAACTTCAGGAGCGCGTGGATATGGCGGGACTTGAGATACTCGAGGCGCGCATATCCAACCTTGCATACGCGCCCGAAATAGCCGCGGCAATGCTGCAGAGACAGCAGGCGGCGGCAATCATAGCCGCAAGGCAGAAGATTGTGGACGGCGCAGTTTCTATGGTGGATATGGCACTCAAAAAGCTTTCGGACAACAAAGTCTGCGAGCTCGACGACGAGAGAAAGGCGGCTATGGTATCCAACCTGCTCGTCGTGCTGTGCGGCAATAAGGACGCCCAGCCCATAGTCAACAGCGGGTCTTTGTAATGAGAGGCAACCGCGAAAACTGGTTTCTTGTCGACCCCGCCGACAAGGACGCCGTTGACAGACTTTACAGATTATCGGCAAAAGTGTACTTCTTCGCATTCTTTACTGCATTGGCTCTGAGCATGGTATCGGCAGCAGTTCTTACCCCATATCTGGGAGAAAAAGCCATGTGGGTGGCTCTGCCTCCGGCGTTTGTCGCGCTGGGCGTGTGGGTTGTGTGCGCGCTGTATGCCAATGCGAAGAGGTCGGATATACTGCGTGCAAACCTGACCAGACTGACAGACAGTCCCCTCGACCAGACCCGCAGACAGTTGCAGGACGAATACTGCCGCTATCACCGCACGGGAAACATAACGGGAATTGCGATATTTTGCGGCTGTACGCTTGCAGGGCTTATTGTCGGCATAAGCACGGCAGACTACTCCAAAGGCGGTTGGGGCGGACATATAGGCGGGATAACGGGCTTTGCGGCATTTGCAGGCATGATAATAACGCTCGCAGTGCTGTTTATTATGCTGGCGAGATATACAAAACGGATAAGGCAGGCAGAACAGTTTGTATACGACCGACTGACGGCTCTTTACGAGGGCGACGACGGGCATTAAACTGACTAACCATGCAGAATGACAAAAGCATATGTCGGGGTGTATCAATAAAATGAGTGCGGCGGGGGTTTGCAAAAAACAACCCCCCCCCCCCGCACAGCCCCTTTATTTTCAGTCCTTGTTGTACTGTGCGTGAAAACGCTTTATCTCCTCTTCGTCGGTGGAAATGTGTTGCAGCGCGCCCGTAAACTCGTTCGCGCTCACGGTCTCTTCGGCAATATCCGTGAATTTGTTTTTATGTTTGCTCTTCATACAATTATTATCGGAAAATTTTTACATTCTTATTCGCGCCCGCCGCATAATTGCACACAATTATGCGGCGGGCGCACGGACAAAGCCGCCTTTACGCGCGCACGGATTTGCGCGCGGCGGCAATACCCGCCGCGCGCGAAAAAATTAAGACGAAAACATGCACTTGCCCGCGCCGTCGGCTGAAGAGCACAAAAATCAATCGCCCTGCGCGGAAAATTTTCCGCGCAGGGCGTTTTTTATGACTTTTTTGCTTATTAAACGAGCTCGATGATAGCTTCTTCGGCACCGTCGCCGCGACGCTGTCCGAGAAGATAGATGCGGGTGTAACCGCCGCCCTGACCTACTTCTTCCTTGCGCTGAGCGTACTTGGGAGCTATTTCGTTGAACAGCTTTTCCATCAGGGGATGCTTTACGTCCTTGGTACGAGCCTTGAACTCGGACTTCTTTTCGTTGAAGCCCTTGACCTCCTGAAGGTCGCGCAGCTTTGCCATGATGGCGCGGCGTGCCGCGAGCTTTTTGGGGCTGTCCTTGATAACCTTTACCGTAACTTCCTTACCCTTTGCGTCCGTCTTTACGACTTCCTTTTCCTCGTTGAGGTCATAGGTGTTGATAGCTTTGGTGATTATCTTTTCTACGTAGGGCTGGAGCTCTTTAGCCTTTGCCTGAGTAGTCGTTATTTTGCCGTACCACAGAAGCTCGGAAGCCTGGTTCCTGAGCATTGCGTTTCTCTGTTCTGACGTTCTTCCTAATTTACCGGGCATGATATTTTAGTCCTCCTTGTTTGATAATGAAAGACCATAGGACTGCAACTTCAATATAACTTCGTCCAAAGACTTTCTGCCGAGGTTTCTCACCTTGAGCATTTCGTCTTCCGTCTTTCTGGTTAAATCTTCCACCGTGTGAATGTTGGCGCGCTTCAGGCAGTTGTACGAACGAACGGACAAATCCATATCCTCGATTGCCATAGCAAGTATCTTCTGCTGGCGGTCGTCTTCGTTCTTTACGAGTATGTCCATATCCTTTATCGTATCCGAGAGGTCTACGAAAAGCGAGATGTGGTCCTGCATGATTTTTGCCGCGAGCGAAACGATTTCCTTTGCGGAGAACGCTCCGTTCGTCCATACCTCCAGCGTAAGCTTGTCGTAGTCGGTGTTCTGACCTACGCGCGTGTTTTCCACGTTGTAGTTGACCTTCTTGACGGGCGTATATATGGAGTCGATGGGAATATAGTCGATAAGTTCGGTGCGGGTATGGTCCGCGCCCTTGTATCCGCGTCCGCGGCCGATGGTTATTTCCATATCGATTTTGCCGCCCGCGTCCACGGTGCATATGTGCTGGTCGCCGTTGATTATTTCAATTTCGGCATCCTGCGATATATCGCTCGCCTTGACCTCGCAGGGACCTTCCTTGTAGAGGTGCACTACCTTTACATAGTCCTTGTCGAGTATCTTGGTCTTGATTGCGAGCGACTTTAAGTTAAGGATAATCTCGGTTACGTCCTCCTTAACACCCGCAACTGCCGAAAACTCGTGCTTTACCGAGCCATCGAGAAATCTGATGCCCTGTGCGGCTGCGCCGGGAAGCGCAGACAGGAGTATTCTTCTTAAGCAGTTGCCTATTGTGAGACCGAAGCCCTTTTCGAGAGGTTCGACGACTATCCTGGAATAGGACTGGTCCTCGCTTTCTTCCACTTCGATTTTGGGCATATCCATTTCGATCATAAACTACCTCCTTAACTTAAATTGTGATTACTTGGAGTACAATTCGACAATCATATGCTCGGCAATCTGGCTGTCGATGTCCTCTCTTACAGGAAGAGCTACAACTTTGCCCTCAAGCTTTTCGGGGTTGAACTCGAGCCACTTGGGAAGATTTGCAGCCTTGGAAGCCTTTACTTCCTCGAAGAATTTGTTGGAAGCTTTGCTCTCCTTTACAGCGACTACGTCGCCTGCCTTGACGATGTAAGAGGGAATGTTGACCTTCTTGCCGTTGACGGTGAAGTGCCCGTGGTTGACGAGCTGACGCGCCTGTGCGCGGCTTACGCATATACCCATTCTGTAGACTACGTTATCAAGTCTTCTTTCGAGGAGGGAGAGCATATTTTCACCGGTTATGCCCTTCATGCGGTCTGCTTTTTCGTAGTATGTTCTGAACTGTCCTTCCTGAACGCCGTAGATACGCTTAACCTTCTGCTTTTCGCGGAGCTGCTGACCGTATTCGGAAACCTTCTTTCTGCCTGCACCGTGAGTGCCGGGAGCTACGGGACGTTTTTCAAAAGGGCACTTGCCGTTATAACATTTATCGCCCTTCAAAAAGAGCTTTGCGCCTTCTCTTCTGCAAAGGCGGCATTTTGCTTCTCTATAAGTTGCCATATTCTGTTTCTCCTCCGATTATACTCTTCTGCGCTTGGGGGGTCTGCAACCGTTGTGAGGAATGGGCGATACGTCGCTGATGAGCGAAATTTCTACCTCGCATGCCGCGATTGCGCGGATTGCGGATTCTCTGCCCGCTCCGGGCCCCTTTACATATACTTCGACAGAGCGAAGTCCGTGTTCTTTAGCCGCTTTGACAGCCGTTTCGCATGCCATCTGCGCTGCGAAGGGCGTGCCCTTTCTGGAACCCTTGAAACCGAGTGCGCCTGCGCTCGACTGTGCGAGTGCGTTGCCCTGCATATCGGTTACGGTTACCAAAGTATTGTTGAAGGATGACTGAATGTGAACCTGACCTTTGTCAACCTTTTTGAGCTCTTTACGCTTTCTGGAAACTGTAGTTCTTTTAGTTGCTGCCATTTTAAGTCCTCCCTATTACTTTGCGCCCTTCTTCTTGGCTACCGTGCGGCGGGGACCCTTGCGGGTTCTCGCGTTTCTCTTGGTGGACTGGCCGCGTACGGGCAGACCCTTTCTGTGACGGATGCCGCGGTACGAACCTATTTCCATGAGGCGCTTTATGTTGAGCGATACTTCGCTGCGGAGTTCGCCCTCAACTCTGTAATTGTGGTCAATATATTCACGGAGCTTGGATACTGCTGTTTCGTCGAGATCCTTAACTCTCGTGTCGGGGTTGATACCGGTTGCGGCGAGTATCTTTTTGCTCGTCGTAAGACCGATACCGTAAATGTAGGTTAAACCTATTTCTATTCTCTTTTCTCTGGGTAAATCTACACCGGCAATACGTGCCATAACGATTTATTTCCTCCGTTTGATTTTAAAAAATATTGCTTATGTCAACCGCGCGGTCAGCTGTGCGGAAAAATTCTGGAATGCACCGCACGCTGCGCCGCCGAAATTATTTTTATAATTAAGAGTTCCGTCGCACAAAGTACGGCACTATCCCGCTTTAAAGCGAAATCAGCTCTGTCATTATAAACGTAAAAAAGTTGCGCGTGCCAAAAGGCACTTTTTCAATTAACCCTGACGCTGTTTGTGGCTCTTGTTCTTGGAACAGATGACCATAACTTTGCCGTTTCTTTTGATAACTTTGCACTTGTCGCACATGGGCTTTACTGAAGGTCTAACTTTCATAATTAATCTCCTGTTTTGTGATTTCCGGCGGGAAGGTTAACCCTTGCTGCGCCAGGTGATTCTGCCTTTGGTCAGATCGTAAGGACTCATTTCGAGCTTGACTGTGTCGCCTTCTATAATTCTGATATAGTTCATGCGAAGCTTGCCGGAAATGTATGCCGTGATTACGTAACCGTTAGAAAGCTGTACTTTGAAGTTGGCGTTGGGAAGGCACTCTATAACCTTTCCTTCCGCTTCAATTACATCGTCCTTAGACAAATTGTTTTCCTCCGACTTTTTTATTTACTCTGCAGATACTGCTTTATGGCGTAAGCCAGTCTGCAGTCGTCCGCACTGCCGTTTGAAATATCCGCACCGTACTCCGCCGCCGTGCGGGGCGAAAGATATAAGTGCTTTAAATTTTTCCGTTTGGGACAACTCAGCTTTTTGCGGTTTCCGTCCGCCACGAGCACGAACTGCGGCGAAACGACTGCGACTATCGCGTACGTCGCGCCCTTGTCCCTGCCCTGCGTACTCACGCAAATTGTGCCCTCTCGGGGAGTCTTAACTTTCATTTTACACCCTTACAGGGTAAGAATTTCCACTCCGTCCTCTGTTATGAGCACGGTGTTTTCGTAGTGCGCCGAGGGCTTGCCGTCCATAGTCGTGACCGTCCAGCCGTCGTCATGGAACACTACCTTGTATGTGCCCGCGTTTATCATCGGTTCGATGCATATCGTCATGCCCGCCTTGAGGCGCATGCCCGTGCCCTTCCTTCCGAAGTTGGGAACGGACGGGTCTTCGTGCATGTCTCTTCCGATGCCGTGTCCGACCAGCGCGCGCACGACGCCGTAGCCGTGGCTCTCGGCGTGCGTCTGCACCGCATAACCTATGTCGTAGAGCGGCGTGCCCGCCTTAAGTCCTTCGATTGCCTTGAAAAAGCACTCTTCCGTGACCTTTACGAGCTGTCTCTTCTCTTCGTCGACGTCGCCTATCATGAAGGTGCGCGCCGCGTCGCCGTTGTAGCCGTTCTTTTCGGCGGTTATGTCAACGCTGACGATGTCGCCGTCTCTTATTATTCTGTCGGAGGGAATGCCGTGAACGACAACTTCGTTGACAGATACGCACGCGCTTGCGGGGAAGCCGCCGTAACCGAGCGACGACGGATAAGCTCCGCACGAGGTTATGTAGCGGTAAACCATGTCGTCCACGTCCTTGGTGGTCATCCCTGCGCGTATGTTTCTGCCCACGAAATCGAGCGTCTCTTTGACAATCCTGCACGATTCGCGCATGAGCGCGATTTCTTCGGGGCTCTTTGTCTTAATCATTTTATGTATTTATCCAGCTCTCTTTCTATGACGGCGAATATCTCGTCGGGCGTGCCCGCTCCGCCGTCAACCGTGAAGAGCTTTCCCTGCGCCCTGTAATATTCCGTAAGGGGCGCGGTCTGCGTGGCGTAAGTGTTCAGTCTTGCCTCTACCGTCTCGGGGTTGTCGTCCTCGCGCCTGTACAGCTCTCTGCCGCACTTTGCGCAGGTCGTCGCGCCGTTGAGCATGGATACGTGATAGCTCGCGCCGCAAGAACACATCCTTCTGCCGCATATTCTGTCCATAAGCAGCGACTTATCCACGTCGATGTTTATGCACAGGTCTACGTGCGCGAAACTGTCGAGCTGCTCGGCCTGAAATATGTTGCGGGGGAAACCGTCGAGCATGAAGCCCTTGCCGTTTTCGCCGTTCACAAGCCTGTCTTTTACCAGTTCGCAGGTGACCTCGTCGGGGACGAGCTCGCCGCGGTCAATATAGCCCTTGGCTATTACTCCTATCGGCGTGCACCCCTTGATGTTAGCCCTGAATATGTCGCCCGTAGAAACGTGCGCGAGGGAATATTTTTCCTCGATGAGCTTTGCCTGCGTACCCTTGCCGGCGCCCGGTGCGCCGAGTAAAACAATGTTCATTTTACGCCGCCTTTTGTGTTATTATTTGAGGAAGCCTTTGTAGTTCTTCATCATGAGCTGCGACTGCAACTGCTTGTCGAGCTCGAGCGCGACCGATACGACGATGAGGATACCCGTAGTCGAGAATACGCTTATCAGGTCCGTTCCCCAGCTGAGCGCGGTGGCTACTATGCCGAGGATTGAGGGCACGAATGCGACGAGCGACAGATATATTGCGCCGAACAGCGTTATTCTGCCGTTTATTCTCTTGAGGTAGTCCGCAGTGGGTCTGCCGGGGCGGATGCCCTGGATGAAGCCGCCGTTCTGCTGTATCGTTCTGGATACGTCCTCGGCATTGAACTGCATGGACGCATAGAGGAACGAGAAAGCGAAGATGAGCACGCACAGAACTATCATATAGATGAGCTGTCCGTACCAGTAAGGCGACGAACCCGAGAACCACTCTGCAACGCCCGTTTCGAAGGTGCTGCCCGGCCAGAAGAGGCTGGCAAGCATTGCGGGAACGCTGATGAATGCGAACGCGAAGATGAGGGGCATGACGCCGCCGCCTGCAATTCTTAAGGGAATTACGGACGACTGACCGCCGTACATCTTTCTGCCTTTGACCTGCTTGGCGTACTGAACGGGAATTCTTCTTTCGGACAGGTCTACCGCTACGATTGCGGTGAACTCTACAATCGTCAGAAGCACGAAACCGAGCACTTCCCACAGAACTGCGGGCGTTCCCGTGAACGCTTCGGTGAATTTGGATACGAGCTGAGTGCCCGCCGTAGAGATGATACCTGCGAAGATGATGAGCGAAATGCCGTTCGACACGCCGTATTCGGTAATTCTTTCACCCAGCCACATAACGAGCATTGCGCCCGCGGTGTAGACGACGGTGAGGAATATGCCTGCTACCCAGCTTGCGCCCGTAGTGCCTATCGCCTGTTCGCCGAACAGGTGAAGCTCTATCGAGTCGCCCTGAATGCCGAAGTTTACGATTATGCCGATTGCCTGAAGCACTGCGAGGATTATCGTAACGTATCTGGTAATCTGAGCAATCTTTTTCCTGCCCTCTTCGCCCTGTTTGGAGAGGTTTTCGAGGTAGGGAATGCCTACGCTTAAAAGCTGAATAATAATGGAGGCGTTAATATAGGGGCTGATGCCCAGCGCGAACAGCGTGGCGTTTGCGAGCGAGCCGCCGGTTATCGAGGACATTATTTCGAGGAACGAAACGTCGCTTATCTGACCGGCAAAGCTCTCCGCGTCCATGCCGGGGACGGGGATGTAGCAGCCCAGACGGAATACGAGCAGAATGAGGAGGGTTATCCAGATTTTCTTGCGTATTTCCTTGTTTTTAAAACAATTTTTTATTGTTTCAAACATTTATTGGCTCTCCTTCGGCGCAATATCGCGCCTGCGTCAATTTAATTAAACAATCTCGGCTGTGCCGCCGGCCTTTTCGATTGCTTCCTTAGCGGATGCAGAGAATGCCGATGCTTTTACCGTGAGAGCGACGGTTACTTCGCCGCTGCCGAGAACTTTGAGTCCGCCGTTGTTCTTGACGTTCTTTGCAAGCGAGTTTGCGACTACGTAGTCATAGTCAACAACCGTGCCTGCGGGAACGGAAGAAAGCTGCGAAAGATTGATAATCAAATAAGACGTTGCCCACTTGTTGTGGAAACCTCTCTTGGGGATTCTTCTGTGGAGGGGCATCTGACCGCCTTCGAAACCGGGACGTACGCCGCCGCCCGAACGCGCCCACTGACCTTTGTGACCCTTGCCGGACGTCTTGCCCTTGCCCGAGCCTATGCCTCTGCCTAATCTCTTGGGAGAAGTCGTTGCGCCCTCTGCGGGCTGTAATGTATCTATTCTCATTTTTGCTCTTCTCCTTAAACTTCTTCAACCTTGAGAAGGTATTCAACCTTCTTTATCTGACCCATATTAGCGGGTGTAGCCTCGAGGGTCTTGGTCGAACGGATTTTTTTAAGTCCCAACGCAGCGACGGTAGCTTTTACGCTCTTGTTCTCGTTGGATACGCTCTTTATCAACGTAATCTTTACCATAACGTCCTCCGTTTAGCCTATAATTTCCTCTAACGCCTTGCCGCGTGCGGCTGCAACGTCTTCGGGAGCCTTGAGCGAAACCAGACCTGCGACAGCTGCCTTTACGCAGTTGATGGGGTTGTTGGTTCCGTGGGATTTTGTACGTATATCCTTAACGCCTGCTGCTTCCATCACGGCACGAACGGGACCGCCTGCGATAACGCCGGTACCCTGTTCGGCGGGCATCATGAGCACGGAGCCCCTGCCATATACACCGATTACGGTGTGAGGGATGGATGTACCTTTAAGGTTGCACTTGGTAAGGTTGCGCTTGGCCTGTGCGGTAGCCTTTTCGATTGCTTCGGGAACTTCTTTGCTCTTTCCCATGCCGTAGCCTACCGAACCCTTGCCGTCGCCGACGACTACAAGCGCGGCAAAGCGCATGTTGCGTCCGCCCTTGACGGTCTTGGTTACCCTGTTGACCTGGATGAGCTTTTTGATGAAGCCGTCATCCTCGTCTCTTCTTCTGGGTTTTGAATCTCTTCTCTGCGTCCTTTCTTTCTTTTCTTCCATACCTGTGCTCCTTAGAAATTAAGTCCGGCTTCTCTTGCGCCGTCGGCTACTGCCTGTACGCGGCCGGTATAAAGGTAGCCGCCTCTGTCGAAAACTACTGCCTTGATGCCCGCTTCGAGTGCGCGCTCGGCTGCTTTCTTGCCTACGACCTTTGCCGCTTCGGTCTTGGTCATATCCTTGATTTCCGCCTGTATACCCTTTTCCATGGTGGATGCAGAGCACAAGGTTACTCCCTTCACGTCGTCGATTACCTGAACATAGATGTGGTTGAGGCTGCGATAGACGTTAAATCTGGGCGTCTCGCCGGTGCCCGATATCTTTTTGCGCACTCTGACGTGACGACGCTGTCTTTCCTTATTCTTATCGATTTTACTTATCATGATATCTCCTTAAAATTATGAGCAATCCGCCGCTTGCGGCGGCGCGTCCTTCGGATTGGGCAACTTTCCTTCCGCGTCCGGAGTGAACGCGGCGGTCAAAGTTTAAGCCGCGGCTCTACGCCGCATACCCGAAATTATTTCTTGCCCTTGCCGCCCGTCTTGCCTTCCTTGCGCTCGATTACTTCGTCGCTGTAAGCGATGCCGTAGCCGTGGTAAGGTTCGGGCGTTCTTATCGACCTGATGTTTGCAGCCGTCTGACCTACGAGGGTCTTATCGATGCCTGCAACAACTATTTCGTTGGGGTTGGGGCAGCTGAGCGTGATGCCTGCGGGCTCTGCAACCTCTACGGGATGAGAAAAACCTACGTTGAGCACTACTTTGTTGCCCTGCTTTGCGACCTTCCAGCCGACGCCGTTGACTTTGAGCGACTTGGTGTAGCCCTGCGTTACGCCCACAACCATGTTGTGGAGCAGCGCGCGGTACAGTCCGTGCTTTGCGCCGAGCTCTGCGCTGTCGTTCTTCTTGAGTACGAGTGCCTCGTTGCCCTCAATCTTGAAGTCGATGTCGCCGACTACTTCCTGTGTAAGCGTGCCCTTGCCGCCCTTGACGGTGAGAAGTCCGTTTGCGAACGTGACCGTTACGCCTGCGGGGAGCTGTACGGGTAATTTACCTATTCTTGACATATTCTAAATTACCTCCTTACCAGATGTAGCAGAGCACTTCGCCGCCTACGTTGGCAGCCTTTGCCTGCTTATCCGTCATGACGCCCTTGTTGGTAGAGATGATTGCAATGCCGAGACCGTCCATGACCTTGGGCATATCCTCTACGCCGGCATAGCTGCGGAGACCGGGCTTGGAAATTCTCTTAAGTCCGTTGATAACCGACTGCTTTCTGCCGATATATTTGAGCGTGAGCACGAGTTTGCCGCCGAAGCCGTCCTCTACGAGTTTCACGTCCGAGAGGTAACCTTCTTTGAGCATGATTTCCGCGATTGCCTTCTTCATGTTGGACGAAGGCACTTCAACGGTTTCTTTATTTACCATAAGCGCGTTTCTGATGCGCGTGAGCATATCTGCGATGGGATCTGTCATCTGTCTGTCCTCCTTTCTTACCAGCTCGATTTCTTTACGCCGGGAATTTCACCCTTGTAAGCAAGGTTTCTGAAGCAGATACGGCATACTCCGTATTTACGCAGAACGGCGTGGGGTCTTCCGCAGATGGAGCATCTGGTGTACGCCCTCGTCGAGAATTTGGCAGGCTTCTGCTGCTTGTTTATCATTGCTTTCTTTGCCATATTGTTAATTCTCCTTACTTCTTGAAGGGCATACCGAGTGCCCTTAAAAGCTCTCTTGCTTCTTCGTCGGTCTTTGCCGTAGTTACGAAGCATATATCCATGCCGCGGATTTTTTCAACCTGGTCGTACTGGATTTCGGGGAAGATGAGCTGTTCCTTGACGCCCATGCAGTAGTTGCCCTTGCCGTCGAAGCTGTCTGCGGATACGCCGCGGAAGTCGCGCACTCTGGGAAGAGCGATGGATACGAATTTATCGTAGAAGTCGTACATCATCTTGCCTCTCAGGGTAACTTTGATGCCGACGGACATGCCTTCGCGCACTTTGAAGTTTGCGACCGACTTCTTAGCCTTGGTGAGTATGGGCTGCTGTCCGGTAATCTGCTTGATTTCGTTTACTGCGAGCTGAATGGATTTTGCGTTGTCCTTGATGTCGCCCAGACCCGAGCTGATGACTATCTTGACCAGCTTGGGAACTTCCATGGGGTTCTTATAGCCGAATTTCTTGGTGAGCGCGGGTACGGCTTCTTCAGCATACTGCTGAGCGACCCTGCTTATATATTCTTTCTGTGCCATATTCTGTCAGGTCCTCCTTATTCAGCCTCGCCCTCGGCGGTCTCTTCCGCCTTCTTGGCTGCGCGCTTACGGGTACGCTTTTTAGGTGCTTCCTTGACTTCTGCAGCCTTCGCGCCCTTCTTGCCTGCATATGCCTTGTCGAGCACTGCGCCGCACTTGGGGCATACTCTTACCTTCTTGCCGCCCTCGACGCTGTACTTTACTCTTACGGGCTTGGAGCATGCGTCGCAGACTACCATTACGTTGGACGCATCGATTGCGCCCTCTTTTTCGATTATCTGCGAAGTTTCGTTTGCTCTTCTTGCTTTCTTTGCTTTCTTCTGAAGGTTTACGCCTTCTACTACCACCTTGTTGCTCTTGGGAGAAGTGGCAACTACCTTGCCCTGCTTGCCCGCATCCTTACCGGTGATAACCAAAACAGTATCATTCAATTTTACGTTCATAGCTCTTCTCCTCTGATTAAAGAACCTCGGGTGCGAGGGAAATTATTTTCATGTAGTTCTTCTCGCGAAGTTCCCTTGCAATCGGTCCAAAGATACGCGTGCCGCGGGGCTCCTGGTTGGAACCGATTATTACGGCTGCGTTGTCGTCAAAGCGGATATAAGTACCGTCGTTGCGGCGGATACCCTTGGTGCTTCTTACGATTACGGCTTTGACCACGTCGCCCTTCTTGACTGCGCCGCCGGGGGTGGCAGTCTTGACGGAACATACGATTACGTCGCCGATGTTGCCCGTCTTTCTGAACGAGCCGCCCAGCACCTTTATGCACATAAGCTCTTTTGCGCCGCTGTTGTCTGCGGCCTTGAGCCTCGTCTGAGGTTGTATCATATAAATCTCCTTTTATGTCACTTACAACTCTTTATTGCGGTATAGGGACGCGTCCTGCCGCGCTGCGGCTGTCTTACCCTGTACGCGCGGGACCTTGGGGAGCTGCGCAACCTGTATATATCTGAGGTCGCGCTCCCGCGCATACGGCATAAATAAGACGTATCCTTGCCGTGAAACCGTCGAAAGAATTATTTTGCCTTTTCGATGATTTCTGCCACTCTCCAGTTCTTGTCCTTGGAGAGCTTTCTCGTTTCAACTATTCTGACCGTATCGCCGACGCCGCAGGCGTTTTCTTCGTCGTGCGCCTTGAACTTCGTCGTCTTGGTTATGGTCTTTTTATACAGGGGGTGCTTGCTCTTTTCCGTGATGGCTACGACTACCGTCTTATCCATCTTGTCTGAAACGACCAAGCCTACTCTTTCTTTCCTGAGCGTAGTTCTTTCCATACCTTTCTCCTTAACCATTTATCTGCCTTGCGCGGATTACGGTGTTCACCCTAGCGATGTCCTTCTTGACGAGGTTGATGCGCATGGGGTTTTCGAGCTGACCGCTTGCGTGGCGGAAACGTAAATTGAAAAGCTCCGTCTTCAACTCGCTGAGCTTTGCTTCGAGCTCTGCGTCGGTCAAATTAACAAGTTCCTTAGCCTTCATTTGCTTCACCGCCTTCTTCTTTCTTTATAAATTTGCACTTTACGGGAAGTTTGTGTGCCGCAAGGCGCATTGCCTCGCGCGCTACGTCTTCGGATACGCCCGCCATTTCGAACATTACTCTGTCGGGCTTGACGATTGCTACCCAGTATTCGACGGCGCCCTTACCTGAACCCATACGGGATTCGGCGGGGTGCTTCGTTATAGGTTTGTGGGGGAATATATCTATCCAGACCTGACCGCCGCGCTTGATAAATCTCGTCATTGCGATACGTGCGGCTTCTATCTGGTTAGAGGTAATTCTGCCGCCTTCCAGGGCAACGAGACCGTATTCGCCGTAGGCAATTTTGTTGCCCTTCTGCGCTCTGCCTCTTATTCTGCCGCGGTGCTGCATTCTTCTTTTTACTCTCTTGGGAATTAACATATTACTCTTCGCCTCCGTCCGATATAATCAGTTTCTTAGAGCCGGAAAGCACTTCGCCCTTGTATATCCAGCACTTAACGCCGAGCACGCCGAACGTGGTGTGAGCTTCGGCGAAGCCGTAATCGATGTCCGCTCTGAGCGTCTGAAGGGGAATTGAACCTTCGTGGTAGCTTTCGCTGCCTGCGATTTCTCTGCCGTCGAGACGACCGGATACTGCGATTTTAACGCCCTTTACGCCCGACTTTGCAACCTTGGAGAGCTGCTGCTTGATTGCCCTTCTGTAGGATACGCGCTTTTCGAGCTGCGAAGCGACTGCCTCTGCAACAAGCTGTGCGTCCTGATCTATCTTGTCTATCTTCTTTACGTTGATGATGATTACCTTGCCGCCGGTGAGCTTTGCAAGGCTCTTCTTTATTACGTCTATTTCGGAACCGGCTTTGCCGATGAGCACGCCGGGACGACCCGTGTAGATGGTAACTTCTATCTTGTTGGCCGCTCTGACTATGGATATGCGCGAAATAGCCGCATCGTAATACTTCTTCTTTATGAAATTGCGGATGACGTTATCTTCCTTGAGCTGCTTGCCGAAGTCCTTTTTATCTGCGTACCACTGCGTGCTCCAGGGCGAGATTACGCCTACTCTCAAACCATGAGGATTAACTTTCTGTCCCATTGCTTAACTTCTCCTTTAAATTTCCTTAGCGTCGAGTATTACGGTGATGTGGCTCGTTCTCTTGAGGATTGCGTGACCGCGACCCTTGGAGACGGGCTGCATTCTCTTGAGGTGGGGACCGCCGTCCGCGAACGTTTCAGCCACGAACAGATCGCTTCTGTCCATGCCGAAATTGTGTTCGGCGTTTGCTGCCGCGCTGAGAAGTACCTTCTTGACCTCATCGCTGCCGCCCTTGTTGCAATAGGTGAGAATTGCCGCTGCCTCTTCGACGCTCTTGCCTCTGATGAGAGCAAGTACGGTTCTTACCTTGTAGGGCGAAATTCTGATATATTTTGCCGTTGCGTAAGGACGTTTATCCTTTGTTGCGGCAATCTTTTCCGTCTTTTTCTTCATATTGCTTGCCATAACTTATTTCTCCTTACTTCTTGACGGTCTTTGCCGCATGTCCCTTGAATGTTCTGGTGGGTGCGAACTCGCCGAGTTTGCAGCCGACCATGTCTTCGGTGACGTATACGGGCACGTGCTTTCTTCCGTCGTAAACGGCTATCGTATGACCAACCATCTGGGGGAATATAGTAGTCGCGCGCGACCAGGTCTTGACGACTTTCTTTTCGCCCGACGCGTTCATCGCTTCTATTCTCGACATAAGCCTTTCTTCGTAGTAAGGCCCTTTCTTAACGCTTCTTGACATTTTCTATTCTCCTTCTATCAGTTGATTCTCTTTAAGATGTACTTGGAAGAAGTATTCTTCTTCTTTCTCGTCTTGTAACCGAGAGCGGGCTTGCCCCAAGGGGTCATAGGACCTGCGTGTCCGACAGGGGACTTGCCTTCGCCGCCGCCGTGAGGGTGGTCGTTGGGGTTCATGACCGAGCCGCGGACGGTAGGTCTTACGCCGAGGTAACGGGTCTTGCCTGCCTTGCCGAGGTGAACGATTTCATGTTCGAGGTTGCCGACCTGACCGACGGTCGCTTTGCATCTGACGCTTACAAGTCTCATTTCGCCCGAGGGCATCTTGAGGGTTGCATATGCGCCTTCCTTTGCCATTATCTGCGCCGAGATGCCTGCCGCTCTCGCAATCTGCGCGCCTCTGCCGGGCTTGAGCTCGATTGCGTGAACCACAGTACCTACGGGGATGTCGGCAAGCGCGAGCGCGTTGCCCGCCTTGATGTCTGCGCCTGCGCCCGAAACTACCTTGTCGCCTACGTTCAGACCGACGGGTGCGAGAATGTATCTCTTTTCGCCGTCAGCGTACGCGAGGAGCGCGATGTGCGCCGACCTGTTGGGGTCGTACTGTATCGACTTGACCGTTGCGGGTATGCCGTCCTTGTTGCGCTTGAAATCTATAATTCTGTATTTGGTTCTGTTGCCGCCGCCGATGTGACGCACGGTAATCTTACCTGTGTTGTTTCTGCCGCCCGTTTTTCTCTTATCGTGAAGAAGGCTCTTTTCGGGCTTATCCCCGCTCAGCTCCGTATAGGTGCTTACCGTCATGAAACGGCGGGAAGGGGATGTCGGTTTATATCTTTTAACTGCCATTTATCTAACCTCCTGTCAGGATAACGAGTCGAAGAACTCAATCGTCTTGGAGTCAGCCTTGAGCTGAACGACTGCCTTCTTGTAATCGGGGGTGTAGCCCGATGTCCTGCCCATTCTCTTGAGCTTGCCTTTGCAGTTCACGGTGTTGACGCTTTCGACCTTGACGCCGAACAGCTTTTCAACCGCCTGTTTGATTTCTATCTTGTTTGCCGACTTTGCAACGATGAAGGAGTACTTCTTGTCTGCAATGCCGTCGTAACCCTTTTCGGTGAGAAGGGGTCTTATAATGATGTCCTGAGGTAACATTATTCTCCGTAAACCTCCTCTATCTTCTTGACTGCCGCCTTGGTGAGAACGACCTTTGCGTTTGCAACCACTTCGTAGGTAGAAATCTGTTCTACGGGAAGAGTGGAAAGGTTTTCAAGGTTTCTTGCGGCGAGTATTACCTTTTCGTCAGCCGTATCCATTACGACTACCGCGGTCTTGTCCAGACCGAGAGCCTTCTGGAATGCAGCCATTTCCTTGGTCTTGCCTTCGGCTACCGTCAGCTTGTCGACGACTACGAGTTCGCCGTCTGCCACCTTCTTGGAGAGCGCGGATACGAGTGCGGCAACCTTTGCCTTCTTGTTCATATCCTTAGAGAAGTCTCTGCTCTTGGGAGCGAACACGACGCCGCCCTTTATCCACTGGGGAGCGCGTATCGAACCCTGACGGGCATTGCCCGTACCCTTCTGACGCCAGGGCTTTCTGCCGCCGCCTCTTACTTCCGTACGGGTAAGAGTGGACTTGGTGCCCTGTCTTTCGTTGGCAAGTCTCGTGACTACTGCCTGATGAATGAGTTCTTCCTTATATTCGGCTCCGAATACCTTGTCGCTCAGTTTCATCGAGCCGGCTTCGGTTCCGTCCATTTTATATACTTTAATGCTGGGCATTTCGTAAGTCCTCCTTATTTAACGGTATCGTTGATGGTAACGACGCTGCCGTCGGGTCCGGGAACAGAACCCTTGATGAGAATGCAGTTTCTTTCTGCGTCTACTCTTACCACTTCAAGATTCTGAACGGTAACGTTTTCGCAACCGTACTGTCCTGCCAGGTGCTTGTTCTTGAAAACTCTCGAGGGAGAGCTGTTCGCGCCCATGGAACCGGGTTCTCTGTGCACGGGACCTACGCCGTGGGTTTCCTTGAGGCGGTGCTGGTTCCATCTCTTGATGACGCCCGAATAGCCGTGACCTTTGGTTACGCCGTGAACATCCACTCTGTCGCCTGCCGCGAACACGTCAGCCTTGATTTCCGAACCTACAGCGTAAGCCGAGGGGTCGTCAAGTCTGAATTCCTTAAGAACCTTGCAGGGTTCTACGCCGGCCTTCTTGAACTGACCGAGCTGGGGTTTGGTCAAAGCCTTTTCGCTCGTCTTGTCAAAACCGACCTTCAGAGCGGCATAGCCGTCTTTTTCTACAGTTTTGATCTGGACGACGGGGCAGGGACCTGCCTCGATGACGGTTACGGGTATAACCTTGCCGTCTGCCGTAAATATCTGGGTCATGCCAGCTTTACGACCGATGATTGCTTTAATCATAATGTTAAAGATCCTCCGATTGATATTTCCTGCGATACCGCGACCCCGAGTTGCGCCGGGCGAAAGCTTTCAGTCCGTCGGCACGGGCTCGTAGAGTATCGGTTTGAACTTTTATAACTTGATTTTGATGTCTACGCCTGCGGGAAGCTGAACGGTGTCCAAAAGCTTTGCGTTGGGGGTGTAGATGTCGATAATTCTCTTATAAGTTCTCTGTTCGAACTGTTCGCGGCTGTCCTTGTATTTGTGGGGGCTGCGGAGAATGGTGATTATTTCGCGCTCGGTGGGAAGGGGAATGGGTCCCGAAATCTTTGCGCCGCTCTTCTTCATCGTCTCTACTATCCTCGAAGCTGCGAGGTCGACGAGTTCATGGTCGTATGCCACAAGTTTGATTCTGATTTTCTGTCCTGCCATTGTGTACTCCTTTTATACTAACAAATAAATTTCTTTCTCGCGTGGTCAACTTATCCGTGTGTATCGCGCTTTTTACATCAAAAAACGCCATAAAGATGGCGTAATCGTAAATAAGCCACGGTTAGTCGCAGGGGTCACAGCCCCTACATTTGTCAGCGTAAATTATCTTTTCCCGTAGCTTTGTGGGGAAATTGAAGTAACTTTACGCCTCATCCCATACGCACTTTTTTCAACACGCTCGACTATTATATAATAACGCCGCCCGCCTGTCAACTGATTTTTCAGCATTTTTTGCAGCATTTTGCGGCATTTGAGTGCATTTCCGGCGTATTTTTGCTCCATTTTGCGCAAAAAACGACCGAGGCTGAAATATTAGTGCCGTCCGCGCCCTTCAACCACAACATATTGACTTTTTCCCGCCTTTTTAACCGCCCGGAAAGCAATTTTTAAGCACAAATTTTTTGCCGATTTTATGTATAATATTTTCTTATACCTTTTTGCAAATGTTATATAACAGAGTTTTTGAGCGTTTATAACACAATTTTGTGTAATAAATTATCATATATGTCATTATTACCGATTTTACTTACATTCGCGGCGCGCGGGCGATATGTCGCCCGCGCGCCCCGTTTTTCATTCCCGATTGCGCCGTTCCTCTCCGATTTTGCCTCGCTTTTGCCTGCCCCTCCCGTCCTTTCACGCAGGCGTCCGACGACTTACAGTCAAGCTGCCGACCCGCCCGAGGCGCGGCACTTTTTGTCTTTTAAAGCGTCCGCGCTCCACTGTTTTTTATTTCCGCCGCCTTTAGCCGTCTGTCGTCACCGCAAATTATTCCCCGTACCGCCCGCTTCCGCCCGCACTCTCGCCGCAGCTTACACGCCTAAGTGCCCTCTTGTCTTTCTTCCGCACTTACCCGCGCTTTTTCCGCCCGCCCGCATGCGTGCGCGCTGCGCGCACAATAATTATTGCGCGTGCGCGTGTTGCACGTGCGCGCGCACATTGTTCAGACGCGGATATTTTCAGCGGACGTGTATAATGCGGACGCATATAATTGAGCGCGCACGGGTTTAAAAATTAAAAAAATTTCAGAATACCGACAGACAGCTATCACAGCCGTCGCCCTGCAGACCTCATAGCCCGACAACTCCGCCCGCCCCTTTGCCTGCACCTGTCAGCAACAGCGCACCGACAGCTTTTATTGGCGCGTACCCGTCCGCAAGTCGTTTCCACACCCTCGTGACACTACCTCCCGCGCCCTCACTCTCTCGCACGCCATTTGCCCTGCGTGCCCATTCTCTCACGCTGGTTTCTTCCACGCCGCGTCACCTCAATGCTCTGCGTACCCTCCCGCACCATCTTTCCTGTTTCCTCCAGCCACGCGCCGCACACGGGCGCGGAGTGGGTTATTTTTTAAAATATTTACCGCGGAGAATGTTTTAACCGAGCCAAACCGACTTATAATTATAGTGAACGCGGAAGGAAGACGAAAGCCTTCCTCCTTAAGTTGAATTTTTCAGCATATAAGGAGATTTATTATGAAAAACTATTTACAGAAAAGACAGTCCGGTTACGATTTGTTCGACGCATTCGACGACTTCTTCCGCCCCGTATTCTACGACGAACAGCGCGATCTCAAGACCAACATAAAGGAAACTGAAACAAACTACGAACTCGACGTGGAAATGCCGGGTTACGAAAAGGAAAACATAAAAGTTTCGCTTGAAAACGGATATCTTACCGTCAGCGCGAAGAAGGAAAGCAAGGAAGAGAGCGACGGCAAACGCTACCTGAGAAAGGAGATAAGCGAGAGCTGCTCGAGAAGCTACTACGTAGGTCAGGACGTAAGCAGAGGCGACATCAAGGCTAAGTATGAAAACGGCATACTCTGCCTGACCGTACCCAAGTCGCAGCCAAAACTGCCCGAAAGCTCGTTTATCGACATCGAATGACGGGCAGACATTTCAAACTGAATAATTGTCAGCCATGGCGGCGGAGTGCGGCAAGGCACTCCGCCGCTTGACTTTAGTCAGATTAAAGTATAAAATAAACACCGAAAATAAACTTCGCGGACGAAAATGTTTTGTGCGCAGAAAATATAAGAGGTAATTATGGTTAAAATAGATATCTTCTCCGGCTTTCTCGGAGCAGGCAAGACAACCCTCATCAAAAAACTCATAAAAGAGGCTTACGCAGGCGAAAAAATCGTGCTCATTGAGAACGAATTCGGCGAAATCGGCGTGGACGGCGGATTTATGCAGGACGCAGGCATCACGGTAAACGAACTCAACTCGGGCTGCATCTGCTGCTCGCTCGTAGGCGACTTCGCAAAAGCCCTTAAAAAGGTAGACGAACAGTACAAGCCCGACCGCATTCTCATAGAGCCCTCGGGCGTGGGCAAACTTTCGGACGTAGCCCGCGCCGTAGAAAGCGCGAACCTTGAAGACGCCGTCATAAATTCCATGACCGCAGTCGTGGACGCTAATAAGTGCAGAATGTATATGAAGAACTTCGGCGAGTTCTTCAACGACCAGATAAAGAGCGCGGCATGCATAGTCTTCAGCCACACCGACGTGGCTTCGGAGGAAAAACTTGCGCAGGCCGTCGAGCTCGTGCGCGCACAGAACGCGGGCGCGACAATAGTCACCACCGCAATGACCGCACTCGACGGCAAACAAATCCTTGCCGCCATGGAGCACACCTCCACCCTCGCGGAAGAACTTGAAAAACTCGCCGCCGAAGCTCACGAGGAACATCACGACCACGAACACGGACATCACTGCTGCCACCATGACGAGGACGAAGGCGAGCACCACTGCCATCACCATGACGAGGACGAGGGCGAACACCACTGCCATCACCACGACGAGGATGAGGGCGAGCACCACTGTCATCACCACGACGAGGACGAGGGCGAGCACCACTGTCATCACCACGACGAGGACGAAGGCGAGCACCATTGCTGCCACCACCATCATCACGACCACGAGGGACACCACCACGCAGACGAAGTATTCACGAGCTGGGGCGCAGAGACGGGCAAGAAGTTCACGGCGCAGGAGCTCGAGGGAATACTCGCCTCGCTCGGAGACGAGGCGAAGTACGGCAACGTACTGCGCGCGAAGGGCATTGTAGAGGGCGAGGACGGAAAGTGGCTGCACTTCGACTATGTTCCCGAAGAGAGCAACGTGCGCACGGGCTCTGCCATATATACGGGCAGACTGTGCGTGATAGGCGCAGGCATAAAAGAGGACGCTCTGAAGGAGCTTTTCGGGGTATAAAACCCCGTTCGCGGCGGGATATTGCCGCACGAATTTGATTTTAAGCCGCCCGCGCGGCGCGCGGGCGGCTTTTTAAGGAATATGGAGACAGCTGTATTTTTATTTCTCGGCTTTCTTGAAGCCGGCAAGACAAAATTCATACAGGAGACGCTCGAAGACCCCAGAATGGAGAACGGAGAGCGCACTCTTTTATTAATCTGCGAAGAGGGCATAGAGGAATACGACACGGCAAAGTTTGCCGTAAAGAACGTAGCCGTCGAGGTTATCGAGGACAAGGACAGGCTCAACACCTATAACCTAGAATATCTCACACGCAAGCACAGGGCGCAGCGCGTCGTCGTGGAGTACAACGGCACATGGCTGCTGCAGGATTTCTTCGCCGCAATGCCCGAAAGCTGGGCGATAAACCAGATGATGACCTTCTTCGACGCAGGCACGTTCTTAAGCTATAACCAGAACATGCGCCAGCTCGTCTATGACAAGATAGCCATGACGCAGATGGTAGTATTCAACAGGTTCAGGGGCGAAATGAGCAAGGAGGAATTCCACAAAGTCGTGCGCGCCATCTCGCGCAGAACGGATATCGTGTACGAATATATCGGCGGCAAAGCCGAATTCGACGACATAGAAGACCCCCTGCCCTACGACCTGGACGCGCCCGTCGTAGAGATAGACGACAGAGATTTCGCGCTGTTTTACAGCGATTTAAACGAAAACACGGGCAAATATATCGGTAAGACGGTAAAATTCAAGGGTATGGCGGCAGTTTCAAAAAAAGTGCCCGAAGGGTTTATAGTGATAGGCAGGTACATTATGACCTGCTGCGAGGCGGACATTGCCTATGACGGGTTCGCGCTCAGAACCAACGGGCTGATTGCCGACGCAAAGACAAAGGACTGGCTGACGGTAACCGCAAAGATAGGCTACGAATACAACGCCGTCTATCGCGGAAAGGGTCCCGTACTCGACGCGATTGCCGTTGAAAGGTCCGCTCCCCTGCCTCCCGACAAGGTTGTGGCTACATTCTATTGATTGAGCGCATTTCAACGCATTGATTTGATAATAAAATACAGCGGCGCGCAGAGACTGCGCGCCGCTGTATTTTTCTGCCGCGCCGCCGCAGGCGCAGATGCCGATATTTTTGCATAAAAAAACGCCGCCGCGCTGACAGCGCGGCGGCGAAAATCATTTACGATTACTTTTTGCTATGATATGTAAGCCTGCGGAAAGTGCCGTCCTCCTTGTGGATGACAATCTTCGCCTCCTGATTTTCGGCAAGTTTCTTTGCAAAATCTATCGCTTCGAGCTGCGTGAAGAAGAGCTTTATCGCCCTCGAGCCTCCCGCCATCTTGACCTGCCACCTGCCGTCGCTCTTGCGCTTGGAGACGTGATAGGTCTTGTTTGCGGGCTGAGCCTGAGTTCTGACTTCCTCTTTATCCTCCGCCTTAACCTCTGCCTGAGCCTTTGCAGGCTGTTCCTTTGCAGGTTTTTCCTCTTCAGACTGTTCCTCTGTTGCGGAAGTCTTTGCAGGTTCTTCTTTCTTTTCGACCACGGGAACGGGCTGTTCCTCGGACACCGCCTCAACTTCTTCTTCGTCTGCCGACGACGCCTTCCCGCGCTTTACAGCCAGAACGATTATTGTGATGATTATAGCTATTAAAAGTATTGCGCCCACGCAGGCCATCCAGCCCCACTGAACGAACCATTCGGGTAATGCGGCAAGTATATTCATATAGTTTACCTCTTATATTTTATTGATTAAATTATAAATCATATGCGCGAAAATTGTCAAGCGGTTGGGGAAAAATTGACAGATAACCCGCATATATGCGCGACATAACGTCTGTCAGTACGAGAGCAGTTCGTCGTAGACTTTTACGGCGAATTTGTCCGTCATGCCAGAGATGAAATCTATGACCGCCTGCGCATACACGACGGGCGAGGACAGCCTTGCGTAAATTTTATTGTTCAGACAGCGCGCAGAAAGCTCCCCGAGCTCGCCCCGCGGCACAACAGAGCCGTCGCAGTGCTTTGCGAGGTGCAAGGCAAAGGACGAGCACAGCTCGGGATAGTCCGCCCTGCTCTCGCTCACCCGAAAGAGCGTATCCTCGCCCCTGTACATATCGAAGAGCGCGCCGAAGATGCTGTTTATAGCCAGTTCGGCATAGCGTTGATAGTGCTCGAAGCGCGGGCTCTTGTAAATTCTTCTGTAATTGAAGTCTTTTATCGCCTTAAGCTTATCGTATGCCTCGGGCGAGAGCACTATGCCGTCCGACGGCGAGGAATTGCGACATATGTCCAGAATGAGCCCGTGCATTATGACGGTGGTGTTGACCGCGCCGTCCGCCCGCGACATATCTGCGAGTTCCTCTTTGCCCTCGTCGTCAATGAAGCCGAGCGCGAGGGCATCCTCTATATCCCTGCCGATATAGGCGATTTTGTCGGAAATTTTTACAACGCACCCCTCCCACGTGGCGGGAGCATACGCCCCGGGGCTGTCGAAGAGGGCTAAATCTATGAGCTCCCTGCGGGGAGAAAGTCCGTTTTCGTCCACCTCGCCGCAGTGCGAGATTATGCCGTCGCGCACGGCGTAAGTCAAATTGAGGTTGCGAAGATTTTTAAAGTTGTCCTCTAAGAGCTCCACGCTGTCGACGAGGCGCAGACCGTTGCGCTCGTGCCAGAACTTCTGAGCGGTATATTTTCCGCTGATTTGCGAAATCACGCTCTCGCCGTAGTGTCCGAAGGGCGCGTGTCCGAGGTCGTGCCCGAAGGCTATCGCCTGCGTAAGTTCGTCGTTCAGCCCGAGATATTTTGCTATGGTGTTGCTCACCGATTCCACGTGAGCCACGTGCTCGAGGCGGGTGCAGACGTGGTCGTTATCGACATTGAAAAAGACCTGCGTCTTGTGCTTGAGCCGTCTGAACGCCATGCTGTGAAGTATGCGCGTATAGTCGCGCGAGAAGACAGAGCGTATCTCGTCGGGACGGGAATAGAGCTCTTCGGGTCGCGCCGAAAGTTCAGCCGCGTCCCTGCGCCTGTCCGCGGCGACGTCTTGGAATGAATTTCTTGCCATAATATGTATTTGCGGGCACATATCCCCGCACGTTTGCCTTTCGCGGGCACATATCCCCGCGCAAAAGCATTTTTCAGCCCATTAAGCATTGACAGGCACATATGCGCCCGTCAGCGCGCATTTTTGAGTATGTTGTATATATCCTTTTCGTAGAGCACCTTTGCGTTGCCCTTTTTGCCTCCGCCCGAGAGGGCGCATTTTTTTGCCATATCGGCAAACTCCTCCTCTGTAGGGCAGACGCCCAGCTCTCTGAGACTGACGGGCATGCCGATTTCGGTCAGGAAGTCGCAGAATTTATCTATGCCCTCCCTTGCAATGCCCTCGCGAGTGCCGCTGGGACGGACGCCCATCACGTGCAAGGCGAACAGATAGAAGCGGTCAATGCAGTCGGCATAGACGTATTCCGCCCACGCGCGCCAGACTGCCGCAAGCCCCGCGCCGTGCGCAACGTCGTAAAGTCCGCCCAGCTCGTGCTCTATGCCGTGCACTGCCCAGTCGCCGCCGCTGTTGCCGCAGCCCGTAAGTCCGTTGTGAGAGAGGGACGACGCCCACATTATCTCGGCGCGCGCGTCGTAGTCCGTCGGGCTCTTGACAAGCCTGCGCGCGTTTGCTATGACCGTGCGCATGAGCCCCTCGGCGAGAGCGTCGGTTATAGCCATATTCCCGCCGTTGGTGAAATACCTCTCCATAGTGTGCATGAGTATGTCCGTACAGCCGCACGCCGTCTGGTATGCCGAGACGGTGAACGTCAGCTCGGGATTTAATATCGCAAACACGGGACGGGCATAATTCGTGTTGCACGAACGCTTGAGCGCGCCGTCCTCCTTGGTTATGACAGATGAGTTGCTCATCTCGCTGCCCGCGGCGGATATCGTCAGCACTACGCCTATCGGCATGCAGGCGCAGGGCTTTCTCTTTCCCTCGTAAAAATCCCACACGTCGCCGTCGTTTTTAAGCCCGTAGCCTATCGCCTTTGCGCTGTCGATTACCGAGCCTCCGCCGACTGCGAGAATGAAGTCCACGCCCTCTCTTCTGCACAGTTCAATGCCCTCGTAAACGAGCGAGAGCCTCGGGTTGGGTCTGACGCCGCCCAGCTCCGTCCACTCCGCACCCGCCTCGCGAAGAGCCGAACGGCATATCGCAAGCACGCCGCTCCTCTCCGCGCTGCCTCCGCCGAAGTGAAGAAGCACTTTTTTGCAGCCGCTCTCCTTCAGATAGGTAGCGAGCATGCTTAAACTCTGTCTGCCGAACGCAACTTTCGTCGGCGCAAAATATTCAAAATCGTACATATTTACCCCCGTTATCAATTATCCTGATAACTGAATTATACACCATACTTTGGCAATATTCAATAGCAGGTTGACATATTGCGCGGGCAAAAGTATAATATTCGCAGCGAGGATTAAATGAAAAAGAAGATATTTGTCATTTTTACGGGCGGAACGATAGGCAGCGCGAGCGCGGACGGTCGCGTAGGGCTTGACGGCAGCTCTAAAAGAAAGCTGATACAGATGTACAACGCGGCGCGCGGCGAAGACGTGCAGTTTATCTGCTCTTCGCCCGTCAATATGCTGAGCGAAAACGTGGCAAAAGAACACCTTTACGCCATACGCGACGAAGTAAGACGCCTCGATTTTTCCGCCGCGGACGGAATAATCATCACCCACGGCACAGACTCTCTGTGCATAAACGCGCACTATCTTTCCCTCGCTCTGCGAGACGTTCCCCTGCCTGTAGTGCTTGTGTCCTCCCTCTTCCCGCTGGACGATAAGAGGCAGAACGGACTGACAAACTTTATAGCCGCCGTCGACTTCATCGAAAAGGCAAAGGCTCGCGGCGTATTCGTGAGCTTTGCAAACGAGGCGGACAGACCCCTCATTCACCTCGCGGGCAGACTTACCTTCTGCGACCAGCTTACGGGTTACTATCACAGCGTTAAGGATATTCCCCTCGCCGAAGTAAAGGACGGGTGCGTAAAATTCATTTCCTCCCCCCTCAACCCCGACGAGAGCGTGCTGAACGCCCCCGGCGTGCCTGCAGGCGGAAAAATCTGCGACAATGTAATGCTGATTACCGCCCGTTCGCTGCTCAATTTCGGGCTCTACGACTTCGACAGAACGCGCCCCGCCGCTGTAATCGTGGAGACCTACCACAGCGGAACGGTATGCACCGAGGGGAATGAACTCAATTTTATAAAGTTTGCAAATTACTGCCGCGAGAGGGGCGTAGCCGTCATACTCTCGCCCATAGACAGCGGCGCGAACGTGTACGCGAGCATGTCCGATCTGCCCGACAATGTAATCGCGGCAAAAGACGAGTGTCTCGAGAGCGCGACAGCCAAGGTCATGTGCGCGCTGGGCGACGGACTTGGGGCGGACGCGTACCTCACAAGAGACATTGCGTTTGAAAAACTCAGAAGGCATCATGACTAAGCGACTGGAAGACATGACGCTCGAGGAGCTGTGGCAGCTCTTTCCCATAAGTCTTGTGCCGCACGACGAGAGATGGAAGGACATGTTTGCGCGGGAAAGGCGGCGGATTGCTGGCTTTCTGACCGCAAGACCCGTGCGCATAAGTCACATAGGCAGCACTGCATTGGACGGCATATATGCCAAGGATATTGTGGATATTCTCGTCGAAGTACCCGAGGACGCGTCCTTTGAAAGGTGCGCAGGCGAGCTGTCGCGCAACGGATACATTCTGATGTCCGCGCAGCAGAACAGAATGTCGTTCAACAGGGGATACACTCCCGAGGGCTTTGCCGAGGAGGTGTTTCACCTGCACTTACGGCGCACGGGCGACAACGACGAACTGTATTTCCGCGACTATCTCTCCCTCTTCCCCGACTGCGCGAAAGAGTACGAAAAATTAAAACTTTCGCTGTGCGAAGAGTACCGCCACGACCGCGACGGCTACACCTCGGCAAAGGGCGATTTCGTGCGGGCGACGACGCTTAAAGCCAGAGAGCTTCTGGGCGGAAAATACGACGGCACGGACGAGGGCTTTATCCTCTGAAGAAAACAACTCAAATCAGGGCGCGCCCGCGCAGCTTTCAGCTGCGCGGGCGCATTTTTTACTTTACCCCTATTCCGAACGCACAGAAAGCCGCCGCGCAGAAACTCTGCGCGGCGGCTTTCTTGAAAATATTTAATTCATTCTGCGGCTCTCGTGACAGCAGAAGTAGACAATCTGCCTCGATACCGAGAGCTTTGCAACCAGCTTTGCCGCCCTTGAGAGGTGATCCTCGTCGAGGTCGCAGAAGGGGTCGTCCATTACGATAAAGGGCAGATCGTCGCCGAAGATATTATCTATCAGCGCGAGACGGAAACAGAACGCGACTACGGCGCGCTGTCCCGACGACAGATGGTCGTCGGTGCGGTACATGCCGCCCTCCTCGTAGGTAATGGTGAAATTTCTGTCCATGCTCACCTCGCCGCCGAGCACGCTCTTCAGCTCCTCGGCATAAGTGGCGAACCTGTCGCGTATGGGCGCGACGTATTTATCGTTGAGCGAACGCTCGGCAAGGTGCAGGAACTCGCCCGCAGCGACGTAGCAGGAATATCTCTTTTTGCACTCCTCGAGCTCCTCCTGCGCGTTTCTGAGCGCGTTGGTTTTTTCCGATAGTGCCTCGGCGTGCGCCTCGTCAGCGTTTATCTGACTGCTGATAACCGCCTCGCGCGAGCGAAGCGCGCCCAGCTCCTGCGCGGCGGACGCCGCGCCGTCCTCAGAAGGACGGACCTTCAGCGAGTTGGCTCTTGCAAACTCCTCCGCGTTCTTCTTTGCCTGAGCGCGGTCGGCAATGAGGCGTTCGCGCTCGGATATGTCCGCACGGATTTTTGATGAGGCGTTGGCATACGACATTCCCGAAAGATTGCAGCGGATGAGAATTCCGTCCGCAGCCGCCTCCAGACCGTCGAGCTCGCCCTTGAGCGCAGCCACCGCCGCGCGCGACGCGGAACGCTTGCTCTTCAGCGTTGCATACTGTCCCGCGCGGGAGCGCAACTCCGAAAGACGACTTTGAATATCGCCCGTCAGATTGTAGGGCGAAAGGAATTTTTCCACCTCTTCTTCGAGAGCCTTTATACTCTTCTTTCTGTCGGACAGCGCGCTCTCTCTTTGGGCATTTTCAGCCCTGAGAGCGCGGTATTCGGTAAGATTTTCTTTCAGTCGGGCAAAGGCATACTCCGTGCCGTTGCTCATATCGACGCCGTAAGACGACAGAAAATCTTTTACCTTCTGCTCCTCGTCGCCGTCCGTCCGCTCCGAGGCGCGCTTTCTCGCATAAATCCACGTCGCCGCCGTCGCAATGAGCAGAGCTCCCGCAACGCACAGCATCACTATGCCGAAGGACGTCTGCGAGAGCGCGAACAGCACCGCTCCGCACGCCGCGCATGCGAGCGCGAGCACTAAAGCGGTCATATTTGCGCGCCTGTATCCCGCCTGTCCCTCGGGGGCGGAGTTGAGCTCCTTAATGCGCCCGACCGACTGCGCGCAGTCGTCCATCTGCTCGTCCGTCGGCTCGCCCGAAGCGAACTGCGAGCAAAGTTTTTCGTAGTGGCTGTCGCCCTGCGCCTCCGCCGCCTCCGCATAAACCCTCTCGGCGGTAAGCCTGCCCGCCTTTTCGCTCATCTCGTCTATGAGCGCGCTCCCGGGCGCGCTGCCGCCGAAGAAGCTCTCCAGTTCGGCAAGGCGGGCGTTCTCCCCCTCGCTCAGCTGTCCCGAGGATATCTTTGCATTGAGTTCCGCCTGCCTGAGCACCGCGCCGTTCAGCTCCGCCGCGTCGCGCTCGGTAGGCATGCCTGCGGGATATGCGCCCTCTATCTCGGCAATTCTCTGCCCCGCCTTTTCCGCCGCGGCATTGTAGTCGTCAAACCGCGCCCACTTCTGCCTTAGCTCGGCAAGCTTGTTGTAATCTGCCTCCTGCGCCTCGAGCGAGGATATCTTTGCCCTGACGGCGTTGAGCTCGGCATATTTTTCGTCCAGCGCGGCAGAAATTCTTTCACCCTCGGCTATGTCCAGCCGACAGCGTTTAATCTCCTCCTCGAGCTCGGCAATTCTGCCCTTGCCGCCGCGCATCTTCAGCTTTTTTGCCGCCCTGTCGAGCGCGGCAACCGCGTCCTCGAGCGAGGTCTCGCCGTCATTGAGCGCGAAATAGTCGTTGAGCTTTGCGTTTATGCTGCCCGTAGAGGTCAGCTCGCTCCTGTCCGAATTGAAAAAGAGTGTGCGCGCAAAGGACAGCTCGTCCAGACCGAAGACTATCTCGCCAAGCTCCCTTCCCGCAGAGAGAAGGGACGCGAACTTATTGCAGGGCGAACCGTTTTCATATATGCGCAGCTCGTCGCCCGATTTGGACTTGCCGAACAGCCTCTCTATGCGGTAGGTGCTGCCCCTGTATTCAAATGTGAGATTGCCGCCGAAGTTGCCGCCCGAGAATGGACGGAAGTGTCTGCGCTCGTTGAATTTGGAATTTGTCGCGTCGGCGGGCAGACCGTAGAACATAGCCTTTATGAACGAGGCGAGCGTTGACTTGCCCATTCCGTTGCTGCTGTAAATCTGATTGAACCCGACCGAGAAATTGTAGTTTGCATTGCTCAGCGAGCCGTAATTTTCTATGTGACAAGAAATGAGTTTCACAGTTCGTCCCCCCTGCCCGCCAGAGCTTTGAGCCCGGCAGAGATTATGCGCGTCTGCTGTTCGTGCGTAAGCTTGTCGTCCGACATGACCGCGCGGATGAATTCGCCGCGAATGGACTTTTCAGCCGCGAGCGAGGCGGCGTCAATCGAACGCACGGTGTTGTCCTTTACGGATACGAAATAACAGCGGGGCGCAAGCTCTTTTTCTATGTCTGCGGCGAGCCCGTCATTATCGAAGCCGACCTCGCCGACGAGGTTGAGCCTGAGCATGTCCTTCGCGCCGACTTTTACGGCTCTGCGCGCCTCGGCGACGGCTGCCGTCCAGTCGGAAATGCCCGTCATATCCAGCGTCTGCTCGCAGATTGTGCGCGAGGCGAAGGGCACGAAGCGCGCGCTTACGCCCCCTTCGATTTCCAAAAGGACAAAGCCCTTTTCGCCCGTCTCGTCAAAGCCGCGCCCCTCGAGGCAGCCGCTGTATGCGTACTGTCCGCGCCCGTCGATTTTGCCCTGTCTGAAGGAATGTATGTGCCCGAGCGCGAGGTAGTCGATATGCTTGTCCCTTAAAGACTGAATACAGATTTTGCCCGCTCCCTCGGAGGTGTCAGTCTGCCCGTGCAGCATGACGATGTTTATCTTTTTTTCGTCCAGCCTAAGTGTGGAATAGAGCGAGCGGCAGTTGCCGCGGTCGAGTTCCGCGCCGCATATATGCACGTCGCCGTAATCGTAGCCCGTCCACGCAGACGAAAAGGTCTTTAAATTTTCGGGCTCTTCGGTATAGCTCTCGCTGCCGTCGTGATTGCCCCTAAGATATAAAAAGTCTATCTGCGGATAGCCCTTTATTATGCTGTAAAAATATTCCTTGTCCCTCTTCAAAGGGCGGTCGCTGTCGAAGACGTCGCCCGACATAAGAATGGCTCTTACGCCGTTATCCGCGGCATATTGTGCCAGCTTTCCGAAAGTTACGCGCACTTCGCGCTTTCTTTCGTCGCTCTTGTCCGCGGGAAGGCGCGCCTCCATTTTAGAGCCGAGATGTATATCGGCGCAATGAATGAGTTTAACCAAAACTATACTCCCCAAAATTATTCGCACTCCGCTATGGCGGTGCTGACCTCGAACAGAGCCGAGGGATTTGCCTTGAAAAATTCTATTCTCTCCTGCCCTCCGCCGCCCGGCGAAAAGTCGAAGGAAACGAAACATTCTCCCCCGACCGAGGCAACGCCCGAGAGCACTATGCGCGAGGTGAACGCAAGCTCGCTTACATCCTCGCCCGACACCTCGGACGAACAGGTGAAAGCTACGTCTTTCCCGCCGTCCTCGTCCGCAACGTAAGCCGAAGCGACCTGCGCGCTGCCTTCAGAGATGACTTGGCGCGCGACGAGGTCGTCGCGCATAACCATGCCGAAGGCATACCTTATGCTCACTTTCAGACACACGTCGCCGTCAGCGTTTGCCGCACCGCTCGCCGCGACTTTGTCAATATCGATAAGGCAGTTGACTTTGAGCGGCGAAATGCCGTTTATGTTGCCCGACGGCGCAATCAGACTGACCGACAGCATATCCTGCGCGTCCAGAACGCCGTCCGCCGACAGCCGGGAATAAAACTGAGCGGATATGGCGTCCTCGGAGATGACGTAAGCCGACACTCCGACCGCGCACACGCACATTGCGCCCGCCGCGCACAGCGCGGCTATCTTTGCCCTGACGCCCATATTCCCTCCTTTACCGCACGGCGTATGCAACCGTAACGCTCACATTATACCACGCCTTAATTATTTTTGCAACGGCGGAGAGACAATCTCTGTCAGACCGCCCGCGGGCTTTTTCAAAGCCCGCGGGCGGCAAAAATCAGTAAAAAAAGCTGTGTCCGACAGTTTGCGCACAAATGTTTAAAACTGTCCGCTCTGCGTTATAAAATAAGCGTACGGACACAGCCGCAAAAATTCAGGCGGCAAAAAAGTTCCGCGCAGAGACGTGCGCGGCAAGGAGGTAAAAGATGAACGGCAATCGTTATACGCAGAGCAGCATACAGGTGCTGACCGACAGCGAAAGACTTGCAGACAACTACGGCAATTCCGAGCTTGCGCCCGTGCACATTCTGTATTGCCTGTTGAATAAAGACGGACTTATAGCGCGCATACTCACGCGCTCGGGGACGGACGCAGAAGGACTTTTAAATGCGACAAAGGAGCAGATAGAGCGTCTGCCCAAGGTTTCGGGCGCGGGCAGAGGCAATGTTTACGCCTCCTCATCGACGGGCGCGCTGCTCTCCAACGCAGAAAAAACTGCCGAGGGAATGAAGGATGAATATGTTTCTGTGGAACACCTCTTCCTCGCATTCTTCGACAGCGACGACCAGACCGTAAAGAGACTTTTCAGGACGTTCGGCGTAACCAGAGAAGCCTTTTTGCAGGGACTTAAGAAGGTGCGCGGCAACTCGGTGGTGACAAACGACAACCCCGAAGCCACCTACGAGGCTCTTGAAAAATACGGCACAGACCTGACAGCGAGGGCGAGAAAGCACAAACTCGAGCCCGTCATAGGCAGGGACGAAGAGATACGCAACGTAATAAGAATACTCTCGAGAAAGACCAAGAACAACCCCGTTCTGATAGGCGAACCGGGCGTGGGCAAGACGGCGATAGCCGAGGGGCTTGCTGAGAGAATTGTAAAGGGCGACGTGCCCGAGGGGCTCAAAGGAAAGACGCTGTTCGCGCTCGATATGGGCGCGCTCGTGGCGGGCGCGAAGTACCGCGGAGAATTCGAAGAGAGGCTCAAAGCCGTGCTCGAAGAGGTCTCGCGCTCGGAGGGCGGCATACTGCTCTTTATCGACGAACTGCACACCGTCGTCGGCGCGGGCAAGAGCGATGGCGCAATGGACGCAGGCAACCTTTTAAAGCCGCTGCTTGCGCGCGGCGAGCTGCACTGCATAGGCGCGACCACGCTCGACGAGTACAGAAAATATATTGAAAAGGACGCCGCGCTCGCAAGGCGTTTTCAGCCCGTAATGGTCAACGAACCTACGGTTGAGGACACCATATCCATACTGAGGGGGCTCAAAGAGAGGTTTGAAATTTTCCACGGCGTGCGCATACACGACGCCGCGCTCGTGGCTGCGGCGACGCTTTCGAACAGGTATATAACCGACCGTTTCCTGCCCGACAAGGCGATAGACCTCGTCGACGAGGCGGCTGCCATGATAAGGACGGAGATTGACAGCATGCCCTCCGAAATGGACGCGCTCAACCGCAGGATACTCCAGCTCGAAGTCGAGGAAAAGGCACTTTCCAAAGAGAAGGATAACCTGTCGGCGGCGAGGCTGGAGACGCTGAGAAAGCAGCTTGCGGACGAGAAGTCGGAGTTTTCCGCGATGAAAGCTAAATGGGACGACGAAAAGCAGTCCATCCGCGAGGAAAAGGAGCTCAAGGAAAAGATTGACGCCATGCGCGCGGAGATTGACCTCGCCACCAACAGCGGCGACTTCGAAAAGGCAGCGCGACTGCGCTACGGCGAACTTCCTCCGCTCGAAAAAAAGCTCGAGGAGGCAAAGGCGCATAACGCCGGAAGAAAGAGCGAGCTGTTGCAGGACGAAGTGACCGAAGAACAGATCAACGAGATTGTTTCGCGCTGGACGGGCATACCCGTCACCCGACTGAAAGAGGGCGAAAGGCAGAAAATTCTGCACCTTTCGGACGATCTGCACAGGCGCGTGGTCGGACAGGACGAGGCTGTCACCAAGGTTTCGGAGGCGATACTGCGCTCGCGCGCGGGCATTTCCGACCCCGCGAGACCTATCGGCAGCTTCCTCTTCCTCGGTCCTACGGGCGTGGGCAAGACGGAGCTTGCAAAGGCTCTTGCAGAGAACCTCTTCGACGACGAGAGAAATATCGTGCGAATTGACATGTCGGAGTATATGGAAAAGTTCTCCGTCTCCCGACTTGTCGGCGCGCCTCCCGGATACGTCGGCTACGAGGAGGGCGGCACTCTCACCGAGGCGGTAAGAAGAAAACCCTACTCCATCGTGCTCTTCGACGAGATAGAAAAGGCTCATCCCGACGTGTTCAATATACTCTTACAGATACTCGACGACGGCAGAATTACCGACTCGCAGGGCAGAACGGTAGACTTTAAAAATACCATAATCATTCTGACCTCCAACCTCGGCTCGCAGATTATCACCGAGGGAATAGTCGGCGGAGAAATCTCCGACGAGGCGAGAAGACAGGTTAACGGCATATTAAAGCAGTCCTTCCGTCCCGAATTCCTCAACAGGCTGGACGAGATTATCATGTTCAAGCCGCTCACGAGGGAAAATATCGGCGGCATAGTCGACATCCTCTTAAAGAAGCTCAACGCCCGCCTCGAAGGCGAGAACATTTCGCTCTCCGTGGACAGAGAGGCAAAGGACTTCATAATAGAGAACGGCTACGACAACATCTTCGGCGCGCGCCCCTTAAAGAGATTTATTCAGTCGCGCGTGGAGACCCCCATCGCCCGCTATATCATAGAGAAGAACCCTCAGCCGGGAACAAAGCTGACGCTCACCGTAAAGGACGGCGCGCTCTGCCTCTCGGAATGACAGAATATTCAAAAGCCCGCGGCATATGCCGCGGGCTTTAAAATATATTACTCATTATAAAAGGGCAGCAAATTTTTCGCTATCCTTTATTTTTTGATTGCTCAAAGACACAAATCTCTTTACAGAACATAATTTACTTACGTTTTATAATTTTCCAGTCATCTGAACCCTTTTAATTTAAAACTGATTTCTGACATATCGCACTATTGTTTATAAAACTTGTAAATACCCATCGGACCGCTCCTAAATGTACTCCCGTCTTCCGAAAGTATAAAATAATACTTACTGTTCCAAGGATGGTCGTGAAAATGATAATATTTTTCGTCATTCACTTCTTTTACATAATAAATCGTGCTGCTTACTTTATAAGACGTTCCGGGTCTTAAAGGATATCCTGCAGACGAAGAATAAAAACCATTGCCCTCATAAGTATAAGTTCCGTTATCAAAATCTACGGTAAGTGTTGCATATAAACCATCTTCGCCCTGATAAACATAAGTTGCCTTATTTCCGCATCCGCTAAAACAAAACATAATTGCAAGCAAAAGCACCACAAAAATGACACTTGAAAATTTTTTCAATGCATATTCCCCCTCTGTTTTTTACAATATAATTATAAACTAACTAATAGTTAGTTGTCAAGGAATTGCACTAACTATTAGTTACAATATTTGTATGGAAAATGAAATTATCAAGCAGAGATTGAGCGAAGAATTAAAAAATAGCGGATTAACCACTATAGAAATCGCAAAGCGTATCGGCGTTTCCCCCGAAATGATTACGCAATATCGCACCACAAAGAAATTGCCGAAACTTGATACTTTTGCAAGACTTTGCAAAGAGCTTGATTTGGACGCAAATTATATTTTAGGGAACAAATAAAAGAGAGCCCGACTTATTATAAGTCGGGCTCTTTAAGTTTTTAATATAAATTCCTATGCGGCACGCCCTTCGCAGGCTTTTCAATTTACAGCGTGCGCGCAAGGCTCTTGCCTTGCGCGCACGCCTTGAACTCAATATATGAAAAGACGCCGCGTCGCGGCGTCTTTTTTCAGATGAGACCGATTAAAAGCTGCGTGCCCATCAGCACGAACAGGAAGGAAAAATTGATTGCGCTGAACAGGGCTATGTATCTGCCGAAGTGACCGTCGCCTAAGGACCTGTACTGATTTAAAGTTATCAGGCTTGCGAGCGAGGCAATGGGCGTACCCAGACCGCCGATATTTACGGCGACGAGCAGATTTGCATAGTCGCCCGTGAACTTGGAGAGGAGCACGGACGAGGGCACGTTGCTTATGCACTGACAGCAGGCGACGCCCATTAAAAGGGGCGAAGCCGCAACGGCTGCAGAGAGCAGCTGCTGCACTGCGGGAATTCTTGCCATGTTTCCCGAGAACACGAAGAACGCGCAGAAAGTTAAAAGCAGCGCGTAGTCTACCTTGAGTACGGCGTGCCAGTCGAGCGCGAGCACGGCGATAAACACCGCGAGCACGCCCCAGTAATAGGGGAAGAGTCTGAACACCGTGCATATCGAGAGCACGAACAGCAGCGAATAGACTATTGTGCGCCAGATGCAGGGCGTTGCCGCTGCGGGCACTACGAGGGTGAGCTCTTCCCTCTTTACGAACATGCAGGTGGCGAGTATCATTACGAGCGCGACGGCAAAGGGAATTGCCATAATCGCGAAGAACTCGCCCGTGGGGATATTGTAATATGAATAGAGATATAAGTTCTGGGGATTGCCGAAAGGCGTGAGCATGCCGCCGAGGTTGGCGGCGACGTTCTGCATGACGAAGGTGAACGCCATATGTTTTTCCTTGCCGCAGCTCTTTAAAACGAAGTAGCCGAGGGGCAGGAAAGTGATGAGAGCCATGTCGTTGGCGAGTATCATGGACGCGACGTAAGTTATCATTACGAGCGCGAGCACGGCGTTGCGCGTGTTGCCCATGTGCTTGACTATGGCGCAGGCTATGTACTCGAAGACGTGAATGTCGCGGAAGGCGCACACAACGAGCAGAGTGCTGAAGAGGCAGCCCACGGTGCGCCAGTCGAAGTAGTCGGCATACGCCTCGTCGAAGGGTACGAAGATGCAGGTGATTGCCGCCGCGAGAATGGCTATCCACAGCACCATATTCTTCAATATGAACTTTTTGAAATCCGTCGCCGCAATCGGGCGCGCCGCAACCTTGTACATAGCCACTATTCTATGCCCGAAATTTACAAAAAGCAAGCGAATGAAACAACTTTTTTGCGCGCGGTCGGCTTTTTTTGCTTTTTTCTCTATTTGGGCAGAATTTTCATATTTTTACGGCAATATCCGCCGACCTATTGCCATATATAAAAGTTATGATATAATATTTTTATAACTTGCGCCCGCGGGCGGCAACCTGCGCCCGCGGGCGCGCAAAAGACGGGGGGAAAATATGAAAATAGGCAAAAGAACGATAAAGACATTTATCGCCGTGCTCATCACTCTGAGCATATACCTCATACTCTATGCCGTAAACTTTGCCTGCGGCATATTTGAAACGCCGGGCGAACTCTCCGCCCGTGAAGATCTGTGGTACGCGCCCACAAACTTCTATACTCCCTTCTTCGCGGGCATAGCCGCGGTCTACGCAATGCAGCGCGACATAGCCTCCTCCCGCCAGCAGGCAAGAATTCGCTCGGTGGGCACGATAGTCGGGGGATATTACGGCTTTATAATAGTTCAGATTATAGAATGGATTTTCCTCGACGCCGCAAAGATGACGGCTGGCAGTCTGGCTTACGACGTAATTCTGTATACTGCAGTATCGGTCGGAATTATCTTCCTTATCGTCCTCACCGTAAAGCTTAAAGTCACCGCCGCAACCTTCGTCTCCTGCCTTACCTACCTGTCGGTCACCGTGTCCATAAGAAACGGCGGAATGCCGCCATTCCTCTTTGCCACAAACCGCATACTCTCCACCGTGATAGGCGTGCTCGTCGCGCTGTTCGTCAATACCTTCCCCCACTATTTTATAAAAAACAGAAACATTCTTTTCATATCCTCCCTCGACAACGCAATGCTCAACGCCAAGCACGAGCTGTCTCCCTTTATGGAATACAAGCTCAACGCGCTGACGGGCGAGAGGTGCAACTTCACATTTATGACGACGCGAGCTCTGACTTCGCTGCGCAACATCTTCCGCAATGTAAAACTGCAGAAACCCATTATAGTAATGACGGGTTGCGCCGTCTATAACCCCGTGGAAGAGAGCTACAGTTCGGTGGTCTATATAGACCGCTCGCTGAGGGCTCAGCCCGAAGAGCTGTTCGCGCGCTACGGCGTCAACGTCTTTTCCTATCTGATAAGCGAGAACACGCTGCACTGCTACTACGACAGCGTAGAGAGCGCGGGAGCGGCGGAATACTATTCGAGGCGCAGAAAGTCCTCTTCCTACACCTTTGTAAGAGCCAAAGTACCGAAGGATATGGACATTGCACAGTACGTAATAATCGAAAGGGACGAGGTCGTGAGCGCCATTATATCCGACTTTTCAGAACTGGACTGCGCGGGCGAATTCAATGTGATAAGCTATCCCTTCCAGGGTATGGCAGGCTACAGCTTTTTAAAGATTAACTATAAAGAGGCACTAAAGGAAAACGCGCTCGGCGCGCTCGGCTGCGGCGACTACGACTGCCTCATCTGCTTCGGTTCGGGCAGAACGGACGTGGGCGCAATGAAAAAGGCGGACTTCTCGTTCTGCCTCGCCAATGCCCCCGACTATGTCAAGGAGGCGGCGGACTACGTCATCCCCTCCGACGAGCCCGACGAGATAGGCAAGCTGATTGCAAAAATCTTCCACACGAAGAACTACCGCAAATTCTTATCCTCGCTGAAAAATCAGGAGTGACCAAAAAACCTGCGTGCGGCTATGCCGCCCGCTGAGCCCGTGCCGCCGCGCGTTGCGCGGCGGCACGGGCTCTTTCTTGCGCGACGGGCTCTTTCTCTGCGCGGCGAGCTCTTTCTCTGCGCGACGAGCTCTTTCTCTGTGCGGCGGCACGGGCTATAATTTTTTTGAAAAATGCACAATTTTTCAGCACTTTTTTAGCACTCGTTAGATTAAGCTGTTAAGGCTGTACAGACTTAAAGCTGTAAAGACGGGTTTTTGCGCACAAATACGCGCTCGTCCCGAATTAATTCTGCCCATCGTGCGCGTAATTTTTCCGCGCACAAAAATAAATGCATAATATGCAACCGTAAAGAGTGCGGCGGCGCAGATTGCGCCGCCGCACTCTTTTACAACTCAGCAAAACATATAAAAACAACAATCGCCGCGCCCGAGGGCGCGGCTTCTTTAAATGTGGGTTTAATTATTTGGGCTGTTTGCCGATATAAGCGAGGATACCGCCGTCGACATAGAGAATGTGACCGTTGATTGCGTTGGACGCGTCGGATGCGAGGAAGACTGCGGGAGCAGCGAGCTCGTCAGCTTCGAGCCAGCGACCTGCGGGCGTCTTTGCGATGATGAACGAGTCGAAGGGATGACGCGAACCGTCGGGCTGACGTTCGCGCAGGGGCGCGGTCTGAGGCGTAGCGATGTAGCCGGGACCTATGCCGTTGCACTGAATGTTGAATTCGCCGTACTCCGAGCAGATGTTGCGGGTGAGCATCTTGAGACCGCCCTTTGCGGCAGCGTATGCGGATACGGTTTCGCGACCGAGTTCGCTCATCATGGAGCAGATGTTTATAATCTTGCCGTGACCCTTTTTGATCATCGAGGGAATGACTGCCTTAGCGCAGATGAAGGGCGCGTTGAGGTCGACGTCGATGACCTGTCTGAATTCCTCTGCTGTCATTTCGCACATGGGAATTCTCTTGATGATGCCTGCGTTGTTGACGAGAATGTCGATAACGCCGATTTCCTTTTCGATAGTCTTTACCATAGCCTGAACAGCCGCTTCGTCGCAGACGTTGCATACATAGCCGTAAGCCTTGATGCCGTCAGCCTTGTAAGATGCGAGACCCTTGTCCACGAGCTCCTGCTTGATGTCGCAGAATGCGATTGTTGCGCCTGCGGCTGCCATGCCCTTTGCGATGGCGTAGCCTATACCGTAGGAAGCCCCCGTTACGAGAGCGACTTTACCGTCCAGTCTGAAATCTTCCATTTTCATAAAAATAAAATCTCCTTTTTTGAAGTTCGCTTACATTATACCATAACGCGCGCAATAATTCAACCAAATTGAACTCACTTAAATTTTTTACCTTCCGAACGCCCGCTCATTAAACAACAAGCCCCCGCGACCGCTCGGCGGTCGCGGGGGCTTATATGGGGAAAGGTTAAAAGAGTTTGCGTTTCAGTTTATAAAATGTCTCAGTCGCGTCCTGTCTGAGTGCGGATTTCATCCCCGGATTGCTTACCGCAGTCCTCATCGTCGCACTCCTCGTCCTGTTCGCGGTCTTTCTCCTCTTCATAAGTCGGCAGAGCCTGACCCTCGTCGAGATATTCGTAGAAGACGTTGCCGTTCTCGTCCTTCAGGGCGACTATGATATAGCGTTCGGCATCCTTGCCCGCGCCGACGCGCAGACGAATTATGTCGCGCCCGTCAACCGTGTCCTTTTCAAAGTAGAACACCTGCGACTGTCCGTCCGCAAAGGACGTCATCTTGACTTCGGTCTTGCCGTCTTCGACTTCGTACTCGAACGAGCTGCGGGCGGTAAGCTTGCCGTTTTCATAAATTTTATAGCTGTATTCCTGCTCCTGCTCGCCGTCCTCGTCAGTTTCGAAACTCTGCTCGACAAGCATATATCTGCCCTCGCCCAGCGTCACGCGGAAGGAGGTTTCAGCCTCGCTCTCACCATCCTCCACTTCGCTCTCGCGCTCGCCGCGTATGGGATATTCCGCGCCGTCGACAAGCATTACGCCCTCTATGCTGTAAGTTTCCTCTACTTCGTCTTCATCCTCCTCCCTGTCGGTCAGAAGCTGATTGTAGTACATTATATAACTTACGTCGTTGCCCGAGATGTCCTTGCAGGAAACTATCATCTTCTCGCTGTACTCCGCTCTGTCCGAAGTCTGCGAAATCATCCCGAACCCGCCGTCGCTGAGAAGACTGCCCACCAGCGTGAGATAGCCGTCAAGCCCGGTCGCCTGTTCGGGGGTCTGTTCTGTGCCCTGCTCGGGGGTCTGCTCCGTGCCCTGCTCGGGCGTCTGTTCCGTGCCCTGTTCGGGCGTCTGTTCTGTGCCCTGTTCAGGGGTCTGTTCGGTCATATCCGAGATGACCATAGCCGACGACGCCGCACTGAAGCCGTAGACCGACTGCGCCGTGGTGAGAGTGTCGAATTTATTCACAGTTGAGCTGCTCTGTTCGCCCGTGCAGGCGGTGAAGAGCGTTGCGGCGAGTGCCGCCGACATTGCCAAAGAGACTATAAGTTTTTTCATGATTTTACCTCCGCGGTTGATTGATTTCAAATATATAACAATGCGAGTATGGCGTTTTGTTGGAAAATTATTAATTATTTTTTGAGAATTTTTCGGACTGTTGACTTTGCCGCCTTTTGCTGATATCATTTTTTTAAGAAATTTCTGCGTTTTGCCAACAAAACGCGTGCGTTGAATTGTTTATAATACGGAAAGGCAAATATGAGCGATAAACTCGAAAAAAAGATAGCGCAGCTCAGGGGCGGCGACGGGCGGGCATTCGACTATATCTACGAAAGGACCAACCGACCCGTGTACTTTGCGATACTCTATATAGTGCGCGACAGAATGTACGCCGAGGACATAATGCAGGACACCTATATAAAGGCGATGTCCTCGCTCGGGCAGTACGCAGAGGGCACTAATTTTATTGCGTGGATATGCACTATTGCAAAGTCGCTCGCGCTCAATCACTTAAAAAAATACAGGCGGGAAATTTCCACCGACTTCGACGCCGAGAGCTTCAGATACGGTCAGACGGAGACGCATACCCCCTTTATATTCGACGTTGCGGCTAAGGTGCTCGACGAGGACGAATATAAAATTTTAATGCTCTGTCAGGTGGCGGGATACAAGCGACGGGAGGTTGCGGAACTGATGAAAATTCCCATAGGCACGGTGACCTGGAAGAACAATCAGGCAATTAAAAAACTTAAAGAATATCTCATAAAGGAGGGCAGAGAATGAAGGACAGAGACATAAAGAAACTGCTTGCCGACGAGGCGGAACATATTCTGCCCGACGAGAGCGTCAAAGAAAATATAAAATACAAACTCGGCTATGACGCCGGACAGGAGGCGAAAGCCATTGCAGGCGGAGGCACGGAGAGCGCGAAAATCAACCGCAGAACGCTGATTGCAATATGCGCGGCGGCACTTGCAATCATAATCGCGCTGAGCATAATTCTGCCGACGACGCTGGGCGGCAAGCCCTCCTTCCCCTCGATTTCTGGCGGGGAGAACAAGTTTGAAGAGATTACCGACGCGCAGTCGTTCTACGCCTACGGCGCGGCTTCGCTGGGCAGTATTCTGTCCTCGCCCGACGGCGAAGGCGGCGCGACGACGGCAGCCTCTCCCCTTACAGACGACGGCGACGCGAACGAGAGGCTGGGCGCGATAAACAGATATATGCCGCTCGTAGAAAGTCTTCTGAGCGACGGCGCGATTTCGGGCACGGTAGAGACGGACAAATACGGCTACGAATGCGCGATGACGGTCACCCACACCGACCTCTTGGGAAACGCCGTGACATATGTGATGTATTATAACAGAACCTTTACGGGCGGCGAAAACGAGGACGGCGAGAGCGAGGAAAATTACTCGATTGAGGGCGTGCTCGTCATAGGCTACGAGAGCTATCCCGTAGAGGGCACTTATAAGACTGAGAGCGAGCTGGGCGGCGACGAGAGCGAGTTTGAGAGCGAGCTGGAATTCAGGGCGTTCACCTCCTCCGACAGGCGGTCGTATATAGAGGTCAGGCAGGAGCACGAAAGCGAAACCGAGGACGGCGAGAGCGAGCTGGAGACGGAATACGTATACAGAGTTTACGAGGGCGGAAAGCTCGTCAGCACGACCGAGATACAGTACGAACAAGAGGACGGCGAACCTGAAATTTTTATGTCTGTCGAACAGGGCGGACAGAGAGACGAACTCACATTTACCGCCCCCCGCGGCAACGGCAATACAATTTTCGCGCGCGGCACGATAAGCGGCGAACAGGTCAGCTTTACGGTGCACATCAGCGAGGGAAGTTACCGCTATGAATTCTCCGACGGCAGAAACGAAAGCTTCGGCAGGGCGGAGGAAAACAAGGGCAACCGCCCGCAGAGCGCAACGGCGGAAATCTGAAAAGACGACGCACCTTGCTCAAAGCATAGATAATTCAAAGCGCAGACAAAAAGCCGCCCTTCCGCATTTTGCGGAAGGGCGGCTTGCGTTATCTTTATGCATTGCACGCTCTGAAAATGCAGAGCCTGCCTTTGCATGACCCGCCGAGCATTGAAAAATCACTTGCCCGCGGCGAGTTTTTCCCTGTGCACCTGAAGGTTGTACAGCCTGTAATATCTGCCCTTTGCGGCAATCAGCTGCCTGTGATTGCCCTGTTCGATAATCTCGCCGTGCGACAGCACTATTATGTTGTCGGCGTTGCAGATTGTGGACAGTCTGTGCGCGACAATGAGCATAGTGCCTATGTTCATCATCTTTTCGAGCGAATTCTGTATGAGCACCTCGGTCTCGGTATCGATATTCGCCGTAGCCTCGTCGAGTATCATGACCGACGGCTTGTGAATGATTGTGCGCGCAAAGGACAACAGCTGCCTTTGTCCTGCGGAGAAGTTGTTGCCGCGCTCGCGCACGACTTCGTCAAGTCCGCACTCGAGCTTGTTGATAAAGGGCGCGGCGTTGACGTATTCGCAGGCGCGCATTATCTCCTCGTCCGAAAATTCCGACCTCAAAGCAATGTTGCTGCGCACCGTGCCCGCAAAGAGGAATACGTCCTGCAGCATCTGACCGAACTGCCGCCTGAGCGAGGCAATCTTTATGCTCTTTATGTCCCTGCCGTCAATGAGTATCTGCCCCTTCTGTATGTCGTAGTTGCGGCATATCAGCGAGAGTATCGTCGTCTTGCCCGAGCCCGTCGAGCCGACGAACGCCACCGTCTCATTCGCCTTTACTTTGAAGGATACGCCCTTGAGCACCCACTCGCCGGGCACGTATGCGAACCATACGTCGCGGAATTCTATATCGCCCTTGATTTCGCCTATGTCCTCGGCGTCCTCCTCGTCCACCACCTGCGGCTGCATGTCGAAGACGGTGAAAATCTTTTCAGCCGAGGCGAATGCAGACTGCAGCCAGTTGAACTGCTCTGCAAGGCTCTGTATGGGGTTGAAGAACTTGGATATGTACATGTAGAACGTGACGACGACTTCGCTCGTCATCGTCTGACCGAGGAAGGTAAAGTCCTGAATATATCCCTTTGCGCCGAGATACAACAGAAGCATTACCGAGGTTATATACAGCATATACACGAGCGGACGGAATATGCCGAAGACCAGAATCTGCTGCTGTTTTGCCGAGGCGAGCTTTTTGTTCTTTGCGGAGAACTCGTCCATCTTCCTCGCCTCGCGGTTGAAAATCTGCGTTATCTTCATGCCCGAAAGGTTTTCGGAAAGGAAGGTATTTATGTCCGTCGTGCCGTCCTTGACCTTGCGGTAAGCCATGCGCGAGAACTTGCGGAAGATTATCGTGAACAGCACGATAAAGGGCACGAAGCAGAGTATCATGAGCGTCAGCTCGTAGTTGAGGCAGAGCATTGCCGCCAGCACGCCGATTATAACGAAGCAGTTCTTCAGGAGGTTGACGAGAATGTTTGTGAACATCTGCGAGATGGCGTTGGTATCGTTTGTCACCCTCGTGACGAGCTTGCCGACGGGAATGGTGTTGAGCTGAGCGTGCGAGAGGCTCTCTATGTGGGTGAACAGATCTTCCCTCAGCGCGGAGAGAATTTTCTGCCCCGTGCGCTGGAGCACCATTGCCTGAAAGTATGAACTGACGAGCGACACTATGAGTATGCCCGCATACACGGCGACGAGCGCGAACAGACGTGCGAGCTCGAACTGACCCTTTACAAGTCCTTCTATGTAGCCGATGAGCAGCGGCGAGAGAATGTCGTATGCGATTGAAAAGAGCATGCACACGCCGACGAACACAAACTGCTTTTTATACGGCTTTGCGTACGCGAACAGGCGGCGGACTATCTCGCCGTCCTTCATGTTTCTGTCGAAGCCGATAGCCTGTTTTTTGTTCCTGACGGTGGCATAGGCTATGATGAATACGGTCGATACGAGCCCTATTATGCCGCCGGCAACGAGCAGAGGAAAGTATTCACGCATTGCCTTCACCCCCTTCCGCCTCGAGCTTCTGCAGGTCGACCATTCTGCGGTAATCGGGGCAGGATGAGTACAGCTCTTCGTGCCTGCCGACCGCCACCACTTCGCCGTCGTCGATAAAGATAATCTTGTCCATATTTTCGACGGTGGATATGCGGTGCGCAATGAGTATGGTGGTCATGCCCGCGCGCGCCGCGGCGAGGTTGGACATTATGGTCTGTTCGGTCCTGGTGTCGACCGCCGAGACGGAGTCGTCGAGTATGAGAATTTTAGCGTTCTTCATAAGCGCCCTCGCAATCGAAATGCGCTGTTTCTGTCCTCCCGAGACGGTGACGCCGCGCTCGCCGAGCACGGTTGAATACCTGTCCTTGAATTCCATAATGTTGTCGTGCACGTCTGCAAGCCGCGCCGCCTGCTCGGCAGCCTCGCTCTCCTCCTCTCCGCCCGCGCCCTCGTAGGCGAAGGCTATGTTGTTTTCAATGGTGTCGCTGAAGAGGAAGTTGTCCTGCGGAACGTACGCCGCCGCGCCCCTGACGCTGCGTATGGAGACGTCGTTTACGTCGTGTCCGTCTATGAATATCGTGCCGTCGGGCACGTTGTATGTGCGCAGTATGAGGTCGACAATCGTCGTCTTGCCCGAGCCCGTCTTGCCCACGAGCCCGACGTTTTCGCCCGCCTCTATCTTAAAGGACACGTCCTTGAGTACGTCGAACTCGCCGTCGGGATAGCGGAATGTGAGGTGTCTGAACTCTATCTCGCCCTTTATGTCCTCCGCCTCCTCAACGCCTTCGCGGTCGACGACGTCCTGCTTTGCATCGAGAAGTTCGCTTATGCGGTTGAGCGAAGCCTTGCCGCGCGAAGTCATCTCTATAAGCTGCGATACAGCCATTACCGGCCAGACCATTGCGGTGAAGTAGCCTATGTATTCCACGAGCTGACCCGCGTCGAACCTGCCGAGGTAGACGAGATAGCCGCCGTAGCCGAGAATTATGCACACGACAGACTCTACGAGCAGCGTGACGACTATGGTCAGAAGTGTGGAAATGCGCGTATATTCGACGTTGACCTTTTCGTTCTTTTTATTGAGCTTTCTGAAAGCCAAAAGCTCTGCTGCCTCCTTGACGAAGGCTTTGATTACGGCTATGCCCGAAAAACTCTCCTGCGAGAAGTCCGAAAGTTCGGAAAAGACCGCCTGACGCTCCTCCCACTTCATCATCATATACTTAGCGACAATCGCACCGCCGACGAGCAGCAGAGCCATGGGAATGAGCGAAAGCAGGGTGAGCTGCCAGTCCATATTCCACATTTTGAATACGGTGAGCGCGCCTAAGAACGCCGCGTCGCACAGCATCAATATGCCTGAACCGAAGCAGTCCTGCACGGTCTCGAGGTCGTTGGTAAAAAGGGACATCAGATTGCCGACCTTGTTGACCTGATAGTACTGATGCGACAGATCTTTGCAACGGTCGAACATTCTGTCGCGGATGTCCGTTTCGACTTTGATTGCCGAGCCGAAGAAACATATGCGCCAGAGAAATCTGCCCGCGACCATGACGAGAATTATTATGACGAGGGGCAGACATATGCTGTCGAGAAGGAAGTCCATATCGAAGGGCACAACGCCCGCCTCCGTCTCGACGAAGCCTGTGTTCATGCCGTTGATTACCATGCGGTAGAGTTCGGGCACTTCGAGCTGAAAATAGTCCACCAGCACGAGAGCCGCAAGACCTATGAGCAGTATCCACGAATATTTTAAATAGTACCTGTTTATGTGCTTGCCGAATATCACGCAGCTCTCTCCTTATAATTATATTACAAATCAGCATTGTAACACCGGTGCGGGGCGTTGTCAACAGCGTTCGACAACTTTTTGCGCGCACGCGCAATAATTACGCCGTCATCTGCCGTCTCAAGATTATCTGCCCGCCCTTTATACCGCTCCGCGCGCCAGCATTTGTCATTTTGCCGTTTATCCTTCCGCCGCGGACTGAATTAAGTTTTTAACATAACGCAACACCGCCCCGAAAGCAATAGTTTCGGGGCGGGATATTTTTAATTTTTTCAGCACAAACAAATCGCTCGCACACAATGTACCATTATTTGGAAAAATTCCGCCACGCAGAATACATAGTCAGTCGGCTTTCTTTACTCATTTTTTTGCTTATGTACTTACTGCCGCGCGCAAAAAGCTGGCAAGTAAATTTATCGCCGAAAGACTTTTTCAGAAAGGAAGCTATTTGCTCGTCGCGCAGGAAACTGCAGGAAAAAATATCTATGCGACAGCGCATGGTTTTTATGTCGTAATGCACGGCAATGTGGCTCTGTGCCACCATAACAACACCCGTTATCTGAGAGGGATTTTCCCTGCTGTCATAGATAACGTAAGGGCGGGTAATGGGCAGCATGTTTATATTGGCAGGCGCATCGTCAAGCCATCTGTAAATGCTGTCCATTGTCATTTCAAAACCCTGCGTCTCTATTAGATAATGAGGTCCAAAGTCCGCGTTCTCATTTATTTTCTTTCCTTCAACCATTCCCGGAAAGCGTCTGTCGATAACATCGACAGACATTCTATCAGCATAGAGATATTCTTTGAATGTGTCTCTGAGCTCGTCCTCTTCTATGAAAATATCGGTGAGGACATCGGCAAAGTAACACGACCTTCTGGGGAAAGTATGAATGGTTATATGCCCGTTAGCAAGTATGCAGAACGCACTTATTCCGCTGTCTTCGTAATCTTTTGACGAATAGTATGGCAATAAATACGGCGGCATTACGGGCTTTAAATTGAATTTAGCCGACAATCTTACAAGCAACTCGTTTATGAGCATGAGACTGTCACCCTGAGTTTCTTTGACATCGTAAGCATCTATTACAAAATGTAGTTCAGACATTTAATCACCGGCCTTGTGTTTATCAAAAATATCGTTAAATGTACTGCAGTCTATTATAAACGGGTCTACCCACCAATTACGATTAGAACGGTAGATATTTGGCAGACAATAATAATATTCGTTCATGTCGTACGAAAATTCTGTCAGTACCTTTATCTCTTTATTCTTATCCACTATACCGTTCATATTGGTATCAAGACCGATATTGAAATCTGCAACGGAACATCCGTCATTGTTGGTTTTGCTGTTATCGTAGCTGGCTAAATAAGGATATATAGCTTTGAGACTGAGCTCATCGTTACCTGTGCTCTGTCTTGAAATTTCGCCTGTCCTGAAAAATTCCAAAATTTCAATAGCCGCATCAATGCATTCTGATATCACATTACGGCTCTCGGCATCCAGAAACTTATTGAAGAGATATTCAACGCCCGAAACATTAGCTATCTCATGTCTGCCAAGCAAAAGATGAATGTATTTACCGTTTTTGTAAATTTCCATTATGCTTTTATCTAACGAATAGCATTTCTTGCATGTTTCCAAAAATTTAGAAAACAACTCGCCCATATTATAATTTTCATCGTCATGCTTCACGGCAAACTCTTTTGAGACTTTTGCAGCCTGGGCAATAAAACTTTGTTCGGCACGTTGCTGATACTTATAAATTTCATCTTCCTGCAAAATTTTTGTGCCGGCGACCATCTCATATTTCTGTTTCTCCTCACCATACGCAAACATGCCCTCATAAAAGCAAATCAGTCTTCTGATCGTCTCCCCAAGAGTTATTGATATTATCTTGTTTTGCTCTGTCGAAGACATTGCGTCGCTGACGTTTCTGAGTGCGGCAATATTAGTCTGTATATCCGACGAAAAGACATATTTCCTGTCATTGCTCTTACCTATCAGCGAAACGAGCGATGACATTATCACTTCCACCATTGCGTTTGTAAGCATGTGCTCGCGCACAGTTTCGATTTCACCCGAAATATTTACATAGTTAAACATTCCGTTGTGCTTGGGGTATATAAGACTGTCTGCTTTCGCCTTGAGCTCTTTTTTGCTGAGATTGCCTATTTCGGGCAACAGACTGTTAAATCTTAGATTGAGATTGCTTATTATTTTATAACAAATATTCTGATTATCCGATATAAGCTGTTTGAGAACCTGCGTCGGGCTTGTCTCTATAAGCAGCATCAGAATGACATTGTCCCAATTATAATTATCCTCGTCAAACTTATTCAGCGCGGGGTCAATCTTTACAAACGCAGCGGGATACTTGGCACCGAATGCATTAAATAAATCCTTTTTTGACTTGGAGAACTCTTCAATTCCTATACAATCAGAAATTGCAAGCGCAAGGTTTTTAAAATATTTGTACTTTACAAGATATACATTGCATATCTCGGCAGTACGCTGCTCATTTTCCCTGAACGCAAGGTCATTGCCCGTAATTTCATTGTAGTAAGACTTAGCCGACGACCTGACACCTTCTTCGCCCTCTTTAAGGTCTCCTACAGGCAAAATGCACCGCTTGTTCTGGGAGGGGTTCTGATAACTTAAATCAAGACGATTATTTTTTACAGTGACCGTCTCGAGATAAAAAAACTTTACGGCAGGGTCTTCCCCCATAGTTATTATCATGTGGTTCAACAGGATATCATCGTCGCTCTCATCCTCGTTGTTTATCGGTCTGAAAACGAAATCTTCAAAGCTGTTGCTATATACCAGTTTGTATTTGGAAAGAAACGGCAAATTATCAATCATATCCACAAAATACGCAGAAGCGTCGTCAAGCGTAAGTTCGGAGTATCTTGCACTGTTCTGCCAGTTTTTTATGAACTGAAGATATTTGAACAATTTGAAGTTTTTATTGCCAGTTCTGAATATATCAGGCATAATATCGGCAAATTCTGAATCCTGCCCACGAAGATAATCGTAAAAAATATCCAGCAGTACATACTGCATAAGTTCGAAACTAACCGAATATTTGACATATATGTCATCAAAAATATCGATTACTCGTTTGAAGTTTGCGTTGTACTCCGAATACGAACCGCCTATATCGCCATTATCTTTGGCTTTTCTGTAAGTTGAGTAGGCATAAATAAAGGTAAGATTGAGTGCATTGCAATATAATTCATAATAATTGGAGGCAATGTCAAAACAAGATTTGCCTGCAGCATCGCCGCCTATATATCTTCTTATATATCTGTCGGGCACTTTTTCCCTGAAAAATTTACCGGTATCCATAATATTAATTAAAAATCATCGTCCTGCTGATTATCGTCTACTTTTATTTCCATAATTGTATCTGCAAGCCTGCTGATTTTTTCAAGCGCAGCCTTTTCATCATCTGTAAGTTCATTAACCGGCTTGGCAGCAAGCATGCATTCGCGCCACATAAAGCTCTTTACCATTGGAATGCCCAGCCCGTGCTCCATCATATCGTAATTATACCTGTTCTTGCTGAGATTGAGCTTGAATGACTGCATTATCCTGTTGTAAGCCGTCTCGGGATAGGAATATCCGTCTATCGTCATACTTTCCATAGGCACTACGTTGGGAACAATTATTATATCTTTGTTAATAATTTTATCTTCGTATCTCTGAAGAAACCTGCTTGTGCCCACCTGGAACTGTTCCGTAGGGCGCATGCAACAAATTATAATATCCACTTCTGCATTGGCGAGATTCGCCGTGAGCTGGTCGCCGACGGCGGAATCAAATACCACCGCAGCGCATTTATATGTCTCGCACAGCTTACACATATCCTTGAGATAGTGATTGTTGCCCTTAGCATTGTAGTTGCTGTCTTCTATACTCGTTCCGTCGAGAGCAGGAAGAAAGAGCACAGCTTCAGGTTCCATGCCGAATTTATCGCCCACTTTGCAAAGAGAACTGAAGAACGGATGGTCGAGTATAGAAGTGCATGCGCCGTCGATTACTCCCGCGCCGAGAACTTCCTGCACGCTCGCCATGCCCGGTTTGCGCACTTCGTCCTGCATATTGAGCAGGTATGTCATACCCGCGCTGTCGATATCCAAATCAGCAATAATCAAAGGATGTTCGGGCGAAGCATTGAAGTGATATCTGTCGCACAGTATAGGCAACGTATTGAGCGCAAGGGTACTTCTACCGGCACCGCCTTTATAGGAAAAGAATGTTAATTTTTTCATGTTTTTACCTTCATCTGATTTTATTTATTGCCTTTTTTATCGTCGTTGCCGTTTACAGCTCCGCTTTTTGCCGCGACATATGCACTCTTACCGCCTGTGCTCGAAACTATTTCCTGCACATAAATAGTAAGTAAGCTGTTTATATCCTTTTCGACATTTTCTTTGCTTTCCTTATATCTCTCTGCCCTGAGTTCGCTGCTCCAGTTCTGGTTGGTTGCATTCATCTTGTTTCTGAGAGCTTCTTTTATATAATCGCCAAAGAAAGTCATACCGAGCTCTTTTAGATTTTTATTAAGTTTACCAAGCTTATAACGCTCCTCGTCCGAAAGTTCATTGGGCGAATTATATCCCTTGACAACATAACTGAGGAACTCGTTGATTATATCCGCAAATCCCGACCTGAGCTTGTCCATAAAGAACTTATTGAGGGTGTCCTCCACTTCAGAGCGCTTGTTAATGTATTGATTAAGCTTTTCTTCGAGTTCAGAATTATTTCGTCTTAGCTTGCCTATCGTGCCCGTTTCAGCTTCGAGTTCTTTCAGAAGATCGCTGCGAATTGTCTTTACGGTTTCGGCGTTGTCGTTTTCGATTTTTGTAAAGACCTTTTCAAATCTCTCGTAATAGTTGTAGAAAGACTGAAGCGCGAGAACGTAGTAGTAGTTATCCGGACTGAAATAGCCGTCGCGACTCCAGCACCACTTGTATGAATAATTTTTTTCGTCGATTACGGCTCTGTTCATAAGTATCATTTCAAGATACTGAACCATCTCGAGCTGAGGATAGTTGACAAGGTATTCGCTTATGACACTCTTTGTTCTTATCAACTGCGGAATGAGCGAGAAAGCCTTTAACCTCTTCTTTCTTATCTCTTTGCATATTTCCTTATGGAATATGAGATCCTCAGGGAATGATATAACGTATTCATCAACGATATATTCCTTGTCCTGACGCTTGAACTTATCGTAAACTCTGCTGACCTTTTCGAAAGCTATCTTTATGGTCTGAAACATATTGTCGTAATCGCTCTGCAAGATAGCCATACGAGCAAGATCTTTATCTTCGCCCGCCTGTTTTACGGCGTAGTCCATATCTTCGTCGAGACCGCCGTTAATTATAATATTTATTACGAACAATGTATTGAAAAGCGCGTCGCTCGAAGTACTTTTGAGCATTACGTCTTCTGAAATTTTACTCTGAAGATCAGAGTTATAGAAATTTTCGGCCAATCCGTCCTTTGTACATTCCCAGACAGCATAGGCAAGCGCGCCGCACTGTTTTCTCAATGTATCATAAAGAGACCCATCCTCAAAGACCTGTTTACCTTCGTTTATCAGTCCGAACAGCTTTGCAAGTCGCTTGCTGGACAATTTTTTCATTTCCTCGCGCGCCTTTCTAAGTTCCTTATTGTCGAAAACTTTTTTTGCGCGCCTTCTTTCTTCCAGTTCGGCAAGGTTAAGTACGGGATAAAACGCCTCATAAAAGGTAAGATATGTATCCGAAACAATGTAACTGAAATATAACGAAGGCTCTTCACATTTTTTTGTAAAATTCCAACCATTGTTCCAGGCAACAGTTTTATCTCCGACTATATAACTGTCGCAGATATATTTCAGCCCGGTATTTATTATCTCTATCATTTTATATGCTCTTTCGTCTAATTCGACTGTATAATCATATAAATAAATGAGTGCTATGGTAAGAGCGGAGACAACCCATGTAATTGTATCGGTATAGCCATATTCTTTATTGAAGAAGTTAATATCATAAGGAGAAGCGTCGAATATAATATTTCTCCCATCCTTCATAACAGAGGATATTATATTATCTACGCTTTCTGCTATGATGTTTGAAATGTCTTTCTCGTTTTCATCTGCCACATCAAAATAATTTGCAATGGTAGCCAGAGTAAGTAACCCTTGCGACTGAGACAGCGTACCGATAATTTTTTGCTCCTGCGAAAGAAAAAAGCCTTGTCTGCCACCCGCCTTACCATATGCAAGTCCGCCGCTGAGCATTTCATCGAGGATGCGACTGCCTATTTCAGACTTATCGCGATACTCGCAGAAGATACCGTTTTTGCGCAAAATAATTTCGCGAAGTTCCGGGCTATAATCTTTCAGAGAATCGTTTTCGAGTTCCTCAGCCTTGAACATATTTTCTTTTTCCATCATATCCTCCCTGATAAATATCCTTTAGATATCTTGTTTGTTTAATTTTTTTACCAAATCATTTAATGAGATTTTTATAACCGGTCTAACGCCCTGCTCGCTCTCTCTGAACCGCCAACCATGCTTATAGACCTCGCCCTTATCATTGACGGACGCCTGAAGCGCCGCACCAGCTCCTTTATCCGCTATCCACCAACTTACTTCCGCCATATGCGCCGCACCTGTGCACTTCGCTTTCATTAAATTTTTATTATCGTCATTAAAATCTGCTCTGCATGCCAGCCTGACTGGGGCTTTAAGCATTGTACGCTCTTCGTCATTAAAGGCTGTTTGCGTAAAATAATTCTGCAGCCAGAAGTTGAGTTCATCGCCGCCCTTTCTTACTGCGATAATATCTTCTGTTATCATATAAACATCGTCGCCGTTTTTGTTGAGCACGCGCCAGTGCAAATCGCTGCGAAAATAAAACTCACCCTCATATTCTATAACGTCGGCAACAGAAACCAGCCCGTTGCCGAAAGCAGGATTTTCTGTCCGCTTATCACAGAATTTTCCGAAAAAGTAGACGTATTCGCCGTTCGTCGTCTCCGCGTCCCCTCGTTTTGCAAGATTTTTCAACACCACAGACAAATCATCTGTCGCATATACTTCTTTTGCCTTTTCATACACGGTTTCACAGACTTCTTTCCCCGAACGACGCGCAATAAAAATAATTTCCGAGGCGAACACTTCGGCAATCTGCTTCACCCTGTAAAGAGGAAAATACTTCTCCGCATCATACCCCTCTTCTTTAATCTTGCAGAAAGTATCGCGTAAAATCTGCAGCGTGGAAAGCCCGTCGGGATTTATGCTGACATAAAAAAACCCTCTGCTCTTTTTCTGTCGCATAGCCTCAAGCGTCCATGCCCTCTCTTCCTCGACAGGCTGACTGAGATAGGAACTGACGCTTGAATAAAACAGCACCCCGAGACAGTTCGGATGAAGAATAATGTCTCTCGCGCGGTGTTTCCAGTTATCTCCGCACTCCATATCCTTATCCCACCATAACCTCACGCCCATAGAGTACATTTGCCTTGTGTCTGCAAGTACAATATCGTAATCCCCGTGAGAATAGCTGATAAACAAAAACGGCTTTTTTACGACTTCTTCTTCCGAATAATACTCCACCGCCTTACATCTCCGTTATTTCTGAACATATTATTTTATATTTTATCATAATTAGTTGTGTATTACAATAATTAAAAACAAAAAAATACGATTTTCGTCATAAATAATTAATAAACGACAAACCTTTTACAATTTTATTGCAAATGTTTTCAGTACTGATTGCAAAATCAGCCCTGTCCATTTCAGCACATCATGGATTATTGCACCTGAATATCATAAAAATTGTAAACACAAAGGCGTTATAAATTGTTTTATCAAAAAAACCATTTCCTGTATTGAAACCGCAGAAATTTTGTGTTAAAATTCATTATAGCAATTTACTTCTGCAAATCAAGGGGAAAATATGTATATTTTTTTAACCGTTGCGGCACTCGTCTTCGAGGCGATTTTAGCCGCGGTAATTGTTTATAACTGCGTGCGCAGAAGACAGATAATCTCGCAGAAAACGCTGTGGTACGCCATACCGGTATTTATTCTGATATACTTTCTGTATGCGACGGGCTACACCTATGCAGGAAACGAATGGACGGCGGTTGCCGCTATAAATATGCTCTCTGCTACGCTGCGCGCCTTTGTCTTTGACATAAGCACGTCCTACGTTGAGGCTCTCACGGGCGCAAACCCCGCCTACCTCGTCGCTGTATGCATTGCATTTGTGTTTGCGGGCGCGACGACGATATCTTCGGTAATCGCGTTCTTCGGCAGACGTCTTGTAAACGGAGCGCGCCTTGCCGCGGCGATTAAAAACGGCAGAGAGTTCGTGCTGGGCACGAGCGAAAATTCTATATCTTACGCCGAACGCAACGGCGCGATAATTGTCGCACCCGTCACGGACGCGCAGTTGCATGAACTCATGCGCCGCAGCATACCCGTTCTGCGCAGAGATCTCGGGGCAGAACACGGGGCTTCCCCCGCAGCCTACCTCAGACACCGCCTCGTTAAGGGTGCAATGTACCACTTCATCGCATTCAAGGACAACAACTTTGTCTGTTCCGAACTCATTTCGCAGTTCAACGCGCAGTTCAGCGCACTATGCGACACGGGCTTTACGCTACACGTGCAGGCTGCGCTGACCGAAATGGACATAATCAACCGCAAATTCATAGACAGCGAAAAGAAGGACAACATCTGCATAAAGTCGTTCAGCAAGTATGAGCTTGCTTCGCGCAAATTCATAATCGAACACCCCATAAGCAGATATCTGCCCGAGAATTTTTACCTTGAAAACCGCGCCATCCGCCCCGAAAAGAACATAAACGCCGTCTTTATAGGGCTGGGCAAGGTCAACTACGAGCTTATGAAACTGATGATTATGCAGAACCAGTTCGTGGGGACGGACGGCAAAAAGCTCATAAATCACCCCGTAAACTATTACGGTTACGACTGCGACGAGGGCAGAATTTATGCCGACACCTTTCTTTCGACCGACTTCGATTGCAGCGAAATGCACTCGCCCGACCTGCCTCCGCCCGAGAAGGTATGCAACGTAGTCGAGATGAAAAAACAGAACGTGCACAGCGCACAGTTCGTTAGCGGGTTAAAGTCGGTTTTATGCGACGAAAACTCCTTCAGCTTCGTCATCGTCTCCCTCGGCGACGACTATCAGAACGTAGCCTATGCCGAGCGGCTGAACAGTATTATAAGGTGCAAAAACGTTAAATTTTTCGCCCGCGTCAGGGATAACGACTTCAACAGAGCGGGCTCACGTTCGGAGGTGACAATGTTCGGCAACGAGCGCGAAATTCTCTCGCGTTCGGTCATAATAAACGACGCGCTGGACGGCGTCTGTCGCAGACTTAACAACATATACAACAGCAACACAAAGGCGGAAATAAAGGCGTTCAACCGCCGCCCCACCGTGGAAATATTTTCCAATATATACCACGCAACCAGCATATTCTTCAAGATAAATCTGCTCGGTCTCGACTTCGTCAAAGCACAAAACGCCGACGGCGCACAGGCAATAACCAGGCAAGAATTTATGAATATGTTCAAGGGCTTCGACGCGCACAGCGGCTACGAAAAGTACTTCGGACTGAGCGCGTGGAACGTTCTGGGCTTTTCCGAACACTCGAGGTGGATAGCCTACTACGTGCTCAAGGGCTTCCGCCCAATGCCGCTGTCCGGGACGCGTTTCGAAGAAGTCACCGAAAACGGCAAAACATTAATCAAGGCGACTACAAAGAACATCCCCGCCCGCCTGCACTGCTGCATGACCGACTATTACGGACTTGATAAGTACCATAAATTCCTGCTCGCTTCTTACAGAAAGTTACAGTCGGGCAAGAACACTACAATCGACGACGTCGAGACATATAAGTACGACTATATGTTCATACTCGACGCATTCGACGAAATGCAGCAGAACGGCTACGTGCTTATTAAAAACACCCTGCACGACTGATTGAAAAAAACGACCGCATTGCGGTCGTTTTTCTGCGTTCGCGCACACATACCCCCGCATTTACCGTGCGGTACGGAACGGGTCGGTTTGTCTCTGATTTGCGCATTGCCCCGCATATATTCCCCAGTCAACGCATTTTCGCGCAGAAGAGGTAAGATTTTGTCGGATTTATTAATTGACCCGCACATATCCCCGCGCAAACCGTGCCGAGATGCATAAAAACGTATGCCATGCGGAAATAAAACCAGACCGCCCCCGCGGGAATTAGTTCCCGCGGGGGCGGTCATATGTCTGTGTCAAATAATGCCGTCTGGCAGAGCTGTCAGATGCCCTGAGGCGCAGCGTTTCTGGGACGCTTTCTGAGTTCGTCCTCTATGCGCTCGCAGGCTTCCTGAAGGTCAGCCTCCGTCTCGGCGACGTCTATGCCGTCGAGGATGTTCTGGAGTTTGTATTCCTTATTAAGATATCTTATAGTCTGGAAGCCTATAACCGCCGTCATGGTGCCGTTTGCAAGCCCCTGAATGGAGCTGTCGACGAGCGCGGAGATTGCCGAACCGAGGAAGGGTATGCCCTTTGCGGCGTCGCCCATGGTCTTGACAATGCCGTTGCCCAGCTTTACCGAGCCCAGCCCGTAGGAGATGAGCGAATTCTGCAGTACCGCGCCGAAGATTTTTACAAGGCGCGCGTCCGACGGACGGAAGCCGTATAAAAAGACTATGTCCTTTATCATCTGCAGGTTGATTACGGAGACGAGAGCCGCGTCGAGGCGGGAGTTCTGGGAAATTGCCGAGTACGCCGCAGATTTGAGCGAGCACTTGAAAATAATTTCCTTTGCCGTCTTTTTGACCTTGCCGTTGTAGAGCGCGGTGAGGGCGACTTTAAGCCCCTCGTCGTCGCCGCTCTTGAGCGCGACGTCGAGGTCGCCCACCAGTTTGTCGTCGTACCAGCCCGCTCCGTCCACGCTGTTGTTGAAGTCGACCATCTTTGACGCTATGTTGCGGCGCACCTTCTTGTTGTGCCTTTTGGCTTTACCCGCGTGAGCGGAGTTGACGTTGGTGACGAAGTAGTCCGACTTATAAATTTTGACTACGGGCACGATGAAGAGGAATATGTAAAGTATGACGGAAATCGCCGTAGCGGCATAGCCCGCGTATTCGTGTATCTGCCATACCTGCATTGTTATGGAAAACAGACACCACGCTAAAAAGACGCCCACAAGCCCCGCCACGATGAAGAGCAGCAGCTTTGCGCCCTTTGAATTCTGTCTTCTGACGTACTTATCCTCGTATTCGTAGATAGTCATGCCCTGTTCGGGCACAATGTTTTTATCCTTTTTGCTCATAATAAACCTTCTTGATCAATCTTCTCCGCCCGAGGTATCCTCCCCGAGTTTCAAAGAGAATTTATACATTTCAGACTTGGGAACGCCCCTGTCCCTCGCCGCCTGCTTGACGGCGGACTTTTTGTCCATTCCTTCAGCCATATAGTGAGCTATGTGCTCCTCTTCGGACAGCGAACAGAGTTCGTTAGCCCTCTCCTTCGCGCCCTCGACTATGAGCACGTACTCGCCGCGCTTTTCGCCGCCGAGCCCCTCTGACAGCAAAAACGCAACCGCCTCCTCGTGCACCTTGGTTATCTCGCGCACGGCGCAGGCTCTGCGCTCGCCGAATACCGAGTACATATCGGCAACATATCTGTCCATGTCCTGCGGCGCGACGTGAAAGCACAGCGTCATGTCGCAGTCGGCGTACCTTGAAAGAAACCTCTTCCTCTCGCCCTCCTTTTCGGGCAGAAAGCCCAGAAAGGCAAACCTTTCTGCGGGGAAAGCCGACAGCACGAGCGCGGACAAAAAGGCGTTTGCGCCCGGAATTATTGTGTAGGGCACTCCCTGCTCTTTAAGGTACGCGCACACGGTGTTGCCGGGGTCGGAGATGACGGGCATGCCCGCGTCCGAAATTATTGCAACTTCCCTGCCCTGCGCCGCCTCGGCGGCAATCTTTTCCGCCGCCTTGCGCTCGTTGAACTTATGACAGGACAACAGCGGCTTTTTTATGTCGTAAGCGTTGAGAAGTTTTATCGAATGGCGGGTGTCCTCGCAGAATATGACGTCCGCCGCGCGCAGAGTGTCCAGCGCGCGCAGGGTGATATCCTTTAAGTTGCCTATGGGTGTAGATACAAAATAAACCATAAATATATGCGCCGTTCGCGCCGCAACGGCAGATGTCTTCGCGCGAGCGCGCTCGCATTGCCGCCTTTGGCGCAAAAGTTTTTTTAATCAGTCGCTCGCCTGCGATCTGCCGACGGCGGGCGAGTTGACGGCGGGAGGCAGAATTTCTATGCCCGGCTTGCCGCCCCTGACAGCCTCGACCATTGCGAGGTAGGGCTTGCCGCCCTCCCTGCCGCAGACGAACTGCATTCTCTTGGGCTCGAGACCGCACTCCTTCATTGTATAGAACAGCTCTGCGAGGCGGTCTGCGCGGTTGATGATTGCCAGCCTTCCGCCGTATTTGAGCTTTCGCTGCGCCGTCTGAAGAATTTCACGAAGAGTTATCGTGATTTCCTTGCGGCAGACAGCCTTTTCGTAGGAGATATTGTCGAAGCCGCCGCGCTCGTAGGGGGGATTGCAGACGATGAGAGAGAACTTGTCGTCGTACTCTTTTCCTATGTCCTGAATGCGTGTGCAGACGGCATTCGCCTTGGAAAAGCCGTCATACTCAATCGTGCGCGCCGCCATATCCGAGAGTGCGGGCTGCATTTCGAACAGCGTGACCGAGGCTATGTGCGGGTTGAGACAGAGAAAGTGCAGCCCCACTATGCCGCAACCCGAGCAGAAGTCCGCGACGACGTCGCCGTACTTCGCGCGGGCGAAGCGGGAGAGAAGTATGCTGTCCGAGGTGAACCGGTACAGCGAGGCGTTCTGTATTATTTTTTTATCGGCGAAGAGTTCTTCGAACACTTCGCCGTCGTTGAGTTTTGTCATAATTTACAGCCGTCCAAAAAAAAGCGGCGCGCAAAGACTTTTGCGCGCCGCTTTCATTTTGCTAGATTATTCGGGCTTAACTGCGCCGGTGGGGCATACATCTTCGCAAGCGCCGCAATCGATGCAAACATCGGGATCAACCACATATTTGTCAGCGCCTTCGGAGATAGCGGTCACGGGGCAGGTAGCAGCGCATGCGCCACAGCTTACGCATTCGTCGGAAATAACGTGTGCCATTGTGTCTCCTCCATTTGAATTTTAAGTTTGCGGAACATACCGCCGCAGTAGTATTATATCACACAATAACTTGCGTGTAAAGGGGTAAGTTGCCCTTTTTTTTGGTTATTCCGTCAAATTTTTTATTTGTCAGTCGGTCAGTTTTTTCAAATCGGGGTCGTTTTTCTCCTCTTCGGTGAGTTCGTCCTTTTCAGGCGCGCCGCCGCGGCGGAATTTAAGTTCGTCCACCTTGTAATCGCGGTAGCTGACGGCGTCCTTCTGCTCGATTTTGACCTTTGCCTCCATTCTGAGCATGTTGACGTTGACGACCTGACCTTTGCCGTCGGGCGTGACGACTTCGCTGCCGACCTTGGGCACTTTTTTGCAGGCCTCGGCGTAGTAGTCGTTTTCGTAGGAAAGACAGCACATAAGCCTGCCGCACAGCCCCGAAATTTTTCCCGGATTGAGCGAGAGCCCCTGATTTTTAGCCATCTTTATGGAAACTTTTCTGAAATCGGGCATACAGCTCGAGCAACAGCATTCCCTGCCGCAGGGCGCGAGCCCGCCTATGAGCTTTATTTCGTCGCGTATGCCTATCTGACGCAGCTCTATCCTCAGGCGGAATGCCGCGGAAAGTTCCTTGACCAGCTCCCTGAAGTCCACCCTGCCGTCGGCGGTGAAGTAAAATATGACTTTCGTGCCGTCGAAGGTGAATTCGCAGTCGATAATCTTCATCTCCAGCCCGCACTTTTCCGCCTTTTCGCGGGCGAGCTTTATTGCGCCTTCCTTGCGCGCCTCGTTGCGCGCAACCGTCTCCCTGTCCTTGTCCGTAGCCCTTCTTATGACGGGCTTGAGAGGCGAGACAATCTTGTCGTCCTCCACTTCGCAGACGGGCACGGCGACCGTGGCATACTCTATGCCGCGGGACGTCTCGACAATGACGTCGGTATCCTTTTCATACTCGGCGTTGCCGGGGGCAAAGTAATAGACCTTTGCGCTGTTTTTGAATTTTATGCCGACAATTTTTTCCATCTGTTGTTCTCCGTAATTACCTTGAGCGCGAAATCGTATAAAAGATTGGAGAAATTCGCGTTGAATTTTAAATCGGAAAGAGCCTCGTCCACAGCCGAGCACGCGCAGCAAAGCGCGGAAAGACAGAATATTCCGTCGCTCCTTTCGACCCCTTTCACGCAGGCGGAAAGGCGGTCGAAATATATGCGCTGTACCTGACGCAACAGCTCTTCTTTATGCGATATATCGCCGTACTTAAGGCATATATCGCCCGCTTCTGACAATGTGTCCGCGCGGCATATCTCCTCCGCCGCGCTTAAAATTTCGTCGAACCAAGCCCCCTCGACCATAGCCTGAGCCTGTCCGAGCACTCCGCCGCAGCTCTGCGCGGCGAGCTTTATCCTCTCGCCGTCATAGCCCGCGCGCCCGAGCGCGGAAGTTATCTGTTCGGGCGAAAAGGGCTGTATTTCCAGCAGCCTTACGCGCGAGATTACCGTCTGCAGCACGGGCGAAAGCGAGGTCGCGCCCAGCAGAAAATGCACGCCCGCGGGCGGCTCTTCCAGCACCTTTAAAAGCTTGTTCTGCACGACCGCCGACGCCTCTTCGAACGAGCTTACCACATATATCTTTCTGCTGCCCTCTATGGGCTTGAGCGCGCAGTCCGAGGCTATCTCGTCCGCGTCCGCAACCGACAGCTTTCTGCCCTCGGCGGGGAAGATTTTCACGTCCGAAAAACTCTCGCTCTCAATGAGCCCCGCCTCCCTCGAAGATTTGCCCGCGCCGTACAGCGCGACGGCGAAAAACTTAAGCGCGCGCCTTAAGTTAGCCGCGTCCGCAAAGTACAGAAGATAGGCGTGCGACGCCCGTTCCGACCTGACGTCGCCCGTCAGAATTTTATATGCAGTTGTTTGCGACAACAGTGTCTGCATACCTCTGCGCGCTCCGCTCTTATTTTATCCCGCCCGCCCCTGCCGAGGCAGGGGCGGGCAGCCGTTTGTGCTGCGATATCCGCGCGCCTGTCGCGCGCCGCCTTTCAAGTCCCTCTTCGCGGGGGACAAAATTTATTTTTGCTATGTAAAAGATTATCTGTCCTTCGCGCCGCACGCAACCGCGCCGCACAAAAGATTATCTGTCTAACGCGACTGAGCCGCAAGGAAGATTATTTGTCCTTCGCGACCGCGCCGCTCTCTTTGAAAAGTTTCCAGATTTTATCGCTCGTTTCGAACTTCGTGCCCGAGCAGTCCACCCTGCGTATGCGGGGGTACTTTTCTGCGAGGGAAAGATAGCCGCGGTAGACCTTTTCGTGAAAGGCCATGCCGAGCTGTTCCATTCTGTCGTCCCTGTCCGCGCCGTGCTTGCGGCTAAATGCCTGCTCGGGGGAAATATCCAAAAAGACGGTCATGAAGGGCGCGTACTCGCCGAGCGCGGCGGAATTTATCGAGGCGACGAAGTCCTCGCCGAGTCCGCGGGCAATGCCCTGATAGGCGAGCGACGAATCGACATACCTGTCGCATATGACGAGCTTTCCGCTCTCGAGCGCGGGGATGATAATCTCTTTTAAGAGCTGCACCCTCGCCGCGGCATAGAGCAGAGCTTCGCACTCGTCGCACATGGCGGTGTTTTTTCCGTCGAGAATGATGGCGCGTATCTGCTCTGCGATTGCGCTGCCGCCGGGCTCGCGCGTCATGATGTAGTCGACGCCGAGAGCGTCGAGTTTCTGAGCGAGAAGTTTAAGCTGAGTGCTCTTGCCCGAGCCCTCGCAGCCCTCGAAAGTTATGAGTTTGCCTTTCATTTTTTTACCACCCTGATTTTGCCCGATAACAGACCGAAGGTGTTCTTGCTGCCCGAGAGCAGGTCTATCGCGCGCTGAGTTATGATTTCGCCCGCAACTATCACGGGGAAACAGGGGGGCGTGACGCCGCAGTTTTCCGCGCACATTCTGCCCTTGCCGTCCTTTAGAGGTATCCACTCGGTGCGGCTTCTCAGGGTGTACAGATAGCTGTAGGTCCTGTCCGCGGGGGGCAGAAGGGGCTTTTTATCCGTATACGTGCCGCGCAGTTTTTTCTGCGTTATCAGCCAGAGGAAGAAGTTTTTGATTTCGTTTATGTGCGTCGGCTCTGTGGCGGGCGAGAGATAGAACAGAATGTATCTTCCGTCGTTCATCTCGGGATATATGCCGCGCTTTTCGAGTTTTGACTGCACGATATCGGGCGAAATGTCCAGCGGTTTGCAGTCGATGGCGAGCTTTGTCCAGTCCTGCGAGGGATAGAACGTCAGGGACGAGAGCTGATTTCTGAGCTCGGCAACCGCCGTCCTTGCCCGCTCTGCTATTTTGGGATTGTTTTTGAAGTATTTCACTCCGTATTCGACCGACGCCATTACGGGATAGCTCGGCGAAGTCGTTCTGAATATAGACAGAGCTTCCTCGGCGAGGTCGGCAAGGCTGAGGTCGTTGACGCAGACATATGCGCCCTGCGTGAGCGCGGGCAGCGTCTTGTGCGCGCCGTCCACCCACATATCTGCATAGACGCCGCAGTAGCCGTACCTGCCCTCCTCCGTTCCGAGGTGCGCGCCGTGCGCGCCGTCGCAGAAGAGGTATCTCGAATGCTTCTTGAGCACCTTTGCGTAGTCCTCGAGGGGGGCGATATTGCCGTAGTAATCGGGCGAGGCAACTATCATGCCCGCTATGTTGACGTCGTTGACTATCAGCTTTTCCACAAGCTCGGGGTCGGGCGGAAGAAGCACGCCCTCGCACTCCGCGCCCTGAACTATGACGGGCTCGACGCCCATTATGCGGCAGGCATTGTATACGCTCTTGTGCGAGTTGCGGGGCACGATTATCTTGTTGCCGAACTTCGAGGCGACATATATGCACGCCATAACGCCCGACGACGAACCGTCGGTGGTGATGTACGCGCGCTTTGCTCCGACGATTTCGGCTATGTCGCGCTGCGCCCTGTCTATCGCGCCGTGCGGACACTGCAAATCGTCCGAAAAGCTCAGTTCGGTGATATCTATGGGCGCGACGGGGAACGCCCGCGCAAACGCCGGCACGTTTTTGTGTCCCGGCATGTGCATTCTGTTGCGGTCCTTGCCCTTGAATTTATTCAGCTGATTGAGTATTTCGTAGTTGTATAACATTATCTTTTCCTGCGAAAGGGCGCGTCTCCGCCCTCTTCACCTCCGTCGTCACTGACGGCGGGGTTTCATTGTGGGGAACAGAATTACGTCCCTTATTGTGGGGCTGTCGGTGAGCAGCATTACCAGCCTGTCAACGCCCAGACCGAGTCCGCCCGTGGGGGGAAGACCGTATTCGAGCGCGGTTATGAAGTCCTCGTCGAGCTGCGCCTTGCTGTCGGGCTCCTGAGCCTTCTTCTCCTCTATCTGCCTTAAAAAACGCTGTTTCTGGTCGATGGGGTCGTTGAGCTCGGAGAACGCATTGCCGAATTCGTGCGCACAGATGAAGTATTCGAACCTCTCGGTGAACGCGGGGTCGGAGGGCTTGCGCTTTGCAAGCGGCGAGTTTTCGACGGGATAGTCGTAGATTATCGTCGGCTGAACGAGTTTGTCCTCGACAAACGCCTCAAAGAGAGCAATCAGAACGTGTCCCTTCGTAGCCCTGTCGCCCTCGGGCACTTCGCAGCCCAGAGCTTTGGCAGCCGCGCGGGCGGCAGCGTCGTCCGACCACGTATCGTAGTCCGCGCCGCAGTATTCCTTTACCGCCTCTTTCATAGTCATGCGCTTCCAGGGCGAGCCCATGTCGAGCTCCGTGCCCTGATAGGTTATTTTGTCCGTGCCGCAGACGTTGCGCGTGACCGTCTTATACAGGTCCTCTATGAGGTCCATCATGCCCTTGTAGTCGGTGTATGCCTGATACATCTCCACCGAAGTGAACTCGGGATTGTGGAAGGCGTCCATGCCCTCGTTGCGGAAAATTCTGCCGACTTCGTACACTCTTTCAAGTCCGCCGACAATCAGCCTCTTCAAGTAGAGTTCGGTCTCAATGCGCAGGTACATGTCTATATCGAGCGCGTTGTGGCGGGTCTTGAAGGGGCGGGCAGCCGCACCTATTTCGAGGGTGGTCAGAACGGGGGTATCGACTTCGAGATAGCCCAGATTGTCAAGATATGCGCGTATTTCCTTGAGGATTTTCGAGCGCGCGATGAAGGTGTTTCTGACCTCGGGATTGACGATTAAGTCGAGGTCGCGCTGACGGTATTTGATGTCCATATTGGTCAGACCGTGCTGCTTTTCGGGCAGGGGACGGAGGGACTTTGAGAGCATCTCTATATGCGTGCAGTGCACAGAAATTTCGCCCGTCTGCGTCTTGAACACGAAGCCGCGTATGCCGACGATATCGCCTATGTCGTAGTCCTTCTTGTAGGACATGTAGTCCTCTTCGCCGACGTCGTCGCGCTTGACGTAAATCTGAATGAGCCCGTCCCTGTCGGAGATATGCGAAAACGAAGCCTTGCCCATGATGCGGCGGGACATGAGCCTGCCAGCGATGGAGACTTCCTTGCCCTCGAGGGCTTCAAAATTTTCCTTGACCGAAGTCGAGTTGTGCGTGACTTCGTACTTAGTCTTTTCGTAGGGATTCTTGCCCTCTTCGGTGAGCTTTGAGAGCTTTTCGCGCCTTATGCGCGCCTGTTCGGCGAGGCGTTCCGCCTCTTCCTCTTCTGTTAAAATCTGCTGATTGTTTTCCATTTATCCTTAAACCTGAAAAATTATCTTATGCTGACTATGCGCAGCTTGTAGCTGCCGTCGGGGCAGGAGACGCTGACTTCGTCGCCTATGCGCTTTCTCATGAGCGCGGCTCCCACGGGCGATTCGGAAGAAATCTTGTTGTTCATGACGTCGACGTCGGTGACGGAGGTTATGGTGTAGGTGTCCTCCTCGCCGAACTCTTCGTCGAGCACGGTGACGACCGAGTTGAGATGAACGTAGGTGTTATCGGTAATCTCTTCCTGCACGGAAGCGTTTTTAATCTGATATTCAATCTCGGCAATCTTGCCTTCGTTGGAACGCTGCTCTTCCCTTGCGGCGTCGTATTCGGCGTTTTCCGAAAGGTCGCCGTGCGAACGCGCCTCGGCTATGCGCTCGATAATCTCGGGACGCTTGACCTTTACGAGATAGTCGAGCTCGTTTTTAAGGTCGTCCAGATTTTTTTGGGTCATTACAAACTGCTGTTCTGCCATTTTTAAATTACCTCTTTTTTTCGCCTTGTGCGGCGGTTATCTCCTATATTTTTCCGCCTTTCGCGCGGGAAATAAACAAAGATATGTGGCAGCATTGCTATTGCGCCACATATCCGTGTAACTCTATTATATATATCTTTGGTCGGCTTGTCAAATATTTAACGCCGCGGGGACGTTATTTGAGTGAGGCGACAAATCGGGAAATTCTGTCAATCGCCTCCGAAAGCTGCGCCATGGACGTTGCGTACGAACAGCGCACGTGGTTTACGCCCGCGTCGCCGAACGCCGCGCCTGGCACGACGGCGACTTTTTCCTTTGAAAGCAGCGCGTTTGCGAACTGTTCGCCCGTCATTCCCGTGCTCTCGACAGACGGGAACACATAAAACGCGCCCTTGGGCTGAAAGCACTTAAGTCCCATGGAATTGAAGGCGTTTACCAGAAATCTTCCGCGGCGTGCGTATTCGTCGCGCATGTCGGCGACGACCGAAAAGCCGTCGGTGAAGCCCTCTGCGAGCGCGGCGTTTGCGGCGTACTGTCCCGCCGTGGGCGCGCACATTATGGCGTACTGGTGAATTTTGAAGATTGCGTCGTCTATCTCGGGCGGAGCGCACACAAAGCCTATGCGCCAGCCCGTCATTGCGAACGCCTTGGAAAAACCGTTGATAATTACCGTTCGCGCGGACATATTCCCTATCGTAGCTATCGAAACGTGCCTTCCGACGTATGTAAGTTCGGCATAAATTTCATCCGAAATGACGAGCAGGTCGTGCTTTTCAATTACGGGCACGAGGGCTTCGAGCTGCTCTTTTGTCATAATCGCGCCCGTGGGGTTGTTGGGGTAGGCTAAAATTATCGCCTTTGTCCTGGGCGTTATGCACTCTTCGAGCTGTCCGGGCGTTATTATGAAGTCGTTATCCGCCACGCACCGCACCGAGACGGGCACTCCGCCCGCAAGGGATACAGAGGGCGCGTACGACACATAGCAGGGGTCGGGAACGAGGATTTCGTCGCCCTCGTCGCAGATTGCGCGCAGGGTGAAGTCAATCGCTTCGCTCGCGCCGACCGTGACAATGGTGTGTTCGGGCGAGGCGGTTATGCCGAAACGCTCTGAAAGATACCTGCATATATTGCGGCGAAGTTCGGGCAGACCGCGGTTGCCCGTGTATTGGGTTATGCCGCGCTTTACCGAGCGGATAGCCGCGTCCCTGATGGAATAGGGCGTGACGAAGTCAGGTTCGCCCACGCCGAGCGAAATAGCCCCGTCCATCTCGTTGACTATATCAAAAAATTTACGAATGCCGCTCGGCTTTATCTGAGCCGCGCGGGAGCTGACAAAACTTCTCATAGTTTACCTTGCCGCGGACGAGCCGCGCGCATCAATTTACGGCTGAACGGACAGCCTGTTGGTGTCTGCGCACTTCTTCATGAGCGCGCCCTCCACCTTGTACTTTTTGAGTATGAAATGCGTCGCCGTCGAAAGAACGTTGTCGTAGGTGGAAATTCTCTCCGAGACGAAGCGCGAAATGGACTTTAACGACTTGCCCGCGACGATTACCGCGAGGTCGTACGCGCCCGACATGAGGTAGAGATTTTTGACCTCGTCGTGCTCGGCAATCTCCTGCGCGATGGCGTCGAAACCCGAACCGCGCTGAGGCGTGACCTTGACTTCTATAAGAGCCTCCACGCTCTCGTCGTCGAGGGCGTCCTCGTTGACGATAGCCGTATACTTGACGATTACGCCGCTGTCCTCGAGCTGTCTGACCTTTTCCGCCGCCTGCTGTTCGGTTATGCCCAGCATGACAGCTATCTTCGCCGCGCTCGCGCGGGAATCTTCGGCGAGTATCGCAATAATGTCTTTTGCCGTCTTATCCATAATATCTGTCCTTAAAAAAAATTATTGTTACTATTTTATTCCTTTTGTGCCTTTTTGTCAATATAATTTGAAAAAAGCGTTTACAATCGCCTTACAATCTGCTAAACTTTAGCTATGTTCAGAATTTGGGGCAAGGTCATAAAGGACGGAAAAATCATAAATCAGGTCACCTACGAGAGCGCGGATAAGTTTTCTTATTCGTCCTTTTTCACGTACCTCGCGGATATATGTCAGGCTCTCGACATAGCCACCCCCGTCCTGATGAAGACGCACATATTCAACTACGCCAAGTTCAACACCGTGCGCTTCATTCCGCGCGACTTCGCCGAGCCCGTCGACTTCGACAAGCTCGTGCTCGAAAACATAGTGCTGTAACCGCCCTGAGCGCAAATTCTGCGACAATCTGAGAGAATAGCCGCAAACATATGCCGCATACTATGTGTATGCGGCTTTCCTGTATTTTTTGCTCTGCAATAACCCTGTTCATCTGCCTGTGCGGCGGCGTGCGCGCGCTGACGGGCTTTGACTTATTGGGCTTTATCTGCCTTTTCAACGACGTCGCCCGCGACGCCGTGCTCGCCGCGGGCGGAGTGTGCGCCCTCTTCCTCGTCTACGCGCTGATAGCATTAAAGCCCTTCCGTGGACTGAAATGACCCTCCAAAAGCGACGGACGCCGCGCGGTATTCGTGCCATATTCCCCGCTCTTTTCGGCGGATATGCCGTTTGCAATTCCGCCCGACGATATGCATTACAAATTATTCCGCCCGCCGCGCTGACTGCGCGGCGGGCTTATATGCGCGGCATTTTGCAGGTACGCCTAATGCAACGAGAGCGGCGGGCTTTACGCGGCTTTATTAAAGCTTTACCGCTATGAACGCGGCGGGCGCAACTGCAACATTTTCGCCCCGACAAAGCAGAACTAAGAAAATATGCGGCAAAAAAGCGCCGCGGCGGAATTTCTTCCGCCGCGCCGCATTCTGACTGATTTTTTAAGTTGCAGACCTTATCACCGCCACAATTTTTCGAGGTCGAAGCCGTTGACCTGAATTACCTCGAAGTAAGGCGAGTTGGCAATGTCCTTCGGGGTGACGACGGGACCGCCGTCGCTGTCGATATCGTAGCCGAAAGCCATATATGCCTGCCAGACGAGGTGAGCGCACTGCGTGGTCTGCGGGTCGTCCGCCTGATTTTTGGCATTGAATATGCCTGTAAAGAGGGAATATTCTACGTTTACGAGGTTGTCCCACGCATAGTCGACGATATCGTCGATGACCTCCTTGTCTATGCCGACGGGACGGAGCACCATAAAGTTAGCCGCCTCGCGGAACCACACGAGCCCCTGAATTCTCGAGGGGACGCCTATTGTTATTGCCTGCAGGGTGCGCGAGGAGTTGAGCACGAGCGCGGCGTGACCGTTGCGCCAGCCGAGGGTGTGCACCGAGGAGGATATGAGCACGTCGCCGGGTCGCAGACTTACCATTGTGAAGAGTTTGTCGGGGAAATAGTCGTGCGAGCTGCCGAAGTTGGCGGCGTCGTGCTGAACTTCGCCGTCGTAAAACAGGTCGCGCTGACAGGCGAGAATGAAGTCCTCGTCCTCCCTGTATTCGTCGAGGGCGGAGGGCGAAAGCCCCGTCTGGCGATACAGAAAGTCGTAGTCTTCCTGCGACCACTCGTCCTTTGCGAGCACTGGGGCGATATCTTCCATTGCATAGGAGGGCACGACGCGGGCGAGAGAGTGGGCAATGCCGTCGCTTATGACGAAAAACGACATTGCGACGACGAAAAAGAAGAGCACGCACAGCACTGTTATTAAGGTTATTCTTACGGGCGCGGGCATGGACGGGCGCACTCTTTGTTTACGCGTGGAAGTGTACCTCCTTTGAGAATACACAAATTATATACCTTATAAAAAAAATTGGCAAGCGCATTGCGCGAAGAGTAAAAATGCGCGCCGCGATTTTCGCGGCGCGCATTCTGTTGTTCTTACCCCGAACGCACTGAAAAAAGGGCTTTGCCGTCGTATTGAACGGCACATATGTGCCCGCCAACCGTAAAAAAGCTGTGAATGACGGCTTTTTGCGCCCATTCGTTCCTTTTTTTACATTGCCCGCACAATATGCCCCATCCAGATAAAAATCTGCACTCTGAAAAAGGCGCGCGGCGCGCCTTAAAAGCGCGCCGCGCGCATTATCTTGCGTCAGAGCGTCGTCACCTTTACGCTCACGCCCGTCGAGGCGTCCTGATACATAACCCAGTAACCTCCGCCCTTTACGGGGATATAGCCCGCCCTGTCCGAAAGACTTTCGGGGCAGGGCGCGCCCGCCTCTACGGGCACGCCGTAGCAGATGTACCTCGCCTCGCCGCCATCGTACAGAACTCCGAAGGCGTAGTGCCTGCCGCCGCCGTAGGCTATCTTCACCCAGCGCGAACCCTCCATAACCTCCTCGAGCTCGTCTGCGCGCGGATATACCGAAAATATCTTTTTTATCTCGCCGCTCATGCGCGCATAGAAGTCTCCGCCCGCAAGTCCGCCCCTGCCGACAGCCTCTCCTGCGCCCTCCTTCTGCCCGCCTTCCGGAGAGCCCGCATTCTTCTCTCTGTCCGACGACCTTGCTTTCTCCGCGTCCCCGGCTTTTTTCCTGCCGTCTGCAACGCCGTCGGAACAGCAATTTTCGTCCCCGCCTGTCGCCGCGCCGTCGCGCTGATTGACGCTCAGGGCAGATTGCGCCTTATCTTCGCACGCGAGGACGCCATTATCATTGCCGTCTTCGCCGCGGCGAACGCCCTCTTCTTTTTCTTCGCCTTCAGTCGGGCGTACAGACTTACCGCTCTCAGAAGTTTCCAGTTCATAGTAATTCTCCTCGGCAATCGCCTCGTCGTCGTAGGCGTGCTGCGCGCTTTCGGGCATTTCCGACTGCCTGACCGCGCTCTCTATGTCCGAAAGCCAGCCCTGCGTGTCGCCGCTGACGGCGCACGCCACGGGCAGAACGTCGCCCGCGCGGCAGTAACATATGAGACAGGCGAACCCGCCCGACAAATCGAAGGGCGTCTGGCTCTCGCGCGAGATGCCCTCGAATACGACTATCGTCCTGCCGTCCGACACGCCTATGCGCATGACGCCCTCGGAAAGGGGCGCAAAATTTATGAGCGAAGTTTCTATTTTGAGAAAATCGGCGTAAGCCTCGCAGCGCACGAGCCCCTTGAGCGGTCCGCCGTCCGCCGAATAGCCAGATTTTAACGTCTTTATGAGAGCAATTCTCTTTGCATAACCAGACATTGCATATTCCTTTTTTATGCTTTTTTATATTTTATTCCTTGCAGGCGCGCATAAATGAGCGTTTTATGTATTAATTTATATAATATTGTATAAAATCACGACGCTTAAAAAATTACGCGCTCACCCCCTCATTTTGTTGCAAAACGCGCGCGGTTTTGCTATACTGCTAATTGGTGAAGGCTGTATATTTATGTATATTTGTCATATTTATACAGTTTTTTGCACCTTTAATACGGTAATACGATTTACAAGGAGATATAAAATGGCACTCACTAAAAACAAGAAAGTACTCGATTTCGTCAAAGAAAGCGCAGAACTTGCCCAGCCCGACAAAATTGTCTGGATAACCGGCGACCGCGCTCAGACCGACGAACTGAGGAAAGAAGCTGTTACCTCGGGTGAGCTGATAAAGCTCAACCAGAGCCTTCTGCCCGATTGCTATCTGCACAGAACAAAGGTCAACGACGTTGCGCGCGTCGAGGACAGAACGTTTATCTGCACGAAAAACAAGGAAGACGCAGGTCCCGTAAACTACTGGATGGACCCCAAGCAGGCTTACGAGCTTGCCGCTGAAATCGCACGCGGCTCGATGAAGGGCAGAACGATGTACGTCATTCCCTATTCGATGGGCGTTGTGGGCTCTCCCTTCGCACGCTACGGCATAGAGGTAACCGACTCCATTTACGTCGTTCTCAATATGGAAATAATGACGCGCGTCGGCAAGAACGTGCTTGCCGCAATCGGCAACGACGGGGACTTCATCAAAGGTTTCCACGCAAAGTGCAACGTCGAAGCAGACAACCGCTATATAATGCACTTCCCCGAGGACAACACTATAATTTCCGTAAACTCGGCTTACGGCGGCAACGTGCTGCTGGGCAAGAAGTGCTTTGCTTTGAGAATTGCCTCCTACCTCGGCAAGAACGAGGGCTGGATGGCAGAGCACATGCTCATTCTCGGCGTAACCTTCCCCGACGGAAACAAGAAGTATGTTGCGGCAGCATTCCCTTCGGCATGCGGCAAGACCAACCTTGCAATGCTCATACCCCCCAAGCACTACCTTGAAAAGGGTTACAAGATTGAGTGCGTGGGCGACGATATCGCATGGATAAGAGTGGGCGAAGACGGCAGACTTTGGGCTGTAAACCCCGAAAACGGCTTCTTCGGCGTAGCTCCCGGCACCAACGACCATTCCAACCCCAACGCTCTCGCGGCAACCAAGCGCGGCACGATATTCACCAACGTTGCGCTCAACACCGACGACATGACCGTATGGTGGGAAGGTCTCAACAAAGATTTGCCCGAACACTGCATAGACTGGACGGGTAAGCCCTGGAACCCCGCTAAATTCGACAAGAAGGATAAGTCGACCTGCGCGGCACATCCCAACTCACGTTTCACCGCGCCTGCGGCTAACTGCCCCTGCGTTTCGCCCGAGTTCAACTCCAAGGAAGGCGTGCCTCTTTCGGCAATCATCTTCGGCGGCAGAAGAGCTTCCACTACCCCCCTCGTATATCAGTCGAGAGACTGGAACCACGGCGTGTTCGTAGGCTCTGCAATGTCCTCCGAGACGACGGCTGCCGCAACCGGCGCAGTCGGCGTGCTCCGTCACGACCCCATGGCTATGAAGCCCTTCGCAGGCTACCACATGGGCGACTACTTCCAGCACTGGATAGATATGGGCAAAGTAGTTAAAAATCCTCCCAAGATTTTCAACGTAAACTGGTTCAGACAGGACGAAAACGGCAACTTCATCTGGCCCGGCTTCGGCGACAACATGCGCGTGCTCGAATGGATTTTGAAGCGTTGCGACAACGCAGTCGACGCCGACGAGACGGCAATAGGTTACGTTCCCAAGGCAAGCGACATCGACCTCGAGGATATGAACTACGAAATCGCGCCCGGCAAGAAGTTCACGATAGAAGACCTCAAGGGCATTCTTAAAGTCGACAAGGAAAAGTGGGCTAAGGAAGCCGAAGAAATCGAAGGCTACTACACCAACACCATCAAGACGAGAATTCCCGCAGAACTCACCGAGTGCCTCGAAACCCTCAAGAAGAACTGCGCAAAGTAATGCGTACGACATAAAAAAGACGGCTTTTCAGCCGTCTTTTTTATTGCCTCGAAATTGCCCGCAGCTTTCCGCCGCGCTCCGACAGAACCGCGCGTAAATTCCCCACACATTGCGTAAGAATGAAAGCCCGTTGCGCGCGCATAGTCCGATGAATACCTCTTTTTCCGCGCGGAAATAAGTAAAATAATTCAGCTCAGAGCGCGCACAAACAGGCGGGATAAATAAACAATCGGCATAAATGAAGAAGGGCGCGCGGCGATACCGCCGCGCGCCCAGCTGACTTTTAATAAACTATCCCGATTTTAATTTATCGCTCAAGCGGTTGTTGTAACTACGGGCTTGATATAGATTGTAAGTCCGTTTTGAGCCAACGTATCAGCATTCAAAGCATCGCTCATATCGGCAACTTCACCGCTCGTTGTACCGTAGTAATAGCCCTCTTTGAGAGGAAGTAAGCTTTCGAGATATGCAAGCACCTCTGTACCTTCCTGCATTATCACATAATCTACGGCTCTGTTCGTGTAATTGCCTGAGCTCCTGAAGGACGATACGTTGAACAAATACCCGCCCGTCACGGCGTTGTCGTTGAGAGTTATGCGATAATAATTCTTGCCGTTGACTTCCGTGTAAGAAGAGTTTGTATAAACGCTTCTGTATGTGCAATCGTTGCCCTGCGTTGTTTTGGTCATTGCGCAGATCGTACTCATAGAACCCGAGATATAGAGTTCGGGCGTTCTGCACGCTTCGGGCAGTTCGTCGCCGTCTTCGACATAATATGTTCTGTCGGCGATGGAACTATTGAAATAATCAACCGTTACTTTATCGATATTTACCGTCACGCTCTTGCTCTGATAATATATTGAGGTATCAGAGGGCACGAGGCTCAAATCGCAATAGTTGTAACTGTAGGACGAAGATGTGGGCATTGTAATTCTTGCAGTATCTTTAAGAGCGCTGAAGGTTGCCGTTCCCGACTGAGTTGTCGTGCTGCCCACTATGCGGAAGCTGTACGAAACTTTTGCGTAAGGCTGATAATCGACTACCATTGACGAATAATTCATGGAGTTATCCGTGTAATAGGATATCTCTTCGAAAATGACGTACTCTGCTTGCTTCCAGACGCTGTTGAAAGGTTTGTCGCCCGAACCGAGACGACGAACGCGGAATGTGTACTTGCCGCTCTGCGTTATGCCTTCGTTGACAAAGTTGAATTTACCGCCGTCGACATTGCCGTATGTCGATACCGTCTTGGTTTTGACCGGATCGCCGTTTATATCGAGAATTTCAACTTCGTAAAGTCCCTGTTCGCCGATATCCCATTGCATTTCGTCTGTTTCCTTGACCGTATAGATATCGGGCGCAGTCTGTCTGCTTATTGCGAGAGTGGTAGGATATTCTACGCGCACGAGGCTGCCCTGCGTCATGCTGCCTATGGTACAGAATGAAACACGCGTTGCACCATAATTGTCCATATAATCGAGCAGCTTGATCTTTAAATCGTTGCCCGAAACGCTGTAATACTTCGTTTCTATTTTTTTGTTGTTCAGATACAAATCGTCGGCGTCGCAATCGTATATGATAAGATTTTCGCCGTCGGAATACGAATACTCAAGCGTCTGTGCAACTTTATATTCATACGTTGCGGGCAGACTGTCAAGGATGTCGTTATCGTCGCCCGCATATCTCAAAGTAATATTATGCAAGCCTAACGTCTTTGTAATGGTTTGCGATATCGAATATCCCGCCGCAATCGTAAACGAGTCGCTATCGGTCTTGACATCCAGATCGAATACATCGCCATAGTTGCTGATTTCTATGTCATTAAATCTTTCAAGTATATGACCTGAGGGGGCTGCCATTCTGTAAAGAGTTATGGGCTGGCACTCGCCGCGTCTGACGTCGTCTGTTACGCTGCAAACGGTTACGGTATATTTATCCATACCGGAAGAAACCTGAGCGATTTCATCGAAGTCGAAGGATTTTATATCGGTTTCGTATTCCTCTGCAACAGTTCCGTCATTTGTATATACTTTTACGACATACTTATCCGCCTTGTCGCATCTCCACGAAAGCGTGGTGCCATTAACATCAAGATTGGTTATTCTTCCGCTGTATACAGTCTCGGTATAGGTATATTCATTTTCGTATACGACATATTCCTTGCCGTTCAGGACAGCGGTGACCACAAGTTTGTTTGTGCCATCGACAGATTCGAGAGGATACACTGTCGCTGTTGAATATTCGCTTCCTGCGAGAGCTGTGCCGTTGAGCGTTGCCTTAATCTGTAAAAATGACAGTGCGCTTGAAACTGTAACGGCAGTTTTATCGCTCGATAAGCTGCATGTAAAGCTGCTCTTTATTAATCTTTCAGCGTATCCTGCGGGCAGAGTATATTCAACCGTATCCGACCATTCGGAAGTACCCTCGTACTCCGACACATATTCCGTGCGGACGCGTATGTCAACCTTGCCGTCGCTGTTCAATATCGCTTTTTTCTGATTTTCGCTAAGCTCTAAATCGCTCAGATACAGCACTTCCGATGCGTTGTTCACTCTTATCGTCTGGTTTACTCCGTCTATCTGCAGAGTATATAAGCCTGAGCTGTTAGACTGAACGCCGAGGACTATTGCCACATCGCCGCTTTCTTCAATCAAAACAGGCTTAGCGAGGGTCTTGGCTTCGCTGTGCGTGTAGGGATATGCGTCAGACGCGTCGCTCGTCTGCCCGTCGCATTTAAGAACAGCAGTTACGACATAATTCGCGCCGTCTGTAAGCTTATTATCGCCGAGAAGATCATCCAATAATATTTGCACCGTGGAATAGTTGGCGGGAATTTCCTTGGATACGGTTATCGTGCCGTCCGCATTGGCAAAGGTGACTTCGAGGGTGCATTTTTGCTGCGTATACGTGCGAATTTCTATTATACCCGAAGAAATACCATATATTCTAGGCGCGATCAGCGGATTGAGCTGGTCATCGACAATAACCGTGAACGACTTTGAATACTCGGAAACGTTATTTCCGCAGACTGCGGCAAACCTGACTTCATAGTCGCCTTCTTCCCAGTCTTCGGTGTCGAGCACGAACTGCTGAACATTGTATGTATAATAGACACTATAAGAACTGTCGCCCATTTCCTGCACTTCCGTGCTGATTGTATTGATGCTTTCCGTTCTCTCGCCGGGCACACCTTCCGTTTCGGAAAGAATGTTGTCGCCGCTGACAATCATAACATAACTATCTGCGTTTTCAACGTCGTACCACTGGAAAACATTGTTCTGTACCTGGGTTACCTGAGGCGTCTTGGGCGTTTTGTCGGCAGTTCCGTCATTGTCTGCACAAGCGGAAAGTCCGACTGCCGTCATCGTGACAACGCCCGACAACATGAGTAATTTTAAGACTTTTTTCATGTACCTGTCTCCTTTTATTTTCGCGTTTGCTAACACATTGCAAACAATTCAGTTAAATTATACCATTATTTTTTTTAATTGCAATAGTTTTATAAAAATTTTTTGTCTCTATTGACATATTTTTCAACAAAAAAAGACCGACGCCTATGCGTCGGTCTTTAAAAATTCTCTGAATTGCTCATAAATCAACTTCTACTTCGCTGAAAATAGGATCGTCAAGGAATTCCGCCATCGACATATCCAATGCTCTGCAAACTCTGTAGAGAGTTGTCATGGAAATTGAAGGGGTAGATTTGGTTCTGAAAATATTGCAGATGCTCTGTCCCTTAACGCCGGGAAGTTCTCTGAATTCCTTTTTCAGCATACCTCTTTCCTTCAATATGCCACCAAGTCTTTTTGCCACTGCTTCTGTGATAGTCATAATACGCTCCGTAAAATTTATTAATATTAGTAGCCCATCCCTACTTGTGATTAGTATAAAGAAAAGGCAATAATTTTGCAACCATTTTCGCGTTTTTTTTAAAAATTTATAGTTTTTAGACAATATTTTGTTTATTTAAGCCCCGTTTTTCACGTTTTTGCGTGTTTGTTTTGACCACATTGGCATATATTGACTTTTTCTCTGCCGAGCTATTGCAATCTGCCGCACGCGGGCGGCTTTTTACTTTTCTGCCGCAATTTTTAATTTTTTCTCGCATATTGAATTTTCCGCGGCATTCTGATTTTCTGCGCGGCGGACGCTCCGAGGACGGAATTGAAAAACCTTACTCCCTCCGCCGCTCTGTGCGCGGACGGCGTAAAAATACACCCTCCGCGGTCCGACGGACGACTGTTGCGGGCAATAAAAAAGAGAGGAAAAAATTTCCTCTCTTTAAAAGTCTTTTTAAAACCGCCGTATCGCGCGCAGAATGCCCTGTGAGGGGCGCGGTGGGATTTTTCGGATTATTCCTCGTCTGCGGTCTTTTCTTCGGTCTGAGCCTTTGCTGCGCCGCTGTTGCCGAGGAATGTGCCGAAGCGGATTTCCTTTTTGCCTCTTGCGGGACGGGGCTGACGGGGTGCGGACGAGCGTTCGCTCCTTGCGCCTCTGTCGCCCTTGTTGCGGCGGTCGCCGTTGCCCTTTCCTCCCTCTCTTCTGTCGCGGAAGTTCTTATCGCCCTTTGCGCGACGCTCGAAGGGTCTGAGGTTGTTGGGAATGATGACTACGTATCTGTTGGGTTCGTCGCCCTCGGAAGCCGTCTTTACTTCGCCGTTCTCTGCGAGAGCGGAATGTATTATTCTTCTTTCGTAGGGGTTCATGGGCTCGAGCTTGACCTTTCTGCCCTTTTCCACCGCCTTTTTTGCAAGCTTTTCGGCAAGCGCGGTAAGCGTGTTCTTGCGGCTCTCCCTGTAATTTTCGCAGTCTACGACGACTTTTTTATACTCTTCGTTGCCGATGTTTGCCACTGCGCCCGCAATCGTCTGAATGGCGTCGAGCACTTCGCCGTGATGTCCTATTACCTGATTGGAATTTGCCGTCTGAACGTTGATTTCTATCTTGTCGTCGTCCGACTTAATCTCTGCAAAAGCGTTGACTTTGAGAATTTCGAACAGCCCGTCTATGAACTCTGCCGCTCTCTCGCCGTCGGACGCGCGCTTTTTAACGACTACCTTTGCCTTGACCGAACCGAAAATTTTCTTTTTTCCCTCTTCAATTACCTTGATTTCTGCCTCTTCGCGGGTGATGCCGAGAGCTGCAAGCCCTGCCTCAACCGCCTCTTCCACCGTTTTGCCGGTGAAAACGTTCATGTTATCCATAAATTCTCCTTAATATTTATCCTCGCGCCTGCCGCGCGACTTAACAATTTGCCTGAAAAAGTATTATTTCTTCTTGTGCGATATCTTTTCAAACTGCGAATTTGCTTCCTTTTTCGCAAACCACACGTTCATTGCCTTGTTGATTATGAGCGTCGTTATTATCGAGTACGTAGTGTTTGTAATCATGTAGATGGAGAACGCCGACGAATACATGAACGCGAATATACCGTACATGACGGGCATTAAAATCATCATCCACTTCATTGTTCTCGCGCCGCTGCCGTCGACCGAGCCGAGCTCGTTGACCGACTTGTTTGTCTTCATGGCGATGAACTGCTGCAGCAGCATTACGCCGATAGAGAGCACTATCAGCACGAAATAGCCGTTATAAGTATCCTTTTCCTTCGAGAGTGCGGCGGTAACTTTGTTGTAGCTCTCTTCATAGCTGCCGTCTATCGACGCCGAAGTGACCGTCTGACTGAATTTTGAAAAGTCGGGTATCTGCTTATTGAGCATGCTGTCGGGATACCAGATATTCTTTACCCAGAGGAAGTTGTCGCCCTCGGGCGAATTCATCTTTGCATAGTAATCGTCCGCCACCTTCTGCGCGGCGAATGTGTCGATATAGAACGAAACGAGTGTAAGTCTCACCGCCTCTCTCGTGGCGGTATCCTGACTGTTTTCCGCGCCGTCTGCAACAAGCGTGCCCTTTTCTTCGGTATATTTTTCCATCAGAGCGGTAAATACCTGCTCTTCGGTGAGGTTTAAAGAGTTGCTCTTGTTGTATTCAGCCGCAAAAGCCGAAAAATCCACGCGGTAGTCGCTGCCGTCAGCGGTATCTGTCTTAATGAGGAAACCGTCCTCGTTATCCTCGTCCTGAACGTAGGCTAAAACTACGCTGTTGTAGGACGTGACCATGTCGTTGTAGCTCTCGAGGTTGGCATACTGCGAGTAGGTCGAGAATGCGTTGAACACGAAGAGGAATATGACGAGCGACACTATCATGGGAATGCACGCGCCGAACATGGAATAGCCGTTCTTCTTCTGCAATTCCATAACCTTCTGGCTGTACATCTGCTTGTCGTTGGCGTACTGCTTTTGCAGTTTTTCCATCTGAGGTCTCATTTTTTCCATAATGAGAGCCTGTTTTTTGCTCTTTATTCTCGAGTAGATATCGAGCGGCAGAACGATGGTTTTGAGTATCAGGGTAAATAAAATGATACCGACGCCGATTATGCCGACGCCCTCTATGAGCCAGCGTATTATGACGCCTATCCAGTTGAGCTCTATCGAAGGGATATATTTAACCCCGTAGCCGAGGACGCCCTGTGAAATAGCTAAAAAATTCATTTACTTTTCCGTGGGTTAAGTCAGTAAACCCATCTAACCTTAAAATAATTTTCGGGAGCGGGGTCGTAGCCGCCCTTGGAAAGAGGATTGCAGCGCAGTATGCGCCAACAGCCTAAAATTATGCCGGCGATTACGCCGAGATTATTCATACACCTCAATGTGTATTCCGAACAGGTGGGCTCATACAGACAGGTATGCCGAGAGAGAGTGCGCTGATAGAGAATGATAAGGCGCATTAAAAGCATCTTCAAATATGGTCTGAATATATGCTTTCTCAGCCACTTCAGACAATCTATGACCTCTTTCATTGCCCGCCGTTAATCCTTTTGAAACAGCTTGCAAGGCACTTTTCAACCTGACTGAAAGTCAGCTCTTCGCCCGCCTTAGGCATTACAACCACTCTGTAATTTGCATTGAGCAGACTTACGTTTTTATCGTAAGCCGCGCGGATTATCCTCTTTATGCGGTTGCGCTGCACGGCTTTGCCGTGTTTTTTGGTCAGGGCTATACCCATTATCTGCCTGTCCGAGGGCGAATAGAGTAATGTAAGTCGAGGGGAAAAAACTCTTTTTCCCCTCTTGAAAAGTTTTGAAAAATCGGTGTTTTTCTTTAATCTCTCATAACGCATACGGCGTTAAATCTTTACGCGCTTATCTTCTTGCGTCCCTTGTTTCTTCTTCTCTTGAGAACCTTTCTGCCTGCAGTCGTTGCCATTCTCTTTCTGAAGCCGTGAACCTTGCTTCTCTGTCTCTTTTTGGGTTGATAAGTTCTTTTCATTTTGTTTTTTCTCCGTATATTATAATATTTTCGTACTTACTTTTCTGCTGCGTCTGCGCCTCAAAACGCAAAACGACACTATATAATTATAAATTTTGCCTCAGTTTATGTCAAGCGATATTACTTGTCCTTACGGGTAAAATTAAATATAAACAATCTTTATTGCTCTCGTTCTGGCAAATGAAGGGCTGAACGTTGTTGTTGAAGGACAAAACTACTTTTTCCTCTTCGAGCGCGTTGATAGCGTCTATTATGAACTTGGAATTCATTGCAATCTTCAGATCTTTGCCCTCTGTCGACGCTCTGACGGGTTCCTGCACGTTGCCTATCTCGGAATTGGACGTGATTTCCACCTTGTCTGCGGAGATATCGAAGATGACGAGGCTGTTTTTATCGTTTCTGACGAGTATAGCCGCCCTCTCGATGGACGCCTTGAGCGCGCTCTTTTCGACGGTGACGCAGGTTATGAAGCTTCTGGGAATGATATTTTCCTTCTTTATGAAGTCGCCGTTGTAGAGGCGGGAAGTGAGCACGGTATCGTCGACGCAGACGAGTATGAGCCCGCGCTGAATTTTAAGTTCGGTCTCGCCCTCGCCGGCGGGCAGCATTTTTTCTATCTCGTTGAGCGTCCTTGCGGGGCAGATTATCTCAAGCTGCGGAAGGGTTGAAGAGACAATTTCGCCCGACGCCGTAGCAAGGCGGAAGCCGTCGAGAGCGGTTACCGTCATTTTTCCGTCCTCTACCACCATCTGGCAGCCCTTGAGTATGGGGCGCGAATCGTCCGCCGCACAGCAGAAAGAGGTGGAAGAAATGAGTTTTTTGAGCACTTCGGTCTTTAAAACGACGCTGTTTTCGTTTATATCCACGTCGACTTTGGGGAAGTCCTCGGCGGACAGCACCTGCATGAAGGTCTGGCTGTCGGCGTAGGTGATTTCCATTCTCGAGTTCTCTACGCTGAGCATAATCTGCACGCCCTCGAGCTTTTTTATGAAATCTGCGAAGTATCTTCCGGGCACGCAGATGTCGCCCTCTTCGTAAATTTCCGCCTTTATTTTTTTCTGTATGGAAATTTCTCCGTCCGTCGCCGTAAGAGTGAGGCTGTCATTCTTTGCGGAAAGCTTGATACATTCCATAATCTGAACGGTAGTCTTTGACGCACACGCCTTTACCACCTTAAAAACGGCGTCCGATAGATTTATGCCTTCGCAAACGAGTTTCATATCTGCTCCTTCAAGTCGGGAAGTCCCTTCTTTTCCTTTGATTATTTTTTATTTTTTTAAAAGATTACAAGTATAATTATTAGTAGGGCGGTGTGCAAATGTCGATAACAATTTTTCTCCGCCGTCCGACAACAATATAATAGCAAAAAAACTATTAAAAGGCAACAAAATTGAGGCATTTTGCCGCTTCGGACAGTCAACATAAATTGTCATTTAATTTGTCGATAAATTGTTTATAAGTTGATAAATTCAGTAAATTACGGCTCGGAAAATGTCAGAAATTAAGAAAAAAACAGAGAAAAAGAAGTTATGAACATAAAATTGTTGATATGTTTATAACATTATCTACAATTCAAGAGGACAAAAAAGTGAGGTTCTGACGATGGAAAAGACTTCATTCAATGCAAAAATCAGGGGTTTTGTTATATTGTACATTCAGGCTGTCGACAGATAAAGGTAAAAGACTGTCGATAACTGAAAAATTTAAGATTTTTTAACATCGCCAATAAAACTTTGAAAAACTATTGTTGATATTTGTGCGTGGAAATGTTATAATGCGCGTATATGGATACGCTTTTTTACGAACAGTTGATAAACGGCGAAAAAAAAGAGCAGTTCGAAGAGCTGTTTTCCCTGCTCGTTGAGTACAATAAAAGATATAACTTGACCTCGATAACCGACAGAGATGGCGTGTATGCAAAGCACTTTTTGGACAGCGTCGTCGGGGAAAAGTACTTTGACGAGGGCGCGAAGGTGTGCGAAGTCGGTTCGGGCGGCGGCTTTCCCTCCCTTCCTTTAAAGATTTTGAGGGATGATCTGCAGTTCACTCTGATTGAGAGCACGGGAAAGAAGTGCGAATATCTGAAAGCTGCGGCAAGCAAGCTGAAGCTTGACGGCGTCGAAGTAAAGAACATACGCGCCGAAGAGGGCGCGCGGGATGAGAGTATGCGCGAGAGGTTCGATATCTGCACGGCGCGAGCTGTTGCAAGGCTGAATACGCTCTGCGAATACTGCCTTCCGTTCGTCAGGGTCGGCGGAAGGTTTGTTGCATACAAGGGCGATGCGGACGAGGAGCTAAAAGAGGCGCAAAACGCAATAAAAATTCTCGGCGGACAGCTCGGAACTGTAGAAAAATTTGAGATAAACGGCGAAAAGCGGTCTCTGATTGTAATAAAAAAGGTCTCCTCCACGCCCGCAAAATATCCCCGCGGTCGCGGACTTGAGAGAAAAAAGCCCATATTGTAAAATTTCAGTCGTCACATAATTTATGACTTACGCTTTGAGAAGATATAATTTTGCTTTTCTTTATAAAAGCAGCTGTTACGGTTTTAAAAATTATTTATATGACAGTTTTTTCATAGTCGCATAAAAAAATAATTCTGTAAAATACACTTTTATAAAGATTATTTTAACTAAAAGACATTCTTTCAGTGCAGAAAGGTCATTTAAGCCTTGATTTAATGAGCTTTCATATTTTGCAGACTGTCTGTCGTCAATGATTGGTCATCAAAGTATTTTCTTAAGGCACGCTTACGGATAAACGATATTTGCTTAAATTAAAAAATGTTTTACTCTGAACGGAGGGCAGAATGAATTGCGCTTTTACGGGGCACAGAAATTTCGATTACTATAACGAGATACGCTCACTCGAGCGCGCCGTCGAAAGCGCGATTATCTATGACGACGTCGACACCTTTTACAACGGCATGGCGAGAGGTTTCGACCTCGCCGCGGCTCAGACGGTTATACAGCTCAAAAGAAGGTATAAAATAAAGCTCATAGCCTGCGTGCCCTTCTACGGACAGAAGGAAACTTTAAACGCCTTCGACAGAAAAATTTATGAAGAAGTTTTAGAACACTGCAACGAAATAATAGTTCTTTCGCAGGATTACTACCCGGGTTGTATGTATAAGAGAAACAGATATATGGTCAATAATTGCGACATGGTCATAGCCTACTACCGCGGCAAACGCGGCGGAACGCAGTACACCGTAAAATATGCCGAAGAACAGCAAAAAAAGATAGTTTACATCTGAAGTAAATTTTTCTTACGATTTGTCCGAAATTTCTGAGAATTTATACGAAAAATTATAAAATTTTAAGATAAAGAGCTATTTTATAAGTAACGCGACTTTAACGGCATATATTAAAAATCTGCTCAGAACATATGTAAAATAGCCGATAGAAACACTTAAAATTTGCGATTGCCCCCGATATATGTGCCATCCAATGCGCTTTTGGGCGCAGAAAATCAATTTTTAAGAAGATTTCGGCAGAAAATCAGAGAGAAAATAGTCATTAAATACTATTTCTGTCGTGCTTACGGGGCTTGAATATTTAAAAAAACGGTCTTTGCCTGCCATATATGTGCCCGAGAATGCCTTTATGACGGCAAAAATCAGAAAAAAAGACTGTTAAATTGTTAAATTCAGTCAGATTTATTGTCTTAAAGTTTAAAAAACTTCTTGTTTTAAAGTAAATTCAAATAAAAAAGTAAGCGAAAACAGCCGTTGGGCGGCACATATGTGCCATTCAACGGCTGTTTGTATTAATTTAATCAAAAAATCTTTGCGGAAAGGATATAAATATTAAAACAACGTTACGCTTAGTTACACTCATCAGGAGCGATATTTTAACGCGCGTATTAATTCAAAATTGCATAATTTTTGTCACTATGCACGCTTTTATCCGCAGAACACGTTCAGATACTGCGCCTGCTCCACTCTTTTTCAAAGCACATATTTTTAGTATTTTCTGCGTTTAAGCGGCAAAAATTAAACGCATTGACCGCCGCATATGTGCCTTTCAACGCGTTTCCGACAAATTTTTTACAGGTTTTAATTAAAAAAAATAAAGTGAAAATATAACGTGCGTCAGAAAATACAGTAAATTTCAGTCTGTATATATCAGCGTTTCAGGGTGAGAAAATGTAAGTTTCAGATTTTTTTCTGGGTTTAAGAGCAGATTTAGAATGCCTTCCTCGGTTGTTTCCATTTTTGTCTGCATAAAAAGTTTTCTGTACGGTCTGAAGCCGCATTTTTGTTGAACTCTTGCAGATTGTTTGTTGAATAAAAAGTATCCGCAGAGCAAAAAATCAAAGTCGCACTGCGTGAAAAGAAATTTTATTACTTCATTTACCGCCTCCGGCATTATGCCGCGACCCCAATAATTTTTGCTTAGTACAAAGCCGAGTTCTCTCCCTTTGTAGTCGGAAAATTCGGTTAATTTATGCTCTGAGCCATACATTTCAACGCCCAAAGAGCCTATAACTTTGTTGTTTTCCCTGAGGCAGACGGCAAAAGTTTTGTCTTCATCTATGAATAAATTCAGAATTTTTCTGCTCTCTTCAATGCTCTCGTGGTGTTTCCATCCGGCCATCTCGCCCACACCTTCAACCGAGGCATATTCATAAAAATCGTCCAGGTCGTTATACTCAAATGGTCGCAAAATCAATCGCTTGGTGTATAATTTTTTGCCGTTCAATTTAAATTTCGCATTCATTGCAACTGTTTCCATCCGTTACACTCAATAAAATTCACATAAATTTTATCACTGATCGTCATTTATTGCAATAAATATTTTCAGTCAACAATCGACTGATTTTGAATGAAATTAAGGCATTTTTTAAGCTCGGAATTAAACTTTTCTATGAAAATACATTATAAAATTTAATAAAAAATACCGGATATGCCTCTCTGAGCAAATACAGTATAATTAAAAAAATATCTGATATGGCTATCTAAAAAAATTCAATTAAATTTCAATTAAAAATCCCCGAGCTGCCTCTTTGCCAAATAAAATATATAATTTAATATAAAAAACCTGAGCTGCTCCTCTACGCAAAAATTTATTTTGATAAGGAAAAGTTAATTTTTGCGCAACTGAATATTATAAGCTGCTATTTCACCAGAAGTATTCGTCGTCGCAAATGAGCAAATTAACGCCGCAAACAAGAGCTATTTAAAAAAATTAAAATGAATCGACTGTATTTCTGCAATCGACATATATATTTTTCATAAGAATTTATCGTCAATATTAATAAAAATCAGTTGGCGCAAATGCAAGCCCAACGCAAATGCAAGCCCAAGCGCAAATGCAAGCGCAAGTCTCGGTGCAAGCGCAATTGCAAGTGCAGGCATAAATGCAAGTGCAATTGCAAGCCAAAACGCAAGCGCAAGTTCGAGCGCAAAGGCGAGTGCAAGTCTCAGTGCAAGCGCAAGAGCAAGCCCGAGTGAGCGGTTTATACATACTATTTCAGCAGGATAATTGCCATAAAATGAAACTGAATTTGGCGTGCAATGCAATCAAAGTCAACCTGTGGTTTCGTTTATATAAAGGTCGTTTGATGACAGAAAGTCCGAAAAATAGTCATAAATTCCGTCGGAAATAATTTTTGCCATGCGGTAGACCATATTCAGCCTGGTTGCCGAAAAGAGCGCGTAGTTGAAGAGCGATTTTTCCGCAACAATGCCCATAATCGAAGCATCGCCCACTTTATTGAGGTTTTTCTGCGCGCCGCTGCCGGGTTTTAAGGCTTTTTCAGAAATTTTTATAAGTCCCACGTCCGCAGCGTTGCCCACGGCGGCGTCGACGGCAATTACTGTGCTGTCGGGATGAGTTTTTGACAAAAAATTATTGATATATCTGACCTCGTGCGCTGTTATCGGCTTTGAAAGAGTGCCATAGACGTAAACATTCAGCTTTTTCAGCCTTGATTTAAGCATCGTTCCGACCAGCGGTCCTAAGGAATCGCCCACCGATAAATCGCTGCCGATGCACAAAACGACAGGGGGCGCAGAACTTTTTTTGAGTATTTTTTTAAGCGCGGCATATGCGCCGTCCGAGGCAAGAGAGTTGTAAAGATTGAAAGAGTATGTCAATTAAATCACCGCAAAATCAGATAAATTTGCATTCATCGTGCGAAAAATGTTATTGACAAAATTTATCAGCAATATTCAGTCAGAAACAAAAGATATTGCCGATAAATTGCATATACTGTGTCTGTGCAAAAAAATTTGCGAAAATTTTTATGGCGCATAAAAATTTTTGGCTTTGTCAACAACAAACTGAAGAGTTTCACGCACAGACAATCAAAAAACTATGGCAGAAACAAGGCGCAAAATGCATGCTCGGCGCAGAGAAAATCTGGTTGAATGTCGATAAAGTATGAACATATTTACAGAAATTATCGACAATTTGCAATTTCAAAGGCTAAATACGGGCGTTTTGTTGATAAATTATATATAAATTATCAACAATGGAATAGTTTTGCACTTATTTTTATATAAATAAAATAGAAAAATATGGGCAAAAGCTCATTTTTGAGCACTTCAGTTTCACGTGAAACAACAAAAAGTCAAAAAAATTTGGTGGGATGTTTCCCGTGAAACGAATTTTGCCTTAAATTTGTATAAGCGCAAGCAAAAACTAACTCAAAAATAGTTAATGCAAACAAATTAATATTTCACGTGGAACCATTGAGGACGGGTAAAAAACTGTCAAAAATATGTGTGAAAACCCGATAAAATTTGCGTGATACGCATAAAAAATTTGCAAATTACTTGATATACTTTATATAATATGGTAAAATGAGTTTATCACAGGCAAAAATAAACTTTAAAAAGGTCTTAAGACCTTTAACGAGGTATCAATTTGAACAAAAAAAGCAGAATTGTCGTATGGGTGATTATCGCAATTATGGTCATTGCTGCCATTGCGATTATAATCACCACAACACTTAACGGCGGCGCAAAGAAAATCGGCTACGATGAATTTGTCCGCTACGTCAATTACAATGCTTATACCGTCGAAGATAACCGCATTCTGGACGAGGCGGGCAACGAAATCACCGATAAAGATTACGCTATCGACGGCGAAGGGTACATTACCTACAAGGGCGACCGTATCGAAAGTATTGTAAGAGTGCAATTTGACCAGTATCAGCTCAACGGCTACGTCATGCGCGGCGGAAAGGAAGTAAAAGCTTTCTACTGCTACGGACCGTCGTTCTATAACGCTCCTTCGACCGAAGGCGTGCTGCAGGTCTGGCTGAGCTACGGCGTCAGCGTTGAGTACACCAACCCCAACGCGGGCAGCGTCTGGTCGTCCGTATTCCAGTTTGTCATCATTCTTGTGCTGTGCGTCGTGTTCTGGCTGATTATCCGCTCAACCGCGGGCGGCGCAGGAAAAGCTATGTCGTTCGCTAAGACAAAGGCGCGCGTTTCGACGAATATCAAAGTAAGATTTACTGACGTCGCAGGCGCAGAAGAAGAGAAGCTCGAGCTCGCAGAGGTAGTAGAATTCCTCAAGCAGCCCAAAAAATTCTCTGACTTAGGCGCAAGAATTCCCAAGGGCGTGCTGCTTGTCGGTCCTCCCGGAACGGGTAAAACGCTGTTTGCCAAAGCCGTTGCCGGCGAGGCGGGCGTGCCGTTCTTCTCTGTATCAGGTTCTGACTTCGTCGAAATGTACGTCGGTGTGGGTGCATCGCGTGTGCGCGACCTCTTCGATATGGCGAAGAAGAACCAGCCCTGCATAATCTTCATCGACGAAATCGACGCCGTGGGCAGGCACAGAGGCGCGGGTCTCGGCGGCGGCAACGATGAACGCGAACAGACTCTCAACCAGATACTCGTTCAGATGGACGGTTTCGAAAGCAACGAGGGCGTCATAGTCATGGCTGCAACCAACCGTGCCGACATCCTCGACCCCGCTTTAATGCGTCCCGGTCGTTTCGACAGACAGATTTTCGTCAACCTTCCCGACGTAAAGGGCAGGGAACAGATATTAAAGGTTCACGCGCGCAACAAACCTATGGCTCCGGACGTCAACTTCAAGACGGTTGCGAGAATTACCGCAGGTTTCTCGGGTGCAGACCTCGCTAACCTGCTCAACGAAGCAGCCATTCTCGCGGCGAGAGCAAACAAGCAGTTCATAGGCAATGCCGAGCTCTACGAGGGCGTAAACAAGGTTATAATGGGTCCTCAGAAGAAGAGCAGAGTTGTCACCGAAAGCGACAAACGCATCACGGCTTATCACGAGGCGGGACACGCAATTATAGCAAAACTTTGCGAGCACTGCGACCCCGTGCAGGAAGTTTCGATTATCCCTCGCGGCAATGCTGCGGGCTACACTATGACCCGTCCCGACAACGACGACGTGCATATGACCAAGAACAAAATTCTCGACTTCATCTGCATGGCTCTCGGCGGACGAGTGGCGGAAGAGCTCGTCATCAAGGATATAACGACTGGTGCGTCGAACGATATCGAACGCGTAACCGAAATGGCAAAGCGTATGATAACCGAGTGGGGCATGAGCGAAAAGCTCGGGCTTGTGACGTACGGCTCCAACTCCCAGACGGTATTCCTCGGCAAGGATATGGAAACGCATAACACCTATTCCGACGAGACGGCAAACATTATCGACGAGGAAATGCACAAGATTATTGAAGGCGCGCACGCACGCGCAACCAAATTCCTCACGGATAACAGGTCTGTTCTCGACAATATGGCGAGGGTTCTTATCGAACGCGAAACCATATATTCGGAGGAAGTCGACCTTCTGATGGAGGGCAAAGATTACAAAGAAGTGATGGAGTACATGGATAAGCACGACAGCACTTCAAACGGCAATCCCTTCAAGAGATTTGAATAATTTAACGGAATTTCCGCGGCGATATCCGCCGCGGAAACTGCCGTATTGTTAATCAGTTGTCTCCGTTTCCGCAAGCGTGAATGCGGCGGAAATGAAAATGTTTCATGGGAAACAATTGGCTAAAATCCCGCTTTAAGGCATGAAAAACGCGTGTCGGAGAGGGGATAAAGTAAGTTTTTTAATTGCGAAAGCAGGAGAAAATTATGGGAAAAGTTGTTTCGTTCACGAACAAAAAGGGCGGCGTGGGCAAGACCACTACGGTGGTCAACCTCGCGGCTTACTGTGCGGAACTGGGTAAGAAGGTACTTTTAATCGACCTCGACAGTCAGGGCAACGCGACTACGGGTCTGGGATTTTCCAAGAGTGCCTTAAAGAAATCGGTCTACAGCGTGCTCATTGACGAGGAGAAGGTGTCCTCGAACATACTTCCGACCGAAGTTCCGCTTTTAGACATACTTCCGGCAAACGTCGATTTGTCCGGGGCAGAAGTCGACCTTGTGTACAAGCACAGCCGCGAGGCGATTTTGAAGAACGCCTTGAAGGAAGTCAAAAACAATTACGATTACATATTCATTGACTGCCCGCCCTCGCTGGGGCTGCTGACAATAAATGCATGGGTGGCTTCGGACAGCGTGCTCATACCCCTTCAGAGCGAGTATTACGCCCTTGAGGGCGTCAGCCAGCTGATGAATACAATTTCGCTCGTAAAGCAGCATCTCAACCCCTCGCTCGTAATCGAGGGCGTCGTCATAACCATGTACGACGGCAGGGCGACAATCTCAAAACAGATTACCGCGGAGATTAAAAAGTTCTTCAAGACCAAGCTCTACGAGATAGTCATTCCCCGCAACATAAGGCTGTCGGAAGCTCCCAGCCATGGCAAGCCCATTTCGCTCTACGACCCCAAGTGCGTCGGTGCGAGGGCGTATAAGGCTCTTGCCGAGGAGTTCCTGTCAAAACAGTAAGCATTGAGCCTTGAAATTTGTAACGAAGGGCGAACGTGCTTAATTGAGTTGTATCAGACTTAATTCGGACCGAACGCGCGGCGACGGGGATATCATATGCTGTACAAGTTTCGGCATAGAGCTTGTTGTCGGCATAGTCTCCTCGCGGAGTTTGCCGCACAGACAGGAGTTGCATTTGTTCGGAGAAATGCTGCAATAAATCTGCATTCTTATAAAAGAGCGGAGAGAAGATGCGTTTTTTCCGAAGCGGAGTAACCGAAGAGCGAGAAAAACAGACTTTTGCGGCGCGCAGGGCATTTTGCATATTTTCAGGTCGCGAAAGAGAGTAAAAAATCAGGCAAAAAAACAGAAATTCAGACAAATCGCCGGAGCAGGGCGCAAAGTGTCTCAGATAATACAAAAATAAACCCTTTTCGTCGATAAATCGGCGAGCAAGTGTGGCAGGAAAAAGCTGCGCGAAGGAGATGAAAAATGGCAAAGGAAAACGGAAAAGGACTGGGCAAAGGATTAGAGGCGTTGTTCGAAGAGACGGGAACGGCATTCAGCAACGTATATGAAGGGCGTTCGGCACTCGCATCCTATACAGAGGAGGAGAGGAAGAACGCGTCGGAACTCAGACTTTCTCAGATATACGCAAACAGCAATCAGCCGCGTAAGAATTTCGACGAGCAGTCAATGCGCGAGCTCGCCGATTCAATAAAAAAGCACGGCGTCATAATGCCGATAGTCGTCAACGACGACGGAAACGGCAAATATATGGTAATCGCGGGCGAAAGACGTTTCCGCGCTGCCAAGATGGCGGGGCTTGAAACCATACCGGTCGTCATACGCACATACAGCGAGCGTCAGATTAAGGAAATATCGCTTATCGAAAACCTCCAGCGCGAGGACCTCAACCCGATAGAAGCGGCGAGCGCAATGAAACAGCTCATGATAGACTATAAACTCACGCAGGACGAACTTGCAGAGCGCATAGGAAAATCTCGTCCCGCGGTAGCAAATACGCTGCGTCTGCTTTCGCTCACGCCCGAAGTTACCTCGCTTGTGGCAGAGGGCAAGCTTTCGGCGGGACATGCGAGAACGCTCGTCCCCCTTGCGGCAGAAGACCAGATATCATTCGCAACCGACGCCATAAAGAGCGGAATGTCCGTCAGAGAGCTCGAAAAGAAGGTTCGCGCCTACAACATATCGCCCGAAGTGCTGGACGAACGCAAGAAAAAGAAGCGCGCCATAGCGTCTGTCGAGCTCAAGGACCTCGTAGAACGCATGCGCTTCGCTTTCCGCACCAAAGTCAGCCTTATAGGCAACGACAAGAAGGGCAGGATATACATAGATTACTATTCCCGTGACGATCTTGACAGAATATCCGAAATTCTCGACATTATCGGCAAACAATAATAAAAACCGCACTTTTTTCCGAACTTTACCCAAAAATCGCACAAAATCGCTCAAACTGCTACATAAATAGTGCGAATATTGTAAGAAATGTAAGAAAAGTAAGGAATTTTATTATATAAACGGAGTATTTTTACAAAAGCGCTATGCAAATGCAGGCGCTTTTATCATAATAATATGAATATTGAATTCAAAACGCTGACATTAAACGATATTATAGCCATGAAGCCGTACTTTTCGTCATGCAAGTGGCTTCTGAGCGATTATTCCGCCGCTTTCAAGTTTATGTGGCAGAAACATTTTGCCATACAGTTTGCATACGTCTGCGACTGCGTGGTCTTTCGGGAAATCTACCAGGGCAGAACGTATTTTCATTTCCCCATGGAGCTTGAGGAGGGAAATGCGAGTAAGGCTGTAGACGTTGTAGAGGACTATTGCCGCGAAAAGAATATACGCATTCACTTTACCTGTGTTCCACGTGAAAAAATGGACTGTATGCTCGACAGGTACGGCATGGAAATGAGGATAACCAACCACAGAAGGTGGAGGGACTACCTGTATAATGCCGAAGATTTTATAAATTATCCCGGAAAAAAGTTTTCTGGACAGCGAAATCACGTAAATAAGTTCAGAAGACTGTTCCCGCAGTACAAATTTCTGCAGCTCTGCGGCGACGACAGGGCTATTATTCACGATTTTCTCAAAAAATACGAAATACGTCAGCTCTCAAAGGGCACGGTAATCGCCAAAGAGGAGTTGGAGAGCGTGTATGACCTGCTGCCGTATATTGACGAGCTCAATCTGCTTGTCGGTGCGATAGAGGTTGACGGCGAGATAATAGCGGTATCTATGGGTGAAAAGTGCGGCGACCAGCTCATAGTGCATGTCGAAAAGGCTCTGACGGGCTATGACGGAGTTTATCCCGTAATGGCAAGCGAATTTGCCGCGCATTTCGCGCGTGATGTAAAATATATCAATCGCGAGGACGACGCGGGCGACCCCGGACTCAGAAAGAGCAAATTACAGTATAATCCCGTGCGCCTTATCGAAAAATATGATATATTTCCGCGCAGAATAATTGACCGCGTCTCTCATTTACCTTTGCTTGCGACCACTCGCCTTACTATAAAGGAAATCACGGACGTGGATGCGCTCGGCTTTTTTAAACTTGAATACGACGCCGACAGAAACAAATATTGGGGATACAACTGGCGCGAACATTTCGACGGCGAACCCACAGCCGACTATTTTATGCAGGCAATGAGGGAAGATTTTAAAAACCGTGACGAAATGCCTATGGGCATATACCTCGGACCTACGTTTATCGGCGAGGTGGTGCTGCACAATTTCGGCTATCGCGGCGATTGCGAAGTGGGGGTAAGGCTGCTTCCCGAGTTCGAAGGTCAGGGCTATGCCAAAGAGGCTGTTCTGGGTGCTATGCACTATGCCTTTTTCGAGCTCAATGTCGAAACCGTCAGGGCAAAGTGCTTCAAGCAGAATATCCGCAGCAAAAATATGCTCTTGTCCTGCGGACTTCGTCCCTGCGGCGAGGACGACACCTTTTACTACTTCAGAAAGACTGCCGCAATGTAATGTTTCACGTGTAATATAAAGTTTGTTCTGTAAATTAAAAAGCCCCGCCGCCGCGAAAATTTCGCGGCGGCGGGGCGTCTTTTTGCGTTTTATTGTATAATTTTAACTGCTTATTCAGGCTGAAACTGCGGTTAAAGCTACTGCTTTCAGAGTTTTCTGACTATTGCGAACAGGTCGCGCGTGCCGGATGTTTCTTCTTTGAAATTTGTCTCGATTTGCACAATTTCGAAGGCATTTTTCCTCAATAATTCTGTCAGTCTGCCCTCATCCAGAGCGGCGTAATAAAACTTTTCCCCGAACATTTCCCCCTCGCAGGTATCTGTTCGGTTGCCGTGGGTGAACAAAAAATAGCCTCCGCTCTTTAAAAGTGTAGTTGCCTTTTTGTAGATTTCAGACTGTCTGTCAACGGGTATGTGCCACAGGCTGTCAAAGGCTATGATGGCGTCGAACTGCTCGGCATTTTGGTAAGACAAAAAGTCGCACTGCTCGAAATCTGCGTTTTGAAGGTTCAGAAGGCGCGCCTTTTCAATCATTTTTTCAGATATGTCTATGCCTTTAACCAAGTATCCGTTGTCTGAAAGATATTTATCTATCGGGTAACCCGTGCCGCAGCCGACGTCGAGTATTTTCGCGTTCGGCTTAAGCATTCGGCAGAATTTTATTATGCATTCGTTCATGGGCAGTTGACTGCGCACGCTCTGCCATTTTTCGCTTATTTTGTCGTATGCGTCGGCATTTTTTAAAGTAAATTCGTCCATATCTCTATTTTACAGCATTGTCAGCATTATTGCAACCGTCTTTTAAAAAACGAGTAAACGCTTAAAAATTTCCTGCTTGTCCGCACGGCGAACGCATTACGTTCGTTGACGGACAGTGGCAGTATTGACATTGCGCAGCCATAAGTGATAAAATATTTCTGTCAAAGAAATATAATTTATTCCGTTGTTTGCTCAGAATTTGCAATTGCAGTTAGTTTGATTGATATTGAACAAATAATTTTTATTCAGGTAATACTTATGTTAAATACTATAGAAATTTTTATATCCAAATGTTTTGATAAAAATATAAAATATGAATTAGTTTCTCCATATGAGTATGCAAAGAAATTGAAACAAAAATTTTCACAAAACAAATCGCTTTGGTATAAATCTGTTATTCCCGCAGAGAAAGCCGAGGAGTTAATACAAACAACGAATAATGATTATTCTGAGATTTGGGAAACACATTGCGATTGTTGCTTTAAAGTGATTAACAAAAACACGAGTGAAAGGTGTTATGCTTCACAAGACCGCTTGTCATGGTTATGTGAAAGCTGTTATAATAAAATAGTCAGCACATTAAATTTATGAATTTAACTTGCGGCTATCAGCAAAGCAACTACTGATTTGTCGCATTATAAGAGCAAATAATTTATTCTATGATACAGAACTGACTTGTATTATTTAAATAACATTTATTACTAACCCGAAGTTGGTCGTTTCATCTCGCGTGACAGCATAGAATACGCCAACCCCGAAACCATCAACGGTCTCAACCTTTACGCCTACTGCAGCAATAATCCTGTGATGGGATATTATTCGACAGGCACTACGGAGTAGTGGGAATGGCTGATTGGTGCGATAATTGGATTTTCTGCAGGATTTATATATTCAGCAATATCATCTACGCAATTTATTAAAGATTTGAAACAAGGTTTTTACCAGGGTGTTAATCAAATCATTAATGATATCGGCAGGGTTATACAGGATGTAGGTAATGCCATAAACAGCTTCTTCAATTGGCTGTTTAGCTGGTAAAACAGGAGGACTGAATTGAAACAAGATAATATCAGAAATTTCCTCAATTTGGAATATGAAGTTAATAACGTTAAAAATTCACCCAGATATCTTCCATTCTCAGTTTTTGTTTATTCCGCAACGCTGATAGTTATTTCAATCTGCGAGATATTATGGTATGTTTTAAAACTTAATTGGTTAAACCATAACTCTTCTGTTCTCGATGTGTGTATTGCTGCAATACTTGGCTTTTCTGCGGTTGCATATTTTATATTCGGGTTATGTATGAAAAGTAACTTCGGTATTTATATTACCTACGGGACAATTTCCTTAATCACTTCTTGCTATATGATGTACATAGCAACGCGCACTATACTTTTTGCCGATAGTGAATTTTACGGTTTTATAGGCATAGGAGTATGGATGGCGACTTCGGTTTTTTGCATTTATGGAATATTTGATAATATTAAGCATGACAGATACAGAAAAGACAATCCTAATATGTTAAATATCAAATGTAAAAACGGCGAAATTTTCTGTATGGTAATTACTAAAATTACTTTGATACAATTTGCTTTTCCTGTATTGGGAATTGTATGTTTTGCAATAATTTACGCGATGTATCCCGAAAAGTATCATGTTGAAGGAAGAACATTGGCTACTCTTTTTCAATTTTTAGCCGGTGTGGCATTTATGGCTATAGGAATTATGGCTAATTTTGCATGGAAACTTATAATAAAAGCATACTACGAAAAAAAGTTTGGACAGGAAGGTGTAGAACAGATAGAAAGAGGATGATATAAAAGCCGAAAATATAGGGTGTGGAACATTGGAGCCTATTTAATTGCTGCAGTTTAGCCGCATCACCTATACTTGTGAGTGTATTGCAGAGGTATAGGTGTCTTAGTGACATTCTTATTTAGTCTTTGATTATAAATATTAAAACAGGAGCATTCAAAATGCTATTTACAGATAATATGAAGAAAGAAAGCAGACTATATTTAATTTTGATGTTATTTTGTGCTATAGTTATGATAGCTTTCCCCGTGTCTTTTAATTTTGTATCACCTGAAACTCCATTATGGCAGATAATTTTAGTGGCTGTTTGGTTTTTTATTTTATTTTTGTTAAGTTTATATGCTTTTTTATACAGTATAATTTATTATGTTGAAGTTACTTCCGAAATAATTTGTTACAAAACTCTGTTTGGTAAAAAAATAATAAACCTTAAAAATATAATTTCATACAAGTTTTTAAGATCTTATAAGACAGGATTTTATCAATATGTTATCAAATATGATACAGAAGAAGGCAAAAAAAATATCAAATTGAGCACAAAACATTATCGAGACTTAATTATATTATTTGAAAGTTTACAAATTAAAGAAATTATTTAACAATCAATAAGATTTTAAGAATGATTTTCACTGTTTACTGTTTCATACCCCCCCCTATATTCTGCAGTGATACGCCACAATGACTGCTGCGCTGAGAGTCAAGCCTTGTTTTAATTTTATATAATCATACCTCAAAAAATAATCAATACCGCCGATTGCAATACGCAATCGGCGGTATTTTTATTCAGGTTGATATCCGATTTATTCAGATTTGATATCCCGATAATCGGGGCTCTTTAAAGAGGTTATCTCCTGTCAGATGCAGTCTGATTTTCGGATATCTGTATCTGTTCGGGTGCATCGGTTTTAAAGTGCGTTCTTGCCGTTGGCTGTGCCTATAACCGTAAGAACCTGCACTTCCGTGCCCGTCTGCGCATCGACGTAGACGTAGTATTCGCCGCCGTCGTAGGTGCCGTGCATTTCGTAGCAGAGCACCTCGTTGTCCTCTAAGGGGATGAGAGCGAGCCTTGTATTGTCGATATCAAGCCTGCCGTCAATCGCGCTCTTTGCCTGAGCTTCGGTTATGCTTGCCCTGGCAATATCCCTCGACGAATGGTTCAGGACATAGCTTATTGCCTCTGCGCCCGTGACAATGCCGCGCTCTTCGCAGACCTTGACTTTGACCATATCGGGGTAGATTATGACGCCGTCCTGGACGGGCGCGAAATTTATATTGCACGTCGTGCCGTTTTCGCTCATCCAAACCGCCTTCATATCTTCATAGCCTGCAGCCTTTAAAAATTCTTCCGCAATCGCCCCGCAGCGTTCGCCGTCGAATTTATGCTCGGTGCATTCCTTGTAGCTGTCGAACATTACGAGCTTGCCGCCCTTTTTGGAGAGCTGTGCAAACATTTCGCCGCCGTCCGTGGTTACTGCTATATTGTAAAGGCTCAGATTTTTCGTCACGGTTTCGCCCGTGCAACTTGCCTTTTTCACGTTGTAGTCCTTAAAGAGCTCTGCGGCAATCTTTTCGGCTTCCTCTTTGGAAACTTCGTTCATTCCCTCGAAGAACGAGATGTTTGTGTCCGTCGTTTCGTCGGCGAAAGGTCCGTCGAATATGCCCTTGGGAGCTTCGATTACGTTATTTTCGAGGTCGAAGAAACTCTCGGAAATCAACCCCTCTTTGCCGCTCAGTACAGCCTCTATATCCTTTGTGCCGGCCTTGGAGACGAGCTCGTTTATAACTTCCTTGACCTTCTTGTTTGTGCGGTACATATACTCTATGCTCGCGGTCTGCCATTCGGTCAGTTCTCCGCCGTCGGCAACCGTATACAGCATGCTCTGCGCGCTGTCGCCCATCTTGTTGACGAATGCCGTAAGCTGCGCCGTTGTGCGACCCTCCATGGGCAGACGCTCCAGAATCATCTCTGCCATTTCGCTCTCTATGGCGATATCCGCAAGCACGCGGGCTCTGTCCGAAGAGGAGGCGGAGACCCTTGCCTTTGCAAGATTGCCGTCAAGGTTGTCCACTATTGAATTGAGTTCATACAACGCCTGCGTCTGCGAGCCGTTCATGCTCGCCTGCATCGCGCTCATATTCATCCAGCCGTAAGTGACTACGCTCGCGAGGGCGAGGCAGGCTACGCCCAGGGATATGACCGCGGCAAGCCAGCCGCCGAAACCGGGCGCGTGACGCTTGTTCTGTCGCTCAGCCATCTTCTGCGCGCGCAGCTTGAGCCTGTGTTCGCGCTTTGCCCTGCGTTCTGCCGCAGCCGCCTCGCGCTTTGCGTTGCGCGCCTCCATCTTCGCCGCGCGCTCGCTCTTAATGCGCTCTGCGCGCTGTTTTTCGCTCTCGTGTCTGAGCTGGTCCCTGCGGCGTCTGCGCTCTTCTGTGCGCTCGGCGCGCTTTTCCTTCATGGCGGCTATTCTGTCCAGTCGCTTCTGCTTTGCCTCGAGCTTTTTTTCCAGCTTTTCCTGTTTCTTTTCAGCCTTCATGCGCATGCGCTGAGCCTGCTTTTTCTCGGCTTCGGTTTGCTTGCGCCTGCCCGAAGTCTTCTTCTGCGGCGTCTCGGACTTTACCGCGTTGGTCTTCTTCTGCGCAGTCTTCTTGTTTGCGGCGAGTTTTTCTGTCTTCTCCGCGCCGCTCGATTTCTTTGTTTCGCTCATCCGTTACCTCCTATATTGCGAAGACGTGCTTACCTATGGTGGTAACAGTCTGTCTGGTGAAAATCCAACTGCTCGTCGCAACGGCGGGGTTATAGTAGTAAAGACACCCGTATGTGGGGTCCCAGCCGTTCATTGCGTCTGCGGCGGCGTTGAGTGCCGTCTGGTTGGGCTCTAAGTTAATCTGCCCGTCCGAGACGGCGGTGAATGCGTTCTTCTGATAGATAACGCCTGCAATGGTGTTGGGGAAAGAGGGGCTGTCCACGCGGTTCAAGACGACCGCTCCGACTGCCACCTGACCGGTGTAGCTCTCGCCCCTTGCCTCGGCGTAAATGCATTTTGCGAGCAGGTATAAATCAGAGTTGGTGTAAGAAGAGCTTCCCGAACCGCTCTGATTTTCGAGTACCTTCACGCTGTCGTTCATGCCGAGTGCGGCGTAGGTCGATTTGCCGACTATGCCGTCGGCGGTAAGACCGTTCTTGCGCTGAAAGTATTTGACCGCTTCGACGGTCTTCGAGCCGTACACGCCGTCAACTTCGCCCGTGTAGTAGCCCCACATCTTGAGCCTGCGCTGTACTTCCTGCACCTCGCCGCCGCTCGAGCCCTGTCTTAGGACGGCGGTTTCGACGACGGAGGTCTGAGCGCAGAGTGCCTGCTGCATCTGTAAATCGGCTGCGGCATATCCCCCGACCAATGCGAAAGTCGCGGCGAGCGCTATGCCGGCTTTAAGTGCTTTTTTCATTTAAAACAATTCCTCCCGAATGACGCTAAAAAAGCGTTTAGCGCGCTTCATCTATTAAAAAATTTATTTATTATGTCGTAAATCAACGAACGGTACTCAACGTCGGTCGTCGCCGCGGTAAAGCACAGAGGGGGGTATATGACGCACCACCAGTTGTCGCCCGCGCCCGTGCCCAGTTCGACGATGAGCGCGTCGTATTCGCCCGCTTCGAGCGTGACGTCGCCGTAGACCCTCGTGGGGAAGTATTCCTTTCTCACCTCGGCGTGCGATTTATAGTTTACGCCCAGCTCCGAAAGAGATTTGTCGCACACCTTTTCAATGTCGTCGGTTATGCCGCTTATCACGTCCATTGCCGCTTCTTTGGTCGTGCACTGAGCGATGTAAGGGGTGATGAATTGTACGACGTCGTCCTTGACTGAGTACTTTATGCTCTGGTCGAAGGACGAATTCGAGTTGGCGCGCACGTGAATGCGCAGATAGTCGTACTGAGTGTCGACGGATGAAACTTCGGTTGCTCCGAGTACCGTTGCAATTAAGATGAGTAAAACAAAGAAAGTTATGCAGAATTTTTTCATACGTCTGTTATTGCCCGTCGTGACAGCATTTATACTGTAAAAAAAGCAGGAATTTTTTATGTGCAGCGGCGCGCGCGGCTTGAAAAGCCGCGCG
>CASESJ010000006.1 GCA_949290575.1 uncultured Clostridia bacterium
AATAAACGCCAGACCAAAAAAAGTTTTAGGTTACAAAAAACCTGTTGATTTATTTAACTTTTTTCTCGTTAAGTGTTGCACTTAGTTTGACAATTCATCCTGTGTCAGCCGAATTCAGATGTTGTCGCCTTCAAAGGCGCGCTTTCCTTGCAATTTGCGCGCGGTTCTGCTATAATGCGGCTATGAAAAAATGTCTGATACTCGTAAATGCGTATTCTCAGCTGAAAAGCAGTCTCAATCAGTCCGAACGCCTTGCGGAGGAGCTTAAAAAACTCGGCGTGGAGGCGGAAATAAAGCGCAACGACTTTTTCGCCTGCTATGTGTCCGAGGGCGGCTTTCTGCGCTCCTGCGCAGGGGAATATGACTTCTGCATATATCTCGATAAGGATAAATACATCTCCGCAATGCTCGAAAAGTCGGGGCTAAGGCTGTTCAACTCTCATACTTCGATACAGCTGTGCGACGATAAAATGCTCACCTCGATAGCTCTTGCCGACAGCGGAGTGCCTCTGCCTGAGACGCTTGCGGGACTGCTGTGCTACGACGCGCAGAGCGACGTCAGCGAGACCGCCCTCAGAGCGGTTGAAAAAAAGCTCGGCTATCCCCTGATAGTAAAGGCGAGCTACGGCTCGCTCGGCAGCGGAGTTTTCAAGGCGGACGATTTTTCCTCTCTTCTCGCCATAGCGCGAGAGCTGAAGTGCACGCCCCATCTCTTTCAGCGGTTCGTTTCCGAAAGCGCGGGCAGGGACATAAGGGTGATAGTGGTCGGCGGAGAGGTGGTTGCGGCTATGCTGCGCTCGTCCGAAACCGATTTCCGTTCCAACATCGAGCTGGGCGGCGTCGGCACGCCCGTGGAAGTTGACCGTGAGCTCGGAAAACTGTGCATAAGGACGGCGGAAGCGCTCGGGCTGGACTACTGTGGCATAGACGTGCTGCTCGGCGAGGGGGGATACCTCGTGTGCGAGGTCAATTCCAACGCCTTTTTCGGCGGAATTGAGAGGGTGACGGGCATAAACGTTGCGGGCGCGTACGCGAAGTATATTTATGATAAAATTTATAAAGAGCAGTGACAAAGCTTTATAAAGAGCAGTGACAAAGCGGTTTGACATTGCTCTCTTCGGCGGATATAATACTAAATTATGATGAATAAAAAGACTTTTTCAAGAGCTCTCAAGGCGTTCAGATATTACGGACTGAACGTGGTCATGCTGTCGGTTATCACGGGCATATTTGCGGGCGTAATAGTTACATTCTATACAATAAGCACGGGCTACGGCGAGGAATATTCGGTGGATTTATACAGACTTCTTCTGGAATATCCCGCATTTATTCCTCTGCTTTTTGTCGGGCTCGCCGCAGGCGCGATAGCCGTGGGCACGCTCGTTAAATTCGTGCCGATGATACGCGGAAGCGGCATTCCTCAGGCTGAGGGCGCGTGCCGCGGCAAAGTCATTTTCAGGTGGTACGTTACCCTGTGTTCAATGTTCGCGGCGTCGCTCGCGTGCGTCTTTATGGGGCTTGCGGCGGGCAGCGAAGGACCTTCGGTGGAGATAGGCTGCTGCGTCGGCGAGGGTACGGGCAGAGTGCTCCGCCGTTCGTATATGATAAGACGTCTGCAGGTTGCGGGCGGCGCGTCGGCAGGTTTCGCAGTCGCGTTCAACGCGCCCGTCACGGGCATGATTTTCGCGATGGAGGAGGCGTTCAAATCTTTCTCCCCTCAGGTGTTCATAAGTGCGGCGGTGTCGGTAATAACCGCGCTCGGCGTGCGCAACGGCATAAGATATTCCCTCGGACTTAAGGTCGGCTACGCGTTCGAAGGCTTTTCCTTCGGCGAGACGGATATCGCGGGCTACGGGTACATAGCCCTCGCCTCGATAATAGTCGCACTCTGCGCCGTGGCGTTCTACTATCTCGTATTTGCCGCAAAAAAACTCTTCAAAAAGGTCACCTTCCTGCACGGCACGGGCAAATACCTAATACCTTTCCTGCTCTCGGGCGCGTTCGGTCTGATAACCGTCTACGCAATGGGCGGCGGTCATGCGTTTATCGTCTCTCTCGGCTCTGAAGGCGGCGCAATGGAGGGGCTGTCCGTCTGGGGCGCGGGGCTTTTGGTCTCTCTCATAGTCATAGTCGCGCTCCGCTTTGTTTCGATGGTGCTCTATATGAGCTGCGGCGTGCCCTGCGGCGTATTTGTTCCCATGCTCGCCGTGGGCGCGGGTCTGGGCGCGATACTTTCCGTTCTGTTCGTGCAGGCGGGCATGAGCCCCGACGTGAGCGATTATCTTATAATCGTCTGCATGTCCGTCTTTTTCACAACTTTCGTCCGCGCGCCCGTCACGGGCATCGCGCTCGTGTTTGAACTGACGGGTCAGTTCACAAATCTTCTGCCCGCCCTTCTCGGCGCGGTAATAGCTTCGCTCATTGCCGAAGTCTGCCGCCTCGAGCCCGGATATGAAAGACTTTTAAATCAGTTCGTAAAGGACGAGGGCTTCAACACGAAGAACAAAAAGATTACCGCAACCGTAAAGATTATGGCGGGTTCGCTCGCCGACGGCGGCAAGATAAACAGAATGATATGGCCGTCCAACGGTCTTGTCGTTTCGGTCACCGATACCGACGGCGACGTAATCGTTCCGGGCGGCAATACAATTCTTCGCGCGGGGCAGACAATAGTCTTCGAGTGCGAAACTTCTGACAGGGAAGAGGTTATGATAAGCCTCGGCGAAATCGCAGGCAGACAGCCCGAACAGGAGCCGCTCCCGCCCGGACAGCCGTCCGCAGAATAAAATATGCAAGGCAGAACCGCAAGGTTTTGCCTTTTTCATTTGCGTGCAGGCGTGAATATATGCTCAGACGTCGTATTTATAAGCACAGCTTATATTTTATATCATATATCCGAAAGCGAAAAGGGAGCAGAACCTTCCTGCGCGGCTTTCTTTACGCTTGACTAAAGGGGGTATTTATTTTATAATAATGAAGTCAAAAGCCCAAGCGCGACCGACGGAGGCGAGCGATTGCACTCAGGCGCGAGCGCGCATTACGGAGACGAACAATGTATTTCAACGATATGGATGTCAGGAGAGCGCCGCTTGAAGGCGAGGTCAGAATACCTTCGGGCTGTGCTGTCAGCGCGATAATAGACAGAAGCGGCAAGCGGATGACGGGAGAAAAAATCATCCGTTCTATAGCCACAATGCACGACCGTTCCAACGGTCTGGGCGGCGGCTTTGCGGGTTACGGAATATATCCCGACTACAAGGAATATTACGCCTTCCATATGTTCTATAACGACTATCAGAGCAAGAAGGAGACGGAGGAATTTCTTCTCACTCACTTTGAAATAGTCTACTCTTCGGAGATGAAGACGCGCAAGACCAAGGGCATAACCAACGAGCCCGTAATCTATCGCTACTTTCTCTATCCTCTTTCAAAGAGGCTGGCAAATTCCCTTCTCGACGAGGAGCAGTACGTCGTAAAGTGCGTAAATAAGATAAATGCCGAAATAAAGGGCGCGTTCGTCTTTTCGAGCGGCAAGAACATGGGCATTTTCAAGGGCGTGGGCTATCCCGAGGACATAGGCAGGTTCTATCTTCTCGACGAGGAGTATGAGGGCTACGCGTGGACGAGCCACGGCAGATACCCCACAAATACTCCCGGCTGGTGGGGCGGCGCGCATCCCTTCGGGCTGCTCGATTATTCCATTGTGCACAACGGGGAAATTTCTTCCTACGACGCAAACAGAAGATATATCGAGATGTTTGGCTACAAGTGTTCTCTTCAGACGGACACCGAGGTCATAACTTACATCATAGATTACCTGATAAGGGTCAAAAAACTCACCTTGCAGGAGATTGCCAAGGTCATTTCCGCGTCCTTCTGGTCGACGATTGAGGAGAAGAGCGAGGAGGAGAGACAGCAGGAAATTTTTCTCCGCAAGGCGTTCCCGTCGCTTTTGATCAACGGACCGTTCTCGATAATATTCGGCTTCAGCGGCGGAATTATGGCACTCAACGACAGGCTCAAACTGCGCTCCATGGTGTGCGCGGAGAAGGGCGATCTGGCGTTCGTCTCTTCCGAAGAGTGCGGCATAAGGGTGATTGAACCCGAGCTCGACAAAATTTATTCTCCCGCGGGCGGACAGCCCGTAATATATACGCTCAATGAAGGAGGCACGCTCTGATGGATATGTTTATCCCCGCAGAATACGAAGTCGTGCGCAATCCCGACTTGTGCATAAACTGCCGCGTGTGCGAAAAGCAGTGCGCCAACGAGGTGCACAGATACGACGAAAAGACGGGCAGAATGACGGCAAATCCTTTAAAATGCGTAAATTGCCATCGCTGCGTGTGCATGTGCCCCACTAAGGCTCTGAAGATAGTCAGAAGTCAGGACACCTACCGCATAAACTCCAACTGGTCGGTGCAGACGATGAACGAGGTATACCGTCAGGCGAATTCCGGCGGAGTGCTGTTGTCTTCCATGGGCAACCCCAACGATTACCCCGTATATTTCAATAAAATTTTAGTCAATGCGTCGCAGGTAACCAACCCGCCCATAGACCCCCTGAGAGAGCCGATGGAGACGACAGTCTATCTCGGCAAGAAGGATATCGAGATCAAGAGGGACAAACAGGGCAGACTTGCGGACACTCTGCCCCCTCAGTTAAAGCTTACCACGCCCATAATGTTTTCGGCTATGAGCTACGGCTCGATTTCCTACAACGCTCACGCAAGTCTTGCGCGCGCGGCGGAGGAGCTGGGTATATTCTATAACACGGGCGAGGGCGGACTGCACCGCGACTTCTACAAATACAGCAAAAACACCATAGTTCAGGTGGCTTCGGGTCGTTTCGGCGTGCACGAAGAGTACCTCAAAGCCGCGGCGGCGATAGAGATAAAGATGGGTCAGGGCGCGAAGCCCGGCATAGGCGGACATCTGCCCGGAATGAAGATTTCGGACGAGGTCTCCGCAACGCGAATGATACCCAAGGGCATTGATGCCATCTCGCCCGCGCCTCATCACGACATATATTCCATCGAGGACCTCCGTCAGCTCATCTATACGCTCAAGGAGGCTACCGAATACACAAAGCCCGTAATAGTCAAGGTTGCAGCCGTGCACAACGTGGCTGCGATAGCTTCGGGCATAGCGCGCTCGGGCGCGGACATAATCGCCATAGACGGTTTCCGCGGCGGCACGGGCGCAGCTCCCACGAGAATACGCGACAACGTCGGCATACCCGTCGAACTCGCGCTCGCGCAGGTGGACGAACGCCTCCGTCAGGAGGGCATACGCGACAGCGTATCCATAGTCGTGGGCGGTTCGGTTCATTCCTCTGCGGACGTGGTAAAGGCAATCGCGCTCGGCGCGGACGCCTGCTATATCGGCACAGCCGCGCTGCTCGCGCTCGGCTGTCACCTGTGCAGAAGCTGTCATACGGGCAAGTGCAACTGGGGCATTGCGACGCAGAGAGAGGACCTCGTAAGAAGGCTCAATCCCGAAGAGGGCGCAAGGCGGCTTGTAAACCTCGTAAATGCCTGGACGCACGAAGTTCAGGAGATGATGGGCGGTATGGGCATCAATTCGATAGAGGCACTGCGCGGCAACAGGCTTATGCTTCGCGGAGTGGGATTAAATCAGACTGAACTCAGTATACTCGGCATACATCACGCCGGGGAGAGCATGTAAACAAGCAAATATTCCGGCGCGAAAGAGAGCCGCGACCGGGCTATAATATAATTTTTAAGGAAATAAAAGCCTATGTTAACAAGTATCTGTGGTATCAACTGGGGCGACGAAGGCAAGGGCAGGATGGTTGACCTGCTTTCGCGCGATTACGACATCGTCTGCCGTTATCAGGGCGGCAACAATGCCGGTCATACGGTCATAAACGACAAGGGTAAGTTCATTCTGAACCTTCTTCCTTCGGGCATACTGCGCGAAGAGGTCGTCAACGTGCTCGGACCCGGCATGGTCATCGACATAAAGCACCTCTGCGGCGAAATCGCAAAGCTTAGGGAGGGCGGCATTAAAATCTCGCCCGAAAACCTTAAAATTTCGGACAAAGCCATAATAACCATGCCCTACAACGTACTTCAGGACGTGATGGAGGAGGACAGGCTCACCAAGGCAACGGGCAAGCCCTACGGCTCGACCCGTCGCGGAATTGCGCCCGTATATGCGGATAAGTATCTCAAAAAGGCATTCCGCATGGGCGAACTTTTAAATCCCGAACTTCTTTACAAGCGTCTTCCCGACATCGTCGACTGGAAGAATATGACCATAAAGGCATACGGCTTCGAGCCCGTAAAGGTCGAGGATATGAAGGCGTATTTCGAGGAGTACGGCAGCGTTCTCAAGGACTACATCATAGACACGGGTATCTATCTCAACAAGGCTCACGCCGAGGGCAAGAAGATTATGTTCGAAGCCCAGCTCGGCGCGCTCAGGGATATCGACTACGGCATAGTTCCCTATACCTCGTCGTCCTCGACGATTGCGGCATACGCGCCCATTGGCGCGGGCGTGCCCAACCTCAAGATAGATAAATCGATAGGCATCATGAAGGCTTACTCGAGCTGCGTGGGCGCGGGACCTTTCACCTGCGAATATTTCGGCAAGGATGCGGAAAGGCTGAGAGAGCTGGGCGGCGAATACGGCGCGGCTACGGGCAGACCGAGAAGGGTAGGACCTTTCGACGTAGTTGCCTCGCGCTACGGCATAATGTGCCAGGGCGCGGATGAAATCGCGCTCACAAAGCTGGACATTCTCGACGACTACGAAGAGATTGAAATCTGCACGCACTACAAGCTCAACGGCAAGATTATAGACGACTTCCCCTTCACGGACGTGCTCGATATGTGCGAGCCCGTGTTCGAAAAGGTAAAGGGCTGGCACTGCGACATTTCGGGCTGCCGCAAGGCGTCCGACCTGCCCAAGGAGGCAGTCGACTATATCCGCCTGCTTGAAAAGCTGTGCGGCTGCAAGATAAAATATGTCTCCGTCGGCGCGGAACGCGACGCGTGCATAATTCTCGATTGATTGCCCGATAGGGCTCAGTCGCGGAGAGTGCGCTCTGTCGGCGTCGGGCGGAAATCGCAAGGGGTTTTATATGGTACTCGATATTGACGAAAACGTGCACTTTCAGTCGCTGAACAAAAGGATACGCGAAAGCGCGGACGGCGAAGTCGTAATAAACGGCTGCGTCGGTCAGCGATATATAGCGACGGGGCTTTCGGGCAAAAACATAACTATAAACGGCACGCCCGGCAACGCTCTCGGGGCGTATCTCAACGGCTGCGACGTCACGGTAAACGGCAACGCGCAGGACGCCACGGGCGACACCATGAACGGCGGCAGGATAATAATTCACGGCAACTCGGGCGACGCGACGGGCTATGCTATGCGCGGCGGCGTCATATATATAAAGGGCAATACGGGCTACCGCGCGGGCATTCACATGAAGGCTTATAAGGAACTCCGTCCCGTCATAGTCGTGGGCGGCAGAGCGGGTTCTTTCCTCGGCGAGTATCAGGCGGGCGGCGTGATAGTCGTGCTCGGACAGAACGAGGACGGACTGCCGATTATAAACAATTTCTGCGGCACGGGCATGCACGGCGGAGTTATGTATCTGCGCTGTTCCTCGCTTCCGCACAAAATTCCCTCGCAGATAAAGGCAATCGTGCGCTACGGCAAGGATATCCCCGAACTTGCGGAGATTGTTAGAGATTATTGCGCATATTTTCCCGAATTCGACGCGGATGAGCTGCTCGGGGCAGATTTCACGGTGCTCACGCCCGACAGCGAAAATCCCTACAAGCAGATGTACACCGACAACTGAATTTACAAATTGACTGCCGCGGCGTTTTTTCGCCGCGGCTTTTACTTGCAAAATCTAAGGCGGTGTGATATAGTATAAAGGAATAAATTTTTATTGGTGTCAGAATGCTCAGAAAGTTTTACAAAATGCACGGCATAGGCAACGATTATATCTATTTCGATTGCATGAAAGAGGACGTGCCCAATCCTTCCGAACTTGCCATAAGACTGTCGGACAGGCACTTTTCGATAGGCGGCGACGGGGTCATACTTTTAAGACCTTCTTCGGTTGCCGACTGCAGAATGTCGATGTTCAACGCCGACGGGTCGGAGGGAATGATGTGCGGCAACGGCATACGCTGCGTGGGCAAGCTGGCGCGCGACCTCGGCTATGTGAAGGGCGACAGGTGCACGATAGAGACGCTCTCGGGCATCAGGACGCTCGAATTCAACATAGGTTCGGACGGAAAAGTTTCCTCGGCAAAGGTCGATATGGGCGCGGCGGTGCTCACGCCCGAACTCATACCCTGCACTCTGGGCGGCGAAAGCGTTGTCGACCGCGAGGCGGAAATAGGCGGCGAAAAGCACAGAATAACGCTCGTTTCGATGGGCAATCCCCATTGCGTAGTCTTTGAAAATCCCGAAAATCTCGACCTTGAAAAGATAGGACCTAAATTTGAAAACAGTCCGCTCTTCCCTAAGAGGATAAATACCGAATTCGTGCGCGTCATACGCCGCAACGAACTCAAAATGCGCGTGTGGGAGCGCGGCAGCGGCGAGACGTGGGCGTGCGGCACGGGTGCGTGCGCTACGGCGGTTGCGGCAGTTTTAAACGGCTTTGCAGATAAAAATACGCCAATAACCGTGCACCTTCGCGGCGGAAACCTCACCATAACTTACACCGACGAAACCGTATTTATGGAGGGCGGCGCAACGCTCGTCTTTGTCGGCGAAATAGAAATTTAATTCAATGCACAACCGTGCGCTGACGCATCTGCGCGGGCGCGGATAATTTTAGCAATTTTCGGGCAGTAAAAACTGCCTTCAGGGCGGGAAACCGCCAGATATGCTGTAAATCAGCCACACAGGAGAGTAATCATGACAAAGTACATTTTCGTTACGGGCGGCGTAGTATCGGGTCTCGGCAAGGGCATAACGGCGGCTTCGCTCGGCAGACTGCTCAAGTGCAGAGGTTACAAGGTTGCGTCCCAGAAACTCGACCCCTATATCAACATCGACCCCGGCACAATGAGCCCCTATCAGCACGGCGAAGTTTTCGTCACCGACGACGGCGCGGAAACCGACCTCGACCTCGGTCACTACGAGAGGTTCATTGACGAAAATCTCAACAAGTATTCCAACCTCACCACGGGTAAGGTGTATTGGAACGTTCTCAACAAGGAGCGCAACGGCGAATACCTCGGTCAGACCGTTCAGATTATTCCCCACATAACAAACGAAATCAAATCTTTCATATATTCCGTCGGCAGCACGACTTCGGCGGACGTAGTCATCACCGAAATCGGCGGCACGATAGGCGATATCGAGAGCCAGCCCTTCATCGAGGCTATCCGTCAGGTTGCGCGCGAAGTGGGCAGGGACAACTGCTGCTTCATACACGTAACTCTTGTGCCCTACATCTCGGGCTCGGAGGAATTCAAGTCAAAGCCCACCCAGCATTCCGTCAAGGAACTGCAGGGTATGGGTATCAATCCCGATATCATAATCGCGCGCGTGGACGCGCCCATGCCCAAGGAAGTCAAGGACAAGATTGCCATGTTCTGCAACGTCGAACCCGAATGCTGCATAGAGAACATGACCCTGCCCGTGCTCTACCAGTGCCCCACCATGCTCGAGGAGAGCAATTTTTCCGAAATCGTGTGCAGAAGGCTCAAGCTCGACCCCCGCACGATTGATTTAAGGGAATGGCAGAGCATGCTCGACCGCATTGCCGCCCGCGACAAGAACGTCACCATAGCACTCTGCGGCAAGTACGTTCAGCTGCACGACGCATATCTGTCGGTAGCCGAAGCTCTCGCTCACGCTGGCTATGAAAACGGCGCAAAGGTCGACATAAAGTGGGTGGATACCGAAACGTTGACGCCTTCAAACATACAGAGCATACTCGGCGGAGTGGACGGCATACTCGTGCCCGGCGGCTTCGGCAACCGCGGCATAGAGGGCAAGGTGCTCTGCGCCAAGTTTGCAAGAGAGAACAACATTCCCTACCTCGGCATATGCCTTGGCATGCAGACGGCGGTAATAGAATACGCAAGGAGCGTTCTCGGCTATAAGGACGCAAACTCTTCCGAATTCGACCCTCAGAGCGAGCACCCCGTCATCGACCTCATGCCCGACCAGCACGGCGTCAAGATGGGCGGAACTATGCGCCTCGGCGCGTATCCCTGCAAGGTCATCGGCAAGATGATGAAGCAGGCGTATAAGTCGGACAGCATTTCAGAAAGACACCGTCACAGATACGAATTCAACAACGACTTCCGCAAGGCAATCGAGGACGCGGGCATGGTCATTGCGGGAACTTCGCCCAACGGCTTGCTCGTCGAGGCGGTGGAAGTGCCTGCCAACGATTTCTACGTCGGCGTTCAGTTCCATCCCGAATTCAAGTCCCGTCCCAACAACGCGCATCCTCTCTTCCGCGAGTTCATACGCTACGCGGTAAAATATATGCAGAAAAAGTAAACCTTTAAGGATATAAAAATGAAAATCAACGGACATTTTCTCGATTTAAAGGACAGCTATCTCTTTGCCACGGTCGGCAGAAAGACTACCGAATATAAAAAGGCACATCCCGACAAGGACGTCATCCGCCTGAGCATAGGCGACGTCACTCTGCCCCTCGTGCCCGCAGTCATAAAGGCTATGCACGACGCCGTGGACGATATGTCCAGAAAGGAAACTTTCAAGGGCTACGGTCCCGACCAGTACTGCTACGGCTACGAAAAACTCATAAACTCCATCCTCGGCAGCTATAAGAGAAAGGGAGTGGAGCTCGAACCCTCAGAGGTATTCATTTCCGACGGCGCAAAGTCGGACTGCGGCAACATACTCGACATCTTCTCGCAGGACAACGTCGTGCTCGTGCCCGACCCCGTCTATCCCGTATATGTGGATACTAACGTCATGGCGGGCAGAAAGATAATCTTTGCCGACGCAAACGAGGGCAATCATTTCCTGCCCATGCCCGATAAAAACGTAAAGGCGGACATAATATATATCTGTTCGCCCAACAACCCCACGGGCGCGGCATACACCAAGGAGCAGCTCAGGGAGTGGGTGGACTACGCAAGAGCGCAGAACGCCGTAATTCTTTACGACGCGGCTTATGAATATTTTGTAAACGACGGCGACGTCGCGCGCAGCATATATCAGGTTGAGGGCGCAAAGGAATGTGCGATAGAGCTTTGCTCGTTCTCCAAGACTGCCGGCTTCACGGGCGTGCGCTGCGGCTATACGATAGTGCCTCAGGCACTCGTCAGAGAGGGTGTTCACCTCAATAAACTGTGGTCAAGACGCCAGTCCACAAAGTTCAACGGCGTATCCTATATAACCCAGATGGGCGCGGCTGCGGTGTTCACCGAAGAGGGCGAAAAGCAGATTAAAGAAAGCCTCAACTTCTATCGTGAAAACGCAAAGATAATTGCAGATTGCCTCGACGAGCTGGGCATATGGTACACGGGCGGCAAGCATTCGCCCTATATCTGGCTCAGGTGCCCCAACGGCATGTCGAGCTGGGAGTTCTTCGACTACCTCTTGGAAAACGCGCAGGTCGTCGGCACGCCCGGCGCGGGCTTCGGCGCGAACGGCGAAGGCTACTTCCGTCTGACGGCGTTCGGCAGCAGACAGTCTACAAAAGAGGCAGTCGGACGCATTAAAAAATTGCTTTCAGAATAAAATAAACGCATATTTAATAATCGGGGGATTATGGAAAAATTTACGGCAAAAAGGGGAGCGGGCGTTCTCTGTCACATATCGTCCCTGCCCAATAAATATGGTATCGGCTCTCTCGGCGCCGAGGCGTACGAATTTGTCGATATTCTTTCAAAATACGGCGTAAAGTACTGGCAGATACTGCCGCTGCAGCAGACGGGCTACGGCGATTCGCCCTACCAGTCGGTGAGCTGCAATTCGGGCAACCCTTATTTTATCGACCTTGTCAGCCTGCGCAAGCAGGGGCTGCTGGACGACGAAGAGCTTAAGAGCGCAGAGCGCAAGCTCAAAAATGCCGTGGACTACGGCGATTTGTATTCGTCGAGATACGCGCTTCTTCGCAGAGCGTTTGCCCGTTTCAACATAAAGAACAAGAACTTCGTCGATTTCATCGAGAGCGGCGAGGCTGAAGATTACGCGCTGTTCATGTCGCTCAAGTCGCGCTACGGCGTGACCTTCGACGCTTTTCCCGAGGCGTATAAGTACAACGAGCACCTCGCAATGTTCGAGTTCAGGAATTCGGTCTACCGCGACGAATACTGTTTCTGGCTGTTCTTGCAGTACGAATTCAGAAAGCAGTGGTCCGCGCTCAAGGCTTATGCCAATTCCAAGGGCATAAGCATAATAGGCGACATTCCCCTGTATGTTGCGTACGACTCCGCCGACGTGTGGGCGCACCCCGAGCTCTTCAAGCTGGACGAAGACCTGCACCCCACCGACGTTGCAGGCGTTCCGCCCGACTATTTTTCAAAGGAAGGTCAGCTCTGGGGCAACCCCTTGTATAACTGGGACGCAATGAAGGCGCAGAACTACGACTGGTGGATAAATCGCATAGCGTCCGCGCAGAAGATGTACGACATAGTGCGCATAGACCACTTCCGCGGGCTGGACAGATATTATTCCATACCCGCAGACGCAATGACGGCTGTAGAGGGCGAGTGGCTGGACGGACCTAAAGCCGAGCTGTTCGAAGAGGCGGAAAGACGCCTCGACAAGCTCAGTATAATAGCCGAAGACCTCGGTATTATAGACGACGGAGTGACGGCTCTGAGGGAGGAATGCGGTCTGCCCTCTATGAAGGTGATGATGTTCGCCTTCGACGGCGAGGAGGATAACGCCTACCTGCCGCAGAACATAGACAGTCACTCTGTGGTATATACGGGCACGCACGACAACGATACGGCACTCGGATTTCTGCTCAAGCAGGACGACAAGCAGTTTGCCCTCTTCAAAAAGCGCGTGCGCGCGGCAATGAAGTACGAGGGCGTCTATACCCCCGTATGCGACAGGTCGGACGCTGTCAGAGCGTTGACGCTCTGCGCGCTCAATGCCGCCTCGGATATCGCTGTAATTCCCGTGCAGGACATAATGCGCCTCGACAATGCGTCGCGCATGAATACGCCCTCCACAAAGGAAGAGAACTGGCAGTTCCGCCTGACAGCCATGCCCTCGCGCAACATAATGGCGAGGTTCAAAAACGATATCGTAAGGTCGGGCAGATAACTTTAAAATTTTAACGCCCCGCGGCATTCTGCTGCGGGGCGTCTTGATTTTTGCACCTAAGATTTACGGGCATTGAACGGCGATATTAAATACATTCGCGCGGCAATATTGCCGCGCGAATGTCGTTCGAGGGCACATATGTGCCCTCGGACAGCTGTTTTGAATAAAAAATTGCATTGGTGCGGGGATATGCCGCAACCAACGCAATTTATTCGGCTTTTTAGTGACAAAAAGCGGCATCGGCAAGACGACGCATTGCTGAGATTTATTGTTGCGCCCTGAACACCCTGACGGCGAGCACGGTCATGTCGTCGCCCGCAACGCCCGAAGAATATTTTTTTGCCTCGGCTAAAATATTTTCTGCAAGGTTCTGCGGGTTGAGCGGCTTTAAGGTCTCAATGTAGCCGTAGAGGTCGGTCGCAGAGGGAAAAGCCGAAGTTATGCCGTCGCTCATGAAAACGACTATGTCGTCCTCTTCGAGCTGCTCTTCGCACACGGTGGGGTGAATGCTCTCGAGAATGCCGAGCGGCAGGGACGCGCTCTCCATAATTCTGATGGCGTTCTGCTTTATGACTATGCCTGGCGGCGAGCCTATCTTTATAAAGCCCGCTTTCAGAGTGTTTAAATCAATCGCCGCGACGTCTATGCAGGTGAACCGTTCGTCGCGGTTGAAACACATGAGTTTGTTTATTGTCTCAAGCACGGTGGAAGAGGGCATTTCTGCGCGGTAGAACGCCTCAATCAATGAGATTGTGGTGGAGGAAACCCTCTTTGCATACTCGCCGCTGCCCATGCCGTCGCACAGAGCGGCAAGGAAACAGTGCTCGTTTATCCTTATTACGGAGTGGGTATCTCCCGATGCCTTTTCGCCGTCCTTTATGGCGAAAGCCACGCCGAATGCGGCGTCAAATTCTGGCGGCTGAGCGTAAACAAGGCAACACCTGTCGCCGCTGTACACAATTTTATCCTTTAAAATATATCTGCGCCCGAGCGTCGACGAGAGTATGTCCGCAACGACCTGCGCGCCCGCCCTGCCTGCAATCGCGGCATAAATTTCTCCGTCCTCGTCGCCCTCTATTCTCATCTCAATGCAGCTTATGCCCGCCGCTGCCAGAGCCGCGGCGGCGCGCTTTTCCTTCTCGCCGTCGCACCGCCCCGCGCCTGCAATGGATACCGCCGCGCCCTTTAAAACTTCAGAAATGCCCTTCGCCTGATTTGCAAGCAGTTTCCTGCCGTTTTTCGCGCTCTCAGCTTCGGCGGAGAGCCTTCTCATGCGCGAGAGCGAGGCGTTCATCTCGCCTATGACGTCGGCGGGGTGGGAACAGTTCAATGTCACTTCGGCAGGCAGGTCTACAAGGCTGACTTTGCCCTTGATTATGCCGCTGTGCATAAGTCGCTCAAACCCGACGTAAACGCCGCTCTTTTTGCACTTTTCCTGCCTGTCGCACCGCGAGCACAGCTTGTTTTTGATGTCTGCGAGCGTCTGTTCGCGTATCGCGCCGTCGTCAGGGGCTTCGTCCAGACTGTTGAACGCGCACTCTATTTCGCGGAACACTTCGCTCGTCTTGAACAGCTTTTCGCTCGTCCTGCCGCGCAGACGCTGTTCGAAAGCTTCGGGCACTTTTTTCTGCACGCGCAGCCTCTCTAAAAGGGCGGACATATACTTTTCGGACGGCACGGCTGGCGCAATGCAGCAGCAGACGAGCAGCAGCGCATTGACCGCCGCGCTGCCCGCGCCCGAGGTGAAAGCTCCGTCAAAGTACAGATATATAGCCCCGCAGGCGAGTGCCGCCGCACTCGGCGCGCCCCTTCCCGCCGTGCGGAAGAGCAGGCAGACCGCCGAGAGCATGACGAGTATTGCAATGAACTTTGTCGAAAAGGTGGTGAAAAGACAGGGCAGTCCCGCCGCACAGCTTATGGCAAGCGCGGTCGGGTCGCCGTACAGCCTTACGGCAAATACCGTCAGGGCGCAGCATAGGGCGAGGTATGCGTATAATCCGCAGAGGTTGTAAAAACCTATGCCCGCCACGCAGAAAATGAGCGTGAGGCAGATTATTTCGTCGCTTTTAAGCCTGCAGCGGCATACTCTGTAAAACAGTGCGTACACGCCCTTCATGCAGAACAGCGAAAATATTATTACCGAAGCTGCCGCAACGGCTTTTATTATGTAGATATTGTCTGTGAAGTACAGGCTTCTGATGCCGTTCCATGGCGAAAATGCCACAAAAGGCGCGAGGGAAATGGCTATATATGCGGGAAATTCGTACCTGATTTTCTTGTGCGCCCTGCGGTAGATGAAGGTAATCGCACAGGCAAACGCGCCCTCCCACAGCGCAAGCAGCAGGATAATCCAGTCGATATATGCAATCGAGCACAGCACATAAATGACGGGGCAGGCGATTAAATTCGCCCCGCAGGCGAGCATGGCAAAGCAGACGCCCAGCGAAAAGGGCGCGCCGCCAGCCGAAAAATTTATAAACAGCACCGTCGCCGCGTATGCAAGGTACAAAAGTACGCTTTTCAATTTTATTTTTATGTGCATAGCCGCATTATACATTGCATAAGGGCAAAAAAAATACAAATCCCCGTCGGAATTTGTATTTTAATAAATTAATTAACGCTCTGTGCAAAATGCCGCTTAGGTCAGCCGATACAGCTGCCGGCAAAAGGCGGAACAATTAATTAAGGCGGCACAATTTATTTTATAAAATCAGTCAATGCCTGTCCTGATTTCTCAGAGCGAGGTAAATCATCAGCACGGAGATATCCGCGGGGCTCACGCCCGAAATTCTCGCCGCCTGCCCGAGCGAGCGGGGTCGGACGGAGGAGAGCTTTTCGCGCGCCTCCAGCCTCAGACCGTCTATCGCGCCGTAGTCGATATCCTCGGGCAGCAATCTGTCTTCAAGTTTTTTGGCTTTTTCTATCTGTTCCCTGCCCTTTTTGAGGTAACCCTCGTAGCGTATTTCAACCTCCGCGCTCTCTTTTACGCTCCTGCCCGCCCAGTCGAGTACGGCGCAATCTGCTGAGATGTCCTCAAGCGCGACGCCGCGCTTTATGAGCTCGGCGGGCGAAAGTCCCTTGTGCAGCGCGGGCAGGTTGGCGTTTTTTAATATTTCGTCGGCTCTGTCCGCGCTCAGCTTTACGTTGAGTTCTTCCATTGCGCGGTCGAGAGCCTCTTTTCTCTGTAAGTACCTTTGGTATCTCTCCTCTGTCACAAGTCCGCACTCGTATCCGAGCTGAGTAAGCCTCATGTCGGCGTTGTCCTGCCTCAGCTCTATGCGGTACTCCGCGCGCGAGGTCATCATTCTGTAGGGTTCGTTCGTGCCCTTTGTCACGAGGTCGTCTATGAGCACGCCGATATATGCCCTGTCTCTGCCGAGAACGAGAGGTTCTTTGCCGCGCAGCTTCAGGCTGGCGTTGAGCCCCGCCATAAGTCCCTGCGCAGCCGCCTCCTCGTAGCCCGACGTGCCGTTTATCTGTCCCGCGGTGTAGAGGTTTTTTACCTTCTTGAATTCGAGGGTGGGAAAGACGTCGAGGGTGTCTATGCAGTCGTACTCTATGGCATATGCATAGCGCATTATGTCGCAGTGCTCAAGACCTGCAACCGAGCGGTACATCTCCACCTGAATGTCGTGAGGAAGGGAGGAGGACATGCCCTGAATGTACGCCTCAAGCGTGTCGCTGCCCTCGGGCTCTATGAATATCTGGTGTCTGTCCTTGTCGGCAAAGCGCACGACTTTGGTCTCTATCGAGGGGCAGTATCTCGGTCCTGTGCTCTCAATCGCGCCGTTATACAGCGGCGAGCGGTCGAGGTTGGAAAGAATTACCGAGTGAGTTGTCGTATTTGTATAGGTGAGGTAGCAGGGCGACTGATTTGCGCACACTTCGTCGTTGAGAAAGGAGAAGGGGCATACGTCCGTCTGCCCGGGCTGAATTGTGCAGGCAGAGAGGTCTATCGTGCGGAAGTCCACTCTTGCTGGCGTGCCCGTCTTGAAGCGGCGGACGTTGAAACCGAGCTCTATGAGATTTTTTGTCAGTTCGGTTGCGGGTGCGAACCCGTTCGGACCGCTGTCCTTTACGACCTCGCCCGTTATTGTGCGTGCATTCAGGTAGACGCCCGTTGCGAGCACAACGGCGCGGCACTCGAATATGCCGCCGTAAGTCGTTTCAAGTCCGCAGACTGCGCCGTCTTTTACAAGAACGCGCTTCGCCTCGCCCTGCACTATGCGAAGATCAGGGGTGTTTTCGAGCACCTTTTTCATTCTGCGGTGGTACGCGCCCTTGTCCGACTGACATCTCAAAGACTGCACAGCCGCGCCCTTGCCCACATTGAGCATGCGGTACTGAATGGCGGTCGCGTCGGCATTTACGCCCATTTCTCCGCCGAGGGCGTCGATTTCGCGCACGAGCTGACCCTTTGCCGTGCCGCCCACCGAGGGGTTGCACGCCATAAAGGCTATGCTGTCGAGGTTTAAAGTGAGTATCGCCGTCCTCATTCCCGTCCTTGCGGCGGCGAGGGCGGCTTCGCAGCCCGCGTGACCCGCGCCCACAACGACTATATCAAATTTTCCTTCGCTGAAAGTTTTCATTTTATCGCCGTAAAAATTAATTGCCCGTTTGGCGGGCAATTAAACTGAGTTACTCTTTAAGTACTAAATTTTTAATGTCGTCAATGTCCTTGGCAACTCTGTCGTTGACCTGACGCATCTCCTCGACCTTGTTTCTCGAATAGAGAATGGTGGTGTGGTTTCGGTTGCCGAGAGCCTTGCCTATCGACATGAGCGGCAGGGACAGAAGTTCGCACATCAGATAGCAGCATATCTGTCGGGGCTGAACGAGGTCTTTTTTCTTGCACTTGCCCACGAGGTCGCTCTTGCTCACGCGGTAATATGTACATACAGCGTTTATAATCGTGTCGGGGTTGACCTCTTCCTTGCCGTCCTCGGCTACAGCCTCGTTGAGCGCGCTCTGCGCAAGGGCTACGGTTATGGGCACTTCGTGCAGCTTGCTTGCAAATATTACCTTTGTAAGTCTGCCCTCGAGCGTTCTGACGTCGTCGCCCGAGTCCTGCGCGAGGAAGGTTAAAACGTCGTCCGGCACGAGGCACTTCTTTTCGAATGCCTTTCTCTTTAAAATTGCAATCTTCGTCTCGAAGTTGGGGGGAAGTATATCGAATACGAGCCCGCCCGAAAATCTCGTTTTAAGCCTTTCTTCGAGTGCGGTCAGTTCCTTCGGCGGCTGGTCGGAGGATATAACTATCTGTTTGCCCTTGGCAACCAGCTCGTTGAAGGTGTGGAAAAACTCTTCCTGAACCGCCTTTTTGTTGGCTATGAACTGTATGTCGTCAATGATGAGAATGTCCGCCGAGCGGTAGTGCTGGCGCAGACGGTTGCTTCTGTCGCGCGCCTCGGGACCGCGGCTTGTGAACATTGTATCTATAATCTCGTTTACGAACTGTTCGCATGTGACGTATATTACCTTGAGCTGTGGCTTTTCGGCGTTAATCTTGTTGGCTATCGCCTGCATAAGGTGGGTCTTGCCGAGACCCGTTCCGCCGTAGATGAACAGGGGGTTGTACGTGCCTGCGGGGTCTTCGGCAACGTTCAGCGCGGCGGCATAGACAAACTCGTTGTTCTTGCCGACGACGAAGCTGTCGAAGGTGTACTTCTTGTCGAGGTTCGAGGGGGGATTGTAAGCGTTCTCCTCCGCGGGAGCGTTGTAAGCGTAGTCATCGCTGCCCTCCACGACGAGGCGGAAGTCCGAAACGCCCACATTGGCTTTGATTATGGCTTCGCGCATCTTGTCCGCGAGAGTACCCGTTATGTACTGGGCAAAATTCTCATTCGGCGTCTGCAACACGATAAAGCGTCCGTCTATGTCGACGGGCACGAGCTTATCGATATAGGTGATGAAGGAAATATGGCTTATGATTTCACGCATTTTTTCCTTTATGGGATTATATATAAAATCAAAGCTTGCATTTTCCGCCATAATTTAAGTTCATTCCCTTTGTGTTTTTTGTTCTTTTGTGTTAAAATAGTTAGGTACATTATATTACAAACCGTCCTTAAAATAAAGTGTTTTGACAAAAAAATGCGCATAAAAAATTTATTTTTAAAAAATTTCAGAAATTACGCCGAGGAAAGATTTACTTTTGCCGAGGGGCTCAATGTGCTCTACGGCAAGAACGCGCAGGGCAAAACCAACTGCGCGGAGGCGGTTTTTTACCTCTGTACGGGCACTTCGCCGAGGGCGAGAAGGGATAAACAGCTCATACGCTACGGTCAGGAATTTTCTGAAATTTCCGCCGAGTGCGAGGGCGTCTACGGCGATATAACTCTGTCTGCCAGAATAAACGAGACGGGCAGGGAGCTCAGGGTCAACGGCAACAAAATAACGAGAAATGCCGACCTTTTAGGCAATCTCTACGCCGTCTTTTTCTCCCCGCAGGAGCTGCGCCTCATACAGGACGGACCTGACGAGCGCAGGAGATTTTTAAATATCTCTCTCTCGCAGCTGTCGCGTCCGTACTATGTGGCTCTGCAACGCTACAGCAAAATTCTGGAACAGCGCAACAATCTTTTAAAGAACCGCGACACAGAGATGGTGTTCGATACTCTGCCCGTCTGGGACGAGCAGCTGTGCACGTATGCGGCTGCGGTTGCGCGGCAGAGGGCGGACTACATCTCACGGCTTGCGCCGCTTGCGCAGGAGGCGCACAGCTATCTCACGGACGGAAAGGAAAAGCTGACGATTGCGCCCGAGAGGAAGTACAGAGGCGACGAAGGCGAGATAAAGAGCCGACTGTATGACGACCTGAAGAACAATTACGAGCGGGACGTGCGTCTGGGCTTTACGGGTTCAGGACCGCACCGCGACGACATAGACATAAAGATTGACGGCGAGGACGCCAAAACTTACGCCTCGCAGGGGCAGACGAGGACGGCTGCGCTCGCGTTCAAGCTGGCGGAAGTGGAAATTTTCAGACAGATGAGCGGGGAATATCCCGTGCTCATTCTGGACGACGTGATGAGCGAGCTCGACCTGTCCCGCCGCAAGAAGCTGGTGGGCAGAACGGATGGTCTGCAGACCATTCTCACCTGCACGCACGCCGAGCGCGTATTATGCGGCAGACAATCGAACAGAATACGCATAGAGGGAGGTGCTATAAAGAGATGACGCTTGCCGATATGCACATACACACATATTATTCGGACGGAAAGCTTTCGCCCGCCGAGGCGGTGGAGGCTGCGCGCAGGGCTGGGTTGGGGCTTATCAGCATAACTGACCACGACACCATGGGCGCGAGCGGGGAGGTAAAACGCCTCGCGGCGGAGGCGGGCATTACAGCCGTCGACGGCATAGAAATTTCCGCATACACCTGCGTAAAGGTGCACACGCTCGGATATGGTCTGAATAAAAATTGTCCCGCATTCAGAGCTTACGAAAGGCGCGCCGTCGAGGGCTCTGTGGAACGCTGTCGGGATATCTTAAAAAAGCTTGCCTCCCGCGGCATAGAGCTGTCGGAGGAGGAAGTGCTCGCCGAGAGGACGATAGAGGATACGCCCGTTCATTCCATGTTCATCTGCCGCGCGGCAGCGAAGAAGGGCTATGCAAAGAACGCGGGCGAATTCTATCTTTCATATCTCGTCGGCGGCAAGTGCGCCTATTCGGACGTCGGCAGGGTCACGCCGCTCGAGGCGGTCAGGGTCATAAGCGAGTGCGGCGGCATAGCCTCGCTCGCCCATCCGGGTCGCATATTGCTTGCCGAAGAGGAGAAAGAAAAACTTTTAAAAACGCTTGTCGACAACGGACTTCGCGGCATAGAGGCTGTCTATTCGGGGCATACTGAAAGGGAAACGGCGTACTACAAGGAGATGGCGCGAAAGTACAATCTTGTCGTTACGGGCGGTTCGGATACGCACTATGCGGGCGGTTCGCGCAGCATAGGCACACCCGCCTTCTGCCCCGACGAAGAACTTCTGGACGCGCTTAAGATACTTTGAAATTTTTTATAAGGTTTTTTGTGGTGCTCACGCTTGCCGCGAGCGCCCTTATTTTTTATCCCGGATTTTTCTTCGGTCTGCCCAAGGGCACGTTTCTCGACGGCATAGATGTGAGCGGAATGCCGCGCGATAAGGCTGTCGCCGCAGCGCGCGGCAAGCGCGAGAGCGAACTTAAAGAAAAGCAGCTGATAGTTGACGGCGGACAGAGGCGGTATGTCTTCCGCTATCCCGAGTTTGCTGCCGTCGACAACGCAGAAGAGGTCGTAAGGGGCATAAAGAAGAGGGGGGAATACTTCACCGAGGCAAACGTATATCTGAATGGTCTGGACGAGGTCGTGAATGCCATATGCTCGGCTGTCGAAAAGCCGCTCACCGAGCCGTATGCCGAGTTCTGCGGCGAGGGCGAGCCCTTTGCGTATTTCGCGGGAAACGACGGCATAATCTGCGACAGAGCCGCGCTGGCGCGCGACATAAAAAAATCTTTGAACGGCGGGTTTGAAAAAGTTATGCTCAGAACGCGCACAGAGAGGCGGGAAAAAACTCTGGACGAGGTTAAAAAGTGCACCCGACTGATAGGTTCGTTCACCACATATTTCGACGAAGAAAACGACGCCAGAGTTTCCAATATCCGCCTCGCCGCGTCCAAGATTAACGGCAGCGTTGTCGGCGCGAGCGAGACCTTTTCATTCAACGGCGCGGTGGGTCAGCGCACGCGCGAAAACGGATATCTTCCCGCGAAAATTATCTCAGGCGGCAGGTTTGTAGACGGCATAGGCGGCGGGGTCTGTCAGGTTTCGACCACCCTGTACAACGCCGCCGTGCTCTCGGGACTTCAGATACAGAAGTTCAATCCGCACTCGCTCGCCGTCAGCTACGTCGACCCGTCGAGGGACGCAATGGTCAGCGGAATGTACTGCGACTTAACCTTTAAAAATACGCGATTGACCCCCGTATATATGCGCGTCAATGTGTTCAAGGGCGGCATAACCTGCCGCATTTACGGCTACGACGACGGCGTAAAGCGTTCGTTCGTCTCGCGCGTCGTCGGCACTATCGAACAGCCGCAGGACGTCATAGTCTTCGGCGAGGAGGAAAAGGTTTTAAGCCACGGCAGAGAGGGCACGATAAGCGAGGGCTACCTCGTTGAAGAGCGCGACGGCATAATCACGGAAAAGCTCGTCCGCACGGACAGATATTCCCCCGTTGCGGGCATAATTCAGCGCGTTAAGTCCGACGATATGCGCGAGACCGGCTGATTTGTGTCAACTGTGCGCCCGCCCGTAGAGTACTTCCGCCGCGCCATCACTTTCGCCCTGCACGCATTGTGTTAAGTCAGCATTTTTTCGTCAGAGAGCGTTTCCGTCCGCGCAGAGCTTCCCCGCCCCGCGGCACGATAAGTGCCGCGGGGCGGGCGGAATACATTTTGCTTTAAAATAATTGTCTTTTGTAAGCTTATATGATATAATCATATAAATTACAGTTTATACGGGGGTAATTATGGATAAGATTATAGTTGACGGAATGGGCGGCGACAACGCACCAGCAAGCGTATGCGCAGGCGTTGCGTCCGCGCTCGTCAAAGATAAGGATATTTACATCATTCTGACGGGCAGAAAGGAAGAGCTTGAAAGAGAGCTCTCAAAGCACAGCTATCCTGCGGACAGGCTGGAAATAGTCGACTGTCCCGACGTCATAGATATGAACGACATTCCCACCGAGGCGGTCAAGAAAAAGAACTCCTCGCTCATGCAGGCGTTCTGGATGCTCAAAAAGAACGACGACACCGCCGCGCTCGTAACGGCGGGCTCTACGGGCGCGACTATAGTGGGCGGACAGCTCATTTTAGGCAGAATAAGGGGCATAAAGCGTCCCGCGCTCACGCCTGCAGTGCCCAATGTGCGCGGACGAATGACAATTCTGTGCGACTGCGGCGCAAATGCCGAGTGCAAGCCCTCAATGCTCTGTCAGTTCGCCGTAATGGGCAGCGCGTACGCAACCGCAGGTTTCGGCATAGAAAATCCCAAGGTCGGACTTCTGAACAACGGCACGGAGGAGCACAAGGGCGACCCCGTTCATCAGCAGGCATATCAGTATCTTAAGAACATGAAGGGCATAAACTTCATAGGCAACATAGAGGGCAGGGACATCAACACTACCGACGTCGACGTCGTAGTCAGCGACGGTTTTTCGGGCAATATCGCCCTCAAGACCATGGAGGGCACGGCTAAAATGATTTTAAAGACGATGAAAAAGCAGCTCACGGCGGACTTCCGCTCAAAGCTGGGCGCGCTCATGTGCAGAAAGGCGATAAAGCGCATGCGCGACGACCTCGATTTCGAGGCTGCGGGCGGCGCGATGCTGCTTGGCGTTAAGAAAGTCGTCGTCAAAAACCACGGCACTTCGACGGGCGTTTCCATCTGCAACGCCATTTTAAAAGCTGCCGAGCTCTACCGCTCGGGACTTATCGAAAAGGTCGAAAAACTGCTCGAACAGGCCGACCTCGGCTCTGTGATAACATCTGAAGAATGATAGAACAAATTGAAAAGAACGCCGGCTATGTCTTTAAGGACAAGTCGCTTATCCGCCGCGCGCTCACGTTGAAGGGTGCGGACGAAAAATTCAATAACGAGCGGCTCGAATGCCTCGGCGACGCCATAATCGGCTATGTCGTCACGCAGAAGTTCTTCGACGACGGGCTGGACGAAGGCGGCATAACGTCGCGCAAGAAGTCTGTCGTCAGCGACGAAGCCCTGAGGGAGACGGCTGTAAAACTCGGACTTGACAAAGCCCTTATCAAGCCGAAGGGCGCGTTCAACAATCTCAAGGCAGTGCCCTCGGCGTATGAGGCTCTGGTTGCGGCAGTCAGCCTCGACGGCGGATTGGACGCGGCAAAAGATTTCATACTGCGCACTCTCGATTTTACGCGCAGCAGTCAGGACTATATCACTCTTCTGCAGGAGGCTTTGCAGGGCGCGGGCAGACCCTTGCCCGAATACAGCCACGGCGAGGACGAGGGCAGCGGCGACGAGCACGATTTCACCGTGCGCGTCATTGCCGACGGCAGGCAGTTTTCAGGCAGAGGGCGCAACACCGCAACGGCAAAGCGCGAAGCCGCAAAGGCGGCATATATCAGCTTATTTAACTCGTAACGCCGCAAAAACGGCAGGGCGGAAAAGCCCTTAAAGAGGTGAAAATGATACAATTCAAAAGCATAAAACTCGTCGGCTTCAAATCGTTTGCCGACCCGACGGAAATCAATCTTTCCGACGGCGTAACCTGTATTGTCGGACCGAACGGCTGCGGCAAGAGCAACGTTGCCGACGCAATACGCTGGGTTCTCGGCGAACAGTCGGCAAAGCAGATGCGCGGCACGCAGATGATGGACGTCATCTTCGGCGGCACGGAAAAGCGCAAAAAGATGTCTTTCTGCGAGGTTACGCTCACCTTCGACAATACCAACAGAATATTCGATATCGACTGCGACGAAGTCGAGATGACCAGAAGGTTATACCGCGACGGCGAGAGCGAATATATCCTCAACAGACAGCCTTCGAGGATGAAGGTTTTAACCGCCCTGCTTCACGGCGCAGGCGCGGCGAAAGAGGGCTATTCGATTATCGGTCAGGGCAGAATTGCTCAGATAATGAACTCCCGCCCCGAGGAACGCCGCTCGATTTTCGAGGAGGCGACGGGCATAATAGTCTTCAAGGACAGAAAGGCGGACGCCGAGCGTAAGCTCGAGGCGGCGCGCGACAATCTGTTCGTCTTCGCGCAGCGCATGCAGGAAGTGGAACGTCAGCTCGCGCCTCTTTCAAAGGCGGCTGAAAACGCCCGCAAGTACCGCGAACTGTATTCCGCGCTCCGTCATCACGAAGTAAATACCTACATATACCGTCACGACACGGCGGAGGGCGAGCGCGAAAAGATTAATAGCAGAATAGACGGCTTTACCAAAGAGCTCGACAGGCTCGCCCAGAAGGCGACAGAACTTCTGAAGGAATACGACGACTGCCGCGCCCTTCTGTCCTCGGCGGACGGCAAACTGAAAGCACTTTACAACAAGCGCGTGGACTACTCTGTCGGGCTTGCCCAGACATCGGGCGAGAGCAAGGTGTTCAAGGAAAAAGCCAACGCCGTAAAGGCAAAGCTTCAGCAGGCGCAGGAGGAGATAGTCTATTCCACCAAGCGCATAGGCGAAATCGACAGGGAAATTTCAAGGTCCAAGGACTACGCGCAGAAAAACAACGCGAGAATAGATAACCTGAACGCCTCGGGCGAAAGCCTGAAAGCCGAAATTTCACAGCTTTCCGAGAGTATTTCAAGCTATGAATACATGACGGGCGAACACCGCAAGAAGGTCATGGACGCATTCAAAGACCTCTCGGAGATGAAGGAAAATATCGGCTCGCTGTCGGCGAGGAAGGAACTCATTTTGGAGCGCATAGGCGAGATAGAAGAGGTCATGCGCAAGATTAAGGAAGAGCGCGACGCCCTCAAGGCGCAGTACGATGAAACTCTCGCCCGCCAGCAGAAACTCAATGACCTTTTAGGCAGCGAAAACACGCTCGTGGAGCAGGCGGAGAGCAAGGTCGCCGCCGCCGAACAGAAGTTGCAGGCGGTAATATCGGGCATATACGACGCTCAGGCAACGATAAACTCTCTCAATCAGACGCAGGCGACATACAAGGCTCTGCGCGACAGGTTCGAGGGCTATACATACGCCGTCAAGAGGCTGATGTCCGACGCGCGCGGCAATGCCGAACTCGACAAGCGCGTAATGGGACTTATCGCCGACGTCGTATCCACTCCCAAGGAGTACGAGGTCGCAATAGAAACCGCCTTCGGCGGAGCTATGCAGAACGTCATAACGGCTACCCGCGAGGACGCGCAGTACCTCATTTTATACCTCAAGAACAACCGCGCGGGTCAGGTTACGTTCCTTCCGATAGACGCCCTGCGTCCGAGGTACGAAAACGAGCAGATTAAATCTGCCGTAAAAGAGAGCGGCGCGGTGGGCTATGCAATCGACCTCGTAAAATACGATAAAAAGTACGAAAACGTCATACACAATCTGCTGGGCAACACGCTCATCTGCGACGATATAAGAAGCGCGACGGCTATTGCGAGAAAGTACCCCAGAGCTTTCAAGATAGTCACTCTCGACGGCGACATAATCTCGACGTCGGGCTCGATGACGGGCGGTTCGCGCAGAGAGAACGCGGCAAACCTGCTTGCGAACGAGCGCAAGCTCAAGGAGATAGAGGACGAAATTTCCTCCAGGCGCGAGTATCTCGCCCGTGCGGAGGGCAAGAAGGCGGAGCTCACCTCGCTTAAGGAGCAGGCTGTTGCCGAAAGGGAAGAGCTGCGCGAAAGATTGCAGAGCGCGGGCAACGAGCTTGCCGCCTGCAACCAGCTGCAGACGGGACTTATGGTCAACGTCACCGACAAGGAGAGCGAATATGCGGCATATTCGCAGTCGCGCAAGGCGTTCGAGGGCAAGCTTGCCGAGCTGGACGACCAGTACTCTTCCAAGGCGAAGGATGCGGGCGATTTGTCGGCGCAGTCGGACAAGGCGTCGTCCGAAATGGACGATATGTCCGAGAAGTACGAAAAACTGCTCGAAGAGCGCAACCGCAAGATAGAAAAGCTCAACAATTACCAGATAGAAATGGCGTCGCTCGCCAGCGCGGTCAGGAGCGGAGAGGAGAACGTTTCCCGTCTCGGTGCGGAGCGCACGCAGCTGATAGCAAAAGTGGCGTCGCTGCAGGAGCTTCTGCCCAAAATGCAGTCGGAGTTCGAAGAGTTTTCGGATAAAGCCGACCGCGCCGCCCTCTCTAAAGAGGACAGGGAGGAGCTGGACAGAATTATAAAGCAGATAGAGGAGCTCGAAGAGACCAAAAAGACGCTCAACGCGCGCACCGAAGAGGTCAACGACGAGAGGCTGAAAACCTACGACGACAGCGAAAAACTCAAGGAAAAGATACATACAAACCAGCTTGCGCTGCAGAAAATCGACAGCGAGCTCGAAAACTTGCAGACGCGCATAACCGAGGAATACAACCTCGATTACGACGGCTGTCTCGAGTTTAAAGAAGAGGGCTACGATATCTCGACTTCGGCGAACAACATATCCAACTACAAGCGTCAGCTCACCATGCTCGGACCCGTCAATCCCAACGCGGTCGAGGAGTATGAGGAAGTCAGCGCGCGCTACAACAAGATGTGCGAGGACAAGGCAGACCTTGAAAAGGGCATAGAGGACCTCACTTTCGCTCTCAACGAAATACGCGACGAAATGCTCAAGATTTTCAACGAGGGTTTCGATACGATAAACGAAAACTTCAAGCGCACCTTCAAGGAGCTGTTCGGCGGCGGCAAGGCGGAGCTTCAGCTCGACTACACCGACTGCGACGACCCCCTCAACGCGGGCGTGGAGATAGTTGCCTGCCCTCCCGGAAAGAAACTTACAAAAATTTCCCTTCTTTCGGGCGGCGAACAGGCTTTGACGGCGATAGCAATTCTCTTTGCGATAATCGCAATGCGCCCCATGCCCTTCTGCGTTCTCGACGAAATCGAGGCTGCACTCGACGAAGCCAACGTCGGAAGGTATGCAAGATACCTCAAAAAGTTTGCCGAAAAGACGCAGTTCATCGTCATAACGCACCGCAAGCCCACCATGGAAAACGCCGACGTTCTCTTCGGCGTGACGATGGAGGAAAAGGGCGTTTCCAAGATAGTTTCCGTCAAGATTTCCGAAGTTGAAAGTCGTCTGGGCGGAGATACGGTGGAATAAAAAGTTAAAAGGACTGTTTATGGGAATTTTTTCTAAAATAGGCAACGCGCTCAGAAAGACGCGCGACGCCTTCGGCGGCGCGCTGGGCGCGCTGTTTGCCAAGAATAAACTCGGCGACGAATTCTACGACGAGCTCGAAGAAATTTTAATCGGCGCAGACATAACGCTTACGACTGCCGAAGAAGTGGTCGACGAAATCCGCGCCGAGGCGAAAGCGGAAAAGCTGAAAGATAAAGAGTACGTCATAAATCTTCTCAAGGACGTGCTCGAAGAGAAGCTCTACGAGGCGGAAGTGCCCGAAATCAGGTATCCCGCCGTCATAATGCTCGTCGGTGTCAACGGCGTCGGCAAGACGACGACTGTCGGAAAACTTGCTCACTATTTTTTAAGTCAGGGCAAGACCGTAACGGTTGCCGCGGCGGACACATTCCGCGCGGCGGCGAGCGACCAGCTCTCTGTCTGGGCTGACAGGGCAAAGGTGAGAATTGTCAAGCACGAGGAGGGCAGCGACCCCTCGGCGGTCGTCTATGACGCGCTCTCTTCCGCCAAGGCGAGGGGCACGGACGTCGTCATAATCGATACCGCGGGTCGTCTGCACGTCAAGGCAAACCTCATGGAAGAGCTCAAAAAGATGAGCCGCGTGGTAATGCGCGAGCACCCCGCCGCACATTTTTACAAGCTGCTCGTGCTCGACGCGACGACGGGGCACAACGCCATGAACCAGGCTCAGATTTTCAACGACGCGATAGGCGTGGACGGCATAGTCCTGACCAAGCTCGACGGTACGGCAAAGGGCGGTTTTGTCATTTCGCTCTGTTCCGAGCTCGCCGTACCCGTAGTCTTTGCGGGCGTGGGCGAAAGGATGGAGGACCTCGAAAAATTCAACCCCGAAGAATTTATCGACAATATAATCTGACTGCAAAATAACTTAATCTGCGCGCGCCGCCATTTTGTCGGCGCGCTTTGAATATATTAATCAGGGTAATAATTATGACAGAAAGAGAAAAAATGCTTGCGGGCGAGCTGTATTTCGCCTGCGATAAGGAGCTTGCCTCCATGCATAAAAATGCGTTGGAGCTGTGCGAAAAACTGAACAGTTCAGCCCTTTTCGGAGAAGAGAGGGAAGAGACAATAAGGCAGCTTTTCGGCGCATGCGGCAAAAATCCCGTAATAACTCGCGGCTTTTGCTGCGACTACGGCAACAATATCGAAGTCGGCGACAACTTTTACTGCAACTACAACGTCGTCATTCTGGACGTGTGCAGGGTAAAAATAGGCGATAACTGCCTTATAGGACCGCAGGTCGGCATCTATGCCGCCTGTCATCCGCTCGACAGCAAGCTCCGCGCCTCGGGCGCAGAGTTCGGCAGGCCCGTAACCATAGGCGACAACTGCTGGATAGGCGGAAGCGCGGTCATAAATCCCGGCGTGACCCTGGGCGACAACGTGGTGGTGGGCAGCGGCTCGGTAGTCACAAAGTCCTTCCCGTCGGATGTGGTGATAGCCGGCAACCCTGCAAAGATTATAAAACGGCTCAGACCTCTTCCGCACGTCGACGGCAGAGCCGATGTCTGAATTTCGTTCGAGGTCTGTATCGTTCTCTTTCGCGCAAATCGCGCTTATATATAATAATGTTTAAACTGCGGCTGACGCGGAAGAGGCAGGAAGGCGGTCTGCCTGAATTTGAATACAAGCCCGTATGCGGAAACTTAAAAGCGTAAAAATACGGCGGAGGTCTGAAAAATTCAGACCTCCGCCTTTTTTTATAAGGCGTTGCCGCCTCTTAAGACGATTTTTTTTACAAATCGTCTGCGTCCTGAACGGGCAACTCGTATGCGTTTTCGCATACGCCTGTATAGCTGCCCAACGGGTCGCTGCCGCTTGAAAAACTTATTTTACTTGCAGTTTTTCGTGCTTTTGGAAGAGCAACCCGTAGTTTTGTTTTGCTGCTTGCCGCTGCAGTTCTTTGCGGACTTGTTTTCGTTCTTCATAATTTCTCCTTCTGGAAGGGAATATGCAGATTGACTTCGCCCTGACTTGCTTTGCACAGCGGACATATATCCCAGGCCTCCTTAGTCGTCTGCATATAGCCGCACTCGGCGCAGACATAGAGTATGGGACTTTCGTTTCTGTAAAGAGTGCCCTCGCTGAATGCGCTGTAAAGATATCTGAAAATCTCTTCGTGTCTCTTTTCAACGTTGGCAATCATGTTGTACAGTGCCGCAATGTCGGCAAATCCTTCTTCCTTTGCGTCCTGCGCAAAAGCGGGATAAATCTTTTCGTGCTCTGCGCGCTCGTCCTTTGCCGCGTATTCGAGGCATTTTGCTATATCTCCCGTATGAAAGGGATAGCCTGCGTCCAGGTCGATATTGTCAATGCTCTCGCCTCCGCGCTTTGTAAGTTCTTCAAAAAATCTCTTCGCGTGCACGGTTTCGTTCTTCGCAAGCGTCTTTACAACGTTTGCAAGCTGGGTATAACCCTGTTTTGTCGCCGCCTGCGCTATAAGCTGATACCTCATTCCCGCCTGGCTTTCGCCTGCAAAACTGCGGGCAAGGTTTTTATAGGTCTTTGTCTGGTCAAATTGCATATTAACCCTCCTTAATCGTTATTGTGCTCATATGCGCTCTGTTTATGCCATAATCGGGCTGGAAGTTATTTCTTTACTTGACAAATAATTTATAAATGTTATAATGTAAGAAAAGTAAGGATACAAAGGACAAATATGGAAATAGCAAAACTTACATCCAAAGGTCAGATAACAATACCCAAATCCGTGCGCGACGACCTCGGCGTCGACACGGGCGACAAGCTTGTGTTCATAAAGACGGAGGGCGGATATCTCGTCTGCTGCGGCGACAAACTGCAGTTTGACCTGCCCGCAGAGGAAGTTGTGCGTGCGCCCGAACGCCGCGCGGCAGTTCCCGTCGCCTTCGACAACGACGAGGAAGAGGAGCGCGAAGAGAGAGAGGAACGCTCCGAAAAGAGCGAAAAGTCCGAAAAGGACAAGGGCGACAAAAAGAAAAAGAAGAAGAAAAAGAAGAAGGACAAGGACTGATTTAAGCCCCAATCTTACTTTTTGTAAATGCCTTACTTTGATTAATCAAATAATTTGCGCCCGTCCGCAGGTTGCGGATGGGCGCATTTTTGTGTATCTTAAGTTCTTTCTATTCCGCAGATGTAAGTAAAATCGGCTATGCGCGTAAAGCGCCTTTCTTTATATGTTTTTTTAAAGCGTTGCCTTAAATGGGGAGGCGTTGTGCAGATAAGCGTTAAATGCGAAAAAAATGTCAGACGCGTTAACGCTGACACAAAGCAAATTGCAACAAATCAAGCAGAACTTATTATTTATAAAGTCTTTCTGTTAAGATTTGCTCTGTTTCCATCGACAGTTTATCAATAGTCTTTTCTGCCAACTAAAATATCCAGATCCTCATTGAAATAATCTGCAATTTTACATAAATTTTCAAGCCCGATTTCTCTTTGCGACAACAGGTATCGCGACAATGTTTGTTGCTTGATACCTATTTTTTTTGCTATTGATGAAACGCTTTCTTTCCCTATAAGTTCTTTCAGTCTTTCTGCAAATTTTTCCTGATACATAAAATTGTTTTTGTTTTATTTTACGCCAATCGGTGTAAAATATGTTGACTTACACCAAACGGTGTGATATGATGTATTTAAGGAGGCATACAAAGGTATAAATTATTGTATGAATTACAGATATGAAAAGAATTATTGCGTTAATGTTATTTGTGGTGGCGTCGTCGGTGTTTTTAATGGCTGCTTGCGAAGATGGGGAAGAGAGCGTTCGCGACAAAAGTTTTATTGAGCTTATTTCGGAAATTACAGGTGAAGAAATTAACTCCGTATATGATGTTCCGTATTATTTTACGGTAGGTGCAGACGACAGTTATTGCACGATTGATACTAATCCTTCCGATCTGGATGATTATTCGTCAACGGTTGCGCTGAGCTATATTATAGAAATGAATATCCTGTTGGATTTGCCTGATTATCTTTATAATGACATGATACACACAAGTTATTCTCAGGGAATACAGGAAGCTGTTTTCGATAAATTCAGAGTAAGGTATTATTATCATCCTGATAAGGGTCTGAATGTTACATATTACAGAATAAAATAAATAAACTTAAAAAATGCCCGATTATACGGGCATTTTTAAATTTAACGGTACATTTATTATATAAAAGGCGCGCAGCACTTGCTGCGCGCCTTAATTTTTAATAACTTAATTTATTTGTTGCGGCACTTTACGTATTCGGCAAGTGCGGGGATAATAGATTTTATGTTGACGTTGGTCGTGTTGAGCATGAGGTCGTAACCCGTCCTGTCGCCCCAGGGCGCAGTGCCTAAAAGGTCGTGCAGTTTTTTTCTGCCGCCGTCAATCTCTTTGAAATTTCTCAGCATCTGCTTATCGGTCAGGTGCTCGTTTTCGGGCGCGCGCTCGCGGCAGCGGGCTATTTTGCTCTGCTTGTCGGCATAAACGAATATGCGGAAGGGGTTCATGTCCTTTAAAATTACGTCCGCGCTTCTGCCGACGATGAGGCAGTTGCCCTTTTCGCCTATCGCCTTTATTATGCGCTGCTGCGCCACGAGAATGTCGGTTACGGGGGTGGGGGTGGACATTAAAAGGGGCATTGTTCTGCCGAAAGTGAAGGCATAGTTGCGGAAGCCTCCGCTCTCGAGAACGGAGGATACATAGCCTTCGTCAAGCTCTGTGTGCTTTGCTATTTCTGTCACAAGCTCCTTGTCAAAATATTCGAGATTGAGTGCGTCGGCAAGGCGTTTTCCTACCTCTCTGCCGCCGCTTCCGAATTCGCGGGAAACGGTAACTATCATAAACTTTCCTCCAGATTTTTATACAACTATATTATACCACCGTATTTTTTTTCGTCAAGATTGATTTTGATTTTTGAACAGCGTTTTTATCATTGTATTGACGTAGAGTACGGGCACGATTGTTATTTTATCTGCGTATTTTGCCACGGTTTTCATATTTTTTGCGGGCAGAATTACCCGTTTGAAGCCCATCTTCACGCATTCCTGCACGCGTTTTTCGGCATAGGAAACCGCCCTCACTTCGCCCGTCAGACCGACTTCGCCGAACACGGCGGTGTATTTGTCTATGGGAATATCTGTGTGCGCTGAGGCGAGCGCGGCGCAGATGGCGAGGTCGCACGAAGGCTCGCCTAACTTTATTCCGCCCATTGCCGTAACGTACACGTCGTAGGAGTAGAAGGGCAGCGAGCACCTCTTTTCGAGCACGGCGAGCATAAGAGCAAGCTTGTTGTAGTCGACGCCCAGCGGCATGCGCCTCGGCTGACCGAAAGACGTCTTTGAAACGAGCGTCTGTATTTCTACGTTCATGCACCTGTTGCCCGTCTGTGCGGGGGTTACGGCGCAACCCGCCTCCTGTCCGCGGCTCTCGGATAAGAATATGCCCGAGTAGTCGGTGACGGCGATAATTCCCTCGCCCGTCATCTCGAATACGCCCACTTCGGACACGTTGCCGAACCTGTTCTTGACGGCGCGCAGTATGCGGTAGTTTTCCTGATTTTCGCCCTCGAAGTAGAGCACGGTGTCCATTATGTGCTCGAGAACTTTTGGTCCTGCCAGCGCGCCCTCTTTTGTGACGTGACCGACTATGAAAAAGGTTATGCCGCGGCTCTTTGCAATGCGCATAAGTCTGGTGGCGCATTCCCTGACCTGCCCGACAGAGCCCGCCGAGGAGGAAAGCTCCTCGGTGTAGACTGCCTGAATACTGTCGATTATGCAGAATTCCACGCCGTCGAGTTCAGCCTCGAGGTCGTCTATGCAGGTCTGGTTGACTATGAGAAAATCTCCGCAGTCGAGGTTGAGCCTCTGCGCCCTCATCTTTACCTGAGAGCAGCTCTCCTCGGCGGAATAATATAAAACTTTGTGTTCCCTTGAAAGGTGAGCGGCTATCTGCGTGAGCAGAGTGGACTTGCCTATTCCCGGGTCGCCGCCCAAAAGCACGAGCGAGCCCGTCACAATGCCTCCGCCCAGAACGGTGTCGAATTCAGAAATGCCCGAGGGCGTGCGCGCGTAATTTTCATAATTTACGTCCGCAAGCCTGCGCGCGTGCGGCTGCGTGCGCGTCGTCTTCTGCGCGGAGGGGGCGGAGGGCTTTACGACCTCTTCCGCCATTGTATTGAATTTTCCGCACGAGGGACACCTTCCCAGCCATCTCGGACTGGTCGCGCCGCACTCTGCGCATACGAATATCGTGTTAGTCTTTGCCATTTGTTCTCTCCAGAAGGGCTATCGCGCTCGCCTCTATTCCCAGACCTCTGCCCACAAAGCCCAGCCCCTCGCTCGTGCCTGCCGAAAGCCCTATGCTTTCTGTTGCAAGTCCCGTCGCGCGCGAGAGGTTGACTTTCATCTTGTCGATGTGCTTTGCCAGCCTCGGCTTTTCCGCGCGTATGGTTATCGCGAGGTTGACGGGGCGGTATCCGCGTTCTAATATGAGTTCGCACACCTTGCAAAGCAGTTCCATGCTGTCCGCGCCGGAGTAGGCGGGGTCGGTGTCTGGGAAGTAATTGCCTATATCTTTAAGCCCTGCGGCGGAGAGTAGGGCGTCCATCGCGGCGTGAACGGGCACGTCGCCGTCGCTGTGCGCCACAAGCCCGCTGTCGCAGTCAATTTTTACGCCGCACAGCGTCACAAAATCGCGCTCTGCGCCGAATGCGTGCACGTCTATGCCCAGACCTATCGCCTGACCTCTTGCCGCATTGAGCGGGGGATATGTGCCGTCGAAATCGCTTTTATAGGTAAGTTTGCGGTTGCCTGCGCCGCCTGAGCAGAGCGCGGGCGCGCCGATATAGGCTCTGTATACTGAGCTGTCGTCGGTGTAGACCTTTCCGTCGTCCGCGGCGAGGGAATAGGCTCTTTTTATGTCCGCCGTGAAAAAGCCCTGCGGCGTCTGAAGTGCGACGAGGGAGCTTCTTTGCGGAACATCGGCTATCTTTCCGTCGGCGGAGACGGCTATCGTGTCCGTCACGGGCGCACAGCAGACGCCCGAACCGTATTTTTTTACGCTCTCCGTGCAGGCGTCAATCATATCGCGCGTGACGAAGGGGCGCGCCCCGTCGTGTATGAGCACGATATCGCCCGTGCAGCGCGCAAGCGCGCGCCTGACGCTGTCGGTGCGCGTCGCGCCGCCTTCGACGACTTCCGCGTCGAAGGCGGCGCAGATTGCCGTTATCTCGCTCATATCCTCGGGCGAAGAGGTTACAATCATGTGCCCGACGCCCTCGAAAGCCGTCAGAGTATGAAAAAGGGCGGGAGCGCCCGAGAGCGGTGCGAGCAGTTTGTTTCTGCCCATTTCCGCGCGCGTGCCCTTTCCCGCCGCGCAAATTATAATTTCAGTTTTCATTCGTCTTATCGCCTTCCTGCGCGCCGTTCGCGCTCTCTTCTTCGAGAATGCGCTGCGCAGCCGCCTCCATAGCGGCCTTAAGCCTCGCCTCTTTAAGCTGTCTTGCCCTGCGCCTGTCTGCGGCGTTGCTGTTCTTTATGCTCGTGCCGAACACATCGGAAATATCCATAACCGTGACGAACGCGTGCCTGTCGCAGTTTGCTATCACGGAGCGCATTCTCGCCAGCTGAAAGCGGTTGATTACGCAGTAGATTATCTTTTTGTCCTCGCCCGAATAATAGCCCGTTGCGGGAATTATCGTGAGACCTCTGCCGAATTCCTGCGAGAGTGCGGCGGAAACTGCGTCATAGTTGCCCGCGGAGGGAATTATGAACGCGCCCTTCGCCTGGTCGAGACCCTGAACAATGAAGTCGACAGCCTTGGATGCGACAAAGTAGGTGATTACCGAGTAGAGGGGCAGTTCGAACGCCCTGAAGTATATGCCTATTATAATATAGAGCACGACGTTGAAAATCATGACGAAGTTGCCCACGGTCATGTTGAGCCTCTTGGCGAAGATGACCGCAAGCTGTTCTATGCCGTCGAGCGCGCCGCCGTAGCGTATGGTAAGTCCGCTGCCCACGCCCGAGAGAAGTCCGCCGAATATGCCGCACAGCAGCAGGTCGCTACCCGCAATGGGCGAGCCTTTGGCGAAGAAGTCGCTGACGAAGGCGGGAATTACGTTCTGATACACCGCCGAAAAGCCCGAATACATCGCTATTGCGAACAGCGAGTATACGGTGAAGGAAAGTCCCTGCCTCAGACTGAAGAGGAAGATGGGAAAGTTTAAAATAATCAGCCACGCCCAGAGGGGTACGGGTGCGACGAGCACGTCCATGAACATAGAAGTGCCCGAAATGCCGCTGTCGTAAAGGTTTACGGGCGCGAGAAAGAGAGTTACGCCCGTTGCGTTGATAAGTCCCGAAAGGACGAGCATGGCAAAGTTGAGGGGGCGGAAGTCGCCCTTTTTGTAGGGAATAGAAATTTTCATTATTGCTCCAATATTTCGTACAGTTCGCCCGCCTGGTCTTTTTTTACCGTTTCTTTTACGTCCAGAACGCGGAATTTAAGCTTGCCCGAGGTGTAGGAAATCTCCACTATGTCGCCCGCCTTTATCTGGTGGGAGGGCTTGGCTTCCCTGCCGTTTACGGCTACTTTTCCGCCCGCGCAGGCCTCCTGCGCGACCGTTCTTCTCTTTAAAATTCTGGATACTTTCAAAAATTTGTCTATGCGCATAAACTTATCTTTCAAAACCGCTTGACATTGCTTTGAGGCGGTAATATAATATTATACTGTATTACAATGCACATTTTGCCCGCTTTTCCCATTTTTTGGCAAGAAAAACGTCAAAATGAGCCTTTAAAAAGGGCGGTTTCCGCCCATAAGCATATATAGATTATAAACCCTAACTCGCCATTTGTAAAGCCGTTGAATAAAAAAATACTCGCGGCTGCGGCACAAATTGAAGAGCGCGATTTGTCAAGAGGCGAGCAAAAAATTTTTTATCCGCTTAAAAAGGCGGCTCAGACTTCGGTAACATCAGATTGTTTGCGGTGAAAAGATATATACGCATAATCGCCGGAATGTGAAATAGAAAAAACTTAAAGGAGTTCCAAACTTTAATGAATTTACCCGTTCACAAGTATGGCAAAACAGAAAGGCGCAAATTCGGTAAAATCAACGAGGTCATAGATATCCCCGACCTCGTCGAAATTCAGAAAGCCAGCTATGCCACCTTCATCAACGAGGGCATAGACGAGGTGTTCGAAGATTTTTCGCCCATCACCGACTATTCCGACCACTATGAGCTTTATTTCCTCAACCACTGGTTCGACGAAAAGCCCAAGTACGACGAGAAGGAGTGCCGCAACAGAGACGCGACATACGCCCTTCCCATGCACGTCACCGTAAGGCTCGTCAACAAGGTCAAGGACGAAGTTATAGACCAGCCCGTATTCATGGGCGAGTTTCCTCTCATGACCGATTCGGGCTCGTTCATCATCAACGGCGCAGAGCGCGTAATAGTATCTCAGCTCGTGCGTTCGCCCGGCGCGTACAATGCAAAGGAAGTGGACAAGACGGGCAAGGAAATGTTCGGCACGACCGTCATTCCAAACCGCGGCGCATGGCTGGAATTCGAGCAGGACGCACAGGGCGTTCTGTGGGTGCACGTAGACAGGAAGCGTAAAATCTGCGCTACCGTCCTTCTTCGTGCCTTAGGTTTCGGTTCGGACAGAGCTATAATGAACCTCTTTGCCGACGACAAGATGATAGAAAACACCATCGCGAAGGACACCACCAAGTCCGAGAGCGACGGTCTCATAGAACTCTATCGTCGTCTCCGTCCCGGCGAAGTGCCCACCGAAGCTTCGGTCAAGCAGCACCTCAACAATCTCTTCTTCGATTCGAGAAGATACGACGTCGTCAAGGTCGGCAGATACAAGTTCAACAAAAAGCTCAACCTTGCATACCGTCTTCCCGGCTGCAAGCTCGCCGAGGACGTGTTCAACCCCTCTACGGGCGGAGTTATGGCTCACGCCGGCGACGTAATCGAAGAGGATAAGGCTTTCGAAATTCAGGACGCGGGCGTAAACGAAGTATTCGTGTACGTCAACGACCCTTCTCAGGGCGTAATCAAGCACAAGATTATCGCAAACAACACGGTGAACTTCACGGCGGTTTCGGACAAGAACCCCAAGATGTTCGGTCTTTTGCCCACGATATATCTGCCCAACTTCAACTTCATGAAGACGCTTTCCGCAGAGTGCGCAACTATGAGCTGCGAGCAGGTTGCGGAAAAGTATGCAGACCAGATTAACGCAATCTACTACTGCACGGAAGTCGAGGAGACCGAGGACGAAAAGCCCGAGGAGAAGAAGAACAGAGAACGCCGCAGAGAGCAGCGCATAAAGTTCGTCGAGGCCTGCAAGGCGTTCGACGCTCTGCTTGCAAGCGACAAGGACGTCCTCGACGCAGACGAGAGAAAGGCAATCAAGCCCGTCGTCGAAAAACTCAACCACAAGCACATCACGGTGGACGATATCGTCGCCGCAATTTCCACCAATATAGACCTTCAGTACGGCATAGGCACTATCGACAACATCGACCACCTCGGCAACCGCCGCGTGCGCTCGGTGGGCGAGCTGCTCACAAACCAGCTCCGCATAGGCATATCCCGTCTCGAAAAGCTCATAAAGGAGCGCATGGCAACGCAGGACGCGATGGAAGTTACCCCCTCGGGACTTATCAACGTGCGCCCCGTTTCGGCTGTCATAAGAGAGTTCTTCGGCTCTTCGCAGCTGTCCCAGTTCATGGACCAGACCAACCCCGCCGCAGAACTGACGCACAAGCGTAAGCTCTCCGCGCTCGGTCCCGGCGGTCTCAACCGCGACAGAGCTACTTTCGAAGTGCGCGACGTTCACCACTCGCACTACGGCAGACTGTGTCCCATAGAGACCCCCGAAGGTCAGAACATAGGTCTTATCTCCTCGCTGGCAACCTTCTCCAAGGTCAACGAATACGGCTTCATCATGTCGCCCTACCGCAGGGTAATAAAGGATGAAAACGGCGTTCCCACAGTAACGGACAAGGTCGACTACCTCACGGCTGACCAGGAAGATAAATATATAGTCGCGCAGGCGAACGAACCCCTTGACGAGAACAATCACTTCGTCAACGGACACGTCGGCTGCCGTCACCGCGACCTCATTACCCAGCTGCCTCCCGAAAAGATGGACTACATGGACGTTTCGCCCAAGCAGCTCGTGTCGGTAGCTACCGCGCTCATTCCCTTCCTCGAGAACGACGATACCAACCGTGCTCTGATGGGCTCGAACATGCAGCGTCAGGCAGTTCCCCTCATGAAGACCGAAAGCGCAATCGTCGCAACGGGCATAGAGGCGGCAATCGCGAGGGATTCGGGCGTAATCGTCCGCGCAAAGAAAGCGGGTACGGTAATCGGCTGCGCTTCCGACCTCATAAAGATTAAGGAAGACGACGGCTTCATAAGCGAATACAAGTTAAAGAAATTCGAGCGTTCCAACCAGAACACCTGCCTCAACCAGCGTCCCATAGTCAACACGGGCGACAGAGTGGAGGAAGGCGAAATAATCGCCGACGGTCCCGCTACGAACAACGGCGAACTCGCGCTCGGCAAAAATATACTCATAGGCTACATGGAATGGGAAGGCTACAACTATGAGGACGCCATTCTCATCTCCGAAAAACTCGTTCAGGACGACGTGTTCACTTCAATTCATATCGAAGAGCACGAGACCGAGGCGAGAGATACCAAGCTCGGCGAAGAGGAAATCACGAGAGATATCCCCAACGTTTCCGAGGACGCTCTTAAGGACCTCGACGAAAACGGTATAATCCGCATCGGCGCAGAAGTTCAGCCCGGCGACATACTCGTCGGCAAGGTTACGCCCAAGGGCGAAACCGAGCTTACGCCCGAAGAGAGACTGCTCCGCGCAATCTTCGGCGAGAAGGCGAGGGAAGTCAGGGATACCTCCCTCAAAGTTCCTCACGGCGAGGGCGGCATAGTAGTGGACGTAAAGGTGTTCACGAGGGAAAACAAGGACGAACTTTCGCCCGGCGTTTCCAAATTGGTCCGCGTATATATCGCACAGAAACGTAAAATACAGGTCGGCGACAAGATGGCGGGACGCCACGGCAACAAGGGCGTCATCTCGCGCGTACTGCCTCAGGCGGATATGCCCTTCCTCGCAGACGGCACGCCTTTGCAGATAGTTCTCAACCCCCTCGGCGTGCCTTCGCGTATGAACATCGGTCAGGTGCTCGAAGTACACCTCGGACTTGTGTGCAAACAGCTCGGCTGGAAGATTGCCACCCCCGTATTCGACGGCGCGACCGAGAGCGACATAAAGCAGCTCTTCAAGGAGAACAACATTCTCAACCCCGAAGGCAAGGTTGACGGCAAGATACAGGTCTATGACGGACGCACGGGCGAACCCTTCGAAAACAGAGTTACCGTGGGCGTTCAGTATATGATTAAGCTCATCCACCTCGTCGACGATAAAATTCACGCCCGTTCGATAGGTCCTTACAGCCTCGTCACGCAGCAGCCTCTCGGCGGTAAGGCGCAGTTCGGCGGACAGCGTTTCGGCGAAATGGAAGTCTGGGCGCTCGAAGCTTACGGCGCGGCTCACATTCTGCAGGAAATTCTGACTGTCAAGTCGGACGACATAGTCGGTCGTGTAAAGACCTACGAAAGCATAGTAAAGGGCAACAACATCTCCGAGCCCGGCATTCCCGAAGCATTCAAGGTATTGCTCAAGGAACTGCAGTCGCTCGCGCTCGACGTAAAAGTTCTCACCGAGAACAACGAAGAGCTCATCATCCGCGAACTCGACGACGAGGACGAAGCTATTCCCAACGCTCACGTGCGTGAGGCTGAGGAACGCGACAAGCAGGTTCCCGACGAAGAATTCGACATTTCTTCGGACGTCGGCGGCGAGGACGAAGAGGAATTGGACGGCTTCTCGCTGTTCGATACGGACGACGAGGACGACTTCTCGTCCAAGGAACTCTTCTCTGACGAAGACGTCGACGATTTCGGCGACGACGATGACCTCGGCGATAAGTACACTCTGTTCGATACGGACGAAGATGACGACGAAGACGAACACAGCGACGACGAAGGCGACGACAAATAAGGGAGGTTGAAACAATGTTTGAATTAAACGATTTTTGTTCCATTAAAATCGGCGTGGCTTCCCCCGAAAAAATCAGGGAACTTTCCAAGGGCGAGGTAACCAAGCCCGAAACCATAAACTACAGAACCCAGAAACCCGAAAGGGACGGACTTTTCTGCGAACGCATCTTCGGACCGATGAAGGACTGGGAATGCCATTGCGGCAAATATAAGAGAATACGTTATAAGGGCATAGTCTGCGAAAAGTGCGGCGTAGAAGTTACGCGCGCCAAGGTCAGAAGGGAGAGAATGGGTCACATCGAACTCGCCGCGCCAGTATCGCACATCTGGTATTTTCGCGGCGTGCCTTCGAGAATAGGTCTTGTGCTCGACATGTCGCCCAAGGCTCTCGAGCAGGTAATCTACTTCGCTGCATACGTGGTAATTGACCCCGGCACAGTGCCCACCCTCGAATACAAGCAGGTCATCAACGATAAGGAACTGCGCGAGATAGAGGAACAGTACGGCGACAGCTCCAAGACGGGTCTCAAAGTCGGCATGGGCGCGGAGGCAATCCGCGAACTTTTGATGGCTGTCGATATCGAAAAGGAATGCGAAGAGACCAAAGCCATAATCGAAAAGAACCAGTCCAGCCAGAAGAAGGTTAAGGCAGTAAAGAGAATTGAAATTCTTGAAGCCTTCAGAAAGAGCGGCACCCGTCCCGAATGGATGATACTCACCGTTCTTCCCGTACTTCCCCCCGAACTGCGTCCCATGGTACAGCTCGACGGCGGCAGATTTGCATCTTCCGACCTCAACGACCTCTACAGAAGAGTTATCAACCGCAACAACCGCTTGAAGCGCATGATGGAACTCGGCGCGCCCGACATGATTGTCAAGAACGAAAAGCGCATGCTGCAGGAAGCTGTCGACGCGCTCATAGACAACGGTCGCCGCGGCAGAGCTCTCTCCGGTCCTTCCAACCGCGAACTCAAGTCCCTTTCCGGCATGCTCCGCGGCAAGCAGGGTCGTTTCCGTCAGAACCTCCTCGGCAAGCGCGTAGACTACTCGGGTCGTTCGGTTATCGTCGTAGGTCCCGAACTCAAGCTCTATCAGTGCGGTCTGCCCAAGGAGATGGCAATCGAACTCTTCAAGCCCTTCGTAATGAAGAAGCTCGTCGAGAGCGGTCAGTGCCACAATATTAAGAGCGCGAAACGCACCGTCGAAAAGGCTAAGCCCTTCGTATGGGACGTGCTCGAAGAAGTAATCAAGGAACACCCCGTTCTTTTAAACCGTGCGCCCACGCTGCACCGTCTGTCCATACAGGCATTCGAACCCGTGCTCATAGAGGGCAGAGCAATCAAAATTCACCCTCTCGTATGTACGGCATTCAACGCCGACTTCGACGGCGACCAGATGGCAGTGCACGTACCTCTCTCCATAGAGGCTCAGGCGGAAGCAAGATTTTTAATGCTCTCCTCCAACAATATATTGAAGCTGTCTGACGGCAAGCCCGTAATGCAGCCCTCGCAGGATATGGTTCTCGGCGCATATTACCTGACCATCATCCGCAGGGAAGAGGGCAAGTTCTACCGCTGGACGGGCGACAGATACGTCGAGTGCGCAGAGGGCGACGAAGGTGCAGAAAAGTATATCCCCGGCGCATATATCTCTGAAGACGAAGTAATGATGGCGTACCAGACCAAGCATATTCATATGCAGGATGAAATCTACGTTCGCCGCACCATTACCATAGACGACGCTAATTCTCCCTACAACGGCACTACGGTGCAGGGTACGGTAAAGACGACCGTCGGCAGAATTATCTTCAACAACCAGATGCCTCAGGACCTCGGCTTTGTAAAGCGCGAGAAGCCTGAAGACTATCTCAAATATGAAATTTCCTACGAATTCCTCGGCAAGGCGGTTGCAGTCGGAAAGAAGCACCTCGGCTCTATCGTCGAGCGCAGCTTCAAGACGGGCGGCGCGCCCAAGGCAGCGGACGTTCTCGACAAAATCAAGACGCTCGGCTATAAGTATTCGACCGTCGGCGCAATCACCACTTCGGTATTCGATATGCACATTCCTGCGGCAAAGCAGGCGATAGTGGAGGACACCGAAAAGAAGGTTCTGCAGATAGAGCGCAAGTTCCAGCGCGGTCTCCTTCGCGAAGAAGAACGCTACAACGCCGTAATCAAGGCGTGGGACGATGCCACCGACGCCGTAACCGAAGAGCTCAAAAAGTCGCTCGATAAGTTCAATCCCATATGGATGATGGCTAACTCGGGTGCCCGCGGTTCAATCGACCAGATGAAACAGCTCTCCGGCATGCGCGGACTGATGGTCAACCCTCAGGGTAAAAAGATTGAAGTTCCCGTTAAGTCCTGCTTCAGACAGGGTCTTTCGGTTCTCGAATATTTCATTTCCTCGCACGGCGGTCGTAAAGGTCTCGCCGACACCGCGCTCAAGACGGCAGACTCGGGCTATCTTACCCGTCGTCTCGTAGACGTCGCACAGGACGTCATCGTGCGCGAAGAGGACTGCATGGCTGGCAGCAAGAAGCCCCGCGGCATGGTCGTAAGGGCAATCATAGGACCCAACGGCGAAACAATCGAGGGACTTGAAGACAGAATTCAGGGCAGATTTGTCTCCGAAGACGTCATTGACCCTTCGACGGGCGAAGTAATCGTTCCCATGAACGGTTTTGTCACCGACGCCCTCGCAAAGAAGATTGTTGCGGCAGGAATTGAGGCTGTATCCATCCGTTCGGTATTCACCTGCAACTCGCGCTACGGCGTATGTGCAAAGTGCTACGGCAAGAACATGGCTACCAACACGCCCGTTATGCCCGGCGAGGCAGTCGGCGTAATCGCGGCTCAGTCGATAGGCGAACCCGGTACTCAGCTCACCATGCGTACCTTCCATACGGGCGGTATCGCGGCAACGGGCGACATCACACAGGGTCTTCCCCGCGTTGAAGAGCTCTTCGAAGCGCGCAAACCCAAGGGCTGCGCAACGCTTTGCGAAGTTTCGGGCAGAGTTACTATTGATGACAGCGACAACCTGAAGCACGTCATAGTCAAGGACCCCGTAACCGGCGAAGTCAAGAAAAATTATCAGCTTCCCTTCAATGCAGAGCTCAAGGTCAAGGACGGCGACGCCGTTGAACCCGGCACCGTGCTCAACGCAGGTTCGGTATATCCCCAGGATATCCTACGCGTACAGGGCGTCAAGGGCGTTCAGGACTACATCCTCGAACAGGTTCAGTCGGTATATCGTTCGCAGGGCGTTGACATCAACGACAAGCACGTCGAAATCATCGTCCGCCAGATGCTCAGAAAGGTAAGAATAGAGTCCGCAGGCTCGACGGAACTTCTTCCCGGCGAAACGGTCGATATGTTCACGGTAGAGGCAGAGAACCAGAAGGCAATCGAAAACGGCGGCACGCCCGCCCTTCAGAAGAGGGTGCTCCTCGGCATAACCAAGGCTGCGCTCTCCACCGAATCCTTCCTTTCGGCGGCATCCTTCCAGGAGACTGCAAGGGTACTCACCGACGCGGCTATCAAGAACAAGGTTGACCCTCTTATGGGACTTAAGGAAAACGTCATCATCGGTAAGCTCATACCTGCCGGCACAGGCGTCAAGGACTACAAAAACATGTCGCCCGTAATCAACACAGCATACAACAGTGCAGTTGGTTCGGACGAAGAAAAGTAATAACAAATAAGCAATTTAAGGCGGCGGCATTTACAAAATGCCGCCGCCGTGCTATAATTGTAACCGACTAAATTTTCAAGGGCGTAATTATGAACTTTGAACAACTCAGAATGGTGGATTTAATAAAAAAATTCGATGCCGACATACAGAAGGTGTACGACGAAAAGAACCTCTCGGTATTTTCGGGTGCGAGCGCAAAGTTGCAGAGCGTCTACAATTTTTACATAACGGCGGAGGAGAGCTTTTCCGACATTGAAAGCAACCTAAAAAATGTGTTTTCGTCCTTCAACTATGCGGCAGTTATTATAAACGACGGACTTAAGAAAAAGACTTTGGACGACGAGGCGAAGGAGCTGCTGTTTGAATGTCTGCAGATTATGCTGAAGTGCGACCGGCTGATAATTTCTTCCCTCGAGGGCGATAAAAAGGACTGAAAATTCAGCATGGGCGAAATTTCGCGGGCTTTGCTTATGCGTCATTTCAAAGGTCGTGCGGGAGCAGGAGAATATATCAGGTCCTGCGGTCATGGCAAGCACGGAGTATGTTCCGCGGTGGCAAACGCAGGCGTGCAGACATAGAATATAAGGCGGCGCAATGATTTATAATATGTGTCGGGTGCGCATATGCGCAAAGGCGGAGTAAATGAAACCAAACATCATAAAGACATGCATATTCGGCGCGCTCGCGGTCAGCGTCATGGCAGTAATATTTATGTTCTCTCACCAGACGGGCGCGACTTCGTCGCAGGCGAGCAACAGCGTAGGTAAATTCATACTGTCTCTGCTCGGCGTAACCGTGCCTGAGGGGCAGTCGCCGTCGTCAGTTGTCCTGTTCTGGGGGCTGACTGTGCGCAGTCTGGCACACATATTTCTGTTTGCAACGCTGGGGCTCTTTTCGTTTCTCGCTTTTTATTATGCATTTGCAATAAAAGCGGGCAAAAACCGCCTCACATTATTTTCCGCGGCGGGCAGCGCGTTTTTGTTTTCTCTGATATACGCCGTGTCGGACGAGGTTCATCAATATTTTATTGCGGGCAGAACGTCCAGCCCCCGCGACGTATTCATAGATGCCTGCGGCTTCACCTGTGCAATAATAATAGCGTGCGCCGTAACGTTTCTGTCTCTGCCGCGCGCCGAAGGCGGCAACGCGGGCAGCAGAGGGTGAAGGGCTGTTCGATAATGATTTTGCGGGTGCAATAAAATTCTGACGCAATGCGGGCGGCGGGCAACTTATGTTGCCCGCCGCAACAATTTTACGCGCACGTTTTGTCATCTGCGGACAGTGTCGCAGGCGCAAAACGATTGACATTTTCCCCTGTATGCTTTAGAATACGTTTAATATTTTTGTGCAATCTCAGGCGGTAAATATACCGATAAAAACTGAAAGGGTGGCACATATGTGCCTTCCAATCGCATTTTGCACATTTTAATCTTGCAAAAAAATCAATGCTGACATGGCGGAATTGGCAGACGCGCAGGACTTAGAATCCTGTTGCGTAACAAATTAACATAATTATTAACAAAAAAACTGAAAACTTCACAAAAACCGCGCTGACATGGCGGAATTGGCAGACGCGCAGGACTTAGAATCCTGTGATTATCTCGTGCAGGTTCAAGTCCTGTTGTCAGCACCAACAAATTTCGGGAGAAAATTCACAAATTTTCTCCCGTTTTTGTTATCATTGGGAAGTTTTGGGAAGTTAAATCAGACAACTTTTTTGCTGAAAATTAACCGCTTGACGCCTACATTTTTTGTCATTATTTAATATTTTTTGCGGCGTATGCAATGTTTATCCCGAAGGAAGTTTTATATCCTTCGGGTTATTTTTTTGTTATTCTATTTCTTTGATATGTAAGCTGAATTTTTGTCCGTTTTCAAGAGATATGATTGTATCATTCTCGTCGTCAGAGAGAGAACATACAAAGTAATCGTCAAGCATTGTCTTTATCTCCTGCATCAGACTTTTTTCGTCGGTTTTGTAGTTTTTCTCTGTGTTTTTGTTCTGTAATTTTGTCATAAAATAGTTTTGCCTTCAAATTGTATTTCACGTTAGACTCGCGCGCCTCGCCTTTGTGTACTTATATTATACCGTTCCAACTCCCCTTAATCAACAAAATCAGGGGAGTATGACCGATAATATATTGTAGAAATAAAACTACTTTTGGGGAATTATGTCGAACTTGTCAGAGATCTTGAAAGATTTAATGGAAGAGGCGGAAATAAACGCGCCGGTACTTGCAAAAGCAACGGGTATAGACTCGTCTACAATACTAACATTTTTACGCGGCGATGGTTTGCCGTATGTCGATACGCTTGTAACGCTTGCGGACTATTTTAAGTGTTCTACTGATTATATGCTCGGCTTGACGGATAAGCTGTCGGAGGAGGAGTTCAGGCAAAGACCGCCGTTTAAAGAACAGCTCACATTTTTATTAAAGCATTTCAATGTGACCAAGTACAGAATGGAAAAGGATACGGGGCTTGCAGAAAAGACGGTCAATCGCTGGCACAACGGGAAGACGCAGCCGACAGTAGACAGCCTTATAAGGCTCGCCAAATATTTTGACTGTTCCGTGGACTTTATCCTCGGAAGAGTTTAATTAAAACTATATACAAGTAATCGGCGGAGCGTTGATAACAACGCTCCGCCATTTTATTGCAACCCAAATATGTGAAATAAATTGCCTTTCTAAACAATGATTTTTTAGTTTTACTATTGCAATAATAATGCTGAAATGCTATAATTTTGACATATAATTTTAATTGAAGCGACAGATATGGAATTAGGTCAACAAATAAAAATAGTTAGATTAAAATTACATATTAGCCAGACAGAATTCCTTCAGTTATTGTAGATTTGTGCAAAGAGTTATAGAAGAAATTAATACAGCAATGAATCCGCGAAGTCATTTGAGCAATATGGATAGTCTGGGAATTATCATTAACAATGTGATAAATAAAATAAAAAAGAACTGTCTTATCAACAGTTCTCTTTGAGTACACATCGTGTACAACCGAAAGATTCGGCGGTTTGAAAAAAACTTATTTGAACTAATGGTGTTATCCTGAACGGCAGTCATTCGTTCAACTGTTTTAACTATATAACAAAATAAGGGGAATGTCAATACTAATGGATAAAAAATATTATATCGGCATTGATATGGGTACAGATTCCGTCGGTTGGGCGGTTACTGACGAGGAATATTGCCTTTTGAAGGCTCGGGGAAACGAGCTTTGGGGTAGCTATCTCTTTGACGAGGGGGAAGGAGCGCAGGACAGACGCGCATTCAGAACTTCTCGGCGGCGTACAGCAAGAACAAGACAAAGATTATTGCTGTTGCAGAGCCTTTTTGCAGACGAAATAAGTAAAATTGATCCGCTGTTTTTCATCCGTCTGAACAACAGTTCGCTATTTTTTAAGGATAAGGACGGCAGATTGACTACTTCTGACGCGCTGTTTGCCGATATCGGCTTTACGGATAAGCAATATCATGTACTGTATCCCACAATTTATCATTTAAGAGCGGCTCTGTTGAATAGCGAGGTGAAAGATATCCGCCTTTTATATCTTGCACTTCACCATATATTAAAAAACCGCGGACATTTCCTATTTGAGGCTCAGTCTTTTGAAGTGGGAAATTCCGAGCTTGTGCGGAAGAAATTTTATGATGTGAATGCTGTTTTGGTCGATTTGGAGTTGCCGTCTCTCGATTTGGATCAACTTGATGAGGTATTGTCATGGTTAAGACAAAATAGGGGTAGCAAGCGCGAAAGGCAGAAAAAACTTTCTGAGCTTTTAAAAGCAGGCAAAAATAAGTGTTTGTCGGCAGTGGTCAAGGCAATAACGGGCGGTAGCGTAAATCTTAAAGAGCTTTACGGCGCAGACGATGATTACGAAGATATAAAGAGCTTTTCTTTTGAAAAAGCAACATTTGATGAGAAAGATTTGCCTGCAATAGAAAGTGCTGTAGGCATTGACAATATCGCCCTTGTAATGTCGTTGAAAGCGATATATGATTGGTCGGTGCTCTGTGGCATTATGGGCGATGAGCAGTATATATCGCTTGCTAAAGTTAAAGTATACGAAAAGCATAAAGCCGATTTAAAGTGGCTTAAAGATTACATATCTGATCATTGCCCCGAAAAATATGCGGAAGTATTCCGTCATCATGAAAAGGTCAATAATTATGCCGCATATATAGGAATGGACAAAAATAAAGGTTATTCCAAGTGTTCAAGGGACGATTTTTATACTTTCCTTAAAAAGACGGTGGGTATATCTGACGACCATGTGCTAGCGCAGATGGAAAAGGGCGAATTTTTGCCAAAACAGGTTTCCAATGCCAATGGTGTAATTCCCTATCAGGTTCATCTGCAGGAACTTAAAGCCATTCTTTTAAATGCGGAAAATTACTTCCCATTCCTTGCGAATGAGCAGGACGGTCTGACCATTTCTGAAAAAATAATATCTTTAATGACTTTCCGTATACCGTACTATGTCGGACCTCTGCATACGGGAAGCAAGTTTGCCTGGTCGGTAAGACGTAATGGCTATGAAAAGGTCAGCATTACCCCTTGGAATTTTGACAAAGCGATAGATGCCGACGCATCCGAGGAAGAGTTTATTCGTCGTATGACAAATAAGTGTACATATCTTATCGGTCAGGATGTTCTTCCTGCAAGTTCGCTTTTATACAGCGAATTTACATTCTTGAACGAACTGAATAATCTGAAGATAAACGGGCAGAAAAATGACGAGGCGCGCAGACTTATCTATGAATACGCAAAAGAGCACAAAAAAGTAACAATAAAAAATTGTCTTGCGCTTCTCATCCGAAACGGTGTATTGCCTGTCGGAAGCACTTTGGAAGTATTCAGCGGCATAGACGGCGATTTCAAAAGTTCGCTTTCGCCTTGGTATGATTTGCGGTTTTTGGGCGATTTGGTCAATACTCAACGGGCAATGTGCGAGGAAATTATCTGCTGGATAACCCTCATTTCCGATAAGGACAGACTTCAAAACCGTATAAGAAAAAAGTATGGCGATGTGCTTTCAGAGGAACAAATAAAGAAGCTTAAAGGCCTTAATTACAGTAAGTGGGGCAGATTGTCTGCAACCCTTCTCGACGGCATAGTAAGCTCTCAATGCGCCGATGAAAACGGCGAACTGATGACTATAATTCAGGCTATGCGTAAAACGGGCGAAAACTTTATGCAGCTTATGTCGGCAAAATACGGTTTTCCTGCGGCAGTGGATGAGTTCAATGCGGAAAATACGCCGAGCGGAAAAATTACATATTCTACAATAAAAGATTTGCGTTGTTCGGCTTCGGTCAAGAGAGCTATCTGGAGGACGGTGGTTCTTGTAAAAGAAATAGTAAAAGTATGTAAGTGTGCGCCCCGAAAGATATTTATAGAAACGGCAAGGGAAGTAAACGACGACAGCAGAAAGGGCAATCGTACAGTTTCGCGTAAACAGCAGCTGATTGATTTATTCAAAAATATCAAGGGCGAGGAACGCGATTGGATTTCCGAAATAGAGGGAACTGTTGATACAAAGTTCAACAGCGACAAACTTGTATTATACTATCGTCAGCTTGGCAGAAGTATGTATTCGGGCAAGCCCATTTCTCTGGAACAGGTGTTCGATACAAATATCTGCGATATAGACCATATCTATCCGCAGTCCAAGATAAAGGACGACAGCCTTGACAACCGAGTGCTTGTCTTTAAGACGGAAAATACTTTAAAGGGCGATAAATATCCTTTGACAGACGATATCAGAAAAAGCATGACGCCTATGTGGCGAGCATTAAGAGAGAAAGGACTGATAAGCGATAAAAAGTATGAAAGGCTAGTGCGTACAACCCCTTTGACGCAGGATGAACTTGCCGACTTTATAAACCGTCAGCTTGTTTCCACTCGACAGAGCACAAAGGAAGCGGCAAAAATACTCAGCGAAATGTTGCCCGAAACGGAAATCGTATATTCAAAGGCAGGCAACGCAAATGAGTTCAAGGACAAGTATAAGATAACAAAGGTGCGTGAACTCAACGACCTGCACCACGCGAAAGATGCTTATATAAATATAGTTGTCGGCAATGTTTATAACACAAAGTTCAATCATAATGCCGCAGTATATTTCAGGTCTAACGGGCTGAACAGCTATAACCTTAAATACCTCTATGACAGAGATATTGAGGGTGCTTGGAAAGTAGGTGATTTGGACAGAATTTTACATACCGTTTCAAAGAATACCTGCAAGGTCGTGCGTATGACGCTCGGCGGTAAGGGGGGACTTTTTGATGTCAACCCTGTTCCTGCAGGTACTAATAACGACCTTGTTCCGCTAAAGGCAAAGGGGGCAATTTCGGACATATCAAGATACGGCGGATATAATAAGGCGACTACCGCATATTTTATGCTTGTAAAAAGTACGGGAAAAAAGGGCAAAACAATGCTTTCGCTTGAAGCGTACCCCCTGTATCTTGACAAACAGACGGGAGGCAGCAAAAAGGCAAAACTTGAATTTTGCCAAAGAGTGCAGGGGCTTAAAGATGCTCAAATTCTCATCGACAATATTAAACTCAATACCCTTTTCTGCATAGACGGTTCTTACGCATGGCTACGTGGCAGAACAGGGGACAGGGTAATCTGGTGCAATGCAAACGAACTGTTTCTCGATGAAGATTATGTCAAATATTTAAAAAATATAAGCAACTATATGCGTGACAGAAAGAAACTCAATAATCCCGATTTGCAGACAGGTAAGAGCATAACCTCAGAAGATAACCTTCTCCTTTATGACGCGCTTACGGAAAAACTTTCCTCGCCCGTATATTCTGGTTTGTCTATAAAGGGACAGGTGCCTTTCCTCCGTCAGAAAAGGGACGCCTTTGCTGCGCTTTCGCTTGAAGAACAGTGCAGGGTGCTGTTTGAAATTCTTCATTTAATGCAGTGCAACAGCGTAGCGGCTGATTTAACGCTTCTGGGCGGCGCGGCTCATGCAGGGGTAATACTTTCAAATAAATTTGTGCAGGATGTTAATATAAAAATGATATATCAGTCGCCAACGGGATATTATCGCAAAGTTGTCAATCTTAAAGAGTTTTTATGAGTTGGCGAGTTGTAGTTATCACCAGGCGGTGTAAGCTGGAATATAAGCTCGGTTACCTTATATGTCGCGGTGAAGAACTTAAAAAGGTATATCTTGCGGAAATAGATACGCTCATAGTCGAGTCTACGAGCGTATCTTTAACCGCAGCTCTTCTTTGCGAACTTATAAGGCAGAAAATAAGTGTAGTATTCTGTGATGAAAAGCATAATCCGTTGTCGCAACTGTTGCCACTTAGCGGCAGGCATAATTCAAGCGGATGCCTTAAACGTCAGCTCGAATGGAGCGAATGTGTTTGTTCCGACGTATGGGCAGAAATAGTAAGGTATAAAATTCTTTGTCAGAAAAAGTTGTTGAAGACTGTCGGAGCAGGGCAGGCAGAACTTCTTGAAAGATATGCGAGTGAAGTTCGACCAGGCGATGTTTCAAACAGGGAAGGGCACGCCGCTAAGGTATATTTCAATGCACTTTTCGGGTTGCCTTTTAAAAGAGGAGATAAAAACTTTATAAACGGTGCGCTGAACTATGGCTATGCTGTCATTTTGTCTGCTTTCAACCGTGAAGTTGTTGCAAGCGGTTTTAATACTCAGCTTGGAATAGCTCATAAAAATGAGTTTAACAGTTTTAATTTGTCTTGTGACCTTATGGAGCCATTTCGAGTTGTCGTAGACAGATTTGTCTTTGATAGCGCTCAGGAGTTGACGCCTGATTATAAACACTCATTGTGTAACGTTTTGAATGACAAAGTTACTATAAATGGGGAACATTGTACCGTATTGTCGGCAATTTCAATATATTGTAAAAGCGTTTTCGATGCTCTTGATACGGGAAATATAGACAGAATAAAATGTTATGAGTTATAGATATATGCGCCTTGTTGTATTTTTTGATTTGCCTACGGATAACTCTTCTCAACGCAGGGAATACAGGCAGTTTCGTAAATTTCTGGTCAGAAATGGTTTTGTGATGATGCAGGAATCTGTGTACAGTAAAATAGTTCTTAACGCAACTGCGGCAAATGCGGTTCAGGAAAATGTGCGCAGACATAAGACGTCGGACGGATTGATTGAAATGCTTCTTATCACCGAGCGGCAGTTCGAGCGTATGGAAATTGTTGTAGGTGAAGCGCAAAGCGTTGTCGTTGATAGCGACGAAAAATTGGTGATAATATGAAGTTGGCTCATTACGATTTTGAAAATGTTTTTGAAATCGCGCCCGATAAAGTAAATGTGCTGATAGTAGAACCGGAAGATTATTATTTTAGCTATTGCCGTGAGCTTTCTTGTCAGACGGAGGGTGAAGAGGGTAATTTTTGCCTTTCGGAGGGGGATGAGATTTTGCGGCTTGAAAAAGCTGCGGTGTTTGTTTGGGACTATATGTCGTTGCGAGCCAACGATAAACGGGTAACAACAAAACTTTATTCTTCTTTGCAACAGATTGCGGAAAATAATTTTCTTAAAGAATATCAGAATATTTGCGTTTTGTTTGCTGATTTTTTTGCAAAATTAAATTCGGAAAGCGAGTGCCTCATCAGCTACGATGAAGAAGGTGGTATGACCGCCTTGTTCAAGGCGTTTGATGTGCATATTGAAGAAGAAAATGGGCTTTTGGAAAAGCTGGTCTTATATGTGCGCCTTAATGTTGCGTTTTTTAAAACAAAATGCTTTTTCTTTGCTAATTTAAAAACCGTGCTTACAGAAAAGGCACTTTTGTCATTCTATCATGAAATGCAGTTAAATGATGTGTGCATATTTTTATTGGAAAACACTCAAAAACCTAAATTGCCTTGCGAAGTAGTAACTATTATAGATAGGGATTTGTGCGAAATACTTGCCTGATAAGGTCAAAAATGATATTATAATTATAAGGATGCGCTTAATTATCGTTCAGGTTTCTGCGTGTGGTGCGCAAAAATGCTCAATTTGAGGTTTGAGTATGGTGTTATCCTGAACGGTAGTCAAACTATAAACATTTTAAAAGCAGTACAGGACATGTTTGAGTATGGTGTTATCCTGAACGGTAGTCAAACACAACACGCCGCAGCACACGCAAGCCAAAAGTTTGAGTATGGTGTTATCCTGAACGGTAGTCAAACACAAAACGTATTATGGAAGTAATCAGATGAGTTTGAGTATGGTGTTATCCTGAACGGTAGTCAAACTCAAGTATTACGCGAAAAATTCTTCCAACAGTTTGAGTATGGTGTTATCCTGAACGGTAGTCAAACCGCAACGCACGACAGTATTTGACCGTGAGGGTTTGAGTATGGTGTTATCCTGAACGGTAGTCAAACTGCCATTTGAAGAGATGGGCGATTGGGGCGGTTTGAGTATGGTGTTATCCTGAACGGTAGTCAAACAGGGCTCTATAAGCTCGCAGCTCAAATTGTGTTTGAGTATGGTGTTATCCTGAACGGTAGTCAAACATTATTATGCGGTTACATATCCAATTACTGGTTTGAGTATGGTGTTATCCTGAACGGTAGTCAAACTACCATGGACAAACGGGTTCCGTGTACATGGTTTGAGTATGGTGTTATCCTGAACGGTAGTCAAACTGTTTCAATGGTCTGTTTAACAAGTTTTTTGTTTGAGTATGGTGTTATGCTGAACGGTAGTCAAACCGTAGCTCCTGCCGTGTAACCTGTACCAGCGTTTGAGTATAGTGTTATCCTGAACGGCAGTTAAAATGTATTTAAAGTAATATAGACCATCGGTATTTAACCCGACGGTCTATATTTTCGAAATTGCAATTCGGTAAAAATAACTTTGGGAAGTAATTGGGTTTTTTTGTCAAAGATTTTTCCTTGTTTTTGAAAGGTTTTGGGAAGTTAAAGGAAGTAGGACACAATCTAACAACAAACGGCGAGGGAAGTTATTGGAAGTAGTGTTTTAAACTATTGAGTTTTGAGCTGTTTCAGGCTGTTTTCAGCTTGTTTTTGCCTGAAATCAAGCAGTTTTAATTTGCTTTGTCGTCCTGTTGGTAAGGACGAAATTTTCATAAATTCTGCCTTAGAATCCTGTGATTATCTCGTGCAGGTTCAAGTCCTGTTGTCAGCACCAAGTCATAATAGCTTGAACTTCTTTACCGTAAAAAGAATGTTCGGGCTATTTTGTTATATTGAGGAATTAAAAAGATTCCGAACATAAAAATAGCGGGCAGAGCGAATTTCGCTCTGCCCGCCTCGCCGTTTTTTTCATCATAGTCTTTTTCTTCTACGGCGCAACTCGATAATTTCGATTTTTACTAACTTATATACCGCAACTTTCAGCGGTTTCCTTTCGCCGCAACTTATGGCGGCGTTCCCAGTACTATTTAGAGGGATGAATTATTATTTAGTTTTGTATTCAGTTGTCGACTTGCCGACCATTCGGCATAGTCTTTTTGTCCCTGTTCGGACAGCAGATACGCCCTGATTTGAGGTAACAGAACTCTTGCAAGAGATTCTATTTGGTAATCAGGAATATCAAAGTCAGTTTGAATTAGTTTCTTTCTCGCCATTCCCCGTAGTTATGTATTCTGTTCGATACGTTTTCCTCCTTATTAGCAGTTATTCAGTTTTACTTGCTCCAACCGTTGCCAGACGATCTGAAAGGTGAAGAGCGCTTTGCAGCCTTTCTTTGCTCGGCGGTTTCCAACGCTTCCCGAAGTTTGTCCGGCGCTTGCTTTCGTAGCTCTCTCAAAGTCTTAGCATCCTCTTGGAGCGACAGCCGCTCGCGTTCGGTCTTCTGATAGAGCTGAAAGACATCGTGCTGGTCTTTAATGCTGTATTCAAGCTCTTGCTTTAATCTTGCGTTGTCAGCGGCAAGTGCAGGCACGTCTTTCTTGTTCGGCTTACGTTTTCCTTTGTTGTATTCCAGCGCAACGTTCGCAGCGGCTTGGAGAGGAGCGACCTCACGTTGTAATTGCTCACGCTTTTCTTGAAGTTCAAGTGTGGCTTGTTCCGCGTGGGCTTGGCTTTGCTCGGCGGCTTCTTTTCGCCTTTCAGCTTCTGATGCCTGCAATACGGCGGCGACCGCATCGTCTTTCATCTTTTTGACCTTGTACGACATAGTGTCAAGGTGTTTTGCGGTGCTGCCTTCCCTGCCGCGTTGCAAGTTCCACTTTTTGCCCACGACAGAATGAAAGTCTGTCTGCAAGGTTTGCAACGCCTTGCGGTCAAACATTTGCTTGGCACAGAGCCTGCCATCTGCAATCGGAATTAAATTCAGGTGCAGATGCGGTGTGGTTTCGTCCATATGGACTACGGCGGAAATAATATTTTCTTCGCCATATCTGTCCGAAAAGAAGCGGGTGCAGTCTGCAAAGAATTTTTCCTGTTCCTGTACTGATAAACTTTTGAAAAACTCTCTGTCCGATCCTACAACGAACGAACACATCAGAACTGCGTCCTTACGAACTTTCGTAGGCAAGTCAAGTTCCGCTATTCTGCGGTTGATGTGCTGAGTGTAGGTGCATTGTCGCTTAAAGACATTGTAGTTGTTCCGAGTGCGAGCGCAGTCTATCTGCGGATTGTTTGCAAGATAGTTTTCGTCTCGCTCGTTCTCCTGTTCGACGGGCGCAATATCCGTCTTGTGATATTTTTCCATGTGACAAACCAAATAGCTTATTTCATTGTCCTCCTTGTTTTTTCTGATTAAAAGCCCTCGGCAGAGCGAACGGTAC
>CASESJ010000007.1 GCA_949290575.1 uncultured Clostridia bacterium
TCGAACCGAAGGACGAGCGCACGCTCTTCATAGAATGGTGTAGTACACCATTCGTGCGTGCGCGAGATGAGCGAGCACAAATACTTGCGAGCGTTGACCGAGCAAGGCGTTGCCCTTACGCCTTGCGAGACAGAGATGAGAACTCCTTATATCGGAGGCGAGTTGCGTAGCGGCGCAATAAACAGGTCTGTCTTTTGGGGAAAAACCATATGCGCCGCCCGCTCGCGCGAGCGAAGCGACGCTTTGCCGAGGGGTCCCCTTTAAGGGGTTTCGGCAAAACTCCTTACGGTGCACCACAAAAACGACGAAAGGTTAAATGTCTTTCGTCGTTTTTGTTATGTTGCGAATATCGCATCCCTGCGACTTTTGTTCTGTCGAACCGAAGGACGAGCGCACGCTCTTCATAGAATGGTGTAGTCGAGCACAAATACTTGCGAGCGTTGACCAAGCAAGGCGTTGCCCTTACGCCTTGCGAGACAGAGATGAGAACTCCTTATATCGGAGGCGAGTTGCGTAGCGGCGCAATAAATATGTCTGTTTTTTTGAAAAAAAACATATGCGCCGCCCGCTCGCGCGAGCGAAGCGACGCTTTGCCGAGGGGTCCCCTTTAAAGGATTTCGGCAAAACTCCTTACGGTGCACCAAAGAGGTATAATCCGAATTATTTGCTGATAACCAGCGAATGGTTCGGATTTTCTCTTTACATTGGCGAATGCTGACGCAGTTGGTGCAAGACTGAAAAATTACTGTTGCATCATTTCGCTATTTACTGATTTTCTCTTTATATTTAAAGTATTGACAATTTATGAATTTGCCCTTATAATTGTAAAAATTTATTTATGGGGAGGGGTAAAATGATTAAAGTTACTTGTATTGTAGGAAGTGCGAGAAATGACGGAAGTTGCGCCTATCTTACCGACGCCTTTATAAAGGGTCTGAACGCAAAAGCGCAAATAAAAAAGTACTGCGTAGGCGATATTGTTATTGCCTTTTGTAAAGGTTGCAAAAGCTGTTATCAGACGGGCGAGTGCGTGACGAGCGACGATGTTCAGACGGTTGTCGGCGATATAATGACCTCCGACTATGTGTTTATGGCTGCACCCTCGTATTGGGCAGGCGTTCCCGCTCAGCTTAAAGCACTTTTCGACCGCACTACCCCTTACGGCGACACAAACTCCAAAAGAATTGTAAAGCCAAAGGACGGAATAAAGGGTATAGCCGTCGCAGTGAGGGCAGGCACTCGTCAGGCAGAAAACGAGCTTATAATAAGCTCGATAGAACACTATTTCGGACACCTCGGAATACAGACGATTAAGGCAATTTCGGTATTGCAGACGGACACTTTATCCGATTTGCTTGAAAAGAATGAAAAAATCATAGCCGAAGTTACTCGCTTGGGCGAAGATATTGCAAACAACAGATTGTAGGATATAATTGGTTATATGGCGATAAAACAATTAAAAATAGTGCCGTTTGAAGATAAATTTATCGAAATTGTGTTTGAAATTCAGAAAAAAGCGTTCTTGCCGTTGTTTGAAAGATATGCGGACATAGAGACTAACCCATATTGCGAGAGCAAGGATACCGTCCTTTCAAAATATTTGAGGCAGGACACGGACGGATATTTATTTCTTGCAGGGAACACTTTTGTAGGGTGCATGAGAATAGTTAAAACAGATAATGCCTGCAAAGTGGCGGCGCTTGCCGTTCTTCCAGAATTTCAGAACAGAGGCATTGCGCAGAGCGCGCTTGCCGAGATAGAAAAAATTTATCCGAACGTCAAAATGTGGAAATTGGATACTATCAAACAAGAAGCAGGTAATTGTCACCTGTATGAAAAACTGGGATACAGGCGGACGGGCAGAGAAAAGAGCATTAAAGAGGGTATGACGATTGTCGATTATGTAAAAGTAATTCAATAATAATTGCTCAAACAATTTAAAGAGCGGCGGGCGATTTTAAAAATCGCCCGCCGCCTGTTTATTTACGCTATTAAAATACTTCAATCAGATTATTCCTATCAAAACCACAGAGCCGGCTATCGCGCCGCCAAGGCACAAAAACCAGATTATGAGAGCTATCCAGCCGATCGCGCTTTTGTTGAGCTTCAACTGATAAATCACATAGAACAGCGCGCCGAAAAAGCCCTGAACGAGAACGGCAAGTCCGCACAAAAAGGCAATGACTGTTCCTAATAAAAACAAAAGCCCTGCAAGTTCAAATTCTATTTTCGTTGCACAGAATACGCCGCCGAATACAAACAGCACTACGAAAGCCGCAGACAAAATTGCCTGTATTATGCCGCGAATGCCCAGACTTACGCTGGTTTCCCTGCGCTCCTCGTCAGCCTTGAGCTTGTTGTACTTTCTGTCTGCTTTATCCCAGAAATGTAAGATATTGCCTATCCACGACCTTGCCATAACCTTTCTCCTCTCTTCTGTTTCCGACATTATACCATATAATACTTAACAGGTCAATATACATTTTTTTACATTTTTACACCGCTGATTTTAAAGGCTGACGCCTGAGGCGGTAAATATTTATGCAATTGTTGATAACTTTATACACAATTTCCTGTCCATACCCTCAAAAAAGCCCGAAATATTGCAGTTTTTGTCGGTTTTTCAATAAATTGTTGATAACTTTTTATAAATATATGTTTTTTATTCATTCAAAAAATAAAATTGTGCACAACTTTTTGTTGATAAACAGGCAGTTTAAGGCAAAAAAAGCCGCTTTTTTGGCAGTTATCAACAAGCTTTAACGACATAAAATGCCATTGAAAACATATTATTCTATATTATGCATGTCACAGAACAAAAAAACATCCGCGGCAAAAAACCGCGGATGCAAATTCAATGCTCTGTTATTGTTTGTCTATCTTTCTGCCGTAGACAGCCGAGACGTTGCCCGAGTACCTCTGCATGTTCTCACACGACTTCAAAGGCACGCTGTCCTCGAAGTCGGAAAGCTTTTTGAGCTGGTCGCGAGAGAGCTTTGTGGGGATATCTATATGCACGTCGACGTACAGATTGCCCGTGCCGTTGACCGTCTTGACGCCCTTGCCCCTTATGCAGAAGCGCGTGCCGCTCGCAGTGCCTGCGGGAATTGCGAGCTCTGTCGTATCGTCTATGGCAGGAACTTGTATTTTGCCGCCCGTTACCGCCGTCTTATACGAGATGGGAACGGTGACGAAGAGGTCCTTATCCTCCCTTCTGAGCAGCTTGTGCGGCTCTATCTGGAAATAGATGTACAAATCGCCCGGCTCGCCGCCCTGCACTGCCTGACCAAAGCCGCGCTTGCGCATTGAGCTGTCCTTATCGACGCCTGCGGGTATGTTTATTACCAAGCGCGTCTGACTGCGCTGAACGCCCGTACCCTTGCAGTCGGGACATTTTTCTGTTATGTTCTTGCCCGTGCCCTTGCAGTCGGGACATACGCCCACCTGAATGGTTCTGCCGAAGATTGTATCCTGCTGATATTTAACTCTGCCGCTGCCGCCGCATTTTGCGCATTTCTTTAACGCCGTTCCGTCCTTCGCGCCCGTGCCGCTGCATGCGCGGCAGGGTTCGTTGCGGAAGTAAATCACATCCTTGCTGCAGCCCTTTATGGCGTCGAGGAAAGAGAGCCTTACGGTCTGCTCGATATTCGCGCCGCGCGCGGGTCCCTGCCTCTGCGCTCCGCCGAAACCGCCGCCGAACATGGACGAGAATATATCGCCTATGTCGCCGAAACCGCCCGAGAACGGGTTACCGCCCGAAAAAGGATTGCCGCCGCCGAAACCGCTCATGCCCGGATGTTCGAGCTCGTAATCGTACTGCTTGCGCTTCTGTTCATCCGAAAGCACGGCGTTGGCTTCGTTTATTTCCTTGAACTTCTCGGCTGCCGCCGCGTCGCCCGGATGGAAGTCGGGATGGTACTGCTTTGCAAGCTTTCTGTACGCCGACTTGATTTCATCCTGCGTAGCCGTCTTGGAAACGCCGAGTATTTCGTAATAGTTTTTCTTGTTCTCTGTTGCCATAATCTTTTATAAACCGTTATAGCAGCGCGCGGGCAATTCCGCGCGCTGCCTCTTGATTGAATTTATTATCAGTTATGCTGATTGAATTCGGTATCGTCGCCGTTGCCGCCGTCGGAAGGATTGCCTGCCGCGCCCTGCGCCTGCTGATACATCTTTGCTATTACGGGCTGAACGTCGCGCGTGAGTTTTTCGTATGCTTCCTTTATGCGGTTGTCGTCGCCGCTTTCAAGCTCGGTCTTTGCAGACGCTATTGCGTCCTCCACCGTCTTCTTGTCTTCTTCGGACAGTTTGTCGCCCGCTTCCTTCACCGTCTTTTCGAGGCTGTCAATCATGCCCTCGAGGTTGTTCTTGTTGTCTACAGCCTCCTTGCGCTTCTTGTCTTCCTCTGCATACTTCTCGGCGTCCTTTACAGCCTTTTCGATATCCTCTTCCGAAAGGTTGGTGGATGCCGTTATGGTGATGTTTGTCGACTTGCCCGTTCCGAGGTCCTTTGCCGTTACATTTACAATGCCGTTTGCGTCGACGTCGAAGGTAACTTCAATCTGAGGAACGCCTCTGGGTGCGGGAGGTATGTCGTTGAGCATAAATCTGCCGAGAGACTTGTTGTCGCGGGCAAACTTTCTTTCGCCCTGAAGAACGTTAATTTCAACGCCGGGCTGATTGTCTGCCGCAGTCGAGAACACCTGGCTCTTCTTTACGGGGATGGTTGTGTTCCTCTCGATGAGGGGCGTGGATACGCCGCCGAGAGTTTCAATGCCCAGCGTAAGGGGCATTACGTCGAGAAGGAGAACGTCCTTGACTTCGCCCGAGAGCACGCCGCCCTGAATAGCCGCGCCGATAGCGACGCATTCGTCGGGGTTGATGCCCTTGAAGGGCTCTTTGCCCGTTATCTGCTTTACTTTATCGTATACGGCGGGAATTCTCGTCGAACCGCCGACCATGATTACTTTCTTGATATCGGAATAGGAAAGTCCTGCGTCCTGCATAGCCTTCTTCATGGGCTCTACGGTGCGCTCAACGAGATCTGCCGTGAGGTTATCGAACTTCTGCTTTGAAAGGTCGATATCGAGGTGCTGAGGCTGACCGTCAACCACCGTTATGAAGGGCAGGTTGATGTTGGTCGTGGACATGCCCGAAAGCTCTATCTTAGCCTTTTCTGCCGCTTCCTTGAGCCTCTGCATAGCCGCCTTATCCTTTGAAAGGTCTACGCCCGTCTCCTTTCTGAAGGTGTCTACGAGGTATTCGATAATCTTGTTATCGAAGTCGTCGCCGCCGAGGTGAGTATCGCCGTTGGTTGCGAGCACTTCGAATACGCCGTCGCCTATTTCGAGTATGGATACATCGAACGTACCGCCGCCAAGGTCGTAAATCATGACCTTCTGGCTGCCCTCCTGCTTATCGAGACCGTAAGCGAGTGCCGCCGCGGTGGGTTCGTTTATTATACGAAGAACGTTGAGACCTGCAATCTTGCCCGCGTCCTTAGTTGCCTGACGCTGGCTGTCGTTGAAGTATGCGGGGCAGGTGATGACTGCGTCCGTTACCTTTGTTCCGAGGTAGCTCTCCGCATCCGCCTTGAGCTTTGAGAGCACCATTGCGGAAATTTCCTGAGGGGAATAGCCCTTTTCTATGTTTACTTTATAGCTTTCGCCCATGTGACGCTTGATGGAGATGACCGTCTTGTCGGGCTGAGCTACTGCAAGACGCTTTGCCGCCTGACCGACTATTCTCGAGCCGTCAGCCTTGAACGAAACCACCGAAGGAGTGGTTCTGTTGCCTTCGCTGTTGGGAATTACGACGGGTTCGCCGCCCTCCATTACCGCTACGCACGAGTTGGTTGTTCCTAAATCTATACCTATAACTTTTCCCATAATATTTAAAACTCCTTATGTTTTCTGTGAATTTCAGATTGTGACGACTACCTGCGCAAAGCGTATTACCTTGCCGTCGCGGCGGTAGCCTTTTTTGAGCACCTTGTTTATCGTGTTGGGCTGCTCGCCCTCGCCGCAAGGCACGTTCATTATAGCTTCGGCAACGCTCTCATCGAACGCGTCGCCTTCATTTATTGCAATTTCTTCGACGCCAAGCGATGCAACTATCGTATTGAAGTTCTTTATTATCTTATCGATGCCCGCCTTTGTCTTTTCGTCAGACGCGCTCTCGTAAGCGTAACCGAAGTTGTCTGCAACGGGCAGAAGCTTTAAAATGGCTTCGGCTTTGCCGTCTGCATAAGCCTGCGAAACCGCAGCCTGATTGCGCTTGCGGAAGTTATCGTATTCGGCAGAGACCGAATACCACTTGCGCCTGTAATCTTCCGCCGAAGCGAGAGCTTTTTCAAGCTCGGAGGGCTCTTTCGCCTCTTCCTTTGCGCCCTCTTTGTTTACCTCGGGCTGTTCTTCGGCTGTTGCCTCCGACTGCTCTTTTTCGGGCGTTTCCATAAGCTCCTCTTCGTCGCTGTGTTTGAGTTCATCTTTTTTCTTTGACATTTTTCTTTTCCCGTAATTGGTTTACAGTTTAAATATAACTCCCAAACGGCGGCGTTAAACACACGGACACAAATTTTTTACATCTTTATATAATTATTGTCCCCGCGTTGCCATAAAATAGTGTGTCGGAGGACGAAGTTATGGCAAAAAATCGCAAAAATTTACGCCTTAAACGTAGTTGCCCGCTATTGACTAACGCGATAAGCTGTGATAAAATTGTTATATGCACATAAAACGACTGCAACTTAAAAAGCTGTTCAACACCCGCGACCTGGGCGGAATGCCTGCCGCGGACGGTCGCGTCATAAGACACGGCAGGCTGATACGCAGCGGAAAACTTTATAAATTGCCCGACGAAACGGTGGAAAAACTAAAGGGTTTGGGGCTTAAAACCGTAGTTGACCTGCGCATTTTCACAGAGTGCGAGGAATATCCCGATACCGTAATCGAGGGCGTGGAGTACGTTCATCTTCCCCTCCTTTGCACGGCTACGCCGGGAATTACGAGGGAAAAGAGCATGACCCGCACCATGGCTATAGAGTCGCGCAGAATTAAAAACGAGTTCGGCACGGCGGACAATTACATGGTTGCAATGTATAAGATGGTGCTCTTTTCGGACGAGCCCGTGGGAATGCTCAAAAAGCTGATGCGCATAATAATCGACGGCGACGGCTGCATACTCTGGCACTGCAGCGGCGGCAAGGACCGTGCGGGACTTGTCTCCATGCTGGTCGAGAGCCTGCTGGGCGTCGACGAAAAGATTATTGTAGAAGATTACGTCGCCTCTCACCGCTTCCAGAGAAGAAAATTCTTCTGGAACAGGGCGGGACTTGTAATCGCGCCACTCGTCAGACGTTTCAAAAAGATACTCTTCGGCATGATGGCGGCAAAGCCCAGATACATAATCGAAACCATTGCCGAGGTCAAGACAAAGTACGGCAGCGTTATAAATTACTGCAAGCAGAAGCTCGACATAACCGACGAAGATATTGCCGCAATGCGCGACAAATACCTCGAACCTGCAAAATAAATAAAAAAATCAGCCGCGGCGGAAGCAACCTTCCGCCGCGGCGTTTTTATTTCAGTATTAATTTCAGCACTTGTAGCCTTCGGGGTTGCCGCTCTGCCACTTCCACTGGGACGAGCACATATCCTCGAGGGTGTATTTCGCCCTCCAGCCGAGCTCTCTTTCCGCCTTCCCGGACGAGGCGTAGCAGGAGGCTATGTCGCCCGCGCGCCTGCCCTCTATCACATAGGGAAGGGTCTTGCCGCACGCCTTTTCGAAGGCGTGTATCATGTCGAGCACGCTGTATCCGTTGCCCGTGCCGAGGTTGTAGGTGTAGACGCCCGCCTCTTCGCAGCGTTTAATGGCGGCGACGTGCCCTGCAGCAAGGTCGACGACGTGAATATAGTCCCTCACGCCCGTGCCGTCGGGAGTGGGATAGTCGTTTCCGAACACGTGAATGCACTTGAGTTTGCCCGAGGCAACCTGCGCCACATACGGCATGAGGTTGTTGGGTATGCCCTTGGGGTCTTCGCCTATGAGCCCGCTCTCGTGCGCGCCGACGGGGTTGAAATAGCGCAGAAGCACCACGCTCCACTCCTTGTCAGCCGCATACACGTCGCTGAGCATTATTTCCTGGAAATACTTGCTCGTGCCGTAGGGGTTTGTAGTTCCGCCCACTCTGCAATTTTCGTCGAGAGGCAGTCTTTCGGGCGTGCCGTAGACGGTCGCCGACGACGAAAAGACTATCTTCTTGCAGCCGGACTTTCTCATCACTTCGAGAAGCACGAGCGTGCCGCAGAGATTGTTATCGTAATACTCTATCGGCTTGGCGCAGGATTCCCCCACCGCCTTGAGCCCCGCAAAGTGTATTACCCAGTCTATTTTATGAGAGGAAAAAATGCCCTCCATGAGCTCCCTGTCGCGGACGTCGCCCAGAACGAATTCAACCTCCCTGCCCGTTATCTTTTTAACGCGCCTCAAGCTCTCTTCGCTCGAATTTGACAGATTGTCGACGACTACTACCTCGTAACCGCTGTTGAGCAGTTCGACTACGGTGTGACTGCCGATATATCCCGCGCCACCCGTCACGAGTACACACTGCATAATATATACCTCATTTATATTAATCTGAGGTTATTATACTTTTTTAAACAGCCCGTGTCAACTCTTTGCAGGCGGGGTGCGTCCTTATGGCGCGCCGCTCACTCCACAGTCACGCTCTTTGCGAGATTTCTGGGCTTATCGGGGTCCCTGCCCGCAAGCACCGCCGTGCGGTACGCAACGAGCTGAAGAGCTTCCGCCGAAACAAAATGCGACAGGTGCGCAGGAACGGGCGGCAAAAGCCACGCCGCGCTCACTCTGCTTTCAAGCTCGTCGTACACGCTTTTCAGCGTCGTGACTACGGCAACTTTGCCCCTTCTGGACAAAATCTGTTCGACGGCATTTTTGCTCTTTTCTGCGAGCGACTGGTCGCAGATAATGACGACGGACAGAACGTCCTCGTCAATTAGCGCGAGCGTGCCGTGCTTGAGTTCGCCTGCGGGATAGCCGTCGCTGAAGATATAGCTTACCTCTTTCAGCTTGAGCGACGCCTCCGTCGCGACGTCGGCGTCCCCGCCCCTGCCTATGAAGAAGACCGCCCGCGACGAGACGCACAACTGCGCAATGCGCAGGGAATTGAGCTCGTCGCAAGCCAGTTTTTCAACCTCGTCGGCGACGCGCAGCAATTCCCGCCTTCTGCAGGAATAATCGGGCAGCGAAGCCATAAGGTGAAAGCAGGCGAGCTGACCTGTGTAGCTCTTTGTTGCCGCAACGCATATTTCCACTCCTGCGCAGACGGGCAGAACCTTGTCGGCTATGCGCGTTATGACCGAATAGCCCGTATTTGTGACGGCAACAAGGTACGCTCCCGCCTCCTTTAAAATGCCCGCAGCGCGCACGGTGTCTGCCGTTTCGCCGCTCTGACTGACGGCAATCACCACAGAATTTTTCGTCACCGCGGGCGGGTTATACCTCGCCTCGCTGGCTATGACCGCCTCCACAAAGCCGTCATATGCGCCGCACAGCAACCTCTTTGCCGACAGAGCCGCATTGTAAGCCGTGCCGCACCCGACGAGCACTATCTTATCCGCGCGCCTCAGCCTCTCATACAGTCCGCCGCCCGCAGCGAGGGGAAATTTCTCACAGGTCGCCCTGATTGTGCGGGCATTGCTGCGTATTTCCCTGAGCATATAGTGCGGGCAATCTTCGCCAAGTCCGTCTGTCTGCTCCTTCTCAACGGGTACGAACGTACGGGAAACCGACGTCGTTCCGTCAGAAAATATTTTACACTCCGAGCGGGAAATCAGGGCAATATCCCCCTCCTCGAGCACGCAGTATTCCTCCGCGCAGGCAGCCACGGCGGGAATGTCGCTGGCGGCAAAATATCCGTCCGCACCGCGCGCCATAATCACGGGACTGCCCCGCCTGACGGCGACAAAGCCTTCGTAATCTTTGCACAAAATCGCCAACGCCCAGCAACCCGTAAGACGTGCACAGGTCTTATTCACGGCGGCAATAAGGTTTCCGTCGTAATATTCATCCAAAAGGTGCGCCACCACCTCGCTGTCGGTCTGCGAAAGAAAGGTGTGTCCCCGCGCGACAAGTTCGACTTTTACCGCGGAATAATTTTCTATAATGCCGTTATGCACCACGGCAAAGCGATTGCAGCAATGGGGATGAGCGTTTATATCGCTCGCCTCGCCGTGAGTTGCCCAACGGGTGTGTCCTATACCCGTTGACCCGCACATATTGCCGAGATACTGACTTAATCCGAGCACTCTTCCGCTGCGTTTGACGGTGTAAAAGCTGCCGTCGCAGAGGGTAGTTATGCCCGCCGAGTCGTAGCCGCGGTATTCGAGTTTTTCAAGACCTGAATATATAATTTCCGCCGCGCGCTCATCGCCCGCATACGCCACTATTCCGCACATTCTTCCCCTCCTCTTATAGCCGAAACGAGCCTGTCGCATAGCCTCACGCACAGATTTTCATCCTCGCCCTCGACCATAATTCTGACGACGTCCTCCGTGCCCGACGGACGGACGAGCACTCTGCCAGAGCCGCCCAAAAGTGCCTCGGCTCGCAACTTTTCCCTGTCGACTTCGGGACTGAACGCCGACATTTTATCGCTGACCGCAACCGAGGCGCACACCTGAGGAAAGACGGCAAGCCCGTCTGTCATAGCAGACGCGCGCACGCCCCAGCTCTTCATTGCCTGAGCCACGTACAGCGCGGTCACAATGCCGTCGCCCGTATTTTCGACCTTGCCGACTATTATATGTCCTGACTGCTCGCCGCCGAGCACTGCTCCGCAGCGACACATTTTTTCATAGACGAACCTGTCGCCAACTGCACACCTTTCGACGGCAATTCCCTGCTCGCCGAGCGAACGGACGAGCCCCGAGTTGCTCATTACGGTAGCGACGATTTTGTTGCCCGAAAGTGCATTTTCGTCACTCAAAAAGCGGGCGAGAATGTATAAAATGCCGTCGCCGTCTATCACGCTCCCGTTTTCGTCCACGCAGATACATCTGTCCCCGTCGCCGTCGAAGGCAAAGCCTATGTCAAGCCCGCGGTCTTTTACGAGCGTTCTGAGCTTTGATATGTGCGTCGAGCCGACCTTATCGTTTACGTTAAACCCGTCGGGACGACAGCCCACACAGTGCACCTCCGCCCCAAGCGAGCGGAACACTCTTCCTGCAATGTTGTAAGCCGCTCCGTTGGCGCAGTCCAGACCTATTTTCATGCCCGAAAGAGGAAGAGAAACGAGGGTCATGAGATGGGCGATATAGTTATTTCTGCCCGCAACGTAGTCGACCGCCGCGCCGACGGCGACGCCGTCGGCGCGGCTGACGGGATATGAAGACGGGTCGTCAAGGTAATTTTCTAACAGATTTATAACCTCGTCGCCCAACTTTTCGCCCTTTGAGTTGAGCAGTTTAATGCCGTTGTCGTAATATGGGTTATGACTTGCCGAAATTACTATGCCGCAGTCGAACATTCCGCACCTTGCCGCGAAGGACACGGACGGCGTAGTGGTGACATGCATAAGGTACGCGTCCGCGCCTGAAGACGTAAGTCCCGCGACGAGGGCGTATTCGAGCATATAGGAAGAACGCCTTGTATCCTTGCCGATGACGGCGCGGCATTTTGTGCCGTTGAGCGAGGAATAATACGCTCCGAGAAAGGCACCCGTTCTGAAAGCGTGTTCTGCGGTAAGCTGGCTGCCCGCGCGACCGCGGAAACCGTCCGTGCCGAAATATCTACCCGTTGAGATACCTCCCCGCGGCACCGCCGCTCCTGATTTTAAGTTGGCTTCTGCCCACGGCGAGAGAAAGGCTTTCCACCTCGCCGCTCAATGTAGTTCCCGCGGCGATATATGCGCCGTCGCCGATATGTGCGGGAGCGACTATGTTGCAGTTGCAGCCCAAAAAGCACCTGTTTCCGACGGTTGTACGGCTCTTTTTTCTGCCGTCGTAGTTGGCAAAGACAACGCCGCAACCGACGTTCACCCTCTCTCCGAGGTCGGCGTCGCCGATATATGCGAGGTGCGCCGCCTTACAGCCGTCGCCGAGACGAGAATTTTTGATTTCCACAAAGTCGCCCAGTCTGCAGTCGTTGCCGATTTCGCAACCGTCGCGGACATAGCAGAAAGGTCCCGCAGTACAGTGCGCGCCTATGCTCGAGCGGACAACGCGGCACTGTTCAACTTTGGTTTCTTCGCCGATTTTGCTGCTTTCTATCACACTGAACGCACCTATTGACGCACCGCTTTCTATTTTGGTTGCACCTGTAATGCGACAGGGCGAATGAAGTTCAACGCCCGAAGAGATAATACAGTCCGCCTCCACCAGAATATCCTTTCCGAAGACGAGCACGCCGCATTTTTTCAGGCGGCGAATTGATTGATATTTTATTTTTTTGCGACCCATGTATGATATGATATGCCGCGCGGGCAAATGTTTGTTACGCTGAATAGTCAACGCGCAAAATGTTTGCTACTTTAAATGCGACGGATAAATTTTTGTCACACAAAAAATGCAATTAAGGCATTTTTGTGCATAAAAAAATCGTCCCCTTTCCGATTTCCCTCGGAAAGGGGACGATTTAAAATTAATTATTTTTGCATAAAGCAAAATCGTTTAAATTGTAAATCACTTCTTTTTATTTACGTCCGCGATAAGGTCAAGCGAGGCGAAGTCTGTCGATACGGTTTCAACCGATTGCCCTGCTTCACTCAATAAATTCACACTTGAAGTCGAAGTGTTATCAATCATATCGATTGCTCCGATACGCGTATTTCTTGCCGTGCTTACAGTCGAACCGTTGACAGTTACACTCGACAGCGTGCAGAACGTATATGTGCCTGGCTGAGAAATTACGAAGAAAATTTCGTTCATTGCACCGGTTACGGTATAAACATTAAGATTATCATCCTTCTGAACATTAGCTGATGTATAAGTACCCTCAATATAATTGCCGTCAGGTCCCTTGATAGCTATAGACGATGTGTTGCTGTTGCCTGTCGATCTTGCCTGAATTACGAGAGTACCCGTACCCTGGAAGGTTACGCTGAGAGCTTCGTTCTTGATTTCGAGAACGTTGTTGTCAGGTCCTCTGTAAGCAACAGTACCGCCGGGAACGACCGTAATGAAGGAGTTAACGCCCGTGAAAGCTTCCTGACCGATAGTAAGATTAGCATTAGCGGGGTCGGAAACAGCAGCCGCGAGAGCGTCGAAGCTGTAGTGATTTTCTATGACATCCTCAATCCACTTCGCGTAGAGGGTGGTATCTTTTATAATTTGTGTATTTGCAAAATCAAATTCATTTCCGTCAGTACAGTCACTATCGGTATACCAGCCGCCGAAAGTATAACCAACCGCCTTAGGCTCACTCGGCTCAGGCATCGTTTCCCCGTCCTTGACATCATAATCTTCAGGCATATTTTCAACCGTAACGCCAGGAAGATTAGCATCAAAAGTTACTGAATGATAAACTGAAGTTTCAACAAAAATTACGCTTAATTCACCTGAAAACGTTTTTGTTTCCGTACCGTTCGAGCAAGTAACTTCTATTACAAAAGTGTGATAACCGACGCCGAGAGCAATTCCGTTTTCATCTATTTCTGCACCATTGTAGGAAATTATTTTAGAAGTTATTGTATAGCCTTCGTTATTTCCTAAAAGGTCAATTTCAAAATCGTCCAGAGTAACCGTAATAGTTCCATCGGCCTGAGCAATTTCTCTGTTTCCGATATATTTCTTGTATACACTAAGACCTGTAGGTCCGACTGTGATGTCGTTTGGAATATCATTGCCTTCCAGTTCCTGAACCTTATGCGTTTTTCCGATAAAAGGCAACTCTTTTATGCCGTATAACGTTCCCGCATCTTCGTAAACGGGAATCCCCTGCGTATTCTCAGTTTTTAAAACCTCGCCAGACAGTGCATCCGTAACATCATCGAAAGACGAATACAGCGTTATACCCAAAGTATATGCCGTATCTGTTCCGGCAAAACCATTGAGTCCCTTCCTCGTAAACGATACATATATGGTGGCATTTACAGCATTTATGAAAACCCACGTTTCGGTGGAATCATAATGCGTTGTGCCAGACACAAAATCTCCAGCAAATATTTCGCCAGAATCAGTCTGCGATATAGCGTCGCCTTCTTCAATAAAGTCTATATTGTCAAGTTCGAAACGCTCTGTTGCGGGCGGTTCGCCACCCTGACCGTCGCCGACGCCTTCGGCAGAAACATAATAGAAATTAATACCCGAACCCGTAGACTGCAACTGGTAAACTCCGGGTTCTGTCACGTTGAAATAACATCCCACAACCTGACCGCCGGGAAGAACCAGTTTCATCATAGGATTTTCCTTATCAAACTTGATTTCCGTAGCCGCACCTGTCGAGCCTGAATAGAAATTGTTGTAATTAATATCGCTGCCGCTCTGCGCAGAATAAACTTTATACAGACCAACTTCACGCGTCGCAGTAGAACTCCTGCTGGCGGCAATGACGAGTATTTTTGAAGGATTGGCAGGCGTCGCTTTCTCGATATTTACCTTTAAACCGCCTTTTACTATATTATAGACTGCAGATACCGCCGTTTCGCTTACCGTACCATCGGTGTTCATATAGTCATTATCTTCATTTACTACAGTTATGCTTTCGGTTGTTACTGCATTCGAAGTGTTCTGGAAATACCAATAACCGGTAAGTGCGGAAAGATGCGTGCTGGTATCTCCGCTGACATATCTTACGCTGTCCCAGACAGCTTTTATATTCTCGTCGGTCGGCTCAGTAGTCAAGTCGATATCGTAAACGCCGTCCGTACTGTCGAAAACGCCTGTTGCGGTATCATTTTCTTGAGAATAATAGAATTTAAAACTCGTTATGTTTGCAGAGGCAAGTTCGTCGCTGCCAGAACTCGTAGAAACCGAGAACGAACCGAGACCGAGAGTATTGTCCGGTCCCGCAACCAACCAATGATTGTCCTGCGCTTTACCGTTGGAAGAAAAGAATTTATTGAGCGTAGAGGAATTTTTCAACAACTCGCCGGGAACGAAATAACCGGTATCTCCCGCCATTATTTCGCCGTCGCCCTTGCTCATATTTGCCTGAGCAGTTACGCCGAGTTCGCCCAGAATGCTGTTGAAAGAAACATATCCGACCACTTCGACGGCGAGGTCGCCTTCCACTACGCCTATCGACGACGCCATGTCTGCAACATGACCTATCGCAAGTCCGACAACGCTGTTGCCGCTCGTCGAATAATCCGAAGCGGCAACCAAAACTGTTGGTTCGCTCAGAATAAAGTTTGTTATGTTGCTGCCCTCGGCAGTCTTGCCGAAAAAGCCGACTGCGGGCGAAAAGCTGTACGAACTTTCGGAAACATCAGAACCTGAAGTTTCTATATACGCCGTGCCGTAAAGAGAGTTTTTAAGCTTGGTTTTGTCGGTAGTAACCTTAAGATTGCTGATTGTTTTTCCGTTTCCGTTAAAATCGCCGTAGAACGGATGAAGCTCCGTGCCGATAGGAGGTATCCAGTCATTCGCCGTTACCGATATGTCTTCTCCGACTTTAAAATAATACTTATTTGTTCCGAACCTGCCTGTATTGTTGAGCCAGGCAAGATTATAGATATGCCTTTCGTTCGTTATGATAAACGGGTCTGTCTCAGTACCGCTTCCGCTTTCGAAATAAGCGGCTGACGCACCTTCCATTTCAAGCTCGCGATTTATCATATCACCCGCAAACCACGCGAAAACTGACCCTGCTATAAACAGAGTAAACAGTGTAACCATTATTAAGTTTGCAATTTTCACGAGCTTTAATTTCATAACAGATTAACCTTGTTGTTCAAGCTGAATTGCCGTAAAAGATATGTCGGTTTCAAAACTCATGGAAGTTGTAAAACTTATACCTTCAAGCTGATAAAGTCCGTTAGTTATCAGAGAGCTGTCGTAGTCCATAAAAAGATAGAGCGAAACCGTATTTTCGCCTGCGGCAGGCTGCCATTTATTGCTCAATGACAATGTCTGCACCTTCTGTGCCTGACCGCCAGTAAAAGTACCGTCCCAAAAACGCAACGCCGCCAAATTACCCGGAATAGTCAATTCTGTGGGATTGCCTTCGGCATTTTCCGTTACTCCGCCCGTTGTTCCCTCGTCAGCAATGCCTGCACCGAGATTATAGAGCATTACAGCGTTTGACAACGCACTTACATAACCTACCGTACCGGAAGAGACAGTAACGTCAGCAGATAAACACCTTATCGAAAGCGAACATGCAACATCAGCGTCGCTGACGGTTAAAGTGAGCTTTATTAGCACCGCCGTCGTCCCTTCATCTTTATCGTTATAACTTGGCATAGTCTTCTGCGTATCGGGAATAGGCGCATCGGCAACCGAATAGCTGCCGTCCTTCTGTCTTGTCAGCCTGTATCTCTCAACTTTCAAATCAACCAGCTCGGGACCGAGGACTGACGTGCTTATGCCCTCGCCGCGGACGTCGTTTTTATTCGTAAACCAAGCGAAAATCGCCCAGACGCAGAACGTCAGGCTTAAAACGAGACATATTACCGATATGCACAAGCGTTTTGTAATTTTCATCGGACGAACACCGGACGCGGGCGCACGCGCCGCGCGGAACTACATTTATAATAACTCAATTTATATTGTAACCCCAGTTGCAGGTTTTGTCAACACTACCGCCCAAATTAAACCCGCCCTTATACTGTATATTTGCATAATTTACGAGCTTAAAAAGCCATGTCGCTTTATCGCACTCAATCGGTAAATTTATACTTGACATAATCACGCGCGTGTTGTACAATAATAAAATAATATTTATACTTTAATTTCTGCATAAACGCATAAAAACTCAATTTCACAAGGAGAGAGCGAATGAAACTTAAAGGCGCAGATATACTGATTAACTGCCTCCTCGAACAGGGAGTAGACACAATCTTCGGTTATCCCGGCGGAGCGGTGCTCGACATCTACGACGCGCTTTACCGCAACGGAAAAATTAACCACATTCTCACCGCGCACGAACAGGGCGCGGCTCATGCGGCGGACGGCTACGCACGTTCGACGGGCAAAGTGGGCGTTTGCTTTGCAACCTCAGGTCCCGGAGCCACCAACCTCGTCACAGGCATTGCGACGGCTTACATGGACAGCATTCCCCTCGTCGCCGTGACGGGCAACGTCGGCATTAACTTCCTCGGCAGAGACTCGTTCCAGGAAGTTGACATCTGCGGCATCACCATGCCCATAACAAAGCACAACTTTATCGTGAAAGACGTAAAAGACCTCGACGAAACGATAAGAAAGGCTTTCTATATAGCAAATTCGGGCAGAAAAGGTCCCGTTCTCATCGATATTCTCAAGAACGTACAGGTTGCAGAATGCGAGTACGAACCCGCTCAGCCCTACCCCCTCAAGGAATTCGATATCGACGAGAACAAGGTTGCCGAGACGGCTGAAATCATAAACTCGGCTAAAAAGCCCCTCATTATTGCCGGCGGCGGCGTAATCGCCTCCGACGCTTCACACTACCTCAAAGAGTTCGCCAGAAAGCTCAACGCTCCCGTAACTTACACCCTTATGGGCAAGGGCGCGATAGCCGACGGCGACCCCCTCTGCATAGGCATGCTGGGCATGCACGGCACGGTTTCCGCTGCAAAATCGCTCATCGCCAGCGACGTGATTATCGCGCTCGGCACGAGATTTTCCGACCGCGTCGCGCTCAACCGCGACCTCTTCGCTAACGGCAAAAAGGTCATTCACATCGATATCGACAACGCAGAATTCGACAAGAACGTAAAAACTTCCGCCCGCGTGCTCGCCGACATCGAAACTTACCTCAGAACCGTCCTCCCCCTCGTCAACAAAAACGAGAGCACGGAATGGATGGATACCGTGGCAAAATTCGAGGAAAACGAAAAGCTCAAAGCAGATACCTCGATTATGGCATACAAAATACTCAAAAAGGCATGCAAAATCGCTCCCGCAGGCTGTCCCGTGGTTGCAGACGTAGGTCAGCACCAGATGTGGGCGGCACAGTATTTCGCCGTTGAAAACCCCAGACAGTTCTGCACTTCCGGCGGTCTCGGCACTATGGGCTACAGCATGGGCGCGGCAATAGGCGCATGCTTCGGCACGGGCAAGCTCTCCACCGTCGTAATTGGCGACGGCTGCTTCGGCATGAACATGAACGAACTCATGACTGCCGTAACTCAGGGCACGCCCATGGTTATCCTGCTTATGAACAACGGCGTTCTGGGCATGGTCAGACAGTGGCAGAAGATTTTCTACGGCAGAAGATTTTCTCAGACCACCCTCGCAAGGCGCACGGACTACGTCGCGCTCGCCGAGAGCGTCGGCGCGAAGGGAATGACCATAGCGGACGAGAAAGACATCGAAAAAGTGCTTAAAGAGGCTTACTCCTATGCGGAGAAAAATTGCGCTCCCGTACTCGTTGACTGCCGCATATCCTGCGACGAAAACGTTCTGCCAATGATTAAACCTGGCGATACTTACGACGCGCAGCTCGAAAAAATGGAGGAAAACTGATATGAACGAAGTCAAAGAATATACCATAGGCGCGCTCGTTTCCAACCGAAGCGGCGTACTGACGAGAATTTCCGGTCTCTTCTCGCGCAGGGGCTACAACATCGAGAGCCTCACAGTCTGCGCAACCGAAGACCCCGACATATCGAGAATGACCGTCATACTGCGCGGCGACGAATATATGCTCTATCAGATGATACGCCAGATGGATAAGCTCGAGGACGTAAAAAAGATAGGCTGCGCGAACGAACTCGACTGCGTCTACAGAGAGCTGCTGCTCGTCAAGGTCAAGGCGGAAGCCGAGGTGCGCAACCAGATAGTGCAGATAAAGGAAATATACAAGGCGAAGGTCGTGGACCTCTCGATAGATACAATGATACTCGAGCTTACAGGCGACCCCGAAAAGCTGGACGCATTCATGAAGGTAATCGAGCCCTACGGCATACTTGAAATGCAGCGCACGGGCGTAACCGTGCTTGCGCGCGGACAGCACACCCTCAAGGACAGGGATTGCTACGGCGACCACATAAATTAAATTCTACGCCGCGGCGCGTTATAATGCGCGGCGGCGATAAAACTATAAGGCGAAAAATATTATGGAAAATATATTCAGCACAATCATTGACATGAGTTCGCAGCGTTCGCTTTTAAGAGCACTCGGCTGGACGGACGATGAAATGAAAAAGCCCATTGTCGGCATAATCTGCGCGCAGAGCGAGATTATCCCCGGACACATGCACCTCGACGACATAGCAAAAGCCGCGGCAGAAGGCGTAATCGCGGCGGGCGGCAAACCCGTCATTATGCCCTCGATAGGCGTCTGCGACGGCATTGCAATGGGACATGCGGGAATGAAGTATTCCCTTCCCTCTCGAGAAATAATAGCCGACAGCGCGGAAATTCTTCTGCGCGCGCACGGCGTTCAGGCTGCGGTATTTGTAGGCAACTGCGACAAGATTATACCCGGAATGCTCATGGCTGCCGCAAGAGTGAACATCCCCTCGATTTTCGTTTCGGGCGGTCCCATGCTCGCAGGTCGCGTGCACGGCAGAAAGACCTCGCTTTCGACCATGTTCGAGCAGGTCGGCGCGTACAACGCGGGCAAGATAGACGAAAACGAACTCAAAAACTTTGAATGCAACGCCTGCCCCACCTGCGGCTCGTGCTCGGGCATGTTCACGGCTAACAGCCTCAACTGCCTGTGCGAAGCCCTCGGAATGGCTCTTCCCGGCAACGGCACTCTGCCCATGGTCTATTCGCAGAGGCTCGCCCTCGCCAAGAATGCGGGCAAAGCCGTAATGAACCTGCTCGAAAAGAACATACGCCCTTCAGACATAATGACCCCCGCGGCGTTCAAAAACGCCGAAACGGTGGATATGGCGATAGGCGCGTCGACAAATACCGTACTTCACCTCATAGCTGTGGCGCGCGAGGCGGGTCTGGGCAATGATAAAATATCTGTAGATATTCTCAACGAAATTTCAGAAAAGACGCCCAACCTCTGCCGCCTTGCACCCGCAGGCGAACACTATATCGAGGAACTCAACGAAGCCGGCGGCATTTCCGCAGTCATGAAGGAACTTCTCGACGCAGGACTTCTGAACGGCGAAGTTATGACCGTTTCGGGCAAGGCATTGAAGGAAGTCGTAAAGAACGCATACAACCTCGACCCCGAAATAATCCGCCCCATTTCAGACCCCTATTCCAAGCAGGGCGGACTTACCATACTCAAGGGCAACCTCGCAACCGAGGGCAGCGTAGTCAAAAAGAGCGCGGTCGACCCCAAGATGCTCAGACACAGCGGTCCTGCGCGCTGCTTTGACAGCGAAGAGGACGCAATGAAAGCCATCTCTTCGGGCGCAATCAAGGCGGGCGACGTAGTCGTAATACGCTACGAAGGTCCTCTCGGCGGTCCGGGAATGAGAGAGATGCTCACCCCCACCTCCGCCATCGTCGGCGCAGGTCTGGGCGATACCGTCGCACTCATTACCGACGGAAGATTTTCAGGCGCGACGCGCGGCGCGGCAATAGGTCACGTCTGCCCCGAAGCCGCAGCAGGCGGTCTCATAGGCATACTTAAAGACGGCGACATAATAGATATCGACATCCCCGCCTGCTCGCTCAGCGCGAGACTTTCCGACGAGGAAATCAAATTAAGATATGCTTCGTTCAAGCCCCTGGAAAAGCCTGCTTACGGATATCTCAAGAGATACCGCCAGAGCGTCACATCCGCTTCCGAAGGCGCAATTTTCAGGAAATAATGCGCCTTTCAGATAAATATAATAGACATATGGACAATTCATCACAACTTAAAAGCGATATATCGTCAATAAACTGCACCGCAGACAACTGCCGCATAGAAATTGCTGCAACTGCGGATGAACGTATAATCGTTGACTATTCGCGCGGCATAAAAGTCTGGTACGACGGACAGAGCGCGCAACTCAACATAAGACAGCGCAACAATATTTTAAGTAAAATTTTCAGAACGCCCAAAACGGTGCGAATACTCGTTCCCGGGCACATAGTACCCGCTCTTTGCGTTTCAGGCGACAGCGTACAGACCTCTGTCGAAGGCGGAATTTACGGCGGAATAGAGTGCAGCGCAAAGCGCGGAAGTCTGCGCATTGAGAACGCCGCAATGGAGAGCTGCTCAATAAGCGGCGGCAATTTCGACCTCGCAGCGACAGACTGCACCGTTAAGGGAAGCTTTATCGCCTCTCTCGACAGGGGCGACGTCAGCTTCGAGCACACTTTCGCAACGCACATAAGTTGCCGCACCAGATGCGGCAACGTGGGAGCAATTTCGCTCAACTGCAAGGATACCCTTCTTGAAGTGGGCGAAGGCAGCGTCACCGCGACTGTTGTCGGCGACGAGAGCACTTTTGACGTCATTGTAAACGCCAAAGAGGGCACATGCAACAAGGAAAGTTTAAACATCGAAGGCAACGACGGCGCGTTCAAGGCGTATGTTGCCAAGGGCAATATTTTTGTTGACTTCACAGATAAAGAAACGGAGGCTAAAATCTGATGGGAATGACAATGAGCCAGAAAATTCTGGCATATCACGCGGGACTTGACAGCGTCGCCGCGGGACAGCTTATTTCCGCAAAGCTCGACCTCGTTCTGGCAAACGACATAACGGGTCCCGTAGCTATAAAAGAATTTGAAAAGGCGGGCGTTTCCGCCGTAAAGGAAAAGGACAAAATCGCCCTCGTTATGGACCATTTTGCTCCCAACAAGGACATAAAGAGCGCGCAGCAGTGCAAAATCTGCCGCGAATTCGCTCAGAAACAGGACATAGAAAACTTCTTCGACGTCGGAAAAATGGGCATTGAACACGCCCTCCTGCCCGAACAGGGTCTTGTGGGCGCGGGCGACCTCGTCATAGGCGCGGACAGTCACACCTGCACATACGGCGCGCTGGGCGCGTTCTCGACGGGCGTGGGCTCTACCGATATGGCGGCAGGCATGATAAGCCAGACCTGCTGGTTCAAAGTGCCCGCGGCAATTAAATTCGTACTTAAGGGAAAGCCCGCAAAATATATCTGCGGCAAGGACATAATTCTGCACATCATAGGTCTCATAGGCGTCGACGGCGCGCTGTACAAGTCTATGGAATTTACAGGCGACGGCATACAGTACCTCTCGATAGACGACCGCTTTACTATCTGCAACATGGCAATAGAAGCCGGCGCAAAGAACGGCATATTCCCCGTCGACGAAGTCGCCCTCGAATACATGAAGGGCAGGTTCAAGCGCGAAGTCAGAATTTTCGAAGCCGACCCCGACGCCGAGTACGAGAGAACAATTGAAGTCGACCTCTCGAAGCTCGAGCCGACCGTCTCCTTCCCCCACCTGCCCGAAAACACAAGAACGCCCGATGAGTGGGGCGATATAAAAATCGACCAGGTCGTAATAGGTTCGTGCACGAACGGACACATCTCCGATCTGCGCATAGCGGCTGAAATTCTCAAGGGCAGAAAGGTCGCAAAGAACGTCAGGACGATAATCATCCCCGCCACCAATGAAATTTACCTTCAGGCGGTGCACGAGGGACTTGTTGATATATTCATAAATGCGGGCGCAATAGTTTCCACCCCCACCTGCGGTCCCTGCCTTGGAGGATACATGGGCATACTCGCAGAGAACGAAAGGGCTGTTTCGACGACCAACCGCAACTTTGTGGGCAGAATGGGTCACATAACGAGCGAAGTTTACCTCGCCTCCCCCTACGTTGCAGCCGCGTCCGCGGTGACGGGCAGACTTACATCACCCAAGGAGCTTTAAAATGGACGTTAAAGGAAGAGTTTTCAAATACGGCAACGACGTCGACACGGACGTAATAATTCCCGCAAGATATTTAAACACCACTTCGGAGAGCGAACTTGCCTCCCACTGTATGGAGGACATTGACGCTCAGTTCACCAAAAAGGTGCAGAAAGGCGACATAATCGTCGCAGGCGACAACTTCGGCTGCGGCTCTTCGCGCGAGCACGCGCCCATAGCCATAAAGGCGAGCGGCGTAAGCATTGTAATTGCCAACAGCTTCGCGCGCATATTCTACCGCAACTCGATAAATATCGGTCTGCCCATTTTGGAGTGTCCCGAAGCCGTAAAAGGCATAAATGCGGGCGACGAAGTGAGCGTTGACCTCGCCGAAGGCGTAATTACCAACCTCACGACGGGCAAGAGCTATAAAGCTCAGCCCTTTCCCCCCTTCATCCGCGAAATCATTGCGGACGGCGGACTTTTGAAAAATCTCGCAAAGAGAGGTCTTTAATATGAAATACAATATAGCCGTACTCGACGGCGACGGAATAGGTCCCGAAATCTGTGCGGGAGCTATAAAAGTTTTGAACAGAGTGGGCGAAAAGTTCGGTCACGAATTTTCCTTTTCCCACTACCCCATAGGCGGCTGCGCAATAGATTTGTGCGGCGACCCCCTGCCCGAAGAGAGCGTAAATGGCTGTCTTGCAAGCGACAGCGTGCTCCTGGGCGCGGTGGGCGGCTACAAGTGGGACGACATGCCCGTGGACAAGCGTCCCGAAAAGGGACTTTTAAGAATTCGCAAGGCTATGGGACTTTATTCCAACATACGCCCCGCCAAGCTGTGGAAGAGCCTTGCAAAGGCGTCCCCTTTAAAGTTTGACTTAGTAAAAGACGGCGTTGAAATTATTATCGTGCGCGAACTCACGGGCGGCATTTACTTCGGCGAACGCGGCGAAGGCTGCGGCGACGACGGCGAATATGCCTGGGATACCGAAAAGTATTCCGTAAAAGAGATTGAGCGCATTACGAGAATTGCCTGCGAACTCGCCGTAAAGAGGAGCAAAAAACTCGTGTCGGTTGACAAGGCAAACGTACTTGCAAGCAGCAGACTGTGGCGCAAGACTGTGCACGAATACTGCGCTAAGAACTATCCCCAGATAGAGGTGCGCGACGTGCTTGTGGACAACATGGCAATGCAGATTGTAAAAAATCCCGCGCAGTTCGACGTTGTGGTAACGAGCAATATGTTCGGCGACATACTCTCCGACGAGGCGGCACAGGTCACGGGCTCGATAGGCATGCTCGCGTCCTCCTCCCTCGGCGACGGCACGCGCGGACTTTACGAGCCCATTCACGGCTCAGCACCCGACATTGCCGGCACGGACACGGCTAACCCCATAGCCACAATTCTCGCCGCGGCAATGATGCTCAGGGACAGCTTCAACCTCGTAAAGGAATACGCCGCGATAGAGATTGCCGTACAGAAGGTGCTGGACGAAAACTATCGCACTGCGGACATTATGGAAGAGGGCAGACAGCTCGTTTCGTGCAGTCAGATGAGCGAACTTATAGCACAGCGCATATGATTGAAGAAAATGTAAAAAAACTGCTTTCGGAAATTCCCGAAAAGAACGCCTTCGGCGAGAAGGTGACGCTTGTCGCAGCCGTCAAAATGCAGACGCCCGAGGCGATTAACGAGGCAATATGTGCGGGTGTAACCGACATTGGCGACAATCACGTTCAGGAATTCAGAGAAAAATACGATAAAATCTGCGGCAATCCCAAAAGGCACTTTATAGGTCATCTTCAGACCAACAAAGTCAAATATCTGATAGGAAAAACCGACCTCTATCACTCTGTAGACAGAATAAATCTCGCCGAGGAAATCTCTAAAAGGAGCGCGGCGGCAGGCATTGTCAGCGACGTTCTCATAGAGATAAATATCGGTTGCGAGCTGTCAAAGAGCGGCTTTGACATATCTCAGGCAGAGAGCGCGTGCAGACAGGTTTCAGCCATGCCCGCATTAAGGCTCAAGGGACTGATGGCTATGCTGCCCTTTACGGATGACGAAGAGCTTTTAAAACAGCTTGCCCTGCGCATGCGTTCGGAGTACGACAGGCTTAAAACTTTGTTCCCGTCGTTCGAACATCTCTCCATGGGCATGAGCGGCGACTGGAAGCTTTGCATAGAGTGCGGCAGCAACATGGTGCGCATTGGCACGGCAATCTTCGGCGCAAGGCATTATAACTGATTTATTCACTGCAACAAATTCAAAAATAAATTAACGGCGCGGCGCGGAAATTACAATTTTCGCGCCGCGCCTCATTGTTTTTTCAAACCGACAAACAAGTTTATGCGACATTTTTTTGTCTGTGCGGCGCGCCGCGCCTTGACTTAAACTTTAATATAATTTACAATAATATTACACAATCTTTAACGCACAATTTACATTTTTTTAATAAAATGCAGATAAAAGGAATTAATTATGCCGTCAACTTACGCGCATTACAGATTTGCAAACGAGGTCATACCTCTTCTTCCGCGCGACATACGCGCCGTCGTGGAAGCAAATAAAGAACTGTACTTTATGGGGTGTCACGGACCCGACATACTCTTTTATTACAAGCCTCTTACTCATAACGCCATAAGAAAGCTGGGCGACGAACTGCACATTAAGAAGGCAAAGCCCTTCTTTGAGGGAGCTAAAGCCGTCGCGGCAAAGAGCGATGCGGCTTTGAGCTATGCGATAGGTTTTATAACTCACTTCGCGCTCGACAGCGAATGTCACGACTATGTCGAAGCCTACCGCAGACAGCATGCCATAACGCACACAAAAGTCGAGGTGGAATTTGACAGATATCTTTTGGAGGACGACGGCAAAGACGCCGTGCGCACAAAGCTTGCCGAGCATATCTTGTCCGAAGAGCGTTACGCCGGGATAATTGCACCGTTTTTCAACCTTGAGCCTGAAAAGGTCAAGCGCGCGCTGAAAGATATGAAAAAGGTATGCGATATGTTCGTAGTGCCCAAAAAAGGCAAACGCGCGATAATTACTAAACTTTTAAAGATGTTCGGCGGCGACAGCCTTAAAGACCAGGTTATGGGATATTTCCCCGACCCCGTCTGCGAACAGAGCAACAAGGTACTCTTTGAGAAATTCGAAGGTGCGAAGCCGATTGCAAAGAGGCTGGCGGTCAACTTCTGCGTAAACCTCAACAACAAGGGCTTAGACGCGCGCTTTGATAAAAATTACGAATAAGGATTGATTATGGACACTTCCGATACACAAAAGACAAAGAAAAGTTCCTTCTCCTCACTTGAAAAGAAGTGGATAATGTACGACGTCGGCAACTCGGCGTTTACGCTGCTGATAGCAGTGTTCATACCGATAATCGTCGGCGACCTGTGCACGGCAAGCGGCATGACCAACGCCGAATACCAGACATTCTGGTCGCTCATAACCTCGATAATTACGCTTGTAGTTGCGGTCATAAGTCCCGTAATAGGCACATTTGCGGACGGCGAGGGAATGAAAAAACCGCTCTTTTTCGGCTCTGCGCTCATAGGCATTATCTGCTGCGTTCTCCTCGGCATGCCCCTGCCGCTTGCAGGATTTATAGCCGTATTTATCGTGAGCAAAATCTCCTATAACATAAGCCTTGTATTCTACGACAGCATGCTCACTGACGTGACCGATATGGAGCGCGTAGACAAAATTTCCTCTCACGGCTATGCATGGGGCTACATAGGCAGCTGCATTCCATTTATCGTAAGCATAGGCATTTACGCTCTGTCCCTCTTCGATTTGCTCCCTGCAATGTGGGCGTATATGATAATTTTCATACTCAACGCCGCGTGGTGGCTGGCATTCACTCTGCCCATCACGAAAAGTTATAAACAGCTTCACTTCGTAAAGCGCGAACCGCACGCTGTAAGACAGTCTTTCAAGAGGCTCTTTTCCGTATTCAAAGAAAAGGTACCCAATAAAAAAGGCATACTTATCTTCCTTCTGGCGTTCTTCCTCTATATAGACGGCGTTTACACCGTAATAGACCTCGCCACGACTTACGGCTATGCCCTCGGCATTGACCAGATACAGCTCGTTTTAGCCCTGCTTTTAACTCAGATAATCGCCTTCCCCTGCGCGATAATTTCGGGCATTCTCGCCAAGAAATACGACAACGGCAAACTTATAATCTTCTTTATTTCCGGCTATCTCGGCGTCGCTCTGTTTGCGATATGGCTGACCGAAGCCTGGCAGTTCTGGTTCCTCGCCGTGTGCGTAGGACTTTTACAGGGCGGCGTGCAGGCTCTTTCCCGCTCGTACTTCGCAAAGATTATTCCCCTCGACAAGAGCGGCGAATTCTTCGGAATTATGGACGTATTCGGCAAGGGAGCATCTTTCTTCGGAACAATGCTCGTTTCGGTTGTTACAGGGCTTTCGGGCAACTTAAATTATGGCGTCATTCCCATCTCCTGCCTTATAGGCGTCGGTCTGGTGGTATTTGTATTTGCTTATCTTGAGATAAAAAATTACGAAAAACACCACGGCAAACAGCTTATTGCCGCTGAAGAGAGTGATAAAAACGACGAAACAGTTCCCTCGGAAGGCGAAAACGGCGAAAACTGACACTTTGAGTAAAACACATATGCATAGAAGCGGTCGGCAAAAGCCTGCCGCTCTTTTTTACCTTGTCACAGACTAAAATTAAACAAATGTAAGTGTTTACATATAATCTGCGCACAGCAAAACCCGCCGAAATCAAGTGCGCGGAATGGCTTTAATTACAGACTATACGCCTGCTTAACTTATAGAGGCGGCGCGCCGCAACACGGCGCGCCGCCTCGGACTTTTATTATTGAAAATTTGGAAATACAAAAGAGGGTCGGAAAATAACCGACCCTCTTTAATTCGGCATTGAGCCGATACAGAGCAACTATTATTCGCCTTTGAAAGGAAGCAGGGCTGCAACTCTTGCGCGCTTGATTGCTTTGGAAAGCTCTCTCTGGTGCTTTGCGCAGGTGCCGCTCATTCTTCTGGGGAGCATCTTGCCCGATTCGGTGATAAACTTCTTGAGGCGGTTTACGTCCTTATAGTCGATAACCTCTACCTTTTCCTGGCAGAAAACGCATACCTTTTTGCGGGGCATTTTTTTATAGCTCTTCTTAACGGGTTTTTCTTCCATTTTATTTCTCCTTGAAAAATTCCTTACAACGCATTAAAAAGGAATGTCGCCGTCGTCGTCGAAAGACTGCAGCGAAGGCTTGCGCTTTTCACCCGAAGATGCAGGCGCGATATCGCTTTCGTAGCCGCTGTCGCCGCCGCTCGTGCGGGGAGACAGGAACTCAACGTCGTTGCAGTTGATGTCGACAGCAGTGCGCTTTACGCCCTGATTGTCTTCGTAATTGCGAAGTTCTACAGAGCCCATAACTGCCACTTTATTGCCTTTTTTAGCGTACCTTGCAACATTTTCACCCAATCCGCGCCATGCCGTGCAGTTGAAAAAGTCGGTCTGTCTTTCGCCGCCCGAGGTATAGTTACGGTTTACGGCGATTGAAAAGCGGCAGATTGCTACGCCCGATGACGTCTCCGTCAGTTCGGGGTCGCGGGTGAGGTTGCCAATCAAAAATACTTTGTTCATTTTCTTATCCCTTGTTTTTACGCTTTAACGGTAATAACTCTTCTCAAAACTTCTGCTGAAAGACCTGCAACGCGGTCAAGCTCTTTAACAACGCCGCCTTCAGCTTCGAAGGTCATAAGAACGTAGTAGCCTTCCGACTTATAGTTGATAGGATAAGCCAGCTTCTTTACGCCCCACTTGTCTGTGGATACGACCTTGCCGTTGAAGTCTGCGACGATAGCGGAGAACTTTGCTTCGAAGGCGTCTTTTGCCTCGTCAGAAAGCGCGCTGTCCAATACGTAGAGCATCTCGTAAGTTTTCATGAAATTCACCTCCCGGACTTATTCGGCGTACCGACGAGCGGTACGCAAGGTGTACGCGGTTTTTGCCGCGAACGCACTCTGCCTTTTATGCAAAATGCTTAAATATAATACATTATAGCTCTTTATTTGTCAAACGATTTCGCCCGACCTTTAAGGCAACAAATTCGAAAGAATATTTATTGCCTCGAGCATTTCGTCAATCGTGCACTCGTTGACGGGCTTCGTGATATACCATACTCCGCCTACCTGCACCTTATTTTCGTCTGCCGGTTCGGAATCGACCTGCTGGATGGGAACGGGCTTATACGAAGGCTGTTCTATTATGCCCGCGTCGCAGAAATCCTGCAGCGTCGACGACTTCATGTTGGCTGTCGAATTGGACATCATAGTGCCGAGTTCGTTGACGGTATAGCATACTTCATAGCCTTCGCTGTATGTAAGAAGATACCATACGCCCTGCGCTCTGCCGCGCGAATAATACGTATTGTTCGTATCGAATGCCCTCAGTCTGCCGTCGCCGTTCAGAAGTTCGTACTTTCCGTCGGCGTTCATAGTGTAGTACAGATACTCCGCATTGAAGTTATCCGCCGTGACTTCATACCAGTCGCCTGCGTAAATCTCGTCTGCGTACAAATCCTGAACGGTTATCGACATAACCGTTTCGGAAAGCCCGTCGATTGTGGAATCTGCAACGAGGTTGAGTATTCTGTCGTTTTCATATATGGTTATAAGGTCGCCTATCCTGAGCGTTGAGGTGAGACTGTCAACTCTGTCGCCTACGGCATTGAGCGTTGTTCCGACATAGTCGTATTCAACGCCGTCGCCGTCAAGTTCCTTTATAGGCGTGCCGTCTGCGGCAGTTATGCCGACAACTATGCCGTTCTCGATAACGAGCACGCAATCGGTTGTGGTAACTCCGTCGAGGTAGTGATAGGTCGCCTTGTAATCGGTGCCGTCAAAGGTTACGTCTGTCACGCCGAATGCAAGATAGAGAAAAATGCTGTCGTCGGTGTTGACGTCTATCGCGTCGGAGAGAATTATTTCGTCTATTGCGGAAGGAATGTCGTCAATAGCATAGCCTGCAAGCTTGTTCATGAGCCTGCCGTCCTCTTCGGTGATTGTGACCACGTCGCCGATAGTGAGAGCGGCGGTCATTCTCGAAATCTGGTCGGCAGAGCCGCTTATCGACGTCCTCGCGCCGTCCAGCCAGCTGTCCGTCGCGCTGTCGTAATATTTTACAGAGCTTATCACGCCGTTCGCGTCCGCATAAATTCTTGCGGTTGCGGTGCTGTGCGCGTCGGAGGCATCGAATATGTGATACGTGCCTTCGTAGTACGTGACGCCGTTTTCGTCGGTCTTAGGACCTACCGCTATGTCTGCGCTGCTCATGGTTGCCGAGTAAGCCGCAAACATCATTATATTGTTGTTCTTGTCTGCCGTTGAAACTTTGATATCAACAAAGTCGCCGAGTGCGAGAGCGTCGGTTATGCCCTCCACTCTGTCGGAGAGTTCTTCAACCGTAGCCGCATTTATTGCCGTGCCGTCGGCGAGCGTTACGGAGGTTATTATGCCGTCCGCGTTCGTCTTAACCGTGCAGGGCGAAGTTCTCGTGCTGTCGTCGAGGTAGTGATAGGTTGCGGTGTATGTATCCGATTCGGACGTTGCAACGACGTTTGTTATGCCGTAAGCTATGTACGAAGTTATCTTATCGCTGTACTTGACGTCGATTATCGTGCTTATGCCGATATCTTCTATGACGTCGCCTATCTCTTCGACCGTGGTGGGCTTGATTTCCTCGCCCGTTTCAGCGTCGACTACGACATCGATATAGCCTTCTGCCGTGGTGACGAGGACGTCCTTTTTGATTGTCACACCGTTTTCGTCAGTGTACTGATAGACGGCTCTGTACTTGCCGATTGACGGGTCGAAGCTGAGGTTGGTTATACGATATGCCAGGAAAGCCATTATATCGTTGGTGGGCTCTATATCCATTATGACGGGAATTTCAAGCTTGCCGACGCGACCGTCGAAGTCCATATTGCCCTCAAGGAAGTCGCCGAGCGATATGCCCTCGAACAGAGCGTTTATGACTTCGCTCTCCTGTCCCATCATCTCCGTAAACGCTTCGTCCGCGTCGAGATATTCGAGCGAGTTGAATGTTGTGTTGCTGTCTATGAGTTTGCCGAGAGTTATTTCCATTCCGTCGAAATAAACCTGCTCGCCGTTTTCGTCGTAATAGAAGTTACCGCTCGTGTGCATGGGGTTGTCGCCGTAACTCTGATAGTACTCGACGTCTCTGGAATAGTCGCTGTAGGTGAAGTTGCCGTTGTTGTCCTTCTTGGTAACTATGTAGTGCTCACCGTCGAAGTAGAAATACTGTCTGTATACGTCATTGCCTGCGTCGTTTACCGCATTGGTCTCCGTGAGCCACTGATTGGAATTGATGTTGTCGGGATATGCGGCGTCGCCCGACGCGCCAGACATACGATAGTAACCGCCGAGAGATTTGTTATACTCGAACTGGTCGTAATATACGAGGTAGCTTTCGTCATTGTAGGGGTTATCCACAAACTTAGCCTCTGCGCCGCGGAGAAGGGTCTGCATAATGACGTTGGTTTCAAAGATATTGTCCTCGCCGAGCTGCATGCCCACAATGAGCTCATAGGGACGGATATTCATTACGATATCTTCCCTTATGTACATGCCGAGGTTGACGACGCTCTGTCTTTCGAATTCCTCAGCGTCGATATAGACGCCGTAGGTTTCCGCCTCAACATAGAGGTCGTCGAGCATTGCTCCGAGCGCGGGCGACAAGTCCACCAGCGTAGATATGGAAAGCTGGTCCACATTGTTCGCTATACCTACAATCTTGTTGTAAAGGTCGAGCACCGTGGTTACGCCGTTTTCCGTATTTATGTACTGGTTGCCCTTTCCGTCGTCATTTTCATATCCGAAGAAATTGAAGATGGAATTGATGTCCGTATAGAGCAGATAATAGCCTGCACCGACTATTACTCCGACTTCGACAATGATAGCAAACAGAAAGCCGATTATGAATGCGACTATACCTGTAAGTGTCTTCGAACCGCCCTTAGCCATATTACCTCCGTAGGGTCGCTTTACGCGCCGTTTTTATATGCAAACTTAGTTAAGCGTTTTAAACGCATTATATTATAAGTCGATATATATTATAACTCTGTTTGTCTGTAAAATCAACTGTCAGAACGAGAAAAGAATGTTATTTTATTCCAAATCGCGCCTCAGAGAGCTCCAACAGCCGTTCGCGGACGTTGCGCTCGCCGTTTATGACACATTCTTCGGACAAAAACCGCAGAATTTCGCCCGTCGTCTGTCGTGCGAACCCTGCCTTTATAAGGTCGTCCGCGGTCACGTCGAGCTCCTTTACGGTAAACGGCACGCCCTCAGCCCTCATCTTATCGTATACTCTCCTCCACGCGTGCGAAGTCTTTCCCCCGCCAACTCCGCCGAACAAGTCGTCCAGCGCGAGCGCGTCGGCGGCGAACTCCGCCCTGTCGAAGAGCAGACGCCTGAGAGTTTTTTCATCCTCGCCCCCTCCGTCAAAAGCCGAAAGCGAACAGACCGCCGCAACCCTTTGCGCCGTGCGGTGAGCATAGCCGACAGCCTTACAGCGCGAAAGGACGGTCTGCCTGTCGCGCTCGCAGTCAGCAAGTCTTTGTCCTCCGCCGCACACGGCGTAAAAGAGCGCGCACAGCCTCAGCCCTTCGGGCACTTCACCGAACGCGGCAAAGAAATCTTTTCCCGGATGACATGCGCCGAGAACAACGTCAAGCGCGCCCGTTTGTTCAAGCACACGCAGCGCAGCCGCGTGTCCGTGCCCGACGCCGTATTTTTTATCCGCGCGAAGAATGCCGTCCAGCTCCCGCCTGATCTGCGCGGAGGGAATGTCCGCAAGAGCACTGCACGAGCGCGCCGCGCCGTCAAGGCAATCTCTGTCGGCGGAAAAGCCCAGCTCGCCGCAAAAGCGAGCCAGACGCATTATTCTGAGAGCGTCCTCCGAAAACAGTTTTTCGGGCGGAGCGACGGGCGAGATTTTTTTATTTTTTATATCCCCGATACCGTTCAGAGGGTCGACGAACGCCCCGCCGCCTATATCGAAATAGACTGCGTTGCACCTGAAATCTCTTCTGGCGGCGTCTGTTCGGATGTCGTTTGTGAAGGACACGGCGACGGGTCTGTGACCGCAACCGTCGTATATGTCGGTGCGGAACGAGGTGAACTCGTACAAAATTCCGCCGTCCGAAAGCTTTAAACTGCCCGTCAGGGGATAGCAGGCTTTCACCTCCATTCCGACTGAACGCGCAATTTCCGCCATGACGTAACCACCTGCGGGAGCGCATATGTCCCAGTCGACAAAATGCGTCTTAAGTCCCGCAATATAGTCGCGGCAGGCACCGCCCACGACGTACAGCGGCGCGGGACAGGCACTCGACAAAAGTTTGAGTTTTTCGGGAATAATTTCTAACATAATCGTCGTTTTTAATTATAGCATATTTTTATTTTGATTGCAATTATCGCGAGGATATAGTATAATTAATATAAATTGAGATTTTTACGCGGGAGAGTAATCTTTTACCCCTCGGCGCGCACCAATGAGAAAGATATGTACCACATAATAATCAACTCAAACAGAATAAAAGGCAGAGCCGCGCGCAAACTCGACGAGGTAAAGAACGTATTCGACAGAGCGGGCAAATCATACTGCCTGCACTTCACAAAATACGCCGGACATGCCCGCGAAATCGCCGCAGAGCTCACGCGCAGAGACGAGAAAGTTTCTCTCGTTGCGATGGGCGGCGACGGCACGCTGCACGAGGTTCTGAACGGAATACGCGACATATCCCTGTGCGAACTGGGAGTTATACCCGCGGGAAGCGGCAACGACTTTGCCGCGGCGGCAGGCATTCCGAACAATGCGAAATATGCCGCGCAGATTATAGCTTTCAAAGCCCCTTCCGCCATCGACTACATAGAGTTCTCTGACGGACTGCGTTCGATAAACGCGACGGGCTGCGGAATGGACGCGGATATAATCAGAAACGTAATGAAGTCGGACAGGCTCGGCAAGGGTAAATATATATTGGGTTTTCTCAGGAGCGTATTTACATATAAACCCCGCCCCCTCACGCTGATTGACGAGGACGGCGTCACGAGAGAATACAATGCGCTTCTGGCTTGTATAGGAAACGGAAGACAGATAGGCGCGGGCATAAAACTTTTTCCCTCCGCGCAGATTGACGACGGCACAATGGAAGTCATGATTGTGGGATATAAATCTGTCTTCAACGCCTTTACCTCCTTCGCCAAACTGTTTTTCGGCAAACTCGAGAGCGTCAGAGGCGTAACCAAAATCCGCTGCAGAAAGGCGACCTTCATCCCGCATTCGGAAAGGATAACCGTTCAGGCAGAGGGCGAGCTGTACGAACTCGAGGGCGGCAAACCCCTGTCGGCAGAGCTGGCATGCGGAAAACTTCTGTTCTATCTACCGCACAATGATTGAAAAATTTTATAAGCGCATGCTCGACGGCGTGCCTTCGGGACTTATCGTCACCGACAAAAACTTAAAAGTAGTCTACACCAACGCGGCATTCAAAAACCTCTTCCCCGACGCCGCCGCACGCGGCAGTCTGGGAAAAATAATCGGCTGCAAGCGCGACTTCAGGCAGTGCGGCTCGTCCGACTGCGCAAAGCACTGTTCGCTTCTGCATGCGTTCGAAGACGCGCTGTATTCCGACAGAGAGAACATGCAGCGGGTGACGCTCGCCATAAAGGGCGACGACGGCGCGAAGGAGCTGTCCTTCGCCCTCACCGTAAAGCCGCTCGGCGAGGGACTGTGCATGGGCGTCATTGACGACGCGCTCGAAACCGAGATAGCAAGCGAACTGCGCTCGGCGCGCAGCATTCAGCAGAAACTCCTGCCCGCAGGCAAATGGGTTGCAGGCAAGAGGTATTCGTACATGTACATCCCCTGCCGCGAGATAGGCGGCGACCTGCCCGAAATTTTTGCCGTCGGCGACTCCGCCTGCGGCGTCATAGCCGACGTATCGGGCAAGGGCATTTCCGCGGGAATGCTCACAGCGTTCGTCAAGGCGGCTTACGACAAGACGGCGTATTCGCCCGCACAGGCGATCGCCTCGCTCTCGACGCGCTTCCGCGAGCTCAACCTCGACGAAAAAAATTACGTCACCGTAGCCGCCGCGCGCATCGACAAGGACACCATTACCTACTCAATGGCTGGGCATAACGTACCAATATTGCTCAAATCGGACGGAGGCATTACGCGCATAATGCTCAATTCCCCTCCCGTCTCCAACTGGTTTGACAATCCCCGCTGGTTCGAGGACGTCATACCCTATAAAAAGGGCGACATCCTCGCCCTGCTGACGGACGGCGTGACCGAGTGCAAAAACGAGCGCGGAGAGATGTTCGGCGTGGAGGGCGCGATACGCACCCTGTCCTACGCCCGCACAGGCGAGGAATTCATAAAGGACCTCGAAACCAATCTTAAAAACTTCTGTCACAATCTGAACGACGATATAACCGCCATCGCCTTTGACCTTTGAAAAAAGCCGCCGCGCGGGCAACCCGCGCGGCGGCTTATAATAATTTATCTGCCGAAAGCCGATAAATTATAAATCATACATATGAATTGGCGCGCACATATGTGCGCGCCAATGTTATTTTATATACATTTTTATCTGCCGAGCTGCGAGAACAGAACGTCCTCGAACTGTACGCCGTAGCCGTGGTCGTCGCGCGTGATTTTAAGACAGTCCGCAACCAGTCTGCCCGCAACCGTGCACGCCTCCTCTGCGCTCGCGCCGTTGAGATAGCGCGCCGTAAACGCCGCGGCAAAGATATCGCCCGTACCGTGCGAGAATTTGGGAAGTTTTTCCTCCGTCACATAGCTGAACGCGCCGTTTTTGTAGATACATTCGCCTATCTTTCCGCCCAGCTCGACGCCAGTTATGACGACGTCTGCGCCCGTGAGCACGTTGAGCCTGAAAGCTATGCCTTCGATATATTCTTTATCGTACTCCGTTCTGTACTGCTCGCCGAGAAGATAGCACGCCTCCGTGAGGTTGGGCAGAATTATGTCCGCGCGCTTAAGAAGCTTTGCCATTGCCGCAACATACTTCTCGTCGAAGCCGCCGTAGAGCTTGCCGTTGTCGCCGAACGCAGGGTCGATTATTACGGGCGCACCCTCTTCGGAAAACTCGTCGAATGCACGCTCGCACAAGTCCATTATCGAAACCTTGCCAAGATACCCTAAAAGAAATGCCGAGAATTTTATGTCGTTCTTCTTCCAGTTATCGAAGATGACGGGAATTTCGTCCGTCAGGTCAAGATACGACCAGCTTTTGAACATGGTGTGATTTGAAAGCACCGCCGTGGGAAGTATTGCCGCCTCCACTCCGTAGTGCGAAAGCACGGGAAGCGCAACCGTAAGCGAGCACTGCCCCACACAGGATAAGTCCTGCACCGTAAGAATTTTTTTGCCGTTCACTTTAATTTCCTCATTTTACGCACGCAGCGTCATTTTTAGTAACAAATATTATGTTATCACATCTCTGGCATTAATGCTATGCCCAATTTGATATAATTTTATAATATCAGATTATATAAATTAAAAAGCACCGCGCGAACTGACGCGCGGCACTTTTTAATATGGAGAGAAAAATATTGAAAACTCATGATGAGAGTGTATGCCCGGGATTTGCCCGATACGCGCGGCATATGCGCGCATAATCGGTCCTTTTTTGAGGTAAACGAATTTTTCCTTCCGTTTACATATATAATATAAACCGTAAATGTAAAATCTAAAATGGTTTTTTGTGAAAATTTTGTAATAATACGGCGAAATAATCATATTTTTTGTCTTTTGCAACAAAAAATTTGAAATCTCATGCCGTATGCGAGGCATACCCCCCACTCCGCCGCTCTGTCGTCCGCATAAAGAACCTGCGCATAGAGGGCATCTTCGGCTGACACTGAAAAAGTAAATCTCAAAAACAGCACGCACCTTTCAAAACAAAATGCCGCCGCGCCTCGGGCGCGGCGGCAGGACAAAAAATTTACAATTAAAATTTACAATCCGAAAAATCTGCCGCCGTTTCCGCGTTTAATTTCCTCGAGCCTGTCGGTAAGAAAATAGCTGTAAACGCCGTCAGTATCGGAATATATGCAGTGGTCGTAGAACCTTACGTTATTCAGGTTGCAGATAAGAATGACTCTTGCGGTTATATCGTCGTCTGACGCAGAGGGGCGCGAGGGACAATTTATATGATTGTGCGCCATATATACGCCGTAGGGCTTGTGAACGGATATGAGCTTTGTAATCTCGTCGGGGCGCACCTCGACTTTGCCGGTATCGTCGTCGCTGAACGAGAAAATGCGGCGCACCTTGCCGTTTTTATCCATCAGGTAAAATTCAAGCACCTCCGTCGACCTGCCGTTCAGCCTGGCGCAGACAAAATCTTTGAACTGTGCAATATTTTTTATGACGGCGAAGCCCTCGCATCTGTTGCCGAGGTCGAGGCACTGACCGATACATTTCAGATAGAGCGCGACGTTTTCTCCCACTCCCTCCACCGTACATAGCTCGTCGGTGTCGGCGTGTAGCACCTCGTTTATGCTCGGAAAGCGCGACAAGAGCGCGTGCGCAACGGGATTGACGTTCTTTCTGGGATAGGCATTGAACAGAAGTATCTCTAAAATTTCGTGTTCAAAAAGGTTATCCCCGCTCTTCAGTTTTTCCAAAAGACGCCTGCGGTGTCCTTCGTGCATGTTTTTCACCCCACAATTTAATTTAAAAAAACACCTCTGATTTATTTTACCATAAACGAGAAAAAGTGTATAATAATTTCACTCTCAAAATAATATAAGGAAGCAATATGTCAAATTATTTCAACGATATCGTAAAAAATCTTTCGCAGGCGATAAAGTACGACTCTTCGCAGGCTCCCGCAAAAGAGGGAATGCCCTTCGGCGAGGGCGCGGCAAAGTGCCTCGATTTTTATCTCTCGCTGGCAGATTTTATGGGCTTTGAAACCAGAAATTACGACAATTACATAGGCGAAATAAGCTGGGGCAGCGGCAAAGATTTTGCCGTGCTCGCTCATCTCGACGTAGTGCCCGCAGGCAGCGGCTGGGAACACGACCCCTTCGGCGGCGAAGTAGACGAGAAATCCGGAAAAATATGGGGCAGAGGCACTATGGACGACAAAGGTCCCGCTATGATTGCCCTCTATGCCATGAAAGCCCTCATGGACGAGGGTTTTAAGCCCGCGCGCAGAATAAAACTTCTGCTCGGCTGCAACGAAGAGACGGGCTGGGCGTGCATAGAGCACTACAATAAGGTGGCAAAGATGCCCGAAGAGGGCATTTCGCCCGACGCAGACTTCCCCGTAATATATGCTGAAAAGGGCATTCTGCAGACAAAATTCAAATTTAACGTCAATACCCCTGCATTCAGCGAACTTAATGGCGGCAACCGACCCAATATGGTATGCGACTTCTGCGAGGCAAAGGCGGCGATTGACGGCAAAAAACTTGCAGAACTCAACATGAGTTCGGAAGGAGACAAAGTCATCTCCCGCGGCAAGAGCGCGCACGGTTCAACTCCCGACAAGGGCGTAAACGCCATTGCGCCCATGCTTGAATACCTCGGGCTGGATGATATAAAAAAGTCGCTGTTCGACGAACATATGGGACTTTGCGGCTTGCAGGACGAAACAGGTCCTCTTACCTTTTCGCCCAACCTCATAGAGCAGGACGGCGACACAATTTATGTGACCTGCGACATACGCTATCCCGCAACGTTTGAAAGGAGCGCGATAACCGACATACTCGACAAGCGCGGCGCAGAATATGAAGTTCTGCACTATCAGGCACCCCTCTTCAACGACGCGGACAGCCCGCTGATAAGCACTCTTCTGAAGGTTTACAACACCGTTACGGGCAAGAACGCGCGTCCTATCGCCATAGGCGGCGGCACATATGCAAGAGCCCTCAGGTACGGCGCGGCATTCGGTCCCGAGGAAGAGGGCGAAGAGAGCACCATCCATCAGGCGAACGAATATATAACCTTTGAAAAGATTGAAAAGTGCTTTAATATCTACAAACTCGCGCTTAAAGAACTCTGCGGCTGATCAGATTTTAAAGCAGCCGAGAATAAAAATAATGCGGCGGAGCGCAAATTTTGCGCTCCGCCGCTTTCAGTTTTATTTGGTTTCTTCTTCCTTTTCGGCAGCAATAGCCTTATCTGTTCTTGCAAGTTCGCAGAGTACGGGCACCGCAGCACCCACTCCTGCCGCAACCGCAATTATTCCGCCAAAGTTAAAAAATGCCATATATACGACACCTGCAAGTGCAATCAGCGCGAGCACGACGAGCGCAACTATGAGTACTTTTTTAAGCGTCTTTTTCTTCATTGGTAACCTCTGTTCCGCTCACATGAGGTGTTTGCGGATAGCTTTTATAGCCGTGTTTGCTATTATGTCCGAGCCTTCGAAAGTGGGATGAACGCCGTCCTCGGCATACTCCGTATAGGGCGTAGTTATGCAGAGACCGTTGAACATCTCGTCGTAAGCTACGAATTCGTCGCACATTTCAACGCACACGCGGTGAATAATTTCGAGCTCCTTTTCGAAGAGAGGGCGCATGCGCTTCTTATCGGGCGCAGGCAGAAGGAAGGGCTCGAGGAAGATTACGACAATTCCCGCAGCCTTGAGCTTTTTTATAAGCGTCTTAAGGTCGCGCTCGAACTGAGTAAGGTTGAGTTCCTTGCCGTACTTGAACTTGTGTATGGCATTGTTTATGCCTATCATTATAACGACGGCGTCAGGCGCATAATCGATTACGTCTTTCTGAACGCGTGCGAGCAGGTCGCACACCTCGTTGCCCGTTATACCCTTGTTGATGAGCGAGATGTCCATATCGGGATAAATGGGTCTGAGCTTGTCCGCAAGAATTTTGACGTAACCGTTGCCGAGAGAATTTTCGTCGTTTCTGTCCCTTTCGCAGTCGGTTATCGAATCACCGAAGAACACAATTTTCATATTAGCCCTCTTAATCTTTGTTGTACTATTTTAACACACACATACGATATTTGCAAGTGTGGCGGCAATATTTATTTTTTTAATTTATATCCGCTGCAAATTTTTAATTAAGCCCGCCGCCCGTGCACTCTGCACGGGCGGCGGGATTTAAAGAAATCCTCCCGCTCGCGTCTCCCCCCTCAAATCACGCCATTTTCTTCCTGCATTAAAAAAGCAGGACGAAAGTCCTGCTTTTTTGGCGCGGATGGCGAGATTTGAACTCGCGCTACGGTTTCCCGTACTACTCCCTTAGCAGGGGAGCCCCTTGAGCCACTTGGGTACATCCGCAAAGCCCGTAAATTCTGCGCACCGTCAGGGCACGCATATCTTTTACAACGCTAAAACAATATAACACACTTTGCAGCGTTTGTCAAAACATTAAATAATCGTTTACAAAATTTAAATAAATATTTTTACTCCGCACAAATATATCCGACGGCTCTGGGGACACAGTAAAATTAAAATCTGCCGCGCGCAAACATGTCACCCTTCGTCCTGCACAGAGCGCAGAATTTTCACGCGCTCGTCCTCCGCACGCGACATGCGGGCATTTGCCCACTCGCAGACGGCAATCGCGCAGACTATCAATACCGCCGTAACAATGCCCGCATACGAGTTGAAAAATCTGACTATCGCGCCCACTCCGCCTATCGAAAAACCGTTATAGCGACCTATTATTTTATCTGACGTCACCCTATCCTTATCCGCAGCGGAATTGGCGTCGCCGCACAGAGTATACAGGGCATTGCCCTGTCCGTCATCCTCGACGGCGACAATGCGGTGAATTATTATTATGCCGGTATCCGCAACATATGCGACTATGTCGTTTACGGCAAGCTCTTCCGTATCTGCCTGCTCGAGAAATATAAGCGAATTTTTTGCAAAACCTTCCTCGCCGTCAATGCTCTGTGCATAGGGATTGTCCTCGCTGACGTAACTCATCGAGCCCGAAGCGACGGCAAGCATGCTTACAGGCATTTTAATTGCGCCCAGACTGCGCGCCGTAAGCGACGCGGCTACGCAAAATATTGCCGTACCAAGAATTAAAACATAGAACAGGAGCGAAAAAGCCACCCTCAAGCACCTGATTGCCCGCACAAGCGCAGGGTGCGATACGCTCATCTCAATGCGGCGCAATATGCGCTCGTCGCACTCCCCGGAAGAAACTTTATTCTCTTCCGCCCTTACCGCCCTGCGGCATAATAACACGAGAGCCGCCGCAACTGCGCAGCCGAGCACGCCGCAGACAACTGCCGATATGATGTCCGCCGTCATGCCTTATTCCTTTACAAACGTAATTTTATAATTTACGCCGTTCAGACATGCCGCAAGATAGGAGAGCGTGTCCGCAGCCTCCACCCTCGCCTTGTCGCCGGTGAGATTTCTGTAGCTGTAATAAGGGTTTTCCCCGCCGAACAGCCCGCCCCAGGAGAACGTGAGCTCCACCTTTAAGGTGCATGTCCTGTTGGTGTAACTTATAAAGGTGAAAATGCCGTTGTCATAGGCAATGTTTGAACCCGCGCCGACGTCTGCCGTTATCTCAACCGCAGACACGTCGGAAATCAGACCCGCGCTCACCGCATTAGAATAACTTGCCTCCTGTCCGTCGTAGAGCTTTAACCCGTCGTATGACTGCAGGTAAGAAACATACGGCGAGGTATAGACGCTTCCGCTCTTGCCGTCCGCGGCGGAGACCTCTATGGAAAAGGAAGAACCCGCAGTATAGTTGCTGAAAGTGAAATTATAAACGAGCGTAAGATTTTCCTTGGTTGCGCCGTCCGAATACAGCCAGCCCGACGCCTCAGCAGCCTCTGCGGGCGCGCCATAGTTGAGAGATTGCAACTCCTCGCCTTCCCCGACGGTTACCGTAAAAGAGTTATCGTTTACCACGTCGACCGACACATTGCCCTGCAATTCAGGCAAGCGCGAATCGTTTATAACCCATGCCGAAAAACCTATTGCCGCTACGCCGAGCACCGCGGTTGCGGCAAACAATGATACCAGAACTTTTCCCGAAAACAGTTTCATATTCCCTCTTTTGCAATGTCGCGACCTGCGCCGTCGGACAAAATTTCAAATGCGCGCCTGGCGCAGAAAAAAACGTGCGCACACAATAAATTTTATGCACGCACGTACAGTTTGTCAATATTTACAGAAAAAAACCTGTCAGTTTTGTCAATATTCAGCCTTTGATTTTTTTATTTCGCCTTAAGCGCGACAGAACTCTGCAGGCAAACTTATATATTTCGCCGAAAACCACAACCGAGAGCGACAGAGCGAAAACCGCCATCCATTGTCCGAAAGAAAGGGAAGCTATGCCGAACGCGGTGGCGAAGGGCGACAGGCAGAGCGCGACGTTTGCGACTATGCCGACAGCAACCGTGACAAGCAGCACCTTGTTTGAAAGCGCGCCTCTGCCGAATGCGGAGCGACGCTCCATGCGCACGTTGAATGCGTGAAAAAGCTCGCTGAAAGATATACATAAAAACGCCATAGTCATTGCAGTTCCGACGCCGTAATTTGCGAGCGCGAAGGCATACACTCCCACCGTTACCCCGCATATATATGCCCCCGAAAACAAAACGAACAGCAAACTGCGCGCGTTCAAAACAGCCTTTTCCGCGCGCTCGGGCGGGCGGGACATTGCGTCGGGGTCGCCCTTCTCCACGCCGAGAGCCACAACAGGAAATGTGTCCGTTATAAGGTTAATCCACAAAAGCTGAGTGGAGAGAAGAAAGTCTTTGCCGACGAAGGCAAAGGTTGCAATCAGAATTGCAAGCACCTCTGCGAGATTGGTTGAAAGATAAAAATTTATCGTCTTGCGGATATTTGCAGAAATCCTTCTGCCCTCGCGCACGGCGGAAACTATGGTAGTGAAACAGTCGTCGGCAATGACCATATCGGCAACGCTCTTTGTGACGTCCGTTCCGCTTATGCCCATGGCAACGCCGATATCGGCAGACTTTATCGAGGGCGCGTCGTTCACTCCGTCGCCCGTCATAGCAACGACTTCACCCGCATTCTTTTTGACCTTGACAATGAGGTTTTTGTGCGCGGGCGTGACGCGGGCGAACACCCTGCCCCTCTTTATGGCTTCGGCGCGCTCGCGGGCAGGCATGGCGTCGAGCTGCTCGCCCGAAAACACGAGCGACGGGTCGGAACATATCCCCGCCTGCTTTGCCACGGCAAGCGCGGTGCGGGCGTGGTCGCCCGTAATCATTACCGTGGCAACGCCTGCGCGGGCACACTCTTCCACCGCCTCCCTGACGCCATGCTTGAGCCCGTCCGCCATGCCGCACAGTCCTAAAAAAGTCAGGTTTTCCTCCCTCTTTCCTCTGCCGCAGGCAAAGCCGAGCACCCTCATCGCCCTGTCGGACATCTCTGCGTTGCGCGCGGAAATCAATTCGATATCCCTCGGCGTAATATCCCTTTCGCCGTGCATATCTGCAATTTTCGTGCACTTTTTTATGAGTACGTCGGGCGCGCCCTTGCTCAGTATAAGCGTGCCTTCCCTGCCCTCGACTATGACGCTCATCATCTTCCTCTCGGAAGAAAATGCTATCTCGCCCGTTCTTATGTAGCTTTCACCATAGGGCGGCATGCTTTCGGCATAACTCTTTATCGCAACTTCGGTGGGGTCGCCGACGCCTCCGCGGGCGTTGTTGCACTCCGCCATGCACCTTATAAACATCGGCGAGCTGTCCCCGCCCGAGGGCAGCCAGACCGCGCGCACCTGCATCTTGTTGCGAGTGAGAGTGCCCGTCTTATCCGTACATATGCAGGTACAGCCGCCCAACGTTTCGACGGCTTTCATCTTGCGTATGACGACGTTGCGCCTGCTCATGCGCTGCACGCCCATAGCCATAATTATAGTGACGACGGCGGGCAGACCTTCGGGAATTGCCGCAACCGCTATGGCAACCGACGTCATGAAACTGTGCAGTATTTCGCCGCGGGCGAAAGCCGAAAACGCAAAGATGACTGCAGCTACGGCGACAACAAAGAGAGATATCGCCTTGCCGAGTTTATCGAGCACGCGCTCGAGAGGACTTTTGCCCTTTTCTTCGCCCTCGAGCATGTCTGCGATTGCGCCTATCTGGGTATTTCTGCCCGTGCCCGTGACGAGCGCGACGGCATTGCCCCTTACCACGAAAGTCGAGGAAAAGAGCATATTGTACGTTGCGCCGAGCGGAGTTTTCCTGTCGGTTATGACGCCGTCGCGCTTTTCCGCCGCAACGCTTTCTCCCGTAAGAGCCGCCTCGTCGGTTTTCAGCTGGTTACAGGAAATTATTCTGCAGTCTGCGGGCACCAGGTCGCCCTCTTCGAGGCGCACTATATCGCCGACGACGAGCTGCGAGGCGGGCAATTTTACCTCTCGCCCGTCGCGCAGGACTATTGCGGTCGGTGCGGACAGCTTTTTAAGATTTTCGATAGCCTTGTCCGCCCTGTACTGCTGCACCGTCCCGATTACCGCATTGAGAAGTATTATGCAGATAATTATTATTGTGTCCGTCAGGTCGTTGAAATCGTGCGAAATGAGCGCGATTACGCCCGAAATCGCCGCCGCAGCAACCAGAAGAAGGGTCATCACATCGCCGAACTGACAAAAGAACAGCTTGAAAATATTTATCTTTTTAGACTGTTCTATTACATTTGCGCCCTGCTCGCTCAGTCGGCGCGTCGCCTCCTCCCCGGTCAGCCCGTGCTCGTCCGCATTCAGATTTTTCAAGGCGGCAGTTGCCGTCATATAACTGTATCTCAGCATATTTACCCCGCAGGTTTTTTATATACTCTATTTGTAAAGCGGCGCATTTATGCAGAGGGGCGGCAATTTGTTTTGAATTTCAGGCGCGCGGGCAATATTTTTGCCCGCGCGCCTCAGATAATTTATAAGCCCGCCGCGATTAAATCGCGGCGGGCGAAAGATTAAAGTTTTCGCGCAATTCTGTCCACCCAGGACGGGTCGGGGTTTTCAAGGTAATTGAGAAGAGCAATAAAATTTGTTGACGGTTTCTTCTTATAGTTGCGGCTCAGATGCTCAATGTTGCGCTTCATTGTATAGTAATTGTCGGCGTTGATAAGCCTGTTTATGCCCCTGCGCTGGTCGTCGCGGGCACGGTAGTTTTCGACGCCCGTAAGCTGGCGTATGAGCGGCGCATTCTCGTGCTTGCTGTTGGTCGCAAGGCTGACTTTGCCAAAGTGCGAAAGCTGAACCTGCATTGTGCAGGGATTGACGAAATAGACGAGGTGCTTTGACACGCTCTTGTCGTGAAAGCGGTCGATTTTGTTGCAGATAGATCTGAACTGGTCGTACGGAAACATCTCCGTGTCGCAGAATATGACGATTAAATCAGCGTTGTCGTTCTGAAATTCGTTCTGATAGACGGGCGGAATATTATTAATTGATTTTGCGTTCTTTATTCTTACGGTATACACGCCGTCCCATACGCCGCAATGCAGCAGGCGCAGAAGATAGTCGAACTCCTCGTATCCCTCGCAAATTATGGTTATCTTTTTAATCGTCCTCTGTTTCATCCTCTTCCCTCCCGAGCAGGACGGCTATAAGGTCGGGCTCGGGCAGTGCGCCCAACGCGCCGTCTTTGTAACTTTCCATAACGTCGTTTTCGCTGCGAGCCTCGCCTTTACATCCGGTAATCTCCGAAAGAGAACACAGCTTTACGCCCTCTTCGTCCTTGGAGGCAAACCATATCTGGTCCTTTCTGAACAGCCTGCGGCAGTCCAAAAGCGTTACGTCGTGCACGGTGAATATGAGCTGCGCGTTGACGTTGAGCTCGTTGTTGAAGAGCGACACTATTGCGCGCGTGAGCTTGAAATGCAGACTGCTGTCAATCTCGTCGACAACCAGAATTTTGCCCTCGGTGAGGGCTTCGATTATATAGCTTGCTATGGCGACCATCTTCTTTGTGCCCGTGGAATCGAAGATGAGACTTTTGACCGCCTTGCCCTTGTGAACCGACGTTAACCTGTACATATCCTCGGGCGAATTGCCCATTTTGAGCGCGAATTCCTGAGGGGAAATACACTCGTCGGCTGTCGGCGCGTCGGCATACAGGTAGTCGTCTATGTCGAGGTCGGCAAGCTTTATAAGCTCGACCGTGCGCTCGCGTATGTCCTTGTTCTCCTTCAGTACGCCTATGGTCTTGTCTATGGGGATATTGTTCATATCCACCACCTCCAATGACCGGGCAAAGTCGGTGAGCAGCCTCTTGCACTCCGCAGCGGCGGGATACTTGCTCTCGTTTATCGTAAACACGGCAATATTGCTCGACGAAACCATTTCAAGCAGTTCGCCGAGGCGTTCGTCGCCCGCAAAAAAGTAGCGTTCGCCAACCGTGTCGCGCACAAAAATTTCCCGCTCCGAAAGGCTGTCGCCCTCTTTTATTATTTCCGCAAAGCGTTCATAAACAAAGCCCTTGCGATGTCCGCCGCTTTCACTCACGTCATAGCGGAAGTCATATGCATAGGCTCTTTCTCCAGCGGTGAACGACACCCCGAGAGAACATATGTCGTCTTCCGTAAATATATTGACGGGCATGGTGAAATCGCAGTCTGTAAGCACCTTCTTTATCGTAGCGAGAGCGCGCAGCATGCACGTCTTGCCAACGTTGTTCCCGCCGTACACGCAGGCTGATTTCAGCACCTGAAAATCACCGCACGCATGCACGTTGGAATAAAATTTTTTAACCTTTTCGTCCGCGAGCAGGCTGAGCTGCGCCTCGCCCTCGAACACGAGAAAATTTTTAACTCTTACGTTTAAAAGCATTTTGTTACCTCTTTAAGATATGTTCAATATAATTATACCACGCAAAAGTTCCGTCTTCAATATGCAAATCAAATTTAAGACGAGCGAAAAAGTATGAATTTTATATTATATTATTGCAATACGCTTTACAAAGGCAATGACACATGATAAAATGTTCGGAATACTTTATAAATAAGGGGCAGATGAATGACAAAACTTCTATTCAGGCTTTTTATTCCCAAGGGCGACGTTTCAGACCCGAACGTGCGCGCCGCCTACGGTAAACTTTCCGGCTTTACGGGGATAATTTTAAATATAATTCTCGTTGCGGGCAAGCTTACGTCGGGACTTATCTCGGGTTCGGTTTCGATTGTCGCAGACGCTCTGAACAACCTGTCGGACGCAGGGTCTTCTGTTATAACATTTATAGGTTTCCGCCTCGCGGGGCGCAAACCCGACAAGGAACACCCCTTCGGACACGGCAGAATTGAGTATATTGCAGGACTTATCGTCTCCGTAATTATTATTTTTATGGGAATAGAACTCATTCAGACCTCGGTTGAGAAGATAATCAATCCCCAAAAAGCAGTCTTTTCCTACCTCGCTCTCGGCGTGCTTTGCGCTTCGATACTCTTCAAGCTGTGGATGTTCTTCTTTAACCGCAAGATTGCAAAGACGATAAATTCTCCCTCCGTCGCAGCTACGGCTACAGACAGCATATCCGACGTGATTGCAACAAGCGTAGTACTTGCCGCGCTGGTATGCGGAATGTACACCGATTTCCCCGTGGACGGCACGGCGGGCATAATAGTTGCGCTGTTCATATTAAAAGGCGGCATAAGCGCGCTCAAGGATACTCAGGCACCCCTTTTAGGCAGACCCATAAGCAAAGAACTTGCCGAACAGATTGACAGCCTCGCGTTGGAACACGAAAACATTTTAGGCGTTCACGACCTTATATATCACGATTACGGTCCGGGAAGAGCTCTTTTAAGCTTCCACGTCGAAGTTCCCGCAGAGCTTTCGGTTATTGCAATACACTCAATGATTGACCACATAGAGCGCGAGATATACTCGAAGTACGGCATTGAGGCAGTCATACATATGGACCCCGTATGCAGCGGCGGAATGTGCGCGCAGGTGCAGACGCTGGCATTGCAGGCGGCGCAAAGCGTTCATCCCGACGCTACAATTCACGACGTGCAGATGGTTGACTGCGACGGCGCGCACAAGGTTTACTTCGATATGATTTTGCCCTACGGGCTGGAAATTACGGACGCTCAGGCGGCGGCGTTGGCTGCGGAATACTTAAAGCAGAACGGCATTGACGCCGAAGTGCGCATAGACCACCCCTATGTAGAAGCCTGAAGATAGGATATACTTGTAATATTAAGTTCAGAGCCGCCCGCAGGAATATCCTGCGGGCGGCTTAAAATATACAGATTTTTTATCGTATTTAACTTTATGCGGCAAAACAGAGCGACTGTTCTATTTGTATTTTCTAATTTAAGAGCACATAAAAGCCCCCGCGCATTATTGCGCGGGGGCTTTTATTACCCTTATTATCGCAGAAATAAACTTTTCTGATTAACAATGTTTAAGCTACGGGTGTAAGAACGATAGCAAAGAGGTTCATTGTATCGCCCTTTGTTATTTCGTATGCCGTACCTGCGGTAAGAGTTACAGTTACAATGCCGTCAGAGCCTACCGTTTCGGCAGTACCGTTGATTTTAATCTTCTTGCCCGGAGTGTCGAGATAGAGCGTCATTGTCATATTTTCGCTGGGGGTAAACGCAATTTTTGTCGCGCTCTCCATTTTGAGACAAACGCTGTATGTAGTACCGCCGACATTCATTGTACCCTTGCTGTCGGAAGCATTACCTGTAATGGTTACACCGTTTACGTTTGTGCCGCTATAGTCCTTATCCATCTCGAACGTGACAAGCGTTGAGCCTTCGACTATAGAGCCGCCACCAGTCGAGCCGCCTTCATCGCCGCCCGTCGAACCGCCTTCGGTTGAACCGCCCTCTTCGGAACCGTCACCACCAGTTGAACCGCCGTCGCCGCTTGAGCCGCCTTCGATAACGCTGCCGCCGCCTATCTGAACGAGGTCAGATTTGTAATTTACAAGCATCTGCTTGAGTTCGTCGATAACTATATAGTTGCCGTCTTCAACAGCATCGTTGAATTCGTACTGTAAGTCGCCGCCGCCTACGCGTCCTGCAAATTTTTCAATAGTTGCCTTTGCGTCCTTTGCCGACTGAACTTCATATTCATACATGAGGTCGGGGTTGGTATCAAAGTTATTGTAAGTTGTGCCGCCGTCAAGGGTCTTGACCGAAGAAGGAACTTTTTCGTCGCGGCTTGTTGCTTCGTAAACATCAAAGCTTGTGTTGTTGTCCTGATAAGTTATGAGGCTTACCTTGCCGCTGCCTGCATATACGTTGCCGAACGACTTGATAATACCGCCGGTTTCGCCCGAGAACGTACCCTCGCCCTGAGCGTCAGTACCCTGACCGGAGGACATCATAGGCTTTTGCGTAGCTTCGGAACGGAAGTAGTTGTTTTCCACAAACGCACTTGCACCACACGTTATACCCACACCATACTTTGCATTGCCATCATAGTAATTGTTATATATATGAACGGTTGCAACTCTTATACGAGGATGACGCGAGTCAGAATGGTCGTACCAGTTATGGTGATATGTTATAAAATCAGATGTATCGCTGCTATTTGCACCCTGAAGATTGCACTTTCCGCTATCCCAGAAGTGATTATATGAATGAGTTATATATGTAGATTTTTTTGTATCAAGTGCGCCGTCGCCCTTTACCTGATCTTTATCGGAACCCGCATCTCCGTAGAACATATCGCAGTTATGCACCCAAACGTGGTCATTATCCTGTTGAAGCCCTACGTTATCCCCCTCATCACTGTTGCAATTCATAAAGCCGAGGTTTCTTATTTCAATATTTGAAGCTCTTTTTACCCTTACACCCCAACCATTAGCCGTTGCATCGCTACCTATACCTTCAAAAGTAATGCCTGCCGCGGCGTTATTTTTATTTGTAATTAATATATCACCCTTATCCATTACGGACATATCGGTTATATTGCCAATAAGTCGTATTGCTAAAGGACGAGTTTCTTTGCCTTTTTCGTAACCATAAAGGATATTCTGCAAACCAACGCAAGGATTACTTTCCGCACCAGTTACTTCAAGGGAAACTGTATCCTTGGTCTCTTCAGTTATATAAATAACGCGAGAATTGGACTTCAGAGTACCGTCTTCGTTATATGCACCCGAAGACGTGCCGTTCACAAACGCATAACCGCTGCGGTCGTGAGCTATTACGGTTGCCGACGCCTCGGCTGCATATTCCGTCAGCTCATTATCGCTGCTGTCTACGGGAACAACTTTTAAGGTGTATCTTCCGGCTGCAAGTCCGACTGCGTCCGCTCTGAAATATGTACTGTATTTGCGGACAAGCGGTCCGTCAAGCTTGACATACGAGCTGTCAGCTGCGTCTGCGGCTTTGCAATATACGTTATACCACTTGACGTTTTCATCTATTTCCCAAGTAACGTAAGCCGCTTCGAGGTCGCCTGCAACTTTTATGATTTCAACAGCGCCTGCAACGGGAACAGGTATAACAGGCTCGTCGTCCTCATCACCGGTTATAGGAGGATTAGGCTTATCGGGATCGAGAGATTCGTCGGGATCGGGATCGGTCGTTTCACCGCCCTGGTCGGGGTCGGTCGTTTCACCGCCCTGGTCGGGGTCGGTCGTTTCACCGCCCTGGTCGGGGTCGGTTGTTTCACCGCCCTGGTCG
>CASESJ010000008.1 GCA_949290575.1 uncultured Clostridia bacterium
AATAAACGCCAGACCAAAAAAAGTTTTAGGTTACAAAAAACCTGTTGATTTATTTAACTTTTTTCTCGTTAAGTGTTGCACTTAGTTTGACAATTCATCGCAAGCCGCCCGCGCATTTTCTGCGCGGGCGGCTTATATTTCAAACGCGCGAATGCGGGCTTAGCAGGTGTTGCGCGTTTTCGTTTTTTTTGAGTTTAGTTCATTCAAATAATTGTATATTGACAAAATATATGGTATAATAACTGCATAAATATAAATTTTTCGGAGTTTTTTATGATAGACATTTCGCTTATAGAAAAAACTGACCCCGAAGTTGCCAAGGCGTTGAGGCTCGAACTGGGCAGACAGCAGGGCAACATCGAACTCATCGCGAGTGAAAACTTTGTTTCGCCCGCAGTGCTTGCCGCGGCGGGCAGCCACCTCACCAACAAGTATGCAGAAGGTTATCCCGCTCACAGGTACTATGGCGGCTGCCAGTACGTCGACATCGCCGAGGACCTCGCGCGCGACCGTCTCAAAAAGCTGTTCGGCTGCGAATACTGCAACGTTCAGCCCCATTCGGGCGCAAGCGCAAACCTTGCGGTGTTCTTTGCGGTGCTTCAGCCCGGCGACACGGTAATTGGCATGAACCTCGCTCACGGCGGACATCTTTCTCACGGTTCGCCCGTAAATATTTCGGGTAAGTATTTTAACATTGTCCCCTACGGCGTAAGCAAGGAGACGCAGACTATCGACTATGACGAAATGGAGAGAATAGCCGTCGAGTGCAGCCCCAAGATGATAGTTGCAGGCGCGAGCGCATATCCCCGCGTCATAGATTTCAAGCGCATAAGGGAAATCTGCGACAAAGTCGGCGCGTACATGATGGTCGACATAGCTCATATCGCAGGTCTGGTTGCGGCAGGCGTACATCCCTCGCCCGTGCCCTATGCAGATTTCGTCACGACGACCACGCACAAGACCCTTCGCGGACCCCGCGGCGGCGTAATCATGTGCAAGGAGGAGTACGGCAAAATTATCGATAAAGCCATATTCCCCGGCGTGCAGGGCGGTCCTCTTATGCATATAATCGCGGCAAAGGCGGTCGCTTTCAAGGAAGCTTTAGACCCCTCTTTCACAGAGTATGCAAAGCAGATTGTCGCAAATGCAAAGGCTATGGCGGATGAGTTCTCAAAGCTCGGCGTCAAGATGGTCTCGGGCGGCACGGACAACCATCTCATTCTGCTCGACCTGACCGACAAGGGTATGACGGGCAAGGAGCTCGAAAAGATGCTCGACGAAGTGCACATCACCGTCAACAAGAACGCAATTCCCTTCGACACGCAGAAACCTTTCGTAACTTCGGGTATCCGCATAGGCACTCCCGCAATGACCACGAGGGGCATGAAGGAAGAGGAGGCGCGCAAGATTGCACAGCTTATCACTAAGATAATAGATGAAAAACAGGCGGCTTACGACTATGTGACGGCAGAAGTTGCAAAACTCTGCGCGGCATTCCCCCTGTATGCAAACGACGTGCAGTAATTTAAAATTATCGGCGCGCAGCGGCTTGTCCGCTGCGCGCCTTTTTTTACTCTGTGCGTTCAGTTCGTGAATGTTTAAAAGCGGAAGGCGGCGCGCGGAATTTCCGCGCGCCGCCTCTGTATGTAGCGTATATATGACTGTAAGGTAAAATCAGTAATTTTCTTTTCTCAGCTCGAAATATGCCTGAGGATGCTGGCATACGGGGCAGATTTCAGGTGCGGAAGTGCCCACAACTATGTGTCCGCAGTTTCTGCATTCCCATATCTGTACGCCCGCTCTCTCGAATACCGTCTTGGTCTCTACGTTCTTCAAAAGCGCGCGGTATCTCTCTTCGTGCGTCTTTTCAATGGCTGCTACGCCGCGGAACTGCGCCGCAAGCGCGGTGAAACCTTCTTCGTCGGCTTCCTTTGCCATTCTGTCGTACATGTCCGTCCATTCATAGTTCTCGCCGTCTGCCGCAGCCTCAAGGTTTTCAGCAACCGTGCCTATTCCGCCAAGATGCTTGAACCACAGCTTGGCATGCTCCTTTTCGTTGTCTGCCGTCTTGAGGAAAATTTCAGCTATCTGCTCATAGCCCGCCTTCTTCGCTACCGATGCAAAGTAGGTGTACTTGTTTCTCGCCTGGCTCTCGCCTGCAAATGCTTCCAAAAGGTTCTTTTCCGTCTTTGTTCCTGCATAGGGGTTTTTGTTCATTGCCATAAAATTATCTCCTCTTTTATAAATAAGACTTAATCTTATTTTATTCATATATAATATAACACGCGGCGGAGGCAAAGTCAAGGGGGGAAGAGAAAATTTTACTTTAATTTCAAAAAACATCGTCCTTGACGGGCGGGAGGATTGCGGAGACAGGCGTTCAACAAAAAAAATTTATGCGCAACGCAAGCACGGGAGAGCAATTCAGCCGCCGTGCGACCGCGTTTTCAGGCAAAAAGCGGCATTGGTTGCGGCTTGGGAGGAGGCATTGCGTTCAGGGGCGGAAAAGGCGCGTAAAAAAGACAAAAATAAGACTCAAAGACGTGTGTTTTTTGCTGACGGCTGTTGCAAATATTTTTGACAAGTGCTATAATTATTTTTGTATATACTTAAGGCGGAAAAATTCGAGATGGACGTCAGAAAGGGCATAAAAAAACTGGATATATCGGTCAAAGCCGGGCTTCTTACGGGCTCGGCGTTCTGGCGTACGGCGGAGTGCACAGACATAGGCATGGAGGCGGTCGCCGTATCGGACGGACCGCACGGGCTGCGAGTTCAGGACAAAATGCCCAACCATCTCGGCATGGGCACGTCTCACCCCTCGACGTGTTTCCCCACTTCTGCGGCGACGGCATGCAGCTGGGATACGGCATTGGGCGAAGAGCTGGGCGAATGTCTCGGCAGAGAGGCCGCCGCGATGGGCGTTTCCATGGTTTTAGGACCGGGGCTCAATCTCAAAAGAAGTCCGCTCTGCGGCAGAAATTTTGAATATTTTTCCGAAGACCCCTATCTTTCCGGCAAGTTCGCCGCGGCATATGTGCGCGGCATTCAGAAGAACGGTACGGCGGCATGCATAAAGCACTTTGCCGTCAACTCGCGCGAGCGCGGCAGAATGGTCTATGACTGCATAGTCGACGAGCAGACGCTCAGAGAGAGTTACCTTTCGTCCTTCGAAATTGCCGTAAAGGAGGGCAAACCCGCCGCCGTAATGACGGCTTACAACAAAATAAACGGCACGTACTGCAACGGCAACGAACGCCTTGTCGGCGGCATATTGCGCGGCGAATGGGGCTTTGACGGGCTGGTTATCTCCGATTGGGGCGGCACTTTCGACAAGGTTGCCTCTGTAAGGAGCGGCGTCGACCTCGAAATGCCGCGCTGCGACTTTTCCTCGAAAGAGGTGGAGGACGCGGTCAGGCGGGGCGAGCTGGACGAGCGCATTGTCGACGCGAGCATAGAGCGGCAGCAGGCGTTTTCCGCCGCGGCGCAGAAGGTGAGGCGCGAAAGCGTCGACTGGCAGGCTCATTCCGACTTTGCGGCGAGGTGTGCCGAAAACAGCATGGTTCTTCTGAAGAACGAGGGCTCGGCTCTTCCCCTTTCGGACAGCGAAAAAGTGGCGGTAATCGGAGACTTTGCGGCGAATGCGCGCTATCAGGGCGCGGGCTCGTCCCTCGTCAATGCCACAAAGGTGACGGGCGTTCTCGACGCGATAAAGGTATCGCGCATAAATTTCATCGGATATGAAAGGGGCTTTAAAAGGGACGGCGGAGAGAGCAGAAAACTTGCTTCGCGTGCGGTCAGACTTGCGGAGCGGGCGGACACGGTAATTCTGTGCCTCGGTCTCGGCGAGGGCAGCGAGCTTGAAAGCTGCGACAGAACTGATATTGACCTGCCCGAAAACCAGATAAAGCTGCTCTCGCAGCTTAAAGCTTCGGGCAAAAAGATAGTCGTTCTGCTCTTCTGCGGCGGGGTGGTGGACACCTCGTGGGATGGCGATTGTTCCGCGCTTTTGCACTGTTTCCTTTCGGGTCAGAGCTGCGGCACTGCCGCCGTCAGAGTTCTGACGGGCGAGGTCAATCCCTCGGGCAGACTGACGGAAAGTTTCCCTCTCGCGCTTGCCGACGTGCCCTGCGCGGAAATTTACAATAAATATCCCTATAAAATGGACTATGCCGAGGGCATCTACGTCGGGTACAAATACTACGGCACGCTGGGCAAACGGGTAAAATATCCCTTCGGCTACGGGCTTTCGTATACGACTTTCGCGTGCGAAGATTTCAGCGTGAGGGAGGACGGCGTTCAGCTCACCGTAAAGAATACGGGCGAGCGCGACGGCGCAACCGTCGTTCAGATGTATATAACCGCGCCCCGACCCGAGCTTGAAAAATCTCCGAGAGAACTTAAGGGCTTTGAAAAAGTCTTCCTCCGCGCAGGCGAGAGCAGGAGGGTATTTATCCCCTTCGACGAGTATTCCTTCAGAGTGTGGGACATCTCCCGCGGTTTATGGCGCGAGGGCGGCACATATAAGGCGGAAGTCGGGTTCGACAGCGTAAATATGCTCTGTTCGGGCGAGGTTGCAAAACCGCTCAGAGAATACTGCGCAGGCGGGAAGTCAGACGTTGCTACGGAGAGCGCGGCGGCACAAAGCGGCGCGCAGGCGGTTGCCGCGGCAGCACCTCAGAGCTATAAGGAGTACTTTGAAAGCCGCATATCCCCCGTTCAACCCAAGGTAAAGCACAAAAAGGGCGACCTTGTGGCTACGGTAATGACGGAAATTTACGACCTCAAGTACTGCAAGGGCTTTGTGGCGCGGCTGTTCAGTTTCATAGCCTCGCTGTACGCCCGTTCAAAGGACGAAATACTTTCAAACTCGATGACGCACCTGCCGATAAGGTTCATACTGCTCTTCATGCACTACAACGAAGTGCAGGTGGAGGGCTTCCTCGAGGCGTGCAACGGCTCGTTTTTAAAGGGCATGAAAAAGATAATTTTCAAAAAATAAACACAACGGCAAATTGCCGTTTCAAGGAGCAATATGAAGTGGGTAACCGTCTGGGGTAACGCGCCTTCGATTACTGAACATAAACCTGAAACTTATGCAAAAAATATAACTCTGCGCTATCCCATAACCTGTGCATTCGGCGGCGAGAAGGTCAGACTGCAGTTTTCCAATTTCTGCGGCACAGAACCCGTCACGCTGACAAAAGTCACGCTTGCCCGCGCCATGGGCGACAGAGAAGTCAGCCTGCACAACGCAAGGCTCGTGACCTTCGGCGGGGAAGAGAGCGTGACAATTCCCGCGGGCGGAGAAATTTATTCGGACGAAATCAACTTTATGATAAAGCCCCGCGGAGTGCTTGCAGTCAGCATTTACCTTTCGGACTTTACGCTCATGCGTACGGGCGTGGTTGCGACAGGACCTCTTTCCAAGGGCTTTTTCTCGGTCGGAGATTGCACTTTCTCAAGCGTTCTGCCCCTCGATAAGACGAGACACACGGACGTATTCTATTTTCTCAGCGGGCTCGACTTATACACTGCCGACGAAAACCGCGCCGTCATTTTATACGGCGACAGCATAACCGCGCAGAGCTGGGCGGACTACCTCGCCCTCGAGTGCATGAACGACCCCTACAACAACACCGCGATAGTGCGCAAAGCCGCCAGCGGCACGCGCGTGCTCAGGGAATACACCTGCATAACTTACGAGAGTTACGGTCTGAGCGGCGAACACCGCTTCGACAGAGAAATTTCCTCGGTGAGCGGCGCGGATACGGTGATTATACAGCAGGGCATAAACGACATAATTCACCCCGTCGGCACGGACGTCAATCCCTTCCGTCCGATGAGCGATTTGCCCACGGCGGAACAGCTCGAAGAGGGCGTAAAAAAATATATAGACAGCGCGAAGAGCCGCAATCTCAACGTGTTTGTGGGCACTCTTCTGCCGATATACGGCTGGCGCACTTACGCGCCCTTCCGCGAAGAACTCAGGAACGCTTTCAACGACTGGGTGCGTTCGCTCGGGGATATTTCGGGATGTATCGATTTCGACAGACTGCTCTGCGACGACGATAACCTCTGCGCTTTTGCCGCGAGCTTCGACAGCGGCGACCATCTTCACCCCTCGGACGAGGCGTATAAGGAGATGGCGAGGCTGGCTTTCGACTTTATAAAGGGGCAGGAATAGTATGCGCGCGTGTATCTACGGAGCGGGCGCAATGGGTACGGTGCTCGGCGCGTATATAACCTCGGCGGGAGAAGAGATTGACCTCATAACCCGCAACCGCGAGCACGTTGCCGCCCTCAATGCGGGCGGAGCGGACATAGTCTTTGCCTGCGGAGGCGGCTTCAATGCAAAGGTAAAAGCTCTGCTGCCCGAACAGATGCAGGGAAAGTACGATATAATTTTCCTCATGACAAAACAGCGCGACAATGCGGAAATCGTTGAATTCCTTAAAGATTATCTCTCGCCCGACGGCGCAATCTGCACCATGCAGAACGGCTTGCCCGAGTATTCGGTGTGCGAAATTGTCGGCGAGGACCGCTGTCTGGGCTGTGCCGTTTCCTGGGGCGCAACTTTCATCTCGCCTGGCAGGGCAATGCTCACTTCCTCGCCCGACGCGCTCACTTTTTCGCTCGGTTCGCCCTTCGGTCGCAACGCAATGACGGAGGAGGTCGCTCGCCTTTTGGACTGTATGGGCAGAGTGACCGTTGAGGAAAATTTCCTCGGCGCGCGCTGGTCCAAACTCATAGTAAATTGTGCGTTTTCCACCCTCTCGGCGATAACCTCGCTGACGTTCGGTCGCATTTCTCAAAATTTAAAAACGCGCAGGATAGTGCAGGCAATGCTCAAGGAGGGCATAGACGTCGCCCTCGCAAACGGCATCGAACCCGCACCCATTCAGGGTCACAATCTGGTGCGCTGGCTCAACTATTCAAATCCATTCAAAAAGGCGTTGTCCTTTGTTCTCATTCCCCTTGCCATGAAAAAGCATTCGCACCTCGTCTCGGGAATGTACTACGACTTAATCGCGGGCAGAAAGTGCGACGCGCCCTTCGTGGCGGGCGTGGTCGGGCAGTTTGCAGAGAGGGCGGGCGTGCCCGTTCCCTGCATAAAAAAGGCTCTTGAAATTGTCGCCGAGGCGGAGGCGGGCAAGCTTACGCCCTGCGCCGACAACATAAAACTTTTCGCCCCGCTTGTATGAGTAAGGCGGGCTGAACTCATTCTGAGTGCGCAAGCTTTTAAAAGCTCTTGCGCGGACATATTTGTGCGGCGCAAACAATTTTTGGTTCAATGCGTCGGGCAACAGCATTATTTTCTTGACGGTGACTTATGGAAGATATTTATTACCCCTCCGCGGACGGAAAGACAACTGTACATGCCGTAATATGGCGTCCCGAACGCGATGTCTGCGGCGTTGTGCAGATTATCCACGGAATGGCGGAGTACGCGAAGAGGTACGACCGCTTTGCAAAATTTCTGTGCTCGCACGGCTTTGTGGTCTGTGCGGAGGACCATATCGGTCACGGAAAATCGGTGGTCAGCTCCGACGACCTCGGCTATTTTACGGACGGCGACGGCACGGATATCGTGCTTGCCGACATAAGCTCTCTGACTTCGATAGTGAAAGAGCAGACGGCGGGCGCGCCATACTTTGTGCTGGGACATTCCATGGGCTCGTTCTTCTGCCGCTGTCTCATTGCCGAGAGGGGAAGAGATTACTCTGGCGCAATCATCATGGGCACGGGCTTTCAGCCGCCCTTTGTTGCGGGCTTTGCGAAAATGCTCACCCGCGTCGTCGCGCTCTTCAGAGGCTGGCGACACCGCTCGCGCTTTATAAATTCGCTCGCTTTCGGCTCGTACAATAAAAAGTTCGGGGGCAGAACGCCCTTCGACTGGCTGAGCGCGGACAAGGACAATGTTGATAACTATATAGCCGACGGGCTGTGCGGCGTGACGTTCACCTGCAGCGGCTTTTACACGCTCTTTTCGGTGCTCGGGCGGGCGTGCAGCGCAAAGACTGTTGACGGCGTGCCAAAAGATTTGCCCCTGTTGTTGGTTTCGGGCGGCGACGACCCCGTGGGGGCGTACTCTGCGGGAGTTCTGAAACTCTACAATAAATTTAATGCCTGCGGAGTTGCTGACGTGGAAATGACAGTCTACAACGGCGCGCGGCACGAAATTTTAAACGATATCTGCGCTTTGGCTGTCGAAGAGGACATTCTGTCCTTTATGACCGGTCATATGTAAGGACGCACGGTTTTTTTAAGACTTTCTGCGCCGCTGCGCAGACATTCAGGCTGTTAATTAATTTTTTTCGCGCCGGACGGCGCAAAGGTTGCATATGAAAAACTTTATATTCATTTCACCCAATTTCCCCGAAAACTACTGGCACTTCTGCAGACACCTCAAGGACAACGGTTTCAACGTCCTCGGCATAGGCGACTGCGAATACTTCAATCTTCTGCCTCAGCTCAAGGAGAGCCTGACGGAATACTACAAGGTTTCCGACCTTGAAAATTACGACGAAGTATTCCGCGCGGTGGCATTTTTCACCTTCCGCTACGGCAAAATCGACTGGCTGGAGAGCAACAACGAATACTGGCTCGAGCGCGACGCGCGTCTGCGCACCGAATTCAATATCTGCACGGGCTTCAAAGACAGCGACATAGCCAAGGTCAAGTACAAGTCCAAGATGAAACCTTACTACAAAAAGGCGGGCGTCAAGACCGCGCGCTACTGCATGGCAACTTCGCCTGCAACCTGCAAGAGGTTCATCTCCAAAGTCGGATATCCCGTCATTGTCAAGCCCGACAACGGCGTCGGCGCGAGCGACACTCACAGAATAAGCAACGCCGAAGAGCTTAAAAACTTCTTTAAAACCAAGTTGCCCGTATCCTACATAATGGAGGAATACATAGACGCCGAAGTCAACTCCTACGACGCAATAATCGACAGTTTCGGCAATCCCATATTCGAGACGGGCAACGTCACGCCCTCTTCTCTGATGGACGTCGTCAATACGGGCGACAGCTCGCTCTTTTACATACTCAACAATCCCTTCCCCGACGTGCGCGACGCGGGCAGAAGAACGGTCAAAGCTTTCGGCGTGAAGTCGCGCTTCGTGCACTTCGAGTTCTTCCGTCTCAACCGTGACCAGCATATCGGCAAGAAGGGCGAGGTCGTCGCTCTCGAGGTCAATATGCGCCCCTCGGGCGGTATTTCTCCCGAGATGATGAACTATGCCAACTCCACCGACGTCTATAAAATCTGGGCGGACATGATTGCCTACGACAGTACGTTGAGGGGCGCGGGAGAAAGATATTACTGCGCTTTCGTCGGCAGAAGGGACGGCAAGGCTTATGTTCACAGCGATGAGGATATAAAAAACAAATACGCAGGCTGCCTCAAGATGAGCGAAAGAGTGGCTAAAGCTCTCTCGGGCGCGATGGGCGACATGATGTTCGTGGCTAACTTCAGAACTATGGAGGAACTCAACGAGTTCTATATATATACAACTGCAACGCTGTAAATAGTGCAATTCAGTTGCGCGGGCGCGCCTTTTGGGCGCGCCCGCGCATTTTTTATAGAAAAAACCCGGGTTGTTCTGCACACAGGTTTATTATTTATAAGAATGCGCCCTTGCGCGCGTTTAAAATTTACGGGTAAACGCGCATTTTTCAATACGGCATAATCGCTGACCGCCTTGCCGCGCAATTTTTTCATAATTGGCATAAACCGTCGGAGAGGCAAATAAGTTATTATACGTAACCAATTCGGGAGGGGTTTATGCTTAACGATAACATATATAAAGACATAGCTGCGCGCAGCGGCGGCAACGTCTATATAGGCGTTGTGGGACCCGTGCGCACGGGCAAATCGACGCTGATTAAAAAATTCATGACGGAGCTTGTGCTCCCCAATGTCGAGGGCGTCGAACGCAACGAAATGACGGACGAACTCCCCCAGTCGGCTGCGGGGAAAACTGTAATGACGACCGAGCCGAAGTTCGTGCCGTCAAATGCCGCGAGGCTGAAGATAGACAACGCCGAAGTGGGCGTGAGATTGGTAGATTGCGTAGGCTTTGTGGTGGAGGGGGCTTCGGGCTTTGAAGAAAACGGCTCGCCGAGGCTGGTTAAGACCATGTGGAGCGATACGCCGCTGCCCTTTGCCGAGGCTGCGGCTCTCGGCACGCAGAAGGTGATAAGCGACCATTCGACCGTCGCGCTGTGCGTGACGACGGACGGTTCGGTGGCGGATATACCGCGGGCAAACTATGTTGAGGCGGAGGAGCGCACTGTTTCCGAGCTCAAAAAAATCGGAAAGCCGTTCATAATCGTGCTCAACTGCGTCTCGCCCGAGAGCGAGCGTGCGCGCACGCTCTGCAGGGAGCTCGAACAAAAATACGGTGCGGCAGTCGTTGCGATGAACTGCGAAAACGCGCAGGAGAGCGACCTTAAAAAATTGCTCCGCGCCCTTTTATTCGAGTTCCCCGTCTGCTCGTTCGACATAAAAATACCCGCGTGGGTTCGTTCGCTTCCCGCAGACAGCTCCGCTGTGGCGGAACTCATAGAGCGGGTGAGGAGCACCGCGCAGAAAATCAGCTGCATGAAGGACTGTTCGGCGTTCGACGATATGCTTTCGGGCTGCAAATACTGGAAGGCGGAGGCGGACGTCAGTCTGTCCCTTTCGGACGGCAAGGCAACCGTAACCGCGCAGATTGAGGACGGCGTCTTCTTCGCCATGCTGTCAGAGACGGCGGGCGAATGTATTTCGGACGAAAGTTCTCTTATGTCCTTCGTCGTCGCGTCCTCGCAGGCGGCTAAAAATTACGGCAAAATCAAGGACGCGTTCGAGTGCGCGAAGATGACGGGCTACGGCATAGTTCAGCCCGCGGACGAGGACATGAGCCTCGAAAAACCCGTCGTTGTGCGGCAGGGCGGAAACGTCGGCGTAAAACTCAAAGCCAGCGCGCCCAGCTACCATATAGTCAAGGTGGACGTGACGGGCGAAGTCAGCCCCATAATGGGTGCGGCGGCTCAGTCTGAGGATATGGTCAACGGCATTATGAACGGTTTCGAAGCCGATCCGCAGGGCATGTGGGATACCAACCTCTTCGGCAAGTCGCTGCGCGGAATGGTTAAGGAGGGGCTGGCAGGCAAGGTCAACTGTTTGCAGGAAGAGACGCGCGGCAAGATGCGCCGCGCCATGACGAGAATGGTCAACGAGGGCAAGGGAGGGGTCATCTGCATCCTTCTTTGATAAAATGTATGCGCCCCGCCTGATTTCAGGCGGGGCGCATATGTATTCAGGAGCATAACAAGAAAATAATGCGCCGCCGCGCATTTGCGCGGCGGCGCACTTCAATTTACATACAGATGTGCCGCAATTACAGTATCTTCAGGGCATATGTCCCGCGGGACATATGTGCGGGGCTATGCCCGTCCTCCCCCGTTGTCGTCACCGTCGAACTCGGGCGGCACAACCCTGCTTCCGTCGGCGTTGTAGGACGCCGCGTCATACTTGAGCGAGGCGATATATGCATTGTACTGCTCGTCAGTCAGTTTTCTCACTTTTCTCTTTTTGGACATAAAAAACCTCCGTGCGAAATATGTATCAACATAATTATGCACACGGAGGAATTTTTTTATTCGTTTGCGCCTCTTTGCATATTCAGTTTCAGACGGCTCTGACGCGCAGAACGCCGTCCACGGCTGCGATTGCCTTCAGAAGTTTTTCGTCGGCCTTGCCGTCTATGTCTATTATGCAGTAAGCATATTCGCCCTTGCTCTTGTCGGTCATGTTGGCTATGTTTATGCCCTTTGCCGAAACTGCCGCCGTAAGCTGCGCAATCATGTTTGCCACGTTCATATGGCAGACGCAGATGCGCGCGTCGCCCTCTCTGGGTGCGGAAACCGCGGGATAGTTGACGCTGTTTGTGATATTTCCGTTCTCAATGTAGTCGACGAGCTGTCTTGCCGCCATAACCGCGCAGTTGTCCTCTGCCTCGGGCGTGCTCGCGCCGAGATGGGGCACGCATATTGCGTTGGGAACGCCTATAATCTGTGCGTTGGGAAAGTCGGTTATGTAGCGCGCAACCTTGCCGCTTTCAAGAGCCTCGATTATCGCGTCGTTGTCGACGAGTTCGCCGCGCGAGTTGTTGATTATCACCACGCCGTCCTTGCACTGAGCGAGCGTATCCTTGTTGAACATGCCGCGCGTATCGTTTGTGAGGGGAACGTGCACGGTAATGAAGTCGGCGCGCTTGTAGATTTCAGCGCGGTCTGCGAATACCTGCACGGAGGAGTTGAGCATTATGGCGTTATTTGTCGAAAGGAAGGGGTCGACGCCGATAACTTTCATTCCGAGAGAAGCTGCCGCGTTGGCAACCATAATGCCTATCGCGCCCAGACCGATGACGCCCAGCGTCTTGCCCTGAATTTCGCAGCCAACGAACTTGGACTTGCCCTTTTCGACGAGTTTGCCCACGTTGTCGCCCTCGCCCTTGATTGTCTTGACCCAGTCTATGGCGTCGGTTATCTTTCTTCCGCCGAGGAAGAGTTCGCAGATGACCAGCTCCTTGACTGCGTTTGCGTTTGCGCCGGGGGTGTTGAATACCACAATGCCCTTTTTGGCGTAATCTGCCGAGGGAATGTTGTTAGTGCCTGCGCCTGCGCGAGCGACTGCCAGCAGTTGGTCGCCGACGGCGTAATCTGCCATTGCCGCCGAGCGCACCATTATGCCCTGGGGGTTGGTTACGGCGTCGGAGTATTCGTAATTTGCAAATATTTCGTCAGCGAGGGGGCTGATTGCGTTTAATTTGAGTATGCCTGCCATTTATTTGTTCTCCATTTCAAATTTCTTCATGAATTCTATGAGTGCCTTTACGCCTTCAACGGGCATAGCGTTGTAGATGGACGCTCTCATGCCGCCGACGAGGCGATGTCCCTTGAGGGAGACGAGACCGTTCTTTTTGGCTTCGGCAACGAACTTTGCGTCCATGTCTGCGTTGCCCGTTACGAAGGGAACGTTCATTATCGAACGGAACTCGGGAAGCACGTTGTTGGTGTAGAAGGAGGAGTTGTCGATGAAGTCGTACAAAAGTCCCGCCTTGTAAGTGTCAATCTCGTTCATAGCCTTTACGCCGCCCTTCTTTTTGAGGTTGCGCAGCACGAGGTTTGCCATATATATGGAGAATGCGGGGGGAGTGTTGTACAGCGAGCCGTTCTCGTCCTGCACCTTCCACTTGAGCATGGTGGGGCAGATTTTGAGGGGATCCTGTATGAGGTCGCGCTTTGCGATTACTATCGTCACGCCCGCGGGAGCGAGGTTCTTCTGCGCGCCTGCGTAGATTACGCCGAAATCGGAGACGTTAATCTCTCTCGAGAAGATTTCGGAGGACATGTCTGCGACGAGGGGTGCTTTGCACTTGGGGAATTTGGAATATCTCGAGCCGAAGATGGTATTGTTCGAAGTGATGTGAACGTAGTCGGCGTCGGGGCTGTAGCTGAGTTTGTCTACGTCGGGGATATATGTATAAACCTTGTCGGAGCTGTCGCCTATTTTGACTGCCTCGCCGTAAATCTGACCTTCCTGCCATGCCTTCTTTGCGAAGTTGCCCGTAACGATGTAGTCGGCTTTGCCGTTGTGCATGAGGTTGAGGGGCACTGCCGCAAACTGCGTGGACGCGCCGCCCTGCACGAAGATTACCGCATAGTCGTCGGGCACGTTCAGAAGTTCGCGGGTGAGAGCTTCGGCTTCCTTGACTATGGCGTCATAAGCCTTGTCTCTGTGCGAAATTTCTGTTACCGACATGCCCGTTCCCGCAAAATCGAGGAACTCTTTCTGTGCTTCTTCCAGCACTTCGAGGGGAAGGGTGGAAGGACCTGCTGCGAAATTATAAACTCTCATAATTCTCCTTTTGTCCGCGCGCGGAGCTGTATGTCCGTACGGGCTTGAAATTATTCATATACAATTTATAAAAATTATAAAAAATTTAATTATAATTCAAAATGATAGGATAATTATACAACAATTTAAAATAATATACAAGTGTTTTGTATAAATTTGCTTTCAGAAATTTTAAGCGCGCCCCGCCCGCCTGCGCGGGCGGGGCGCGCGCAAGGGCAAAAAATGTGTTGGTTGGGGCATATATCGCCACGTATCGATAAAAAAAATGTACCGAGCGTCAAAAAAGTTGCTCTGAAGTATTTACATTTTGATTTTTTTAGTGTAAACTTGAAAAGGAACTATATTAATAATAGTGTTTAAATCAGGCAAATGTCATTGAGCCGCGGCGCAGGTAGCAGCGTGCGGCGCGCGGAACTTTTCGCAATATTTTTCGAGGTGTCATTATGGGTGTAAACAACAACGGTTCGGGTCAGACTAAAGCGGATGCAATTCTGACCAAAGTCGAGCAGCTCGCGCAGGAGAATAAAACTGTCGGAGCCAAGGTGGACGAGATTATCAATTCCGCCGTCGACAGAGAAATGGACAGGGAAGCCATCATGCAGAAGATGGAGTATGACAAAAACGAAGTCATACGCGAAGTGGAATATCTGTCCATGCAGATAGAGAGCAGCTACAACAGCATAATGAAGGGCGGCGTGCGCACGGTGGGCGCAGCAGGCATAGACCTTGACGAACTTGCCGCAAAGGTGGCAGACAAGATAGTCATTCCCATGAACGACGTCGACTACGACGCCCTTGCGGACGCAGTCGCAAAGAAGCTTGCGACCGAGCCCGTCGACATAGACTACGACGTTCTCGCCGAAAAGGTGGCAGAGAGACTGCCCGCACGCACTTCGGACATAGACTACGACGAACTCGGCACGAGAGTGGTCGAGAATATGTATATACCTTCGGCGGTAGTCGAAGAACTCGACTATGACGAACTCGCGCAGAAACTTGCGGAAAAAGTCTCCGTCTCCGACCCCGTCGTCGACTACGACAAGCTCGGCACGAAGGTCGTCGAGAATATGTATATTCCCACGGCGGTCACCGAGGACCTCGACTACGAAGAACTCGCAAAGAAACTTTCCGAAAATCTTCCCGCGCAGGAAGTCGTTTCGGCAGATTATATCGCATCGAAGGTTGCCGAACAGCTCGTCAGCCCCTCCGTCGATACCGAGGCAATCACCGAAAGGATTGCAAGCTGCATAGTAGTGCCCGACACCGTCGGCGTCTCCGTAGACGAGCAGGCAATAGCCGACAAGGTTATAGAAAAACTCAATCTCTCCTCCGTCACGGTGGATGAAAATTCTCTCTCCGAAAAAGTTGCTTCGGCAGTCGCCGCAAGCATAGACGGCGACGAAATCGCCGACAGAATAGCAAAACAGGTCGGCACTATTTCGCCCGAGCAGTTTGACGTGATGGTGGACGATGACGGCTGCGACTCGCTCGCAAAGGCCGTTGAAAGCAAGCTCGACTACGACGCCCTCGCAGAGGCTGTCGCAAAGAGGCTTGGCAGCGGCACGGGCGCGGACGTCGACGCGGAAGAGCTCGCCCGCGTACTTTCGGAAAAACTTTCCGTCACCGCGCAGGTCAACGAGGACGCAATCGCAGACAAGGCTGCTGCAGTGCTCTCCAACTATATGCCCGAAGTCGATACCGACGAAATCGCGGAAAAAGTCGTTTCGGCAATACCCGTCACGCAGGTCGACGAGGAGGCAATCGCATCTTCCGTCGCCGAAAAGATTATCGAAAAACAGGAGGACCAGGATTTCGATATCGTCATCGACGACGAGGGCGTGGACAGAATTTCTTCGAGCATAGCCGAAAGATACGAAAGCTCGCTCAATAAAATTCAGGAAGATATCGAAGAGCTCAAAAATATGCTCTCCGTCGAGGATGAGGCTCAGCCCGCATGCGGCGACCGTCTCGAAGAGATACAGCGCGATCTCGACAGAATAAAGGCAATGCTTGCCGCAGGCATGGTGGTTGCGGCATCCGACGAAATAGCTCCCGCCGAGGCGGTCGAAGAAGAACCCGTCGAGGAGGTTGAGGAAGAACCCGCAGAAGAGGTCGTCGAAGAAGAACCCGACGACGGACAGGTGCTCGTGACCGTGAGCGACATCGTCGACAACGAACCCGCGGAAGAGAGTGTCGGGGAGGACGAGGACGGCATAGAAGAACTCGTCGACGACATAGACGAAAATCCTGCCGAGGGCGAGGTCATGCCCGACGGCATGGCGGGCGGCGTGGACTTCGCCAACATGATGAAGTACAACCGTTCGTTCATAGCCAGAATTATACAGGGCACGGACGACCAGAAGAGGTACTACGGCAACGTCAAGAACGCTCTGCTCTCGTACAAGAAGGTTAATTCGAACATTTCGTGGAGCAACGAGCGTTTCAATAAGGGACGCGAGACGATTGCCCGCTTCAAGATACGCGGCAAGACGCTCTGTCTGTATCTCGCTCTCGATCCCAACGAATTTGAGACCTCGGTTTACCATCAGGTGGACGTATCGGACAACAAGTCCATGCACGGCACGCCCATGATGGTCAAGATAAAGAGCCCCCGCGGCTGCAAGAAGGCTATAAGGCTTATCGACATAATGCTCGAAAGACGCGACGGCGTAAAACGCCAGATTGCAGAGCGCGACTACGCGGCGATGTATCCTTACGAAACAATGGAAGAACTCATCGAAGAGGGTCTTGTCAAGGACGTAAGCAAAAAGTAAATCGACCTTACTAAAAAAGGGGGTTCTTCGCGACCCCCTTTCATAATGCGCCGCAAAAAACTACATAATAAGACAAAAAAGGATATAATTTTGAAAGAGAACAATGCAAACGCGGGCGAAAGAAAGCCCCGCAGAAAAAACAATCCCGAACGCGCAAAGGAAAAAAAGGTCAGGGAGAAGAAGCCCTCGCAGCTCAAAAAAGCACCCGTCAGGGCGCGCGACAGGGTAATTCTTCCCCCCTCGGCAAAGTCTGAAAAGCAGGCTGCGGACGCAGTCTTGCAGACAGGCGGCAAGAAGACCGCCAGAAAGGAACGCAGGGTAAAGAATGCGGTAAAGATAATCTTCCTCGGCGGCGTCGGCGAAATAGGCAAGAATATGACCGCGCTCGAGTGCGGCGACGACATAATAATCATCGACGCGGGCGCAATCTTCCCCACCGAGGAGATGCCCGGAATTGACCTCGTCGTGCCCGACCTCACATACCTGATAGAGAACAAAAAGAAGGTGCGCGGTCTGGTGCTCACGCACGGTCACGAGGACCACATCGGCGGCGTGCCCTATCTCCTCAGGGAGATGGATATCCCCGTCGCGGGCACGCAGCTCACGCTCGCCCTCGTCGACAACAAGCTGCGCGAACACCGCCTCAACAACGTAAAGACAATCACCGTCGCCCCCGGCGGACACCTTCAGCTCGGCTGCTTCAAGATAGATTTTATAAATGTAAATCACTCCATTGCAGGCGCGCTCGCGCTTGCCATTCACACCCCTCAGGGCGTCATCTTCCACAGCGGCGACTTCAAGATAGATTTAACCCCCGTCGCGGGTCAGCCGATTGATTTGAAAACCATTTCAGAACTCGGCGCGAAGGGCGTGCTTTTATATATGGGCGAGAGCACCAACATTGAACGCCCCGGCTATACCATGAGCGAGACGGTCGTCGGCAGCACGCTCGACAGACTTGTAGAGGAAAATTCCTCAAGGCGCGTGATAATCGCCACCTTCGCCTCCAACGTTCACAGACTTCAGCAGATAATCGACCTTGCGGTGCGCCACGGCAGAAAGGTCGCGCTCAACGGAAGGTCAATGCTCAACGTCGTCGAGGCGGCGGAAAAGATAGGCGAACTGCACATTCCCGAGGGCGCAATCATAGACATTTCGCGCACAAAAAATATGCGCGATTGCGAGGTGCTCATAGTCTGCACGGGCAGTCAGGGCGAGCCGATGAGCGCGCTTCATCGCATGGCAAACGGCGAAAATCCCAACCTGACCGTGGGCAACAACGATACGATTATAATTTCCGCCTCGCCAATACCCGGCAACGAGCGCGGCGTGTACAGCGTAATAAATAATCTCTATCACCTCGGCGCGGACGTTGTGTATGAGCGCATACAGAACATTCACGTATCCGGTCACGCCTGCCAGGAAGAGCACAAGATTATGCACAACCTGCTCCGTCCCAAGTTCTTTGTGCCCGTTCACGGCGAGTACAGACATCTTATGAAGCATTCACAGCTCGCGCAGAGCCTCGGAATGCCCGCGCAGGACATATTCATACCCGACCTCGGCAACTGCCTCGAAGTTACGTCAAAGAGCATAAAGCGGCTTGCGGATATCCCCGCGGGTTCACGCCTCATAGACGGCGAGGGCATAGAGGATGAAAAGGCGTCGCTCGTCATGCAGGACAGACGCCAGCTCGCGCAGGAGGGCATCTTCATAGTCTCTGTCTGCGTCTCGGGCGGAGAAGTCATCGGCGAACCCGTCATAAATTCGCGCGGCTTCGTGTTCGATTTCCACCGCGACTACAACAAGGAAATGCGCGAGGTCATAAATAAGGCAATATACGGCTACGACCTCTCATTAGGCTCGGTGGACGAGCTCAAGAGGGTGATTAAAAAGGCACTGAGGAACTATCTCGTGCGCAAGACAAAGCAGTCACCAATGGTCGTGCCCGTGGTGGTGGAACTTTAATGGATTACGACTACGCTCACAACGATACATCCTCGCCCGAGCGTCCCTCGCGCACGGCGGGCGTAAATAAACTCAGGGCGAGCGCGCTCGTTGAAGAGATAAGAAAAAACGCCTTTTCGCGCGCCGTGCCCGTGTCCTCGGACGAAACTTTGCAGTTTGTCTGCCTTCAGGCGGCTGCAAAGGGCGCGAAAAACATTCTCGAAATAGGCTCGGCGACGGGCGCGTCGGGCATAGCCCTTTTGCAGACCTGCACGCATGCTCATCTGACCACGATAGAAAAAAACGCCTCCTTTGCAGACGAGGCGAGGGCTAATTTTCAAAGGGCGGGGCTGTCGGACAGAGCGACTTTAATCGAGGGCGATGCGGCAGAGGCGCTTGTATCGCTCTGCGACAGAGCCGAACTTTACGACTTTATATTTCTGGACGGACCTAAAGTGCAGTATATAAAGTACCTGCCCGTGCTCAAAAAACTTATGCCCGTCGGCGGACTGTTGCTTGCCGACGACGTGCTTTTGTACGGCTGGGTCAACGGCGAACAGCCCGTGCCCGCCAAGCGGAAAATGCTCGTTAGGCACATACGCGAATACCTCGACGCCGTTCAGGGCGACGAAGATTTGCTCACATATATCGCCGACGTGGGCGACGGCATAGCCCTTTCGGTAAAACTCAAAGGATAAATATGAAAGTTGAACTTTTAGCCCCTGCGGGCAACAGAGCAAAACTCAATACCGCGCTCTACTTCGGCGCGGACGCGGCGTACATAGGCGGAAAGAGCTTTTCTCTCCGCTCTTTTGCCGATAATTTCGATATCGAGGAATTAAAAAGCGCGGTGCAGTTTGCCCACTCTCTCGGCAAAAAAATCTATGTCACCGCCAACATATTCGCCCGCAACGGCGATATGTCGGCTATGGAGGACTACTTTGCCGCGCTGTATGCGGCGGGCGCGGACGCGGCTATAATCTCCGACCCCGGCGTGTTCTATGCTGTTAAAAAGAGCGCGCCGAAGCTGTGCGTGCACGTCTCAACGCAGGCGAACGTCACAAATAAATACGCCGTAAAGTTCTGGCAGGAGCAGGGCGCGTCGCGCGTCATTCTTGCGAGGGAGCTCTCCATTGCGGAAATTGCGCAAATTCACGAATTCGTGCCCGATATCGAGCTCGAAGCCTTCGTGCACGGCGCAATGTGCATATCATACTCGGGCAGGTGTCTTCTGTCCGACTATCTGACGGGCAGACCGTCAAACCGCGGCGAGTGCGTTCAGGCGTGCCGCTGGAATTACAGCGTAAAAAAGAGCGGCTCTGACGGCGGATACATGGACGTCGAGGAGGACGAAAGGGGCACATATATCTTCAATTCAAAAGACCTCAACATGTCCGCTCACCTCAAAGAGCTGGCGGACGCAGGCGTCTGCTCGTTCAAGATAGAGGGCAGAATGAAGAGCGAATATTACCTCGCCACTGTGATAAACGCCTATCGCCGCTGCATAGACGGCGGCTTTACGGATACCGTCGAAAAGGAACTTCTCACCGCCGCCCACAGAGACTACACCACGGCATACGCCCTCGGAGAAAACAGCGAAACCGTAAACTATTCTGACAGTCAGACCAAGGGCGACTGCGACTATATTGCCAACGTTCTCGGCAGCGAGGAGGGCAAGGTAAGGGTCGAAATGCGCGGCAGGTTTAAAAAGGGCGACGTGCTCGAGGTGCTCTCGCCCACGGATAATTTCAACAAAAGCTTTACAGTCGAGGGTGCGTATCTTCCCGACGGCACGTCGGTGGACGACTGCAAGCTCGTGCAGCAGATTTACACCCTCGACTGCCCCTTAAATCTCTCTGCGGGCGACATTTTAAGAAGAAGAAAATGACGCACTTCATGCAGCTTTCGCTCTCGGCTTTTGGTGCATTCAGCGAGGGGAAAAAGCGCGTGGAAATGCGCCTTTACGACCCCAAGAGGCAAAAAATTGCCGTCGGCGACGACATAGTTTTTACTTGCCCCGAGCGCGGAAAGCTGAAAGTTAAGGTTTCGGGCATAAAAATTTTTAAATCTTTCGCGCAGCTCTATGAAGTTTACCCGCCCACAGAGCTCGGCTATGCTGATGGTCAATGTGCCCGTCCCGAGGATATGAGGGCATATTATGCGCGCGAAGATGAACAGAAGTACGGCGTCGTCGCCATAGAGGTTGCCGACATATAAGAGGTTTTGTAATGGATTACAGAGTAAAAAAAATTTACGGCGCAATAAAAAATCGCAGTGCATCGGTGCGCGTTCCGGGGTCAAAGAGCATAACGGCGCGCGCGCTCATGATTGCCGCGCTTGCAGACGGCAAGTCCACGCTGTACGGCGCGCAGTTTTCGGATGACTGCCGCGTGTTCGCCGAGGCTCTGCGCTCCGTCGGCGTAAAGGTCGAGCAGTGCGAAGACGGCACGGTCAATGTATACGGCTGCGGAGGACGTTTCGAAGTCGGAAAGGCGGATATCTATGTCGGCTCGGCAGGCACGGCGGCGCGTTTTATCCCCGCAATGCTGGCTTTTTCGGACGGAGAATATACCTTCAGCTGTTCCGAACAGATGAAAAAACGCCCCGTCGGTCCGCTGATAAGGTCGCTCGAGGAGCTGGGCGCAAGCTTTACATTCCTCGGCGAAAAGGACAGCTTTCCATTCATAATGCGCGGGGCGAAAGTTCCCTCCGACGGCGTCACCGTCAATATAGAAAAGAGCAGTCAGTACCTTTCGGGCATACTTGCAAGCGCGGTCTGCGCGGGCAAGCCCTTTACGATACGCGTCGAGGGCAGCCACGGAATGGACTATGTCAATATGACGCTCGACATGATGTGGTCGTTCGGTGTGAATGTTGAAGTCAGCGGACAAAAGTACACCGTCTGCGGCGGATATGAGCCCAAGAGGTATGAAATCGAGCCCGATATCTCTGCCGCGTGCTATTTTTATGCGGCAAATAAAATTCTCGGCACAGACATACGAGTGGGCGGCGTAATGCCCCACACAATGCAGGGCGATCACAAATTCATAGAACTTATCAAAAATTTTGACGGCGGCGAGGTGGATATGTCGTCATTTTCCGACCAGGTCTTAACGCTTGCCGCAATCGCGCCCTATTTTTCGCGACCTACGCGCATAACGGGCGTAAATCATATACGCGGACAGGAGTGCGACAGAATTGCCGCGGCGGTTGAAAATCTTCTCGCTCTGGGCGTGCGCGCGGAGGAGACGGCGGACGGACTGATAATCTACCCTTCAGAGCCGCACGGCGCAAGAATAAAAACTTTCGGCGACCACAGAGTGGCAATGTCGTTTGCGATAACGGGCTTAAGGTGCGACGGCGTCGTCATAGAGGACGCCGAGGTCTGCTCCAAGACCTTTTCGGAATTTTTCAAGGTTCTGGACGATGTGATTTCCCGCCTTACATGATGTCGTATTTAGTTACTCTTATTATATTATTGTAATAGCATAAAGGGCGCGCCGAAAGACCGCCCTTTTATAGTTACTCACCCTTGATAAATCGTTAATTTTGTGATAAACTGCTTTTATGGAACGCATAGTCATGCACAGCGACCTCAATAATTTCTATGCCTCGGTCGAGCGGCTGCTCAATCCCGAGCTTAAAAAAGCTCCGCTCGCCGTCTGCGGCAGTCAGGAGGAGCGGCACGGCATTGTGCTCGCCAAGAGCGAGGAGGCTAAGCGGAAGGGCGTCAGAACGGGAGATACAATCTGGCAGGCAAAGCGCAAGTGCCCCGACCTTATCACCGTTCCGCCTCATTTTGACAAGTACATGGAGTACTCCCGCAGGGTTAAGGGCATTTATGCGCGCTATACCGACCTCATAGAAAATTACGGCATAGACGAGTGCTGGCTGGACGTGACTGCGTCTTTAGCCGTCTTTCCGCGCTATGAGGGGCGCAGATACACCCCCGACGGCGACAACTTCGACGATGACTTTCTGCGCTTTCTGGGCGATACCATACGCTTTGCCGTAAGGGATGAGCTGGGGCTTACGGTCTCTGTCGGGGTGTCGTTCAATAAAATTTTCGCAAAACTCGGTTCTGACCTCAAAAAGCCCGACGGTACTTCCGTAATTTCCAAGAGAAATTTTGCAAACGTCATTTACGGTCTTCCCGTCAGCGACCTTCTCATGGTGGGCAGGGCGACGGACGAAAAACTTCGCTCGCTCGGCATAACTACCATCGGCTCGCTCGCCGCCGCAGACGACGATAAAATCATACGCTCGCTCGGCAAGCCCGGTCAGACCTTATTGTCCTATGCCCGCGGGCAGGATGACGCGCAGGTCGCGCACATGGACGACGCGCGCACGCTAAAATCTATCGGCAATTCGCAGACCTATGCGTACGACTTGCAGTACACGGGTCAGGTCGAGCGCAATATTTACGTCCTCGCCGAGAGCGTCGCCGCACGGCTCAGACAGTCGGGCAGGGGATATGCCGACACCGTGCACCTGTGGGTCAGGGACGGCTCTTTGGAGAGTTTTCAGTTTCAGAAAAAAGTGCGCCATACCGCCCTGTGCAGCGAAATCGCCGCCGCGGCGTTCGACCTGTTCGTACGCAATTTCCGCGAACCGTTCTCCATCCGTTCGCTCGGCGTCACCGTTTCGGGGTTCGACGGAGGTATCTCCCAGATAACCATGGACGAGGCTTACGGCAACTATTCCAAGCGCGAACGCGCAGAAAGAGCGGTGGACGACATCCGCAAAAAACACGGCTATGCCTCGGTTCAGCGCGGACTGCTCATTCACGACCCCGAAAATATGCACAACGACATAAAAAATTCCCACCTCATAAAGCCCGCAAAGTTCGACGACCCGTCGGACGACGATAAAAAGTAACAATGCCGGTCAGTTATTTTCAAAAATGAAAAATATATAAGCGCAACTTATAATTCATATAAAAAGTTGTGAAAAACGATGAGTTGTTTATCGATTGACTTATTAAAGTATTTATTTTATAATCAAAAACGTAAACAAAAGGACGCGCCGTCGCGGCGGCGCAGATTTATAAAAAGAGCAAATTAAGTGCAGCTGTGAGAGAGCCGCTTAAAAATATAAAGACAATTCAGGAGTAAGAAGACAATGAATGTACCTCAGATGTTCGGTGAAAACGTATTCAACGACGCCGTCCAGAAAGAGACGTTGCCCAAGGAAGTGTATAAAGCTTTGAGGGCGACAATCGAATCGGGCAAGCAGCTCGACGTATCCATCGCGGGTGCGGTTGCCGCTGCCATGAAGGACTGGGCGGTATCCAAGGGCGCGACGCACTATACTCACTGGTTCCAGCCGCTTACGGGGCTGACCGCAGAAAAGCACGACAGCTTTATAGAACCCGAGGGCGACAAAGTTATAATGCGCCTGACGGGCAAGAGCCTCATAGTCGGCGAGCCCGACGCGTCGAGCTTCCCTTCGGGCGGTTCGAGGTCAACTTTCATGGCTCGCGGATACACCGCGTGGGACCCCACGTCGCCCGCATTCGTAAAGGAGGGCACGCTGTATATCCCCACGGTATTCGTGTCATACACGGGTGAAACGCTCGATAAAAAGTCGCCTCTTCTGCGTTCGATGAACGCCATCGACAAGCAGGCAAAGAGAATACTCGCCCTCTTCGGCAAGAAGTGCAGAAAGGTATCGACTACGGTCGGACCCGAGCAGGAATACTTCATCATCTCCGAAGAGGAGTACGAAAAGAGAAAGGATTTAAGGCTGTGCGGCAGAACGCTTTTCGGCGCGCCCGTCAGCCGCGGACAGGAGCTTGAGGACCACTATTTCGGCGTGCTCAAGCCCGCGATTTCCGAGTTTATGATAGACCTCGACAAGGAGCTGTGGTCGTACGGAATACCCTCCAAGACAAAGCACAACGAGGTCGCTCCCGCACAGCACGAAATGGCACCCGTATTCTCTACGACCAATGTTGCGGTCGATATGAATATGCTTACCATGGAAATAATGAAGAAGGTTGCAAAGCGTCACGGACTTGTCTGCCTGCTGCACGAAAAGCCTTTCGAGGGCATAAACGGCTCGGGCAAGCACAACAACTGGTCCATGTCCACCGACGACGGACTTAACCTTCTCGATCCCGGCGCAGAGCCCGAAAACAATACGCTCTTCAAGCTCGTTCTCACCGCCATAGTAAAGGCTGTAGACGACTATCAGGGCATTTTAAGGGCGTCCGTCGCGTCTGCGGCAAACGACCACAGACTGGGCGCAAACGAAGCTCCTCCCGCAATAATATCCATCTATCTCGGCGACCAGATAGGCGCGCTCGTCGACGCCATAGTCAAGGGTCAGAACTATGTTCACAAAGTGTCTCTCGAGGGCTCGATAGGCGTTCCCGAATCGCCCATCTTCCCCAAGGACGCAACGGACAGAAACAGAACTTCGCCCTTTGCTTTCACGGGCAACAAGTTTGAATTCCGCATGCTCGGTTCGCAGGCAAACGTCTCCGACCCCAACATAGTGCTCAACACGATAGTTGCCGATGCGTTCGAACAGTTCGCAGACGAACTCGAGGGTGCAAAGGATTTTGAGGCGGCTTGCGAAAAGCTCATTCAGCGCGAACTCAAGGCGCACTACAGAATTATATTCAACCTCGACGGCTACGGTCCCGAATGGGAGCCCGAAGCCGCAAAGAGGGGACTGCTCAACAACAAGACGACGGCGGACGCCGTGCCCGTATGTTTCGAGGACAAGAACATTCAGGTGTTTGTGAGACAGGGCGTATACACCAAGGCGGAAGCCATCGCCCGTGCCGACATTCAGCTTGAAAACTATACCAAGATTATCAATATCGAGGCACTCACTCTGCTCGAGATGGTAAAGCAGGACATAATCCCCGCGGTTTCCGACTATGTGGCAGACCTCTGCGCTAACGTGGCTACAAAGCAGGCTGTCAACGACAGCATTCCATGCAACACCGAAAAGGACCTCATTTTAAAACTTTCCGAGCACAACGACAAACTCTCGTCCTTAGTCGTAAGGCTGGAGGAGACGCTCGAAAAAATCGTGCCCGAAGAGATTATACCCTCTTCGCAGGCAATGGCGCACAAGGTAATACCTCTTATGGAGGAGATGCGCAAGTCTATCGACGCGATGGAGAGGATAACCTCGTCAGACTATTGGCCCTTCCCCACATATTACGACCTTCTGTACAGCGTAAAATAATTTATAACCCCTTCGCAAGGCGGAAACGCGCAAGGCGGAAAAGTATAGAGATTTCGGGCAGACCGCGCCCTTAAAGCGGTCAGACGGACGGGGTGAAATTCCCCGTTCGCATATCACTTCACTGACCGTGAAGGTCAAAGAAGCGTTCAATTCAAAAAATAGGCCTTTTTTTGATTTTAAATTTTTCAATTTAATATTGGAGGCTTATTATGAGTTTTACCATCTGGTTTCTCATAGGCGCGGCTTTCGTCTTCTTTATGCAGGCGGGCTTCGCCATGGTGGAAACGGGTTTTACGCGAGCCAAGAGTGCCGGTAACATCATAATGAAGAACCTTATCGACTTCTGCATAGGCACGGTCGTTTTCATCTTTTTAGGGTTCGGACTTCTTGTGGGCATAGACAGCGCGGCAGGTTTCTGCGGCGTGCCCAACCTCGACATTCTGGCTGACTGGAACGCTTTCGTAACAAATGAAAACGGACTTGCAAGTTCGTTCGTGTTCAATCTTGTGTTCTGCGCCACCGCCGCAACGATAGTTTCCGGCGCGATGGCGGAAAGGACGAGATTTATAGCCTACTGCGTGTATTCCGCGCTCATATCCCTCGTAGTATATCCCATCGAAGCGGGCTGGGTATGGGGGCTGGGCGACAACGCCTGGCTGACCGCAAACGGTTTTATCGACTTTGCGGGCTCTGCGGCAATACATACGGTGGGCGGCACGGCGGCACTTATAGGCGCAATCTTCCTCGGCGCGCGCATAGGCAAGTACGAGCGAGACGAAAAGGGTAAAGTAGTAAAGGTCAACGCCATTCAGGGACATTCCATAACCCTCGGCGCGCTGGGCTGTTTCATACTCTGGTTCGGCTGGTACGGCTTCAACGGCGCGGCGGCGAACACCGAAACTTCCCTTGCGGTCATTTTCGTAAACACCACAATCGCCCCCGCAGTCGCAACCTGCGCCGCACTCGTCTATACGTGGGTGAGGAGCGGCAAACCCGACGTCGGAATGTGCCTCAACGCCTCGCTTGCCGGACTTGTCGGCATAACGGCAGGCTGCTATATCGTGGATGCCGTCGGAGCAATCGTCATAGGCATTGTCTCGGGCATACTCGTGGTCGTAGTGTGCGAAGTTGTCGATAAAAAGCTGCATATAGACGACCCCGTCGGCGCAATCGGCGTGCACTTTGCCAACGGCATATGGGGCACGATAGCGGTGGGACTGTTCGCAACGGCAGACTATCAGGAGGGCGGCGTCGGCAAGCTCACGAACCCCGACGAGCTCGGGCTCTTCTACGGCGGCAACGGCACGCTTCTCGGCTGGCAGGTTGCGGGCATACTTACAATACTCGCGTGGACGACCGTCTGCATGACGATAGTTTTCTTCTCAATAAAGTATGTGCCCGCAATGATAAAATTCCGCTGCGGTCCGATAGCGGCTGTAAGGGCGGCAAAGGAGCACGGCTGGAACGGTCTGCGCTGCTCGGCGGAGGACGAGATTAACGGTCTCGACATCTCCGAACACGCTCTTCCCTCGGCGTATGCCGACTTCATGCCCACAATACCTTCCTACGACGGCGAAGCTCCCGAAGTAGACGTCTCCGACGTCGTTCCCGCAGATATCGAGCTCGGCGCGAAGGCGGCGACGGGCAGATATACAAAGGTGACGATAATCGCCAATCAGGATAAATTCCTAATTCTCAAGGACGCAATGGCTCAGATAGGCGTGACGGGCATGACCGTCTCCAACGTGATGGGATGCGGCGTGCAGGCGGGCAAGACGGGTCAGTACCGCGGCGTAAAGACTACGATGCACCTTCTTCCCAAAGTTCAGGTGGATATAGTCGTATCGACCGTAGACCCCGCCCTCGTGGTGGCGGTAGCCCGCAAGGTGCTCGACGACGGCAAGGTCGGAGCAGGCAAGATATTTGTCACCGACGTCGAAAACGTAATGAGGGTGAGAACGGGCGAAACGGGCGTAGCCGCGCTCGACAACAGCGTAAAATAACATACTTAAATTGCACATCCTGCTCTCTCATAGATACTTTGGAAGGTGCGCCCGCGCAAGCGGGCGCACCTTCCAGTCTGTGGGTGAATTATACTATCAAGTGCAACAGTAAATAATAAAAAAGTAGTTCATATAAATCGACTGTGTTAAAATAAAGTTGCAACCAAAATCAACACGGAG
>CASESJ010000009.1 GCA_949290575.1 uncultured Clostridia bacterium
CTTGATCTTTTTTCTCTTCGTATAGCATAATTTAGCTATAAGTTCTGAGATCTTTTACTATCCTACAAAAAATTCTACAACTTTAACTCGACTAATTCAATCTTTACAGTTCAAGACTTTTGCAAAATTGCAATTCGCTTTTTCGTATTAACCAATTAATCTAAATTGCCTTTTGTACTTTAATATTATTTCTCTTCTATGCAGTTGTCAGTCTTCGTTTTCTCCGACAAAAGCCGGGGTTCGGTTCGAAAAGAACCTGCCGTCCAAATCGACAGCTTTTATATCATACCAAAAGGATACACAGAAGTCAAGCAAATTTTTAAAAAAATTATCGATTTTTCTCAATTTTTTATAGATTTTAATTGCTTTCATTATATGTTGTATACTAACATTTCTGTTCACACAAAATAGCCATTGCTGTCTGTTTTGCCAAATAAAATAAAGGGGCGGCGGCGCGCGGATTTCATCCGCGCGCCGCCGCATTTTAAATTATTTTTACTTTAATTTACTGACAATCTCCTTTATGAACTCGACCGAGCGGGCAATTTCTCCGAAATCGGAATAATTTTCGGCGTAGACCTCTATAAGGAGCGCGCCGTCAAAGCCTTCGTCCATCAGTCTCGAGATTATATCTTTGAAGTCGTATATGCCCGTACCTGGGAGGCAGGGAACGCCGTCGCTTCCCACGTCCGAAAGGTGCGCATACTCTATTGAGCCCGACATATCCTTGATGTATGTCTGATAGGGGAAACCCGACATGCGCGCCTGCTTGATGTCGAACACTCCGCCGAGAGCGGGAACGCGTTTTTTGAGCTCCGAAAAGACGCCCGGGCGGTCGTAGAGCGACCAACGCACGTTTTCGAGGCAGATTTTAAGCGCGTAATCGGACGCAAAATCGCAGATTTCGTTCAAGCCTGCGGCGAACGCGTCGAAATCGTCGCGCGACCTGCCGTTTATGCGGTTGAAGCCGTGGAAGGTATAATTTCCGCAGCCGAGCAGCCTCGCCGAACGCCCTATCTGGTCGAGCCAATAGTAGCCGTCGCCCTTGACCCTCGGCGACGGATTGAAAAAGTTGGGCTCGAAGTTGCTTGAATTGGCGTGAACCGAGTTTATTTTTATGTCTTTGACCTTCTCAGCCAGTGACTTTGAAAATTCGGGGCGGTACTCGTAGAATGTGGAAAAAAATATTTCCGCGCAGTCCGCGCCCAGCGATTTGATTTTTTCAAGCGCGTCCTCCGTATTCAGCCGCGGAAAGAGCGACGCCGTCGATATACCTGTCTGCATATGACAATTATATCACATTGCCGACGCGATTGCAATATCAACGGCAAAAAAGCTAACTCTGCGCCGACATATACCGCGAAAGACAGTAAGTTATGCCCTCGTCGGCAATTTCCGACACGGGCGCGAGAGGAAACATCGCGCTTTCGGCAGGTTTCTGTCCCGCGCTTTCAACCCTATCCGACGTCGGCTGACTGAACGCCGACACCACCGACGAGAGCTGTTCAGCCTCCTTGAGCATTTCGGAAGCTCCCTCGCCCGCAATGCCCTCTATCAGAGGACGGAACTCCTCCATATTTTTTGTCCCTCCCAGCAAAAGCAATACCAACAACAATGCAAGTTGCATAATTACACCCCGCGACATAAACTGTATTATCATTATATGCGAGGTGAAAGATGAGCGATTTCAGAAATTACTCAAAAGGACAGAACACTCCGCCCGACAGCGGAAAGGCAAACGTAGAGAACACGGTCAACCTTGCCGCTACGCTTGCAAAAGCCTTTGCGGGCAAGAGCGAAAGTCAGGTGCTCCAGACAATTATATCGCAAGCCGAACAGGGCAAGCGCGACGGAACGCTGACAAACGCAGACCTTGACAACTTTTACTCAACGCTTGCACCCCTTCTCGACGGGTTCAAAAAGCGAAAACTGCAACAGATTATAAAACAGCTCAAATCAATCTGACGGGAAGGCTAATTTCCGCACTCTTCGGCGAGCGCGGTTACCGCCGCGAGAAAATAATTGATTTCTCCCGAGGTGTTGAACGCGCTTACTGACGCTCTGACGAGCCCGTCCGAACCGAGAGCGGCATGCATCAGAGGCGCGCAGTGCAGCCCGCCGCGCACGCAGATGCCGTACTCTTCCGAGAGGCGGGCTGCGACCTCCTCCGACTGCATATTGCTGAGCGAAAAAGCGGCTATTCCGTAAGGATTGGAGCGCGAATAGACCTTTACTCCGCCTATGCGGTGAAGTCCGTTTATCAGCAGGTCGGTAAGATATATCGTCTTGTCGCGGTTTTCGTAAAGGCGGCTCGTCAGATACAGCACGCCTTCGCCGAGAGATATGGCGGCAGGATAATTGAGAGTGCCTGCTTCCAGCCTGTCGGGATAGAAATCGGGCATGTGCGCGTTTGCGCTGTCGCTGCCCGTGCCGCCGAACATTACGGGCTTTGGATTGAACCGCTCGGAAAATATAAGCGCGCCGCAGCCCTGCGCCGCGAGCATGCCCTTATGCCCGGCGACCGCAAGCGCGTCTATGCCCGAGGAAGTTATGTCTATTTTGTCGTGACCGCAGGACTGCGCTCCGTCGCAAATGAGATATGCCGAGGGCGGCATGGCGGCTTTAATCGCGCATATGTCGGGGGATATGCCCGTGACGTTGGATGCGAGAGTGATTACCACCGCCTTTGTATCCTCCTCTATCATGGATATGAGCGCGCCCGTATCGAAATAGCCGCGCCTGTCGAGCGGGGCGTATTTTACAACTGCTCCCATATCCTCGAGCGCCTTCAGGGGGCGGAGTACGGAGTTGTGCTCGGCGACCGTCGTAACTATTTTATCGCCCGCACCGAGAGTGCCGAGTATGGCTATATTTAGAGCTTCGGTGCAATTCTTGGTGAAGACCACCCTGTCGGGCGAGCTGCCGCTAAAAAAGTTGCATAAAAGCGTGCGCACGGTAAACAGCCGCTCGGCGCAGGCGAGCGACAGAGAATGCCCGCTTCTTCCCGGGTTTGCGCCCGCCTTGAGGGCGGCCTGCATTGCCCCCATCACTTCGTCGGGCTTGAACCCGCCCGTAGCCGCGTTATCGAAATATATCATACTTGTCCCCCCTTACCGACTGGCGCAGACCGTCAGCCGTATGCTTAATTACATAATAAATATACTTACAGAGGTTGAATTATATGACATATATGCTGGCGGTATTCAGGTCGCGCTCGCAGGCGATTGACTGCAACCGCAAACTTTCGTGCGCGGGCATAAAGTGCTCGCTTGTCAACACGCCGAAAGAGGCGCACATAGGCTGCGGACTGAGCGTAAAAGTCGACGCAAATCAGGCGGAAAGAGCAAAAAAACTTGTGCTTGCCGCAAGATTTACAACTTTTTACGGCTTTCTCAGCATGACAAGCGCAGGCGGCACGACTTTCATCTCGCCCATGAGATGAGGCGGTATATACACAGCAAGCCGCCCGCGAAAAATCTTTCGCGGGCGGCTGTTGACGTGCCTTGAACTATTCAATATACCTGTACCGACGCCGCTTCTGAGATGGATTATGACATATTAAAACTATGCAATATGCTTGCGTCAACGCAGACGAAGTGATAAAATAGTGGCATGTACGAGAGCGAAATTTTAAAAGAACTTGAAAGACTTTACCCCGACGCGCGACCCGCGCTCGAATACGGCACTCCGTATGAGCTGCTCATTGCGGTAATATTGTCAGCTCAATGCACGGACGAGAGGGTCAACAAAGTGACCAAAGTATTGTTCAAAGAGCACAATACCCCCCGCACTATGCTTGAGTTATCGCAGGAAGAGCTGGAAAAATACATCTTCTCGTGCGGGTTCTACCACAACAAGGCGGCGCACATACTCTCGGCAAGCCGCGACATACTTGAAAAGTTCGGCGGCGAAGTTCCGTCCGACCGCGAGGGACTGAAGAGCCTTGCGGGCGTGGGTCAGAAGACTGCCAACGTAGTCTATGCCGTAGCTTTCGGCGGCGACGCCATTGCCGTGGACACGCACGTCTTCCGCGTTTCGAACAGGCTGGGACTTGCACATGCCGACACTCCCGAAAAGACTGAACTTCAGCTTGAAAACGCCATACCCCGCGAGGAATGGAGCAGGGCTCACCACTGGCTGATTTATCACGGCAGACAGGTTTGCCACTCGCAGAGACCCGACTGCATAAACTGCACGCTCAGCAAACTCTGCCCCTACTTTGCCTCAACCCGCGGCGACGGCGCAAAAAATAACTGAATAAAAAGAGCCCGCAGAAAGATTTTTCTTTCTGCGGGCTCTTTTAAACTTTAAACTGAGCAACTTACAGTACTGTCCGAATAAATGGGCGCGCTGATTTTCAGCGCGCCCATTATCCGTTATTTGGCAACTTCATAAACGGTAAATTATGAATTGAGTTAATTAACTTATCTCTGTCGGCAATTTTATGCGAGCGGAGACACAAAAAAAGACCTTGCACGAGGCAAGGTCTTCTGAATTTTTTAAATTACTTAAGAAGCTTGGAAACGACGCCGGAACCAACCGTTCTGCCGCCTTCGCGGATAGCGAACTTAAGCTTTTCTTCAACAGCGACGGGCTTGATGAGCTCAACCGTGATGGTTACATGGTCGCCGGGCATTACCATTTCGGTGCCTGCGGGAAGCTCGATGGAGCCGGTAACGTCGGTAGTTCTGATGAAGAACTGAGGACGATAGTGGTTGAAGAAAGGAGTGTGACGTCCGCCTTCCTCTGCCTTAAGGACGTAAACCTGAGCTTCGAACTTGGTTGCCGTCTTGACAGTGCCGGGCTTTGCGAGAACCTGACCTTTTTCGATACCCTTTCTGTCGATACCGCGAAGAAGTGCGCCGATGTTGAAGCCTGCAATAGCTTCGTCAACCGACTTGTGGAACATTTCGAGACCGGTGATGGTCGTGCCGACGGGCTTGTCGATAAGACCAACGATTTCAGCGGGATCGCCGACGTGAGCTACACCTCTCTCTACACGACCCGTAGCAACGGTGCCGCGGCCGGAGATGGTGAATACGTCTTCGACGGGAAGAAGGAAGGGCTTATCGGTATCACGTACGGGAGTAGGGATGTACTCGTCGATGATGTCCATAAGCTGAAGAATGCACTGGCATTCGGGAGCTGCAAGAACTTCTGCGTCGGAGCAGCCGCTGGTTGCCTTTTCAAGAGCCTTGAGTGCGGAACCGCGGATGATGGGCGTATCGTCGCCGGGGAAGTCATAGCTGTTGAGAGTATCTCTGATTTCCATTTCAACGAGTTCGAGAAGTTCGGGGTCGTCCATCTGGTCGCACTTGTTGAGGAATACTACGATGTAAGGAACGCCTACCTGACGAGCAAGGAGGATGTGCTCCTTGGTCTGGGGCATGGGACCGTCGGTTGCTGCTACAACGAGGATTGCGCCGTCCATCTGAGCGGCACCGGTGATCATGTTCTTGACATAGTCAGCATGTCCCGGGCAGTCAACGTGTGCATAGTGACGCTTGGTCGTCTCATATTCAACGTGTGCGGTGTTTATTGTGATACCACGAGCCTTCTCTTCGGGAGCCTTGTCGATTTCGTCGTATCTCATCTTCTGTGCCTGACCCTTGCATGCCATAACCATGGTGATAGCTGCGGTCAAAGTGGTCTTACCGTGGTCAACGTGGCCGATGGTGCCGATGTTAACGTGAGGTTTGCTGTTGTCATACTTAGCCTTTGCCATTTTTAGTTTCTCCTATAAAAATTTATTTTAAATGATAACTTACGCCTTTTGGCGTCGCAGCTATCTATCATTATCTTATTGCTGCAAATTTGTTTCGCCTTGCGCGTCGAGTATATTATATCTTACATTTACAAAAAACACAAATATTTTTCCGTGCTTTTTGCAAAAAATTGCTCCGACGCGCCAAGCGGAATTTTATTTTTCAGCCCGGAACCTTGCGGGCTTATTCAATCAGTTGTCGTTTCTTTTAGCTCTCTCGCCGATAACCTTTTCGGCAACCGACTTGGGAACTTCGGCATAGTGGTCGAACTGCATGGTGAACTGACCGCGTCCCTGTGTGCGCGAACGAAGGTCGGTTGCATAGCCGAACATTTCCGAAAGAGGAACTTCGGCGTCAACTACCTTCGCGCCTGCACGGTCGTCCGTCGATACTATCGTACCGCGGCGGGCGGTTACGTTACCCATGATATCGCCGAAATAATCGTCGGGAGTGATGACCTCTACCTTCATGATGGGTTCGAGAAGAACGGGCTTAGCCTTGGACATACCGTCCTTGAATGCCATTGAACCTGCAATCTGGAACGCCATTTCCGAGGAGTCGACTTCGTGATAGCTTCCGTCGTAAACCTGAACCTTGAAGTCTACCATTTCGTAGCCTGCAAGATAACCGTTCTTTGCCGCGCCCTGAATACCCTTGTCGATAGCGGGGATATATTCCTTGGGAATAGAGCCGCCGACGGTGAGGTCTTCGAACGAGTAACCCGAACCGGGTTCGCCGGGAATGAGGTGGATTTTGCAGTGACCGTACTGACCTTTACCACCCGACTGACGCTTGTAAAGTCCCTCTGCGTCGCATGCCTGACGGAATGTTTCGCGGTAGGCAACCTGAGGCGCGCCGACGTTTGCTTCCACCTTGAATTCGCGGAGAAGTCTGTCGACGATGATGTCGAGGTGAAGTTCGCCCATGCCCGCGATAATCGTCTGACCGGTCTCCTGGTCGGTGTAGGTCTTGAACGTGGGGTCTTCCTCTGCGAGCTTGATGAGAGCCATGGTCATCTTTTCCTGACCAGCCTTGGTCTTGGGCTCGATGGAAAGCTGAATAACGGGGTCGGAGAAAGTCATCTGTTCGAGAACGATGGGATGAGCTTCGTCGCAGAGCGTGTCGCCCGTGGTGGTATCCTTGAGACCTACTATGGCGCAGATATCGCCCGAGTAAATCTTGGAAATTTCCATACGGGTATTGGCGTGCATCTGAACGAGACGTCCTACTCTCTCCCTCTTACCCTTGGTGGAGTTATATACATACGAACCGGATTCGAGTACGCCGGAGTATGCTCTGAAGTATGCGAGACGACCTACGAAGGGGTCGGTTGCAATCTTGAATGCAAGTCCCGAGAAGGGCTCGTCGTCGGAAGTCTTTCTCTCCTCTTCCTTTTCCGTTACGGGGTTGATGCCCTTGACATGGCTGATGTCGACGGGGGAAGGAAGGAAGTCTACGACTGCGTCGAGCAGCATCTGAACGCCCTTGTTCTTGTAGGAAGAACCGCAGAGCACGGGCGTGCACTTCATGGCGATTGTAGCCTTTCTCAGTCCCATGCGGATCTCGTCGGGCGTAAGTTCCATAGTTTCGAGGAACTTTTCCATGAGCTCGTCGTCGCCTTCGGCAGCGGCTTCCATTATTGCAAGGTGAGCAGCTTCGGCTGCGTCGCGCATATCTTCGGGAATTTCTGCCTTATGATACTGCTTGCCGTCGTCGGAATCGTAGATTTCCGCATTCATTTCGATGAGGTCTACGATACCCTTGAAGGTGTCTTCCTTGCCGATGGGCAGTTCGATGGGAACGGGGTTGGCGTTGAGCCTCTCCCTCATCATCTTTACGGCTCTTTCGAAGTTTGCGCCGTTGATGTCCATCTTGTTGACGTATGCGATACGGGGAACTTTGTACTTGTCAGCCTGACGCCATACGGTCTCGGACTGAGGTTCAACGCCGCCCTTTGCGCAGAAGGTTGCAACTGCGCCGTCGAGTACGCGGAGCGAACGCTCAACTTCTACGGTGAAGTCAACGTGTCCCGGCGTATCGATGATGTTAATTCTGCATTCGTCAGCCTTGGTCTTGCCGGTCCTTGTCCAATGGCAGGTGGTTGCAGCAGAGGTTATGGTTATACCGCGCTCCTGCTCCTGTACCATCCAGTCCATGGTTGCGGTACCGTCGTGGGTTTCGCCTATCTTATGATTGATACCGGTATAATAGAGGATACGCTCCGTAGTCGTGGTCTTGCCCGCGTCTATGTGCGCCATTATACCGATGTTTCTGGTATGCAATAAGTCGTATTCTCTTGCCATAGTTTAAACTCCGATCAGAATCTGAAATGAGCAAATGCCTTGTTGGCTTCTGCCATTCTGTGGGTATCTTCCTTCTTCTTTACAGAACCGCCGGTGTTGTTGAACGCATCCATGAGTTCTGCGGCAAGCTTGTTGCACATTTCCCTTTCGGAACGCTTTCTGGTGTTGTTTACCAGCCAGCGGATGGCAAGGGTCTGTCTTCTTTCGGGACGGATTTCGATGGGAACCTGATAGTTCGCACCGCCTACTCTCCTCGCCTTTACTTCCAATACGGGCATGATGTTGTTCATTGCCTGATTGAAGATATCCATGGGGTCCTGTCCGAGCTTTTCGCTCGCTATTTTAAAAGCATCGTAAACGATGTTCTGTGCCGTACCTCTCTTGCCGTCGTACATAATCTGGTTGATGAGCTTGGTCACAACCTTGGAATTGTACACGGGATCGGGTAATACGTCCCTCTTGGGAACGCTTCCTCTTCTGGGCATAATTAAATCCTCCTTTAAAAATTTGTATTAAGGGCTTTAACCTTAAATAAGCTATTACTTGCCGGATTTTCCGGTAGCAAATCTTCTCCGCAATTTCTTGCGAATACTGCCTATTCTTTGTCGGTTAAGGGTAGATATATTCCCAACAAGAATAAACATTAATAATTATATGGTTATTGTTGAAATTTAGCTGATTGCCGGAGGGCGATTAAGCCTTGGGTTTCTTTGCGCCGTAGAGCGAACGGGACTGCTTTCTCTTGGAAACGCCCGCCGTATCGAGTGCGCCGCGGACGATGTGATAACGAACGCCGGGCAGGTCCTTGACTCTTCCGCCGCGGATGAGCACGGACGAGTGTTCCTGAAGGTTGTGACCTTCGCCGGGAATGTAAACCGTACCTTCCTGCTTGTTGGTAAGTCTTACCCTTGCAATCTTACGGATAGCCGAGTTAGGCTTCTTGGGCGTGGTGGTCGTAACCGAAAGGCATACGCCGCGCTTCTGAGGGCAGTTGTCCAGAATGGGCGACTTGCTCTTGAAGACCTGCTTCTCTCTTCCGTGTTTGATGAGCTGGTTGATTGTAGGCATTTAAGTTCCTCCTTGTGTTACTCGGTCATAAAGACCTGCGGAATATATCTCTAATTCGCATACCCTTAAATGCAAATCTCAGAGGCATAAAAAAATAGCATTGCCGTATTTTTCAGCATAGCAACCCACGCTAATCATTACAGCAAATGCTATTTTAACAAAGTCAAATAAAATTGTCAACAAAATTAACAGAATTTTATATCAATCGACCGCAAGAATTTCCTGTATGAAATTTTCGTAGTCGTCCCTGCCCGCCTTTATGAAGTCTATTGCGTTGTAGGGGTGCACGTTGTTGAGACCCGTCAGAAGATAGGGCACGTCGTAGCCCCACACCACGCCGCTCGCCTTTAAGGGCGTCATGTGTTCGCGCACGAACTTCAATACAGGTTCCATTCTGTACTTGGGATTTTTGAGGAAACCGAGCATTGCCTCGAGATAGCAGTTGCCCGCGCCCCTGCCCATACCGCAGACAGTTGCGTCGAGGTAGTCGACGCCCTTGGCACATGCCTCTATGGTGTTGGCGAACGCCAGCTGCTGATTGTTGTGCGCGTGTATGCCCAGCTGTTTGTTGTACTTGTAAGCAACCTCGCCGTACATGTCGCAGATGCGGCGTATCTCCTCGGGATAGAGCGAACCGAAGCTGTCGACTATGTAGATTACGTCCACGGGCGACTGCGCAAGTATTTCGAGCGCGCGGATTAAATCGCTCTCCTGATTTTTGGAAATAGCCATTATGTTGCAGGTCGTGAAATATCCCATCTTGTGACAGAATTCCACCATCTCAATAGCCGCGGGCACCTGATGGCAGTATGCCGCTATACGGAAGATATCTATGACGGAGTCCTTCTTGGGAATGACTTCGGTCTTTAAATCTACCCTGCCCACGTCGCTCATTACGGCTATTTTCATATCCGTCCTGTTTTCGCCGACGACAGCGCGGATATTCTCCTCGTCGCAGAATTTCCACTCGCCGAACTTGTTTACGTCGAACAGCTTTTTGGATACCTTGTAGCCGAACTCCATTATGTCCACGCCCGCCTCGAGATTGGCTTTATACAGTGCCTTTGCAAACCCCTCGGGGAAATAGAAGGAATTGACTATGCCGCCGTCGCGCAAAGTGGCGTCGACGAGTTTTATGCTCTTTCTGAACGACTGAAGATTTCCGACATCTTTATTCATTGGTTGTCCTCGCAATGGTGTGATATCCTTGATTTTATCACACTTCCGCCCGCTCTGTCAACCGTTGAAACCAAATGTCTTTCACGCGCGCACGGCGTCGCCCCGTTATATGCGGGGATTACGCACGCACGGCATCGCGCGTCACGTCGGTTTTTACGCGCGCACAGCGTCGCCCGTTATATCGAAAGAAATGTCGGTAAATTCCGCCACCGCGCCGCGGTTTGCAAACAGGCAGACATAGCAATATCCGTTGTCGACGGAAGTCAGGTCGAAGTCGTAAAATGCGCGCTCCCCGCCGTTGCAGGAGACCGCTATCTGCTGATTTATCTTTTTTATGCGCAACTGCAGGCTTGTACCGCCGTCCTGCTCATCGTCCGCAAAAAACGCGAGCCTGCCGCCCTCGCGGACAAATATGCCCGCCTTTGCGCCGAGATATCCCGCCGCCACGTAGTTTGAGGACAGCGACGGAACGTATTCGTCCGCATATACGTCGTCGCGCACCATAATTCCGAAAGCCGTCTGCTTATCGGCGCAGGGCGCGAGCGAAAGCAGTTCTACGCGCGCGGAAAGTTCGAAGTTTTTATCCGCGCCTATCTGACGGAAGAGCGCGACAAATCCGTCCGAAGAGCCGCTTATCTTTCCGCGGGCGACCGTGCCGTCGTTGCCGAGTTTCCAGCCGCCTTGCGTACGCTCCGCCACAAATTCCTTTATGTGCTCGCCGCCGCCGAAGTCGCCCATGACGGACACATACCAGGGCGGTTGAGCGGAAAAATGCGTCTTCTTCGCCTTTTCGGGCGAGAACGGCTCGTATGACGGCTCTCTGTAAGAGGCGTTGACCGACTGCGCAAGCACGTCGTCCGTCGGCTCGGCGATGTCCTCAACGAGGTAATTTCTCAGCGGGTTGTCGGTTACAGAGAGCAGTTTTGCCCACTCGTAAGCCGTCCATGCCGCGCCGTACATATTGAGGTGAGTGCCGTCCAGCCCCGTCTTTTTCATCCCGCTGGTAGCCGCCCACGCGTGGAAGAGCGAAGCTTTTTCGTGCCCGACCGCCTTATAGCGCGCCATTGTCGAGCGCGTGAGGTCAATGACGGTCACGTCCGCGCTCTCGCCGAGCGAACGGACAGCCTGAGCATAGTCGCCGCCCTCATATTTTCCCGATGAAGGCGTGATATGCCCGCACGAACCGCAGTAGTCGTCATCATCCGAAAGTCTGACTATGGGCGTGCAGAGTACGGGAACTGCCCCGCGCTCGCGCGCGGGAACTATATAATTTTTATAGAGATTGTTGCAAAACGACACTCCGCGTTCGCAGCTCTCGTCGAGGTAGCCGAGGTTGGGGTTGGTATAGCGTTCGTCCTCCCCCTTTTCGTCGTTGTGCCCGAAGCCTATGACGAGAAAGTCGCCCGCCGAGAGCGACGAGAGCAGAATTTTATAATTTTCCTCGGTTAAAAAGCTCTTGGAACTGCGCCCCGACAGCGCGAGGTTGACCACCTTCGCCTGCGGCAAAAGATAGCGGTAGAGCTGCGTGCCGTAGCCGTAGCGGGGCATATAGTAGTCGTCGGCAAACGAGCTTAAGGTACTGTCGCCCACGACGTATACGGTTGTGCAAGGCAAATTTTTCATCAGTTGAGTATTACGTCCTTTAAATTGTTATATTTTTCGAGCGCGGCTCGCCTTAAATCGGCGGTATCGAACGCGCCCGAGAATGCCTCGTCGGACAGGGCTTTCGCCGTGAATATCGCCGAGACGGGAAAGCGCAGATTTTTCAGATCGGATATGGCGTGACCGCTCTGGCGCGTGCCCATGAAGTCGCCCCCGCCCCTGAGCTGCAAGTCGCTTTCGGCTATCTCAAAGCCGTCCGAACTGTTCTTAATGACCGAAAGCCGCTTTTTAGAAGTCTCGCTCTCGTCGCCCGACAGCAGAAAACAATAGCTCTTTTTGTCACCTCTGCCCACTCTGCCCCTCAGCTGGTGAAGCTGCGAAAGCCCGAAGCGTTCGGCATTGTAAATGACCATAATCGTGGCGTTGGGCACGTCGACGCCCACCTCTATGACCGTGGTGGTGACGAGGCAGTCGCTCTCGTGCCGCTTGAATGCCTGCATTACCTCGTCCTTATCTCTCTCTTTGAGCTTGCCGTGCATGAGCGAAAACTTCAGCGAGGGCAGCTTGGATTGCAGATCTTCGTAAAGTTCGGTAACCGACATCACCGAGCCCTCGTCGTCGCCCTCGATTTTGGGACAGACGAAGTAGACCTGCACGCCCTCCTCCTTTACGCTGCGCCGTATGTATTCCAGCATATCGTCATAGCGTGAATGAGGTATGATTGACGTGGATATATCCTGCCGCGAACGCGGTTTATCCTTGATTGTGGTGACGTCGAGGTCGCCGTAGAAAATCAATGAGAGCGTCCTTGGAATGGGCGTTGCCGACATCACGAGCGTATCGCAGCTCTCGCCCTTGCCTGTGAGCGAGGCGCGCTGCGCGACGCCGAAGCGGTGCTGTTCGTCGCACACCACGAGCGAAAGATTATTAAATTTCACGTCGCCCTGAATTAAGGCATGCGTGCCGCAGACTATATTGACGCTGCCGTCGGCTATCTGTTTTTTGATTTCGCGCTTGTTCGCCGCCGTCGTCGAACCCGACAGAAATTGAGTGCGGCATTCGGGGAAATACTTCTTTATAAGCTCGTAATTCTGCCTTGCCAGCACCTCTGTGGGCGCGAGCATAGCCGCCTGAAAACCCGATTTGACCGCCATATATATCGCCGCGAGCGCGACTGCCGTCTTGCCGCTGCCCACGTCGCCCTGCAGAAGTCTGTTCATTGGCGAGGGCGAGCGCAGATCGCGGAATATGTCGTTGACCGCGTCCTTCTGACCCTGAGTGAACTCGAACGGAAAGCGCGCGGCAAAGTTTTTGACGTCCTCCGCCGTGGCTGTGTATCTGTTCGCGCGCACCGTCTGCCTGTCGCCCTTTATCAGTCTGAATGCCGAAACGAGCAGGAAATATTCCTCAATCGCCACCCTCTCGGCGGCAATTTTCACCTCGTCGGGGTGCGCGGGGTTGTGCAGTTTGCAGTAGCTTTCATACAGGTCGGGCAGAGAAAATTTGCGCTGAAGCGCGAACGGTATGGCACTCGTTATTCTGACGTTGGAAAGAGCCTGTTTTACCGCCGCGCGCACCGCGCCCTGCGTAAGTCCGCCCGCAAGGGGATATACGGGTATGTAGCCGCGCAGCCTTATGTTCGCGTCGGCGCGCTCGAAGGACGGATTGACCATGGACGCGCCCATGCCGTACCTGTTCTGCACTCTGCCGTAAAAGAGGTATTCGCCGTTGTCGAGTTTGCCTGCGACATACGGCTGATTGAACCAGATTGCATGAAAAATATAGTTGCCCTGACGGCACATCGCCTTGACATAAGGACGGCGGGCATAGCGGTTATTTTCTACGCCCAGCACCTCGCACATCGTCAGAATTACGTCGTTATGGTAAGCCCCCGCCACGGTATCCGTGCGGGTGAGGTCGAGGTAGTCGCGCGGAAAGTGCCTTACAAGGTCCTCCTGCGTGAAGATATTGAGTTTGTTGAAGTCCTTTTCCCGCTTTTCGGAAACGTACTTCAGAGCCGTCAGTTTCATATTTCCATTATAACACAAAAAGGCGAGAATGCCTCGCCTTTTGTAAATTTTTTAAATAAGTTATTCCAAAGATACCATGTAGTAGTACACGGGCTGACCGCCGTAGTGATAGTCTACGTCGCAGTCGGGGAATTCCGCCGACACCTTTTTCGCCAGCTCTTCGCACTGCTCCTCTTCCACGCCTTCGCCGTAGTAGAGGGTAATCATTTCGTGCTCCTCGCGCTTCATCTTCTTTATGAGCTGAAGGGTCGTTTCCTCTATATTGTCGCCCTTTGCGAGAATTTTCTTGGCGTCGAGACCTATTATGTCGCCTTCCTTGAGCGTGAAGCCGTTCATGGTGGTATTTCTGACCGCGTAGGTCACCTGACCCGACGCCACGCCGTCGATTGCGTGTATCATGTTGGTCTTGTTCTCGGACACGCTGTCGTCGGGGTTGAACACAAGCGCGGCGGCAAAGCCCTGAGGCACGTTCTTTGTAGGTATTACGTGTATGGTGCGGTTGTTGACCAGACCTTTCGCCTGCTCAGCCGCAAGAATTATATTTGAGTTGTTGGGGAAGACGAATACGTTGGAGGCATTTATCTTCTGAACGGCGTCGGCTATGTCCTGAGCCGAAGGGTTCATGGTCTGACCGCCCTCTATAACTCTGTCTACGGTGAGGTCCTTGAAGATTTCCGCAAGACCTTCGCCCGCGCAGATTGCGAGCATACCCATCTCCTTCTTCTCCGCCTCGAGCTTCTTTTTGAGCTCGCGGTTTTCTTCGAGCATGTTCTCAATCTTTATTCTGTCGAGTTCGCCCAGCTCGAGCGCATAGGTGAGTGCCTTGCCTGGAGTATTGGTATGAACGTGAATTTTGACGAGTTCCAGATCACCTATGCAGATGACCGAGTCGCCCAGCGTCATGAGCTTTTCCTTGAGCTTATCTATATCGGCAAGCGTCGTCATCTGTTTTAAGTTGATTATGAAAAATTCCGTGCAGTACGCGAACTGAATTTCGCCGAGGTCGAGATTTATTATATCAGAGTTGTCGCCGAATTCAGGTTCTTTCTTGGTTTCGGCTGCCTCTGTGGGGATATCGCCCTCCACCTCTTCGCCCGTGAGGGCTGCGAGGAAGCCGCGCATTATCGTCATCAGACCTACGCCGCCCGAGTCGACAACGCCCGCCTTTTTGAGCACGGGAAGAAGTTCGGGCGTCTGCGCGAGCGCGTCGTCGCCCACGGCAATGAGAGCCTTGAAAAATTCTATGAAGTCCTTGTTCTTGGAGGCAAGTTTTCCCGCCGACTCGCTCATGAGGCGTACGACGGTTAAAATTGTACCTTCCTTGGGAATGGAAACGGCGGAATAAGCGACCTTAGTTCCTGCCTCCATCGCCTTTGCAAAAGTTTTGGTGTCGAAATTCTGCTGGCAGTCCCTCAAGACAGAGCAGATGCCGCGTATAATCTGCGAGGATATAACGCCCGAGTTGCCCCTCGCGCCGCGAAGCGCGCCCTTGGACACCGCGTCGCAGATTTCCTGGAAACGGTTGGACGAGCAGGCGTTCATCTCCTTGACCGCCGACTGCAAAGTCAGCGACATGTTTGTACCCGTGTCGCCGTCGGGGACGGGGAACACGTTGAGGGCGTCGACTTTTGCCCTGTTTATTTCAAGCATTCTCGCACCGGAGGCTATCATCTTCCTGAAATCGGTGCTGGTCAATGTTTTCTGCATTTTTTCTCCTTAAATCCACATAAAAATGCGGCTACGCTCACTCCATAAAAATTGCCGCAAAAAAGGATTAAACCGCAAAAAATTACAGTTTAACCCCTATGATATTGACGTTTACCGTATCAACTATCATACCGGTAAACTTCTCAACTTTATATTTAATTCCCTCTTTCAGACTCTCTGCAACAGCGTTGATGGAAACGCCGTACTTGATTATGACGTAAACGTCGATAAAAATTCTGTCGCCGTTAGTCACGACTTTCACGCCCTTTCCGCCGGGCTGCTTTTTAAGAAGTTCGGACAATGAATCGGTAAAACGGCGCGAAACCATCTCGACAATTCCGTAACATTCGAGCGCGGCATTAGATGCGACCTTTGCTATTGCGAGGTCGGATATGGAAATTTTACCATAAACGTTACTTGTATTAACTGACATGAAATCTTCCTTTAATTCCGCGCGGACGGCGCGGTCTTATACGATAATTGTAACCTACTTTTTTCAAATTTGCAAGTGTTTCTTTAATAATTATATAATTTGACATGCGTTCAGTCCCTAAGAAAGGCAAAATTATTCAAAAAAAATTGTTTTGTACGCGTTTTTTATTTGATTTTTTTTGAAAGCCGTGATATATTTATATAGCTGTTCTGAAAAGACGGCTTTGATTTCACGCACTTTTTTAAGTATAAAGTCCATTTACGGAGGTAATATATTATGTCGAGAGTATGCAGCGTATGCGGAAAGGGTCAGACTTCCGGTAACAATGTAAGCCATTCCAAGAGAAGAACGAGAAGAACTTTCAAAGCCAACGTTCAGAAAGTTTCTTACGTAAATAAGGAAGGCAAGGTAGTAAACGATTACGTTTGCACCCGTTGCTTGAAGACCGTCGAAAGAGCTTAACCTGCTTCGGCGTCTTTTGTAGTTAATTCAATTTGCTGAAAGCACTCGTGCTGATTTATTCGGTGCGGGTGTTTTTTATTGTACATCATTTGAACTCTTCCAATAAAAAAGCAGTAAAAAAGCATTAAAAAAAGAGGCGGCATAATGCCGCCTCTTTTACTTTTTATGGTGAATTATACTATCAAGTGCAACAGTAAATAATAAAAAAGTAGTTCATATAAATCGACTGTGTTAAAATAAAGTTGCAACCAAAATCAACACGGAGG
>CASESJ010000010.1 GCA_949290575.1 uncultured Clostridia bacterium
CTTATCCCTTGTCGGGATAAGCCCTGAATCACAATATATTGTGGTTTTATTTACTTTTTGCCCCTATACTTAGGACCTCGGACATTTTATATTTGCCTGTGCGGCAGCGAGGCGGGCAATGGGTACGCGATAAGGCGAGCAGGAAACATAGTCCAGACCTATTGCGTGGCAGAACTCGATGGACGAAGGGTCGCCGCCGTGTTCGCCGCATATGCCGCAGTGGAGCGAATAGTTTGCTCCCTTGCCGAGCTTGACTGCCATTTCCATAAGTTTGCCCACGCCGGTCGTGTCGAGCTTGGCGAACGGGTCGAACTCGTAAATCTTTGTCGCATAATACGAAGGCAGGAATTTGCCTGCGTCGTCGCGCGAGAAGCCGAAGGTCATCTGCGTTAAGTCGTTTGTGCCGAAGCAGAAGAAATCTGCGTGCTTTGCGATATCGTCAGCCGTGAGTGCGGCGCGGGGAATTTCTATCATCGTGCCCACTTCATACTTTATCTTTACGCCTGCAGCTGCGATTACGGCGTCAGCGGTATCTACGACGGTCTTCTTTACAAAGTCGAATTCCTTTACTTCGCCGACTAAAGGTATCATGATTTCGGGAACGACTTTCCAGTCGGGATGACGCTGCTGTACCGCTATGGCTGCCTTGATGACCGCCTTTGTCTGCATTACTGCGATTTCGGGATAGGTTACCGTAAGACGGCAGCCTCTGTGACCCATCATGGGGTTGAACTCGTGAAGGTCGGAGATTATCTGCTTGATCTGCGCAACCGTCTTGCCCTGAGCCTTTGCAAGAGCCTTTATGTCTGCCTCTTCGGTGGGTACAAACTCGTGAAGAGGAGGGTCAAGGAAACGTATGGTTACGGGCTGTCCCTCAAGAGCTTCCATAAGTCCTTCGAAGTCCGCCTGCTGCATGGGCTCAATCTTTTCGAGTGCAGCTTCGCGCTCTGCCTTGGTATCCGAGCAGATCATCTCGCGGAACGCGCCTATTCTGTCTGCGTCGAAGAACATGTGCTCGGTACGGCACAGACCTATGCCCTGTGCGCCGAATGCGGCTGCCTGCTTTGCGTCCTTGGGAGTATCCGCATTGGTTCTCACGCCGAGTGCCTTATACTTGTCGGCAAGTTCCATAATTCTGCCGAAGTAACCCGAGTTGGGGTCTGCGGGCACGGTTGCGATGAGGCAATCGTAAATCTTACCCGTAGAGCCGTCGAGAGAGAGGCTGTTGCCCTCCTTGAATACTTTGCCTGCGAGGGTGAAGCACTTGTTCTCTTCATCCATCTTGATGTCGCCGCAGCCCGATACGCAGCACGTTCCCATGCCGCGGGCAACGACTGCCGCGTGAGAGGTCTGTCCGCCGCGCACGGTAAGAATGCCCTGCGCATACTTCATACCCTCGATATCCTCGGGAGAGGTTTCGAGGCGGACGAGTACGACCTTCTTGCCCTTCTTACCCTTCTCCACTGCGTCCTCGGCGGTGAATACAATCTCGCCTGCGGCTGCGCCGGGGGAAGCGGCTATACCCTTGCCGACTACGTTGTTCTTATCTGCATCCTTCAGAGCCTTTGCGTCGAACTGAGGGTGTAAAAGCATGTCGAGAGATTTTGCGTCTATCTGCATGAGAGCCTGCTGTTCGGTAATCATGCCCTCGTCGATGAGGTCGCAGGCTATCTTTATCGCAGCGGCTGCGGTACGCTTGCCGTTGCGCGTCTGGAGCATATAAAGCTTGCCCTTTTCAATGGTGAATTCCATATCCTGCATGTCGCGGTAGTGCTCTTCGAGGATATCGCAGACCTTGAGGAACTGGTTGTAAACTTCGGGCTGAACCTTTGCCATTTCGGAGATGGGCATGGGAGTGCGCACGCCTGCAACGACGTCTTCGCCCTGAGCGTTCATGAGGAATTCGCCCATCAGACCCTTTTCGCCCGTTGCGGGGTTACGCGTGAACGCAACGCCCGTGCCGCAGTCGTCACCCATGTTGCCGAACGCCATCATCTGAACGTTGACGGCAGTGCCCCACGAATAGGGAATATCGTGGTCCATGCGGTAGACGTTTGCGCGGGGGTTGTCCCAGCTGCGGAATACGGCTTTGACTGCCTCAAAGAGCTGCTCCTTGGGGTCGGAGGGGAAGTCCCTGCCTATCTGCGCCTTGTACTCTGCCTTGAACTGGTTTGCCAACGTCTTGAGGTCGTCAGCGGTCAGCTCTACGTCGAACTCTACGCCCTTTTCTTCCTTCATCTTGTCGATGAGTTTTTCAAAGTATTTCTTGCCGACTTCCATAACGACGTCGGAGAACATCTGAATAAACCTTCTGTAACAGTCCCATGCCCAACGGGGATTGCCCGAACGCTGTGCGAGTGACTCGACAACGTCTTCGTTGAGACCGAGATTTAAAATTGTATCCATCATGCCGGGCATGGATGCGCGTGCGCCCGAACGCACGGATACGAGCAGGGGATTTTTCTTATCACCAAACTTCTTGCCGCAGATATTTTCCATCTTGTCGATATAGTCCATAATTTCCTGCTGGATATCTGCATTGATTACCCTGCCGTCTTCATAGTACTGCGTGCAGGCCTCCGTCGATATCGTAAAGCCCTGGGGTACGGGAAGACCTATTTTGGTCATCTCCGCAAGGTTTGCACCTTTGCCGCCGAGAAGCTCTCTCATGCCTGCGTTGCCTTCACTGAAAAGATAGCAATACTTTTTTGCCATAGAAAACGTGTTCCTCCTTGATGCTTATATACTCAACTTCTATATTGTAATATACTTTAAGAAACTTTTCAAGTGCTTTAAAAAAATAATTGCTCTTTTGCATTAAAATGATAAAAAAATATCAATTTTATTATAAAAAATATCAATTTTTTTGTCCGCCCGTCCGCCGCGCCTCGGCGCGGCGGCAAAAATTATTTAAAAAACCGCTTTCCCGCACGAAAAAACGTCTCTTTCAGGGCGTCAGCCCGCCTTTATATTCAATTTCAAAGCGGCGCGGACTTCCTTTGCAGGAAGTCCGCGCCGCTTGCCTCGGGGCAGATTTTCTCAAATCAGCCAAACCTGCCGTTGATGTAGTCGGCAGTCTTTTTGTTCTTGGGGCGGGAGAATATGACCTTGGTATCGTCCATTTCTATCATCTCGCCGAGCAGGAAGTACGCCGTCTTGTCGGCAATTCTGAACGCCTGCTGCATGTTGTGAGTGACCATTACAATGGTCATCTGTTTTTTGAGTTCTGCACACAGCTCCTCTATCTTTCCCGTCGAAATGGGGTCGAGCGCGGAGGTCGGTTCGTCCATCAGAAGTATCTGAGGTTCGACCGCCAGAGAGCGGGCTATGCAAAGCCTCTGCTGCTGTCCGCCCGAAAGTCCCAACGCCGACTTGCCGAGGCGGTCCTTCATCTCCTCCCACATTGCCGCGCCGCGCAGCGACTTTTCGACAATGCCGTCCAGCTCGCTCTTTGCGCGTATGCCGAACGTCCTCGGTCCGTAAGCTATGTTGTCGTATACGCTCATCGCGAGGGGATTGGGTCGCTGAAAGACCATTCCCACGTTCTTTCTAAGTCTCGCGAGGTCGGTCTTTTTGTCGTAGATGTCGGTATCGCCCACCTTTATCTCGCCCGTAATTTTGCAGCCCTCCACGAGGTCGTTCATGCGGTTGAGCGACTTGATAAGCGTCGACTTGCCGCAGCCAGACGGTCCTATGAGCGCGGTCAGCTGCTTTACGGGAAACTGCATGGTTATATCCTTGAGGGCGTGAAAATTGCCGTAATAGAGGTTCATGTCCTTGACCGAAATGGCGATGTCCTCGCCTATTTCGAAGGGCTCTATCCTCTTGGATTTGCCCGCCTCCCTCTCTCTTTGCGCAGAGTTGTTTATGTTGTTTTCGTCCTCGCTCTTTCTCTCCGCGACGGACGAAGTTTTTCTGAAGAAATTGAAGTTCATAAAATTTTCCGTTGCCTCACACCTTATTTTTCTTTCTGTATGCCCACTCCACGAGAGTGACGGCGATATTGAGCACGATGACGAGCACCAGCAGCACCGCCGAAGTAGCGAAAGCTTCGTTTGCGTTGAGCCCGTTGCTCATAAACCTCCACACGAGCACGGCGAGGCTTGCAGAGCTGTCGCCGTAGCCGAGGGGCACGAACGTAGCCGCGCTGCCGACAGTGAATATGAGTGCCGCGCTCTCGTTTATAATTCTGCCTATCGAAAGTATTACCGCCGTGATTATGCCCGCTATTGCCTGAGGCAGCACGACGAGGAAGATTGTTCTGAGCTTGCCCGCGCCGAGGGCGTAGCTCGCCTCTCTCATGCTGTCGGGCACTTCGGAAAGCGACTGCTCCGTCGAGCGGATGATAGTCGGAAGTATTATGAGCGCGAGCGTAATGCTGCCCGCCGTCAGGCTGTAGCCCATATTCATCGAAGAGCAGAACATTACATAGCCGAATATGCCGAATACAATCGATGGAATGCCCGCAAGAGTATCTATGAACAACCTTACCGTCTTTACGAATTTGCTGCCCTTTCTGGCGTATTCGTTGAGATATATGGCTGCGCCGACGCCGAGGGGCAGGGCTATGAGAAGGGCGAGCCCTATGAGCATGAGCGTGGCGATGGTTGCGGGGACTAATGTTATCTGCGCATTGCTGCTCTTGCCGAACAGGAATTTGAAAGTGAGCGCGCTTTCGCCGCTGCCGCCCGGCAGCGCGGAGGGCGCAAATGCGCCTACGAACACGAGCACGATGACCGCAAGCAGAGCGAACGCCACGAACACAGCCACTACCCAGGAGAATATCCACAGCGCGTCCTGAACGCTGCCCGTGCGCTTGTAATTTTTGAGCTGATTTTCGGGCATGTTTCCCTCGCGGAAGCGACGGGAGAACCAGCGGTTGCCCGCGTTGCTGTTCTTTTTCGTGAGCAGCAGGCTGAGGTTGAGGATAAGTATTATCACGAGCAGGATAAAGCCGCACGCGAACAGATAATTGCGCTGCGTGGGCGCGGAAAAATCGCCGTTCCAGACCTCGGCGTAGCCCCAGTTCTGCACTATGTTTGAGGACAGCGTGGTAAAGGGCGCGAAAAAGCCCGAAGGATAGCCCGAGCCGTTGCCGACGAGCATCTGAACAGCCATTGTCTCGCCCACCGCCCTGCCTATGCCGAGGATTATAGCGGAGATTATGCCGCTCTTTGCCGCGGGCAGCAGAGCCTTGAATACAGCCTGATTTTTGGTGCAGCCGAGCGCGAGCGCGCCCTCATAGTAGTTCATGGGCACGTTTTCGAGGCTGTTTTTGGTTATCGAAGTTATCGTGGGCAGTATCATTACAGAAAGTATTATGGTCGACGCGAGAAGTCCCGTGCCGGGTTCGGGCGCGCCCATTGCGCGCAGTACGGGCAGAAGAATTCTGTAGCCGAAAAGACCGTATACTATCGAGGGTATGCCCGCGAGCAGGTTTACGACCTGCATATAGAATTTTTTAACCTTTTTGGGACAATAGAAAACCAGCCACACCGCCGTGAATACGGCTAAAAGTCCGCCTATGAGCACCGAGCAGAGCGTTAAGACGAGCGTGCCGACAATCATGCACAGTACGCCGTAAACTTCCTTGTTGGAGTTCCACGTCTCGCCGAACATGAAGTGGAAAAAGCCCGTCTCGTTGAATGCAGGTATGCTGGTGTACAGCAGGTATCCTATTATCAGAAATACCGCCGCAATGGAAAATGCCGCAAAGGCAATAAACACTGCCTTTGCGATATTTTCCCTGTTGAATATGTCGGCGGCACTCTCTCTGACCTTTGCAATTTTCATCAGAATTTACCGTCGCCTCTGTTATTTTATGGAAATGCAGCCTTCCGCAGTTATGATTGCCTGCGCCTCATCGCTCATGATGAAATCATAGAAACTCTGTGCTGCATCGGAGAGTTCTCTGTTCTCGCTGAGAACTATTACGAAGGGTCTCTGAAGGGCATAGCTGCCGCTTAAAATATTTTCGAGCGTGCAGGCAACTCCGTCCAGAGAAAGTGCCTTTATTGTGTTTGCGTTTGCCGCAAGCGAGGCGTAGGAGATATATCCCATGCTCGAAGTCGTGCCGTTGAGAGCCTCGATAACGTTGCCCGTCTCCTGCTGAGTGCCGACAGCCGAATGATAGCCATCCTCGAGACCGAAGTGCTCGTCGAAGTAGGAACGGGTGCCCGAACCCGCGCCGCGTCCTATCGCGCTCGTTATGACGCCGTCGCACGCCGCGGTGTTGTTCTTATAGAGTGCGTAAACTTCCTCCGTGGTGATGTTCGTAGCCGAGCAGTTCTTGCCGACCACGAGCGCGAGACCGTCGTTGCACAGCGTTTCGCCCCTGACGCCCTGCGAAAGTTCGCTGTCCTTGAGCAGACGGGACGCCATGCCGAAGTCGTTGTTGCCGTCGATGGTATCCTTAACGCCCGCGCCGGAGTCCGACTGCGAGATATTAATTCTGACGTCGTGGTCCTTTTCGTATTCGGCAGCAAGCACCTGCATTATGGGCGTAACCGAGGAAGAACCCGTGATGGTTATCGTCTCTCCGCCGCCGCACGCCGTCAGCGAAAACGCCATAGAGCAACCGAGTGCCGCAACTGCGGCAGAGCTTAAAACTACCTTTGTCAGTTTTTTCATAACTTTTTATACTCCTTGAAAAAAAATCTTTATCAATTTCTGATGTCACACACATAGTAACAACCGCTTGTAACAAATTTTTACAAAGATGTGTAACAAAAGTGTAAAACATCAGATTTTTTTCGCAGGTATTCAAAGTTATTATTTGCACCCTGAGGTTATCTTAAACCGAAATCGACGGTAAATTTGCTGCCCTTGCCCAGCTCGCTCTCCACGCTTATGCGCCAGCCCGAGCGGGTACATATCTTTTTGCACACCGCAAGCCCAAGACCGAAGCCGCCGTTCTTGCCGCTGTGCGATTTATCCACAGTAAAGAAACGGGAAAAGACTTTGTCCATATTTTCGGGCGCAATGCCAACGCCCGTGTCCTCTATTTCGAGCCTGCTGAAGTTCAGCCGCACCGTGACAGTGCCGCCCTCCCTGTTGTACCTGACCGCGTTGCGCATGAGGTTGCCGAGAAGTTGATTTACGCGCTCGTGACGGCTCATTATTATGACGTCGTCCTGCGTCTCGTCTATAAATTTAACCCCCTTCTGCTCCGCCTCGGGCGAGAGCACGGCTATCATCTCGCGCGCAGCCTCAGTGAGGTTTACTTCGTATGAAGGCAGGTCGTCGCTGTCTATTTCGCTGTAATTGATTATGCAGGCAATGAGGTTTGTCAGCCTGTCCGCCTGCGAAACTATGGTGTTGTACGCCTGCTTTTTGTGTTCCTCGTCAAGAAGGTCCGAAGAGAGCAGCTCTGCATAGCCCTTTATGGAGGTCAGCGGCGTGTTCATTTCGTGCGTTATGTTGGCTATGAACTCATCCTTGGAGTTCTGCGCCCGCTCGACGAGTTTTCTCTCCTCCTCAAGCTCTGAAACCTTCAGCTCTATGTCGCGGTTGCGCTCGTTGAGTATTTCCGCCAGAGATTTGAGCTCGGAATAGCCCGTCTGCACTCTTCCGCCCGTCGCGGCTTCGCGCGTCAGAGCCTCTACGGGGCGCATTATGAAATACGTGGCGACATATGTGAACAGCAGACAGCCCAGCACGTCGAAGACCATATATGCCGCAAACGAGGGCAACAACTGCGCGTACATTGCCCACTCGCTCTCGCAGAACTGCGCGATGCGTATGAGAATTGTGCCGCCGTCCGTCTGCACGGCGCGACAGTAATAGACCATATTTTTATTGAGTGTGTCAGAGGAGCGCACGGCAAAGCCCTCGCCGCTCTTTATCGCCTCTCTGACCTCCTCCCTGTCGGAGTGGTCGGTCTCTATGCTGTCGGCTTCGCTCTCGCCGAGGACGTTGCCCTCCCCGTCGAGTATCGTCACCCTCGCGCCGTCGAGCGCGAGCGAAAACGCCCTCGCGCCCTCGTCGTCGGGCGCATACTTTTCGCCGTCGAAAGCGTTCATATAGACCGAGAGCGCGCTCTCGCTGTTCTTGACCGACAGATTATAAAATATCTGCGTCGATACCAGCGAATACAAAATTATTGCGAATGTGGTAATCAGAAGGGATACCCACAGAATGCGGAAACGCATAAAATTCTCCCTGCCGCAAGGCGGCTCAAATGGTTATGTGCGCAACTTATACAAAGTATGCATAAAACGTCAATTCAAGTCGCGCCCGCCGCGTGAGCGGCGGGCGCATTTTTCAGTTGTTCAGCTTATATCCCACGCCGAACACCGTTTCGAGGTTGGAAATTCCCATCTTTCTCAGCCTCGCCACGTGGTTGTCGAGAGTGCGCGTTTCGCCCGCCTCATAGCCCCATATTTCGGTCAGAAGCGTCTCGCGCGTCAGCACTCTGCCGGCGTTTTCCATAAAGTATTTCAGAAGTTCGAACTCCTTTCGGTTGAGGTCGAGTTTGCTCTCGCCGAGGTAAGCCGTCATTGTGTCGCCGTCCAGCCTGAGCTCGCCGCAGACGAGCTGCGATGAGCGGCGCAGTCGGCGCAAGGCGGCATTGACCCTCGCCGTCAGTTCGAGCACGGAGAAGGGCTTGGACACATAGTCGTCCGCGCCGAGGTTGAGCCCGTTGACCTTGTCCTCCTCCTTGCCGAGGGCGGAGAGCATTATGCAGCAGACCGAAGGATATTTCGCCTTGACCGAGCGCAGCACTTCGAACCCGTTGCCGTCGGGCAACATCACGTCCAGCAGGGCGACCTCGGGCAGTCCTTCGCCGAGAGCCGACATAAACTCGCGGCAAGTGGCAAATGCCCGGCAGTCGACGCCGTTCATTTCGAGCGCGACTTTGACAAGTCCGCTTATCGAGGCGTCATCCTCGAGAATATACACCTTATCCTTCATTGCGAGCACTCCTTTCAAAGCTTGATTTTTATTAATTGTACCATCTGCCGCAACATTTTACAACCCCGCGACGGGGGTGACGAAGCAATAAGATTGTAAAAAAATTGTAACAAGCGGGAAATTATTCAAAAGTGCACATTTTTATGTCATTTCCTGCACAAAAGGGGTTGAAAATGCAACGGGCGTGTGTTATAATTCTGCCATAAAAAAACACGGAGCATATAAATATGAAAAGTCAGAGCGTAGTTACAGACCTTCGCAAAAAAATTTTTGAAGAGGTGACTAAAGTCGCCTTCGATTCCAAAGATATTTTAGGCGACATTGAGGCAATTCCCTACATAATAACGCCCAACGAAGAGCCCATCTACCGCGAGAGCGTCTACCGCGAGAGGCAGATTGCCGCAGAGCGCGTGCGCCTTGCAATGGGACTTTCCCTCCGCCCCGCGAACAAGCCCGTGCACGTCACGGCGGGCGTTGCGGGCACAAACATTGCGGATAAATACTACGAACCGCCCCTCATGCAGGTCATACCCTCTGCCTGCGACAAATGCCCCGACAACGAATACGAAGTTACGAATATGTGCCGCAACTGCGTTGCGCACTCCTGCATAAAGAGCTGCCCCAAGGGCGCGATTTCCATCGTCAACGGCAAGTCATTCATCGACCAGAGCAAGTGCATAAAGTGCGGCAGGTGCAAGGCGGCTTGCCCCTACGACGCAATCTCTCATAAAATCCGCCCCTGCGCGAGCGCGTGCGGCATAAAAGCCATCTCCTCCGACGAGTACGGCAGAGCGCACATAGACAACGATAAATGCGTGGCGTGCGGACAGTGCATGTCCGCCTGCCCCTTCGGCGCGATTGCGGATAAGTCGCAGATATTCCAGCTCGTACAGGCAATCAAGCAGGGCGACAGAGTAGTCGCCGCCGTAGCTCCCGCCATCGCAGGTCAGTACGGTCCGAAGGCAAACCTTGCAAAAATCAAGACCGCGCTTAAAAAACTCGGCTTCGCCGACGTATATGAAGTCGCCGAAGGCGCAGATATGGGCTGCATTGCCGAAGCTCATCACTACGTGCACGAAGTGGTAACGGGCAAACTGCCCTTCCTTCTCACCTCCTGCTGCCCCGCATGGGCGGTGCTCGCAAAGAAACAGTTCCCCGACCTCGTAGCGGAAGTTTCGCAGGAACTCACCCCCATGGTCGCAACCGCGAGAAAGATTAAGGAAAAGGACGAAAGCGCGCGCGTGGTATTCATAGGTCCCTGCGCGGCAAAAAAACTCGAAGCTTCCAGACGCACGATAAGAAGCTTTGTCGACTTCGTGCTCACCTTCGAAGAACTCAACGCAATGTTCTCGGCGCGCGGCATTGACCCCGCGGCTATGGAAGACGGCGAACTCAACACCGACGCCTCGGGCGCGGGACGCGGCTACGCCGTAGCGGGCGGCGTCGCATGCGCCATCGAAAAGTGCATAAAGGAATACTTCCCCGAAACCGATGTTAAAATCGCTCACGCCGAGGGACTTGCCGACTGCAAAAAGATACTCACCCTCGCAAAGGCGGGCAAATATAACGGCTATATGATAGAGGGCATGGGCTGCCCCGGCGGCTGCGTTGCCGGCGTCGGCACGATAATCGACCCCGTCAAGGCAAAGGCGTTCGTCGATATGGCTGTAAAGAATTCTGACGAGAATATTCCTCCCAAGGAACTCGAACAGACCGCCGAAAGACTGACAAAAATGAACTGATATTCATAAAAAATGCAAGAGCGCGGGCACAAAATTGTGCCCGCGCTCTTTCTTTTTGAGATAGTATAACTCAAATTTTTTTAGCATTTCATATAAAAACGCGCACGATTATTATATTAGTGCGCGCAGACGCGCGTGAGAAAATTTTTCATAAATATGCAAAAAATTTGCATTAAAATATTTGACAAGCGCGAATACGGATAGTATAATAACGGTAATTTAATAGACTAAATCGTTGAAGTAAAAAGTAATCTGCGGATAGCAACCTGTCAAGAGAGCGACGGATGGTGGAAGCGTTGCGGTTGTTGCGGATGAATGGGTTACTGAGAGCGGATGTGAAGGGTTTAAGCCTGTGTAGCGTCCGACGGGGCTTTCCCGTTACAGAAAGAGGGCATTGTCAGATGCCTGTTAATAAGACGGCTCCTAAGCTGTGAAATTGGGTGGCAACACGGATAAATTCGTCCCAAACGGATTTACCCGTGTTTTGTTTTTTTAACGGTTTTCAGGCTATTAAAAATTCTCGAACGGACATACGGAGGTAATAATTATGTCTGCAAAAATCCCTTACAAAACCTATCTTACCGAAGAGGAAATGCCTAAGACCTGGCTCAACCTGAAAGCGTTCATGAAGGAACAGCACGAACCCTTCTTAAACCCCGCTACGGGCAAGCCCTGCACGCCCGAGGAGCTCGAAGTCGTGTTCTGCAAGGAGTGCGTCGAACAGGAACTCAACTGCACGGACAAAGAGATTGAAATTCCCGAAGGCATCCGCAATTTCTACACAAATTTCCGTCCCTCCCCCCTCATCAGGGCTTATTTCCTTGAAAAATTGCTCGACACTCCCGCCGAAATTTACTACAAGTTCGAAGGCAACAACACGTCGGGCTCGCACAAACTCAACTCGGCTGCGGCTCAGGCTTACTATGCAAAAAAACAGGGGCTCAAGAGCATAACTACAGAGACGGGCGCAGGGCAGTGGGGCACCGCGCTTTCTATGGCGGCGGCGTTCTACGGACTTGACCTCAAAGTATTCATGGTCAAGGCGTCCTATGAGCAGAAGCCTTACCGCAAGGAAGTCATACGCACCTACGGCGCGGACGTCATCCCCTCCCCCTCCGACACAACCGAGGCGGGCAGAAAAATTTTAAAGGAATTCCCAGGCACGGGCGGCTCGTTGGGCTGCGCCATTGCCGAAGCCGTCGAAACGGCGATAAAAACTCCCGACTGCCGCTATGTGTTGGGCTCGGTTCTCGACCACGTTCTTCTTCACCAGTCCGTAATCGGTCTCGAGAGCAAGACCGCGCTCGACAAGTACGGCGTAACTCCCGATATGGTCATAGGCTGCATGGGCGGCGGTTCGAACTACGGCGGACTGATAGCACCCTATATGGCAGATAAAATTCAGGGCAAGAACAACATAAGATTTATTGGCGTCGAGCCCGCAAGTTGTCCTTCGATGTCGCGCGGCAAGTACGCATACGACTTCTGCGACAGTGCGAAGATTACCCCTCTTGCCAAGATGTACACATTGGGCTGCGAATTCATGCCCTCGCCCGACCACGCAGGCGGTCTGAGATATCACGGCATGAGCCCCGTACTCTCCAAGCTGTACCACGACGGATACATGGAAGTCAGAGCGGTAAAGCAGAGCGAAGTATTCAAGGCGGCAGAAGAGTTTGCGCGCTGCGAAGGCATTTTGCCCGCGCCCGAATCGAGCCATGCAATCAAGGTTGCTATGGACGAGGCAATAAAGTGCAGAGAGACTGGCGAAAAGAAGGTAATTCTGTTCGGTCTGACCGGCACGGGCTATTTTGACCTCGCTGCATACAAGCAGTTCAACGAGGGCACGATGAAAGATTACATCCCCACCGAAAAGGACCTTGAAAGAGGCTTTGCAAGCCTTCCTTCTATAGGAAACTGATTTAAAGCTACATAAATTTTTACTGAAATAAGAATGAGAGCGCGGGCACATTTTGTGCCCGCGCTCCTTTAATTGAATTATAAATATCTACGAATAAATCACAAACTATATATGGCAAATAAGTTTGATTAAAGCCATCCGTTTTCAACCTGATATTCTTTAATTGCATTATTAATTTTAGATACAGAGTATGTATAATTATCGCAATCCTGCGTATCGGGGTCAATTATAGACAGCTTTGCATATGCAGAGAAAAATGTCGTATCGGAAAAATCACTATATGACATCATCATGCCTGCCAAAGCCGTGTTACCGTAATTTCCGTACTTGATTTCTTCAGAATCAGGTGCAGTCCACAACTTGGTAAATAACAAATATCCCTCGCTTATAGTAGCCCCAAACGAATTTTGCGCAGAAATACTGAAATCAAAATATGATTGATTATAATAACTTCCGACAATATTTATTATTTTTACCGAAGCCGGATTTTTAAACAAACTGATTTTGTTTTTAAACGCATCGAAAAAGAATTTTTCATTGACAGAAAGCTGTTCATATGCGTCAGGAGTTTCTTCAGGCTTATTGTCATTTTCGTCGTCAGAATAATCTTGTTCGTCATCAGGCGACTCAACAACATTGTCAGACTTATCTGTAACGCTCTCATCTGTGACATCATTACTGCCCCCGCAACCATAAAAGCTGAAAAAAGTTATTGTCAATAAACAAACTAAAATTAAAGCGAATTTCCGTTTCATATTTACTCTCCTGCATTAGAATTTTAAATATTGTAACACTAATATTAGTGTATGTTAAGAAAAATACACTATTTTAAGTGTATAATAATTTATATGAAAGGTTTTGGCGAGAATTTAAAGGCAATAAGAAAAATCAATAAGCTAAGCCAAAAAGAATTTGCCCGAAAAATGGACACTACCCAGCAACGCGTAAGCGAATGGGAATGCAACAAAATCGAGCCTTCATTGTACAATATAATTAAGATATTAAAGCTATACAATATAACTTTTGAAGAGCTGACGGACGGTATACAGACAGATTAAAAAAGAGAAAGACACATAATCTTTCTCTTTTTTTTGTATATTTTTCAAATAAAAGCAGGTTACAAAATTGAGTAACCTGCTTTTTTGTCGAAACGACAGAATTCATGCCTTTAGCGACGCGCCCCGATTAACGCTGAACTGCACCGTTAAGTTTAATTTTATTGCTTTGCAGATTTCCTGCTTGTCTGAGTAAACAGTTTTGCTACCGCAAAACGCCTCCCGCCCTTGACTCCCGTCGCATACGCTCTTTTTACATGACAAAACAGCAGGTTGCCCTGCTGTTTTGTTGGTCGAGGCGACGGGATTCGAACCCACGACCTCATGGTCCCGAACCATGCGCGCTACCAACTGCGCTACGCCTCGATTTTTGTTTATTAAATTTTATTATAATTTCGGTCGTGGGTTACACCCACGGTCTCGCAAGGCGTAAGGATATCGCCTTGCTTCGTCCTCATGTCCCGAACACGCGCACAACCCAAACTGCGCTACGCCTCGATTTTTGTTTATTAAATTTTATTATAATTTATTATAATTTCGGTCGTGGGTTACACCCACGGTCTCGCAAGGCGTAAGGATATCGCCTTGCTCGGTCACCGTTCGCACCTTTATCTTTGCGCTCACTCCTCTCGCTCGGCAAAACAGCGGCTGTCCGCTGTTTTGAGAATTCCTCGCTCGTCCTCATGTCCCGCAACCTGCGCACAACCCAAACTGCGCTACGCCTCGATTTTTGTTTATTAAATTTTATTATAATTTCGGTCGTGGGTTACACCCACGGTCTCGCAAGGCGTAAGGATATCGCCTTGCTAAATTTAACCGCCTTTACATAAAATTAAGCGCAACTATTCGTCAAGCGAATAGTATTATACCTTTATTTTATTTAGCCGTCAATTAAAATATTGACAATTAACCTGTTTTGGTTGATTTATTTGCCGATGTCTGTTTATAATATATATGTAGCATTCCGCGTGGACGGGGCTGTTTCAGTTTCGATTGCGTTAGGAGAACGAAGTAAGCATACCAAAGGCTCGGCTTTGTAAAAACGGAAAATTAAATTTAAACGCAGAATCTAAGAATTCTAAAGTTGTAGCTTTCCCCACCTTCGGTGCTCAGAGCTACGCTTGCGCTGCTTAACTTATAAGCGGTCCGTCGCCCTCAATTCTGTCGCAGGTTGAGAAGCGGCGTATTTTATGCGGCACTTCTGCGGAATATTGATTATCGGTCCGCAGACGTAAAAGATAATCTGCCCGTCGCGTAAGCCCGTCGGTCGGCGTGCGCGGCTGAAAGATTTAAAGGCTGAATAAGTATGTAGAAAGCTCGCTTGAATACCGTAAGACCGGGGTGCAAGTCCCCGCAGCTCCACCAAACAAAACAGCCGCCCTTAAAACGGGCGGTTTTTTGTTTTTCCCGGTGAGGTGCATTGGGGACTTGCGGGGAGACAAGCAAACTTCAGTTTGCGCAGGTCGGCGGGCTCTACCGCCGACTTAACAGCCCTCGGCTTGGGCTGTTAATCGTGCGTGCCGCTCAAGGCACTAGTCCCCGCAGCTCCACCAAACAAAACAGCCGCCCTTAAAACTGGCGGATTTGTTTTTCGCTGTGTTTCTGGTTTATACGGACTTCGGTCCGTATATTTTTTTGCGCTCAATTTTATTGATTGCATTTAGATTTTAAAAGAACAACTCGCCGATTTTCAGCTATAAAATAAGCTGATTATTTTGAATTGGACGGCATATATGTGCCGCTCAATGGCGTTTTTCGGCTATTTTGTCCAGCATGGCGAGATAGGATACCGACCACTCGTAAGGGCGGCAGAAATCGCCGTTGTAATTGCCTTCGCCCGTTAACAGAAAGTCCCAGTAATCGCAGGAGATGAAAGATTTGTCGAGCGTCATGGACGCTCTGCCCCACTTGACGCAGGGGATAAAAATATCTTCCAGCGTCTTCCTCAGACGCCAGACGGCGTCGCGGTACAATATCTTGCTCTTTTCAACATCCCTGTCCGGCCACAAGTGAAATATTGCATCACTCATCGTCAGAGTTTTGCCGTTGTACGCTAAAAGAAGCGCGAACAGCTCCTTCGACTTGGAAGAGGAAAAGTTTACTTTTTTGTTTTCTATGAAGCAGTCGAATGTATCAAACATTATCGCCCGCAGCACCCGCTTTTTTTCCTTTATGCGCGAGAACAACACCGACAGCGCGTCGGCACTGTACGGTTTATACAGAAATCCCGCGGTGTTTTTCTGCACGCTTAAAGGTAAATCTTTTTCCGTAACCGACAGCCCTGTTATAAAAATTATCTTCATGTCCGGCGAAACTTTCAGAAGTTTTTCCGCCAGCTCCACTCCGTTTATTTTAGGCATATTTATGTCGAGAAACGCCGCGTCCGTCGCATGCCCGGCGACATAGCTCAATATGCTCTCCTCGTCGTCGCGGAAAAATTTGTACTCTGTGTCCTCCTCGCCGATAATCTCCTTAAGAAACACCGAAAGCGCGTCCATTTCGTCGTCAACCACAATAATCTTCATAGTCTTTCCCGCCTTTGCATTTTATTCTGATAAGTACCTGCGTACCGCGACCCGCCTCGCTCGTTATGACGGGACTTACCCCCATGAGCAGTCTGAACCTTTCGACAGAGTTGTTTATGCCGTGCGCGCCCTCTTTTATTGCCGACACGTCGAACCCTGCTCCGTTATCCGTAATTTTCAGTTCAGCCCATTCTCCGTCCCGTCTTGTCGAAATGACTATTATTCCGCCCTCTTTTTCGTCCACGCCGCTGTACCTGACGGCATTTTCTATGAACGGATGAAGAGCAAACGCAGGCACGCAGAAACGCGAATAATCTATGTCGTAAATGACCTCGAACGGTCGCTCGCGGTCTGTATTTATGAAATCTATATAGCGCGATATATTCTGCAATTCCCTGTCTATCGGAATAACTTCGGTATCCATGAGCGCAAGGCTCTCCCTCAGATACGACGAGAACAAATCGAGACATTTATCCCCCGCGCTCTCGTTCAGGTGATACATTGATTTAACCTTCTCCATGGCATTGAAGATGAAATGCGGCTTGACCTGCCCCATAAGCACCTGCATTTTGAGGCGGTCATTCTGCATTTTATACTCTGTAGCGGCACAGGCAACCCTGTCGATTTTTATGAAAAAAACAAGATACGCCGACGCAAAACTGAAAATGCAAGCCCACATATACGCAACCGTAATGCCGCCCGTGTGGCGCACAAGCCCGGAATAAACCAGCACGTTTGCCGTATGCATGCCGATCATGCAGAACAGAATAAACGATATGAATATGAAAGTTTCGTTGTCGCTGCCTTTGTTATAGATGCGCGCCCTGAGTATGGAATAGTACACAAACAGCACCAGCACATACGCTGCATGCACGATAATTTTAAGTCTGTCAGCATACAGAACGGCATACACCGCCGCGCACAGTCCGCCGACTGCCGCAATGAGAAAATAATGCACTTTTGAGCTTGCTGGACAATAGTCTGTGCGTATGCAGTTGAGCACGGACAGACTGACGCAGATAAAGCAGATATTGCCCGCTATATCTGCGACATCATAAAAAAGCGGAAAGTTTATATAGGAATAAAACCCGAATGCGTCAGGCGACAGCGGCAGATACAGCATTAAAAAGAATGTTGCAAGCACCATGTGATACTCTGCAATCGAGCGACGCCGCGATACGGACTGTATTATGAACACTATGATTATAAGCAGCTGAGTTACCAGCGCGAATATGCCCGTGGCAAAAGTAACTCCGCCAGCAACCGCAGAGGGAAATATTGTGAGGATATATGAAATTACCCCTCCCGCGCACGCAAGAAAAATATTTATTATGGTTGTGAATATGCGCATACCCGTCCTGCCGTTCATAGGTAAATTATACTATACCTTATAAATTCAAGTCAATATGTTAAATAAAATTATGGTTGATAAAAATAACATGCCTGATACCTCCCGCTATCCGATTTTACGATAACGGGGCGACCGTGCCTGTGCGCGGTCGCCTCGCCTTATACGAATTTGAATATACGAAAAAATACGCCCCGCGGATTTTCCGCGGGGCGTAAGCGATTTATTTACTTGTTTTCGTCCGCTTCGGGCTCCTGCGAAGGAGTTTCTTCGGGCTTCTGCGCACTCTCGAGTGCGGCAGCCTTCTGTCTGCGGTACTTGGGCATGTCGATTATATAAATGACTATGCTTACGATTACAAAGCCGATAACCGCGCCGATAAGTGCGGCGAGTATTATGTTTATGCCGCCCTCTGCCTCAATCTTGTTGCTTCTGAAGGATACGGTGCAGGTTTCGTTGTAGAACTGCTTGTAAACTGTTGTAAAAGTCGTTGTGGCGACATTGAGTTCATCCTTAAAGCCGTCGAGAACTGCAAGGAAAGAATTGACGTCTGCCTGTATCTGGGCATCCTCTTTGCCTTTGAGCCATTCTTTTGTCGCCTCCAGCTCGTCAATCTGGTTGGTGAGCTTTGCGTTTGTCTCGGTGTATTCTGCAATAATGTTGTTGAAGGGTGCGATTTCTACGGTTATGGAAGTCTGTCCGCTGTCCTGAAGATCTTTTATGAGTTCATCGCGCTCTGCCTTTGCCGCAGTAATGATGTTCTTGTTGTTCTGAATGGTCTTTTCAAGCGACTTTATCTTTACGTCTACGCTATTTCTGAAAGTTTCATAATCGAGCACGTAATGATTTATGTCGAGCTGATAGTTGACATCGTTCTGGTCATCCCCGTCGAAAATCGCGGCAGCCTCTGCGCGGTACTGCGCCAGCGTTTTGCCGTTTAACATATATGACGAACCGTTTGTGGTGACGGTTGAAATCATACTGTCGTACATTGAGAGGATATAGCTGCGCTGCTCGGTGAGCAGGTTTATCTTTTTATCGAAAGTGTCGGTATAGCTCGCGTCGTATATTACGAGGCTGTCATCGTGTTTAAGCGTCTCGACTATCTCGAGCGCGTGGGTTACGGGATACGCAGCAACGGCACGGATAAACGCAGCCGCCTGGTCGTTGTCCTTAAAATATTTTGCGGAGACCGTAAGCGTTATATAGGACTGCGCAACGCCTGTGGCACTGTCCTCTGCCGTTACGGCAACTTTATTTATGCTGATTTCGTCCTTCTCCACCATCTCTTCGACGTTGATACCGTCGAATTCCTTATTGCTCTCCCTTATTTCGGTGAGCGTCTCTACGCTGGTGACGTTGTCAAGCCTGTACTGCGCACCATCGGGATAATATCCGTCATTCATGCCGGGGAAGTAAATTTCATAGCCCACGGTGTAAGTCTGATTGTTCTTGTTGTACCAGAACTGCACGACAAAAACAAATATGAGCAGGAACGCAGCCGTTACGCCGATAACCCACCATACTCTCTTAAATATCACCCTGAAGATTTCGCCTATTGAAATTACGTGCTCTTCGTTTTCCATTAAAACTCCTTTGTCTGCGCCCTTTAACGCAGATTTGGTATGTATTCCGCATTATAACATTATTGCATTTTGCCGTCAACCAAAATTATAAGCCGACGTCTTTTTTTACATCTTCAGAACCTATGAGCACCGCCACAAGCGTGCTGTAAACGAGCGTGGGCAGTATGTAGAAGATGTGATTGTCAAGAAGACTTAATATGAGCAGCGCAAATATGCTGACAGCTACAAAAGTCCTCTCGGCGGTGGGGTTCTTCACGTAAGAAATTACAGTGTGCGCGCGATGTATGACATAGGTCACAAATGCGAATACGCCGCCCACGGCGAGCAGCTCGACGATTGTGTTGTGATACATATCGGGCATTATAGAAAGTCCTATAAAGCCGGGGTCGTTCTTGAGGTCGTGATAGAAACCCGTGCCGAATATGGGCGAGGAATTGAACGCCTGCATGCCAAGCTCGTACAGTTCGTCTCTGCCGCTGCCGCTCATAAAGTTTTTGAGCAGCATATCTATTACTTCTTTGACTATATCTCTGTAAATGAACGCAACGCCCGCTCCGCAGGCGAGAGCGGCAAGGAATATGCCGCCGTTAATCAATTTATGTCTGCCCTTGATAAGAATGAGCAACGCACACACAGCCGTTACTACAGTGCAGCACAGAATGGCTTGTCTGCTCATAGTGGCGTACGCGACGCCTGTGAGGGCTATCATATAGAATGTAAAGAAGTAACCGTATCTGTACCTGTAGGAAAGGTACGCAGCCGAGGGCACAGAGATGGTTATGAGCATGCCCATGGTATTGTACATGCCCCAGCCGAAGTGCAGAGCCTCGCGATTAAGTCCGCCTTCCACCCAAAGATTGTCGTACGTAAGGTATGCGACGCCCAGCTCTAAAATCATGCAGAAAGTTATAGCCATGAACGCCCACGCAATGTACATGAACGTATCCTTGCCGATGGTTATATTTCCGATGACGATGCAGAAGATGCCGAGGAACATGAACGCCATAAAGAAACCGTAGAGTGCGTTCATAGGGTCGTAGTTGTCGTTTGCTATGCCGTTCAGAAGCATTGCCGCGGCGAACAGACACAGTCCGCCGAGCGCGGGGGTGTACCTGAGAGTGCGGTTTTTTATCGCCGTCGCAAGTCTGAATACGCCTGCCGCGGCGAATATGCCGATAGCCACGCCTATCTGCGCCACTATCGCCGTCTGAAAGAAATACTCGTCGGGTATCTGTCCGCCCATGTTTGTGGGCGAATGCTGAACGGAAATCATTATGTTCATGAAGAGAAATATGGTTATGAGCGGCGTCACGTCCTTCAAAAGAAGGAGCACAGCCGCGCCGCACAGAGCCATATACCAGATAATGACGATATCCCAGCCGAGATAGTAACAAAGCAGCGTAAACGCCGCCGTAAAGGCTATAAAATAGTATGAAGACAACGCCGTCCGCACGTATGCGAGAAGCTTGTCCAGCCTCTGTTTGTTGAGAATAGTTTTCATTTCTCTCTTTCCGACAAAATATTACTTCTAAAGTATATCACATATCAGATATTTGTCAAGTTCGGAATGCAATTCAGGTTTCCGACCCGCCGACAATCGCCTCCACCTCCGCGGTGCGGTTGACCGGCCACGGAGCCGTCTTTTTGGTGACGTATTCTACGCGCGTCACCTCTGCGGTCAGAGTGACGCCGTCCATATTTACGCTTACCTTGTCGCCCTCGCTCACGCCGAAGAACGGACAGATATACCAACGCTTTCTGCCGTCATCTGCGCACACGAAGACATATGTGAGTTGTTCGTCGTCGCTTATGACGCCGCCGCTGAGCGAATGTATCATTTTAACCTCTGAAAAGCGCGTCTGCGCGCACAGTCATCATATTACAAAGATATTATACTACTTATCTCCCCTCTGCGCAAGCGCAGGCGCGGACAAAAAAAGCCGCCGCAGGCATATGATATGCCTGCGGCGGCGCAAATTTTATTACATGAGTAGAAGAATGCTGAAGAACTGGCAGATTGTGCCGAAGAGCACAAAGATGTGCCAGACGCAGTGCATATACTTCTTCTTTGAGCCGAGCGCAAAGAAAATTATGCCGACGGTGTAGAATATTCCGCCCGTCAACAGCCAGACGAAGCAGGCTTTCGTCACCGTCTGCAGCAGCAGGGGCACGGCGGGGATAATCATCCAGCCCATTACGACATACGCAATCTGCGAAAGAATTTTGACCGCCTTCCAGTGCATATTTATGGCGTTGAACGTTATGCCGAGCACGGCGAGACCCCACTCTACGCAGAGAATGACGTAGCCGATTGCGCTGCCGCTGAAAGGTATGAGGCAGAAAGGCGTATAGCAGCCCGCGATGAGCAGAAAGATTGTGCAGTGGTCGAAAATTCTGAACACCCTCTTCGCCCTGCCCTGAGGGAGGAAATGATAGAGAGAGCTCATTGTATATAAAATAATTATGCTGAGCGAATAGACTGCCGCCGCGGCATACTTGTTGGGCGAAGAGTCAAACGACGCGACCGTCATGAGCACAACCAGAAATATCACGCCCAGACCGCCTCCCACTATGTGAGAGATTGCGTTGAACAGTTCCTCCCCCTTGCCGTATAAAGGCTGTTTTGTTATGCGCGCAAGCGCGCCCTTGTTTTCGAGTACGGTATCGTTCATTCCGTCCGCCTCCTTTTTTACTTACGCTTATATTATAACCTTATTCCCCCATAAAATACTACCTACGTCTGCGTTTTGTTCTCCCCGTTATAAACCCCGCCTTCCACCGTCGGATTTCCGCTCTCTACCGCTTATTCCGCGCTCTCTACCGTCGGTAGAATTGAAGGCAAACGGCATCAGTTTATCAGCGATTTTGCAATTTTTCAATCTGTACGAGCGCGTATTTGCACAAAAAAGTGCCGCACGACTGAAAGTCGTGCGGCACGGTCCGCGCCGTGGCAATGCGGCGTATCAGAGTTTTATCAGTTCCATTTTATATCGATGTTGCCGATATAGGTGGCATTGTCGCCTACGGTACCCGTATGGAGCAGGCAGAAACCGCCTTCGGTGTTGGAAACGATGTCCGCGGTAAGGTCAACCTTTTCTGCATATCCCATTGCCGCCGCTGCCTCGGACTGAGGCTGACTGCTTTCGATATGCGCGAAGAGCTTGTTGCCCTCCGTCCAGACGTGTATGGTGCATTCGGTGAGGTATGCCGACGAACGAACGGGCTCGCATATCTCCTTGCTCTTGCCGTCTGCGTGCTGCATGAGTACGAACTCGCAGCTGTCGCCGCTCGTTCTGTAAATTCTCAGACCGTAGCCGGTGAGAGTTTCGGTGTCGAACTTAATCATTATATCCATATACTGGTAGTCCGAGCCGAAGCCCTGCGAAGCCGTCTTGCCGGGCGCAACTTTGAGCGTTACGTCCATATCGCCGAACTCATCGCCGACGGGCGTATACCTGAGCCTTGCGCCGCGCTGTACCTGATAAATACCGCTGTAGTCGAGGAAGCCGTTCTTCGCGCCTGTGCCGTATGCCCACGCGTCATTGGAAGTCGACGTCCAGTTGTTGACCTTGGCAGAATACTTGGTGCTGACTTCCGTGCCGTCGAGAGGAATATATCCGGGCTGAGTATCTGCGGGGATGTATCCGTCGACAGACCACATACCCTCTATAACCTCGGGCTGAGCCGCGGTGGAGAAGGTCGAGAAATCTGTGGTAAGCTGGTTGGCAACCGTTATGCCCTGCTGAGCGACGGGAGTATCGCTTATTACAATTACGGGCTCTGCATAGTCGGAGCGTATAGTCTTGGTTTCGATGGAAACCTTGAGATATCTGCCCACATATGCCTGCGTCAAAGGTATCGACTTGAGCGGAGTATCGCCTGTGCTCTTTTGCCGTACCTTAGAGTGCGGATACTTCCCCCCTATGAGGGAGTTTAGCGCAGACATGACTGCGCCGCAGAGCGCAATACTCTGTATGGATTTCAGCGAGAAACGCGCTGTACCCGAGCCGTCTGAAAGACGAGCCATAATGGAGCTTTATAGTGTTTTGTTTATTTGAGAAAGCTCCGTTAAATGGCTGTCTTTCTTCGAGCGAAGACAGGCTTATTTTGTGTTACAGTCTTTTCGAAATAAGTCGTTATCACCTTCGTTAGGAAAAGATGTGCGATGAAAGGCTTTTATTGTTGTACAATTTTTTAGCGAACAAGCCTAAAATATCTCGCATTTTTGGACGCGCCTTGATGGGGTTTTTTAGCGTACAAATTTTCAGATAACCGAGGCGAAAACGAAAGTAAATAAACCGAAAATTACATAGAATGGCTAACCACCATAGAGCTTACAGCTAAACAAGGTTTTAAGTCGGTGATCGCGTTACAAGCATCAGCGACTTTTTTGCGTTCTTTTTTGGCTATCGCACCCACAATTTTGCTTGTGGGTAAAGATAAAAAATCAACAGATCAGGAGGTAAAAAATGAACAAGCAAACGACAATCAGGCCGCCTTAAATCAGGCAAGCAAATGGGAATTACAGTACAATCAAAAGTCTGATTTCGGCAAGCAAACGTGAATTGGTTTATTGATACTTCTTCCACTTCGTGAGCGCGAAGTATAGCTCACTATACTTCGCAAGCGAAGTACCGTTCGCTCTGCCGAGGGCTTTTAATCAGAAAAAACAAGGAGGACAATGAAATAAGCTATTTGGTTTGTCACATGGAAAAATATCACAAGACGGA
>CASESJ010000011.1 GCA_949290575.1 uncultured Clostridia bacterium
GCCCTGGTCGGGGTCGGTCGTTTCGCCGCCCTGGTCGGGGTCGGTTGTTTCACCGCCCTGGTCGGGGTCGGTCGTTTCGCCGCCCTGGTCGGGGTCGGTCGTTTCGCTACCCGTGTTATCGCCAGAGCCTGTGTTGTCGCCAGAGCCTGTGTTGTCGCCAGAGCCCGTGTTGTCGCCAGAACCTGTGTTGTCGCCAGAGCCTGTGTTGTCGCCAGAGCCTGTGTTGTCGCCAGAACCTGTGCTGTCGCCTACCTGATCGGGACCTGTTATAACAGAATCGTTTTCATTCGTCTTGCCGTCGTCGCCAGGACTGACGCAACCGGCAAAAGAAAATGCGCTCACCGTTGCAATGAGTAAAGCAACAAGTCTTTTAATCCTACTTTTATTCATACGCTCCTCCCTGATTTGTTACAAAAATATCAATTATCACGGACATTCAAAACACTGCCCATAATACAAGAATACAACTAACCCACAATCATGTCAACGATTTTGTGTTATATTTTTTCAATTTTTGAAAATAACGAAAATATAGATTTTTTAAACTATTTTTATGTTAATTTGTTCATTTTTATCATTTTTTTACGACCTGAGGCGCGCAAAAAAATATTTTATCACGCACCAAAAACCCAAGCTGTTCAGACAACAACACCCCCATCTGCCCGCAAATGCAAGGCGCGGCGAAACGCAATCCGCAAAACGTATTAATCGGCATTGTCGCACAGGCAAAACGCGCTTTAAGAGTTTAAATTAAGCCGCCGCTGAGTTGCCTCAGCGGCGGCTTTTATTTTATATAAATCAAGTAAAATCAGGAAGATATAAACCTGAAGACTTCGTGTCCGTCGGCAATGCCTTTTTCGTACAGTCTGACAAGGTTGTCCTTGTCGCGGGTGAGGGTGTTTACTCCGCATGTGTCGTCAGGCGCGACAATCAGCAGTCTGCCCTGCTTTGCCAGCTCCTCCGCATAATCGAGAGAAGAATTATAACGCTCGGCGCGCAATCTGAGCCCTTCCGCCGCCGCAGGGAACTTTTTTGCAAGCCTTGCCGACGTCTTTGCGTCTGCAGAGGCGTCCCTTCTGAATTCTCTGGGCTTTGTGAGAAGCAGTACAATCTTTTCGCAGCCCGCCTCCGCCGCCTTCTTAACGGGAACGGGGTCGGAGAGCGCGCCGTCGTAATAGGGCACGCCGTTTACAACATACGGCTGATTTACGAGCGGCAGGGTGCTCGAAGCTTTTAAAGCGTCGTAGTTATCCTGCGAGATATCCTTTTTGGTAAAATAGGTCGCGCTGCCGTCGAGAGCGTTTGTTGCCACCACGATAAATCGGCATTTATTGCTCTCAAGCGCGGGATAATCGAGAGGATATTCTCCGTCGGCTGCGCACAGAGTGCCGTATGCGTAGTCAAGATTGACATAATTCTTTTTAATTATGAAGTTCAGAAGTCCCATGTATTCCTTGCGCATGGCGTATTCGGTGTAGAAAACGAAGTTTCTGCCCCTCTGCCCCGCAAGAAAGGAGGCTATGTTTGCACTGCCTGCCGAAACGCCTATGCCGAGGTCGAAACTTACTCCCTCTTCAAGACAGGTATCCAGCACGCCCGTAGCGTATATTCCCCTCATTCCTCCGCCGACGTCAATTATCGCCGTGCGCGGATTTTTCTTTATAGTATCTTTCATACCTGCATATTACCATCTTTCACCGATTATGTCAAATGCGTAAAAAATACGCTCAGCCTTAACCGTCTGCATTGTGATATTGTCTGCAAAATAAGACTTTTTATGAAATTCAAACCGTCACCGTCTGACAGTTATTTTCGCCCAGGTTTTGCGCACAGACTTGACAACCGCAAAAAGTACGGTATAATTTTATTAATTTTTTATTGTTAATATTGAATTTACGGGGGAAAGAGCATGATAATTCTCATCGGCGGGGCTTCTCACACGGGAAAGACAGCTGCGGCGCAGAGACTGCTTGAAAAGTATCATTTTCCGTATCTTTCCATAGATCATCTTAAGATGGGGCTTATACGCAGCGGAAACACGCAGCTTACGCCTGAAAACGACGACCAGCTGACAGAATATCTGTGGCCGATAGTGCGCGAAATTGTAAAAACCGCGATTGAAAACGGGCAGAACCTGATTATAGAGGGCTGTTATATTCCTTTTGATTGGGCAGAAGATTTTACACCCGAATATCTGGCAAACATAAAATATTTTTGTCTGATTATGAGCCGCAAATATATTGAAAGGCATTTTTGCGATATACTTAAATATGCCTCCGCCATTGAAAAGAGGACAAATGACGATTACTGCACTAAGGAAAAGCTTATTAAAGACAATGAATATAATCTTGAAATGTGCAAGAAATACAACCTCCGATATATAATTTCCGATGAGGCATACAACTTCGGCACAGAGTTATAACTAAAGAACGGCTAAAATTTTAACCTCTGAAAATTTACACGCAAACATAATAATTAAAGTTTAATACTGCCTGAACATAATGTTCAGGCAGTATTTTTGTTTGTCTGCACTTTAGTTGCTCATTAATTAAAGATGGCGGCATATTTTTCACATTCATTAAACATGAAATGCATTTCATGCTTTTCTCATTGAACACAGGCTCGATACGCATTGCGCCATATAATCGTCGGATTCCTTCATTCCGCCTTCTATCCAGCGAACCAGCACTCCGAGATATCCGTTTATAAGAAATGTCTTTTCATAGTCGCCGTATTCCTTTTCGGTATTTTCAGGGAAATTTTCCACCCCCATTTTCCTCAGCTCGTCAAATAAATGCGCTCTGTACATTAAAAGCAGCATCTCGCTGTGCTCGCGATAGAATGAAAACAGATATCTGCTCTTCTGATAATCGTTGTACTTTTCTTTAAGACAATGCTCGCGATACTGCTGCAAGAGCGCGTCTGCACGCTGGCGCAGAATGTCATCCTTCGTTTTATACGCTCTGTAAAACGTACTCCGATTGAACCCCGCCTCCTTACATATCTGCGAAGTCTGAATTTCTTCATAACTGTAGTCAGCGCAAAGCGACACAAGCGCCCTGAAAAAACAGTCCTTGGAAAAATCTCTCGTCCTCATTGCGACAAATCCCCCGAAATTGTTGCTTTTAGATTATGATAAGTCAAATATGCTTGTCAGCAACAGTATAATCAAATATAATTTATTACGCAACATGTGTTGCATATAATTATACTGTATTAAGTTAAATTTGTCAACGGAACAAATCAAAAGACATGTCTACGGAAGAATTTGAAAAGAATAAAGTCGACGGAGAGAGCACTCTGCCGACCGACAACACGGACGCTCATCCCGAACGTCTTAAAATATTTGGCGTAGAAGTTGTATATTTAGGCATACTCGGAATATGCACCGCGCTGCTGGGCTGGATAGCGGAAAATATTGTAAAAGCTATAACCGACCACACGATAGATTCGCGTTTTCACACATTGCCGTTCATATCTCCCTATGCTCTTATACCCTTTGCCTTTGCCGCCATATTCGGCGACGCCGACGACCTGACAATATTCGGTCGCAGGGTATTCATCAAAAAAACCAGATTGACGGGTATTTTATCCAACCTTGTCGCCTTCGCCGTAATCTGTCTTGCAGTTTTTGCAGGCGAGTTTGTCGTCGGAAATATGTGGGACGTGTTTTTCGGCGTCGAACTGTGGAATTACAGCGACCTGCCCTTTCAGGTGACACAGTATGCCGGCTTAATCCCCTCGCTCGGCTACGGCTTCGGAGCGTTCCTGCTGTTCAAATTTGCTTACCGACCTCTTTTAGGTCTTTTAAGACGAAGAGCCAACTTTAAGGCGGCAAAAATCATCGCCATTGCGCTGGGCAGCCTGATTGCTATCGATACTCTGGTCATGTGCATACATATTATGGCTTTCGGCGAAGCACCGCTGTTGTGGCGCATACAATTCTGAAAGCCAAGAAGACAACTTATATATAAAACAGAACACTCACACAAATCTCCATAAAATTTAAGCTCCCCGTTTTCCGCAAAGAAAACGGGGAGCTTTTTCAACTTTTGAAACGGGCTTAAAATAATTCGGTTATTACCAACCTGACCATCTTTACAGGCTGATATTGCCGACGGCGAAATCAGTTCTCGTCCCTGTCGTCATCGTCGCTTTTATGTTCAAGCGCGGCGCGGAGAGATGCTTTTTTACTCTCTAACCATTCGCTTACGGCATCTCTGAAGGACGCGCCCGCAAAAGGAAACAGAAATCTGATGCGCTCGCGGTTGCGCTTTCTGCGCTCGTTGATTGCCGCCTTGAGCTCTTCGTAATGCACCGCCGTCCTGAGCTGCGACGCAGCCTTTCTGATTTTGAGCGATACGTTGAAGCTTATGCAGAGGTCTGTAAAGAATACGCCGTAGAAAATTCCTATCAGAAACAATATCCAGACATTTCCCGCCGCCCACTCCGCAGCGATATGTAACGGCTCGAAGAGAAGATATACGAAGACGGCGGCGATTATGCCCCAGAACAGGGAAAACAGCGGACAGATTATCCCCTGAATATTTCCCCATCTGTTCGTGTAATCCCACAGCTTTATCTTCATTCCCTTTATAAATATAATGCCCGTTATATATTCGAGCAGAGTGAGTATCACTACGAGCAACAGCGTTATGCCCCACTTGGGCAACGGCATAAGGCAAGAGGCATACAACAACACCGTGCCGCAGCCGTACATCGGAAGATACGGTCCGTTCAGAAATCCGGGGTTTATCCACTTTTTGAGGCTGAAAAATCTGCGAAAAAAAACTTCGATCACCCAGCCGCCTACCGAACCGAGCATAAATAAAAAAGCAAGTCTGAAAAACATGTCTTCCATCCTTTAATTATAAATTGCAATTATGAATACGAATTCACCCTTTCAGCAATAGAGCTTTATTCCGTGCACAAACACATCGTTGATACGGTTGGTGATGTCTGTAAGAGTATAGTCCGCCTCCCCTTTGAGGCTCATTCTCACAAGGTCGATATAGCCGCTCGCTATACACTTGAGAAGTACCAGAAAGCCCTCCGTATCCTTTATAGATACGTCGCCCAGATTGTCAAGAACCCGACTTACAACTATCTTTTTGACCTTTTCTATAAAGCCATAGGAATTGTTGTTAAGAAAAAGTTTTTTTATCGGGTCGAGGTTTATTTCTATAAACTTCTGAAAATTCTGAAGAAGCGGCAAGGGATTATAAAACTGACGCTTTTCTATCGCCTCATCAAGATACGCATTGAGCTTGGCTATCGCTCCGTTTTCTATATCCTCCAGAACGGCGAATACGTCGCTGTAATGCACATAGAATGTATTCCTGCTTATGTCCGCAGCATTCACTATGTCGACTACGGTTATCTTGCCTATATCCTTCTGCGCGACGAGCTCTATGAACGCCTTCTTTATTAAGTTTCTTGAACGGATTGCACTCCTGTATTCCTTCATAATTCCCTCATTTTGTAAAAGTTCGGTGAAAGTCGGACACAATAGATTACACTTGTATGATTTTATACATTGCGAGAAAAATTAACCATTGTGTTTTGAATTTAAGAACATTATAATATGCTTGAAAGCTGAAGTCAAGCAAAAAAATTTTTTAAGGAGACAAACACAATGAAAATCTATGACTTGAAGTACAATGCAAAAGCTCCCGCGGGGATAGAGAACAAAAAAGCCTACATCGTAGGCGGCGGCATGGCGGGGCTTGCCGCAGCGGTATATCTTGTTGACGACGCGCACATGCCCGGCAAAAACATAACTATATTTGAAGCGGCAAAGGAAGTCGGCGGCTCGATGGACGGCTGCGGAGACGCAGTGAAGGGCTATCTTTGCCGGGGCGAAAGAGAGCTTGAGCCCTATATGGAAAACCTCTGGAACATCTGCTCCAAAATCCCCTCCCTTCGCCACGAAGGCAGGACGGTGCTGGACGACGTATGGGATTTCAACTATACCGACCCCATCCATTCCGAGTACAGAGTAATCGAAAAGCAGGGAAAGCTTGTCGATATACACGACCTCTCTATGGACGAAGAGCTGTTACAGAAGATGATGAACCTTCTGTTCATGCCCGAAAGCGAGCTTGAGGGAATGTCCATTGAGGACTACTTCCCCGAGAGGTTCTTCACCTCCAACCTGTGGTACTGCTTCCACAACATGCTGGCATTCAAACGCTATCACAGCGCGATAGAGTGCAAGAGATATTTCAGAAGATTTGTGCACTTCGCTCCCGAATGCGACTATCTGCACGGTATTCTGCACACCGACCTTAATGAATACGACGCAATAATTCACCCCATCGAAGTCTGGCTTAAAGACAAGGGCGTCAACTTTGCAATGGGCACGTCTGTTACGGAAATTGTAATGGACGACGCCAACAACACTGTAATAGCCCTTAAAACTTCCACGGATACAAAGGACAAAATCATCGACGTCGCACCCGAAGACATGGTATTTTTCACGAACGGCAGCATGAGCCAGAACTCCTGCTTCGGCGACAACAATACGGTTGCCGCAACCAATCGCGACATCAAAGACCGCGGCGTGTTCACGGTATGGGAAAAACTTGCGGCGCGCGACAGAAAATTCGGCAGACCCGAAGTATTCACAAGCGACATAGACAAGACCAAATGGATGAGTTTCTTCCCCACAATCAAGGGATATCCTCAGTTCATAGAGAGGCTTGAAAAGGTCTCCGGCAGCAAGGCGGGAAACGGCGGCATAATATCCATACGCGACTCAAACTGGGACCTTTCGATTATACTTCACCACAAGCCCTTCTTCCCCAACCAGCCCGACGACGTCGAAGTATTCTGGGGCTACGGCTTATACGGCGAAAATGTGGGCAACTATGTAAAGAAACCCATGTGCGAATGCACGGGCAACGAGATTATGACCGAGCTTTTGTATCACCTCGGCATGCTGGATATGAAGGACGAGCTGCTTGAGCACAGCTACATTTCCACCTGCATGATGCCCTACATCACCTCGCAGTTCATGCCCAGGAAGATTTCCGACAGACCCAAGGTCATTCCCGAAGGCTGCACCAACTTAGCGTTCATGGGTCAGTACGTCGAGACGCCCGAAGACGCCGTATTTACGGTTGAAACTTCCTGCCGCACCGCAATGCACGCCGTGTACGGTCTTACGGGACTTACAAAGAAGGAGCTCGAAGTTGCGCCTACGTTCTACGATATAAGGAATATCCTCGCCTCGTTCAAGCGTTACAACAACATCGAGACATTCTCCAAGGAGACGCTGCCTCCCGTCAACCCCTTCAAGATGAAGAAGACGGGTCAGGCGATTATGGATATCCTTAACAATATGGACCCCTATGAATCGCTCTACCCCGGCAAAGACGCTCCCGAATATAAGAAATAAGAGCTGACTGAAATTGTAACCCGATAGCTTTGCGGACATATGTCCACGAAGCTATCGGTCATCTAAGGATTTTCCGCAATGAAGCATATCGCAAATTTTATCGTTAAATTCAGATACATCATACTACTCCTCTTTGTCAGTCTGTGCATTTACTCGGTCCGGGGAATGTCGCAGGTAAAAATAGAATACAGCATTGCAAGTTACCTGCCGCAGGACACAGACACCAAGCAGGCATTGGACATAATGGACGAGGAATTCACGACCTACGGCACGGCGCGGCTGATGATACGCAATATCTCGTTCGAGGACGCCGACCGCATATACGAGGAGATTAAAGAGCCGGACGGAGTAAAGAGTTTTTCGTTCGAAAACACCGAAGATTACTACAGCCGGTCGTGCGCTCTGTTTGACATAACTTTCGAGGGCGACGACAGCGACCCCGTCTCCGTTGCGGCGTACAACAAAACGTTGGAACTGCTTGAGGGCAGAGACATTCTGATATCGACTTCGCTGATAGACACCTACGCCGACGATCTGCAGAGCGACATAAACTTCGTGCTGCTGCTCGCAGTCGGCATAATAATCGTCGTTCTTCTGTTTACCTCCAAAAGCGTAGGCGAACTTCCCGCCCTGCTGCTCACCTTCGGCGTAGCGGCACGCTTTCCGTCTGCGCAGTCTGTATTATAATCATACTCGGGGTCCGCCATCAGAAAAAGATACTCAACTGAATCCACACGAACATTTTTCTCCTTCTTAAAACAATATGGCGACCCGATAATGCGGGCGCGCGGCTATTTTAGCCGCGCGCCCTTTGTTATACGACAGATTAATATTATCAAAATGTTGCAATGAAAGGCGGCGCATCGATAAAGCCGATGCGCCGCCCGTTCAATTTGTGATTATTTTTTATTCTTCAAGTTCGGCGAGAGCCTGAGTATGTCTCTTTTTCCATATGCGCATAAAAATTTTGCTTATCTCCACCGCCACAAGGGGGAAGAGCGACAGCGCGATGACTATCGCATACTGATACCACTCAAGGTAGCGCAGGCTGAAGAAATTCATGACGCCCGGAGTAAAAGACACGAAAGCCGTTATTGCGAGCGAGGCTGCAATCGCAATATACAAAAACTTGTTGTGCCCCTGACCGGGACGGAACACGCTGTCGTAGTTGGAACGCTGATTGAGCGCGTGCACAAGCTGCGAGAGCGCGAGCGTCATAAACGTCATTGTCATAGCAATGGCATGCTTTGCTTCGGGCGTATCACCGTAGCACAACTCTGCAATCCAGTAAGCCGAGAGCGAGGCTATGGTGATGAACAGTCCGTGCAGGACAATGCGAACAATCACGCCGCGTTCAAACAGCGTGCCGCTCTTGACGGGTTTGACCTTCATTATATTTCTGTCAGCAGGGTCCACGCCGAGGGCGATTGCAGGCAGCGAGTCGGTTGCAAGGTTAATCAAAAGCACGTGAATTGCAAGAATGGGGTCCTGCCAGCCGAGCACAAACGCCAGAAAGAGCGTTAAAATTTCGGATATGTTGCCCGCGACAAGGAATTGAATTACCTTCTGTATGTTTCTGTAGACCCTTCTTCCCTCGCGGACAGCATACTCTATTGTAGTGAAGTTGTCGTCGAGAAGTATCATATCGGCGGCGTCTTTGGCAACGTCGGTGCCGGTTATACCCATTGCAACGCCTATATCCGCCTCCTTGAGTGCGGGGCTGTCGTTTACGCCGTCGCCCGTCATTGCCGCCACTTCGCCCGTGCGCTTTAACGCCTTTATAATTCTCAGTTTGTCGGCAGGAGAAACGCGGGCAAACACTACCGCCGTCTTTACCGCCTCGTCGAGCTGCTCGTCGGTCATTTCGTCGAGTTCCGTGCCGGTGACTATGGTATTGCCCTTGCGGAATATGTGCAGCTGCTTGGCTATCGAAAGAGCGGTTATCTTGTGGTCGCCCGTTATCATTATAACGCGTATGCCCGCCTCGTGACAGGTCTCGACCGCGCCTATGACTTCCTTTCTCGGGGGGTCTATCATGCCCGTTACGCCTATAAACGTCATACCGAATTCAATATCTGCACCCTCATCTTCAGGCAATGAAGAATGTTCCTTCATTGCAAAGCCGAGAACGCGCAGCGCATTGTCCGACATCCTGTTGCACAGAGCAAGTATTGACTTTTTAAGCTCCTCCGTCATCTCGACGACGCCGTCTTCCGACGCAAAGTGCGTGCAGAGCGGCAACATCTCCTCCACCGCACCCTTTGTGTAAGCAACGAACTTTCCGCCCATATCGTTTATGGTCGTCATTCTCTTTCTCTCGGAATCGAAGGGCTGTTCGAAAAGTCTTTCGTGAACGTCCTCGTAATCGTCGTTATCAATACCGAACTTGTCGGCAAACAGTATCAGCGCACCCTCCGTGGGGTCACCCATCGTCTCGCCGGGACGGTCGGGGTCAAAGCTTGCGTTTACGCACAGCGCGCAGGCATTCAGCAGCTCTTTGTAATGCCTCTTGTCGTGCGCCGAAGACAGCTCCTCCGTGGGCGTCATGCGTCCGTTTTCGAAGTCGCTGCCCACGGCTATGTGTGTGACCGTCATCTTGTTCAGCGTAAGCGTACCCGTCTTATCACAGCATATGACAGTTGCGCTGCCCAGCGTTTCGACAGCGGGCAGCTGCTTTACGAGCGCGTTCTTTTTTGCCATTCGCTGAACGCCGAAAGCCATTATAATCGTCGCCGTTGCGGGCAGTCCCTCGGGAATTATGGATATGGCAAGCGATATGCCGAGCAGTACGAGCGACTGCCAGCTGCGCCCCTTGCCGTCCGTAAAGCCTATTATCATTATAGTGAGGCAGACAATGATGCCTATCACGGTGAGGATTTTGCCGACCGAATTGAGTTTGCGCTTTATGGGCGTCTGAAACTCGTCCTGGGACTTGAGCATATCCGCAATCTTGCCCACTTCGGTATTCATGCCCGTATTCACAACTATGCCCTCACAGTTGCCGTACATGACTACGGAAGAGGCATATGCCATATTAACCCTGTCGCCGAGAGGTGCGTTTTCGGGCAATATTGCCTCGCCGTCTTTGTCCACGGGAACGGACTCGCCCGTAAGCGACGCCTCCTGCACGGACATATTGCTGTCGCGTATTATTCTTATGTCGGCAGGCACTATCGCGCCGTCCTCAAGATAAACTATGTCTCCCGGCACAAGTTCGCTTGCAGGAACTATACTCTCTTCTCCGTTCCTCAAAGCCCTTGCGTTGGGCGCAGTCATCTTGCGCAGAGCGTCAAGAGCGTCCGCAGCCTTCTTTTCCTGTATTACGCCGACAGTAGCATTTACGACGATTACCGCGAGAATAACAATGCCTTCAGCCAAACCCTCGCCGTCTACATAACTCATCACAAACGAAAATATCATCGCTATGACGAGTATGATTACCATAACATCCGAAAGCTGTTCGGCTATCATCTTCCATATACTCTTGCGATTGACCTCTCTTAAGGTGTTTGCGCCGTATTTTTTTAATCTTTCGGCAGCTTCGGCATCGCTCAGACCGTCTTCGCTTGTCTCGAGCCGTCGCATCGCATCCTGATACGACATTGAATGCCAAGTTGTCTTGTTGTCATCCATGTTTTTAATTTTTACCTCCAAAACAGTTTTTTACACGCAAAAAGGCATAACCATAGCTTACGCTGCGGTTATGCCGTTATTTTTTATTAAAATGTTCATTCTTGGGTGGGCGTCGCTGCTACAGCCGTCGTCCGAAGACATTTTTTTCTCCTTGCGTCTATTTGAATATATTCTATAACAAACGCTTGAAAATGTCAAGCGTTTAAACTTTGAAATGCATACAGCCTCGCCGCTTCGGATATAAAAACGGATAAATAAAAAAAGGAAGGCAAAATTACCGCAATACTGATAGGGAATATTGGTAAAGGGCGCCCTTTGAAAAAGAGAGCAGGCGTGGCGTGAAAGCCACGCCTTTTCTCATGTCTTTGTTCTGCCCACAATGCAGGCAGTTTTTAATAGCTCAAAACATCGTACTCATCATCGTCGAGAAAGTCCGGTATCTCCACCGCGCCTATAAAGTTATACACGATTTCGACTTCCTGCCTGTAATGCCCGTTCTCTTTCCGCTTTTCGTGTACGATTATCCTGTCCACAAACGAGCGTATGATTTCGGGCGTCAGCCACAAACGAGCGTATGATTTCGGGCGTCAGTTCTTCGATGCTGCTGTACTTCTCCACCAAACACAGAAAATCGAGTATGCGGTCTTTTTCTTTCTTATCCTTCTCGATTTCCGTTTTCAGCGTTTGCGCCTTCTCTGTCAGCTCCGCCTGTTCGGTTTCGTATGTATCGCTCAGTTTCAGATACCGTTCTTCCGACACTTTCCCCGCTACTTTGTCCTCGTAAAGGCTTTGAATGATTTTATCCAACGCCTTTATGCGTTCCTCCGCAGCAGAGAGTTCCCGCAGGTTTTCCTTTATCTCCCGTTTCGTCTTGACCTCGGAATTTTCCTCCAACATCCGCAAAAACTCTTCCTTTTGCGATTGCGCGAACCACAGCGTCCGTCTCAAATCGTCTAAAAGCAAGGTTTCCACGGCTTTCACGGTAATCTGATGCGAAGTACAGAGATTTTTCTTCTTTTTCCGGTAGGTAGAGCAGTTGAAGTATTCTGCCTGTTTCATCGTAGTGCAACGGCACAGATACATCTTCTTGCCGCAGTCCGCACAATAGAGCATACCCGAAAGCGCGTTCATCTCGCCCATCGGCGTCGGCCTCCGCTTACATTGCCGTATCTTCTGTACAGTATCGAAGGTCTGTCTGTCGATGATTGCGTCCTGCGTGTTCTCGAATACGAGCCTATCTTCTTTTGGAGCCTCTATACGCTTTTTAGACTTATACGACTTCTTATAGGTCTTGAAGTTTACCGTGCATCCCGTGTATTCCAGGTTTTCGAGTATTCCAGCGACCGACTTCTGATCCCATATTTCCGAGCCATCCCGTATCTTTGATGGAGTAGGCAGCCCGTGCTTATGGAAGTACACGACGGGCGTATCGACTTTCCGTTCCGTCAGTATCCGTGCGATCTGTGTAGGCCCGTATCCGTTCATGCACAGGGAGAATATCTCCCGTACCGTTTCCGCGCCGCGCTCGTCGATTACCCATTTCTCTTTATCGTTTGGGTCTTTCTTATAGCCGAGCGGCGGATGCGTTACAAGGTGCTTTCCGGCATTTCCCTTTGCTTTCATGACCGCGCGTATCTTTTTGGAACAGTCTTTCGCGTACATCTCGTTCAGAATATTCTTGAACGGCGTGATGTCGTCATCGGGGTTGAGTTCGCTGTCCACTTGGTCGTACACGGCGATGAACCGTACGTCCGCTTCCGTAAAGTAGTATTTTGTATAGTAGCCCACGAGAATGTGGTCGCGCCCGAACCTCGACATGTCTTTGACGATGACGGCGGAAACTTTTCCCTCGTCTATATCGCGTATCATTCTTTGAAAGTCGGGACGGTCAAAGTTGCTGCCCGAATATCCGTCGTTTACATAGAACTTTACGTTGCGCAAACGGTGTTCGTCGGCGTACTGTTTTAAGAGCATCTTCTGGTTTCGGATACTGTTGCTGTCGCCCTGTAAATCGTCGTCGCAGGACAGCCTGCAATACAGCGCTGTCCATTGTTCTTCGTTTGTTCTTGCCTTCTTATATTTTATTGTCGATTGCAAATTCATTGTTTATTACCTCCCGAATTGCAACCTTCAAGCGATTGAGGTGTGAAAGCCTCACGGGAATTTCTCTCGATCAGCCGTTTTGTGATATCGAACGCCGTTGCTTTGGCGTTCTTGTTATTGCGGGAGATGACGGTAAAGACCGTATTCCCGATGACCTGTTCGCGGTACTTGAATAGTGTACCGTCCTGTTCTTCGCTGTAATATACCCGAGGGTCTGCCGTTATTGTTATATTCTTTGCTGTTTTCGTTTTCCTGTTTCTCCTTATCCGAAGCCGAGGCACTTCTTATATTTTTCCCCGCTCGACAAGGAAGAGGTCTTTCATTCGGCTTTGTCCTTCTTATTCCCGGCGGCTTCCTCTTTCAATAATTTATACCCCGCCTCTATCAACCGGACTTTCGTATAGCCGTTCTCTTTCAAAAATGCGTTGACTTCCTCCGCGAATTTACGCGATACGCTTGTTCCCCATACAAGGTACTTTTCCTTTCTCTCTTCCTTGTGCCGTTCCTCGTAACTCTTGTCGATCTCCGCTTTCGTCTTTGCCATATTCCCTCCGAAACATATTATCGTATTAACATTTTGTTTTTTCTCTATTATACTTCTTTCGGAGAGAGATGTCAACGGGAAAGGGAGAACTTTATTCAGTTTTTATTTGCCGCCGCGGTCGTAGCCGCGGCTGTTCCCTTTATTATAGGGCGCTGCTTTCTTTGCCCGTGATTTGTTTAGCAAAGCATCGAACTCGTCCGGATAGGCGGCAATCATATCGCTGACCATCCCGAACGCCGTTTCCTTGCCTTTGGCGCGCCGTTCGGCTTTCTGCAATAGTTCAAACAGATCTGAGGCATCCTTACTCTTAATATTAAGCGATTGCCGCAGGGCGGCGTTTTCCGTGCGCAGTACCCGGATTTCTTCCTCCGCTTGTTTCTTTTTCTTCGGTGTGGGTTTGGCTTTTTCTTCTTCCACCGATTGTATCACGCCGTCCAAATACTCCTGCGCTTGTTGCTTGGCTTTCGTCGCTGTTTGTTCCGCCCTCGATACGATGCTGTCCGCCTCTAATCTCGCTGCCTGTGCTTTGCCGTCCGCCTCAGAGATAATGTTTTTCGCTTCGTTCTGTGCGGATTCCAAAATCTTCTGCGCCTTATACTCGGCTACCGACTTGTGCTTTGCTTGGCTGCCCGGCTTGCCGCGCTCCAAATCCCATTTCTTCCCGACTTTCTCCCAAAAGTCCGATTGCAGTTCCCGCAGGGTTTTGGGCGTAAACAGTTCTTTCGCGCATAACCTGCGGTCAACGATTGGAACGAGATTCAGGTGCATATGCGGCGTGGTTTCGTCCATGTGGACGACCGCAGAGATGATATTCTCTTCTCCGTACTTCTCGGCTAAGTATTCCGTCGCGTCTTCAAAAAACCGCCGTTGCTGTGACGGCATTAACCGATTGAAAAATTCTCCGTCCGACGAGATGACGAACGCACCCATGAGTACGGCGTCATAACGAACTTTCCGCTTCAATGGCAGCGTTGCAATCCGTCCGTTGATGTAATCCATATAACGCTCCGACCGATGAACGGTGTGATAGTTTCTTCCCGTCCTCGACAGGTCAATGTTCGGGTTGTCGGGCGTGTAGTTCTCGTCGCGCTCGTTTTCCAACTCGATGGGCGTTACATTGACCTTGTTCTTTTCGTTTCTTATTTTTTTCAAATTACAAACTAAATACGATATGGCTGTTTCCTCCGAAATATTCTGGTTTTTCCTGTTAAAAGCCCCCTGCAAGGGCGAACGGAACTTATGAAGCGAAGCGCAATAAGTATAGTGAGCTATACTTATCGAAGATAAGGAGAGACTCTCTTAATTTTTGCTCCCCGTTGCTTGCTGAATAGAGGCTTTCACTTTTACTGTTGATTGCCGTTTGCTTGGTATCTTGCTTGCCTAATTACGGCGGTCTGATTGTCTGTCGATTGTTCATATCTTCCTCCGAGTTTTTATTTTTCTATCTTTAATCCACACCGAAAGGAGCGGGATTCGATATCCGAAAAAGGGTGCAAAAAAGCCGCTGACAGCTTTTCGCGTATCACCGACCTTAACCGTATTTAGCAACTTTGCATTGCTCTATGGTGGTTAGCCATTCTATTGTGATGCCGACTGTTGAATACGCTTTCGCGCCCCGACA
>CASESJ010000012.1 GCA_949290575.1 uncultured Clostridia bacterium
CTACACCTAGTATTCATCGTTTACGGCGTGGACTACCAGGGTATCTAATCCTGTTTGCTCCCCACGCTTTCGTGCCTCAGTGTCAGTTACAGTCCAGCAATTCGCCTTCGCCACTGGTGTTCCTCCTAATATCTACGCATTCCACCGCTACACTAGGAATTCCAATTGCCCCTCCTGCACTCAAGTCCGACAGTTTTAGTAGTAGTTCCGAGGTTGAGCCCCGGGGTTACGCTACTAACTTGCCAAACCACCTACGCACCCTTTACGCCCAGTCATTCCGGATAACGCTCGCCTCCTACGTATTACCGCGGCTGCTGGCACGTAGTTAGCCGAGGCTTATTCCTAAGGTACCGTCACTTTCTTCGTCCCTTAGAAAAGAACTTTACAATCCGAAGACCTTCATCATTCACGCGGCGTTGCTGGTTCAGAGTTTCCTCCATTGACCAATATTCCCCACTGCTGCCTCCCGTAGGAGTTTGGGCCGTGTCTCAGTCCCAATGTGGCCGATCACCCTCTCAGGTCGGCTACTGATCGTCGCCTTGGTGGGCCGTTACCTCACCAACAAGCTAATCAGACGCGAGCTCATCCATATCCGATAAATCTTTGATCATTAAAAGATGCCCTAAAATGATATTATGCGGTATTATCAGTCGTTTCCAACTGTTATCCCCCAGATATGGGCAGATTGCTCACGCGTTACTCACCCGTCCGCCATGTAGTAAACTACATTCGACTTGCATGTGTTAAGCACGCCGCCAGCGTTCATCCTGAGCCAGAATCAAACTCTTGAGTTTAATTTGTATAAAACACAAACTTGTTAAGTTCGTGGCTCTATCTCGACTATTTTAGTCATTATCTTTGCTGACTTTGCTTTGTGGTACTAATGTACTTCAAAGTTATTGACAGAAACTTTTTATCAAATTCGATAAATAAAATCGTTTCCTTCTATTCAATTTTTAAACTGCATTTACTGAACTTCGTTCAGTGCTCTGTCGCGAGAGCTTTTCTATATTAACACATCGGTTAATAATTTGTCAAGCATTTTTCAGAACTTTTTTTGAAAGTTTTTGATTTTTTCGCTTGGCTTGTCCTTAAAGGACACTTCCTTGCGACAGCTTGACTATCATAACACAGTCGTTATTGTTTGTCAAGCATTTTTTTAAAACTTTTTTGAATTTTTTCAAATGCTTTTTATCGGCTCAGAAGGCGGTTTTTTACAGCCGCTCCGTAACACAGCTCGTTTATAATATCAGTATTTATGCCCTAAGTCAACACTATGCAAAACTTTTCGACAATTTTTTATTTTGGATAATTCATATAATATTTTGTGAATTTTTAACATATTTTACCTCAGTAACACCCTTGTCTCCTCCCCTTTTGCTATTTGCTTGCTTTATAGCGGGATATCATATATTATATAAATATGAAACACGAAATCTATAAAACTTTAAGAATTGTATTCTGTCTGCTTGCGGTTGCCTGTTGCGCCGTAATGATTTTTGTCTTTGTATTCTTCGATTGGTGGTGGGGCGTGCTCTGCGCCGTCTGCGCCGCGGTATTTACCCTGTTAATGCTCCTCTTCAAGAGGTTGCAGGTCGACTGCGAGAACGCGCAACTGCCCGCCAACGATTTTATCAATTCCGACAGCGACAAATAACGAATGAGCCGCGGCGCATCTGCGCCGCGGCTTCTATGTTATTTTATTCATATGTTCAAAGACTGAAATGCCCCTCGCGTGCGCGCGCACGCATATGCGTATTAATTATATTGTTGTAATAAATTAGAAAAGCCGCAGAGCTCATTCCGGGCTCTGCGGCTTTGCGGTTTCAGAAAAATCTCTGCGACTGAATGTAGTATCCCCAGCGCGCAGACGAAATCTGTTCTATCTTGGCATAGTCTGACGCCGTGTGAAGAATGTAGTTGTTGCCGAGATAGAGCGCGACATGACCTATGCGCTCGACGCCGGTTTTGTTCTTTCGCGTCTCATTGGTGAAGAACATCAGGTCTCCCCTCCTGAGCGAGCCCGTAACCGTCTTGCCCTGCACTACCTGCGTGCGCGTCGTAACCTGAAGATTGACGTTTGCACCCTTCTTGAATATGTACTGCATGAGAGAAGAACAGTCGAACGCGCTCTCCGTGAAGCCCGAAAGCAGGACGCCGTTGCCGTTGTGATAGCGCGTCGCACCGTAGACGTATTTTACGCCCATAAAGCGCGTTCCGTAGTCTATCACCTGCTCAACTTCGTCATCCGCCTTTTCAAACTCGACTAAAAGACAGTAATCTTTATAAATGTACGCCTCCATTCCCTTATATTTGGTCTTATACCAGTTGCCTACCGTACCCTCGAGCGAATAGAGCGTATTCTTTTCGGCATAGCCGAGCGACGTATAGCCCGTGCCCGCTCCGCTGCGTATGTTTACGCCGTCGGACGCCATCTTTATGTACGTGACATGATTAATCTGCGGTTGCACGTTGTCAGGCAATTCTTCGGGCGGATTTAAGGGAGCGTCGGGAAGCACCGCCTCCTCCCCTTCCGTAATTCCGCCGTCGGTTGCATCGCCGCCGGTCGGGACCGTAGCGCAACCGGCAAAAGTCATCGCGGACAGGAATGCCAGCGCGCACAGCCATTTGCAATTGCGTTTCATATGTATCCTCCTGAATTTATTTGCAGTATAATTATACAATACCCCCGCCCCGCAACGCAATGCAAACATTTTTCCATAAATGGTAAAGCGCGCCAACGCATTTTATGCGTTGGCGCGCTCAGTTACAGTCGATTGTCAGATCAGTCCTCAACGCCCTCGTTGAGCTTTGCAAGCAGAGCGTCGAGGTCGTTGCCGTGCACGAACACAGCCTCCTCTATCGTTTCGCCGTGAGCCATAGCGCAGCCGAGGCAATGCATGCCCACAGCCTGAAGAATAGCCGCACTGTTGGGATTTATTTTGAGGCAATCTGCTATAAGAGTGTCTTTGGTTATCTTAGCCATAAATGGTATCTCCGTCATTTATATTTTGTAAATACAGTATAACACAATGCGCGGCATTTTACAAACATTTTTATGCCGCCTTTAAAAAAATATGCGCACGACGGGCGTGCGCATAAGTATTATTCTTCGTCTTCTTCGTGTTCCTTGGGCGCAACGGTTACCTGAAGTTCGGTTATGCGTCTGAACTCCGTTCTCGTAACGGTAATCGTAAGATTTTCGTACACGAGAATGTCGTTTGCCGCGGGAACTTTGCCGAGCATATCCATTACCCAGCCGCCGACAGTCTGGCTTTCGCACTCTATGTCGCCGAGATAGAAATAGTCCGCAAAATCGTTCACCGATACGCTGCCGAGCACCTTGAACTCGCTCTCGCCTATCTGGGAGATATCCGAAAGCACCTCGTCGTGTTCGTCCCATATTTCGCCGACAAGCTCTTCGAGAATGTCCTCCATCGTGACGATGCCGACAACGTCGCCGAACTCGCCCGATACAACTGCCATGTGCGACTTCGATTTCTGAAGCTGCTTGAGCACGTCGGAAATCTTTGCCGTAGCCACGACAAACACTGCGGGCTTGACAATCTTTTCAAGCGCGAAATTCTTTTCTTCGCGCTGCTTTATGAAGTCTTTTTCATGCAGTATGCCCACTATGTGGTCAACAGTATCCCTGTAGACGGGCAGACGCGAAAAACGCGTTTCGAGGAAGAGATTGCATACTTCCTCTGCAGGCGTATTTATATCAACCGCAACGACGTCCACTCTGGGGATAAGTATATCCTTGATTTCGAGGTCGTTGAACTCTATCGCGCTCTTTATGAGCTCGGATTCCTGAGCGTTAATACCGCCTTCGTGCTCCGCCTCGTCAACTATGTTCATCAGCTCGTCGTCCGTAATCGTGCTGTCTTCCTTGCTCTTGAATATCTTGTTGAGCAACTTTTTCCAGAGCGAGAAGAAGAAATTTATGGGCAATAAAATGTAAGCGATCGCATTTATAATGGGCGCAGAGAAAGACGCAAACGTTTCGGGATATTCCTTTGCGAGGCTCTTGGGCGTTATTTCGCCGAAGATGAGCACCAAAATAGTGAGCGCAACGGTCGACAGCACAGACGCAAGGTCCGGATCGTTACACCACTGTATAAACAACAGCGTACCCATTGAGGACGCCAGAATGTTGACTATGTTGTTGCCTATAAGTATTGTGGACAACAATCTGTCGTAGTTGTTTACCAGCTTTAAAATGAGCTTAGCTCTCTTATTGCCGTCTTCCGCCTTTGTCTTTATACGCACTTTATTGAGCGTGGTAAAAGCCGTCTCGGTCGCCGAGAAATAAGCCGACAACACAAGACAGACTAAAATGATTATAATTAAAACTATCTGATTCATAATACTCCTCCAATTTTTTTAAACGATAGTGAAACAATTACCGCTTCGGTTTACAAATTGAGAGGAGGTCTTTCCAAAACGAAGTGGGCGCGCAATCTCAATTCCTTGCACGCGCAACTTGGTTTAGATGGGTCGTCCATATATCCCCCTTATTTAAAAATTTTTTATATTATAACATTTATTAAACATCTTTGCAAGTGTTATAATGCAAATTTTTATATTATCTGCCCCGTGAATAGTTTAATAAAACTTAAATTGCCAAATTTTTGCAATTTTCGCTCTCTTGGGACGGGCGAAGAATTTTCATAGCTCCGCGATAAGCAAAAATGAAATAGACTATTTCAGCCACGGCGGTTATCGTCCAGGATACAGGATAGAGAAGGTACAAAAGCGTAGTAGTTCCCGTCAGGGGGAAGATTACGTACACCCAGAAAATTCTGAAAACGCAGGAGCCGAGCATGACAATAATCGTGGGCACGAGCGTTCTGTTAAGTCCGCGGGCGGCGGAAATCGTGCCGTCCATGAACGCAGAAATCGAGTAGGAAAGGCACATGACTTCCAGTCTTTTAACGCCCGCGTCTATGACAGCGGCGTCGCCCGTAAAGAGCGAAAGAAACACGTCGCCGAAAGCAAAGAGCAACAGACCGAAGACAAGTCCGGAAAGGAAGGAATAGCCAACGCTTATGAAATAGCAGCGAAGTATTCTGTCGCGCTTGCCCGCGCCGTAGTTCTGTCCTATGAAACTCGTGCCTGCGGTATAGAAAGCCGCCATTATTTCAAACACGAGCGTATCGGCGTTTACGGCGGCGGTATTGCCCTCCACCACCGTTCTGTCGAACGAGTTTATGCCCGACTGAATAAACAGGTTCGCCGCCTGAAATACGGCGTTCTGCACGCCTGCGGGAATGCCGAGAAGGAGTACCCTTCTGGCGATTTTTGCGTCGGGCTTCATGCGGGAGAAGTTGAGTTTATACGGTCTGTCCGACCTGAACAGCGCAACGACTATGAGCACGGCGGAGAGCCATTGCGAAAGCGACGAAGCCGTCGCCACTCCCGCCACAGACATTCTGCAGACAATGACAAAAAAGAGGTTTAACAGCACGTTGGTCACGCCCGCCGAAGCGAGAAAAATCAGCGGTCTTTTGGTATCTCCGTCGGCAGAGAACACGCCGTTTCCGAAGTTATAGACCGAAGTCGCCGTCGAGCCCGAGAAATATATGTAGACGTAAAGAAGAGCTCCGTCCATAAATTCGGGCTTAGTGCCCATAACCGAAAGAACGGGGCGGGCAAGAGCTATGGCTGCAGCGGATACAGCTATGCCGAAGGCTATGCTGACTATAAAAGCCGTGTGCGCCGCGCGGGAAGTCCCCTCGTCGTCCTCCGCTCCGAGGCGTTGAGCGATTATGGAATTTATTCCCGTTCCCAAGCCTATCAAAAGCCCTGTAAAGAGAGCCACATAGGTAGTCGTAGACCCGACTGCGCCGAGCGCGTCGGACGAACCGAAACGACCGACGACGGCTACGTCGGACATATTAAAAAGCACCTGCAGCACATTTGAAAGCATGAGCGGCAGGCTGAAAATGAATATGTTTTTAAAGAGCGAACCCTGCGTTAGCGAAAGCGCGCGCCGAAGGCGAACGGAAGACATAAAAATGCACCTCTTAGAATACCCAATGTAGTATAACATTTTAAAATTTTATGTCAACCCTAATTGACGCAAAAGCAGAATGATTTTATACATTTATAAAATTATTCAAAAAGCTGAGACAGTTTAATTGCAAATTGTCGGCAAAAAGAATAAAAAGTATTTGACAAAATGTAATTGATTTAGTAAAATAATTAGGCTGTTCGGGCAAGACCGGACACACGCAATAATTTTTTGCACCGTTAGCTCAACTGGATAGAGCGTTGGTCTACGGAACCAAAGGCTAGGGATTCGAACTCCTTACGGTGCACCACAAAAACGACGAAAGGTTAAATATCTTTCGTCGTTTTTGTTATGTTGCGAATATCGCATCCCTGCGACTTTTGTTCTGTCGAACCGAAGGACGAGCGCACGCTCTTCATAGAATGGTGTAGT
>CASESJ010000013.1 GCA_949290575.1 uncultured Clostridia bacterium
CATATCATTGCACCGCCGCAGAGTTATATGGACTTTATAAACGAGCGCATTGCTTCATTAAATTTAAAGCGCAAGGTGCGAAGCGACGCCATTTATATGAACACCTTTGTGTTGAGTTCGGGACACGAGTTCTTCGAGAATATGCCCAAAGAGAAACAAGAGGAATTTTTTGAGGACTGCGTAAAGTTTTTTGCCGACAAGTACGGTGCGGAAAATATTATTTCCGCTGTCGTACATATGGACGAGACCACTCCCCACCTTCATTTGAACCTTGTACCCATTACAGGCGGCAAGCTATGCTCGAAAGACTTGTTCAGTCCGAAAAAGCTCTCTCTGCTACAGACTGAACTTGCGGAAGTCGTAGGTAAGAAATGGGGCTTGCAGCGCGGCAAGATAGGCAGCACGGCAAAGCACGTCGAAGCGGCGGAATACACTGCTAATGAAATTATAAGCAGAGCCACTACCGCCGCAGAAATTAAAAAGAAACAAGCAGAACAATATCTGAACGGCATAGTGAAATCGGTGGAAAACACGACGAACAAACCTATACCCACAAAGCGAAAGCACACCGAGGACGAGATTAAAACTCTGCGCGCGCAGAATGCCGCTCTGCAAAAGAGCCTCGACATTAAGAGTAAGGACGCCGCAGATTTATTCGAGCAACTGCAACGCGCCGAAAGGTTAGGGAAAGGCAAGGACTCGGCTTTCAGAATGGTGAGCGACATGATTGCCGCCTACCCCGACGAATTTGACGAGCTGTTGAAGAAGTCGAGGGAGAAGAAAGCAACGCCCAATTATAAAGCGAACAGCCGCGGCAACGACCGCGGCGGAAAGTAACAACAAAATAAAAGCCGACCGCGGCACAGGTGTCCCATAAGAGAAAACATAGAACAGGGATTGAAAGAGCTGCTGCGGCGGCAATATAAAAGAAAGATCCGCACATAACGGTCTTAACCGCCTAACTTTGGCGAAAGGAAGAAAATTATGAAAAACAAATTCTTATAACAAAATTAAACATCGGAGGGGAAAATTACGAGAAAGACAATGTCGGAAATGTGTGCAGAGTTCAGCTCTGCCCCCACTTCCATCAACGAATATGAAATAAGGGGAAAGAAATACATAGTAACAAGCCACTACATAGGACAAGTTATCTATGCCCTGGCAACCGACCGCGCTAAACGGGAGCTGGGTATATAGGATAAACCATTTGAGCGTCAGGGCATTGCCAAGTTCGGTGTTTCGTGATATAATACCCATACATTGAATTTGGCTGCTTTGATGCAAAGGAGTAAAAGAATGCAATCAAGGCAAAGACAACTGAATAACACGGGAATTTATTTAAGACTTTCCAAGGACGACGAGCGCGCGGGCGAGTCGCTCTCCATAGACAATCAGCGGCTTATTCTGCAAATGTACGTTGCGGAGCGCGGCTGGAACTTGGTCGACGAGTATGTGGACGACGGCTTTTCGGGTACGGACTTTGAACGTCCGCAGGTGAAAAGACTGTTGGACGACGCAAAGACAGGGCGAATAAACACCATTGTGGTGAAAGACCTCTCCCGCTTCGGCAGAAACTACATCATGGTAGGGCAATACCTCGACTATATCTTCCCCGCCTACGGAATACGTTTCATTGCGATTAACGACAATGTAGACACCGTCGACAGAAACAGCACGGGAATGGACATGATGCCCATTATGAACGTTTTCAACGAATGGCACTCGGCGAACACCTCAAAGAAGATACGCGCGGTATTGGAGGCAAGTCAGAAGGCTGGCAAATACACTTCGGGCTGTTACCCTTACGGCTATCTTGTTGGCGAAGACGAAAACCGCACGGCGATCATAGACGAACCTGCGGCGGAAGTTGTGAGAAGAATTTATAATCTTCGCATACAGGGACTTTCGCCATACCGCATAGCTCGCATGCTTTCGGACGAGGGCATACCCAATCCAACGCTTTACAGGACGAAGAAGGACGGCAGTAAAATCAACAGACGCGTTCCGAACTGGTGGAGTCATAAAACGGTCAGGGAAATGCTTGCAGACCCCACATACAAAGGTTGTACGGTGCAGCACAGGCGCTCCACCATTTCCTACAAGAACCACAACACCTATTGGTTGCCGCAGGAAGAATGGATTGTAAAACAAAACGCCCACGAGCCTATCGTCCTCGTTCGGTGTCGCGCTCCAAACGCACGAGTAGCGGCGTATACTACCCTCTTTCGGGATTTATCTATTGCGCCGACTGCGGACACAAGATGAAGATAGTTCATTCCAAGAAAAAGCAGCCGGACGGCAAAGATTATGACTGCGAGTGCTACATCTGCCGCACCTATGCTAATCTCGGCAAGAACTACTGCACTACCCACGCCATTCAGAGGAAAGACATCGAAGACATTGTGCTTGCGGATATTCGCGCAAAATGCGACTTTGTTCTGAAAGACGAAGAAGCTGCACGGGAGGAATTTCTTAAAAGCAAGTCCAAACGCTCCGTCACGGCGAGAACTTCCGACATTAAACAGCTCAACGCCAAGAAAAAGCGCATGGAAGAGTTAGATGTACTTATCCGCACCGCCTTTGAGGAAAAGGTCTTGAAGAAGATGCCCGAAAACTTATGCAACTCGCTCTGTGAAGGCTATCAGAAGGAACAGCAGAAGCTACAAACCGAGATAGCCGCATTGGAGAAAAAGTTGCAAGACGAGAGCAAGGACGAAGCCGACGTCGAGGAGTACATAAGGCGCATTAAGCTGTACGGCAACTGCCCCGAACTGACGAGGGAAATGTGCCTGCAACTGATTGAGTTTATTACAATCGACGCAAAGACGGAGCACAATAACCGCTGGCACCCGCCTGCTCCCAGAAACATTCATATCTATTACAAACTGATAGACAAAGAGCACGCAAAACCAAGCGAGAATTAACCATACATTCCTTTTTGTACGCAATATAAAGAAATCCCGAAGTCGTGATGAAGTGGGTAGGTCACGAATTCGACGCCGATGTAAAGACCAGCCGAGTTGACAGAGGCTACACCGACTACTCGGAAGAGTATTTAATGCAAGAAATTAACAAAATTGACTATATTTTGTGATTTACAATCAAATCAACAAAAAAGGCTTGATTTTTAGGCAAATATGGCAAGTTTTCACTTCCCAATTTCTTCCCAAACATAACAAAACGGGAGGAAATTATCAAATTTCCTCCCGTTTTGTAATTTGAGATAAGCCGAAACCCTTAAAAGGGCACCCTCGGCTTGGCATCGGGCTTTTGCCCTCGCACTGGCTTAAATAAGTCCGTTTTCGCCTCAAAATAGCGAAAAAACACCCAAAAATGAGTGTTTTTTCGTTGGTGCCCGAGATCGGACTTGAACCGATACGGATGTTACTCCTCAGGATTTTAAGTCCTGTGCGTCTGCCGATTCCGCCACTCGGGCATGTGTTTTTGTTAAGTTTTCAGTTTTTTTGTTAATTTTTTGTTAGTTTCTATCTGCCAAAAATTTTAAGTCCATTGCGGCAACTATTTAAATAAGCGTCGCCTGAACGCAATTTTAAAGTTTTTCTGCAGGCTGTTTTTGTTCGGCGATATGAAATTTTAACCTTATGCGCTGCCGCGCGCTCTTATTCTTTTTCTGCTAACGAAAAAGCGAGATATGCCATCAGCGCGCAACTGACAAAAAATAAATACCTTAAGGGCTTTGCGGGATACTTGCAAAATAAATAAAAAGTGCTTTAAGCTCAGCGCTTAAAGCACTTTTTTGGAGGCGCCACCCGGATTTGAACCGGGGAGTCAGGGCTTTGCAGGCCCATGCCTTACCACTTGGCTATAGCGCCATAACCTCACTTTGAAAGTGAAGCCTTTGCACGCTCAAACCATCCGGTTGCTGTTGCATGCATATAAAAAAATAGTGCGGTTGAATTGGTGGAGCGGGAAACGAGATTCGAACCCGCGACATTCACCTTGGCAAGGTGACGCTCTACCACTGAGCCATTCCCAGCTACAGGGCTCGAACCTGTGACCCACTGCTTGTAGGGCAGTTGCTCTCCCAACTGAGCTAAGCTCCCGAACGCTTTAATAATATACCAAATTAAATCTCAAAAATCAAGCGTTTTATTGTATTTTTTATAAATTTTTTTTGTGTGCGGATGTATTGTTGAACTGTTAATTTTTTACACTATATATTGTATGCCGCATCAATTTTTTTAGTCAGCCCGCCCGCAAAAATTTTGCGGGCGGGCAACTTTACGCTATTTTTCAAGGCAGAAACTTAAAATATCCAGTCTGCCGTCGCCTTTGAACGTTATGTACAACGCAAAATTCTTCGAGGGACAACCGAAGTCGCCGCGCACCTTATGCCAGCTCTCCGAAGGGCTGACGGGCAACCGAGCCAAGACGTCTTTTCCGTCCGTCACAAGCAATTCACCCCTCGCCGTTCCCCTTACAGACACGCCTATCCTCTTCGCGCCGCAGGGCGAAAAATATTTGAACCCGCACACTGCCCCGTCGCGGAAGTTGGCTATGTGCATGCCCGCCTCTCTCTCGCCGTCGGGCGCGTCCTGAGTTATGTAGGGATGTACTCCGTCAACCGGCACTTCCCCCCTCATTGTGCCGAATTTGCTCTTCAGATTGCAAGCCGTGCCCGCAGAGTACTCGCCCAGACCTTCGAGCGCGCCGCCGTTCAGTCCGCAGCTCGTCATCTCCGCCTGCTCTATTCTGCACTCGGGGGAAATCTCTATCCTCTCGGCGCACGCCTGCCTCGAGAAAGACCTGCGGTTTGTATGCCTGTGATAAAAGACGTACCACTGCCCCGCTATGCACTCTATCGAGCCGTGATTGTTGGCAATATAGCCGTTGCAATCGTTTTCGTCCGTTATTCCGTTTATGCCTATGTCGCCGTTGGATATTATTGTGCCGCCGAATGAAAAAGGTCCTTCCGCACTGTCGGCTGTGGCATAACACAGCTCGTGCCCGTAGTATGACGACCATATGAACACGTACTTATCCCCAACCCTTCTTATCGAGGACGCCTCGAAGAACTCGTGTCCTTCGAACCCCGTTCCAGCTGAATTGGAATAGGACGGAGCGACGGCTTTGAGTTCGCCCTCTATCGTAAGCATGTCGTCATTGAGGCGGCACACCCACGCGTGAGTGTAAGTTTTGGGCACTTCCATAAGGTGTCTGGGCGGATAGGGGCAATAGCCGAAATACAGATAGTTTTTGCCTTCGTCGCGCAATACTGCGGGGTCAAACGCGTAAGGCTCGCCCTCGCGCGTCGACAGAAGATGTCCGTCGGGAAATTTTACGTGACCGTAAAACTCGTACCTGCCCGCAGGCGTATCGCTCACCGCGACGGAGATTATGCTGACGAAATCGAGGGCGTAATACAGGTAATACCTGCCGTCCGCGCCGCGACAGACGTCGGGCGCAAACAGCATGTGCGAACCGTCCGCATTCAGAGGGTCCTGCTCCTTTTTATATATGACGCCCTCATATCTCCAGTCGGATAAATCGTCGACGGGCGCGGACCAGCACACATAGTCGTTCATGCAGAACTTGTCGCCGCCGAAGCGGTCGTGACTGCCGAACAGATATATTCTGTCGCCGAAGACGTGCGGCTCGCCGTCGGGAACGTACTCCCACAGCGGAAGAAACGGATTGACTGCCTGACCTTTCATACCTCTTTTCCTTAAATTTTATTTATATAGATTATAGCGCGGCGCGCGCGGCTTTTCAAGCCG